>NZLU01000068.1 GCA_002692725.1 Ponticaulis sp. | reverse complement strand
TATCCCGGGAAAAGATAACGGCGGTGCGGACCCGCTCAAAGTGGACCGTGAAAGTCGCAAGCGGGTCCGTCAGGCCGATAACCACGGGCTCCCTGAAGTTATCCATTTACCTTATGACGCTGGCACTTGTTAAAGGAGCAACGAAATGAGCGCTAATACCGAAAATCAAAATATGCTGATCTGGAGCCAGGTCGATAAGACCCCGACCAATCGCACGAAAACCAATTTCTATGGTGGTCGTGACGTTACAAGCATCGTCAGCTATTACATGTTTGAGCAGGCCACCAAATTATTCGGACCGTATGCAATCGGCTGGGGCTTCGACGACATTGAAGAGTTCTTTCGTGATGGTGTCCCTATTTTTGTGAACAACGCCGAGGTGTGTAAAGAAGTCAACCACACCGCAAAAATCAAGTTTTGGTATATGCATCCGGAAACCAATCAGCGTGCCGAATTCACCAGCTATGGGCACACAGAATATATCTTTAACACCGCTCATGGTCCTAAGTCCGATTCTGAAGTGACGAAAAAAAGCGTGACAGATGCCCTGAAAAAAGCACTGTCGATGCTGGGATTCTCTGCAGATGTATTCATGAGTGAGTTCTCTGATCCTAACTTTGTGAAAGAAAAGAAAGCTCAGGAAAAGATCGCTGCTGCAGATGAAGCGGATGAAAAGAAAGCAGAAGAGATCAGCAAAGTAAAAGAGGTTATCGACTCTGCAATCGCAGCTTTCGAAACCATCCAGAGCCCTGCCGCACTGAAGGCACATTATAACGCTCAACTGCAAAAGATTGAGCGCCGCCTTCTTACGATTAAGGCAGACAAAACGAAGGTGCTGAAGCCCATTCACGACGCCTACAACGCTCGCCTTGATGCAATTTCACCTATCACCGACGTGGTATGCAACACCTGTGGTGAAGTCACACAAAACCGTATCGGTACCCGCTGCAGCAATGGCGGATGCCCCGGCAAAAACGAAGTTCTTAAACAAAACGATGAGGATTAAATAATGGAAAACTTTAACGCCTACGACCCAGCTACTGACTCGGTGAATATCGAGCTCTTTACTAAAACTGAAGCGGGCCTGGCCGCATTGCGCGAGCAGTACGGCACCCTGCCTGCTGAAGTAACTAACGATAACTATGACTGGTTTAAAGCCGGCGCAAAAACTCTGAGCAGCACCCGTACTGCTATCGAGTCTGCGCGCAAAGAAATCAAGCAGCCATATCTTGACGCCGGCAGGGCCATTGATAACGAAGCTAAGCGAATTACAGCGGAAATTAAAAAAATTGAGGCGCCACTGGCAGCGCTTAAAAAAGGCTGGGATGACCGCCTGAAGCGTGAAAAAGAAGAGCGCATTGCCCGACTGCAAAAGAAAGTGGACGCAATTAAGGCATTCACTACCCGCGCCCAAGGCATGAACTCAGAAGGTATTGCAGAGCTGTTGGAGTCGCTGGAAGCAATCGACACTGAAAACGATTTCTACGATCTGAAGCGCGAAGCGATTGAGGCACAGGCTGCAGCCCGTGACCGCCTGGCAGTCATGCTGGATGAGCGCATCCAGTTTGAGCTGGCAGAAAAGGCAAAAGCTAAGGCAGAAGCAGAGCTGGAGAAAGTACGCGAGGCTCAGAAAATCACGGATGCAATCAGCGCTATCCGAATGATGCCTACCCACTTCTTCGGCAAGCCAGAGCAGGAAATCCGCAACGAAATCGACCGCCTGAGCAACCTGCCAACGTCAAATTTCGCGGACCGTGAAGCAGAAGCACAGGCCGCTATTGATGTTGCTCTGCAGCAACTTTCAATGCTGGCAGAGCAGGCAAAAATGATGGCTGCAGCAGCCCCGCAAGTGCAGGAAGAGCCGGAAGCGGTTGAAGCGGTTGAAGCGGCTGAAGCGGCTGAAGCCAAGCCGGAAACCGACCATATCCCGCGCACGCTGGGCCTTGCACTCAACCACTTCTGCACCGTGAAAGGCATTGATGCCGACGCTCAGGATGAACTGACCGACATTCTGGTCAGCTTCGGCGTTGACCTGTCGAAGGCTCAATAACCCCGGTGTATTTCTGCGAAATGGGCATTCCTTGAGTGCCCATTCCACAGGAGCACCCTGACCCGGAGCCGGCTGCCGGGGGCCTGAAGGATTCAGGCAAGTGCCGGAATAATTAACCGTACTGCAGGTAACTGATGATGTTCAAACTTAAAAACTTTACAGCCTTTGTCGCCGATCTGCCTGCGGGCAAAGATATTGAGTTGCTGATTGAAGATCAGCCTGGCTTTCGTCGTGAAAGCATCGGCGACACTGAATTCAGCATGAGCGCTTTTATGCGCAACGGCATCACCAAGCGATATGTAACCCCGCTTGAGGGCGGATTTATGGTTGAAGTGCTGACCGCTCACCGTGAGCTGAATCGCAGCGTGTTGAACGCTGAAACGGAAAAGCGCGTTGAAGAAGCGATCAGCAACGGCGTTGAAATGACTAACGCAGTTGAGGAAGGCATCCGTAACGAAGTTATTGCCGCTATTGCTCGGTACATGCCCGTCAAATACGACAGTGCCCGAATCCTGTACCACTACGATACCGGGGTTACTTTTGTTTCCGGATCTGACGGCACCACAAAGACAGCAATCCGCGCTCTGTCGAAGCTGTTTGAAAAGCTGCACCGCGTCCAGCCACATGGAAAAGATCAAAAAATGGCGCTGACCAGTCGCCTGCGTAGCCATCTGGAAGGGGTACCAGGTTCGTTCAATAACTTTGACCTGGCGTCCAGTTTGGTCCTGAAGGGTGAAGGTTCTGATGGGAGCGTTATTTCAGTGAGTGGCATCGACCTGAGCTGCGGAAATGATGAGCTCGGTCTGATTCAGGCCCTGAAATTCGGATCACAGGTAAATCGCATCCGCCTGAACTTCCGGAAACTGTATCTGCTGACGCTAGACCCCGGCTTAAAGATTAAATCGATTAAAGCCATGGCAGATGATAATGAGCCGGAGAATGAGCAGGAGAATGAGCAGGAAAACATTCAACCGGTGGATGAGGTTTACGCGGAATCGGCGTCAGTCGCCCTCATGCTTTACGTCGATATGTTTAAAGAGATCTGCGCCCTGATCAATGAAGAAGTACCGGGCAAGCCGCTGCCGTCTGCACTCAAAACGAATGAATCCATCGCTGATGAAGCGGCAGAGATCGAACTTGCAAACATGACCATCGAAGCAGTAGAGGAGGCAGTCTGATGCTCTTTAATAACCAGCCCGTAGCCATTCCTTCACCTCACCATAAAAACCCGCACCGTGACGAACTGGAAGAGCAGATAGCCGAATTTATGAAGCGCGGCGGCAAGATTAAAACCATCGCGGGCAACAGTGAAACGGTTCCTCTGCCAGCGCACCAGGCGCCGGTTGAGTTTTTTACTCCGCCAAAAGGCTATATGACGTTTCTGCAGGCGTGCCGTGAGCTCTCCATTTCAGGATCCACTTTTCGCAAGCGCCTGAAGCTGCGCCAGCTCCCGGAACGCGCCAAACAGTGCGTTGTTGATGGTATGCCATGCCCGCTTTGGGAAGAAAAAGAAATCGCCCTGTTTAAAGGTAAAGAGCCCACCACGTACCTGACCATGGTCGATGTGGCAGACCTGGCGAACGTAAAAGAGTGGACTGTCCGCGCAATCGTGCGAGCCAACAATTTTGAATACGATCTGAAAATGCGCGTGCTTATGGACCGTTCCGTCCGCTATCTGGGTGTATTCAGTTTGGCTCGCGCAAACGAACTGATCGACATGATGGCCGACACTAAAAAAGGATGTGAGCTGTGAAACAGGTGTCAAATCAGCCCGCAATGTGGCCTGTTTATCCTGAGCTGGGAGTTTTCAGCGACGAAGCAAGCCCGTCCGGCCTGCTTCTTTCCGGCCTTGGCAAAGAGATCGTTAAATTCTCTGCAACTTATCCGGAGACGATTGATAAATCCCCTGCTGCTATTTTAAAGCGCCTGCAGTTTGCAGAGCTGAATCTCACGATGATGCTGGAGTTTTAATAT
>NZLU01000067.1 GCA_002692725.1 Ponticaulis sp. | reverse complement strand
ATCATCCTGCCTTACCATGTGGAGGTAGCAGCATGATCGCTGCTACGTGGAAACCGCCGGACTAACATAAACGGTGGACCACCGCAGTGGGGCAGACCAAGACGAAGTCATCCTTGCTCAGCGTCTTTCCCAGAGCGTTGCAATGCGCATCGGCTCTATTCCGCATTCGCTGCAAAACCACCACTGCGGTAGGAAATAGTGGAATGGTGCGCGAGCGTGTTTTGCCTCGTACGACAAGCAGTGTTTCTTTTTTAAAGTCGACGTGCCGCCACTTGATGTCGCGTGTCTCTTTGCCTGGTCTGATCCCGGTGTTGACCATGAAGAGAATGTACTCTTTCAGGAGATACGCCATCTCCTTCTCTTCATCCGTAAGGTGTTCAGACTTTTGTGCTTCGAGATGTGCTAGCCGCGAGTGCAGCCTTAAAGAGCGGTAGGCCGTGCGAGAGAATGCCGCAAATGGTTTGTCTTCAGATGGAAGCTGCTTTTGCCACTCAAATGTCGGGACGCCTTCAGGAATGAGCCATTGCTGTTTCACAGCAAAATTCATCAAAGCGATGTATACGACGCGCTCTCTGTTTAGTGTCTTTGCAGTTGGTGGCGCTTTGATTTTCCCGGCTTTGAACTTCTGATCATACATGCGCCAGTTCAGATAGTCTTCGACCATGCCGTCTGAGAGTTTGCTCAGATCATTCAATTTGAGCTTGGCGTAGAAGAACTTGCGATAATAGGCCTCGACGATGAGCCGATGATAGTCAGAATTCCAATCCTGTTCAGGTGCTTTCTTGCTGATCAGAGATCTTCGCGCTTTCAGATATTCGTCGCAAAGAACGTCAAATGACACGCTCTTGATGGCTTGTCCTAACAGGATGCGTTTCCTGATGATGTTGTATTGTTCGAACGCGCGTTCGAGAGCAATTCTGTGGTCCTGCGTTTTCAGACTGCATCGATGCTCTTGGCCTTCGAAATAGGCGTACATCTGATAAATGCCGCGGCTATTGGCGTATGCTTTGTTGAAACGCTGAAATATGTAGATGCCGTCCGCGACAAACTCGTAATGCTTTTTAATTCGAATGTTGGATGTCGCGTTCATACTTCGACGAATACAACCAAGACGTTCAAATGCGATTACGAAAACCTGTGCAAATTCTGCACAATCTTTAAGTCATTGAATTATTTATAGAAAATAAGTGCCGCGGTCTCGCCGCTTTGTGCGCGAGAATGCGTATAATGTATTGTTTTATTTGAATAAAAAATGGTGGGCGGTACTGGGATTGAACCAGTGACCCCTACGATGTCAACGTAGTGCTCTCCCGCTGAGCTAACCGCCCGGACCGGTAAAAGGCTCTGCCTTTCGGGAAGCGGTCATAAATCACAAAGGGCGGGGCTTCGTCAATCTGATTTCGACAGAAATTGCATGCCGAGTTTGCCTGCCGATATCGACGGTCCGGCCTTGCTGGAGGCAGATGGGGCGCTGAAGGAGGGCGCCTGGGCGGATGGCGTGCATCCGGGGCCGGAGGGCTATGTGATCTGGGCAAATGAGATCGAAGATGACATCAACTCTCTGATGGACCTGGCGGAATAGTTGAGGCGCCATAGAGTCAGACGGTCAAACGCTTCGACCGGCATAGGTTTTTCAAATTTGGAGTAAAAGCGCTTTGGGTCATCGATGGCGGAAATGGCAAATCGGAACGCTCGGCCTGATTGTTCTTGCCGGAGCGATTGTGTTTCTGACGCTCTGGACGCCTCCCGGAGCGCCCACGGGCCCGTCCAATCCATCTCCGGACTCTCGGCCAGCCTGCGCCAATAAAGCCCGGCATTTCGGAGCATTGCGGCAATGGGTGAAAGCGACATTCCGGAGCGCGCCGAATAGCGAGCAAAACGGTTCCGCTCAGGACCGACCGAAACCCTATGAAGCTGAACTTATTCGTGCTGGGGCCAGGCCAAAGCATGAGTGTTTTCTTGAAGTTGCGAAACGCGGCGAGATTGACCTTTTGTTTTTGGGAGATTCCATCACAGATTATTTCACTCGACCCGATAGGGGGCGAAGCGTGTGGCTGGAATATTATGGCGATATGAATGCAGCAAATTTTGGAATTGCCGGAGATCGCATTGAGCATCTTCTATGGCGGTTGCAGAATGGTGAGCTCGAAGGATTTTCTGCGAAAGTCATTGTTCTGATGATTGGCACGAACAATGTGAGAGCCGACGGTACGGACGAGATCCTTGCGGGAATTGAAGCGGTTCTGAGAGAGATTTCCTCAAGGCAGCCGGACGCCAAAATCCTGTTATTGTCGATCTTTCCTCGCGGTGGACCGGAGTCAGATGTTTGGAAAAAAGTCGCCTCTATCAATAGCGGGATTGCAGAACTGGCGGATCAGGAGCGGGTTTATCACCTCGAAATCTGGGATGCGCTGCTTGATGATGAGGGGGCTCTGCTGGATGGCGCCTGGGCTGACTCAACTCACCCTGACACCAAGGGCTATGAAATCTGGGCGAGTGAGATGCATTTCAAGTTGCTCGAGTTACTCGGCAGGTAAAGGAGCGGACCAGAGCCCGCCGACAGCCAATACCTCAATCAAACGAGCAGGAATAATTGATCGGCAGTTTCTTGCCTGTGATCGTCGAGACGCTGTCTGCGACGGTATAGAGCGCAACGGCGCGATCTACCCATTTTCCGACAGCGCCGAATATGGTGAGCGTGATGTGCTTTTTGAGCTCGCACACGGTGCCCGCCACCGCCTTTCGGACGGCCGGTCTGATGCCAGAACTGTCCATCAGAATGATGGTGATCGCCACTGCAGCATAAAGTCGACCGAGGAACTGGCCATAAATGGCGACAACACCCAGCGAGGCTGCAGCGCCTGCACCCGCTACGCCGGGCAGGCCTCCTGCCATACCGGCCGCGAGAATGAGAAGGTTCATATAAAAGACCACACGATCGACCTCCGCCAGTTGGGCCTTCACCCGCTCGACGGAGTTGCCCCCACCTGTGGCGTCGGGCAGGAGGCCATAGATCTGGCCGGTCTTTCGGCAAATTGCCCAGACCGCTCGTGTTTCGCCGCCCTCTGCAGTTAGCGCGATGACCCCGCCAGAAAACATGTTCCTGATCTCGCGCGATAGGGTACGCCAAGCACCGATTTCTTCTTTCTCCAGCCCGGCGGCTTCAAAGGCATTATAGTCGACTGGCACCAGTTTCTTGCCCTGCAACATCGTATAGGTGTTGGTATCGAACACACCTGTTTCCACCATGGCGAGGCCCATTGAGGTCTCGAAGGCAATTTCGAGCAGGCGCTCTTTATTGGGCGTGTAAATCATGGGCTCGGCGAAGGGGAGAATATCCGAGCGGATTACGGCCTTATCCGTGTTGACCACGCCATGCGTGGAGAACAATGCCACGCGAAGCCCGCGTTCATTGATCATGAAGTCTTCACCAGACAGGCGGCCGGTGCGCATCATGAAGGGGATGACGATCTGTTTTGGTCCGCGTCGGAGCTTTTCAATGTCACCGGGTGTGGGCTTGCGGCCGCCGACACCGCCATCTGTGGCATAGACGATGAGATTATACGCGTCGCTCGAATGACGCATCAGATGTTGCCAGAGATTGGAATTGGTTCTGATCAGTTGAACTTGTGCGTTCGGGTGAATGGTTTTGGCGATCTCTGCGACACGGTCTTTCAGCGCCACCATTTTCGGCCCTTCGCCGCGAAACGCCTGTGGCATGGAGAGCGAGTCATCGGCGAGGAACAGAATTCGCGGTGCGACATCGCTGGATCGCATCATGTGCGAGACCGGGTCATCTGCATCCGTGATAGCAAAAATGCTGAACATCATGATTGCGGAAGTGTTGCGTGCTGCCGGTCATGAGTCGAATTTCGTCGCGAACAAATCGGAAAATCGCATCCCGGTCGCCAGCCGTGACCAGAGCTTTCGACCGGGCGAGCGTGTGGTCGGGACTGGTGCGCATGGCTGCACGCATTTCGCGCCAGATATCGAATTCATCCGTACTCGTGGGGAAGTCTTCGGTCGGCTGACTGCAGGAGGAGAGCGCCGGTGCCAGGCTTGTCAGTAACAGTCCGCTTACGCCGAGTTTCAGACCTGCGCCGAGCAGGTCGCCTCGATTGATCGCCATGGTCATTGTGAGTCCCCCGTTTCGAAAAAGCATTTCAAAAACGGATAATGATTTCGATCGCTCGCGCTGCTAATGACCGCGTTCACCCTGTTGAAAGGCGTGATGATAACGCTATCGCCAAGCTTGTGGCGACGTTCAGACTGTCGATCTCTGATGTCATGGGGATGCGGATTGGTGTGCCCGAGGCAATCTGATGATCAGACAGGCCCGGGCCTTCCGGACCAAGTATAAGCGCCAGCCGATCGGGTTGTGGGGCGGTATAGAGGGATAAAGCGTCGGCGCGCGGGGTGAGCGCCCAGAGCGCAAAGCCATTCGCTTTCAGCGCAGCGAAAATCTCTGCAGGCTGACCGCCATGGTGAAAGGGGAGCCAGAGGGCCGTACCTGCCGAAACGCGAATGGATTTGCGATAGAGCGGATCGCAGCTTTCCGCGTCGAGGATGATTGCATCTCCGCCGAGTGCCGCTGCGTTTCGGAACACCGCGCCAGCATTGTCATGGTTTGAAAGACCGATACAGACCACGAGTGTTTTGACATCGGGAAGGGCGGATAGCCAGTCAGCCAGAGGCGTGGTGGTGGGCTTTTTGCCAATTGCGAGAATTCCACGATGGACCGGGAAGCCTGCAACCGTGTCCATCAAAGACTGGCTGGCGATATAAACAGGCCGCTCTCCGATCTGATCCGAAATTTGCGGCAGATAGGAGTCTGCCCGTTTTTCTGAGAGGAGCAGGCTTTCAATTTCAAAGGCCGAGCGGGAGAGGGCAACCTCAAGGGTGACTTTGCCCTCAATGATGAATTTGCCATCCCGGCCCGTCAGATCGCGTTCGCGGATTTGCGTATAGTCTGCAATGCGCGGATCATCCGGAGTCGAAATGAGTATTGGGTTTGCGGTCATCTCGTCCCCTTTCGCACCGCTATGGACGAGATTTGTTCCAGTGGGTCAATAGGGCCGTATGGTGAGCCGTGTCGCTTTATCCTGAACAGACAAGCCGGATGTCATACTTAACTCATTGGCTGATCGTAGATGATGTTTTCCATCACGAGATCGATTTTGCCGGTCGTCGGATCAACCAGATAGGCATCTTCATCGACGAGCACCCAGCTCATCCCGGCGGGTGCAGCGGGCAGGCCATAGGCGTAATAATCCTCCCAGTCACGCACGCCATACTCAACGGGCAGAACTTCGCCGCGATCATAAGTCATATCGGGCGCAGGCAAAGTTGCGGCGAGCAGGTCTTCTTTTGTCGGATCAGCAGACACAATCGGGCTGAGCACCAGCGCTGACGCCGCCGTTGCGAGTGTAAGAATAGCTTTCATGAGCAAATCTCCTGCCAAATCTACGATCCAGCAGGGGATTGGTTCCCAAACGCGTTAGGAATTCTTAAGAGTTGCGCGGCTGCGGTCAAACCGAGGGAGAATGAAGCGAACTGGCCAGACTGGCGAGATAGCTGTCGCCGTCAATCTGAGCTTCTGGCTGAATGATGATATGTTTTGAGACGGCCTGAGGTTCCTTGTTGGCAGGCGCAACAGGTTTCACGGCTTCAGTGTCGGGCGCGATGGCGCTGGACACAGACTGATTATTGTCAATTGTCATAAAAAACTTCCCCACCTTATGGCGCCTCTAACGTGCGAGTGGGGAAGTTGTTCCATAATTCTCTGAGAAAATTCTGAACGCCCTTATGCGCCGAGCGGAAGACCTTCTTCCTTGGCATTGCGCATCATGGCTTTCTGGAGCTTCTCGAAGGCGCGGACTTCGATCTGACGGATCCGTTCGCGGGAGACATTGTAGACCTTGGACAGGTCTTCCAGCGTCACGGGCTCATCTTTGAGGCGACGTTCTGTGATGATGTGCTTTTCGCGATCGTTCAGATCCTGCATGGCTTTTTCAAGCAAGGTCATGCGGGCTTCGAATTCCTGACGATCGGCAAACTCGCGCGCCTGACCGGGACTATCGTCATCCTCGAGCCAGTCCTGCCATTCGCCATCGCCATCCGCGCCACCAATGGGAGCGTTAAGGGAGGCGTCCGATGCGGACATACGGCCATTCATCGAGATGACTTCATCTTCGGTCACGTTGAGGCGCGTGGCGATTTCCGTCACCTGCTCAGGGCGGAGGTCGCCGGTCTCGATGGCATTTATCTCGCCTTTAATGCGGCGAAGGTTGAAGAAGAGCTTTTTCTGAGCAGCCGTGGTGCCAAGTTTCACCAGTGACCAGCTGCGCAGGATGTATTCCTGGATGGCAGCCCGGATCCACCACATGGCATAGGTGGCCAGACGGAATCCTTTGTCGGGATCGAATTTCTTCACGGCCTGCATCAGGCCGACATTTCCCTCGGACACGACTTCCGCCATTGGCAGCCCATAGCCGCGATATCCCATCGCAATCTTGGCCACGAGGCGCAGGTGTGAGGTCACCATTTTCTCGGCGGCTTCTGTGGCTTCATGCTCCTGCCATTGCTTGGCGAGCAGGAATTCCTCTTCTTTCGATAACATAGGGAATTTGCGGATCTCTGTCAGATAGCGTGACAGACCCTGTTCCGGCGACAGCGCAATTGATGTCCCAGCCATTATTACTCTCCCTTGAATAGCTCTCATAGTCTCAACACGTGACGACCATCAGAGGTTTCAGGCTATTATAAGGAATATCCAAAAAGCATGCGATACCCCTGCGATTCCGGATGCGTCAGATGACCGCAGCCGAAGCTGATATAGGTTACGAATAGCCGAAAAGAAGCCCTATCACGCACTTTTCGCGGGGTTCCGGATGAGGATATTCAGGTTTTGTTAGCGATATTTATCGCGCAAAAATAGAATGTCGTTAACCGATACGTGCCAGAACTTAAGAATTGCCCTGTTCAGTTTCCTTCAGGAGAGTTCTCTTGTTTTCCAGATTCCTGTCTTCGCTTTCGATTCAAAACAAGCTCATTCTGGCGTCTGCGCCGCCAATTCTGGCGCTGACGATTTTCGCAGGCCTATTTGGCTGGGGGGAGTTTCAGCACTCCCGGCAAATGAGCAAGACCGTTCAGGTCACGCAGTTCACAACCGATCTGAGCGATCTTGTGCATGAGCTTCAGAAGGAGCGCGGCCGTACGGCGGGCTTTGTGAGCAGCAAGGGAGGTGATGTGCAGACTGAGGGCCTCACCGAGCAGAAACAGGCCACCAATGCAGCGCTCGCAAACTTCATATCAGCGGCGGAGCGGGCTGAAAACCTGTTTCACACCGAGGAGCAGAAAGCGCATCTGCAAACCGTGAACCGATTGCTGGACGGATTAGAGCGCCATCGCAATCAGGTGGGAACGCTTCAGCTTGGCGTGCCACAATCTGTAGGGGCGTATACTGAGATCGTAAATGCTTTGATCCGGCTGGTTCAGGACGAGCTCAGCCTGATTGCGACGACTGAAATGTCCACTGAAATGACCGGGCTGATCAGTCTGATGCGGGCGAAGGAGGCTGCAGGCCTTGAGCGCGCTCAAGGCAATGCTGCGTTTTCTTCGTCTGAAATGCCCGCAGCGCGCCATCAGGCGATCATGAGCCTGGCTTCGCAACAAGTCGGCATGTTCGATGAATTTCGAAACACCATGCCAGTCGAGTGGACGTCGCGTCTTGAAACCCTCCTGGCCGGACAGTCTTCCAGTCAGGTCGATACGGCGCGCGAACGACTGATCCAGGCCGGTTATGGCGGCGAGCTGAATGGATATACCAGTTCAGAATGGTTTGATCTGACGACCCGGCGTATCAACGAGCTGAAAGCGCTGGAAGATGCGCTGCTCGCTTCAATCGGGCAGCGCGCAATGGCCGTGAAAGCCTCGACCGATCTGCGTGTCGCGCTGATCGGCGTCATGGTGCTTTTGGTTGTTCTGCCTGCAATCGTGTTCGCTTATTTCCTCATCAACAATATTGTTGGCCCGATGAAAGAGATCACGGACAATCTGGACCGTCTCGCGAAAGGGGATCTGGATGTGAAGGTTTCCGGTACGGATCGCGGAGACGAGATCGGTGTTCTGGCGAGTGCTGCGCAGCAATTCATGATGATGTCAGCTCAGCGGGAGCAATTGGTTGAAGAAAATCGCCGGAACGAACAAGAAGCGCTGCATGAGCGTCGAAAAGTGTTGTCACAAATGGCCAATGAAGTGGAAACGGCGACGGGCGAAAGCGTGCGGGATATCGTTACGGTGGCTGACTCCCTTGTCGAAACCGCGTCCCGGATTCAGAGCACGCTGTCAGATGCCATGTCGAACGCAGACAATGCCAATGCGGCGACGTCGTCTTCACTGGAGGACACACAGCGCGCATCTGATCTGGCAGCTGAGCTCAATGCCGCTATCCAGGAAGTCGCCGAGAGCATTGTCCGGGGTGATCAGTTGGCCCGCGATGCGGTGGTCATGGCGACAGATTCGAAATCCTGTGTGGAAGACCTGAACGAAGCCACCCAGCAGATTGGTGACTTTGTTCGCGTCATCACGGAGCTGGCTGACCAGACAAACCTGCTGGCCCTGAACGCAACAATTGAGTCAGCGCGTGCCGGTGAACATGGCAAAGGGTTTGCGGTTGTTGCGTCCGAGATCAAACAGCTTGCCTCTCAGACCAACAAGTCTGCGACCCAGATTACGGAGCGCGTCAAGCAGATCCAGGAGCGAACCGGAACAGCCGTTGATGCGATCAATCGGATTTCCGAATCGATTGAAACGCTGGGTGGTGTGACCTCATCGGTCGCTGCCGCTGTCGAAGAGCAGCGCGCCTCCACCGACAGTTTTGCCAACTTCCTGAACTCCAACAGAGCGGCCATTGAAGTCGTTGCCAGCAAGGTCGCCGCGCTTGCCGACACAACACGCGAAACCTCGGCTGGCGCTTCGGAGATTGCCGGTCGGGTTCAGGACATGGCGAGTGCCTCGCGCACGGCAAATGAGTCCATTCCGAAAATTGTCCAAAAAGCTGTGGACGCCGCAGATAGCCGCAAAGCACCGCGATCGCCGACCGATCAGGAGATTGTGGTGAAAGGTTCTGGCAAGCCGCTGCAAACCCGAATGACAGACCTGTCACAGACTGGCGCGCGTGTCGTCGGAGCCACTGGCGGAGAATTCGAGGTTGAATTGCCTGGAAATCTTGGTCAGGTGAAAGCCCGAACGGCATGGTCGAGTGACAAGGAATCTGGTGTAGAATTCGAGAAGCCCTTATCGTCCAATATTATGGCTCAGCTTCTGGCCATGCACAAAAATTCGGATGCGGCCTGATCGGTCGGGTCGTCTGTCGTGATGGAAAAAACGGGGCTGTGTTTCAGCCCCGTTTCTGATTTTAATTGATAACAGCACACGCTACGCGCGCGCCCGCGCCACCGATCGGCTGGGTGATGAAATCATCGGACATTTCATGGATGATCAGGGCAGATGCGTCCTCATCCAACAGGTCTTCTCCGGTGGTGAGGGTTGTAAACGCTTCATATCCGGCTGATCCATTGTCCGCGACCCAGATGTTGGGCAGATCGCCGCCTTCCGGGCCTTCGGGGTTCATGAAGCCATGACCGCCTTCGATTTTGCCGACGTGACCACCAGAGAGTTTGAACTCCCCAATATCTGAACAATCGCCGACCTGGTGAAGATGGAGACCATGCCAGCCCGGTGTCAGGGCGCCCTCATTCAGCGTGACACGCAGAACTATGCCATGCGGGCCGCCATTCACCTGAACTTCGCCAATGGTGTCACCTTCGCCGCCAACAACGCTGCCTGCCGCTGAGAAATTCTCGAGCATGGGCGTGTCTTCCGTTGTGGTGGTCTCTTCCATCGACGCCTCGACCTCCTCGGACTCGTCCGACGAGACGGGCAGACCGGGTATATCGATTTCATTGTTGCCAGACGGATTAAAGCCGTCAGGATCCATCACTTCGGACAGAGTTGGCGCTTGCCCCTGTTGGCGCTCGCCGGGTTCAGGCGCCTCGGCGCAGGCCGTCACGAACAGGAGAGAAGCAGACGAAAAAAGTAAAGCTGTGCGCATTGGAATTCCTTTCAGCGGACTTACGCATGTTAACGGGCAAGGTTCCTGCTGTCAGGACACGGTCGCGTTATTTCGACATGCCGCGCAGTTTTTCGATCAGCTCTGCCATGTCGTCTGGCGGGGCCTGTTCGAAATGCAGTTCTTCGCCCGTGACGGGGTGGTTACACGAGTCAATATTTGACGACCTGAAAACCCCGCAATCTAAATGCGTCCAATGAGTGTTGTATTGTTTCAGGTGTGCATCCTCACAGAAGTCTCGGGTTTACGCGCTTACCTTCGACATAAGTCTCACAATGTATATGTGGAGTGATCCCGGGATACTTAACCGTAATATCCTGCGCATATCCTAGGAGATCACCTTGTTCCACAAACTCATTCTTGGACACTATTGGAGAGATGTAGAATAGCTTCACCCTCAGGCCATCTGAACTTTCGATAACTATGAGATCGTACCGATCATCGTTGAAATATGGGATGCCTATGCGCTTGATTTTTCCAGTAATAGGTGAAAGCACGGGGGCACCGGGCTTTACCACGAAGTCAATGGCATCGTGACGACGATTTCCTCTGGAGCAATGGAAGTCGCCGCAACCATGCACATCTTGGCCACGCACGTCGCCTGGCTGAACAAATTGACTGTACAACGTTGAGGCATTCAAGGAAGTCGAAACGATCATAAGAAACATCAGGCAGCAAGCTACACGAGCAATATTTGACATGGTCTTCCTCTTGCATTTGGCCTTGCAAACGATCCGGCATCCAGCTAGGGACGCGTAGAAATTCAACAAAGCGACCATCATAACGATCAAAGATGTTCGCGCAGCTTCAGGTTGAAGATTGCCGTTCATCTCGAGCTCAGCCAGTTTTCTGAAACTGGCGACCAACAAAGGGGCTCATAATCGTGCGGAAATCTACGAAAACGTTCCCGTTGTGTTTCGCTACCCGAAATTAACTTTTTCGTTCGTTTGGCCGATAAAAGAGGCTAAAATTTCTTCAGGAATCAGCGAAAAAGATTTCCGTCAGTGATTCTAAAAACCAAAAAAGAAATCGGTTTTGAGTTTAGACCGCTCAGTTGTTTTCCATTTTGAATTCCCGTACACAAAATCTTCACGTTATTTTTTCGTAGAAAAAAAGAATGAGATTTTTCGGGGCGGATTCATTTTGTCCTTAAAATGGGAGATATTACGAAAGTGGCGGAAGCAACGAATGCGGGGGGGTGTGAGCCGGTGTGTCTCGGCTCGGCGATTTCTATACTTAAGACAATAGAGCACGATAAATGCCGCGAACTTGCTGGCCTCCTTGAGAGCGCTTCATCGGACTCGAAAGTCCCTTTGGACAGAATTGTCGCCCAAATTTCCCGATACAGGCTTCATGAGTTGGTTGCTGATCGTGGGACTCCGCTTTTACCGGATCAAACAAGCTTCGAAAATTGCCCTGAGCTTCTTCAACCTCATGGCTTTCCGTTCGGATTTGTTGTGAGCAATGCGCTTACCGTTACTGTCCCGTCATGTAACAAACTAACCACTATGGATGATATTCGGGTGATTTTAGGCCCTGGTGAAACGATAGGACTTTTCGAACTGTTCGATGGGTCTACACATTGCGATGATCGTCCAGTTCAACCTTGGACCATTATCGCTGGAACGAAAAACATTCACGCCCTTTTTGACTGGTCATCGGTCCCACGATGCAAAGCCTTAATGGATCAATACGACGAGAACTTCGATAGTACAGAGTTCACGAATAGTAAAAAGCCACTGTTTGATGCACTAGAACTTTTCAATGCTTGGAAGAATATCCGCAATGATTGGAAAGTCGATGTCCTGTATTTTTATCGCGATTTTTTGCAAGACATCGGTGTCTTCGAGCAACCTTATGCTGCCCCTGAACCTGCTTCAAAATTTATGCGGGTGCTCGCTAGCTACGCAGCACACCGTCTTGCACAATCGTCCGATTACTACAAGGGTTTCTGGCGGGAAGCGCTTGGCGCTAAGTTCGGAAGTTCTGAGTTGGATATTCGGAGACGTCGCCAAGCATTCGAAACCTGGACACGCATCTTAGGTAGTTTGTTTGGAGAACGCTACTCTTATGTGATGACCTGCGACGATACAGAGCTTTTTCCGACGTCTAAATTTTGCAGTTTCCTACGTAATCCTAACAATGAAGCTGAAGATAAATCTTTTCATGTACTGGTACCAACCAATCGAGGAACTGGTATTCGCTTTCTGCCACTTTCTGAAATATTGGAAGGAGAGCAGGATATCGATCTGATAATGGAATCTCTGAAAAACATGTATAGTGATGATAAATTTCAAGAGTCCGAGGCTCAGATTGGCGCTACCCGCGAGCCATTGTTTGATGCGTTGAAATATCGAAAGAACTCTAAGGGTAGAATGTACACGCAGTTCGAATTTGACGACCAAGGTCTGATTAGGCTCGCCGAATGCAGTTTTGGGTCTTTCTTTGGTTCTGTTTTATCCTCTTCTGCCGCGGGTGAAAACGAGGTAGGCTTAAGGTTTACCAAATCAAACGGTAATATGCTGCAGTTGAATTTGGAAATGGCGCGGCGAGGGAGAAATTGATTGCGCAAGGTTGAGGGCGAGCAACAATGTTCCGTCGATGACACGACTAAGTCTAAAGAGAGGTTGAAGGACCTTCTGCTCACGGCAGATATTGATCTCATTTTTGGGCTGAAAAACGTTCAGAAACAACACCTTCCATTAGATCAATGTATCCTTTTGATGCAAGCGCATTGCCTTCCTTCGTTTGTGATTCTGCTTCAAGTTTTAATTAAAAATTTCGGGTTCAAGTCCGAAAACATTGTTTTGGTTCCAAAGCCGTATTCTACGATATCGAGCTCTTTTGCGGAGCTTGCTAAACTGAATATTCATTTAATCTCAAACCCAGTTTCTTATCGACCAGGGCTGTATGACAATTCACAGACACCTGTTCTTAAACGTGCATGTGATTCTGTGGTTGATATATTCCACAACAACAGGAAATTGGGACGTCGAAGACCCCGTATTATAGTCGTAGACGACGGCGGCTTGCTCACTAAAATGTGGGACGGGTATCGCAAAAAATACGATATTCCTACTGTTTCCGTTCAGCATACAGCCTCTGGAATAGGGCCCCAGCGAGGTGCCCAAGGCATTCCTAAAGTCGATGTAGCGAGATCAGCTGCCAAGCGAATCTTCGAAGCACCGATTATTTCAACATCGGTTGGAAGGAAAGTTCGATCCATGGGGCTTGATTTCAAGGGACGGACCGTAGGGATTGTTGGGTTGGGGGCTATTGGTGAAAATCTTGCTAAGTCCTTGGAAATGTCACGCGATTCATTGATAGGGTTAGAGTTGCCAACCTTCAATAAACACAGCCACGTAAAAAATGTTTACTACAGTGCAGCTGAATTTCTAAATAAATGCGACGTGATATTTGGGTGCTCGGGAAAGAATTGGTCTGCAGGCTTAAAGAAGCCCAGAATATCAGGAAAAAGATTTATTAGCTGTAGTTCTAGAGATGTGGAATTCAAACACTTGTTGGAAAATTATGCGGCTGACGAAGAAAGAAGTAATTTCGCGCAAATAATTCTAAATGAAGATAATGAAACAACGGTATGCAACAGTGGTTTTCCAATCAATTTTGATAGAAACAGAGAGTGGGAAACTTTTGATGAGATGGGTTTGACCAGGTTGTTAATACTGTACGGAATATTGATTTCTAGTTTTATTGATACAAATGACCGCTACAATGATACGCTGATGCTGCCTGCTGTGTTACAAAAAAGGATGGTCGGAGACTGGCTGCAATTTACAAATAAAGATTTGACGCAATTCAAGTTGAGCCACGACGATTTTAGCAATTTAGATTTTTGGTTATCAGAATCTGGTGGTAGAAATTTTTTTGAGTGAGTTCAAAAGGCTATGCCCTCCCTTCCGTGAAGTGCTTTAAAAGCGAAACTTCATATCACATCGCCCTTAGTTTTTCGATCAGTTCCGCCATGTCGGGCGGCGGGGCCTGTTCGAAATGCAGTTCTTCGCCGGTGACGGGGTGGTCAAAGCCGAGAATATAGGCGTGAAGCGCCTGTCGTGGAAACTTACGGGCCGCAGTCGTGGCCTCGATAAAGGCTTCGCCCTCACCAAAGGCCTTGATGCCTCTGTGCTTGCCATAGACCGGGTCTCCAATCACAGGCACGCCAATATGGGCCATGTGCACACGAATCTGATGCGTGCGTCCTGTCTCGAGGCGGCATTCGACGAGTGCCGCGGCAGGAAGACCTGACTTTTCGTCGAGCGCGCCAAAGCCTTCAAGCGTCTGATAATTGGTGATGGCGGTTTTGCCCTTTTCGACATAGCCGTCGCCATCGGGTTCGTGCCAGTCGGCAGAGGCAGTACGGCGGCTCTCGCGCACGACTTCCATCTTCTTGCGGTCTGAATTTGAGCGATCAATCCGGGTTTCGATGCGGCCGAAAAGCGGGCGCGGGGCGCCGCGTGTGACGGTGAGGTAGCGCCTGTCCATGTCATGGGCCTGAAAGCGCGAGACGAGACCTGTGTGTGCGACTTCGGATTTCGCCACCACCATAACGCCTGAAGTGTCTTTATCGAGCCGGTGAACAATGCCGGGGCGGGCAACCCCGCCAATGCCGGACAGGCTGTCGCCGCAATGATGGATGAGGGCGTTGACCAAGGTGCCCGACCAGGCACCGGGTGCCGGGTGGACGACCATACCCGCAGGTTTGACAAGAACGATAAGGTGTTGATCCTCGAACAGAATGTCGAGCGGAATATCCTCGCCCTGCGGCGTGGCGGGCTCCGGATCAGGCAGGGTGAGGGTGTAGGTTTCACCGGCGCTGATTTTGAATTTCGGATCGAGGCTTGCGCCAGATCCGGCGACAACCTGACCGTCTTCGATCAGACCTTTCAGACGCGAGCGGGAGAGATCAGAAATCTGATCGGACAACCAGCGATCGAGCCGGGTTCCGGCTGCGGTTTCTTCAACGGTATAGGTGTGAGTTGTGGGCATGCCCCGATCTACTTTGAAATCGGGGCGTTGCACAATGATTTACGCGCGAAGGTGATCCATGGTCGCTGTGACCGCGCGGGTGATGGTCGTTTCGGATAGCGGGCCTCGCATGATGAGGACGCGGTGCCAGAGTGTGCCGAAGAGAATATCCATGGCAAGATCGACATCATAAGTGTGGCGCACTTCCTTGCGCGCGGCACCCTCAGAGAGGATTTGCTTCAGTGGTCGGCGGAAATTTCGGTTCAGATGATCCCGAAACATTATTCCGGCAGTCTGATCGTCACCAGCAGCGAGCAGAAGCCCGCGCAGGAGGTTTACGCCTGTACTGGCGCGCGCCATGTCGGCGAACGGATCAATCAGGCGGCTGAGTTGTTCGACGAGCGGCAGGTGCAGCTCGACGCTGGGATGTTCAACGATGTCGAGGACGGATTCGACGGCCAGTTCGGCCAGAGATTCCCATTTCTGATCCAGCATGGTCACGTTGGATTTGGTGTTGTTCATGACATTGCGCAGATCAAAACCGCGCCAGCCATTTTCTGCCAGCTCGCGGCGTGTTGCGGACATAAGGGCGTGCGTACTGGCGCTGCTGAATTCGTCATTCAGCGGCTTGTAAGAGGGGTGAAACTCGATGATCGAGTTTGACGTTGCCGTGTCGAGCATAAGTTCTTCTCGTTCGTTTGCGGAATGCCCTGGCTTCTGCAGGGCGATCTGCTGCATTAACCTTCGACACCCCGGGTTGGGTTCCGTCCGAGCGCTGACATTTTTCCCCATTTTTGCCGTAATTGAGTGGGGAGGGGCATTTAAAATAAGATAAAATATATATAAAACAGTGGATTATCTTAAGTGTTGTATTCTTGCTGCACTGCTGAAGCTTTATGTGGAGAAACGGTGGAATGCGTTGTAAATCTTGAACCAAAGCGCGCTCAGACGGCTTGCTCCGCGCGAATGACCGGACAGGCTTTCTTTCCAACCGACTGTCACATCATCGTTGCCAAGCGCTCCTAAAAGGGCAGAGTAATCTGGCAGGAGGGTGCACCATGGATATTTCACGGCGGAAAGCGTTGGGTCTGCTCGGACTGGGCGGCGGGATTGGTCTTGCGGGCTGTTCGACCACGGAAAATTTGACTGGCGCGCCAGGGAAAAGCCCGGTTGAGGTCAGTTTTGAGCATGGCGTCGCTTCGGGCGACGCGACCAGCGCGGCGGTTATTCTGTGGACCCGGGTGACGCCTGCTGAAAAAGTCGAGAGCAGCCTGTCAGTACAGGTTGTGATGGCAACCAGCCGCGGTCTGGTTGAAGGGCTCGAGACCGGCGCCTCCACAGAGCCGGGCTGGACAGGTATTGTGCGTCAAACCTCCACGTCGGCCTCTCGGGATTATACGGTGAAGCTGGATATGGACGGTCTGGATGATGATCAGGTCTATTTCTTCCGCTTTATGGTCGATACGCCTTCTGGCCCGGTCTGGTCGCCGATTGGCAAAACGCGGACCCTGCCTGCCACAGGTGGCGACAAGCTCGCGCTGGCGGTTGTGTCCTGTTCGAACTGGCCGTTCGGGTTTTTCAACGTCTACAAAGCGATCGCTCAGCGCGATGATGTGGATGCTGTCGTGCATCTCGGCGATTATATCTATGAATACGGCATTGACGGCTATGGCGGCGAAGTTGGCGAGAGGCTTGGCCGTCGCCACGACCCGGTAACCGAGATCGTGACGCTGGAGGATTACCGGACGCGGCATCGCCAGTATAAATCCGATCCCGATCTTCAGGCAGCCCATGCTGCAGCGCCCTGGTATTGCACCTGGGACGATCATGAGAGCACGAATAATTCCTACCGGGTTGGCGCGGAAAACCATAACCCCGAAGAGAATGAGGGTGACTGGACGACGCGCAAACAGATCGCTGTGCAGGCCTATTTTGAGTGGATGCCGGTGCGGGAGCCGGTGTCGGGCATGGCGCGCGAAGCCTTCTACCGCAAAGTCGATTTCGGTGATCTGGCAACGATTTTCCTGCTCGAGAGCCGTCTTCTTGGCCGGTCAGAGGAGATTTCCTGGTTTGACGAGCTGACAATGGATATGTCCATGCCGGAGCTTATGGCGAAAGCCGGGGAGGTCCGGGCCCGAGTGGATGACCCGTCGCGCACCATGCTTGGACAGGTGCAGGAAGACTGGCTGAACAAAGGGCTGAAATCCTCCGTCGAGACAGGCAGGACCTGGCAATTGCTGGCCAATCAGGTGATCATGGCGGAAGTGCGTATCCCGCCCCTGCAGCAGATGCTGACTGCCGAAGAAAAGGCAAAAATCGCAGGCGGATTTGGCGAGATGATGATGGCGTTTGCGCCGCTGAATCAGCCCTGGAACCTCGATGCCTGGGACGGCTTCCCGGCCGCACGCAAGCGGCTCTACACCTCTGCCAAAGAGGCGGGTGCACGCATTGTGACCGTAACGGGTGACACCCATACGGCCTGGGCCAATGAGCTGAATGATGGCGACGATCTGGTCGGGGTGGAGTTTGGCTGCACGTCTGTATCTTCGCCGGGAATGGGTATGTCTGTACCGCTCGAGCGGCTTGGTCCGCTGACGGCAGAGGCCAATAAGGATGTGGTCTGGCATGATCCGTTCGGCTCTGGCTTCACCATGCTGACCCTGACCCCTGAAAAGGCGGTGGCGGATTTCTACAAGGTCACGACCATTCTCGAAAAAGACTTCGAGGTGGAATGGGTGGCAGGATATGAATCCTCTGCCGACGCAAACGGGATGTCGCCTCTGAAATCTGTGGTTTGATTGAGGTCACGCTGAATTCTGATATGGCGAAGCATGTCTTCGCCATTTGTCTATCGGCCGCCTGCAACAGATCCTCTGCCCATCCTTCATGTAGATGACAAGATCATCGTGGCGGATAAACCCGCAGGGTTGCTCTCAGTGCCCGGGCGATTGCCTGAACATAAAGATAGTCTCACTTTGCGCTTGCAGGCAGACTATCCGGACGCCCTCACGGTGCATCGACTGGATATGGAAACGTCAGGCGTGATGGTGTTCGCACGCGGCGAAGACGTGCACCGCAAACTCTCTATGGCGTTTGAAGCGAGAACCGTGTCAAAGCGCTATCAGGCTCTGGTGTGGGGCGAGATTGAGGGTGATCAGGGCGAGGTTGATCTGCCTATTGGAAAGGACTGGCCAAACCGGCCGCGTCACAAGGTGTGTCATGAGACCGGAAAACCGGCAAAAACGCTTTGGCGCGTTCTGGACAGGCGCGTTGGCCTGACCCGTGTTGAACTCATTCCTCTGACCGGGCGCACCCATCAGCTCCGCATTCATATGGCCGAAATCGGGCACGGCATTCTGGGGGATGAATGGTATGGCGTTTTGGAGAGCCAGACCGCGCGCGATCGTTTGTGCCTGCATGCGTGTGAGCTTGGTCTGGCGCATCCGAAAACAGCTGAACCCTTGCGTTTCAGCTCAGCTGTTCCGTTCTGAAGTGCGGTTTATTTCTTCTTTTTTGCCGGTGCTTTTTTCTTCGGTGCCGGTGCAACGTCTTCCACGGCGAAAGTCATCTGAAGATTGACGCGATATTTGTCGATTTTGCCGTTCTTGATGGTCGTCGACATGTTGTTCACATTCGCTGATGCTAGGCCTCGGACGGTCTTTGAGAAGCGCTCGACGGCTGTCGAAATCGCGTCTTCGAAAGACTTGCTGGATTCTGCCAGAATTTGTTCGGATTTCATTATGGCCATGGTGGGCCTCCCTCTTTTTGTGAGGGGGCAGTTCATCGCCTATTCCGCGCTCCGTCCAGTGTTAGCGCTGAAAAATATCAGCCTTCGGATGTATTTTCGAAACTGAGCTCGCCGTTTTCGCCAATCACGCGATAAAAGCAGGAGCGTCTTCCCGTATGACAGGCAGCATCCGTCTGGCGGACTTTCAGAACAACAGCGTCCTGATCGCAATCCACCAGAAGGTCGGTTACGTCCTGATAATGGCCAGAGGTTTCGCCTTTCACCCAGAGCTTGTCGCGCGAACGCGACCAATAGGTGGCGCGTTGCGTTTCAATGGTCTTCTGAAGGGCCTCGGCATTCATCCAGGCCAGCATCAGGATTTCGCCCGTCTCTGCATCCTGAGCGATGGCCGCAATCAGGCCATTCGCATCGAATTTCGGGCGAAGCTCGCGGGTTTCATCCTGTTCGGATTTATCGGAGAGAGGCGGTTGAAAGGTCATGACTCTATGCGAGCTTCATAGTTGAAGGATGACTACTGATCCCCCTCCAGCTCCCCCTTTTCAAGGGGGAGAGTCAAATAAGAGCAGGGCTTATTTCCCGGCAAGACGCAGGAAACGATCCCGCTTGTCTTTGTCGGTTTTGAAAACGCCGGTGAATTGCGTGGTGATGGTCGACACATCCGGGTGGTGAACACCACGGGTCGACATGCATTCATGCTTGGCGTCAATCAGAACCGCACAGCCCATTGGCGCGAGGCTTTCCGTGATGGCATCACAAATCTGAGCCGTCATGGTTTCCTGAGTTTGCAAGCGCTTGGCGAAGATTTCGACCACGCGAGCCAGTTTGGAAATGCCGACGACAGACGCAGTTGGCTGGTATGCGACATAGGCCTTGCCAAGAAATGGCGCCATGTGATGTTCGCAATGGCTTTCGACATCAATGTCACGCAGCAT
Organism: Ponticaulis sp.; assembly: GCA_002692725.1. Taxonomy (GTDB): domain Bacteria; phylum Pseudomonadota; class Alphaproteobacteria; order Caulobacterales; family Hyphomonadaceae; genus Ponticaulis. The sequence goes on along the minus strand of NZLU01000067.1, from coordinate 390,421 downwards.
GACCATGTCGTCATAGCCTTGCACGTCATCAAAGGTGCGGGACAGATACTCAACCGGGTCTTCGTTATAACCGGAGAACCATTCTTCATAGGCTTTTACGACGCGCTTAGGCGTGTCGATCAGGCCTTCGCGGCGCGGGTCGTCTCCCGCCCAGGCAAGAAGAACACGTACGGCGTCTTCGGCCTCCTGGCGAGTAGGGCGTTGAAGCGGCTCGTCGCGTTCGAACGAACCGGGTTGTGTAATGGTATCCATAGGCATGGAAATTCCTTTCTGAGGGACGAGGGTCGAGCCGGGAGTCTCCGGTCTTAACGCCCGCCCGAGTGGAACCCTCAGGGGCTGTGACTAAGATATAGGGAAACTCCCCCGCGTTTGCGAGTCTGAATACGAACCACAATCCTGATTGGATCAGTCAAAAAAAGCGACCTTCCTCAAGGTCGCTTTTCATGAAATGGAAATTCCATGGCGACGAAGCGCGATCATTCGTCAAGAGGATCGTTTTCGATCTTTTCTTCCACAATGCCTTCAGTGACGTCGATATCGTAGTCGTCTGAGACCAGATCTTCCTCGCCTACAGTCTGGGTTTCGACCAGTTTGTCATAGGCCTTATCGACGTCATTGCCTGTCTCGGGGCTGTTTTTCAGCAACTCTTTCAAACGCTCAGCCTGCACGCGGGCAAATGCTTTCTGACTTTCAGGCGTCTCTTCGACAGCGGGTTCTGTGGGCTGAGACTTTACCGTTTCGGAGACGGTCTCGGGTTGGGCGTAAGTTGGTGCGGCGAGCCCGAGCGCGAGAGCTGAGGCTGCGCCTGTCATGAGTATTTTGAACATGAATTTTCTCCGTTGGCGTTCGCTCTACAAAAGAGAAACGTGGGAACGGAGCGGGTGTTCCCCGGTTCTGGGTTCAATGAAGGGGCCGTGGAGGAAGCTGACGGCTGCGCAGAGGCTATGTGGCAGGCTTGCCTGCACCAAGCAGCCATTTGTATTCCATGACCTCGACGGATTCGAACAATCCAGCCTTTGTATAAGGGTCGTTTTCGTTCCAGGCTTGAGCGTCGGTGAGCGTGTCGACATCGATGATAAATGTTGATCCGATCATGGTCTCGCCGTCTTTATCAATGACCGGACCTGCCATGCGTAGCTTGTCACCCAGTGCCATGGCATAGTCGAGATGGGCCGCCCGGTTGGCCAATCTCGTGTCGATCGCATTTTTTCGGTCGCGCGCGTTAATGAGAAACAAAGGCAATTCTGTCTCCAATATATTTGTGTGTCCGGCCTCAACTGAGCTGAATCAATTTAGACTGTTAAAGACAAGACGTGCGTTTGAACATGACAGAAGCAGGTCTGGTCAATTCCTGGGGGTAAGAATTGGGCTTTGTCGACAGAATTGAACACTGGCTGAGAATTCCGCCAGAGACCCCGGCTGATCTGCTCATCCGTTATCGCGCGATCTGGCTGCTCGGTTTTCTGTTCATTGCGATGCAGGTCTTCAACATGATCACGATGAGCGTCAATTATGGCGGCTGGACCTATGATCATCTGGTTTCCGTAGGTGCGTCCTCCTTCATTTTAGGTGTTGTGGTGTCGCTGCGCTGGTACAAGAATTACCATGTCTATGCGCTGCTCTACTCGCTCTTTGTTATTGGCGGGATTTCCGGCTCGGCGCTGCCTGACGGAGCCGGTATCAATTCTGCGCTCTTATCCTTGTTTGTGATCGGACCGATCCTGAATGGTTATATTTCTGGCCGGGTCGCGACGCTTCTCTTCTGGGCGGTGTCATGCGTGTTTCTCTGTTTTTTATATTGGGTTTCTCTCAGTCATCCGCCGCGTATGGTGTCTGGCGATTATGTTCTTGAATTCAATCGCCTGACCAATTCGATTTATTATCTAACGATCGCGACCGGATTGTCCGTGATGCTGACCCAGCAAACCTTCAGCGCGATGGTGAAAATGCGCGAAAACGAAGAGCGCGCGCTGAAGGCGGAAGCGGCAAAATCGGAATTTCTCGCCAAGATGAGCCATGAATTGAGAACACCCCTGAATGGTGTGCTTGGTCTGACCGATGCGCTCCTGATGGGTGATTTGTCCGAGCGCGAGAAGGAGCTCACAAGCTCAATCCGGAAGTCAGGGGATTCACTCCTGATGATCCTCAATGACATTCTGGACCTGTCTAAAATCGAAGCCGGCAAAATGTCGGTTAATATGGAGCCAACACTCATCAAACCGGCGATCGAGGGTGTGTTTGCAGGTTGGCGCGAGGCGGCTGAGGAAAAGGGGCTGGAGTTTCGAACCGAGGTCTCTCACGCTCTTGATATCAGCGCCTATATGGATGAATTGCGGCTCCGTCAGATCATGCACAATCTGATATCGAACGCCATAAAGTTCACCGAAGCGGGGCGTGTGAGTGTGATGGCTGATCTGAGAACGGATTTGGCTGAGTGTAACATGCTGAGCATTCGTGTGGCAGATACCGGGCCTGGCATACCAGAGGCGGATGCGCGGCGAATCTTTGAGGTGTTCGAGCAGGGCGGGCTGCCGAACGCTCAGCAAGCAGGGACAGGGCTTGGCCTGCCAATCTGTAAAATGCTGACAAGTCTGTTGAGCGGGTCGATCTGTCTTGAAAAGACCGGACCAACGGGCAGTGTTTTCAGAGTTGAATTGCCGCTTAAGCCGTCTCCGCGGTCAGACCGACACAACACGCCGCCGTGCGAAAGCTTGCAGATCAATCCCACGATGAAGGTTCTGGTTGTTGAAGACCATGAGATCAATCGTCTGGTTCTGAGTGAGTACCTCGCCATTCTTGGACTGGATTTTGAGATGGCAAACGACGGTGTTGAGTGTCTGAAAAAGCTTGATGAGAGTCGCTTTGACATTGTCCTGATGGATAAGAATATGCCGCGGATGAACGGTTTGGAAGCGACCGCTGCTATTCGAAAGAGCGAACAACCCTGGGCGGGTGTGCCGATTATTGCGCTGACCGCCGACGCCATGGTTGGCGAGCGGGAACGATTGCTGAAGGCTGGCATGGATTATTTTGTCTCCAAGCCTGTGCGCATGGATGAGTTGGCGCAGGTGCTCAGTCTTGCATCATCCGAGATCGCCTCTTGAATATGTATCGAAAAACAATAAATAGATTTTGCTAATCGATATTGGAGCGGGCTGATGACGGGTGAGATGACGAAACAAGCAGGATTTTGGGACAAGATGGCGGACAAGTATAATGCCCGTCCGGTCGCCGATGAGGAAATCTACCAGAAGAAGCTGCAGCTCACTCAGGCGTTTCTGACCAAAGAGATGAAAGTGCTGGAGTTTGGATGTGGCACAGGCTCCACCGCCATTCATCATGCCCCCTATGTGAAGCACATTCTGGCGACTGACGTCTCAGACGGAATGCTCGCGCATGGCCGCCGCAAAGCCGCTGCGGCAGGCCTATCCAACATCAGTTTTGAGCGGCACAGCATTGAAGATTTCCCGGAACATGGCGAGACATTCGACGTCGTTCTGGGGCTCAACATCCTTCATTTGTGCCGGGAGCCTCATTCGGTGGTTCAGAAGGTCAGGCGCCTGCTGAAACCGGGCGGACTATTCGTGCAAAGCACGCCGTGCCTGAAGGATTTTGGGGTCATGATCAAACTGTTCATTCCAGTGATGCAGGCGATCGGTAAGGCGCCTCCGGTGAGCTATTTCTCGTCAGATGAACTGCACCGAATGATGGATGCGGAAGGGTTCCACACGGTGGAAGAATATCTGCCCGACGGAAACAATGCGGATTTCATCATCGCGCAGCGCGGACTGGATTGATTTCAGCAAGGCGCGTTACGTTCTCCCTCAGCCGGGATCTGAATTCATGAGTATCAGCCCTCAGAGGCGGGCGAGCAGTTCGGCTTTCTTCGTGCTGAATTCATCGTCCGACAGAATACCCTTCTGATGAAGATTGGCGAGCTGTTCGATGAGCGCGAAAATCTCGTTGGACGGTGTTGCAGTCGAGGCAGGTGTCGGTTGAGCGGTCGGTGACGCAGTGGGCGAAGCAGGCTCCTCGGGTGTTGGCTCGTCTTCCGAGACAGCCTGAGACGCGGGTTCTGGCGTGGGGTGAGGGGCAGGCGGCGGAGGCGGGGATGGTTCGGGAGCTGATGGCGCGTCCAGATTGACAACCGGCAGATCGGCGCAGCGCACTGTGCCATACTGGCTGGTAAAGGGGATGGACTGATCACCGCCCTGTTGTTGCGAGACCCCGCCAATTTGATGATCGCCCGTATCATAGACGGTCATATGACCGTTGAGGTCGATGGCGAGGCGGCGCGTGGACGGGAAGAAGGCATAGCGAAGATTGTTTTGTGCGCCCGTTGAAGAGGGCGCGCCGAGCTCGGCTGGCCAGCTCGAATTCTGGCTGTTCATCACCATGAAGCTGGCGCCATTGCCTTGCGACTGGGTCTGGCTGGCGCGCGGCATGGGCAGCGGTTCAAACACCTGACTATTAGCCAATGCGTTGGAAATGTCCGTGCAAAGATTATCGACCAGAGCTTTAAGGTTATTGTTGAACATGTCGCCCACCATGGTCATCCCGCCATAGGACCATTGCCCCATGCCGCCAAGTTCCGGATGGGAGAATTGCGCCTGGCTGCCGCCACCATTGTTCACAGCGATGATAAGGGCTTCGACGGCTTGCGTGCTGACACCATAACGGTTGGAAAGCGAGTTCAGGAGATCCTGACCGAATGGGGTGAAACGGGTCATGGGCTGGCCTTTCAGATGTTGGCCAAAGAGCGGCTGCGCGTGCCTATCACGCGGGCGTGCTGGCGGCTAGTCCGAGGCCTGTTCGGTTTCGTCATCGCCGCTGAGCGCATCAAATCCAAAGGATTGATCGCAGCTTTCTACAAGCCCGGCGATATCTTCCTGAGAGACCACGCCCGATTGGATGCGATTGGTAAGGAAGACAGCGTCGGCCTGAGCTTTCTCTGCTTTGGCAAGATAGGCATCGGCCTCGCCGTCTGGCAGGTTCTGCACGATGATCAGGCTGGCCCTGTTGGTCAGCGACTCTTTGGCATGAAACAGTGCATCATCCAGACTGCCGGCATAGGCGGTGTAATAGGTCACGCACTCCATGGTGTTCATGGCGATGACCGGGGCAGGTGTGCCATCATATTGCTGGGCTTGAGCCCCCGCCATCGAAAGGGCGGGAAACGCAAGGCAAATTGCGACGACTGCTCGGCACTGAACTCTCATAATCTGATCCCTCATCTGATGGTCTGTCTAGCCCGATATGAGCGCCTGGTCATCCGGCAGCCGCAGTGAAACCGATCAGAGCACGCAGAATATGACCATTGGCGTTGGTCAGGCTTTCCAAATGACCCAAGTTTTGGAAGGGTTGTCCGGTAATGATCTGAGGAGTTTGTCATGCGGGTTTGGTCAGCGATTTCAGGGTTAGCCCTGTTGGCGGGAAGTTTATCAGCGCAAGCGCAGACCGCGCCGCCGGCTGAATTTCTCAAAACGCATGACTTTGTGGCCGCGGTTTCGGCGAAGCGCATTCAGGCGGATATCGAAAAGCTGGTCAGCTTTGGGACGCGGCACACGCTTTCTGAAACCGAAAGTGAGACGCGCGGCATCGGCGCGGCGCGACGGTGGATTCAGGCCGAGTTTGAAAGCATCTCAGAGGGCTGCAAAGTGCCACTTGAGGTCACGACCGTCTCAAGCATGGTGGGCGGCTTTGGCCGCATCCCGGAACCGGCCGAAGTGGTGAATGTGCTGGCCATACAGCGCGGCAGCCTCGACCCGGAGCGCATCGTTATCATGTCGGGCGATATCGACAGCCGGGTGACCGATGTGATGAATGCGACGGATGACTCGCCGGGCGCGAATGATAATGCCTCAGGCATGGCGGGGGTGATCGAGGCCGCGCGGGTGCTCTGCCAGCATGAGTTTCCCGGCACGATCATCTATGCGGGGCTGTCCGGCGAGGAGCAGGGGCTGTTTGGCGGCGAAATTGTTGCGGACTATGCGATCGAAAATGGCTGGCGCATCAAGGCCGTGCTGAACAATGACATGATTGGCAATATTGAGGGCGTGGACGGCATTATCGACAATTCGACGGCCCGCGTGTTTTCGGAAGGAACCTGGCTGAACGAAACGCCGGAAGAGGCGAGGGATCGACGCTTTCGCGGGGGTGAGGTGGATGGCGCGTCGCGAAACCTTGCGCGGTTTGTCGATAAAATGGCGGACGAGTTCATCTATGATCTGGATGTGATGATGGTCTATCGGCTCGACCGGTTTCGCCGCGGTGGGCATCATCGTCCGTTCACGGAGAAACGCATTCCGGGCGTTCGCATTATGGAGACGCATGAGAACTACAATCGTCAGCACCAGGACATTCGCACCGAAAACGGCATTGCGTATGGCGATGTGCTGGACGGCGTCGATTTCGATTATGCCCGTAAACTGACCTCTCTCAATGTCGCGGCACTGGCCAATCTGGCCGCCGGGGCGCCTGTTCCAGCGAATGTGGAGATTGCAGGCGCGGTTCAGCCCGACACGACGCTGAGCTGGGACATGCCGGAAGGAAAGATGGCGGAAAACCTCGCCGGTTACAGGGTCTATTGGCGCGAAACGGCAGAGCCGCAATGGCAATGGTCTCGTTTTGTCGGCAAAATGGATTCTCACGTGCTGGAGGGGCTGGTGGTCGACAATTACTTCTTCGGTGTGGCGTCTGTCTCGACCGATGGCGCCGAAAGCCCGGTGGTCTTCCCGGGCCATGCCGGAAGTTTTGGCGGTTATGAGGTGAGCGAGGGAGAGGCGGCTGAATGACCAAGCACAAAGTTTACGGCATGCGGTTTGGCGGTGTGTATCCCCACTACGTTGTCAAGGCCGAGAAGAAGGGCCGGACCAAGGCCGAGGTGGACGAAATCATTTGCTGGCTCACCGGACATGATCAGGCCAGCCTGGGCGCGGTGATTGCCAGTGAGGCCGATTGCGAGACCTTCATCACGACTGCCCCCAAGCTCAATCCGGCGCGTGAGCTGATCACGGGCTCTGTCTGCGGGGTGAAGGTTCAGGAGGTGCAGGAGCCGGTCATGCGGGAGCTGCGCTATATGGACAAGCTGATCGATGAACTCGCCAAAGGAAAGGCGATGGAGAAGATTTTGCGGGGGTGAGCAGGGCATTCGCTCTCACTGACCTTGCAATCGCATTGGAGCTTTCTTCACCTTTGAGTCTACCTGACATTAAGTTTTTTTGAATAATGTTAAGCCGATAGCATTCGGACGATCGATAAAATGCCAAAAAAACTTTGCGAAGGATGCCGCGATGGTGCTGAGTTGGACTTTCCGATCACCATGGCCTTTCAACCCATTATCAATGCAAGCCAGGGCAGTGTTTTTGCCAACGAAGCCCTTGTCCGGAGCCCGGAAGGTGCGCCAGCATCAACCATTCTGGATCGGGTCTCTGAAGCCAACAAATATGCGTTTGACCAGAAATGCCGCGTGACAGCCATTGAGCTTGGCTCGAAGCTCGGCATGGCCGATCAGAAGTCGCTCTTGTCCATTAATTTTCTCCCGAATGCGATCTATGAGCCTCGTGCGTGTATTCGCCTTACCTTGGCGACGGCGCTGAGCACTGGATTTCCGCTTGAGAACATCATTTTCGAGTTCACAGAAGTTGAGCGTGTCGACACCGCTCATCTGTTGAATATTCTTCGGGCCTATCGCTCGATGGGCTTCAAGACAGCAATTGATGACTTCGGATCTGGTTATGCCGGCCTTGGGCTGCTCGCGCAATTTCAGCCGGATATCGTCAAACTCGATATGGATCTCATTCGCAATATTGATCGCGATAAGGTCAAACAGACAATCGTGTTGCGAACATTGGACATGCTGAACGATCTGGACGTGATCCCTGTGTGCGAGGGAGTCGAGACGATCGAGGAATTTGAGCTCCTGCGAGAGCTTGGGGTTGATCTGATGCAAGGATATTTGATTGCGCGCCCCGAGTTGGAAAGTCTTCCAGAACCGGTTTATCCAGGCGTGGAGCCGATTTGTAATGCGCCCAAAACCGAGCAAACCGGCTGAACTGAACCCATCCCGCACCCATGACTGACCTGAGAACAGGGGCCCTACGAGCCAGGTTATCTCAGGCGGTCGTCCAAGCCGGCTTGCTCTCCCATGCGTCAACTCATTCAGTGGGGGGCGGCAAGGGCAGCGGAATGGTGCTGACCGGCGCGTCGGTTCGGATCAGCCATTTGCCACCTTCTTCCACCCAATGAACCAGATAATGGCCTTCATCATGGAAGGCGGGGATGGGGGAGGTATCCTCGAATGGGGTGAAATCGAGCGTGAACGCACCGCGTTCAACAGCCGACGGGCCACAGACAGACACATCCAGCGCGGTCAGATTGAACTGCACCGCGCCAAATTGCGTCATCTGTGTGAAAGCGTCTAAAATCTCCTGTCGTCCCTTGCTGACAGGACTGTTTGGCGGCATGGACCACGCGTCTTCCGTGAATAAGCTGGCATATGTTTCGATATCGCCTTCCGCAACGGCAGCCATAGCTTTGGCATTCGTTTCCTCGATGGCATGAAATGCCGCTTCTGCGTCAGTGGATGGTGAACACCCTGCGATGTTGGCGGCCATGATGACGGCGATCATTGATGACATGACGTCCCCTTCGATTTCAAATTTTCACCCGGCGCCAGTGTAATTCAGCAGGAGTGTAATTCAAGCTGTGCTTACACAAGCAAAAACGGGCGAAGCCGTTGGTCCCGGCTCCGCCCGTTTTTTCATCTCTGCCCCCGATTATCGGATGAATTCCTGGATCAACTGGGTGGCAGCCATCACAAGCACAATGTCGTCATCCATCTGCGCGTAATATTGCCCTTGTGGCGGCGGTGTCAGGCCGTACCGGTCATAGTCGCGGATCACGCGATAATTGTCGTAATAGCGGTCGCCATAGCGGATTGCATCACGCTGACCGTCCTTATAGCCTTGGTCATAGGCGCGTTGCTCATCGCGCCGGTCGTCATGGTCATAATGACGGACACGGTCATTTGAGCACCAGCCCTTCTTCTCATGCCCTGGCGGGCAGTGTGGCGGCTCTGCAGTGGCCGGAAGCGAAGCGCCTGACAGCAGGATGGCCGTAATGGCGCCGGAAGTGAAGATTTTTACAATCGGGGTCATGATTACCTCCTGAAATTCTGATCAACTCAACGAGCGATCGTCGGATTGGGTTCCATGATGAAGTCTCATGACCGCACATTGCATCATCAGTGCTGGTCGCGTCATTGCGCGGTATAAGCGCCATCAACCAGATGGTAGGAACCGGTCACATAGCTCGCTTCGTCAGACAGGAGAAACGCTACAAGCGCGGCGACTTCCGGGGGCTGGCCAAGGCGGCCTGCTGGCGTTGCGTCGATCAGCCCTTGTTTGGCCTCTTCGTCGAAATTATTGGCCAAGAGCGGGGTTTCGATGAAGGCCGGGCCCACTGCATTGACGCGGACGCCTTCTTTCGAGTGCGCGATTGCCGCCGATTTGGTGATCCCCACGACAGCGTGCTTCGCGGCCACATAACCGACCGAAAGGTCCGTGCCGACAGAGCCGAAAATCGAGGCCATGTTCACAATGGCACCGCCGCCCGAGGCCTTGATGGCAGGCACGCCAAACCTTACGCCATAGAACACGCCGTTGAGGTTGACATCGATCACTTTCTTCCAGCTATCGAGCGGATAGTCGCCTAGCGCGGCGTGGGCGCCATCAATGCCCGCATTATTGACCACATAATTCAACGAACCCGTTGCCGCCTTCACATCGGCAATGGTTTTTCGAATGCTTCGGGGTCGGTCACATCCAGAATAAAGGGTAAGGCCTTGCCGCCCTTATCGGTGATGTCCTTTACTTTGGCGTCGACCGAGTCCTGATCCATATCCGTCACCGCAACGGTCAGTCCTGCTTCAGCGAGCGTGTCAGAAATGGCGGCGCCGAGGCCCGAGCCTGCGCCAGTGACGAGCGCGGTTTTGCCTTCGAGTGTGAGTCCCATCTTTCTTTCTCCTGAAGTTTTTCATGTCACCATACGATCTAAGAACGCCATTTCGTGTAGCGATATGTGCGCAAAGGTAACCTACCGGGTTTGTCGCTTGGATAATGCGTAAAGTCAGATCGGTTATCGCCCTTTGGTCTATTATCGATGGTCATGAAGGCCTGTCAGCCATCATCGGCGTCAAACCAGTTTGCGCCTGCGTGCCGCAGCCTGTGGGTTCAGAGCAGGATATTTGGTCAGAAGCGCACGCATCGCCCTAAATGATTTCGAGTATGCGATCTCGTCGGCAGTTTGGCCGATCAGCGAAAGCCATGTCGGCCGAAGCTGAGTACAGGACAAGGACACTAGCGTCAGACGTAGAGAACTATGGAATCAGGTTCACAACTATCTACCCGAGTTTGGTGCTGGGAGTAGCAAGGGGGCAGGATTGGCAGTACGCGCGCAGGGTTAATCGCAGAGAGTTTCTGTTATGAGTTTTCAGAAGGGCAGAAACTTATTGGCACTCTATGTTTTTTCTGCCGTTTTTAGGAAAATCAGATCTGCTTCCGAAACTATATCCGCAACTCAGATCGCTACTCGCTTTAGCAAATCCTTCAACACAGCGAAAAACTTTCTGATTACACTTTTTCACATTTTGTTTCGGCTATATAGCGAACGAACATCCAGGGGGCACAAGCGTGAGTTTAACATCCAAAACTTTCAGGGGCGCCAGTTGGATCGGTGCGGCATCGATTCTAAAAATGCTGCTGAAAGTTTTCTCTGTTTCAATACTTGCAAGAGTCCTGAGCCCTGAAGAGTACGGTATTGTTACCGCAACAATGGTGGTCGTGGAACTCGCTATGATGTTTGCAGATGCTGGGTTTGGCGCCGCAATAATACAGAAACAGGACATCCGTAAAAAGCATATCGCGACAGGTTTCTTTGTTACTCTTTTGCTTTCTGTCGCCTTTTCCGTACTTTTTTACGTATCTGCCCAACTGTTGGCTGATATTTTAAAGGTGCCAGAGCTAAGTGAGATTTCACGATACTTGTTCTGCTATCTGATCTTCAGAGTGACATACATATACATATCATCGATATTAGCGAAAGAGTATCTTGCTAAGCAAATTGCGCTTTCAGAAACCATCTCTTGGTTTTTCGGAAATTATTTGGTGATTATTCCGCTAGCGTTCGCAGGTTTTAGCTACTGGTCGATTGTCATCGGCACGATTGTTGAGGCTGCGGTCTTGTTGATGCTTGGAGCATTTTACGCGCGCAACATGCTCGAGTGGCCAAAATTCGACCAGAAGGCATTCCATGAGCTTTATCCGCTCGCCCTCAGATTCGCAGCGGGCCGTCCGGTAAATTTCCTTTCGACAAACGTAGATCGTTTCTGCATTTCCAACACTTTGGGCGTTCAGGATCTTGGCCTCTACTCAAGAGCTGCCTTCTTAACCAAAACAGTCTCTTCATTGTTTGGAAGTATGCTGAAATCGACTGCTTTTCCGAGTCTGTCATCCATTCAAGCTGATAGACAGAGACTCACATCGGCAGTTTATCGTGGTTTGGAATTTACCGCCTATCTGACTATTCCGATTGGTACGTTATCTTACTTATTTTCTCAGGAAATCATATTGATTCTGCTTGGCGAAGATTGGCTGAGTGCTATCACTCCTTTTGCAATTCTTGCGCTCGGCTTCTATCCGAGATTGGGGCAGAGAACTCTTTCGGTCGTGTTTACAGCAATTGGTAAACCTTTCTTGCTTGTTCCCATAAATTTGATGACTGTAGCTTTCGTTGTGGCGGGAGTATATTTTTTAAGAGAAGACGGCTTGATTTGTATAACTGCATCGATCGTTGCTTCCATTTGGTTGTCGTATTTTATCTCTATAATTATAGTCATGAGTATTTTGAACATGGATTTAATATTGATTTTAAAGCTTCATATTCGTCCTATTTTGATTTCTATTTTTATTGTTATTGTTTCAATAATGTTGCGTATATTTATGATTAATCTGGAGGGTTATTGGATTTTGTTTGTTTTGGGAGTGAGCGTTCTTGCGGTGATTATTCCTTTGGCGTATGTGTTTCCGAGCTTAGTCTTTGGGCCAAGGATGCTGGAATTACTTGCAAAGCTGAATCTCGATAAGTATTTCCGAAGATTTGGGTTCAATAACGCGCATGATTAATGGGGGACGAGTATGGACCTGCCAAAACAGATGTTTTGCTACTGGGATCGCGATTTGGCGACAGCGCCGAGCTTAGTGCGGAAAAACATTGAAAAATGGCAAAGCCTCAATCCAGATTATAACTTGATTGTTTTTAACGAGGAGTCGGCTGCGGATGTTTTTGAGGCCAACGAGTTCGATGCACGAGATGTGAGCGCCCAAATCAAATCAGATTTTCTGAGGCTGGCACTTCTGAAAAGAAATGGTGGAATATGGATAGATGCAACGTTACTGCCAACGGTTCCGCTCGATGATTGGCTTCCGAGCGTGTGGGAGAAAAGTGGTTTTTTTGCGTTTTCTGCGCCCTATCCAGATAGACTTTTGTCGTCGTGGTTCCTTGCCTCGGTTGCGGAAAACAAATTGATCGATCATTGGTTTGATTTGTTTTCGAAATACTGGCAAATAAATCGTCGTTTATTGCCAGAGAAAAGCTTGCTGGCAAGGAAATTAGGTCGCAAGTTTCATTTGAGTTTCATTTCTCCTCCGTGGAGCTATATTCCCTTTTATCCTTATTATTGTGTGCATTATCTATTTGAGCGGTGCGTTCGTGAAAATGAGGTTTGTGCGGAGATATGGGAGGCAACGCCCAAGGTGTCAGCATTCCGTCCTCTTTTGTTCAGTAAGGCCAGGAAGGAGTTAGCAGACTTTGAGGGTGAGCTCGAGGAGGTCGCTTCCGCGCTCTACCAGTCTGCTCCACTCCATAAACTAAACTGGAGATACGAATGGCCTGAGAGTCTTTGGCGTCTTGATGAAACTTGACCTTGTTAAGGGCGTTTTCGGGTAGGTAGTATCCGCCAAGGTGTGCCTGCCTGTGTTATCAGCTTCAGTTCCGGAGACTTAGTTCACGGACCGCCGGATTACGTAACACTGAGAGCAGGTAAAAGGATTTTTGCATTTGCTAGGGGCTGGGATGGCTGCTTTAAGGCCGTGCGAACGAATTTAGACCAAAAGCTAACTATGACCTTACGCCTTTACGATACGATGGCGCGCGAAAAGCGCGTGTTTGAACCTCAGGATCCTGCCCGCGTGACGCTCTATGTGTGCGGGCCGACGGTGTATAATTATGCCCATATCGGCAATGCGCGGCCACCTGTGGTGTTCGATACGCTGCGGCGTCTGCTCGGCCATATTTATGGCCCGGATGCGGTGGTCTATGCTCGGAATATCACTGATGTCGAAGACAAGATCATTGCCAGGTCGAATGAGACCGGCGAGAGCATTGCCGACATCACGAAAAAATATGCCGATATCTATAATGCCGATATGGCGAGCCTTGGCGTAAGAGCGCCGGATATCGAGCCCTGGGCGACCCAGCACATTGACGGCATGATCAAGATTGGCGAGAGCCTTGAGCGCAAAGGCTATGCCTATGTGACGAAGGATGGGCTCTATTTTCAGGTCGACCAGATGGACGATTATGGAAAGCTCTCCGGCCGGAAACAGGATGACAATGAAGCAGGCGCGCGCGTGGCCGTGGATGAGGGCAAGCGAAGTCCAGCGGATTTCGCCATCTGGAAATTCGCCAAAGAGGGCGAGCCTGACGAGGCGATCTGGGACAGTCCTTGGGGCCGGGGGCGGCCCGGCTGGCATATTGAGTGCTCGGCCATGATCAAGGCGGAGCTGGGCGACACGATCGACATTCATGGCGGCGGGATCGACCTGACCTTTCCGCACCATGAAAATGAGATTGCGCAGAGCGAATGCGCGCATGGCGAAACGCTGGCCAATTACTGGATGCACAATGGCTTTCTCGACATGGAAGGCGAGAAAATGTCCAAGTCGCTGGGCAATGTGAAGCTGGTGCATGATCTGGTGAAGGACTGGCCGGGCGAAGTGCTGCGGTATGCGCTTTTGTCCGGGCATTACCGGGCGCCGCTCGACTGGACGCGTGGCCTGCTGGAACAGTCCAAGACCTCACTCGACCGGATTTATGGCGCGCTGCGCCGGGTCTGGGGCGAGGGCGAGGTGAAGCCTGACGACCGGCATGGCGTGCGCGAAAAGCTCATGGATGATCTCAACACGCCGCTGGCTCTGGCGGAGCTGCATGCACTGGCCTCGGAGGCGAATAAGGCTGCCGATGAGAAGAACGAGGCCGCTATGCTGGCTGTGCGCAACATGCTGGTCGATGCGGGCGAGGCGCTGGGGCTGCTCTCAATGACGCCAACGGAATGGGAGCATGGCGGCGACGCGGATGAGACTGCACGGATCGATGCTCTGGTGCAGGCGCGGCTGGACGCACGGAAAAACAAGGACTGGGCTGAGGCGGACCGGATTCGTGATACGCTCAAGGCTGAGGGCATTGAGATCATGGATGGCGCGGGCGGAAGCACCTGGCGCCGGGTATGATCTATTGCTCGTAGATACGCCTCTCTCCCGCCGGGGCGAGGCGGGAGAGACGGATGTTGGCAATCAGTTCGCGTGGCTGATGCGGAAGGGAATCGTGACTGAGATTCCATTATCGCATTTCAGATTCGCCTCGTCACGATAGGTAAGGGTCGTGTCCTTCCACCAGGGTGCGCCTGACGGGAATATCTCGACTTCGCCTTCACATTTGTCCTGATTGATGCGGAGCCGGTCGCCTTCGATGACCATAATATCGAAGACAATTTTCAGGGCTTGGCTTCCGTTCTCCACGGCTGGCGGCAGATCGTAAATGCGTATCGTTAGTGGGCTGCCGGTTGGCGGTTTGACAGCGATACTGCGTTCCTTGTTTAACTCGCGACTTGTACGACGAAACACTGTACTCGACGTATCAGATTCTTCCGGAATCAGCTGGTTTCCAGCTTTTACCCTGACATAGATACTACCGAAAAACTCATCGAAGCGTTCTAATCCTCCGGTCTGGTTCATTCGGGCTTTGCTGACAATGAGCTCTATCTTGTCAGGTGCTGAGACATTGGTCGGCTTGGGACCGTACTCAGTATCATCATTTGGCAGGGTCGGGCCGGATGGCGCGCGATCTGAACCACTGAACGTCATCCAGTAATAATCTTCCTCTGTCATGCGAGACGGGAAGACAGCGTCAGCGCCGAGAGATGCAGGGTCGGGCATTTGTGGCTGCGAGGACATTTTACGCTGCCCGGCCCACAAACCATCCCGCGAGGAATTGGTGACTGTTTCGCGCCATTTCCAATTACCAAGAACGCGGTCATTCACCTTGCGCAATTCGAACATGCCCCAGCGGGTGAAGCTATGTGTCAGGCCTGTGCGCGAATCGACATGCGTGAACACGCCACGCAAATCATCGTCTTTCACATAGCCCAGAAGCGTGACGGCATCGCCCTTGCGGCCCCAGACCCAGTCTCCGGACTGGCGGAGATACACGTTAGAGCCGTCGATTTCATATGTGCCGGTCCAGTCGCCCGACGGGCCTGTCACCATGTCCGGGAAGTCCTTATCGACGGGCATCTGGCCGCGATCAGGCACTTTCAAGTCAGGCCATGGAGTGTAGGTGTCCGTTTGAAAGGAGACCCAGTCCATCTGTGCCTGAGATGCGAGTGGAAACCAGTTTATGCTGCCGGGGCGGCCGAAAGCAGAATTTCCCGTGTGAGTGAGTGTCGGCCTGACGGCGGAAACACGATCGGCAACCCATTCGGCCGGGTCACTGACCGTCGAACCGGCCAGCGTTTCACGCCATTTCCAGCGACCTTTCATCAGGCCGCCCTTTCGGTAAAATTCGACGAAGCCGTATTGCGGTTGAGGCGTGGTGACTGGAACCGTTCCGCTGGCGTCAGTATAGGTGAATACCGCCCTCAAAACGTCATTCTTAACCTTGCCCCATATAATTCCACGATCGCCATAATCGCCCTGAACGGTATCGCCGTTCTGCTGCAGGCGAAGTTCGCCCCATCCGTTCGCCGACCGCCAGCTACCTTCAAAATCGCTCTCAGCAAATGAGGCGGCGGTCAAACCGAGCGAACCGAGAGCGAGAGCGGTTAGTAGCCTTGAAAGTAGGTGAATTAACATGTTCGCCTCCACATCCCACAAAATTAATTATCATAAGAGACAATAACTTCTAGTGTTGTGACTGCAATTTAAGGACTGGGCTGAGGCGGACCGGATCCGTGACACGCTCAAGGCCGAGGGCATTGAGATCATGGATAGCGCGGGCGGAAGCACCTGGCGCCGTGTGTGATGTCAGAATTGTAAAAAGACTGTGTTGGGGTTAGCCAAAAATGGCGAGGGCCCCGGCAATTGCGACCGTCCAAAAGGTGGTGCAAACCAGCGCGCTGAAGAAAACAGTTCTCCGAAGGCTCCAGTTGGACTGGCGCTCGGTCGTCTCGGAATAAAGCTGTTCAGCGGTTGTAAAGCTCATTGAATCCTCCAACGCACATGTCATACGACGGATGGATCAAGGAAAGGTTTCCAGAAACCGATCAAATTTGCGCTTTTCTATGAAAACGCTGGAGTTGTAGGTTCGTGGAGAGTGGCAAGCCGACTAGGCAATCCATTTAAAAATAGCGAACGCCACTGCTACCCAGAACGCGCCACACACAAGCAGGCTGAAAGCGATTGTGCGTCGTGTGCTCCACTTTTCTTTTTTGTCACGCTCATGAAGTGGAATGGCATCCACCCCGGAGAGGGTAAATTCTTTCATGTTTCCTCCAGAAGACCTGTTGGCAGGTTCTAATTCTGCGTATTACACACTATACATACTTTTGAGGAAATTTGCCAGTAATTTGTCCTATCAAAGCTCCGCATTCGGAATTTTCTGTGGAAAAATAGTCCCATAAACACGGAAAAGTTAGCGTAAACAGAAAAATAGCGCGCCCAATAAGGAGCGCGCTTCATCAACCGACACGGATATCGGTTACTTGAAATTTAGATCAGATGTGCGTTGGGCTGGCTCTGCCGATCAGGGCAGGCGTTGTGCAAAAGCAAGGCCCATCAAAACCCATACGCCGACACTTCCGGCAACCATGAAAACAGCGGTCAGCCTGTCAGACCAGGTGATCTGTCTTTTCTCTTTCTGCCGCGTTGGCGAAATGGAATGAGCATTCGAGAATGTCATATCGCTCATTGAGTCCTCCCAGTGTTTTCTTTTATGCGGTTAACTTAACCGATTTTAGTCTATCTCACAATCCCGTTATTCAATACGTGATTTTTTGTGAGATGGAATAGTTGATATGACCCAAAAGCATGATGGCTTGAGGGGCATGGAGATTTGAGAGGGCTAGCAGAATGAAAAACATTCCATCCGTATTGGGGTTAATATTTGCAAGTTTTTGCCTGATGGCCTGTTCGCTCGCTGGATCAGCTCCGGCAAATGCAGCCAACGCGACCTTGTACCTTGTCCGGCATGCGGAAAAAGAGACTGGTCCGGACCCGATGCTGACGGCAGAAGGCGAGGCGCGCGCGGAACGATTGGCGGGCTTGATGGAGAAAGCGAATGTGGGTTCGATCTGGTCGACCTTCACCAACCGCACGCTTTTGACGGCCGAGCCGACGGCGGTATCTCTCGGCCTGCAGGTGAAATCCTATGATGCGGAAGATTTGGCAGGGTTCGCCGATATATTAAAGGCGAACGGTGGAGTCGCCCTGGTGGTTGGTCACTCGAATACGACGCCTGTGCTGGCGACGGCTTTGACCGGTCGGGATGAGGGGCCGTGGTTTGACGAGAGCGATTATGAAACTCTGGTGCGAGTGGATGTGAATGCGATGGGCGAGGCCGTGGCCTATTTTATGAGTTATGACGCGCTGGAACAGTCGCTAGAAGACTAAGCCCTCATCATACCTCCGCTGCATGCCCTGATTTACGCCGAACGCGCCTTTCCGACACGCCGGAATTCGGCTTCATGACTAGGTGTGCTGCGGGGATTCTAGCAAGCGCTTAAGGGCAACGCGTGCCGTTTGCCTGCACCTAACCGGCGGCGTGAGGACTAGGTTCACCACCGTCCAGGAACGCTTTCAAACTGTTCTTGAAGAAATGGTTCCAACCATCCAGGCATATTCCCCAACAGTTCAGTGATGGTGTCAGCCCATCATGGGTCATCGTGATTTCGGTTTTGTCCCCGACGGTTTCAAACTGCCAGATAATGTTTGTCCCAAGCCACTCCTGATCGATTTCCTTCGGTTGCCCTTCGACTTTGTGATGTGCCTCGACGCAAATCATCTCAAGACGATTGCTTTCGTTCATGACTGACGCCTCAAATATCCAGTAGCCATAGTCAGGCAGAAAACGCACGGTCACCCTGTCGCCGACCCGTTCAAACGCGCCTTCGGTCGTCACGGTCCACCATTTCTCCATCTGCCGCGCGACAGCCTGAAAGCTCTGTTCCGGAGTTGCGGCTACGCGTATTTTCTCAAGATAGTTTTCCGACGAATTGGACATCATTGCTTCCGATTTCTGCACGCGCTGATGTTCGTCCAAAACATTGCTTTTGAAAAGTAGGCAGTATTTTGATACTAAAGTATCAAAACGATACTATTGGAGTTTTTCATGCAGGTGAAACCCGATGAGGGCCTCTGCCCAGCGCCGCAGGTGTTTGCCATGATCGGCGGCAAATGGAAGCTTTCGATCCTTCAGATCCTGATCTTTAAAGGGACTAAGAGGTTTGGTGAGCTTCGAAAGAGCATTCCCGGAATTACGCAGACCATGTTGACCAGGCAGCTTCGCGACCTTGAAGGTGATGGCCTAGTGCACCGGGAAATCTACGCAGAGGTTCCGCCTCGGGTCGAGTACAGCGCCACTGACGATGCAATCAGATTAATGCCTGCTTTTAAGGCCATGCATCAGTGGTGGGAAGCAAGGACAGCGACGGCAACGGAGACGTAGGTCTGAGCGTCGATCGAACCGGACGGCTGATCTGCCTCCCCTATTTCGGGGCTTTTGCACGTCTCAATTGGGTATAAACTGACGTAATAGCGGATTGAGACCGGGGAGAGGAATAATGCGAAACGCATTCCGGATTTTAGCAGCACTGGCGTTGGCGGCGGGTCTGGTGCCCATTGCAGCATCTGACAGTGAATTCTCGTTGCAGGCCGAACTGCACGCCCTGACCTGCGGGAAAAGCACGTCTTCAACGCTTGCGAAATCGTCGATTTGTGTTCTGGAAAATCAGAAACTGGATGAGCTTTTTGATAGCCTCACTCAACCCAGTTATGAGGATGTTGCGGCCTATCACGAGCAAAGCGCCATGACTGATGTTCTGGGCGCAGGCTGATATCGTCAAAAGTAAACTAGCAGCGACGCATAGTGAATAGCGCATCAAGCCCTCTGAGTAGAAAGCTGACCAAATATCAGCCTCTTCATTTGTGAGCGCAGATCAGAGAAACAACAAGCCCCGCAGCGTATAGGCAACGACTGCGACAACCGCGCCGCTGGCGATTGATATTCCGACAAACCATAAAAGCCGTTTCCAGAATGGCGAATTGTCGTCGTTCGCGGGTTCGGTTGGACGAAATAATTCTTTGCGTTGATGGGTCACGAGCCAGTACTTTCGAGGTCCCGGGTCTGCAAAGCGTAACTGCGTTCCGCATTGCGCACGGGATGACAAAACCTAATCATGATAGCTCTCTTCAGGGTCTACTTTGCCCCAGAAGAGCGAGTAGACATAAATCGTATAGCCCAGAATGACCGGCAGCATGATGACAGCGCCGACCAGCATCAGCATAAGGGCATTGTCGCGTGCCGCCGTTTGCCAGATGTCGAGATCAAACGGGACGAGGTTTGGAAACAGGCTGAAGGCGAGCCCGAGATAGCCGGTCAGAAACAGGCCAATTGTGAACACCATGGGTCGCCAGTCCGGAGCATTTTCGATCCGGATCCAGATGTCCCGCCAGAGGAAAAAGGCGAGAATGACAGATATGAATGGTATCGGCGCGAGTGTCAGGAATTTACCGAACTCGAGTGCTTGCATGTTCAGGCCCCAGCGCTCGGTGACGCGCGCGTCGATGGAGAGCGTTGCAAGGCTGACGGCCGCCATTGCGACGAGGACGAATATTGTCGCGCGGCGAGCCCATTTACGTGCCCCCTTCTGGGTGTCTCCTTCTGTCTTGAGAACGAGCCAGCACGAACCAAGCAGGACATAACCGCCCGCGACAGAGATTGCGACCAGCACGCTGAACGGCGTCAGCCAGTCGAATGATCCGCCCGCAAAGGCGCGGCCCTCAACCTCAACGCCCTGGATGAAGCCGCCCAGTATGAAACCCTGAGCAAGGGCCGCTGTCAGCGAGCCATAAGAAAACGCGCCATTCCAGAATATCCGCGTGGGCTTGCGAACGGCTTTGTGCCGGAATTCGAAGGCGACACCTCTGAAGATCAGCGCCGCCAGCATGATCAGAACCGGAATGTAAAAAGCCGGCATGAGAATGGCATAGGCAAGCGGGAAGGCTGCGAACAGTCCGCCGCCGCCAAGGATGAGCCAGGTTTCATTGCCGTCCCAGACGGGCTCGATCGTGGCTGTCATGAGATTGCGCTCATGATCGCTTTTGGCAAAGGCCGTCAGGATACCAATGCCCAGGTCAGAGCCATCGAGGATGACGTAAAGCATAACGGCGGTGGCAATGAGAAGTGCCCAGATGAGGGGTAAATCCATGGCTCAGCTCTCCTTGTCCGTTGCAACATCGCCGGATTGTTCGGCCTTGTCATCGACCGAGCCGAAGGCAGATCCCGGCGCCCGGTTTTCTTTCGGCGGCGGATCAGTCACATCGTCGCCAAAGCCGCGCGTGGCGATACGCGCCATGTAGACAACGCCTGCGGTGAAGATAATGGCATAAACCACCATGAAGACGAGTAGGGAGGTCGCGACCGATTCCACGGGGACGGGTGAGACGCTGTCTTCAGTCCGCAGCACACCATAGACCGTATAGGGTTGGCGTCCGACCTCGGCGACAATCCAGCCGGTGATCACCGCTATGAAGCCGAGTGTACCTGTGGGGACGGCAAGCCAGTGAAAAATTGCGGGCTTGTCTATGCGTCGCGTGACCCAGAGTATTGTGCCCCAGGCGCCCATGACCAGCATGGCGAGACCAGCCGCCACCATGATGCGGAAGGCCCAGAAAACGATGGTGACGGGCGGCCGTTCGGTATCCGGAAAGTCCTCAAGCCCCTGAAGCGGTCCTTCAGCCGAGAAGAGGAATTTGCTCGTGCCCGGAATTTGGATTTCGAAATGGGTTTTTTCTGCGTTTTCATCAGGCCAGCCAAACAGAACCGTGCCTTGTTCGTCGGCGGTTTCCCACCAGCCTTCAATGGCGGCGACTTTGGCAGGCTGATAATGGTGGGCGATCTCGCCGGACCAATGGCCCGCCCAGATCTGCAGCGGCATAAGCAGCAAAAGCGTGCCCGAGGCCATGCGGATTTGCCAGCGCGTGGGTTCGGAGACGCGGCCGCGAATGACCTGATACCCACCGGCCGCCAACACAACAGCGGCTGTCGTGATGAAGGCAGCGAGCATCATGTGGACATAGCGCGCCGGGAAGCTGGGGTTGAAGATCACTTCCCAGAAATTCGTCGCGAAGAGGTTTCCGGTCTCAGGGTCGATATCAAAGCCCTGCGGGGTCTGCATCCAGGAGTTGGCAGAGAGAATCCAGAAGGCCGAAATGCTTGTGCCGATGGCAACTGCGCAAGTGGCTGCGAAATGGAGTTTCGGGCCTACACGTTTCCAGCCGAACAGCATTACGCCGAGAAAGGTCGCTTCGAGGAAAAATGCGGTCAACACTTCATAGCCCAGCAGGGGGCCGATCACGCTGCCTGCCTTGTCAGAGAAGACCGACCAGTTTGTGCCGAACTGATAGGACATGACCACGCCGGATACGACACCCATGGCAAAGGCCAGCGCGAAGATTTTTACCCAGTGCAGGTAAAGGCGTTTGAACACCTCTTTCTTCGTGAACAGCCAGAGGCCTTCGGAGACGGCCAGAAAGGCTGCAAGGCCGATGGTGAAGGCCGGAAACATGATGTGAAAGGCGACGACAAAGGCAAATTGCAGTCGGGAGAGGAGGAGCGCGTCAAATTCCATAGTCGGGCTTTTCCTGAAATGAATTAGAGGTATCTAATATAATGCAAGCTGGTTTTTGTCACTGTGTCAGGCTGACCCACATTCTCAGTGTGGACATCTTCGGGATATTGCGCGGAGCGCAAAATAATAAGCCCCTGGCCTTTGTGTTGGTCTTCCTGACGCGGGTCGGGACGCAAAAGGATTGTATCGCATGCGCGGCTGGGCGAATATGCCGCCAGAGGGAGACTTTCATGTCAGGTCGCAGGGCGTCAACGCTCAATGGGCTGTTTGATCAGCTCATTGAGAAAACGGAAGGTGAAGATGTGACCGTCGGCGACCTTTTGGGAGTCGTCGGACCGCGGGCCTATGGTCCGATTATTCTGATCCTGGGATTTATCGCGATCAGTCCGCTGACGATCATTCCCGGCGCGACGTGGGTAGTGGCGTTGCTGACTTTGCTGATCACGGGTCAGATTGTGATCGGTATGCGGCGTCCGTGGATTCCGAAGAAGCTGTTAGAGTTCAGCTTTAAACGTGAGCATCTGATTGCCGGGACAAGGGCGGCACGCGGCTGGGCCGGCGTGTTTGATCGGATTTTGAAGCCGCGCTTGTCCTTTCTGACGCGAAAGCCGTTTTTGCAGCTTGTCGCGCTGATGTGCATTGGCGCGGCACTGGTGACCTTCCCGCTTGGATTTGTGCCGTTTGGCCCAGTCCTTCCCGGGATCACCATTCTGGTGTTCGGTCTTGGATTGATGGCGCGGGATGGTGCAGTGATCATTCTGGCCAGCGCCAGCCTGGTCGGCTCCTTCATTGTGATGGTGCGCCTCATTGAGCGCACCGGCATTCTCGGATGGTTGCCGTTTTGATCCGAAACTGGATCAACACGCTTGCGCTTTGTCTTTGCTGCGCGCTGGTGGGATGCGGTGCCGACTCGGACACAAACTCGGGTGCCAAGGATGTGGCCGGGCGGACTTCTGACGGGCATTTCCTGATCTCGATCGCAGACCTGAAGCTGAGACTGTCGCGGGAAGATTTAACCGACTTGACGCCTTTGTCTCGAAGTGAGGTCATGGCAGGTGAAGGCTTGCTGCTCCCGGATGAAAGCATGCTGTATAAGCGCCTATCACTTATCGTACCAGATGGGGATAGCGAGGTGGCACGCGGTCGAGTTGTAAAGCTGGAGGGTAATTGTTCCGCCAAGCGGCTTGACCACTTGAGTCTCTACAAAGACAAGTCGGCCGAGCCGTTTGACAGCGTTTCTGACGTCGAAATTATAGGTGTCGGCTCCGTTTCAAAAGGCACTACACGGATTCTCGGATTTCCGTCTGACCAGTTCCTCGGAAAGCCGATAACCGTCAGGCAACTGGCCGTGACAGACATCAACGGAAAGATCGTTTACACGACGCATTTTAATCGTGCGATCACGAAATGCGTTAATCTGTATATTGGTTTGAGCGTAGATGACGGGGGTGAGCGAGAGATCCCCGAAGCGATGAAACTGGTCGAACCTCTCATCAAGAACTTGCTCACGAAACAGTTCGTGAGCAGTTCGAACGGATAGCCTGTCGTCCAGGTAGCTATTCAGAGATTGGGCAGCCACATAAAGCTGATTGCACCGAAAACGCCGACCGCCATAAGGCATGTGCAAACAGTGATTATGCCTGCAGTTGCATAGGTGAGTGCGCCCGTTTTGCGTCGGCGGGCAAGGAAGTATAGCTCAAGCACGAGCAGCGGCAGGAGATAGCTGCCAAATTCCAGAATGGGGTCTGCAATCGCCTGCGAACTTGCCGGTAGTCTGAACACACCACGACCGAGGATGGTCCAGGCCATGATTGCCAGACGGAAGAACCAGACACCCGATATGAGCATGAAAGCGCGCAGCGCCCATTGTTCATGCGTGGCGAACTGACGACGCAGGGCATGGCGCCAGGCCAGACCTCCAGTCCAGAGAATCAGAACGCCATTGAGGGAAACAGCAATGGCCGAGTCGAGTGAAACCTGTGACCCTCTCACCCAGGTAAGCCAGATGCCAGACACAGCGCCGATCATACCGAGCAGGATGAAAATTCGGCCTGACCAGCGATGCAGCTTTGGCCACTTTTTTCTGATGACGGGCAGGAGCTGAATGAGCCCGCTGAGTGTGATGACAGCCGCCAGCAGAACATGAGTGATGAAGACCAGATTGCCGATCAGATCTCCGGCTTCATAGGCATGTATTGTCGGCTTATCATCCCAGGCGGCAAAGTTTCCGCTGGCGGTTCGTGTGCCGTAAAACCCAAGAATGAATGCCGTGAAGGCGAGCTGACCTATGAGCGTGACGGCAAACCAGAAGCGCGTAGACGCCCAAAGCAAAGTCGTGTCCAGCGGGCGCGAGCGGGTGTGGGGGGAAGTGAGAGAAACCATTTCGAACTCCGACGTGATATTTCGCCTGTCCTGCCTGTGCTTTCGCTGGCTGATCTCGCCGATTTGGAAATCGGCCAGACTTTTTTCTCGTATTTCACTTAAGCCCCAACCCGGGTAAGCTGGTGGGATGTTTCTGGTGCCGATCCTTGCTGCCCTTTTCACGCTGACTTTCCTCGCGCTGACGCGCAGGCAGCTCGGTCAGGGTTTGCTGTTCTGGATCTGGACCGGATTTACGCTGGCGCTGTTCAGCTTTCTGATTGAGCAGACGCTTGGCCCTGCGATCGGGCCTGCAGCGATTGTGTTCGGCGTATTGGGCTCGGTCACCTGCGGCTTGTCCTGGTTGCTGGCGCGCGCGCTGTTTCGTCCGGCGGATCAGATGGAAATTTGGCCATTTATTGTGGTTGGCGGCATGTTCGTGACAGGTGTGGTGGTTGTTTTTGCGAAGCCCTGGGCGAGCGATGCGGGACTGGTGGGCCAGTGCATCCGGATGAGCGGCAATGCACATAGCCTGGCGAGTTCGACCGTACTGCTGTTGGCTCTGGTGGAGGGGCTGGCAGGGCTTCGTAAATCCCTGCCAAAGGAAGAAGCGCGGTTTCGGATCGTCTTCACGACGGTCTATGGGATTATGCTGCTGGCGGGCGTCGTATGGTTGCGTGGCGCTATGGCGGGGTCGTTTACCGATGTCTGGGG
Source organism: Ponticaulis sp. (assembly GCA_002692725.1). GTDB lineage: Bacteria > Pseudomonadota > Alphaproteobacteria > Caulobacterales > Hyphomonadaceae > Ponticaulis. The sequence goes on along the minus strand of NZLU01000067.1, from coordinate 365,169 downwards.
CGATTACATCCGCATGGTGTGTGCGCTGGCCGCTTTGTTCGGGGGTGGTTTGGCGGTCTGGTATCGTGGGCGTCACCCTCTGCCGGAAACGGGTGGCCGAAAAGCGCGGAAGAAAGGGCCGGCAAGCGCTGAGGATGAGGCGTTGGCCGTGCGGATTCAGGCGATCCTGGCAGATGAGGCGTTTCTGACCCGGTCTGATCTCAAACTGGCCGATCTGGCAAAGCGCCTCGGCGAAGCGGACTATAAAGTGACGCGCGCCATTACCGCCGGGCTTGGTGTTTCGAACTTCAATCGGTTGATCAATCACCGTCGGATTGAACTCGCCAGACAGAGGCTCGCCATGCCGGAATTTTCACATCTGCCAGTGCTGACCATTGCGCTCGATTGCGGGTTCGGATCAATCGGTCCGTTCAATCGCGCGTTTCGGGCTGAGACCGGTATGACGCCGACAGATTATCGGAGGCAATCGACCCGTGCAGAGATGACCCCGCTCTCAAGTGCATAGACCGGGTCCGGGCGCACAAGCGCCTGCACGCCTCAAATCATAGAAATCTGTTATGCATATCTGCAATTAAGAATGATTTGCAAAAAGAGGGCTTATATCCTATCTCATCGACTGGGTGGCGATTGAAAGGATGCACATGACAGTAATAAGCGACACACAGACGCGGCCCCAGATCGAGCGGCTGAGGCTTGAACCGGTTCGACGCACTCTGACAGTCGCCAAAAAATTCAACGTCACGCCCAATATGATCCGCATTGTCCTGTCTGGCGACGAGCTGTCTGGGTTTCAATCTCCCGGAGCGGATGACAACATCAAAATGATTGTGCCGGATGAAATCGGCAAATCGGTCATGCGGAGTTACACACCGCGCGCGTATAATGCAGAGGCCCAGGAATTGGTGATTGATTTCGCCGTGCACGAGGCTGGTCCGGCGACGCGTTGGGCCCTGGATGTTGAGCCGGGCGATAAGGCGGTTATCGCAGGCCCGCGCGGATCCAAACGGGTGATGGGCAAGATTGATCGCTGGCTGATGATCGCAGATGAAACAGCGCTCCCGGCGCTGGCTCGGCGTCTGGAGGACGGCAAAAGCGGGGAACAGTTTGACTGTCTGATTACTGTTCCAAGCGAAAGCGATCAGCAAGACATTGAGAGCGCCAGCGATGTGCGCATTGACTGGTTGCACCGGGATGAGACGAATGCTGCGCCTTGTGACGCGACGCCGCTTTTGTTTGCACTCGAGCGTATGGATATCATGCCGGGCACCTATGTCTGGATCGCTGCAGAAGGCGGGGTTGTCCGGACCCTGCGGAACTATCTGATGGGGAGCCGCGGCGTGGACAAGCACTGGATCAAGGCGACGGGATATTGGGTGAACGGCAAGGCCGACACCAGCGCGAAGTTTGAAGAGTAATCTCTTAACTGCAGCATGGCACCGACGCGCTGAAAACTGACTGTCACCGACCCGACGTAGAAATATGAGACACTCTCCCGGTAAAGCAGCGGGAGGAATATCATGCCGTTCTATAATGATCTGAGGCCAGAAGCGGAAATCATAGAAAAAGGCTATGCCCGAATTTTTCCGACGCCCATGACGGTTGAGGAAAAAATTCGTGCGATTAACGGCATTCTCGCGCTGAAGGATGGATTAGCCAACGGGAAGCCCGATCCAAATGGCGGCCCGGATATTCAGGCGCCGATTTCACCGCGTCGCACCGAGCACAATTTGCTGATTTCCAGCTGGAACATCAAGGAGTTCGGCCATACGACACAACGCCTGCCGGAAGCTTATTTCTACATCGCCGAGATTATTGCATCTTTCGATCTGGTTGCGCTGCAAGAGATTAAGACCAGCCTGACTGACCTGAAAATCCTGATGCGGATATTGGGCTCGGACTGGGATTATCTTGTGAACGACATCACAAGCGGCAATGAAGGCAATTCCGAACGCAGCGCCTATGTTTACAATACCAAGCGGGTGAGGCTGAACGGCACGGTCGGAGAGCTTATGCTCTGGCCGGAAATCACAGCGGGCTCAGAGATTACGCAGCTTGCGCGAACACCCTACCTCACCGGCTTTCGAGCCGGGTGGAAGGATTTCGCGCTGATCAGCCTGCATCTGGAGCCGGGTAGTTCGGAAAGCCAGAAAAAGCGGCGCTCTGAGGAAGTCCGATTGCTCCTGCGGGCGCTGGAAGAAAAAACCAAAGAAAACTGGAATTCACGCCTGATCGTGACGGGCGATTTCAACTTTTATGAAAGGCATGACGCCGCCTGTGTGCAGGCCTTTGAGGATGCGGGTTTCTTTGAGGTTGATGGTATGAAGGGCGTGGATACCAACGCGTCCAAAACGGAAATCTATGACCGCATGTTCATCAAAGCGGACAAGTTTTTCCGCCTGGCAACGCAGAACGGCAAAACGGTCGGCGGCGTGTTCGACCCGTTTCAGTTCGTTTATCTCGATGGCGATGAGGCAACGTACAGGTCGACCATGCTGCAGCAGTATACCGGCGAAGGTGACCTCACCGTGCCCTCAAAACTGACAAGCTATTACAAGCACCCCTGGCGGAAGAATCAGGTGTCTGATCACTTCCCGATCTGGATGGAATTGTACATTGATGACTCCGCCGAATTCCTCGAAAGCCGGAAAAAGAAGCACGAAGCTGACTGAGGCTGATGCTTACCGGAACGGTGGTTCGTCGAAAGAGCGGAGCTTGCGGGAGTGCAGGCTTTCTGCGCCGTCTTCGGCAATGCGTTCAAGGGTTCGAATGCCGATCTGAATGTGCTCGCCAATGGCGCGGTTATAGAATTCATTGGCCGCACCGGGGAGTTTGATCTCACCATGCAAGGGTTTGTCTGACACGCAGAGCAGCACGCCATAAGGCACGCGGAAGCGATAGCCGTTCGCCGCAATCGTCGCGCTTTCCATATCGATGGCGATAGCGCGGGAGAGGTTAAACCGGCGCGCGGAGGCGGTGTAGCGCAGCTCCCAGTTCCGGTCATCCGTAGTGACGACCGTGCCGGTACGCAGGCGTTGTTTGAGATCGTCACCGCTCTCGCCGGTGACTTCGGCGGCGGCCTGGTGAAGGGCGACCTGCACCTCGGCAATCGGTGGCACGGGGATATCCGGCGGCAAGACATCGTCGAGCACATGATCATCCCGCAGATAGGCGTGGGCGAGGGCATAATCGCCAATGCGCTGGGAATGCCGCAGACCACCACAATGGCCAACCATGATCCAGCATTGAGGACGCAGCACGGCGAGGTGATCGGTGATGGTTTTCGCGTTGGACGGGCCGACGCCGATATTCACCATGGTGATGCCCTGACCATCCGCACGCCGGAGGTGATAGGCGGGCATTTGATGGCGTCGCCATGCGGCGGTGCGGACCTGTTCCAGTGCATCTGGTGTGTCGGCAAAGACCTCGACATTGCCGCAGGCCGAAAGGCTCTCATAGGGGCCAGGTTGTTTGATGCGGTCGACCGCCCATTCGGTGAATTCATCGATATAGCGATGGTAATTGGTGAAGAGCACATAGTTCTGGAAGTGCTCGAACGGCGTGCCGGTATAGTGTTTCAGGCGCTGGAGCGAGAAATCCGTCCGCAGGGCATCGAACATGGAAAGGGGTTTCTGTCCGGCCTCGTCGAGATATTCCCCATCGGCGATTTCATCGCCGATCTCAGGCAGGGTTGGCGACGGAAACCAGCGCGCAAGATCGGCTGCGAGCGAGGGTTCAATGCCTTTGCTCTGCTGGGCGTCCCAGACATAGGGATAGGGAATTTCTGATCGTGAGGTGCGCACGGTCAGTTCGACATCATAATCGCGCAGAAGTGGTTCGAGCTGTTCGCGGAGATAGGCTTCGAAATAATGCGGCTGCGTCACGGTGGTGGTGTAGGTGCCGGCTTCGGAAAACTTGCCGAAGGACCGCGAAATGGGCGGCACGCTGGAAGAGGGCTTATACAGAACCACCAGCTCAGGGTAACAGAATGCGCCATTCTTGCGCATCTCCCGATCGGGCGGCGTGCCGGTGTCGACAAAGTCCCGAATGGCGGCTTTCAGATTGTTCGTGGCCGCATCGAACGACCGTTTCAGTTCATTGATAGCTTCATCTATTGTCATGGACAGGACTTAAACACTCGTGGCGGTTTCAGCAATATTACTTCAGTCTGAAGAGTGTAACCCGTAAAAACTACGAGGTCGTGACGCGATGTGGATTTCCAGAGGGATAGGGCGTTTGGCGACGAGTCATTATGGAAATGCACCAATCAAAGAGCCTGTTGCGTATCTGACGCTTTACTCAGAGCGCTGAGAACATTCATCATTGTGCTTTGCGTCGCAAGGATGTTGTAAGGGTTTGCTGATTGGACTGCGCCAGGTCACTCAAGTCAAAAAAGGGGAGCGATAATGGATATTACCCGGTTAGATCTTCCCGGACTGATGCTGATTTCGCCTCAATTGTTTGAAGATGCGCGCGGAAGCTTTTGTGAAGTGTTTAACGAGAAGGAATTCCAGCGCAAAACGGGGGTGGATTTCCGCGTGGTTCAGGAGAACCGGTCGGTCTCGCTGGAGGCCAACACCATACGCGGCTTGCACGCGCAGAGCCCGCCCATGGCACAGGCCAAGCTGGTGCGGGTCGAACGCGGTCGCATTCTCGATTGTGTGGTGGACATCCGGCAGGGGTCGCCGACCTATCTGTCGTCTTTCGCGGTTGAGCTGATGGATGACGATAATTGTCAGCTGTTTGTGCCGAAGGGGTTTCTTCACGGGTTCCGAACGCTCGAGCCGAATTGTCGGGTCGTTTATAGCGTGGACGCCTATTACAGCCCGGAGCATGATCGCAGCGTGCGGTTTGATGATCCGGAGCTCGGCTGTGACTGGGGGCTGATGGGGGCTGAACGGCTATGCCTGTCGGAAAAAGACGCCAATGCCAACTGGTTTCAGGACCTCGATGCGCGCTTCGACTATACAACCAGTCGTCTTTGACCGCCAAAGAGGCGAATGAAAATTCCTCTGACAAAGCCCTGCTTTAGGCCTTGCGATTGCCCGAGGCATGCGGTTAGTGCTGGCAATGTAATTGCGTATTCAGGGGGACGATCATGACAGCCATTATTTCTGCGAACTCAGCCTTGTCGGACAAATTGGTGAAAGCCGCGATTGATGCCGGCGTGGTTATCATGGATGTCTACAATTCGGCTGACGGCATCGACACCAGCACGAAAGGGGATGATTCCCCGGTTACGATTGCCGACCAGAAGGCCGAAGAGCTGATCCTGAACGTTCTGAAGGACGCAGCGCCGGATGTGCCTGTTCTGGCGGAAGAAGCGGTTGCCGCCGGTGACATTCCAGATGTTGGTGAGCAGTTTTTCCTTGTTGACCCGCTGGATGGCACCAAGGAATTCATCAAAAAAGGCACCGATTTCACGGTGAATATCGCATTGATCCTGCATGGACGGCCGATTATGGGTGTGGTGTTTGCGCCAGCGCGGGATCACATCTGGGTCGCTGAAGGTCCTGACACCGCCTGGGAAGCCGATGTCGCGCCGGGTGGTGATGTGCCAACCGACCGGACGCCAATGAAAATCCGCGCTGTGCCCGAAGCCGGTGTCACCGCCGTTGCGTCCAAGAGCCACAGAACGCCGGAGACAGACGCGTTTCTGGAGAAGTTCAAAGTGGCTGAGCTGGTCTCAATGGGCTCATCGCTGAAATTTTGCCTCGTGGCGTCAGGGGCAGCCGATATTTATCCGCGCCTTGGCCGGACAATGGAATGGGATACCGGCGCGGCGCACGCTGTTGTGTCGGCCGCGGGTGGTCGTGTCTTGACGCTTGACGGGAAAGACCTCACTTACGGCAAGAAAGATCGCGGATATGACAACCCGTATTTCGTGGTGTATGGCGATCTGGAACCCCCGGCAGCCTGACCCTGCGCCAGCGCCCGCCGGAATGATGTAGTATTTCTGGGAAGGCCTGGTTTGAACACCTATCTCGATTTCGAAAAGCCGCTCGCCGAGCTCGACCGCAAGATTGCGGAACTGGAAAACCTGTCATCTTCAGATGATGCGCCCCAGCTCGGCGATGAAATCTCAAAACTGCGGGATAAATCCGCCAAACAGCTTCATGATCTGTACAAGAATCTGGATGCGTGGCGGAAAACGCAAGTGGCGCGTCATCCCGAGCGCCCACACTTTGTCGACTATATCAAACACGCCTTTGAAGATTTCGTGCCGCTCGCGGGTGACCGCGTGTTTGGCGAAGACGAAGCCGTGATTGGTGGTCTGGCGCGGTTCCGTGGTCAGTCGGTTGTCGTGATGGGCCATGAAAAAGGCCGGACGACCGAAAACCGCATCAAGCACAATTTCGGTATGGCGCACCCTGAAGGCTATCGGAAGGCTGTTCGCCTGATGGATATGGCCGAGCAGTTTGATCTGCCGGTTGTGACCTTTGTCGACACGGCCGGCGCCTATCCGGGTAAAGCGGGTGAGGAACGCGGCCAGGCTGAAGCGATTGCCCGCTCCACTGAACGGTGCCTCACACTGCCAACGCCGATGGTGTCGGTGATTGTGGGCGAGGGCGGTTCAGGCGGTGCGGTCGGTATTGCAGCGGCCAATAAGGTGCTGATCCTCGAGCATTCCATTTATTCGGTGATTTCACCGGAAGGCTGCGCATCCATCCTCTGGCATGATGCCGCTCGGGCGAAAGACGCCGCAGAAGCCATGAAGATCACAGCGCAGGAATTGCTTGCGAATAAGATCGTCGACGAAGTGATCACCGAGCCCCTGGGCGGCGCGCATCGTGATGCGGTCGGCACGGTTCGTGCGGTGTCGGATGCGGTTGAGCAAAATCTGGTTGCTCTCTCATCGCTGTCTCCTGCAGAGCTTCGCAAACAGCGAAAAGAGCGTTTTTACGCGATTGGCCGGGCCTGATTGGTTCGGTCATGACGTGCTCGTGCGGGTCCGGTAAGGCGTTAGCAGACTGCTGCGAGCCCTATCTGACGGGCGCGGCAGTGCCGGAAACGGCCGAAGCACTGATGCGGTCGCGATACACTGCTTACACGCTCAGGAATATCGGCTATCTTGCGCGAACGCAGGAGACTGATCAGCCATTCGATGCTGTCAGTGCCGCCGATTGGGCGCGTCAGGCTGACTGGAAACGCCTCGATATTGTGAATACGCAAGCCGGGCAGGCAAGTGATGAGACTGGCAAGGTGGAGTTTATCGCCTGGTATCTGTTGGGAGAAGACCTGACCTGTCACAACGAAGTTTCGGATTTCCGGCGTCGGGATGGAAACTGGTTCTACACGCATGGTGAGGGCAAGCCGGAAGCCCGGGCCTTCGCCGCCTATGGCCGGAACGACCCCTGTCCGTGTGGTTCAGGCAGGAAATTCAAGAAATGCCATGGCGGGTAGGCTGGTACACTATTGCCTGTAGATTAGTTGTTTGTGGGCTTTTTGGGTGATAAGATATTGCGCATGACCGCCGAAGCAAAACACAGTCAAAATCCGTCGTCGGACTATATCGATGAACTCGAACTTACAGAAATGCGACGCAAGCAATTTCTGCAAACCGGCGAAGCTTGCTCGGACGCGGAGTTGAGGGCTTGGATCGAAGCGCGGAAGCTCGATAAGGATGCTCCATGCCCGAAGACGTCCGTTATCGAATAATCGTGGAACCTGGGGTCTTTGATGATCTCAACCGTATTTCATCCTTCTATTCCAGCCTAGACGATGGTCTGGCAGAAAGAGTTGAAAGCCTAAATGGACAGGGCATCAGTGGGCTTGCAGACTTTCCCGGACCATATCGATTTCCATGTGTTCCGATTGCGGCATTTTCTCACTTCAGAGAGGCTTATCTGCCGTTTGGGAAGGACGGGTTTGTTCTGCGTTTTGAAATCATTGAAGAGAGAGGTCTGATCGTGGTTTATCGCGTTCATCATACGCGCGAGGACCGGTTTTTCCAGTGACAGCAAGTATCGGGTCGCGCTGACCGAGTGACTGAGTTTCAACACCTCCGGAGATGGAGGTGCTGATGAGGCTTTCAGGAAAATCGGGAATTATTACCGGAGCAAGTTCTGGAATTGGTGAAGCCGCTGCGCGGTTGTTTATCGCTGAAGGCGCGCGACTTGTAATCTGCGCGCGTCGTGAAGACAGGTTGGCCGCACTGAGCGCCGAGCTCGGTCCGGATAAGGTTGACTTTATCTCCGGGGATGTTGGCGAAGAATTGGTCCAGAAGGCGCTGGTTGATCAATGTCTCGATCGTTTCGGGGCTCTTGATTTTGCGTTCAACAATGCCGGGATTGTCGGGCCTGGTGTGAGCGTGCCGGAGACGAGCGTCGAAGACTGGCAAAGCGTCATTCAGACAAATCTCACCAGCGCTTTTCTGGCGGCGAAATACCAAATACCCGCTATGCAGCGGGCTGGGCGCGGATCGATTGTCTTCACATCAAGCTTTGTCGGTTACACAGTCGGTCTGCCGGGTATGGGGGCATACGCCGCGTCCAAGGCAGGGATGATCGGCTTGACGCAAGTCCTGGCCGCTGAAGTCGGCACGGCAAGTGTCCGGGTCAACGCTCTGCTGCCGGGAGGAACACTCACAGAGATGGCGGGTGACGACCCCGGATTTCAAGAGTTCGCACGCGGTCTTCACGCGTTGAAACGGCTGGCTGACGCCGATGAGATTGCCAAAGCTGCGCTGTTTCTTTGCAGTGATGATGCAAGTTTCGTCACTGGATCCGCCATGTTGGTGGATGGCGGAAATTCAATCTCAAAAACCTGACTACATCGCCTCGAGCGCGCCACCGGTTTCGACGGCGCGCTGATAGGCGGGCAGCGCTTGTACGCGTTCGAGCCAGGCCAGGATATTGGGATAGCGGTCGTCCAGACCGGCACGACCAGCCGCCGCCTCGACGGGGTAACTCATCATGATGTCAGCGCCGGTCAGTGTCGCCCCGGCGAACCATGTACGCTGGCTGAGTTCAGCATTCATATACTCATACATGCTGGTGAGGGACGGCGTGTGGTAAAAGCCGCGAATCTTCTTGGTCACGATCTGGACCGCCTGTTTGATGGGGAATGGCGGTGCGGTTTCCATACGTGTGAGGAAAAGCCCCAGAACGAGCAAGCTCATCAAACTGCCTTCCGAGGCATGCATCCAGTATTGATAGGGGATCCGTTCTGGCGTTCCGATGTGTGGTCGCAAAGTTGAATTCGGAAATTTGTCGAGAAAGTATTCGACGATGGCGCCGGTCTCGGCGAGCGTGATATCGCCATCTGTCACGACCGGGGCTTTGCCAAGTGGATGCAGGGCTTTGTAATCCTCTGGCGCAAGATTGGTTTTCGGATTGCGCTTATAGGTTTTGACCTGAAAGTCAGCGCCTAATTCTTCGAGTAGCCAGAGAATGCGGAGCGACCGCGAGTTTTCCAAATGGTGCACGGTTATCATCAGTCTCTCCCTTAATCTAAGTTAACCTAGGCTCTGTGAGCGGCGAGAAAAGGGCAGAGACGAAATCAGCTGAGTTTTCTATTCCAGCTGAAACTCGACGCCAGCCAGCTTGAAACCCTTTTCCGTCATCAGGCATCCTTCATCACTGGCGGCGTTAAGTGTGTCCGCCCGGTCATCTATGCTGAGTGAGAAGGCCGTCAGTTTCTCGCCCGCTCCGTCGATGCAACGGATGGGGCCATCCTGAGTTTCAAATTCCGTTGGAGATATTTTTTCTGCCCCAAGCGCGCCAGCCCATTTGGTCGCCAGCTGAGCCGGATCGGGAGACGTCAACTCGGCACCGGTCAAACGTCCCTCAATGGAATTTTTCTGCCAGTCGGGCCCGCCCCATTTCCAGCTTTCCGGCGGCTTTGGCTCGTCAAATGACACGATGGCACCGCCGAGGTCGGCCGGGTGAATATGACTCGCTGCGATTTCGGGGAAGTCTGCATTCCAGATACGGCGATAGCCAAACGTGTCGACGCGCGTACGGGCGACTGCGATGTCAGGCACCTGAAAGATCGCCATATAACCGCCCACACCGAACCGCTTGATAAATCGGCTGGCCGGAGCATCCGCCTGGGTGGGGATCACAAATTCCAGGAATTGATCTCCTATTGCATAAACAGCATTGGTCAGCCCGAATTGCCGGACGCCCGGGTCAACATAAGGCGCGCCCAGTGCGAGAATGCGCTGAAGCGTATCTGCATGCTCCATGTGATCCGTTGCGATAACCAATTGCCTCAGGCGCAATGCGGTCATGATGGTTTCTCCCCAGTTCCTGTTCTCTGTCCGCCCGCTTCGATATTGCCTCGCAAGCCGGGTGGTGGAATTGTATGAGAGGGTAAGCGTTTCAGGGGGCCGCGCAAGGAACAACATGCTGAGCTGGGCAGAAATCGATCAACGACTTGGACGCACCGGGCTAGAGGGATTCAGTGATCGCGAGATCGTGCCTCAGTTGGAGGAGATGACGGAAGAAGGAGACAGTGCGGACCAGAAGAAAGCACTGAAATCGCTCCAACGTTCCTTCACGATCGGCTTTTTTTCCTTCGGCATATTCTTCTTTGTCTTCGCAATTTTTGTCCCGGATGACTGGTGGGGCATTGTCCTGAAATTTGTTCTCTTTCCAGTTGTGTTCCTGGGCACAATGGCACTGACCGCGTTTTTGCGGCGCGAAACCCTGATGAAAGTGCTGTTCCGTGCGCAAGGCAATTTTATGGCGCGGGCTGCAGCGCTGAAGTCCATCGCTGATCATCTTCAACTTGTTTATGTGCCTACGCCTGGCGGCGCGCCGGAGCATTTCAAGATGCTGGCGAAGTTCAGGCTGATGCCGAAAAAATTCGGCGAAATGGTCGAGATGCTGGACCAGCATGGCGGGCTGGATGAAGCCGTGGATGCCGCAACGAAGAGCGGGCTGCTTGCCCCGGATGCAGTAGTTCTGGGTAATGAAAAGGACAAGGAGCGCTATTATCGCCAGACCGCAATGGGGCAGAGCTTTGAAGATGGCTTCGAAGGCGAGCGCTCCGGCATTGGATTTTCAGCGTTTGAGTGGATTGAAACCGTCGATGAAGCGCCGGATCGGTATCATCTGTTATTGCTTCTGAGGGCACCACACAGATTAAATGGTGTGACGCATTTACGATCACGTAAAACACCCTGGCCTCGGGCGGAAGATTCAAAAGCCTTCTCCGATGTTCATGTCGTTCCGGAGACGTTCAACGATCATTTCCGCCTGCGGAGTACCGATCAGGTCGAAGCGCGGACGATCTTTAATCCGGCTGTGATCGAGCGCGTCCTTGCGCTGGCCCATGGCGAGGCATTTCGAGCCGTGGCGCGCGACGATCAGCTGGTATTCGACATTGTTGGTGAGAACAGGTTCAATCTGATTGATCTTCAGAGTGCGCACTGGGATACGCAGTCCATCCGCAAGACGTTTGAAGATATTGTCGAGCTTATGGAGCTGGTCGACGAGATGTCCCATGCTTTCATGGTATACAAATGAGTGTGATCGCGTTCACGCGCGTTTAAATATTTTCGATTAACAAAGTAAAGTAAGTACTCAATATTTTAATATTAGTTATATTGAGTATACCGAGCTCTAGAGGCTGATTATTCTGGGCCCGTGAGCCAAAAATCAACAAAACCACTAAACGCGTTAAATTATAAGTTACAATGCGTGTGTTATGTGACCCTAAATAGAAATTTTGGGGTTTGTTTTTCTATGCCAAACTGGTCCATTCAGGCACGGGTGCGTTTGCTTGCAAGTCTCGCGATTGTTGCGATGATCACGCTGACTTTGATCTTTGTTATTTCTGGTCAGATCGAACGATCATTACAAGCCCGACAGTCAGAACTTTCAGAGTCGGCCGTGACGTCACAGACTGCGCTTGCTCACCTGTCTCATATGAAGCTGGCGGCACTTGAGTTTCTGGAGCAACGGGATCTCGCGCTGGCGGAGCGTTTCCAGAATGATGCGGATAGGTTTCACGCACCGATGAGTGAGCTGAAAAGGACTGACGCGGCGATCGAGCCGGGTCAGATCGATCAGGACGCGCAAGCCTTTATCGATGTCACCCAGTCCGTGTTTGAATTACGCCAGCGGCTCGGTCTGGATCAGGATAGTGGCCTGGAAGGGCGGCTGCGTGATGCCGTGCACAATGTCGAATCCCGTCTGGAGGGTTTTGAAAATGAGACCCTGACGGTAAAAATGCTCATGATGCGCCGTCATGAAAAGGATTTCATGATGCGGGTCGATCAGAAGTATGTCGACCGCCTGTCAGCACGGGTCAGCGAATTCAAGACTCTTTTGCCGGGCTATGGCTATTCAGATGCCGATCAAGCCGAGCTTATGCGGCTGATTTCGTCCTATGAAAGCGATTTTAAAACCTGGGCCAGCCTTCGATTGGAGCTGCAGGAGTCCCAAGACCTGATGCTCGAACGCTATGACCATGTGGCTGAAGAATTGAACGGATACATTGATGCGCTTGTCTACGAGGCCACACTGTTTTCTCAATATCAGATCGACACAAATCAGCGTGCCTTGATCATTGCGGCGTTTGCAACACTCATTCTGGCACTGGTGTGCGGAGTTCTGGCCTGGCTGTTGGGCAATTCGATTTCGCGCCCGATCCGGAACATTGCCGAGAGCATGTATGCTTTGTCTTCAGGCCAGTCGGGCCGACGCAAGACAGGTCGGAATGAAATCGAAGATATGCAAGACGCGCTCAGTGTGTTCCGGCAAACTCAGATGGAGGCGGAACGGCTCCGAGATGAGGCGGCTGCAAGGGAAAGCCGACAACGCGAAGAACGCCAGCGCGACCGTGAGAATTTTCTGAATGAGCTTGAAGAAAAGCTTGGCGGGCTGATTGTTGCCATTGTGAATACATCGGGCGAGCTTGCGCAAACGTCTGCCATGCTGAAGACAGAGGCGGACGCCTCATTCGTCGAAGCGGAAACGGCTCAAAAGTCTTCTGAGCGAACGGCGGAGTCGACCAAGATCGTCTCGTCCGCAACTGAAGAGCTATCACAATCAATCGCCAGCATTCTCACTCAGCTTCAAAGTTCAAGCGAGATGGGCGAAAAAGCCGTGCGTGATACGAGTGAACTCGATGAGACGGTGAGGACCCTCAGCCGCGCCGCTGATGAAGTCCTCGATGTTCTGTCGATCATTTCTGATATCGCCAACCAGACCAATCTTCTGTCGCTGAATGCGACCATTGAGGCATCCCGCGCAGGCGAGGCCGGCAAAGGGTTTGCTGTTGTGGCGGGCGAAGTGAAACAGCTGGCCAATCAGGTGGCAAAATCGACCCACACCATCAGCGCACGGATTGACGCGATCCGGTCCGGGGTGGACGCTGCGTCACAGTCGATTGCGGGCGTGTCGAAGACGATTGACGGGATGTCCCGCGTCTCGAGCGAAATCGTAAGATCCATGGATCAGCAAAAATCCGCCTCCCAAAACATTTCTGAAGGGGTTTCGGCTGCGGCACGCGATACGCAAAGCGTGACGACGGCTGTATCCAACCTCAGTCAGTCGGTACAGCGCACGGATGAGAGCGTGAATGCGGTGAATTCTGCAGCGAATTCGTTATCGGAACGCGCTGAGGCCTTGCGGGCGGATACACAGGAATTCCTGAGAAAAATGCGCGCGGCCTAGTCCGTCAGGTGTCCGACCGAATAAGGGTAGCCGGCGGACTGGAGAAACTCGTCTTCTGTCCGGTCTGCCGAACGCACCACAAGCGCGGTGAGTTGCCCCCCATGGACGGCGCCAGTGTCGATGCCGGTTGCAAAGGCGTAACGGGCAGGACCGTGCATAAAGGGTTGATGACCGAATACTACATGCCCAAACCGCCCGTCATAGACCTCTGCCCAGAAGGGATCACCGGGCAGCGCTTTGCCGAGGCCGAGGAAATGACCTGTATCGCGATCGATGAAGCGCGTGCGCCAGATCTTTTCGATGCGGTCGCGTTCTTTGCCGGTTGAGTTTTCAAACTCGGTTTCGTCAGGAAGCTCTGCCATATCACCCGGGATGCCGCCATGAAGCGCGAGAAGCCCGAATTCTGGTAGCCTGATGAATGGCAGGGCGCTTTCCAGAAGGTGCCAGTCCTTATCGTGGGCCTCCGCAGAAAAAGCGACAAGCGCTGGCGAATTATCAGCCTGCTCCCGAGCCACTTTCGGGCGGAGCGTGAGGTTCCGGCGATATCGGATATGCTTGTCTTCGTGATTTCCGCAGACGAGCTGGATGTCGATATCGGGCCGGGATTGAAGCTCGATCACGCGGCGCAAGACGCCGATCTGGTTGGGCCCCTTATCGATGAGGTCACCGAGAAAGATGAGCCGGTCGCCCTTAGAGAGCTGAAGCTGAGCCAGAAGGTCATCAAGCGTGTCGAGCATGCCGTGAACATCGCCGATGAAGATTGTACGCATGAAGTGTCAGTCAGTCCGTCTCGCCAGCCAGATGCCCAGCGTCATGAAGGCAAGGCCTATCAGCTTTTGTACGGTAATAGGAGATTTTGGCGCGCCAAACCAGCCGAAATGGTCGACCAGTGCTGCGCTGAGGATTTGTCCGAGCAGGACGCATAGAACGGCTGTTCCGATGCCGATATGCGGGCCGAGCACGGTGATAGACAGAATGTAGAAGACGACCACAAGGCCGCCGAGATAGAGCCAGCTCGGGGCTTCCAACAGTGTCCGCATGCTTGGTGTGCCAGTGAACAGGGTGATGACGCCTGACACCAGAGCGCCAACGAGCAATAGCGCTGTAACAGAGGCAGCCGGGCCAATGCGCAGGCCGAGGCCGGCATTCATGGCGGCCATAACCGGAATGCCAATTCCTGCCAGAACCATCACACTATACATCCAGGCTTGTTGCATTTTCATTTTCCATTCGTGTCCGCTGATCTGGCGGGATGCCCCTCTATCGCAAGTGCGTGACACGAACAGAAGGGGGGATTTGCTCGACAGGTCGATCAGAAATACTGCACATCGGAATCGCTTTCAGGGTGAGGCGCGCTATAAGGTATGGAAAGTGTCGGGAGTTCTCATGCGTTTTTCATCTCTTATCATTGCTGGCTGTGTCTTCGGTCTCGGACTGGGCGGGGCGGCAGGTGCCGAATCCGAAACCATTTCACCTGATGTGCTGTCCGTACTGGAAGGCGAAGGTTGGGTCGGAACGCTCACCTATCGCAATTATGAAGCGCCTTATGATGAAGAAGTGATTCCGGTTGAGCTGTCTGAGGTTGAGCGGGTTGAAGACGGCATTCTGTTTGGCATGAAGTATCCTGGCGAGGCTGAGGCCAATTCGAGTGAAGCGCTTTTCGTGTCTGAGGACGGCACCGAATTGGGCGGCGCAACCATTCAGCTGCAAACCGAAATGGGCAATAGTCTGGTGATCATCACCCGGGATTCCTGTGAGGATGATTTCCGCCCTGCGACCTGCGAGCGCATTTACAGGATCGGTTCAAACGCCTTTTCTATGGCTAAAGAAGTGATCCTGGAAGATGGCAGCGAACGGTTCGTCCGGAACCGATATGATTTTAAACGCTGAGCGTTAACCAGATCATCGAACACTTGTGTTTCATAAATTATCCGGCTTTGATCCTTAAAAACAAGGTGATCGGGGTAGAGTATGGCGTTGAAAACCTGTTTAGCGGGTGCGTTCTGGTTTACGATAAGCGCGGTTGCGGGCGTGGCTGCGGCCAGTGGATGTGAATTTCAGGACTTCGAAAATGGACGTGGCGATGTTTATGCGACCGCTGCGAGTGAGTTTTACGACGGGGCGAGTTCGGCCCGGATTCTCGAGACAATATCCCCGTTTCTGACGGCGGAACTGAATTGTTATGAGATCGGACTGTTCGATAATCTGATCGCTCATGCCTATGAACGCGAAAGCGAACATGAACTTGCGGCAAATGCACTGACCCGCGTGCTTGCGTCCGGTGTTTTTGAGGGGCGTGACGAGCGCGATCTGTTTTTGCGACTGGCCGTTCAATACCGCGAATTCGATACCGAGCATGCGCTGATCGCCTATGAAGACTGGATGGACGCTGGCGGCGTGCCTGATGCGACGCAATCGCTGACGCTGGCCGAACTTTATCAGCAGACTAACCGTTATGACCGCGCGTTTAAATATGCGGAAATCGCTTATCGGGAAGCGACAAGCCCGCACGAGAAAGAAGCTGCTGACAGCATTCTGTCTGCGATTCAGAAGCGACGATTGCTCGGTCAGTGATCCGCGGTCAAACCCAGCTTTTTCAGCGGTGACCCGAACGCGCCTGAGACGAGCGCTGCCAGTATGGGCGGTGCCGGCCAGATGCGGGATAGGGGCGCGGCCAGATGGTCCCGCAGCCAGGGTATGGTGGTTGCGTGCGACTGGTAGACCGGCGTGAACAGATAACTCATCGCCTGATAAAGCCGGATATGTGTCACGCGCAGCGCCCGATAGGTTCGGCCCGTCAGGCCTGTATCCCGCCCGCCAACGCGAATGGCATTGCGGAGTGCGAGGGCATCGAGAAGCGCCATATTCGCGCCCTGTCCAAGCTGTGGCGAGGTGGCGTGCCAGCTATCACCCAGATGAAAGAGACGGCCGGTCACCGGCTTTGCGTGTGTGCGGTGGCGATAACGGGCAAAGATAAGTTGATCGACCGAAAGGCGTTCAACGATCGACGCCGTTTCCGGCCAGAGCGCGATGGCATCTTCCTGCCAGGCGGCAAGACCGCCGGCTTTCCAGGCGTCATAAGCGTGGCCTTCGATCGACCAGAAATAGGTTGCTGTCGGTGGCGTGGCTGGATCTGGCGCGCCTGAGGGCATGAGCCCCGTCATCTGCCGGGCGGCGCGATAGCGCTGCTCCAGCGCATCATTCAGAAAGCCAGGTTCATCCGGCCAGGGTATTGTCGCCCAAAGTGCCCCGAAGGGGAGCTCTTTGGTTGGATGGCTCGACAGGGGGGAGCGTGCGCCCAGCGCATCGATCAGGAGATCAAACTCCGGCGAATTGCTGCCGTTTTCAAAGAGAAACATGCCGCCATCGGGAGCGGCATTCGAGATTTCTGAGCGCGGTTCAAAACTGATGTCTTCGTTTTGAGCCAGCGAGAAGAGCGCGTTGAACAGGGCAGACCTCTGAATGCCGCGCGCCTGTAACGTCTCTTTCAGGGCGGCAAAGCGCACGTCCAGCACCGTTCGACCGGAGGGCTGGGTTCGCCCAAACAGACGATTGATCCGTGTGCTGCACGCCTCAATCTGGGCAGACAGGCCGAGCGCGTTCAGGACGGCAAGACCGGTGGATTGCAGCATGAGTCCCGAGCCAACGGGTTCGGGCTGATCAAACCGGTCATAAAGGGTGACCTTGTGGCCATCGCGGGCGAGCAGTATGGCAGCGGCCAGCCCGCCAATGCCAGCGCCACCTATGGCGATTGAAAGCGGAGGAGCGGATGACATCAGCGGCTTACCCGACCCCGTCTGGCTTTAGCTCGGATAGATTTCTTCGAGCAGATAGCTGATGGAGACACCTTGTTCGGACGAGGCTTCTGCCAGATCCTCGGGCACGAATATGCATCGGGCATCCAGATAATCCCAACTCTCGGAACTGCCATCGGCGCGGCGCAGCCTGACGGTGATCGAATCGGTTGTGGTGCACGCTCCGAGCGGCTGGTCGTCCAGAAGTTCAAAATAGGTTTCGAGCCCGGCGGCCAATTCAGGGGTCAGCGCCAATGTTTTCATATCGTCGACATGGATCTGCCCATCAGTGATGACGAGATCGGATTCCATGAAGTGGAAACAGCCCGTGGTCATGTACTCAATGGTCAGTCTGTCGCCATCGCTTAGCGAGGTGATTTTCGGCCCGGCATGAGCGGCAAGGCCCATCATGGCGGCCATAAGCAGAAGTACCGAACGGCGTAAGGACATGAGACTTCCTGTCTGTAACCGGCGCAGTATAGGCCAGGTTCGCGGTCAGGCGAAACTCACAAGCGCGTCAGTCATGGTCGTGCCGGTTGCGGCGGTGATGGCGATGATGATCGTCCCGGTCTGAGGTGTCATAGGCGCGGTTCCGTACCCATTCGCCATTTTCGCCCCGGGTGAAGCCCTCACCCCGGCCGTTCACGCGCAAATGAGATGAGCTGTAGCTGCCATCATCCGTATTGCCATAACTGTCGGAATAGCCATCGCCATTGGTGTCGCACTGATAAAAGCTGCCGGTATGCCGACATTGGTTATATCCGACCCAGAGAGTGTTGTTATTGCCATACCGGTTGGTGCCATAAGGCGAATAAGTGTTGCCATAGAGCGGGCTGTTATACTGAGCCTGCGCCATGCCTTCTGCAAAAGCGTTGAGGTCCGCAGTTGTGCATGCGCCGAGCGATAGCGCTCCGGTTGCGAGACAGATGGCGTGTATCGGTTTCATATGCCCACCCTTTGTAATCACTGATGAATTTGTCATCAGCCTAGTCTTTGAAAGATGAACGGACAATAACGGCTGGATCATGGCGATATCGCGATTTCGTAAAAAGCCAGCGTTTTTCGGGCCGTATCTGCTGAACAGGGTAGAGGAAATTGCAATTTCATGGCGTATAGACGTTAGAAGATTGATTTATATTGGAAAATTGAATGCGTTTAGTCGTAAAAGCCATTGCCGCCAGTCTTTTGGGATTGGCGCTGTCGGGGAGCTTTGCAGCCAGCGCCCAAAATGCCTGCTTGAAGGGTGAGGCGCTGGAAACGGCCTTCCGCGCGGCGCGTTCGGATGTCGACCAGCGTGTGAAGGAGATGGAATTTTCAGACGCTATGGCGCCACTACGGGCCTATGCGATTCATTATTGGATGGACCGGAACGCCAAGGGCGCGACCGACAGCCTGACGCGCTTTGCGCTGAGCCAGTGCTGGTCCGGGCTGTGTGGAAACCCGCCCCGAGGCCGATTGAGCGATGGCACGCCGACGCGGTTTCAGTCCCTGCTGAGCTATGGCTATCAGCTGTCTCAGTATGAAGGTGGCCACCGGGATACACCGCCCGAGCCGCCATCGGCCTTTCCTCCGGGCGAAATGCTGGTCTGGGCGGATGAGCAGCTCGAGTGTGACTGGTCGCTTCCGGGCATCCAGCAAGCGCCGGTTACCCCTGTTGCCGCGACGCCCGCAAAGCCGCAGCAGGCCTGCCTTAAGGGGCGTGAGCTCACGAACACGATGATTAATTCGATCAACGCCATACCGGGGAAGTCGGATGAGACGAAAGCCTATCTGATCCTCTATTGGAAGCGCGCAGGCTATCAGATCTATGACGATCCTTATCTGTTATCTTTGATTTCCGCATGCACCTATCCGAAGGGGAATTGCGGCCTGCCGGAGGATTATTCGAACACGCGATTTCAGAAACTGCTCGATTTTAATGATGAGCTGATTGCTTACAAAAATGGCCGGACCAGCGTGGAGCCGCTTGGCCCTCTGGATGCGCCTTTCCCGGATGACAGCATGGTCGACTGGGCCGAAGGCGTGCTTGCATGCGATGCGACCGACTATGTTCAGGTGTCGGTTGATCCGGTGGCCGACGACCCGCAATGGGTTGGCTATGATGCGGCGCGCGCAGCGGGCGGCGACCGGTTTTACCAATGGTGGCGCAGGAATATGGAGATGCGGTCTGGCGCCGATGCCCGGGAGCTGTGCCGGAAGTTCGGGTCAGCCAGTTATGAATGCGGGCTGGTGGCTGAGTGGACGTATCTGAATACTGGCACGAACCCTTACACGGGGGGCACTCAGCAAACCTATCAGGGCGGGGTGTATTCTGACTCTGGAAACAACCCTTATAATGCCGGGTATAACGGGCCAACGCGCTCGAACACCTATACGCCACCATCCAATGAACCGCGCTGCTATGATCAGGGCGACGGCACGGAGAAATGCTTTTATGATTGATCGGGTTCTGGTCGGGGTTGATAACAGGTGAAGCGTGGGTCTTGCGGCGTTTCAAACCTTCTCAGAATGTAGAAATTTATCGCATGTGATGCGTAAAAAGCTCGCTTGGGTAGAAAGAATGGCGGCCGCTACAATCTCGGAAATGAACGAGATTGACCACCCTGTTCTCCTATGCTGATAGGAAAATGGGTTGATGTCGGTTTTAATCGAACAAGACAGGTGTCAGGACTGGTAATAGTGTAAAAAAATGGTTTTACACTTTTGCAAACTGCACATTGGGGGAAAATTTGTTCAATAAAAACATTGAAATTACCGTTCCTGTGCTCGATGAGGAAGATTCAATAGTTGCTCAGTTCGAAACGCTGATCGATTTTCTTGATCTTGAAATGGCAGATTATGAGAATATCAAGATAATCATAGCGGATAACGGTTCAACGGATCGCACTCAAGAGTTGAGTGAGGCGCTGGCTGCTAACCATGACCGAATTCAATACCTTCGTCTGGAAGAGCGAGGTGTCGGCCGAGCTTTGAAGTCATCTTGGGGGGCGAGCCAAGCCGACATTGTGGGTTATATGGATTTAGATTGGGCAACGGATCTTAAACATCTGCCGGAAGCTTTTGAACCTCTCATGACGGATGAAGCAGATGTCGTGACGGGTTCAAGATTGCTGCCAAAATCAAAGGTTAAGAACCGAAAACTCATACGCGCTTTCACCAGTCGCGCATTCAATACCATGGTTCAAACCTATCTTGGCGCCAAGTTTTCGGATGGTATGTGCGGCTTCAAATTTTTGCAGCGTCGACATTTGGACCGCCTGCGAGAATTGGGCGCAAACAATGATGGGTGGTTTTTCGCAACTGAACTGCTGATGTGCGCCCAGCACGAAAAGCTACGCATCCTGGATCTGCCTGTGGTCTGGACCGATGATCCCAACAGCAAAGCAAAAATCGGTAAGCTTGCAAAAGAGTACATGCGATCGATGAAAGAACTCAAGGAATCGCTAGCGAACTCCAAATCCGCGTAGAATGAGTACCTTGCCCAATATGACATCCGCTTACATCAGGGAATTCACCATTATGCTGGGTTCGGCTCTCTGGGGCTGGGGAACCACAGATGAAGAAGCATTTGAGCTACTCGACGCCTATGTTGAGAGCGGTGGCTCCTGGATTGATACGGCAGTGAATTACCCCATTAATAAGCAGCCAGAAGATTTTGGTCGCGCAAACAAAATACTGCGGGAATGGATCAAATCCAATCCGGGTGCTGACATCAAAGTTTTTTGCAAAGTGGGCAGCGTGAACAACTCCGGAGGGCCGGAAACAGCCCTGTCAGCCTCAGATATTCAGGTTTCTACTGAGCTAGTTGTAGGCCAGTTCGGACCGGCATTGCAGGGAATTGGAATTCATTGGGATAATCGGGATGGCGAAGCAGATATTGCAGACACTCTTTCCGGGATCCAGGCGATTGAAAACGAAGGATTCAAGATCGGGTTTTCAGGAATCAAACATCCGGAAATCTATGCGAGCCTTGCGCCTCATCTGGCAGATAAATGGCACATACAAGTAAAGGAAAACGCTGCAACGCATGCTGCACGTTCTCACTACCAGCCTCACTTTCCCAACGCTAAATATTACGCTTACGGAATCAATATGGGAGGCGTCAAAACCAGTGCGCCATCTGCAAACAGTTCGGTCAGTTTGCGTGGAGTGACAGAGCCAGAAATAGCTGAGCGCCTGAGACGTCTCATTGCGAATTGGGATTCTGCGTTGATCACGCCGGAAACGCTGAATCATCTGGCGCTGATTTCTACCTACGGCAATGAGGCCATTTCTGGCCTCATTCTTGGACCGAGAAACCTCGATCAACTTTCAGATTCGCTAGGATTTATCAAGAAAATCGAGGCGACCGGAAATGCGGTTGAATTGGCGAGATTTATCTCTGAGCGCTTAGAGGAATCGGCGTGAATTCTGACATCGAAACGTACGACTTTCTGGTTGTCGGTTCTGGGCTTTTCGGAGCCTATGCAGCACTCTATTTCTCAGAAAAAGGCTTGAAAGTACTACTCGTTGACCGAGAAGTGACGCCGTGGAAGAAAGCCAGCATTGTCAATCAGGCGCGAGTGCATTTTGGGTATCATTACCCTCGCAGTATCGCCACCGCCAAATTGGCAAATGACCATAGGAGCCGTTTCGAAGCCGAGCATAACGCGTTCATTAATCGAGATATCGAAAAGTACTATGGTATTGATCGCCAAGGGTCTCTGACTTCTGCTGAGCAGTTTCAGCGATTTTGCGATTATCTAAAGATCCCTTGCTATGAGGTCGCGCGTCCGGACTTGTTCAATCAGAACAGGTTTGAGGCATTATTCCGAACAACCGAATACTCATTTGACCCGTTTCTGATCCGCACGCATTATTTAAACCGTCTCAAAGACAGCGCAGTCACTTGTCTCAATGGATGTTGGCCAGAAGCAGCCGAAGTTGACGGAG
Source organism: Ponticaulis sp. (assembly GCA_002692725.1). GTDB lineage: Bacteria > Pseudomonadota > Alphaproteobacteria > Caulobacterales > Hyphomonadaceae > Ponticaulis. Next base: position 342,818 of record NZLU01000067.1, on the reverse strand, counting down.
TTGATTGGGTGGTAAATCTGGCGCGCGTTGATGGAGAGAAAAAATCTATCCGTGTGCAGAACGTTTTTAATGCGACCTATACAAATATCAACGCGGTAAACCATATTTTTGGCATAGATGAAATCGAGATCAGTCACGAAATTTCTGAAATCGCATTGCTTCACGGGTCCGCGATGAACAATATCGGACTGACGGTGATGGATGGTCCATACATGTCGGTAATGCCCTACGGGCTGTCGTCATTTCACTCGCTGAGCTCAGTGCTCTATACGCATCATGCAGTTAGTTATGAGAAGAACCCAACATTCAACTGCCAGAAATACCGAAGCGATTGTTCACCCGAAGCGGTTCGTAGTTGTACAAACTGTTTCGCCAGACCTCGAAGCAATCTCGACAAAATGCTGCGCCAGCTCAGGCTGTACGTGCGGAACGACGTCGGACTTTACAGTCACGGTTCCATTTATACGGTGAAAGCCAAACTCAAGAGTTCATTTGTCGATGATGCGCGTCCGACAGACGTTCGTATCGCCAAGTCAGAGCCTCTTTTTGCTTATGTGTTTTCGGGTAAAATCAATTCGATCTACGAAGTGGAGAATCTGTACGATGCCATCCAGTAACTTCATCAGCGTAGTCTTTCCCATAGAAAAGTTTACCTCTGTTTCAGAGACTGAAGAGCGGGTGAACTCAGTCATCCGATGCGTGAAGAATGAATTTGCCGATTATGAAATTATTCTTGTCGATAATCGTTCCGGATTGGCGCTATCTGACCTGAATATTCCGGATGAAGATCGCCTCAATTGCTATGTTTTGGCCATGGCAACTGAAACTGTGATCGACGTCGCTCTGCTTGCCGGATTGGAGCGCGCCAACGGTGATTACACGTTTGTCGTCGATGTGGGGATAACTGATGTCGAAAAGCAGATCGTACCGCTCTATGAGCTTGCACAAACTGGCGTTGATATCACCTATGTCCGCAATCCTCTGGCGGCGCGAAGCAGACCTTGGCAGCGGGGGCTTTTCTATAAGTTCCTGAGCCGCTTTGGGGAAACCCCCATAGATCTTTATGCGACGCGGTCCTTTCTGATTTCTCGTCGAGCGTTAAACGCTATAATTCGCAATTGGACCGCAACGACCTTCTTTAATGAGGCTGCTTTTGCCAGCGGCTACATCCCCCAATTCATAAACGTTTCGCAGAAAGCCACGGATCGGCGACGGACGGCGAGGAATGAGCAAAGGCTGGCTTGGGGGGCTTTGGTCAGACAGACGAATTTCCCTCTCATTATCGGAAAAGCCGCGCTTTGGTTGATGGGAAGCGTCTGTTTTTTGTCAGCACTGAACGCGATATTGGTGCGGTTTTTAGGGCGCAATATCTTCGGACAAGAAGAAGCTTATGTTCCTGGCTGGGCTTTTTTGGTAGTCTTGATGTCAGGCGGATTGTTCATCACAAATCTCGCCATCTATGCGATCCTGAGAACACTTTACGTCATTCTGGATGAAGGCAAATCCGGAGCGAACTACATCGTCGAACGCTATGGTCGCTTGTGATGCTTTCAAGCGAACAACGTAAGCTTATTTTCGAATTGGCCGGCTTCGTTGTTGTTGGGTTGCTTAATACGGCAATTGGTTATGGAACATTTCTTGTTTGTCTCCTGCTTTTCGGCCTCAATCCCTATATCTCGAATGTAATCGGATATCTCCTGGCGCTGTCAGTCGCTTTTATACTCTATCAGCGCGTTGTATTTAAATCCGGAAAACTCACCGCGACATCGATCGTTTCTTACGTGGTGTCATTTTTGGTGGCCTTTTCAATCAATCAGGGCATTTTATATTTTGCGTTAAAGTATTTTCCGGCCTATCTGGCGCAACTGTGTGCCATGGCAGCTTATACAGTGGTGTTTTTTCTACTGAACAAGTTTTTCACCTTTAGGGAGACTTAGCTGTCATTCTCGCTCAGATCGGAAATCTGCTTTTACGATTGAGTCGGCTGTCATTTCACTGCAGGTAAGATGTTTATGAAAACACCAGAATGGTCAGACCTTTTCTTTCCATTCTCTGCACCTCGCCAAAGCGATGCAATCTCAAGCTTGCTATAGTCGAAATTGACGCAAATATGATCGACACTGCGCTTGCCTTGCTCATCAGCCAAACCCGCGGTCAGAACGGCGAAATCAGTCAAAATCTCAATAAGATAAGCGTATGCAGATTTCGAGCCCCAGCTGCTTGGTATGGTTCGGTTGAAATCGCCGAGAGTTATGGTTGGCACTGAGAGGTCGAGAGAGGGAATATATAATGAGAGTGCGTTCAGAAAATCCTTATGCTGTTCCCACATTCGACGTTTGGGGTGCTGGCCCAAGGGTGATGCACTCGCATAAGGAATGCAAAGACCGATGACGCGATAGCGAATGCCATTGGCTTCGGTCTCGCCGGATATAACGCCGCCAAACGCGGCGATGTCTTCCGGACATTGCACATCTCCCCATTGTGAGCGTGACCACAAAACCACTTTTCGTTCAGTTTCGCTGTGTGGACTCCAGGGAATACCGGCTGCCGAAATTTCATGGCCGCCCAAGCTGCTCGTGGATCCTTCATGCGCTTCGGTGAGGCATACAATATCAGGGGCCAGATCTGAAATTTCTGATAGCAGCGATTTAGACTGCCATGACAGTGGCGCGTGGCGTTCGATGTTCCAATTGACGACGCGCTAGTCTTCAACTTCTCTATGGCAGATGATCACGTGTCAGCGGTGAGATAGAGACACTGACTTGTGCCCCTTCACTCCAGTATTCTCAGCATCCAAAGGTCACTCAAAGCTGTCACACCATTGATCGAGCTGTTCAAAACGACCCTTGAGTCTTGCATGTTCTGTTTCGAGGCTGGGGGGAACAGGAGCATTTGGATCTGGCCAGAGCTTATCTACGCCGACCGGCTTGTTTACGCAGGCGAAATTAACAGAGTCCGGATTTTTGTTCCGGTCATACATAAACTTCAAATACTCGGCGAACGTCAGATAGGCGCGTGCTGTCGCTAAGGCCTGAACGCCGGTACGCTTACTGTCGAAGCTGTCATCCCTGCCCAGAAATTCAATGTATTGTTCATGCGCGGCCTTGGAGCCTACTTGGCAGGACTCCAGCATCTTACGCTCGAATATCTTGTTTTTGACGCCAAGCTCACAATTGGCGATGTGTCCGGCAATAGAGATTTCATAGAGCGAGGCATAATAGTCCTGAGCAGGGGCTGGTTGAGGCGCCGGGAGCGTCTTGGGTGCCTGCGCCGCGGCTTTGCTACGCATCTCCTCGAACTTGTCACAAATCCAGGTCTTTCCGGCCTTGCAGGCTTTGTCATACGCCTCAGCCGCGAGCGCATAGTTTTGTGGGCCGCCAAAGCCATCCTTATACATATTGCCCAGAGTTCGGCAGGAATCGTCATCATTGCCATTGCAGCCAAGGATAAGGGATTGGCGTGCGGCTGCGGCGTCTTTGGGGCCGCCATAGCCCTGACGCTGGAACCGCGCAATGTTCGGACAGGCCGAGAGATGCCCGATTTCGCATGCGCGTTTATAGGCCGTGCGGGCGACGGCCATGTCGACCTCACCATCATTTCCGGATTGCAATCGTGAACCGAGTATCGCGCAGGCAAGGCCTTCGCCGGAATCACACCGCGAGATGAGCTGAGCCTGATAGTTTGCAGGCTCAGCGCTGGAGGTGACCATACCGCTGAGTAAAATCAAAAGGCCCGCAAGGGCCGCCCCTGGCGATCCCGCCCGTTTCATAAACTGCATTGATTCGTCCCCAGCTTGTTTTCGACCCGTCGTTTCTTTTGATGTGGGTCAACTTATTGAATTAAAGGGAAGTTTTGAGGTCGCGTCCAAAACCTGAAGCAAAACTTCAGCGTGTTTCGGGAGGATTATAGGAAGCGTTTCTCTATGCGGCCTCCCCTTTTCGGGGGAGGGGTGAGGTGGGGTTACTCAGTTTATTCCAAGCTCCAGTTTTCATTCAGCGATGACATAGCTGATGCCTTCTATGACACCATCGAGGCTGTCATCGATGGCAGAGACCGGGGTGCGGTGTGTAATAATGCCTTTGAAATTGAAGAAGGCGTCTCTGGCGCGCTTCGTCGTTGCTGACTTTCGCACGAATGCGTGGAAGCGATTGTCCTGATCGTCTGACATTTGGTGCCCCCGGCTAGTGGGTTATCCCCCTCCAGCTCCCCCTTTTCAAGGGGGAGAGTGGCGCCGTGCCGAATGCGACTCCTCCCCTTGAAAAGGGGAGGGACAGGTGGGGATAACACTGTTTGTGCGGAGCTACTCCATAGCGGTTTTACAGAATTATCCGGAAGGACATTTCTGGTGAAACACGGCTTGCAGGAAAAATTTCCGTTTTACAGAGCAAACGGAGATCACGTCTCCGGTTTTATGTTCGAAGGGCAGGAGTGAAATCGTAGCGATTGTGCCCGATTCAAGTCTGACACTTGCGTAGTCTTCAGGTGGGCCGCCATCGGTTTGTTCCCGGTGGATGGACAGAATTTCTGCTTGTTGCGCCGGAAGAGAAGTGGAGGTCGAAAGCAACTTCCAACCCATTAAAATGACCAGCATTATAGCGACGAGGCCGAGCCACCAAAGCTTTCGTGTTGAGATCTGGATGTCTTCCAACAAGGCACCGAAACGCGCACGAAGCAGACGGGAATCGTCGAGATGCTTCACTCCGCCGCCACTTCCTCAGCTTCTTTCGCCTGCCGCATGGCTTCGGCTTTTTTTTCGACCTCGGAGACGATGTGGTCGATCATGTCAGCGTTGGAAACCTTATGGTCGGGGCGGCCTGCCATATACATCATGCCGGCTTCCTTGCCGCCGCCGGTAAAGCCCATATCGGTGAGGGCGGCTTCGCCCGGGCCGTTGACGACGCAGCCAATAATGGAGAGCGAGATCGGCTCTGAGATATGGGCAAGGCGCGCCTCAAGCGTTTCGACGGTTTTGATGACGTCATAGCCCTGACGCGCGCAAGACGGGCAAGCGACAATGTTCACGCCGCGGGTGCGGAGGCCCAGCGATTTCAGCATTTCAAAGCCGACTTTGACTTCCTCAACCGGGTCTGCCGAGAGGGAAACGCGGATGGTGTCGCCAATGCCCGCCCAGAGGAGCGAGCCCATGCCGATGGAGGATTTCACCGTGCCAGTGCGAAGGCCGCCCGCCTCAGTGATCCCGAGATGAAGGGGCGCGTCGGTCTGTTCGGCGAGTTGTTGATAGGCCGCGACGGTGAGGAACATATCGGAGGCTTTGACTGAGATTTTATAGTCGTGAAAGCCATGGTCATCGAGAATGCGGGCATGGTCGAGCGCGGATTCCACCATGGCATCAGGGCAGGGCTCGCCGTATTTTTCGAGGAGGTGGCGCTCCAGGCTGCCGCCATTGACGCCAATCCGGATCGAGCAGCCATTGGCGCGAGCTGCTGCGATGACTTCGCGCACGCGGTCCGGCGTGCCGATATTGCCGGGATTGATGCGGAGACAAGCCGCGCCTGCATCGGCGGCCTCAATGCCGCGCTTATAATGGAAATGGATATCGGCAACGATGGGCACCGGGCTGCCTGCGCAGATGGCTTTCATCGCGGCGGTGGATTCCGGGGTCGGGCAGGAGACGCGGACAATATCAGCGCCCGCTTCTGCGGCGGCGCGGATTTGCGCGAGCGTGGCCTCGGCATCTTCTGTCGGGGTGTTCGTCATGGTTTGCACGGCAATCGGGGCATCGCCGCCGACGGGAATGTTGCCGACCATGATCTGCCGGGATTTGCGGCGCTCAATCTGACGCCAGGGGCGTATCTCGTGCATGCGAATTCACCTTCGTTTCACGGGTCTTACATGGAGGCTCATTGCGGCGAGGTAAAGACGGGAGTATGGGGCGAACTTCATTATTGGCAGGAGATCGCGCCATGAAACTTTCAACACGCGGCAATGTGGCCCCCTTCATCGTCATGGATGTTATGGAAGCGGCGGCGCGTGCGGAAGCGGCAGGGCGTCATATCATTCATATGGAAGTGGGGCAGCCGGGAACGGGCGCGCCAATAATGGCCAGGGAGAAGCTGGCCGAGGCGATGACGGCTGGGCCTTTGGGGTATACGACGGCGCTGGGGCTATTGAGCCTGCGCAAGCGGATCGCGCGGCTCTATGGCGAGTGGTATGGGCTGGATCTGAACCCGGACCGGGTGGTGATCACGACCGGGTCTTCTGCCGGGTTTACGCTGGCCTTTACATCTTTGTTTGATGTGGGCGCGCGGGTTGGTATTGGGGCGCCGGGCTATCCCAGCTATAAGGCGATCTTGCAGGCTCTGGGGCTTGAGTGTGTGATGATCGAGACGTCGTTTGCGAACCGCTATCAGCCTGCGCCTGAAGATTTGACAACTGATCTTGATGGATTGCTGGTCGCCTCGCCAACCAATCCGGCAGGCACCATGCTGGACAAGCCAGCTCTGACGGCGCTGATGGAAGCGTGTGCGGCGCAGGACACGGCCTTTATTTCAGATGAGATTTATCACGGCGTGGAGTATGAGCGCCGCGCGGTGAGTGCGCTAGAGGTGAGCGATGACTGCTATGTCATCAACTCGTTTTCGAAGTATTTTTCCATGACGGGCTGGCGGATTGGCTGGATGGTGGTGCCGGAAGATCATCTCCGGCAGGTGGAGCGGCTGGCGCAGAATTTCTTCATTTGTCCCCCGCATGCGAGCCAGGTTGTGGCGCTGCACGCCATGGATTGCACAGATGAGCTGCAAGCCAATATCGAGGTGTACCGCAAGAACCGTGCGCTGATGATGGAGGGGCTGCCCAAGGCAGGCTTTACGAAGATCGCGCCGCCTGATGGAGCGTTTTACGTGTATGCGGATGTGTCGGACTTCACAGGGGACAGCCACGCCTTCGCGTTTGAGATATTGGAGAAGGCGGGCGTTTCCGTAACGCCGGGTGTGGATTTCGACCCGGCGCGCGGACGGCAGACCTTGCGGTTCTCCTATGCGCGGTCGACGGCGGATATTGAAGAAGGCCTTTCGCGGCTTCAGGCATTCATGGCGGCGCGTTGAGCCAGGGGCCGGGGTTTTGACCCGGCCCGTATCGCATATTACTTCGGATTGTGTGACACGATGAATTTGTGCAGCGCTTCACCGAAACCCGGATGGCTGACCGCATTCATATGATGGCGGCCCGGAATGACGACCATCTGGAAGTTTTTGAGCTCGCGCCACATGCGCTCGGTCTTGGGGATAGGGCGATCATCAGAGCCATTAATGGCAATGACCGGGAAATCGATCTGAGTGAGGTCGACATCCTGACTTGGATTGGGCGCGCCCTTGGGCGCTCGTGCCGGCGTGGCTGCAGGTTCTTCGTCTGCTTTGCGAATACCAATCCCCAGCGGGCCGGCTGTGATGAAGCGTTCGGGGGCTTCACGCATAAGGCCAGCTGTGGTGGCTCCGCCCATCGAGTAGCCTGCGATATGGGCTTTATCGATGCGGAGATGATCCATGAAGTCCACGACATCCTGGATCATGGTGCCATCGGAATCTTCCGGGCTGGGGCCGGTATCGCCATGGCCGCGCATGTCGAGCGCGATCACACGGTTTGTGGTGGCGATCTTTTGCGCAACGCCCGGGCGGAACCAATTGCCGATGGCAGAGGAGGTGAAGCCGTGAATGAGGATGACAGGCGTGCCTTCACCCTGTTCGACATAATGAAAGACGGTGCCATCCGGAGCGGTCCATGAATGATCGGTCCAGGTTTGTTCGATGCCGGTGGGAACGCCGGTCACTTGCGCAAAGGCCGGGGCTGTTGCGGCGCTGGCACCTATAAGCGCTGTCGCTAGCAGCGCGCTTCTGAGCATTTGGGTTAACATCAGTTTCCTCCCTCTTTTTCCTCCCTCTTTTTCGTATCTGGTATAATTGTCAGATCGGATTGCGCGTCAACGACTGGTTTGACGTCGGAGAGGTCGCGCAAACCAAAACCCCGCGCAGAGAGAGCGGGGCGATGCGGTGCGGTGAAGATTGATTGGTGGAAATTATTCCGGTGTTGCTTCGGCTGCCTCGGCGGCTTCGAGCTGGGCCTTGAGTTCCGCAGCGCTGTTATCAACACTGATGGTGTAAAGCGCCTGATTGTCTTCGCCGAGGAGAGCGACTTGCTCACCATTGATCATCCAGGTAAAGGCACCGGCATCCTGTGTGGAGACGGTCCAGCCCGCGCCCACACGAAGCTTGTATGGCTCGCCCGGGCGCATCTGGCGCTCAAACATCTGCGTGCCGTCAGCGCCGCGAATATCGATCCAGGCGCGTCGATTGGCCTGAATTTCAAAATTCATCGTTCGGGTGGCAGCTTCGAGCACGGGGTCAGCGACGACAGGGGTACGTGCGCCCATGGCATAATCGGATTCGAAGGCGACACCCGGGGTTTGGGTTGCGACCGGAGTTTCATCCGGTGTGGACACGAATTTATAGCCGAACCAGCCAATCGCGCCGGCAATGACGAGGCCAATGATGACGGCAACCACACGGAAAATCGCGGCGCCGTTTCCATTCCCCTGCGGGATGGTCACTTTGGATGGTACTGCCTGAGCCAACGCACCACATTGTTCGTTGAAGGCGTCGACCGTCTCGTTCGGATCAAGCTCGAGTACGCGGGCATAGTCGCGGATATAAGGGTTAACAAACCCCTTGGGCAGGCGCGCGACCTGCATGCTTTCAATGGCTTCGATGTAATCGCGGCGGAGGCGCAGATATCTGGCGACTTCGTCTATCTCCAGCCCTTTGGAGAGGCGAACAGCGCGCATACGATCACCAATGCGGGCATCGGGTGCAATCGGACCGTCAACCAGCTGAAGACGAGGGGATTTTTCATATTGCGACGGCGCGTCGGTCTCGACCGATTTCTGAGATTGTTTCGACTGACTCTCTACTGCGCGCGTCATGGCTCATTCCGCCTGTGGTGAGCGTTTTGCCCATTTAACCCTTACCGAAACTTTAGGGTTTGGGCATGGTTATTACAACAGGCTTTCACAGGTGTTAAACATCTTGCAAGAGGTTTAATAAATCCTTGTCGATGTCTGATGAATTTTCAGATAAAACTGCCTCAAATCTAACGCCAAGCTCCGAAAGATTCAGGTTTCGGATGGCACGCTTGACGGGCCCTACCCCTGTGGCGGGCATTGACAGTCGCCGGAACCCCAATAAGGCGAAAACCTTGGCCATGGCCGGATTGCCTGCGGCCTCACCACAGATCGAGACAGGTATGCCCATCTCATCTGCACGTTTGCGGATATCCTTCAGGAAGAGCAGGAAAGTGTGGTTCAAAATGGAATACCGGTCCGACATGAACCGGCTGTCGCGGTCGGCTGCGAAAAAATACTGGTGAAGATCGTTCGTGCCAATGGACAGAAAATCAATCTCGCCCTTCAGCTCATGGAAACTGAGGGCGAAGGCGGGCGTTTCGATCATGGCGCCGACATGGATTTTTTGCGGTGTGCTGTGACCGTGTTTTTCACACCAGGCGACTTCCTTATTCAGCAGTTCGCGAGCCTTGCGAAATTCCTCAGGTGTCGTCACCAGCGGAAACATGACGCAAAGTGTTCGACCTGCCGTTGCCTGGCAGAGCGCGCGCAACTGACGGCGGAACAGGCCGGGCTTATCCAGCGCGAACCGAAGTGAGCGCCAACCCAGAGCCGGGTTTTCTTCGCGATTATGACGGGTGTTGCGAAGGATTTTATCTCCGCCGAGATCGAGCGTGCGGAACAGGACGGGCCGGTCTTCGGCAATGTCCACGACGCGTTGATAGAATTCACGCTGTTCTGTCAGAGAGGGAAGGGTTTCAGAGACGAGGAACTGAAACTCCGTGCGGAACAGGCCGATGCCTTCAGCGCCTGACGCATCGAGATTGCCCACATCAATACCAAGACCGGCATTCATCAGGAGTTCGATTTTTACGCCGTCCTGCGTGACAGCCGGCAGGTCGCGAATGGCCGCGAATTCGGCAAGGCGCTGGCTGCGGGAGGCGAGCCGGTCGCGATAGACAGCGACGAGGTCAGGTTCAGGACGGATATGGATGTGGCCGGTATCGCCATCGACAATGGCTTCATCGCCGGTCTCAACGACGGCCATAATACGCCCGACGCCACCGATCAGCGGGAGGCCAAGGGCGCGGGCAACGATGACGGCGTGGGAGGTCGTGCTTTCGTCTTCAAGAACGAGGGCTTTCAGGCCTGCATTCCGGTATTCGAGGAGATCGGCCGGACCAAGGCGACGGGCGACGAGAATGGCGCCGTCATGATCCTGGCTGGCTATGCCCTCGCCATTGCCGGACAACATGCGCAGGAGGCGGTTATCGAGGTCTTCCAGGTCGTGCAGGCGATCACGGAGATAACTGTCCTTGGCATTCTGAAGACGTGCGCGGTGTTCGCGACGTGCACGGTCAACGGCGGCTTCGGCGGACAGACCCGAGGAGACAGCATCAAACAGGCGGTTGGCCCAGGATGGGTCATGCGCGAGCATGCGATAGGTTTCGAGAATATCCCGGCTCTCGCCCGCCAGTGGCGAGATGTTCTGCACCATCATCGTGTCGACAAAGGATCGAAGCTGTTCGAGGGCTTTTTTCAGCCGGACTTCTTCGTCGTTGATATCGCGCGCGAAGAATTGCGCCGGGGCGACCACCGGATCGTGCAAATGGATTGGCCCCATGGCAAGGCCTTCGCTGAGCGATTGGCCAATCAGTTCGATCGGGCGATTGGGGCGGACCGCGACATCGGCGAGTTCTTCAGAGCCGCTCTGACTTTCTGTGGTAACGACTTCGGCCAGAACCATGGCGATGGTCTGGAGGGTCTCCATGTCTTCTTCATCATAGACGCGGCTGACAATGTTCTGGACCGCCAGCACACCGATGACGCGGCCGAAGCGCAGAATAGGCACGCCCAGGAAGGAGGTATACGGGTCCTCGCCTGTTTCCGGTCGATAACTGAAGCGCGGATGGTGGGGCGCGTTCTGAATGTTCTGCGGACGAGCCTCGGAGGCGACAAGACCAATCAGACCCTCATTGCGGGCAAGGCGTGTGTTCTTGACCGCCTCGGCCTTCAGGCCCTCTGTGGCGACCAGTTCAAAATCGCCATTTTCGAGCCTGAGATAGATGGAGCAGACATCGGCCACGAAAGACCGCGCCACGAGGCTCACCACACCCGCCAGCCTGCCATCGAGGCTGCGACCTTCCGCCATAAGCGATCGCAGCCGGGTCATCAGGACCCGGGGGGCGACGGCTGTGGCCGGTCTCGGTGGACGGTCTGGTGGCGTCATTCGGTTTTTGCGCCCCTCTAGCCGACCGCGTCGAGCCCATAGGCTGAATGCAATGCCCGCACGGCGAGTTCGGTGTAGGACGCATCAATCAGCACGGAAATCTTGATCTCTGAAGTTGAGATGACCTGAATATTGATGCCCTTGGAGGACAATGCATCGAACATGGCTTCGGCAACACCGGTGTGGCTGCGCATGCCAACGCCAACAACGGACACTTTGGCAACATTCTTGTCGACAATGATGCGATCATAGCCGATCTGGTCCTTTGCCTCGGACAACACCGACAAAGCAAGGTCGGAATCGCGTTCTGTGCAGGTAAAGACCATATTCGCAAGCTCAGGCCCGCGAGAATCCGCCTGCACGATCATGTCGACGTTGATGTTGGACCGCGCCAGTCGCGCAAAAATGTCCGCAGCAATACCCGGATGGTTCGACACGCCGAGAAGGCTGACCTTGGCTTCATCACGGCTGTAGGCAATGCCGGAAACAACCTGCTTTTCCATTATCTCATCCTCATCACAAACGAGCGTGCCGGAATTATCCTGTCCGGGCTCAGCCATACTTGAGAGCACTCGGATGGGCACGCCATGATTCATTGCAAGTTCAACCGATCGTGTTTGCAGTACCTTCGCCCCGAGCGACGCCATTTCCAGCATTTCCTCATAGGAAATACGATCAATGCGGCGAGCTTTTGACACGATACGCGGATCGGTTGTGTAGACGCCATCGACGTCGGTATAGATGTCGCAACGCTCTGCTTTCAGCGCGGCAGCGACGGCGACAGCAGAGGTGTCGGACCCGCCACGACCGAGCGTGGTGATCCGACCATCTTCGGTGCGGCCCTGAAAGCCTGCGACTACGGCGATTTCTCCAGTGGCAATGGCTTCGGGGAACCCATTGCCCTCAATGTCTTCAATCCGAGCCTTGCCATGGACCTGATTGGTCAGCATGGGCATTTGCCAGCCCAGCCAGGACCGGGCCTTCATGCCGCGACGGCGCAAGGCAAGCGCCAGAAGCCCGGAGGTGACCTGTTCGCCTGACGAAACAATGACATCATACTCATCGTCAAAGGCTTCACCCACAAGATCGGATCCGGCGGCGCCATTGGCCAGCCCGACCAGGCGATTGGTTTCGCCGGCCATGGCCGACACGATCACGGCAACGCCGCCCGGGCTTTCCTTGGCCTGAGCTGCCACCATATCGGCAACATGATTTATGCGATCCAGATCAGCGACAGACGTGCCGCCAAATTTCATGACAATGGGTGACATCAGCGTGGTTCGTTACAATCTTTCTTTTATTCCTCGAGGACTTGCTGGCACAGGCCCGTCGCGTCTTGTATGAGGTGAACGGGCTTGGTGCAAATAGACAAAGGTTACTGCTATGCAGAATTCTTCAACTGAGGCATCAGACGCCCTTCATTCTCCCAGTATTGATGCCGACGAAGTCGCCAAGTTCTCACGCATAGCGAGTGAGTGGTGGGACCCCAAGGGAAAATTCAAACCATTACACAAATTCAATCCGGTGCGCCTTGGGTTTTTGCGCGAAACGCTTGTTGCGCATTTCGGCATGGATGCACGCGCCGTGCGCCCGCTGGAAGGGTTGAAACTCCTTGATATTGGCTGTGGCGGCGGGTTGATTTCTGAACCCATGGCCCGGCTCGGCGCGGATGTGACCGGCGTGGATGCCTCGCCGCAGAACATCAAGACGGCTATGGTGCATGCTGAACAGTCCGGACTGGAGATTGACTATCGCGCGGGCACGGCAGAGGCCCTGCGCGCCGAGGGCGAGGGACAGTTTGATGCGGTGCTGAACCTTGAAATCATTGAGCATGTGGCCGACCCCGAAGCCTTTCTGAAGGATTGTGTTGCTCTGGTGAAGCCGGGCGGCATTATGGTGGTGGCCACCCTCAACAAGACGCTGAAATCTCTGGCACTGGCGAAAGTGGGGGCGGAATATATTCTGCGCTGGTTGCCGCCCGGCACGCATGATTTCTCGAAATTCCTATCGCCCGATGAGATTTGTGACTGGATGGCGGACGCCGGCATGCTGTGTGACGACCCGGTGGGCGTGAGCTTCAACCCTCTGATGGATCGTTGGGCGCTCTCAAACGATACGGATGTGAATTATATGGTGGTGGGGAGGAAGGGCGCTTAGTTTGCGTTGTGCTGACGGTTCCTGTGTAGACAGGAACCCATGCTTAGATCTGACATCTGGCACATTGTTGAGGGTTCAGCATGGATATCCGCCTGCGCGGGTATCTGCGGAGTGGGGGGACTAAAGAAAAACCCGGTTTCGTTCTGAAACCGGGCTTATCCTGCCTTGGTGTGTGCGAGGCCCCTGCCTGCGCAGGGGTGAGCGGGAAAACTAAATCAGAACGGGTTGATGGCGCGGAGGGCGGCGCGGTCTTCATCAACACATTGATAGCCTGAAGCGCGCACGTTTTTCGTGGCAGCGCCCATATACAGGCCATGTTCGGCGGCGATCTGAGACAGATCATAGCCGTTCTGATTGGCGATCAGGATAAAGTCGACAAAGCCCGGTTCCCAATTGAGATCGCAGACTTTCCGCGCGCCGGAGATGATGCCCATAATGGCGACGTCATCTGTGCGAAGTTCTTCTGAGAGCAGAATCTGGACGAGTTCCGAATTGGAATAATTGAGGAAGTCTTCAACACTTGTCGGCGGAGCGACAGGATCTGTGGCGCCTTCGTCTTCGGCAGCTGCGTCGGTTTCATCTGAGACGAGCAGAGTTGGCGGCAGGCCGGCTTCGGCTTCCAATTCCTCGGCGCGGGCAATGAGAGCGGCTTGCTCGGCTTCGATGGCGCCGATCTCCGAGCGGGTGATGTTCAGATCCATGCGGATGAGTTCGCGCGTATTGAGATCACCATCTTCGAGCGCGTCCATCTTGGTTTCGAGCTGAGCTGCAAAGTCGGTGAGGTCATTGAGGCTCGTTTGCAGATCGGCTGCGTTCTGGCGCAACGTTTCCGCCTTCACCCGGTTGATCTCGGCGATATTATCTTCCTGGGTAAGCTGGATCTTCTCTGCACCTTCCTGAGGTGCAGCCTGACCTGGCAAATTAGCCCAGGCTGTTGCTGCTAGCAGCGCAGTCACAATAGCCAGACGTTTCACACCGAACTCCTCTCGTGTTTCCCGCTTTGCAACACTGGGATGTCGCAATTCAGAGCATTCGCATTTGAGAGAGCAATTTGCGGGCCAACTCGCCCGAGAGGTGTTTTATTCGCTCTCTTCAGCCGGCGAAGAGTTGAGCTGAATATAGTTTTGAATGCCCATATTCCCGATCATATCCATCTGAGTCTCGATGAAGTCGACATGCTCTTCCTCATTGTCGAGGATTTTTCCGAAGAGATCGCGGCTGACATAATCCCGAACGGATTCACAATATTCCATCGCGTCGCGCAGAAGCGGAATCGCGTTTTCCTCGAGCTTCATGTCGCACTCGAGAATTTCCTGGACGTTTTCGCCAATCATAAGTTTGCCGAGGTCCTGAAGGTTTGGAAGGCCGTTCAGAAAGAGGATGCGTTCAATCAGCCAATCGGCATGATGCATCTCTTCGATCGATTCTTCGTATTCCTTCTTGCCGAGCTTGGTCACGCCCCAGTCATTCAGCATTCGGGAATGCAGGAAATACTGATTGATAGCTGTCAGTTCGTTTTTGAGTGCCTTGTTGAGGAACTCGATGACCTTAGGATCACCTTTCATATCATACCTCCTGAATCAGGTATGACAGATACCATTTTCGCTAAGGTCTGAAAAGATGATCAGGAAAATAATCTCAATTTTTCAATGCATTAAGAATGCTACGCAATTGCATTCGCAGCTAGCGCCGGCGACACTGTATTTGCGGCATTTCGCTCCCGGATGCGCGAACACATCTCCGGCTTGCAGCGGCCACACTGGAACTTATTGCCATGATGGGCCTGAATCTCTTTCGGAGATTGTGCACCGGCATCGAGCGCTTCGCCGACCTTCCGGCAGTTCAGATTATGACAGACGCAAATGATCATGAGTCGCAACTAGCCCCAGTTGCGAATGAATGTCAATCAGAACTGAGGTGCATTTGAGACTAAATTGCAGATTTTTTTGAAGCGCCGGTCAAATGGGGATCAGACTGCCTCTAAATGAGGCGAAGACGTCGGGCCGAGGTTTCCAGCTCAGCGCGATGATCCGGGTGAGCCAGGGCGATCATGGCGCGTGTGCGCTCTTCTCCGGAGAGGCCGATCAGACTGGCCACGCCGAATTCGGTGACGATTGTGTCGACATCATTTCGAGGTGTTGTGACCGGGCCGGTGAGTTCCGGGACAATGCGCGAGATGGTGCCGCTTCTGGCCGTGGCGGTGCAGGCGATGACGGATCGACCGTTCTTTGAGGCGCGGGCGCCACGAACGAAGTCGAGCTGGCCGCCGGAGCCTGAATACTGTCGTCCGGCAAGGTTTTCTGAATTGCAGGCGCCGGTGAGATCAACCTGAAGCGTGGCGTTGATCGAGATGACAGTGTTGTTCTTCGCGATATGTCGTGGGTCGTTGACGATGTTGACGGGATGAGAATTGATCGATGGGTTATCGTCCAGCAGATCGTACATGCGCTTATTGCCGAGCGCGAAAGTGAAGACCGTACGCCCGGGGAAGGTTCGTTTTCGGCGGTTGGTGACGGCGCCGCATTCGATCAGGTCGACCATGCCAGGCGAGAGAAGCTCGGTGTGGATACCAAGGTCAGACCGGGTTTTGAGATGGCCGCAAACTTCATTTGGCAGCGCGCCAATGCCCATTTGAAGACAGGCGCCATCGGGGACCAAATCCGCGATCAATTCACCGATCTGTTTTTCCGCCGCATGAGGTGGACGATCCGGCATTTCAAACAGCGGGGCGTGATTTTCGACAATGGCGTCAATCTCGCTGATATGGATCATGGAATCGCCGAACACGCGCGGCATGTTCTCATTCACTTCCACAATGGTGTGCCGGGCTGTGCGTGCGGCGGTGCTGGCATAGTCGTTATTCGTGCCCAGCGAGAAATATCCGTGGCGGTCCATGGGCGAGACGGTTGTGACGAATGTATCGAGCTGGATGTGCTGGCTGAACAGGCGCGGGGCGTCCGAGAAGGCAACCGGCACGAAATTGATGACCTTCCGGCCATCGGCTTCGCCGCGTTCCATCAGGTCTCGCTCGGTCGGTCCCAGAAACATGCAATGCGGATGAACCCGGTCCATCAGCTCATAGCGCAGCAGGGTTTGTGCAGCGGCCGGCATAGAATGGAAATACCAGACGCGGATGTCTGTGAGGTCACCCGCTTCGACCCGGTCGCTGATCGCTTTAATAAGCGCGGGCGGTTCGCCGAGCGCCATGCCCATGGATATATTCGCGCCAGATCTGATCTGGGCGACCGCCTCGGCAGGCGAGCTAAGTTTAGAGGTGTAGTCTGACTTTAAACCGGACTTCGTCATAATCATACCCACGCGTTTGTGAGCAGTTTAGCCGAACTGGCGACGCAGTTCACCCGGCGATGATCGGGCCCGTACAATTCGCCGCAGCCCGTTTAGGGGGAGCGCCAGGCTGGAGACCGGATTCTCAATTGCAGGATTGCGGCGTCCGGGGCGTGCAGTTCGCGCCCTGACAGGACGCCATACGCAGGCGTGGCGTCATGTTTTTTGGAAGCGGAAAGCTGGCGCTGTCCTTGCCCTCTGATTTAAGCTGAATGATTTTGATCGTATCGGTCTGACCGGCGATGCAGATCCGTGCGGCAACATTTTGCGGCTGAGGGCAATGATTGGAGAGTTCGAGCTTTGCCTGCCCGCGGAAATTGCGCGGCTTTAGCTCGCTGGACACGCAGGCCGCAATCGCGTCGGTGTTGGGCACTTTTGCGTCAACGGAGGGCAGGGG
Source organism: Ponticaulis sp. (assembly GCA_002692725.1). Lineage (GTDB taxonomy): Bacteria > Pseudomonadota > Alphaproteobacteria > Caulobacterales > Hyphomonadaceae > Ponticaulis. Next base: position 325,616 of record NZLU01000067.1, on the reverse strand, counting down.
CGTAACCGGTTTGACGCCGATATTGGACGGAAGCGTCTGGGCGTTGATTTTCGGTGTGACACCCCGGGCTGGGGTAATGACCGGCTTCGGCTGAGCAGGGGAAGGTTTTTCTGCCAGCAATTCGTCGAGCGGCTTGAGTTCCGTTTCAGACTGTTGGGATGGTTCAATGCCGTCCATCAGGCTGTCATAAATGCTGGTGCTGCTTTCTGACGCCGGCTTTTCAACCATCAATTCGCTGAGCGGCTTGAGTTGAGCTTGTGGCTCGGCAGGCGTCTCGTTCTTCGGAAACAGGACGGAAGGTTCGATCAGCGTGTCTGATGAGGGGGTGAGGGCGGACGACACAGAACAGGTAAGGAGCGATGTCAGGCACATGCCGGAACAGGAATCTTCGAGCAGGTTAGGCGTGCCAATGCCGGTGTGTGTGAATCCGGTCTGAAAGGTCTGGCCGGAGCCGACTGTGACAATACCATCCTCGACGCTCTGGCCGATTACGCAGGCATTGTAGGACCATTTGACGGGCGCGCTGCAATTGTTCTCAAGCACAATATTGTACCGTCCCTCTTCCCCTTTCACGAGCGCAGAATGGGTGCAGTCGGCCGCCTGACTATGGGCGGAACCGATCCCGACCAAGATACCAAGTGAAACGATTGCGAAGACTTTGGATAAACTGGTGTGCGGCACGTCTTTATATCCCCTGAAACGGCTGGTTTCCTTGGTAATACAGAATTCGAACGCTGCAAATCACCTCATGCAGTCAAACAGCCGTCCAGACTCCGTAAAAAACGACAGCTGAATGATGGGAATTCATCGAAGTGCTGCAAATGGATAAAATAAATGTCACACTTTTTTTGTGTATTTTCAGCTCGGGACTATTTCGCTCTGGGGTCAGGTCTGTGATGCGCCTGACCTCAGCGCAAGGGGAATGAGCGGGGCTGCCATGAATCGAAATCCTTTGAGTTTGGCTCTGGGTGGCGCGTTGATCGCGCTATTTTTTGCTGGATCGGTCTTTGCGCAGGATGAGGCGGATTTGCCGGATGCTATCGGCAATGCGACCGAACAGGTGGGTGCCGATCCGATGGCTTGCCCGGTTTTGCTGGACGAGGAGGGTGAGCCCGTTCTGAACGAAGACGGCGCGCCTGTGCTGAATCTGGAGGCTGAATTGCCTCAACTGGATGATGAAGGGGAGCCAATCGTCGATGAAGAGGGCCAGCCGCTTATGGTGGCATGTGTGGCACCCGATCCGCTCGCCTGTCCTGCGCTCACCGACGAAGATGGCAATCCGCTGACGGATGAAGATGGCCAAACGCTCTATGATCTTGAGGCTGAGTTCCCGGAACTGGATGAAAATGACGAACCGGTTCTGGATGAAGACGGAGAGCCGGTTATGCTGGCGTGCACGCCGCCAGGCGAAGGATTGGCCGAAGACCTGCCAGAAGAGGCGGATGCATCGGGTACCGTCTTCACGCCCTTGCTCAGACTTCTGGATGCGGGTGGGCCGATTATCGTCATTCTCGCAATTCTTGCGATTCTGGTTGTTGGGGTTGCTCTGGTGAAACTGATCCAGTTTGTTTGGATTGGCGTTGGTGCGTTTCGGTTTGTCGGAGCGGCCATTGAGACCCTGAAATCCAAGGGTCACAAATCGGCGCTGGACGAAATCAGCACGCGCAAAAACCCTGTGGCGCGCGTTATGGCCGCAGCCATTCGGGGAAAAACCAATCCGGATATGGATGATGTCGTGGTTCGCGAGGAAGTCACACGGGTGGCGCAGTCGCAGCTGGATGGCCTCGAGCGCGGGCTTGTCGTGCTCAGCCTGATTGCGACCATCGCTCCTCTGCTTGGACTATTGGGCACTGTGCTCGGCATGATTGAGGCTTTTCAACAGATGGAAACAGTCGGTGACCGGGTTGAACCGGCCGTTCTGGCTGGCGGGATCTGGGAAGCGCTCCTGACGACAGCTGCAGGTTTGACGGTCGCTATTCCGGCGGCTGTGTCCTTCACCTGGTTGCAGCGATCGGTCGATGTCGAAGGGCAGCATATGGAGGATGCCGCAACACAGGTCTTTACCGCTCCGCTCTACAAGGCTGGGCCTGAAACTTGAGGTCGGATGGTTTGATGGAGGCGAGCCATGGATCTTCGACGTAAACGCCGCCGGGTCATGCTGATGAATGTGACCCCGCTTATTGATGTGGTGTTCATCCTGCTCGTCTTTTTTATGCTGACGACGAATTTTGCGCGCTTTCGGCTGATTGGCGTGGATGCGCCCGAGGATGACATCGAAAAAGTGAAAGACCCTGCCGCGGCCATTGTCGTGCTGGTGAAAGCTGATGGCACATTCGAATATGACAATGCCCCGGCGAGTTACGAAGAGATTGGTGAGCAGGTCGGCGCAATCATTGCCACCGATCCGGGCCGCCCGTTTATTGTCAGGCCAGAACGGGGGGTAAGTATGCAAGAAGCCCTCGACATCTTTCAGCTGACCCGTGAAGCGGGCGCTTATGCGGTCTCCTTTTCTCGCCCTGCCGAAGAGGAGGGGTCATGAAGCTGAACCGGCCAAAGCCCGAAAAAGAGTTGGTGAATATTACCCCATTGATTGATGTGGTCTTTATTCTTCTGATCTTCTTCATGCTCGCCGGTGCGATTGAGCCGGGCGATCCGTTTAACGTGGCTCCGGCTCAGACGACGGCTGAAATCCGGGGCGATGTGAAGGATTTTGTTGTTCTGATTGATCAGGATGGCCGGATCGCGATTGATGATGAAATCATTGCTCGGGACGATCTGCGCAGCGAAATTCGGGAACGCATGACGTTAAAGCCCGGCGCACTTATTCAACTGAAACCTGATGCCGAAGCCGATGCTGTTGAGGTGATTGAGTTGATGGAAGAGATTCGCGATGCGGGCGCGGAGTATCTGGTGCTGCTGACGGTTGGCAAGGGTGGTGTGGAGGCCGTCGAATGAGCCAAAAGCCCGAATGGCAAAGTCCGATCAGTCCGAACCGCCCTCCTGTCCCGAAGACTTGGCACTGGCTGGCCAGTCTATGTGTGTCTGTGATCGCGCTGGGGACAACGACGTATTTTGTTGCCAGAGAGCAATTGCCGGATGAGGTTGAAGACGAGTTGGAGCCAGAAGAGATTTTGATTTCCCTCGGGGCGCCTGCACAGCGACTTGAGCCCCCGCCTCCGCCTCCTTCAGACTTACCACCTCCACCCCCCATGGAAGCGCCGCCAAAACTTGCTGAACGCGCTGAGGATGCGCCACCACCCGAGGCTCCACCGCAGCCGCGCCCCGTCTTTCAGCCCGTGGTGAGTGGACCGCCCTCCTCAGGTTTTGGTGAAGGAGTTGGGGATGCGCCACCAGCTCCACCGCCTCCTCTTCCGCCGCCGCCACCGCGACTGAATCCGGATTTCACAACGATTTCCACAAAGGCCTATGTGAGCCGGGTGCGATATCCGAGGCGCGCCGTTCTCGATCAGCTTGAAGGTCTTGGAATGTTGGCGGTGACGGTGGAAAGATCCGGGCGGGTGCGCGGGTATAACCTGCGTCAGTCAACCGGACATCGCATACTGGACAGGGAGATTTTGCGGGTCGCCGAAGAGGTCACCCAGTTAGACCCTTTGCCCGTCGAGTACACGCTTCAGTCCGCTGTGATTCTGATCCCGTTCAATTTCTTTATTGGGTGAGGCAGAGGTGGTCGGATTAGCCGGGCTCCTCTTCTACCCAGCCGAACACATCTTCCAGGCCGACGCCGAATACGCGGGCAATACGAAAGGCGCTTTCCAGGGATGGGGAATAGCGCCCCTGTTCAATGGCGATCACCGTTTGACGGGTCACACCGATTTCCTTGGCGAGCGCAGACTGGCTCATATTGTCATGCGATTCTCGGAGTTCTTTCACCCGATTTGTGATGGGGGGACGTTTGGCCATCTTATGCGCCCCGCCGGTAAAACAGAATGGTGAGGGCATGTTCTGCGATTTGTGCCGCGATCAGGCTGGCAACCACAATGTGGAAGAGGAGGTTGCCGTCCGCCTGCCAGAAATAATGCCAAAGACCGGCGAAACATCCGAAGCCGAGCACATAGCCCGCAATATTGCCGGACCGACGCAGAACTTGCTGGTCGCGTTCGTCTTCGGTGTCGTCAGCGTTTTCCGGGTCGACCGCCGCAATGACGATATGGCTGACGACCGCGCCGATAACGAGCATGACAGTCGCGACCGCAATGAGGCCTATGGCAGGTGGTGCGGTCTCGCCCAGGGCCTGTGACATTGACCAGACCTTGTCGAGATACCAGCCGCCGGTCAGGATCAGAACGATACCCATCACCCATGCGGATTTTTCGTGGAATGTCATTGTGAGTGTCCTTTGAGATTTGGGGTTCAGCCTGGCTCTCGGAGATAGACCCAGAGCGATGGGAGGCGGACGAGTTCAGCAAAAATGAATATGCCGATCACAGCGTGGGCAAGGGCCATGGGTTCTGAGACGCCTGCGAACGACTCCATGAACAGAATGGCAAGGCCGCCGGAATAGGCGAACAGCATGTTACGCATGGCTTTGAATTGCACACGGGATTCGCGTTCATCAGCGGCTGGTGCATCCTTGTTCGTGGCAGCCGATACAGACGCGACGATTATCGTGGCAATCACGATGCAAGCGACGGTGATGCCGACGCGCCAGAAGAGCTCAGCTCCGGTTTCGGCCGGTGACCACCAAAACCCCCAATAGGCGCCAAGATGGATTATGCCGGCGATGATGGCGAACACGCTGGCCGCCACGTCGACGCGAAAAAAGTTAGTCATCTGATCCTCGTATGTGTCAAAAATTTCTGACACGTATATGGTCAAACATTTTTGACATGTCAAAGATTTTCGACAACGAAATGTCAGAAATTTTTTACATCATTGGATTCGCACGGGTTTCTTCCGTCTTGCGCATATGGGCACGGCACGCAAAAGAGAGGCGGTAGTGAGGGAATGGCGATGTCTGTATTTGATCTTACGAGCACAATTGTGCGCATGACCGAGGGCAATTATCCGCTAATCACAGAGCAGGCTCGTGAGCGTTTTCCCGATCTGCAGATCACGCATGAACCGATCACTGCCGATTGTCGGCACAAAGTGTTGGTCGGCTATTACCCGCCCGAAGATGAAGATGTGTCCGGTTATGACTGGATTCACGTGCCAGCAGCCGGCGTGGACCGGATGCTGAATGGGCTTAAGGGCGCAAGCCGGATGCCCGTGATCACACGCACCATCGGACGGATGGGTGAGCAGATGGGCGAATATTGCGTCGCCTATACGCTGGAGCAATTGCAGAAAATGGCGCTGCGCCGGGCATTCGAGGCCGAGCAAAACTGGTGGAAGAAGAAGGCGGCCCCGACGCATCTGTTCGACATGACCATCGGCATTCTGGGGACGGGCAGTATCGGTCAGGGGATAGCCCGGTCATTTAAAGCGCTGGGGGCTCGCGTTGTAGGATATTCGCGCTCCGGCCGGTCACGTGCACCGTTTGATCAGGTCTTTCCGATGGCGGATTTCCCAGGGGATCATCCTCCGCATGTGCTGGTGTCGGCCTTGCCCTGGACGCCACAGACTGAGGGGCTGATCAACGGTGCTTTGTTCTCAAAGCTTGAAGGGGCGTTGTTCATCAATGTAGGACGCGGGGCGTCTCTGGATGAAGATGCGCTGAAGGGCGCGCTGGAAGCCGGGCAGGTGAGCCGCGCTGTGCTGGATGTGTTTCCAAAAGAGCCGCTGGATGAAACCCATTGGTTCTGGACACATGATCAGGTGACGGTGACGCCGCATGTGTCTGGCCTGACGCGCGATGTGGATGCCGCTGACCGGCTGGTCGATTTGCTGGGGCGCGCGTTTGAGATCGGCTCAATGCCTGAGAGTGAAGTGGACCTAGCTCGCGGGTATTAGGTCCAGTCGGAAAACAATTCGGTTTTTTTGAGGAGCCAGGCGCAAGCGAATTAAAACGATGAAAAATCGTCCAGCGCTCTGCAGGCTGCCTTGCTTTTTCCGTGGTTACATCCGCGTTCAAGGGCCTTTTTCGATTTTTGAAGATCAACCTGCCCCTTGTTATAGCCGTGTTTCCAGATCTCAGCGAGATGCTTACAGTATAAATAAGAAGCCCCGTGATAACATTCGCGGTCGATCAGTGGCAGATAGGGGTCGATGTTGTGGGCCTCAATAGGGAGACCGTATTTGTGTGCTAATCTGTAGGCCTGCAAGCAGTTTTCAGCTCCCATCAAGCTCTTTTTGACCTGATAAGAGCAAGCTTTGATGAAAAACAAATAGGCGGCAGAAGCATCGAGTGTTACCTCAGAAGAGAGGTAATTCATTTTGTCTGAAACGGTATCTTTTGAAAGCAAGCGACCGAGAATCTGACATGCCTCTGCCTTCTCATTTAAATCTGTGTGCTTGTCAGATGGCTCTTTTGTGCAACCGATTCCCAATGTGTTTATCGCTACATTGTTCGCGCTACCGTCGGCCGAAAGGTTTAGTTCGTCCTGGTAGAACCAAATGTTAAAGTCTTCTCGTGCGGCATAGACGCAGAAATAACCTGTTCCAATGCAGGCTTTAAAGTAGTTGGCCGCTTTCTCGCTATCCGGAATGTTCGCCAGATAAGCATAACGGCCGCAATAATATAAATCTATTCCACAGGCCCGCTTAAAGTAGTCATAGGCTTTTGGGTTCCATTCAGCTTTATACCCATTCGGCCCCACACCCTCACTTGAAATTTTATAGGTATTTCCGACCAGCATGCAGGACTCAGCCGACCCACGATGGCAAGCTTCAATGGCCCATGTCTTTAATTCGTCTCGATTTTTCTTATCCTCATCTCCGCTGTACTGGTTAGAGTAGGCCTTTTTCTTCAGCAATTCGACAAGCTGTTCGCAGTATTTCAAGCCTGACTCATAGGCGAAACGCTCGATATCTTTTTCCAGACAATTGTCTTTGAGATACTGATTTTCCGATGCGGATTGAGCCTGCACATCATTTGCCGTGGCGCCAAAGGCCAGAGCCAAAAACAACGTAATCACGATGTTTTGAAACAATCTTAGCATCATCTTGTGTCCCCACCAATCTTACGACCGTGCAGCTATGTTGTCAGACTTTGGGCTGGTCCAATTTCAGTAACACCACTGTTGGTGCTCTAATTATTGTGGGTCCGATACGGCTAAGTCAATGACGGGACGCATCTGCGCACTACCAATCTCTTTATCTCCCTTAGATATGCGGCAACCTAATTGAATAGCGGTGCCTCGCAGTACTCAATGCCACAAAATCTCAATTGCTAAATGCGTTAAAGTCTGGATTGTTTCGGTACGACGAGAGAGGGCAGCATAATGACGGGTTGATGTATTTTGGGAACCCAACCCTGAGATACACATTAAATCTGGATGTCACACACAGATCACATCTCCAATTCTAGCACTGGCCGGACCAATATTTCGCCAGCCGATGTGCGGCACGCGGACATCGTCCTGAAGCGTCTCTGGCAGAGGTGGTTGTTCCTCGCCGGCTTCGCGGGCGTTGGCATATTTGCGATCTTTCTGGCTGCGCTGAGTACGGTCTGACGGCTAAAGAGCACGCCGTCCGGGTGCCCGAGCAGGGCAGCGACAGAGCCTGTCGTTTGTCGCTAGGAGGCGCATCATCAGGCCGGGCGCGTTTGCGGTACTCCCGAAAAAGCGATTGTGGGATGTTCGCGGTGAGCCCGTGAAGGTGTATCTGCCCGGCGAGATTAATGGTTCTGAACACGATGTTTCTGACTTACGGGTCAGCGTGACGTGGAAGGCGATCTCTTGCTGGGTTCGCTCATAATTGCCGGTAAAGCGCCAGTCCTCATTGCCGCCGGACACTTGTCCCTCGTGCAAAGTTACCTGCCCGTTCGTCTGGCCAGCGGGCGTGTGAAACTCGACTGAATAGCGCCCGTTTTTCATCATCCGAGAAAACGGCTGCCGCGCGTTGGCGTCAAGCGTGTTAGGGTCGTGGCAAGCCGGGAGGGCGACACTATGGTGAAGTTCCAGACGTTTTTCCGATACCCAGCAGCTTACTCTTCACAGCTGAAAATTTATCTGAACCTTTTCGGCGGCCCGAACGACTATCTCATCGTAATATGCTGAAAAGCAGAGGTTGGTCCGTTGAAGCAGCAGTCGGAAAAGATCTTCGAGGAAATGCTCCTCCTTTCCGCACAGGCTGGTGACAGGCTCGCTGCCGAGCGACTGGCTGCGCGCTGGCAGCCGCGTCTCTTGCGAACGGCGCGGCGCTATGTGCAGGATTCTGAGTTCGCCCGAGACGTGGTTCAGGACGCCAGGCCGACCGCGTGTTCTGGTGATCGACGATTGTGCACGTATGCGTCAGACGGTTTGCGCCATGCTGAAAGCCTGGGAGGTTGACTGTGTAACGGCGGAAGATGGCGAGGAAGGCTATGAACTTGTGTCCGGCGTGAAGCTGGATCTGGTGATAACCGATCTACACATGCCCAATTGCGACGGGTATGAGTTGCTAACCAAAGTCAGCCAGATGTCGGAGAGACTCCGGCCGCCTGTTATTGTTCTTTCGGGCAGTCTGGATGATGCCGACAGGCCCAAACGACACCTTTTGAAACAAGCGGCCTGTCTGCTTTTGAAGCCCGTAGAGCCGCACTGTCTTCATGAATGTCTAAACCGGATCCTAAGCCGCTCTGACTGAGACAGGTCTCTGAGTTCCTGCAGCCTCATCCCCCCACCCACCATCCCACAATGCTGCAGGGCAAGGTGGAGGGTCACATCATTGTCCCCGTTGTGACCCTCCATTTATTGATGCGAACCTTTGGGTTAGAGGTGTATCATCTTGACCGCGCACCCCTTCAGCTCTACCTCCGGGCGTTGGATTTAACGCGCAAGGCACACCCCCGAAATGACCGATCTTTCCTCTCTCGCAGCATCAGCAAAAGCGTGGCCATTTGAGCTGGCGCAAAAGCTGAAACAACGCGTCGAGCAGATGGAGAAACAGGGCAAGGCGAAAGAGGCCGTGATCTTTGAGACGGGGTATGGCCCGTCGGGTCTGCCGCATATCGGGACGTTTGGCGAAGTAGTGCGCACAACCATGGTGAGAGTCGCGTTCGAGACGTTGACCAAAGGCAAGATCCCGACGCGGCTCATCTGTGTGTCAGATGACATGGACGGTATGCGGAAAGTGCCGCCAACAGTGCCAAACCCTGAAAGCCTCGAGCAGTATCTGCAAAAGCCGCTGACAGATGTGCCGGATCCGTTTGGTACGCATGACAGCTATGGCGCGCACATGAATTCGCGCCTGTGCGGCTTTCTCGACAGTTTTGGCTTTGACTATGAGTTCGCGTCGGCGACCGAGCTTTATAAGAATGGCACGTATGATCCGGTGCTTCTTCGCGCGGCGGAGAAGTATCAGGACATTATGGACGTGATGCTGCCGACGCTGGGCGAAGAGCGCCGCGCGACCTATTCGCCTTTTCTTCCGATCTCGCCGACCACGGGCCGCGTGCTTTATGTGCCGATGAAGAATGTCGATGCGGCCAAGGGCGAGATCACCTTTGAAGATGAAGACGGCACGGACGCCACCATTCCGGTGACGGGCGGGGCGTGCAAACTGCAATGGAAGCCGGATTTCGGCATGCGCTGGGCGGCGCTGGGCGTTGATTTTGAAATGTTCGGCAAGGACCACCAGGCCAATGCGCCGATCTATTCGAAGATCTGCCGCATTCTGGGTGAACGCCCGCCAGAGCAATATGTCTATGAGCTGTTCCTCGACGAGAAGGGCGAGAAAATCTCCAAGTCGAAAGGCAATGGCATTTCGGTGGAGCAATGGCTGAAATATGCCCCGCAGGAGAGCCTGGCGCTGTTTATGTGGCAAAAGCCGCGCGCCGCGAAGAAGCTCTATTTCGATGTGATCCCGAAGGCGGTGGATGAGTATCTGACCTTCCTGGAGAAATATCACGAAGAGCCGCCGGAAAAACAGGTCGAGAACGCCGTCTGGCACATTCATGGCGGCAAGCCGCCAAAGCTGAACGTGCCGGTGAGCTTTGCATTGTTGTTGAACCTTGTGTCGGCGGCGAATGCGAACTCGAAAGAGCTGATCTGGGGCTTTATTACCAAGTATGCACCGGATGCGACGCCGGAGAATGCGCCTTTCCTTGATCATCTGGTGGGCTATGCGCTGGCCTATTACGAGGATTTCGTGAAGCCTGCGAAAGAGTATCGCGCGCCGACAGATCAGGAGCGGGCGGCTCTGGAGGAGCTCGTGTCTCTCTTGCGCAGCTATGATGGCGACGTGACGGGTGAAGAGCTGCAGACGCTGACCTTCACGGCGGGCAAGTCTCAGGAGTTTGAGAATTTGCGCGATTGGTTCAAAGCAATCTATGAAGTGTGCCTGGGGCAGTCTCAGGGCCCGCGCTTTGGTGGATTCATCGCGATTTATGGCGTGAACGAAACAGCGGATCTGATTAAGCAGGCGCTGAAGGGCGAGTTTGTTTGAGCCGGAGATTGCGCGTTTCAGGCTTTGAATCCCGTCAGGATTTGTCTGGAAATGTGTCCGAAGATTGAGCCTTGCAAACGCACCATAGCTGCGAGAGGCTCCGTTTGGGAAAGATCACAATGTCAGACGTCTTTATTTCTTATAAGCGCGAGCAGCGCCCTATGGTGGCCAAGCTTGCCCGACTGCTTCGCAGTTTTGATCTGCAGGTCTGGTTCGATGCCAGTTTATCAGCCGGTGAGCACTTCTCAGATGAGATTGACCGAGAAGCACACGAAGCCAAGTGTATTCTGGTCTGTTGGTCGCCTGATGCCCGTAATTCACGATGGGTTAAAGCAGAGGCTCTTATTGGCTTTGAACAAGACAAGCTTGCTGGCGCGCTCGTGTCCGGCCCTGACGATTTTCGCGTTCCGATTCCGTTTCATGCCAGTCATGCAGAGGATCTTCGAGGCTGGTTCGGGTTCGACGATGTCGACTACTGGCACCCAGGCTGGTTGAGCCTGATGCGGCGCATTGGGCGGCTGAGCGGTCGACAGGACTTGTCCGACTATGGAGAGCTTGATGTCGATACGGATTCTGTTCAGCTTGAGACTTGGCTCAATAATCATGACAGTAGCCCCATCGCTGCGATCGTTCGTGAAAAACTGAGTGAAAACCCTTCAGCTCAGCCATTAAATACGCCGCATCCCCAGGAACGCGAGGCGACCAGCAGCAGGCCCGAACGGCAGAAAATAGCGCGGGCGGCAAAAGACACTCTGCGTCCTCAATCTGAAGGCCAACCAATTACACATACCGAATCCAACCGGCTTCCGTTTCCGGTTATCATGATGCTTGTCACTGTATTTGCACTGAATTTTTCGTTTACCACTGCCTGGGTCGCTTTTCCCAGGGCATTGGTCAACGTTTACGGTCTGGGAAATGCGCAGTTTGGAATCATGACAATGATCCCTGCATTGTTCTCAATCATTTCTGCACTGGTATTTGGTCTGGTCTGGGACTTTCTTAAACGTCAAAAATTCGTACTGACGCTAACAGTCGCCTCCATGCTTGCAGGATGTCTTACAATAGGAATCTGGGGGCTGACAGGGGGCTCCATGGTGTTTCTTATATTCGGAACAGCGGCCATTTCTGTCGGGCGTGGTGGGTTTGAGGTCGTCGCGCGTTTGTCGCTGGCCGCCCAATATCCATCCTTTTCACGAAGTCAGGATCAGGCATTTCGACTCTATCACCTGGCCAATTTCGGTGGTGCAAGCCTGATTATGCTGCTGGTTAACACGGTCCTTAGCCCTTCCTCGTCAGCCTGGGACATTCCCATCATGCTTTCGGCTCTGGCAGGTGGCGTCGCGGTCCTGCCCTTTCTGGTATACCTCTTTCAGGCGAAGACTTCTGACGGAGCCAGGCCAGTGTCAGTTAACTGGCCAGCCTTTGTCTTTCCCGTTGCAATTTTGGTTGCCGTTGTCGGCTTTTCGTTCGGCATGACGGAGATGCTAAATCAGGATGGACTGCCGATATTCAATCTAGGTCTCCTCCTGTCCATCTTCGGATTGCTCATTTATTCCTGCTTCAGGACGATACGACGCGGTCCGGCGACGGCATTTGGCGAACTCGGACTTGTGATAACGTTTGGCGCATTTTTCGCGGTTTTTCCTATCTCCATGCAGGCTGTCCTGTCCCTCTTCAGCGAAACATCAAGCGCAGGTGGTACGACCGAATTTCAAAGGCTCCAGAGTGGAGCTGGCTTTTTCGCTTTTGTTGTACTGCTTATGATCACCCTGTTCTGGGCGTTTAGAACTCCTCCAACTCTCACATCCGGAATTGCATCGAGGTCTGCAACAATTGGATTTGTCATTCTTTCTGCAGGTACAATTGGTGTGGTTCTCACAAAGGGCCTTGTCGACACAGGCGTGATTGTTGCCGCCTTTTCCTGCGTCTCTGCAGTAGGAACATTATTAGTCCTTCCAGTTTTTCTCAGTCGTGTTGCGTCCGTCGGTAGAACAGCGGCTGGAAGTATGCTGGGCTTCTATTTTGCGCTGAGTCTTGCGTTTCCATTATTTGGTCCGCTCGTGCTGGAGGCGCTTGGTGCGGAAAGCCTATTGCTAGGACTTTCCGTTATTGCGCTGATGATCGCCGGCTTGAACTTGTTGTGCGTTCACAACCGAAAAGCACGGCCCATCGCTGAGAGCTGAAGCGTGACCGTCAGTCAAGCTTCGTGACAGCTGACATGTTGAAGTCGCCTAAGCCTGACTTGAGCCATGTAGGTCGTATCAAACGGAGTGGATCCGACCGCAGTTTGTCGGGTCCGATCTGGCGATCTTGACCCGACCTACATCAGACAATTGGGATGACACCGCGCTTGATCACCCTATCTCCCTTCCCATGCCCCGAAATGCGAATGGACGACGAACATCGAACAAGACCGAGCTGCCGGAGAAAACCTGCAGGGCGTGCGGTCGCCCATTCATCTGGCGTAAGAAATGGGCGCGCGTATGGGATGAGGTGGTGTATTGTTCAGAACGATGCCGTCGGGGGTGAAATCAACTCACTGAGACATAAAGCTTCGCGACTGCGCTCATGTTTAGATCGCCATCGCCGACTGTGACGGCTGAGGTGAAGACATCCCGCGCGGCGCTCGTGACGGGGAGCGCTTGTGCGCCCCCTGCCTCTTTCACGGCATAGCCAAGGTCTTTTTCGATCAGTTCGACCGGGAAGAGTGGTGCGTGATTGCCTTGCGCCATCAGGCCCGAAACGATCTTCATCTGAGGTGAGCAGACAATTGTGGAGCCGAAGACGTCTGCAGCGCGGGCCTTTGATATGCCGTCTTTTTCGGTTGCGGCGAGAAGCTCGGCGAGGGCCGTCACCTGAACTCCCATCATGGCATTGACCATGAGTTTCATAGCGGCACCCGTGCCAACTGGACCCATCAGATGCTGCGCGCCGCCCATGTCTGCGAGGACGGGCTGAGCGCGTGTGAAGACGGCTTCGTCACCGCCCACAACGTGGATGAGGGTTTTGCCTTCTGCTTGCGGGCGAGAGCCGAGCACAGGTGCATCGAGAAAGGCGAGGCCTTTTTCAGCAAAGGCGTTACCGAGTTGCTTGGTCCAGTCAATGGTAAGCGTAGAGCTCTCAATGGCAATTGCATTGGGCGAAAGCCCATGAATGGCGGCGGTTTCACCCTCCAGCCAGATTGAGCGTGAAGCCTGGTCATCGCGCACGCAGGACATCACAAACTCTGCGCCCGACGCGCAATCGCGCGGGTTGGCGGCAAAACGCGCGCCCTTCTCGACGAGGTCGTCAGCCGCCATGGGTGTGCGGTTCCAGACGGCGAGGTCGTGGCCTGCAGCGAGGAGGTTAACCGCTATACGTGAGCCCATGGCACCGAGGCCGATAAATCCGATTTTCATGAGTAGTGATCCGTTTCTCTTGTTGTTCGGTCAAGCGGGTAAGGCCCGCAAATTCGTTCGCACATGGCAGAGTCCTGATATTCTTTCATCTCTACGATTTTGCCGTCGGCAAACCGGTACATGAGGAGATAATGATTGTTATAGGGGTCGCCTGCGCGCGTGGTCATTTCACCGCGCCCTTCGACAATGACCCAGTCTTCATCGGCCAGTATGAGGGAGGGAATTGTTTTGCGCGGTCCAGGGCACAGTTCGGCGACATATACCCACAGGTCTTTCATGACCGAGGCCTTACCGCAAAAGGTCTGGGACCAGGAGTATTCGCCTGTAATGGTCATGGTGAAATCATCATGCAGGAGTTCAACAAACTGCCGGCCATCGCCTTGGGCAATGCCGGTAAAGGCCTGCTGGATCAGACGTTTGTTTTCTGCTGGTGACATTGGCCTCTCCTCGTTGGGATCAGGATCGCGATTTCACCGCTGAAAGACCAACGAAAAGGCTTCACCTCGCCATGAATTTTATTCATGATGGGGTATGAAAACGTTACCTCCTTTTGATGCTCTGATCGCGTTTCATGCTGTCGCCCGGTCGTCCAGCATGACTGCTGCGGGAGATGAACTCGGCATTACGCAGAGCGCTGTCAGTCACCGGATCAAACGGTTGGAAGACTTTATCGGGGTTACGCTGTTTGACCGCCGGAATTCCGGCATGGCCCTGACCCATGCGGGCGATGCCTTATTTCAGGATGTCGGTGAAATCCTCGACGCCGCACGGGGCTTAAGAGGGCGGTGTCTGAACGCGGCAGCCCCCAACGCACTGCGGGTCGGTGTGGGGTCGGCGCTGGCAGATAACTGGCTGGTGAGACGTTTGCCGGAGTTTCGCAGACGGCATCCCAATATAGAGCTCGATCTTACGATTGTGGAGAATGAAGCGCCGGAAAACGTCGCCGATCTGGATGTCCGGATTTTATGGGTGGCTGTGTCTGAGGCGCGGGCTTCTTCGACGCAGCGACCGCTGTTCCGAGAGCATGTGTTTCCGGTCTGCAGCCCGGACATGTTGAAAGGGCGGAACACCCCATTATCATCTGAGCACTTGCCAGAATTGCCATTGTTGCAGAAGCATGCCCCGGGTCAAATGGTTGGGGCAGAATGGTCGTGGCAGACCTGGTTCGACCGGCTTGGGCTTAAGTCCACACCGCGAGAAGCGCTCAGGTTCCGCTCAATCGGTCCGCTGGTTTCTGCCGCGCAACAAGGTGCAGGGGTGGCGCTGGTCCGCTCCATGGTCGTGCGCGATGCGCTGGAGGAGGGGCGGCTTGTTCGAGTTCTGGCGCCTGAGTATGACATTCTGTCAAACAAGGTGCACGTGGTTCGCTGGCCCGGTCGACTGGCCGGAAATCTCAATGTTCGGGCCTTTGCCGAATGGGTGAGCGAGGAGGCGCAGAAATCAGATATCCTTGCGACACACGACCCCGCCGCTTCAGAGCCTGTCAGCGCCTGATCAGCTGTCCTTGAAATAACTCACCAGCGATTGGGTAATCGGGTCAGCGCATTCGAGATTGTCGCTCAGTGCCTGTTTGATCCGGCTTGCCTGTTTCTTCCCGCGCTCGACGCCCCATTGGTCGAAACTGTTTACCTGCCAGAGACGCCCGGCAACGAAGGTTCGGTGCTCATACATGGCAAGGAGGCTGCCGACAGATTTCGGTTTGAATTCGCGATTGGCGATAATAACCGATGGATGCCCGCCGCGAATGACTTTTTGATTGACGATCTCTGGAGACAGATCGGGTTCGTCGGCCAGGATTTCTTCGCGGGAATAGCCATTCGCGAGCACCTCCGCCTGAGCGAGGGCATGGGCAATGAGCGAGTTACTTCCACTGCCGTCAGCATCCTGGCGGACCGCAACGACGAATTCAGACGCGAAATCACTCGTGCCCTGGTGAAGCCATTGGTGATAAGAATGCTGGCCAATCGTGCCTTCGCCGCCCCAATGGGCAACGATGGTCCGATCGGTCGCAGGCTCGCCATTTGAGGACATGCTCTTCCCGTTTGATTCCAGCAATAATTGCTGAAGGTAGGCCGGAAGCACGCGCAGGGCATTCGAATACGCCAGCACCATTTCGGATTCGATGCCGCGAACTGTCATATTCCAATAGTCGATCAGTGCGAGCCGAACCGGAATATTGTCTTTAAGCGGTGTCGTCCGGAAATGCTCATCCATTTCTCGGGCGCCCTTCAGGAAGTTTCGAAACCAGGCCGATCCGAAGGCAACAATACAACTCAGGCTTGCAGCGGACCAGAGAGAGTACCGACCGCCAACACTTGAGGGCAGCTCGAAGATCTGATCGCTTGGCTCTTCCAGCCATTCCTTTGCTTTATCCTGAGCGGCTGTGACAATAGCGACATGCTTTTGCCAGCGATCGCCAAGCCGGGCTTTCAGCCAATGGACAGTGCGGTCGAGATTGTAGCGTGTTTCTTCTGAGGTGAAGGATTTTGAGACGGCAACAACGAGCGTCGTTTCCGGATTGAGCCCGATAAGCTGGCGGTTGAGATCCATCGGATCGACGTTTGACGCAAACCGAACCCGGATGCCGTCACGATGGTCATAGGAAAAGGCATCGTAGAGCAGGCGAGGACCAAGGTCAGATCCGCCAATTCCCAAATGCAATATAGCCTTGATTCCGGGAAGAATATCCCCGGACCGTACCTGATCGGCAAAGCGGAACACTGAATCGAGCGACTCGCGAACACGCATGGATGCCGGAGTGTCTTCGTTTTCGGTTGTGCGCAATGCCCAGTGCAAGGCTGGGCGGTCTTCTGATTCATTGACATGCTCACCTATGAACATGTTCTCAATCGCCGCGCCCAGATTGCGATGCTCTGCAAAATCCAGAAGCGCCTGGTCTGCCTCGTCATCGAGATGCTGGCGCGCCAGGTTAACCGTCCAACTACATGCCGACAGCACCTCGTTCTGGCGACCTGCGATCAAGCTCTCAAGCGGGATCTGTTTCAAACGGGTATGATGAGACTTTAGTTCATTTTCCATCTGGACACTCTGCACGCTACGATCATCAGTTGTACCGATCAACTTTTCCTTAGCTTGCTAGTACACGAGAAACCAGACGATTTTTTAACACGATCAACGCTTATGCAAATATCTGGTGAAGGTTACCAAATCTCAAGCACCAATTGCCCAGAGGTGTGGCTGACTTCGGGTGAAACAAAAAAAATCAGCTAGTGATCTCTGGTTGAGTGTCTTCCCGGCGCTATGCCTGACCGACAGCTGCTTTAATGGCTGCGATATCGAACTTTTTCATTTTCATCATTGCGGCGAATGCGCGTTCCTTGGCCGCGGCATCATCGGAGGCCATCAGATCCATATGGTATTTCGGCGTGATCTGCCATGAAAAGCCCCAACGATCCTTGCACCAGCCGCACATACTCTCTTCGCCACCATTGGCGGTGATCGCGTTCCAGAGGCGATCGATCTCAGCCTGATCTTCACACAGGATCATAAAGGACACGGCTTCAGTTGGCCTGAAGTGCGGGCCGCCATTGAGCGCGGCGTATTTTTGTCCGGCCAGAGTGAAGTTTACTACGAGCTCTTTGCCTTTTTCGGATGACGGATTGTCGACGGGTGCTTTGTCACCGCCCTCGATATAACTGTCGGGCAGAAGTGAGGTGTAGAACTCCGCCGCATTGCGGCCTTCGAAATTGTCGAACCAGAGGAAAGTGGTGATTTTGCTCATTTTACGTCTCTCAAATGGCCTCGTTGTTTATGCCGAAGCAAGCGACTGCGCCAGTTCGTTGAGCTGTTCAGAGGCCGCGCCCCAGCCTTGCTCGAAGCCCATGTCGATATGTTTTTGCCTGCTTTCCTCAGTGGCGTGCCTCGCACCCCAGATCATTTTCGTTGTGCCATCTGGTGCGTCTTCAAGCAGAACGTAACCAGTCATGAAGCTTTCGGGTTGAGGAATAAAGCCTTCCCGAAAGGCATCGGTGAAGACGAGCGTTCGGCCGGGATCGACAAAGAGATGGATGCCTTCAAGCGGCATTGTTTCGCCTTCCGGACCGTTAAAAGTCATGGAGGATTTGCCGCCCGGCCAGAGGTCCAGCTGGTGCACGTCTGCCTGCCATGGTTTGGGGCAATACCATTGGCTCATAAGGTCTGGTACTGTCCAACATCTCCAGACGACGTCCCGGGGCGCATTGATGATGCGCTCAATGTGAAGGTCATTTCCAGCTCCAGGCTCAATTGTGGGCTTCATGCTTCACTCCTTAGTGGGATGGTGCGAACAAAAGTTCGATATAACGCCGCAAATGCGCAACGCTGGTCAGCGCCGCTTCATTGCTCTCGGTTGCTTTTGCCAGAATGTATGCGCCCTGGAGCGTGGCTTGCGTATAGTGAGCGAGGCTTTCAGCGGTCCAGTCTTTCGGCTTGAGCCCCGCCTGATCAATAGCGGCCTGAATGTCGTCGATCAGCGTGTCGGCGTGGCCGAAAATACTGTCGCGGCAGGCCCGGCGTATCTCTGGCGCGTCGCGATAGGCTTCCTGAACCATGGTGCCGACGAAGCATGTGAATTCGGGGATGTCGCCATCCATAATCTCCCCGCGGAAATCGACATAACCGAGCACACGATCGAGCGGGTCTGTATGTTTGTGATAGTCGGCGCTGGCAAAGAGTGTTCCTGTCCGTTCGTCCCAGAATTGCGCCGCCATTTGCGCAAGGTCGTCCTTGCTTTTGAAATGGTGAAAAAAAGCGCCTTTGCTGACGCCAGCTTCCTCGCAGAGGTCATCGAGACTGGTGCCGGCATAGCCATGCGTCCGAACCAGCTTGATCGCCGCGTTTAAAAGTTTTTCCCGTGCCGTTCCGCGAGGGGCCATGACAATCTCCTATACAGCCTCATAAAATACCGACCGGTTGGTATGTTGTCAATATTCAGAATAGAGAGACCCTTCGAAGGGCAGAGGGGCAGAGGGGCAGAGGGGCAGAGGGGCAGAGGGGCAGAAGGGCAGAAGGGCAGAAGGGCAGGCGGCGATGTCCGACACTCACGAGGTGCAATGATGTTGACGAGCCTTAAAAAAAGGCCCGCCATTTCTGACGGGCCCTTTCGGGCTTCAGTGCCGGACGGGGCAGACCGGCAAGAGTAACCGGTTCATCTAATTCCGTTCGGAGATGAACACTTCAATGCTTGGAAGTTCATCCAGATAGGCCTGAAAGACCGCCTCGCTGTTCAGAAGCAGATATCCGGAATCGGTCGCGTCCGCTGTGCCCGTATAAGATAATGGCATGATCAGCAGGTTTTCACTTGCGAGATAGAAGGGGTTTGAATCTGCGAAACTGCCATAGTTTGAGGGTCCCCTCGGGGCGATGTTGAAGTCTGGAATGTCGCCGATTTCCGGATAGACTTCTCCGGCTGGGCGAGACGGATCAGGGGTGGCGGTCATGTATTTCTCTATGAAAGCCCCCGTCAGCAGCCTCACGACTCCATAGGTTTGTTGTGTGGCGAGCAGGTCTGTCAGCCCGTCGCCATCGATATCGCCAATCGCGGTGAAATACTCAGCACGATCTCCCGATGGCGCGATGCGGAAACGTTCTCCGCTCGTCTGCCCGGTGAGGGCGTCGCCATCAATGAAGTAGAACCCAAACCCGATCGTTGGTATGCCATCATTATCATAGTCATCGAGTATTTCTGCCTGCATAGGCTGGAAGAAGGTGCTGACATAGTTGCCGGCCTGAAGGTCTGTGCCCGGGGTTTTCAGCTCTGCACCGCTATAAAAGGTGACGCCGTCGGGGAAAAAGATCAGAACATCGTCAATGGCGTCGCCATCAAGATCCGGCAACATCTGAACCCGCAGGGCTTCAGGCAGGAATTGTGGTGGCCCGGACTCAAAGACATTATAATCCCGCAGCAGGATATCGAATTTAAATGTGCGGTCCCGGCTCGGGTTCTGAGCAAGGCTTTCGCCGAACATGATGCCCATTTGTTCGTTGTCATTCATGACAACGAAATCGTTCACGCCATCATCATTGAGATCACCGATAATGCGGCCATGCACCTGATTTCCGGGGGAGGTGTAGACGATCTTGTCGCTGAGCAGGTCAGGGTCGAAATCTCCATAAAGCGTGGACAAATCAACACCATTGCCGATTTCAACGAGCACCAGACGTGCCGCGGAATCCTGCGTGAACATCAGCTCAAAACCGTTGGCGCTTTCAGCGGCAGTGATATAGCCCGGTCCGTTGGTTGCGCCCCCGGGTTTTTTGAACAAGCGAATGACGCCGGACGTCGCTGTATCCAGATCGAGATTGCCAGATTGCGCAGACAGATAGGCCTCGCTGGTGACGAGAATGGCCTCATCGTCACTGGACCATGGATGTAGCGGGATGGAAATCTCAGGCAGGCCATCGCCGGTCAGATCCGGCAGCAGAAGGGAAGACGCGAATGTGTAGAACAGCGTTTCGGCCGTGAACATCTGGCCTGCGTCTGTTTCCGCTGCATCGACGACGTCATTGACTGTCAGGCTGACATTCGCGCTCAGCGTTTCGCCTTTATAGACCCCTGACACGGTGAACTGATAAACATTGTCTCCGTTGGCATCTTCCGGCGCTTCATAGTTGAATTCAAGCGGGCCACTGAGAACTGGCGAGGAATCAAGGACCACCAGAATATCGCGCATGCCTGCGCTATCGGGGGCTGACATTTCGAATGTCAGCTGAAACAGGCCTGCATCCGGGCCGGTCAGCACCAGGCTGGAAGGAACATCATTGTCCGGGGCGTAAAATCGAAAGCTGCCCATTGAAAGCATAAAAAGCGTGACGTTCTCGTCTATTGAAGCGGAGAAAGTGTCCGGAAACTCACGACTGGCGCGGGATTCCCCTGACGGGGCGCCTCCTCCGCCGGATGAAGATGAGCCGCCGCCACCGCCGCCCGAACAGGCTGCGACCAGAAACAGAGCGGCCAGAACCGCGCACGCCGAAGTCAGCCTTCGGCGATAATCTACCAAGAATTTCAATGCGTCCTCCCCAGACTTTTCTGGAACAATTCAATGGAATTGTTGCAACGTCAATGCGTATTTTTCGGAGCAGGAAAACCTGTCCGTGTAAGGTGAGGTGGAGGCAGATGCACCGCTGAGTGGTGGGCCTGGCAAAATTCGGTTAAGATCGCAGGCGAGGGACGCTTTGTATGATCTACCGCGCTGTATTTTTCAGTCTGTGTTTGTTGGCTTCATCCGCTCATGCCGAAGATGAGATGGTCATCGCATTCGATGATGGCCGGTATGACGAGGCTTTCACACTTGCGGCTGCAACCAGTGAAACAGCTGACCGGTATGCCTTTCAGGCGCGAAGTCTGCTTGCACAAGCAATTCATCACGGCGAACAACCTCCCAATGAGGTTCTCAAACGGGCCGAAAGCCTCGCTGCAAAGGCGTTGCAGCTCGATAAGCGCCATTTGGAGGGACGCATTCAGCTGGCGCTTGCGCTGTCGATGCAGACCCGTGTGATGTCACTCAGCGAGATCAACGGATCCGGGTATGGCACTCTGTCGAGAGATCTCGCAGAGAGTATTCTGGAGGACAACCCTCAGAATGTGTGGGCGCATGGGTTTCTCTCCGTCTGGCACATTGAAGCGCGCCGTGTGGCCGGTCCTTTCCTGTCAGGAATGGCCGGGGCCAGTGTGAAAGACGGGCAGGCGCACTTCGAAAAATCGGTAGAAACCGATCCGGAAAACCTCGTCGTCATCTGGCAATATGCTCGTGCGCTCATGGCGTTGAATCCAAAGAAATATGATGATGAAATCAATGGCCTTCTGAGCGATATCCGCGATTTGTCGCCGAAGGATGCCCTTGAGGCTGTGGTGAAGGACCGGGCGTCCAGATTCGAAACCGAAATGACGTCACGGAACTTTGATCGCGTGAAATCTCTGGCACAGACAACACTTTGAGCAATAAAATTGACGGAAGCGTCAATTTTTTCAGTCCTGCGACATAATGGGGACTGACAAACGCATCAATTTGCTTCATCCTGTTTGAGAATGGATTTCATTAACTGAGTTTAATACTCGGTTGAGGAACCCGCACATCAATAGTTGAGTGAGACCTAGAATGACCTCAGAGCGACAGATTCTGCCGCGTTCACTTGCCATCCCGAAATCCTGGAAAACTCTCGATTTTGGCAGCGTATTCTCCGCCTTTCTCTATCCTGCACTTGGCGTGATCGGCCTGGTCACAGCGATTGTGGCCGGTCTGTTGATGGAGAGCGTTCGTCTTCACTGGTGGTATGCGCCGATTGTGCTTGCGGTGATCGCGGGCACGGTTGTGGTCTGTAATATCGGCATTGGCGGGCTGCACCGCATCTGGCAGCACAAGGCTGGTGAGCTGCGCGCGCCAGCTCAGATCATTGTGATGATCAATTGTCTTCTGGCCATGCAGGGGTCGATCAAAGACTGGATCAATTATCACTCTCAGCATCACCGCTTTGCGGATCAGCCGGGCGACCCGCACAACCCGTTTGAAAGCAAGACCTGGGCCTGGGTGGGCTGGATTCTGTTCCGTGATGACAAGGACCTGGCGCGTCCCATGCCGCTCTGGATCAAGAATAATGTCATCGTCCGGATTTGCGACAAGAATTACAATTTGCTGGCCTCGCTGATGCATTTCGGCATCCCGGCCATCATTTATCTTACAGTCTGGGCGCTGGGCGGCGATCTTGTGATTACCTTGTTGATCCATGCTGCTGTTGTGATCGGCCGCGCCATGCAGTTCCACGCAACGGTGCTGGGCATCAATGTGTTTGGTCATCTGCAGATGCCGAAATGGTTCACTTATATTCTGGCGCTGTTGACCGGTGGTGAGGCCTTCCATGACCATCACCATGATGAGCCGGTCTCTATTCTTCACCTGCCGCGCAAGGGCTTTTGGAACCGTATTTTCGACTATAACGGCACCTTCTTCCTGATTTGCGAAAAGCTGAAATGGGCGAAAGATCTGAACATCGCGCCACGCTTTGCGACGGTGAAAGCCAAAGCTTAACTGGCTTCTAGAATTTAAAGAAAAGCCCGGCATCACGCCGGGCTTTTTTTTGTGTTTGGCTGTTACTTTGTCTTCCGCCCGGATGTGCTCTCCCCCTGGAAAAGGGGGAGTGGGAGGGGGATCACTTTGTGAGCGGAATGAGTGACGTTAACTGATCGAGCAAATTACCGATATGATCGCCTGATTGGCATATCTGTGCATTTCGCAAGGGCTTGATCCCCACCCTCGGTCGGAAAATCGCTTGCGATTTCTGGTCCTCCCGAGTCCTCCCCTTTTCAAGGGGAGTAGGTAAACGCCGACAGTTCTAGTTAGCTGCTCATCGCCTCTCGTTTCTGCCTGATGCCGTCAAGTTTGGCATGGAAGAGGGACCAGTCATCGTCATCCGCGATAGCAGTCCAGAGGTGTTCGATTTCATCGATCAGAACAGTTTCGGGCGTGCGGCGCTGGAAATAGGCATGCGTGAGGCGCTCGGGCGCGTCGGGCGTGCGTGAGAGAATTTCCGAGCGAACTGGCGCGAAGTTATCGCGGGTGTAGAAGTCTGACACCGGGCTTTGCTGCGCGCGATCAGTGCTGTCTTTCCCGCCAAACCAATCGAAAAAGAATTGATCCCAGGGGATTTGGGTGTCTGTCATCCAAGAGAAGAGTTTCTCGAGGAATGACAAGTCGGCGGACAATTCTGAAGGCGTGAGGCCGAGTTGCGCGAAGCAATGATCGCAGAGGGCGGTCTGATAGGCGGGTTCAAAGGCCTGCAAGGCTTCGGTCAGATCTTCGACAGACGCAACCATAGCGAAGGCACCGCCCAATTGTTGGAGGTTCCAGATGGCTGCCGAGGGCTGACGACCAAAGGCGTAAAGGCCGTATTCATCGAAATAGGCGGCGGTGAATTTCGGGTCTGAGGTTGGCAGGAAGCGATAGGGACCGAAATCGAAGGTATCGCCGGTCACATTCATATTATCGGTGTTCATGACTCCATGGACGAAACCAGCCGCCATCCAGCTCGCCACCATATTGGCGGTGCGCTGTGCGATGCGGGTCAGGAGCGCCGGGGCGAGAGAGGCGGGCTCGGACGGTGGGATGTCAGGGTGATAGACGTCTCGCACATGGTTGAGGAGGGTGACGAGATTGTCCTCTTCCTTGAGATAGGCGAGGCGCTGGAAGGCACCAAAGCGAACATGACTGTGCTGGAGCCGTACCATGACAGAGGAGCGTGTGGGGGAGGGCTCGTCATTGCGGGAGAGCTGTTCACCGGTTTCGATCAGGCTGAAGGTTTTCGAGGTGGGTACGCCTGAGGCTTCGAGCATTTCAGTCGCAAGGACTTCGCGGACACCGCCTTTGAGCGTTAGACGCCCATCACCGAAGCGAGAATAAGGGGTCTGGCCTGAGCCTTTCGTACCAAGATCGAGAAGCCGCCCCTGATCGTCTCGGAGCTGGGCAAAGAGGAAGCCGCGACCATCTCCGATCTGAGGATTATAAGAGCGGAATTGATGGCCGTGATATCGGATCGCAAGCGGGCGGGGCATGTTACCGGGCAGAGGCTCGAACCGGCCAAAATGGCTGAGCCATTCGGCGTCAGACAGCCCGTCAAGGCCGACAGTTTTTGCTGCGCGGTCATTACGATAGCGAAGAATGGTTTTCGGGAAATCTGCCGGTTCGACCGGATCGGAGAAGTCAGGGCCGAGCGCTTCAAAAGGTTGGGTCATGCCTGTTAGCTGTAAAGAAAAAGGGCGTGAGGATCACGCCCTTTTCATAAAATTCGGATCGCTCTTTATGGCGTGGCAGGCATGTGGAAGACGTCATCCTGAATTTCGCTGTCGACGCCGGTATTATCCCGGATGATCTGAGCGAGCGATGACAGCTTGACCTGCATGACCTCATCGAGGCGCAGGTCTTCTTCATACCAGAAGCGGTCGCCATCGCGCAGTAGCTGGAACTGTTTTGCGATGATGAGGGTGAAGAGTTCTCCGAGTTGCGAGTCGCCGAACGCATCTTCGCTGAGGCCACCCACCCAGAGATCAATATCATCGACGCTGCCATAAGTGTCGGATAGGGCCTGAGCGAGGTCTGTGTCAGAGGTGATGTCCGAAAAGGCCGTGACGCGAGCGAGCCCCATTGCTTCACGCATATCATTATAGGAGGGCAGGCCGTGATCGCGACCGCGCTGGATGTTGAGCGAGGCCAGATCCAGCCCGCCAAGGCCCGGCTGACCAAAAAGGAAGTTTCGCAGAGGATGTGCGATTTTGGGGTCGAGCGCCTGGTGTTCCTGAGCGGCCAGACCGCGCAGGATCGGATCGAGCGATTCTTCTTCTGTCAGGATGGAGGGCGCGGTAAAGAAGGCCTCGGCGAGGCTTAAATGACCGTCAGTGATTTCTGCGCCTGATGCATCAAGACGCCAGAGCGCGTCATTGATCATAGAGTGGCCAAGGCGATAAGCGGCCGCTGAGAACTCGTTGTAAATGGTGGCATTCAGCGTGTCGTCATAGCCTGAATAGCCGGGCAGCGGGTCTGGCCCCAAAAGGGCTGGAAGCCAGTCAACATAGGTGATTTTCTGGATTTTTCCGATGACCAGACGACGGGCGTCCTGATAAGCCTGCTCGCCGGTTTTGTTGGGGTCATTATCGAGAATATTCTGCGCGATGCGATTGTGCTCGCGGACGAAAAGTGTGTGCATCACGGCCAGACCGACCTGTTCATTCACCCGGACATCACCGGCAAGGAAAAGCGTGGTGGGGTCGGTGACGAAGCCGTTGGCGTTTGTCAGATCATCTTCATTGAAGGGCAGAAGATTGCCCGCGCTCGTTTTCAGGAAGGCAGAGTCCGGAGAAACGCGAAGCGCATCGGCGCGCTCTTTGTCCGAGCCGTAAATCATGGATCCATCGATCCAGGAGGTGATCTCGTTTTCCTGTTCACGCGGATTGCTGGCGTCTGTACCGGTGTTTGCATCGAACAGGGCGCGGGAGAAAGGGATGATCTGGGTGCCGAGATTGTCTGGATCAAACCAGACATCACCTGTCGGAACTTCAATGTCGGCGGTTTCTTCTGCGCCGTCGGTCAGATCGATATCGTGGTCGATGAACTGGCCCCATTGCCAGATGAAGTCCGTGCCTCCGAAGGTGTTTGGCAGAGATTCGCCTTCATCCTGATTGACGATGGCATTCGACACTTCGCGTGCGCTTGGCCTGAGCGCGCCTGCCATTGTTGAGATGCCGTCGGTATAGTCGGCAGTCCCCCAGCGTTGGAGATGGACGAATGTCGCGCCCCAAAGTGCATTGTCGACATTGTTCTTCGTGCCATCAAATTTGCGAATCTCCCGCGCTTCAACAGACGGCCTGTCATCATCCCGGTTATTGCGCGCGCGGTCTCGACGGTTGCCGCTGTCGTCATCAATACCCTGAGGAGACGGACCCTGCTGAGTGACATTGTTGACGGTGATGACCATCTCATCCTGAGACTGGAATTCGCCATCACTGGCCGTGACCCGGAAGGTCAGCTGAAGGTCTTCCGGGACAATCGGTGCCCGAAAGCTGGGGGTGAGACTGGTCGGGTCGTCAAGCATGACGTTTGGACCGTTCACCTGGGTCCAGCTGATGTTTGCGTCTCCTTCGGCGTCGTAAAGTGAACTCGAAAGTGAGACCATCATATTCTCCATGACGGTCTGGTCGCTGCCTGCCGTGATGATCGGGCTGGTGTTTTGAGTTGGGGTTTCGTTATCGCTGCTTCCGCTGTTGGTACATGCCGCCAGCACTGCCAGCGACGACACCAACATCATCTGATATCGCATTCCGCGTTTCCTCCGGTTTTTCCCATTCCCGATCCGAGTTTTGTTCTGATGGCACTTACACTTGTCAGTTTTATGTTCGGTCGGGATTTTATCTAAACGCGTTAGGTGTCAGATTCCGTCTCACAAACTTCCAAGTGCCTTACCAATAAGCTGCCCGGCCTCAGCTATGGCGTCGCGGGCGGGGACAGAGACGGAGGTCATGTTCATGAAGCCATGAACCATGCCCGGATGATTTCGAATTGTGACCGGAACGCCGGCGGCGGCAAGTTTGTCGGCATAGGCGCGACCTTCATCCCGAAGCGGATCCCAGCCACACAGGACGACATGTGCCGGGGCCAGACCCCGGAATTCCTCCTGAGATGCAAAGAGCGGAGACACGCGGACATCCATCGGATCGCACTCCTTGCCGAGATAGGCGTTCTTGCAGAAGTCAAAAAAGCCCGGGGAAATGAAAAAGCCCTCCTGGAAGGATAAGCCCTTTGACTTGATGTCGACAAACTGGAGCAGGGGGTAAAACAGAAGCTGGAAAGCCGGTTCAGGACCGCCCTGTCGCGAGAGTTCCTGACACAGAAAGGCGGCCAGATTGCCGCCCGCGCTGTCACCCGAAACAGCCACACGTTCAGGATCAATTGAGAGGTCAGGCGCGCGTTCCAACACCCAGTGATAAGCGCTGAGCGCATCTTCATGGGCGGCCGGAAATTTATGTTCCGGCGCGAGCCGGTAATCCACCGCAATCACCCGGCATTTCGAGGCATGAGCCAGCCGGATACAGATCATTTCATGACCATCAAGATCACCGACCACAAAGCCGCCGCCATGAAAATAGAGAATGGCGGGCTGTTGACCGATGCCGGCCGCAAGCGGCGTGTAGAGGCGGGCCTTCAGCGGCCCATCTGCGCCATCGACCAGCAAATTGTCGATGGATGCGAGCTCGGGCGCATCGCTCTCCATTGAGCGTGTGGCTTTGAAAAAACTCGCCCTGAGTTTCGCAGCGATGTCCTTCCAACCTGCACCGGATGATGAAGAGGAATTCTGATTGAAGGACAGAAGTTCAGGCAGGCTGAACTTCTCCATAAACGCTTTAAGGTTTGGATCCAGGGCCATGTGAGTTCCGACACAAATTACAGACCGGAGTCTGAGCACGGAACCCAGGAAAAGCAATAGCTCTGTTGAGCCGATCAGATGCGGGAGATCAGATCGTTGACCAGAGCGTAGTGAACGGCTTCCGTGCGCGACCGAACGCCGATCTTTTCCTTCGCGAGTTCGACATGGCGGTTCACTGTTGCCGGAGAAATTTCCAAAATTTCGGCCATTTCCGTATCGGTCTTGCCCTTCGAAATCCAGTAAAGCACTTCCAGCTGGCGCTTGGTCAGATCGATCAGAGGCTGGGTCTTTACGGCCTGTTCCTGCGCTTTTCGATAAGCGTATTTATAGAAGGTGTTTCCAGCAAATTCGAAGAGCCGACGGGTCACGGGATCGTCGCAAATCTCTGATCCGTAAAAGCCCGTGAATCCGATGCGTCCGTCCGCGCCGAAGTTCGGGATGAGAAACCCATCACCCACCCAATGTTCGCGGGCCACATCGAACACGTTACGTTGTTCCTTTGTGGTCGCCATGTCTTCGACATGTTGCCAGGAAAATCCGGACTCCGTTCTGGGGACATGCTGAAGCGCCACATCGTGCTTGAACAATTCTTCGCGGCGATACCGGCGAAGCCATTCGCCATCACGTTTACCGATCAGGCGGCCAATGAAGGGATTGCTGTTGTGGGCAGCGGCTCTGATTTCGACACAGGAGATGACTGTGACGCCAAACGGGCTGCACATATCCAGCAGGGCCTTTTCGACCTGCTGATAGTCTTCATCATCGTCGACGAGGTCCCAGAACAGTCCCTCAAGCATGTTTTGCTGCATTATTGGCTCCACTCAAAGTGGATAGCAGCGCCCGCTCACCAGAGCCATCAACTGGCGAGCATCAACATGTTTATTTTTCTATTTTTAGTAGAAAAAAGCAACTATGTCGCGATAGTTCCTGTCGTGATGACGCTATCGTGGCGCCATCACCATAATCATCTGGCGACCTTCGAGTTTTGGCTCGAGTTCAACCTTTGCGACTTCATCAAACTCGCCCTTCACCTTCTGGAGAAGCTCCATGCCGAGGTGTTGGTGAGCCATTTCGCGACCGCGAAAGCGAAGGGTGATTTTCACCTTGTCACCATCTTCGAAGAAACGGGTAATCGCGCGCGTTTTGACTTCATAGTCGTGCGTATCGATGTTCGGACGCATTTTGACCTCTTTGAGGTCAGCGGTCTTCTGCTTCTTGCGGGCTTCGGCTTTTTTCTTCTGTTCAAGAAAGCGGAGCTTGCCGTAGTCGAGGATCTTGCAAACCGGAGGATCAGCGTTCGGAGACACCTCTACGAGGTCCAGCCCGGCATCGCGTGCGGCATCCAGTGCTGCACCGGTGGGCATTTCTCCTTGTTTTTCCCCGTTTTCGTCAATCAGCAGGACTCGGGGGGACCGGATGTCTTCATTGACCCGGGGTCCTGACTTTTGAGGCGGCTTAGCCGGCATTGGACGACGTGCTATGGCAGATACTCCTAGTATTGTTAAGATTGATAGAGATATGACGTATTTGCGTCATAAATTCAAGATTTAGGGATCACATCAAGCGCCCGAATTGCCTGAAAAACATCTTCAGAACTGACGTCCTCAAGGGTTTCTGCCTGAACCACCACAACATTGCTGCCGCGCGGACGAGCCAGATCCGGGTTCGATTCGCTGGTGGCGAACAGCGCCACTCCGGGAGCGCCAGCAAGTGTCGCCATATGCATGGGACCCGTATCATTTCCGATCACAAGGTGTGCCTGGCGCCCAAGTTCGGCAACCTGAAACAGGTCAGTTCGTGTGCAGAGTGTTTTGGCTTTCGGTTCTGCGCGCACCACTTTATTGCCGATCAGGCTCTCTGCACTGCCCCCAATAACAACCGGGGTAATGCCTTGCGTCACCAGCCATTTCGCAAGCTCCACATAATTTTCTTCCGGCCAACGCTTTGCTGTCCGGTGGGCTGATGAGCCGGGAATGAGCAGCGCATACGGGCCGTGAAGCGAGAAAAAGGCGGGCTTGAGCCGGGGCGTATTGCGCAGGGCGGGTTCAATCCAGGAGAAATCCGCTAGCGGAGCCTGACCATAGGGGTATCCGCCTTCGGGCCCAATGCCGGCTAGCGAGATCTGTTCAGCCAACCGCTCGATTGAGTGCATCTCAAGTCGATGGGGTGTTTCATGCGGAAAGGCGCAGCCCGACACAGCCCCTGACCAGAGCGGCGGATTGGGCCAGAGGGCCTGAAAATATTTGCCTGTCCGCCCCGAGTTCTGAAAATCGTAGACGATGTCGTATTTCGCCGTTCTGAGGCGACGAAGAAGGGAGGTCGTGCCGGATGTGTCTTTCGGTCGGCCATCGGTTTCAACCTGATCAAACCAGGGACAGGTTTTCGCAAATTGCTCAAAGGGCGGGGTGGTGAGAAGCGTGATCTGTGCTGACGGGTGATGGTCTCGCACAGCTTTCATGACGCCCATGGCAAGCACGAAATCGCCGAGCGCGCTAAGCTTGATGATCAGCACTTTTTGCGCGTCATCTCCTGGATTAATGGCCTGGCGTGCCATCAGGTCGTGCTCCCCGGCGTTTGTGACAGGACACGATCATAGACGTGGAGCGTCGCTGCCTGAAGGGCCTGTGTGGTGTATTTCGATCGGACATGCTCCATGGCCGAACGGGACATGTTCGTGAGACCCGTTTCGCTCTGGTTCAAAAAACGTCTCATGGCGTCAGCAAGCTCATCGACATCCCCTGGCTTTGTGAGCCAGCCTGTCTGCCCAGATCGCACGGTTTCTCGCTGGCCGCCATGATCGGACGCGATCACGGGTTTTCCCATGGCATTGGCCTCGATCGCAACCCGGCCAAAGGCTTCGGGGCGCGTTGATGGCGCGAGTACGAGATCGGATGCAGCATAAAGACTTGGCATATCGCTATAATGCCCTGAAATTTTGACTAATTCGTCAAGATGAAAAGCACTAATTTGCGATTTCAGGCCTTCCAGATAGGCAGTCCGCCCCTGCGCATCACCCACGAGAATGGCGGTAATCTCTGATTTCTCCGCGTCTGACAGACGGTTCAGTGCCTCCAGAAAGACGCGCTGGCCTTTCCACTCCGTGAGACGGCCCGGCAGAAGGAAGAGGTATTTTCTTTCATTTATCAGATCTGTACGGAGAGATTGGACGCGATCGAGGTCGAGGTTTTCGGGTGAGAAAATCCTCAGATCCACGCCGCGGGGAATGGTGACGATCCGCTCCGCGGGTAGTTCGTGCGTGACGCAAATATGGTCAGCAATATATTCAGAGTTTGCGATGACGAGGTCGCCGCGCGCCATGACAGAATTATAGAAGACCTTGAGCTTTGAACGACCGCCATAGGCACCGTGATAGGTGGTGATGAAGGGAATTTGGCTCGCGCGGGCTGCCCAGAGCGCGCTCCAGGCCGGGGCGCGGGAACGGGCATGCACAAGGTCAACACGACGTTCGGAGATGACCCGCCTGAGGGCGTTTCTGTTCTGCCAGAGCGTGATGGGGGATTTCGATTTCAGCGGCAGACGAATGAGCTCGCCGCCCAGCTGTGCCAGTTCGTCGTCCATGCGTCCGCCTTCGCTGGCGACAAGCGCGTGGCCACCCGCAGCGACAATAGCTTCGGTCATTTCCAAAGTGGTACGTTCCGCGCCACCGGCATTGAGCTCAGGGATGACTTGCAGGACAGTGAGACCAGACTTAACCAAACAGCCAGCACCTTTCAGAGAAGAGACGGGAGACCTGACATGGCTTTGCTGACCCGACCCGATGGCGAAACACTTGCCTACACGAAGTTAGCGCCCGCTGCCAATATGCCGACGCTGGTTTGGTTGTCGGGGTTTAAATCCGACATGAGCGGCTCGAAAGCTTTGGCCGTCAAGGACCAGTGCGAGGGCGCAGGCTGGGGTTATCTCGCCTTTGATTATTTCGGCCATGGCGAAAGCTCCGGCGACTTTGCCAAGGGGACGATTACGCGCTGGCGAGAGGATTGTCTGACGGCGGTGGATGAACTTTCGGAGGGGCCATTAATCCTTGTCGGCTCGTCCATGGGTGGCTGGATGTCTCTGCTGACGGCGTTGGCCCGGAAGGAGCGGGTCGTAGGGATGGTACTTTTGGCCCCTGCACCGGATTTTACGTCAAAGCTGATGTGGGAGGAGCTGAGCGACGACGCGAAGGACGAGATCATGACGACCGGGCGCTGGATGCGGCCCAATGCGTATGGCGAGCCGTATCCGATTACCCGTGAATTGATTGAAGATGGCAAAACCTGGAATGTTCTGGATGGCCCGATCGATCTGAAGGTGCCCGTGACCATTCTGCAGGGGAAAGAAGACCCTGACGTGCCGTGGGGACATGCGTTGAAGCTTCAGGATGCGCTTGTGACGTCAGACTGTGATCTGCATCTGATTAAAGATGGCGAGCACCGGCTGTCTCGTGAGTCAGATATTGCCCGGCTTTTGCTTGAAGTGCGGCTGATGGTTGAACGTATCAGTTGAGCCGTGTTCGACGAATGTGGGTCCGCAATGGAACCAGCAGCTAAAAGCTAACGTATAAAATCAGGCTCCTTAGCGGGGCGTACTGGTTTTGGCAAAATTGAGTGTTTGAATGGGTTATCTGAAAGACGGTGAGTGGTTTACGGGCGAAGGCGGTTTCGCGGACGATGATGGAAAATTTGTACGGGCGACAAGTGAGTTTCGGAATTGGGTGACGCCTGACGGATCAGCCGGGCCATCTGGTGAAGGAGGCTTTAAGGCCGAACCTGATCGCTATCATCTGTATGTCTCCTATGCCTGCCCCTGGGCGCACCGCGCGTTGATCATGCGCGCTTTGAAAGGGCTTGATGAGATGATCGGCCTATCCGTGACAAACTGGTATATGGGTGATCAGGGCTGGACCTTTGATGACGGGCCAGGCGTGGTGCCAGACCCCAATGAAAACGCCGCGACCATTCATGATCTGTATCAGATCAGCGATCCGAAAGTTTCGGGAAAAGCGACGGTGCCAGTGCTATGGGACAAAGCCAATCGCTGTCTGGTCTCGAATGAATCCGCCGAGATCATCCGTATGCTGAACTCGGCCTTTGATGGCGTCGGCGCAAAGGCGGGCGATTATTATCCCGAAGCCCTGCGCGACGAAATCGACGCCGTGAATGAGCGCGTCTATAATCCGTTCAACAATGGTGTTTACCGGGCCGGGTTTGCAGAAAAGCAGTCGCATTATGAAGAGGCGGCCAATGACGTGTTTGATACGCTCGACTGGGCCGCGGAAAAACTGTCCGGCTCAGACTGGCTGGTCGGCGATCAGATGACGGAAGCGGATATCCGCTTTTTCACAACGCTGATTCGGTTTGATCCGGTGTATCACGGGCACTTCAAATGCAACCGGTATAAAGTGGATGAGGTTGAAAGTCTGAAAGCCTTTCGGGGCCGGATGATGGCCCTTCCGGAAATCGCCGTGACGGTGCATTTCGACCATATCAAGCATCATTATTATGAGAGCCACCGGCATATCAATCCCACCGGTATTGTGCCGATCGGTCCCGATATGTCCTAGCGGTCAGAGGCGCACTGGCGGTGGATTTTCGATACGGCCTGCCCAAAAAACCAAAAAGCCTGTCTCATCGGAGACAGGCTTTTATGTTTGGATCTTTTAGAGCGATGTTACGCCTGTTCGTGCTCAGGTTGACGACGCTGTTGGGCGGGAGGCCCGCCTTGCTGGATCTGAATGTTCATCAGCGTGCCGGTCACGGTCTTGCGGAGCTTGGAGAGAAGCTCTGAGAACAGTTGGAAGGCCTCTGATTTGAATTCGTTGAGCGGGTCACGCTGACCATAGCTGCGGAGGTGGATAACCGAACGCAGTTGATCGAGCTGCTGAAGGTGTTCGCGCCATTCCTTGTCGAGCAATTGCAGAAGAACCTGTTTCTCAAACCAGCGCATACGCTCAGGTCCGATATCGGCGGCCTTGGTCGCATAGGCGGCGTCGACGACTTCTTTCAGGCGCTCAATAATTTCTTCGTTGGCGACACCTTCTTCGGCGGCCCATTCACGGATAGGCGGCGTGATGCCGAATGTGGTTTCAACCTCTTCCACAAGTCCGTCAATATTCCATTGTTCCGCATAGGAGCGGGCTGGCATGGCTTCGTGGACAAGGTCCTCAACCACATCATGACGCATTTCGCGAATGGTGCTGCTGACGTCTGCCGCGCGCATGAAGTCGATCCGCTGTTCGAAGATCGCCTTACGCTGGTCATTGATGACGTTGTCATATTTCAGGACGTTCTTACGCATCTCGAAATTGCGTTGCTCGACCTTTTTCTGAGAGGTTTCGAGCGCCTTGTTCATCCATGGGTGGACAATGGCTTCGTCTTCCTTGATGCCGAGACGACGCATGATGGTGTCGAGACGCTCAGCCGCGAAAATACGCAAGAGGTCGTCTTCGATGGAAACGTAAAATTTGGATCGGCCCGGGTCACCCTGACGTCCCGTCCGGCCGCGAAGCTGGTTATCGATCCGGCGGCTTTCATGACGCTCTGTACCGAGCACGAAGAGTCCACCGGCATCCAGGGCCTTCTTCTTGGCCGCGGAAATCTCGTCAGAGATTTTCGCTTTCAGAATGTCGTGCTTGCCAGCCTCGATTTCCTGACGGATTTCCTCGAGCATTCCATGCTCAACCCGTTTGCGAACGTCTTCCTGCACTTCCGGAGGCAGAATTCCGCGAATGGTTTGCTCATTGAGAGGGGGCGGCGTCTGGCCTTCGGGCACGGCGCGTCTGACTTCTTCGGCCAGTGCATTCTGGAACTTCGACTTAAACTCATCGGCGCGCTGGCCGAGGAGTTCGGTCTCAAGGCGCATTTCGAGGTTACCGCCAAGCTGAATGTCAGTTCCGCGACCGGCCATATTGGTGGCAACTGTGATCGCGCCGGGAATACCGGCCTGGGCGACGATGTGCGCTTCTCGTTCGTGGTGGCGGGCGTTGAGAACCTGATGCGGGATTTTAGCCTGGCCCAGTAGGGTCGAAAGCAGCTCAGATTTCTCAATGGACGCCGTGCCGAGCAGGACGGGCTGGCCGCGCGAATGGCAGTCACGCAGCTCATCAATAATGGCTTTGTATTTTTCCTTGGCCGTCCGGTAGACCACGTCATCATCGTCAACCCGCTGGATCGGCTTGTTGGTCGGGATGTCAAAGACGCGAAGGCCGTATGTGTCCATGAACTCTGAGGCTTCGGTGTCAGCCGTACCGGTCATACCGGCGAGTTTGTCATACAGACGGAAATAGTTCTGGAAGGTGATCGAAGCGAGGGTCTGGTTTTCCGGCTGGATTTCGACTTTCTCTTTTGCTTCGATGGCCTGGTGAAGGCCTTCCGAAAGGCGACGGCCTTCCATCATGCGACCGGTAAACTCGTCAATCAGCATGACCTGCTTATCTTTGACGATGTAATCCTTGTCGCGGAAGAAGAGTTTGTGCGCACGAAGGGCCTGGTTGGCGTGGTGCACAATCGTAATGTTCTGCGGGTCATACATGGAACCTTCCATGAGCCCGGCATTGGTCAGCAATTCCTCGATCTTCTCATTGCCGTCTTCGTTGAAGACAACCGAGCGCTGCTTCTCATCGAGGTCGTAATCCTCTTCGGAGAGCTGCGGGATAATCGCGTCAATCGCCTTGTAGAGATCAGAGCGGTCATCGGTCGGACCGGAAATGATAAGCGGTGTCCGCGCTTCGTCGATCAGAATGGAGTCGACCTCGTCGACGATACAATAATTATGGCCGCGCTGAACCATGTCGTTCAGCGAGTATTTCATATTGTCGCGCAGATAGTCGAAACCGAATTCGTTGTTGGTGCCGTATGTGATGTCAGCGGCGTAAGAATCCCGGCGCTGACGATCATCGAGGCCATGGACGATAATGCCGGTTTTCAGGCCCAGGAAGCCGTAAACCTGTCCCATCCATTCCGCGTCACGACGGGCCAGATAGTCGTTGACGGTGATGACATGGACACCTTTTCCGGTGAGGGCGTTGAGATAGGCTGGCAGTGTGGCAACCAGCGTTTTACCTTCACCCGTCCGCATTTCGGCGATGGCGCCGGAATGAAGCACCATGCCGCCAATCATCTGCACGTCAAAATGCCGCATGCCAAGTGCGCGTTTTGAGGCTTCGCGCACCACGGCGAATGCCTCTTCGAGAATACTGTCAAGCGTGGCACCGCCTGCCAGAGCTGTTTTGAACTCTGCTGTTTTCTGGCGAAGCGCGTCGTCAGACAATGCCTCCAGGACAGGCTCGAGCGCGTTAATCCGCTGAACTCTTGACCGGAAGGGTTTCAGCTGTCTTTCATTGGCAGAGCCGAAGAGTTTCTTAGCAATTTGAAGCATTTTCTGGACCACACTGGCGTTTGTATTCGAAAGAATATCACGCCCTTCTTTAAATACTCTGTACGAGGGACTGGGAAATGATCTCGACCCTCCAACCGGACTGACTTAAGAACCTTGTGGTAGGGTGTCAATCTTAGCACCTGCAAAGCGGAAAGACGTCTATTTCATGCAAAAAGCACTCGCGACACTGTTTATGGGTGGTCTGTTGGCGGCAATGGGGGCGTGCGACAACACTTCGGGTGACGAATCAGGGCCACCCATTCGCGTCAGCGCGGCTGTTGCGGCAGTGGTCAATAACGAACCGATTCTGGCTTCGGAGGTCGAACTTGAAGCGGCCGCTCAGGGCAAAATCGTGCCCGGAGAGCGCCTTGATGTCGACGATCCCGACTTTGAAGAAATCCTGCAGCAGCTGATCGATCAGAAACTGCTGGCGCAGGAAGCCATGACGCGCAAACTCAATGAAGAAGAGAGCGCCATTCATCGTCTGCAGGCCGCAAGAGAACGTATTCTCGGGAATATTCTGGTGGAAAACCTCGTCGCTGAAGAAGTCGATGAGAGCGCCATTATGGAAATGTATGAAGCGCAGGTGGCGCTTCTGGAACTCGGCGAAGAAGTGCTGGTGCGCCATATTCTGGTCGATTCTGAGAGCACGGCTGACGAGCTTTATGAACAGCTGAGAGGCGGTGCAGAGTTCGCAGAACTGGCCTTCGCCTATTCTGCAGACCCAAACAGCCGGGCGGAAGGTGGCCTTCTTGGCTATGTTCTGCCGGAAGAATTTCCGGATCCGTTTCCGCGGGTGATCAGCCGGACGGCTGTCGGTGCGATTTCTCAGCCCTTTGAGAGTGAACTTGGCTGGCACATTGTAAAAGTGGATGATCGGCGCACAGAAGCGCCGCCGACTTTTGACGAAACACGCCCGAAAATTGTGCAGTTTTTGACGCTGAATGAAATCAGTAAGGTTTTGGCACGCCTGCGTACGCGGGCAGATATTCAGACAATCACCGACGGTGACTCGATGGATGTGTTTGAAGCCGACGCGGATGACATTCTTGCGCCAGATCTGGAAAGCGAAAGCGAGCCGCCACTCGCGGATCTCACGCCGACACCGGAAGCAGGAGACGAGACGGCGACCTCATCGGAAGCTGAGGACTCTGATGTCCCTGAAACGGAAAACTAGGAAATACTGACTTGAAACTAGCTCGTTCGCCTCTGGCACCACCGGATTTTCCGGATCTGCCAACTGTTCAGGGCATGGTGTCCGCGACCCATTCGCTGGGCATGTACAAGACCACACGCAATGATCTGATGATTGTGCACTTTCCCGAGGGTGCCAGCTGCGGAGGCGTGTTCACGCGCTCATTGACGCGGTCGTGCGACATTGACTGGTGTCGGGACGCGCTCGAAGTGTCTGAGGGAAAAGCCAGCACACTGGTGGTGAATGCCGGAAATTCGAATGCGTTCACCTTTGAACAGGGCCTAGCCAAGAATGAGGCGACACTGGACGCCATTGCCACGGTGTCCGGTCAGCCGAAATCAGAGTGTTATCTCGGTGCAACCGGCGTGGTGGGCGTCCCGGTCCGGCCTGGGCTGATTGCTGATGTTGTGCCCGAGGTGTGGCCTCGGCTGACGCCCGACACACCCTGGCTCGACCTCGCTTCTGCGTTCATGACGACAGATACATTCCCAAAAGGGGCGGGTCGGCAGGTCAAAGTGGGTGACAAGACCATTTCGATTGCGGGCATTGCAAAAGGGTCGGGCATGATCGCGCCGAATATGGCGACCATGCTGTCTTATATTTTTACCGATGCGCCGCTCAGTCCGCAGCAATGTCAGTGGCTGACGTCGGATCAGACTAACAAAAGCTTTAACTGCATCACGGTCGATGGCGATATGTCGACCAGCGATACGGTGATGCTGTTCGCAACCGGTGCCGTCGAATTGTCGGATGCTGAAATGGAGGAACATTTCACTGCGATTTCCGATGCGATTGGAGCGGTGTTCCTGGACCTGGCGCAGCAGATTGTGCGCGATGGCGAGGGGGCGACCAAGTTCATTGAGATTGAGGTGAAGGGCGCCATCAACAAGCAATCCGCCAAGACGATTGCCTGCTCGATTGCGAATTCGCCGCTGGTGAAAACGGCTCTGGCGGCCAATGACGCGAATTGGGGGCGTATCGTGATGGCGGCCGGTAAGGCGCTTGAGCCGCTCAACCGAGATTCCATGGCAATCTGGATCGGAGATGTTCTGGTCGCCGAGGCCGGACAGCGGGCTGTGAGCTATGATGAAGACGAAGCGACACGGGCTGTTTCGGGCCAGTCCATCCGAATTGTCGTTGATGTGGCCGTGGGCAGTGAAAGCGCAACGGTTTGGACCTGCGATCTGACCCATGGTTACGTCGAGATTAATGGCGCCTATCGAACTTGAGGCCAGGTGCACAATCATATTTCACTCTGGACTGATAAATGTCGGATAACCGGAAAATCATCTATGTGTCTGCCGGACTGTTAATGCGCCCCGACCGACGGGTTCTTGTGGCGCAGCGACCCGCAGGCAAGGCGATGGCCGGATTATGGGAGCTGCCGGGCGGTAAAATAGAAACCGGTGAAACGCCCGAGGAGGCTCTTGTGCGAGAATTGAGGGAGGAACTGGCCGTGGACATTAATCCATCTTCGCTGACCCCTCTCAGCTTCGCATCTCATGCCTATGAAAGTTTTCATCTTGTGATGCCGGTCTTCCTTTGCCGGGACTGGCAGGGCGAACCTGTTGCCCGCGAAGGGCAGACCCTGAAATTCGTTGAAACAAACGAGCTGAAATCTCTCGACGCGCCGGCGGCGGACATTCCGCTGTTTGACTTTATCTACGCCCATGCCCGTCAGGGAGGGTTTTCTTGACCTCATTCCAGCGCCTGTTCAGCCGATTCCTGAAAGACAAGTCCGGCGGAAATGTCATCGAGTATTCCATGATCGCAGCGCTGGTTGTGATTGGGCTTCTGGCGGCGATGAATGCCATCGGCAACTCAACGAAGTCCATGTATGATAATCTCGATGAGAAATGGGATGCGGCTGAAAAGGGCGGCTAATCGTCTGATTTCGGCTTGAGA
Organism: Ponticaulis sp.; assembly: GCA_002692725.1. Lineage (GTDB taxonomy): Bacteria > Pseudomonadota > Alphaproteobacteria > Caulobacterales > Hyphomonadaceae > Ponticaulis. The sequence goes on along the minus strand of NZLU01000067.1, from coordinate 286,349 downwards.
TTGCCCGTTTTTTCGCCCGCCGAGTGTTCAATGGATCCAACCGCTTCAGCAAGGCTTGCCCGGGCGGAACCCGGACGTTTCGGGCGCGGTTGTGAGGCGTGAGGTGCCCAACCGGTCATCCAGACAAGCTCAACCGTGGCCCGGATCCGTCCGTCAGGATCCGCAAACTCTGACGCATAGATTTCAGCAGCCCGCATTAGAATGCGGCGCGACAGAGGTTTTCGGCCTGTAAGCGCCGGAGCATGGGTTTCGCCTGCGGCCTGTAGATCGCGCAGGAGATCAAACATGCTGTCATAGCGAATGGTCAGCCTGTCCCGGTCGCTGACGGGCAGGGCAAAGCCAGCCCGTTGCAGCAGTCCTGAAATATCGAGCGCATCAGCAAAGGGCGAAACCCGCATTTCAGCGCCGTCTGTCAGTTCGCTTTCGGCTTGCAGCAGACTTTGGCGCAATTCCTTAAGGCTGGTGCCGCCGGGCATGACGCCGATAAAAAAGCCATCCGGCTTGAGGCAGCGATTGATCTGAATGAGCGTGCCCGGCAGATCATTCACCCAATGTAGAGCGAGCGGACTGACAATCAGGTCAAACTGATTGTCCGCGAAGGGCAGCCATTCCTCATCGGCTGTGAGGGCCATTTGTCCGTTAGCCGGTAAGCGTGCGAAAGAGAAATCTGTTTCGATGAGGGTGTCGCAATAGCGGCCAAGACGGTTCTTGGTGCCCGGACTGTAACCACCAAGCGCGAGTGCGAGCGGGAATTGACGGGCGGTGGCGAGGATTCGGTCTTCAATATCTTCCAGAATGCGTGACTTTATGAAGTCGCTCTGCTGATATGAGCTGGCAGCCCGATCGCGCCGGCGACGGACTTTTGACCGGTCAAACACTTCGTGGGAATTCGGAGACATCATGCCACCCCATATGGCGCGTTCTGATCATCCCGCCAAGCGTCTGTCGGTCTTGAAGGAACCCTTCCAATCCCTTTTTGGATGGCTCTGGCCCGGACAGTCCGTCATTACTGGCGATCCGCTCTGGGGGGATGCGAGGCTCGGAGTTGATGATTTCAATAAACTGAATTTTGTGTCTGCGCCGTTTTGCGATCAGTGCGGTATTCCGTTCGACCGGATGGAAGAGGACGGCCAGATTTGCGGCGCATGTGTAGCCGCGCCGCCCCTGTGGCACCAGGCGCGTGCACCATTTGTTTATGATGACATATCCAGCAATATGGTGCTGGCCCTTAAGCGAGGCGGGCGACGAAGCGGACTGAAACTCTATGCGCGCTATATTTACGAGATGGCGCGTGAACAGATTGACACAGCTGATGTGCTGATCCCGGTGCCCATTCATTATCGCAGGCTGGCATCACGAGGGTATAATCAGGCCGGATGGTTGGCGACCGCACTTGGGCAGCTGACCTCAACGCCCGTGGCGCATCGGCTGATCCGTCGCAAAAAGCCGACAAAGAGCCAGGGGCATCTTACGGCACGGCAAAGAAAGCAGAATGTCGCCGGTGCGTTTGTCCTGACAGAAAGCGGGTACACGCGCCTTCAAGGACAACGGATTGTCATTGTTGATGATGTGCTGACCTCTGGTGCGACATTGAACGCGTGTGCCCGTACGCTTTCGCAGGCAAAGCCCGCGAATATTGACGTTGTCACACTGGCCCGCGTTGTCGCGCCGAAAAATGCGCTTATATGATGCTCCTTCTGGAGATCATGATGGCAAAAGTCGATATTTATACGCGTGAATTCTGTGGCTTCTGTGTGCGGGCGGTGCAATTGCTCGAGTCCAAAGGCGTGGCGTTCAATCAGATTGAAGCGGGCATGGACCCGGATAAGCGCAAGGAAATGATCCAGCGCGCGAATGGGGCGAGCACCTATCCGCAGATCTTTGTCGATGATGTGCATGTCGGCGGCTGCGATGAGCTCTATTCGCTGGAGCGTTCGGGCAAGCTGGACCCGCTCCTGTCTCTTCAGTAAACTGACGCCATGGTAAAGTACGCTTTAGCCTGCCAATCCTGCCATTCCGGGTTTGAAGCCTGGTTTTCAAATTCGGATGCGTTCGATGAGCAGAAGTCGCAAGGATTTCTGGCCTGTCCTGAATGCGGCAGCGCGCAGATTGTGAAGCAAATCATGGCGCCTTCTGTGTCCGGAACGAAAAAGCGGGATGGCGCATCTGTGCCTGCGAGCGCGCAGCCTGACCCCAAGCTTGCGGCCATGATGAAGGAGGTGCGTGACCATATCGCCTCGACGCATGAATATGTCGGGTCTGATTTCGCGACCCGCGCTCGCGCCATGCATTCCGGAGAAGCGGACGCCAAACCTGTCTGGGGTGAGACGACGCTCGAAGAAGCCAAGTCTCTGGCGGAAGAGGGCGTTCCGGCCCTGCCTTTGCCTGAACCGTTTACGCCGCCCAAGCCGGTGGATCAGAAGAAGCTGAATTAGCGCGACAGGCCCCAAAACCAGTTGCGAACTTTCGCAAAGAAGGCGCATTATATCTCCTGTCTGATGACATGGAGATGATCATGAAAAACTGGATGAAACTTGCGCTCGCGCTGTGCGTGGCCATGACCTTGTCAGCCTGCAACACCATCAAAGGCGTTGGGCGCGATATTGAAAGCGCTGGCGAGGCGATTGAAGACGCAGTCGATTAAAGTCTGATCTTTCGAATAAAGAAAAAACCGCGCGAGAGGATCGCGCGGTTTTTGTTTGGAGTTGCTACCCCGTAGATCAGCCTGCAGCGCGGCGGAAGGGCTGGACCGTATCTTCGCGGCGTGCGCGTTGTTTCTTAGGCTGAAAGGCCACTTTCGCGTGCTCTGCGCAGTACGGGCCACCGGAGGCCGCTCGTCCGCAGAAGGCAAAATCCTTGTCCATTGGGTCGCCGATTGGCCATTTGCACATGGACTCGCGAATGTTCAGAACGCTGGCAAAATCGCCATTGTCGAGTTTGGCTGGTGCGAGCGGCTCCACGTTTTTCGCGACCGCTGGCAGATTTGTTTCTGGCGTGCCGGTCTGTTCGACAGGTGTCTTCCGGACGACCCGTTGCGTGGTTGGCTTCGGACGGGCCAGGCGCGGCGGACGTTTGACCGGACGAGACGGCGTCGCACGGCCTGACAGGCCAAGGCGGTGGACTTTTCCGATAACGGCGTTACGCGTGACACCGCCCAGTTGTGTTGCGATCTGGCTGGCGCTGTGACCCTCTGTCCAGAGCTTTTTTAGCTGCTCTACCCGCTCTTCAGTCCAACTCATCATCCGGCTCCTGAATTCTCAGTTTTGTTAATCTATATATTGTATCGTTAAGAGATCGTTAACGATGATCTCACCCATATATCGTACCTAAAGAGGGTCTGGGCACAATATACAGAGTTGTGGAGAAGTCGAGTAATCCACATCTAGTGCCGAAAATTAACCAATTGGCTGGGGAAAACCCGTGTCTGCTATCTGGTCAATAGAGACAGACTCATCGTTAGAGCGATGAATAGGCATTCCCTATCGGCTCGAAACGCCCTAAATCCCCAATCATGAGTGATACGATGCAGGAACAGCTCCCGACGAGCTATAGTGAGCCACGCCGTTTTGCCGGTCTCAATTATCTGGGGCTCTGGACACTTTATAAGCGGGAGGTGGGGCGATTTATCAAAGTCGCAATGCAGACTCTGTTTGCGCCTGCGGTGTCGACCCTTTTGTTGATGACGGTGTTCAAGCTGGCATTTGGCAATCGCGGCGAATTACAGGGAGACTTTGAGGGCATTGCCTATCAGGATTTCCTGGCGCCGGGGCTCGTGATCATGGCGATCTTGCAGAATGCGTTTCAGAACACGTCGAGTTCACTCACCATTTCTAAAGTGCAGGGAACGTCGGTTGACTTTCTTATGCCGCCTCTGTCTCCGCTGGAGCTGACCGTGGGCTTTATCGCCGGCGCGGCGACGCGTGGTGTGATGGTTGGCGCAATCACCGGCATTGCGATTCAGCTTCTGGGTCTTGCGGATCTCAGCATTGTGCATTTCTGGGCACTGGCCTGGCATGCGCTGATGGCCAGCATCATTCTCGGCGCGATTGGCGCGATGGGCGGCATCTGGGCCGACAAGTTCGACCATCTGGCCGCTGTCACCAATTTCGTGATTGTGCCGCTGACCTTCCTGTCAGGCACATTCTATGACGTGAAGGTTCTGGCCGAGCCGTTTCAGACGCTCGCACACTGGGACCCGATCTTCTATCTGATTGATGGCTTCCGCTTTGGCTTTCTGGGTGTGGCCAATTCCAATATCGGCGTTGGACTGGCCGTGACCGGCGGGCTTGCGCTCTTCACCAGCTTCCTTGTCTGGCTGATGTTCAAATCGGGCTATAAGCTGAAGGCTTAGGCGGACCGTCTCTATCCCCCAAAAAAATACCGCCGCTCAGACCGGGCTGCGGTCCGAAGCGGCGTAGTGGAGGACAAAGGCAATGACGCCTTCAGGACTCTGTTTAGCTGCGTCCAAAACAATTGGCAATAGTAGACTACATTTAAATAGCTTACATCACGTAAATGTCATGCCGTCTGGTAATTTCTGTGAAATGGGGAAAGAAAAAGCCGGATATCGGGGAGGCAAATCCGATATCCGGCCAGGGTAATAAGTCAGGAGGACTTATCAGGAGGAAACGTCAGAAATTGTATCTGACGCTGAAACGGATCTGACGGGGTTCGACCGGCTTGAAGTGGATGTCTTCAACGGGGTTTGCCTCCGTCATGAGCTGGGATTCAAAGAAATAGGTGATGTCATTATCGTCGGCATCGAAGGCATTGAGGACTTCCAGGCCGAGCGTGATGTCATTCCAGTCATAGGTCGCGCCCAGATTGACGACGGTGGTCGGGTCTGAATAGACCGAGCCGTCTTCGATCAGCGGGCTTTCTCCGAAATGCCGCAGACGCGCGCTGAGCGTGAGTGGATCGAAGCGGAAGAGCGCGCCACCAGACAGAACCGTCTCGATTGAGTTCGGAATTTTAGTGTCAGGGCCCGGAATATCGAGTTTGCCATCCGTGACGGAAAGCGCGAGATCGCCGACGAACCACTCATTCGGGCGCCAGAAGGCAGTGGCCTCAACACCGTTTCGGACGGTGGCATCGTTGACTTCAGTCGTACCGGCATCGCCGACAAAGATCAGCTCTGAATCCAGTTCGAGGTGGAATAGCGCAATCGTGGTCTTCAGATCGCCAGTTTCAAACCTTGCGCCGAGCTCCGCCCCTTTGGCTTTAGCAAACAGCGGCACGGTATCAGCCGGGTTGCCTGTTGCAGGATCGATCTGAATGGTCGCGCCGCGCACGTCATTTGTATGGAAGCCCTCTCCATAATTGGCATAAAGTTCGATCTGATCCGTCGCGCGCCAAGCGAGCGCGGCACTTGGCGAGAGCAGGGTGTCGTCTGCTTCCCCAGAGTTGATTGGCAGCGTAATGGCGGTGACGTCGCCGCTGACATAATCACCGCGCAGGCCCAGCGAGCCGCGCAGATCTGGCGTGAACTGATAGTCAGCCTGCCCCCACACGGCGGCTGAAAACTCTTCCAGGCTGTCGCGCCGGACCGTGTTGACCGGCATGCGATCAACGGAGTTGAACAGCCCGACTTCCGACACATCGTCAAACCGGGTTTCGCCGCCAAAGGTGAGGTCCAGCTGGTCGGTGATCGGCAAGCTGTGCAAGATGCGGCCGCCATAATAGGTCCGCTCATCTGTTTGCTGGATTTCATCACCATTCACCGGGTCTTCGAGGAATAGAGTGAAATTGCCCCAAAGGGTGAAGTCGTAGGCGACGGCATAGGCAGACAATTCTGTTGTCGCGCCGCTGGCATGATCCCAGGAGAGCAGGGAAGAGAGGCTATAGCGACTGGTTTCGCCGCCCAGATCATCATCGATAAAGCCAAACCGGCTGAGATTCCCATTCTGAACTTCACGAAGCGGAATCTGATCGGAGGAGTTCCAGCTATTGTCATAGCCGGTCAGGCTGACTTGATAGCGCATATCACCTTTCTGGCCGGTGAGTTTGGCGAGGCCTGACAGTTTTTCGAGCCCCATCGGTAAATCCCATGGGCCGTCATAGGATTGGTATTCACCGGCGATGAGCAGGTCATTCGTGTCATTCAGCGCGGTGCTGTAGCCGCCAACAAGTCGGTAATAGTCATTCTCGCCAATCTTGGCTTCGATGAAATTACGCTCAAAGGTGTCGTAAGTTGAATAGCGCGCACTTGCAGCGACTGAGAAATCGCCATTGGACGGGAAATAGGGGCCTTTGCGATAATCGACGCGCTCAATGACTTCAGGAATGAAAGAGTTGAGGTCGAGATAACCCTGACCGTGACCATGGCTGCGCATATTGATCGGCACGCCATCAACGGACACGGCAAAGTCAGAGCCATGATCGAGATTGAAGCCGCGGAGGAAGTACTGGTTCGCCTTGCCCTCGCCAGAGTGCTGAGTCGCGACGACGCCGGGAATGACTTCGACGAGTTCGCCGGGACGGGAAATCGGACGGTCTTCAAAATCGGCATAGCCCACGACGCCTTCGGACGCTGCGCCCGCCTCGCCAATCAGCTCAAGGCCACGACCGTGGACCTCAACGGTGTTCAGGCGCTGTTCGGCATCCTCCTCTTGCGCGATGACAGGCAGGCTGCTGACGCTGGCTAACAGGATTGCGGCACTCAATCGGATCACAAATTCTCTCCCCGGTGTTTCTGGTTGTTGAGCCAGAAAGTCAGGTTCTGAGAGCAGTTTGCAATAGTGAACTACACTGTTTGGGGGTTAATTACGGTAACTGTAACGGGAGGTAACGTACGTTACATCCGGGGCTCAGACCATTCGGTGTCGTCGTAATCGGCGGGGCGTTGTTCGAGTTGAGATTTGACAGCCTCAACCTGATTGGGTTTGCCAATGACGGCTTCCTGATAGGCGGCTTCCGTGATCAGCGCCTCGGCCACAGTGGCGTCATGAAGTTTGTTGAGCATGAGTTTTGAGGCCTGCACGGCTGACGGACTTCGGGCGGCGATTTCTCGGGCGAGGGCCATGGCGTCGTCATACGGGGTTTCGCTCAAATGCGTGGCAAAACCATATTCCTTGGCCTGTGTGCCGTTGAAGATGCGGGCGGTGTAGGTGAGTTCGCGGATCAGATCATCGCCAACAAGGCCACGCATGATCGGTGTGCCGCCCATATCGGGAATGAGGCCCCATTTGGCTTCCATGATGGACATTTTCGTCTCCGGATGCACGATGCGGATGTCCGGGCCGAGCGCGAGCTGGAAGCCGCCACCAAAGGCGACGCCATGGACGGCCGCGATGACCGGGCAATGCATTTGTCGCCAGGCCTGAATGGGCTGTTGGGCGCGGTTCGAGATTCCATAGACGCGGTCGAGCAGGGATTGATCCGGGCCAATGGTGGAGGGTCCTGCATTCCCTGACGCTGTGCGTTTGAAGTTTGACGTATCGAGCCCCGCGCAGAAGGCGCGGCCCTCGCCTGAGAGAACAACAACTCGCACATTGCGGTTGGCGTCGAGCTCGGCGGCAGTCTCGATGATGGCGTTGAACATGTCATTATCGAGCGCGTTCATCTTGTCGGCGCGGAAGAGTTTTACGTCGGCAATATGATCTTTGATTTCGACGCGAACGCGGTCTGACATGGCGGGCTCCCTCATTTTTCTTCGGGAGTATTGGCCCGCCTTGGGTTAGGCTGGCAAGCCTGACGTTAGGACATATTCATGTGGCTATACGAGATCAGAACTGGATGCTGCGGCAATAGGGAGAGTCAGCCAGCTCGCCTTCACAAACCGATTGATAGGTCGGTAAGGCGATCGGAAAGCTGCAGCGCGCGTTCTGTTCATCCTGGCGCCGGGTGAGGGCCTGTCCCCAATTGCGAAGCTCGGCATTGGCCTGATTGATGCGCTGGCTGCGCTGGTTGAGCGCGTCGATTTTCGCGGAATGCGCTTTGGTCACGATCTGGCCAGCCCTCCCCGGAGGAACGAAAGGCGTCGACATTGCCTGACGCTGCTGATCGCGCTGATAGCTTGTGCGGGCAATGCTGAGACGGGAGTCGAACTCGTTGAGCAGGGTCCATTCTTCGTCCAGTTGTTCGGAATTGCGCGCGCAGGCATAGGCCTGCGCCTCTGGCGAGTCGTTGGTGGCGGCGTAGCTTGCCGGACGACTCCCAGGCCGATTTGATGACAGATCGGGCCCGGTTTCCTGAGTGAGGGCCAGCGGGCGGAGGGGCAGGCTACGGCGACGCAAGACCTGAACAAAGGCCTCGCCTTCGTCCGCATTCGGTTCGAGACCAAGACCCAGCCGGGCAAACCGCACGATCTCTTCTTCACGGCGCTGGCGTTGTGCCAGTTCCATCAGAATGAGTGCAGATCGGGCGACGCCCTCTTCCATGGCGAGTTCCAGAAAGATGGGGGCGGAGGAGCGATAGGCTTCCGACGCTGACCGGCTGTAGAGCTCGCCGAGCCAATGAACGCCATAGGGGGAGCCAAGCGTGGCGGCGAGGGTGAAGTATTTCTCAGCCGTGCTGAAGGCGTTCTCCTGAAACTGGCCATCCAGATGCAGACGGCCAAGTTCGACGGCCGCCGCCGCAACGCGATATTGCAGATCTGATGGAGCGCGACCGGGATCGAGGTTCATGCAGTCTGAATCCATCGCGCAGAACTCATAGATCAGCTCAAGCTCTGCCAGGGCGCGCGGATCGCCATTGGTGGCGCGATCGCCTTTATCCGTGGCGTCAGCTTGTGAGGCGAGCCAGCGCTCCTCCACCATATCGGCCTGCGCAGACAGGCTTCCGGCGAACAAAAGCGATATAAGTAACGCTCCGAAAGACCTCAATGACATCAGCTAGATACTCCGTACACAGTTTCTCATCCGGCAATTGAGGAAAGTCTTATGGCTTTTTTGTGGAAGATGAAAATGAGCAAACTTTCATCTGAGGTCCGTTTTCATTGACGATTCAGCCAGATTTAGGGTATGGCCTCGCCTTTCTTAAGACCGGCAAACACGCCCTCAGACATGAAAGAGATACGCCATGCGCGAAGCCCTGCTTCCCGTTTACGCCCCGCCAGAAGAAATCTTCACGCGTGGTGAAGGCGTCCGACTGTTCACGGAAGATGGCACCGCCTATCTCGATTTTATTGCCGGTATTGCCGTGAATGCGCTCGGACATGCCCACCCGGCAATGATTGACGCACTGACCGAGCAGGCTGGTAAGCTGTGGCACACCTCGAACATGTTTCGGGTGCCAGCCGGCGAAGAGCTGTCTGAAAAGTATTGCGCGAACACATTCGCCGACCAGGTGTTTTTCACAAACTCCGGCACCGAAGCCATTGAGTGCGCGCTGAAGACGGCGCGGAAATATCATTGGGCGAATGGTGAGCCTGAGCGTCAGGAAATTCTGACTTTTACCGGCGCGTTCCATGGCCGGTCTTTTGCGGCCATTAATGCGGGCGGCAATCCCAACTATCTCGAAGGGTTTGGCGAACCGATGGCGGGCTTCAAACAGCTGCAATTTGGTGACCATGAGGCCTTCAAGGCCGCGATCAGCAAAGAGACCTGCGCGGTTCTGATCGAGCCCGTTCAGGGCGAAGGCGGTGTGCGCGATCTGCCGGAAAAGTGCCTGATCGGCATTCGTGAGCTGTGCAATGAAACCGGCACAATGCTGATCTACGACGAAGTTCAGTGCGGGGCAGGCCGGACAGGCAAGCTGTTCGCGCACCAATGGTGTGATGGCAAAGCCGATCCGGACATTATGGCGGTCGCCAAAGGCGTTGGCGGCGGCTTCCCGCTGGGGGCGTGTCTCGTCACCGAAGAGGCCGGCAAAGGCATGCGCGTTGGCTCGCACGGATCGACCTATGGCGGCAACCCGCTGGCCATGGCTGTCGGCAATGCCGTGTTCGATGAAATGACCAAGCCTGGCTTTATGGATGAAGTGAACCGCGTTGCGGGCACGCTGAAACAGGGGCTTGCGAGCCTTGCTGATCGTCATCCTGAGATCGTGGAAGAGGTGCGCGGTAAAGGATTGCTGATTGGCCTCAAGCTGAAAGTGCCACCAAAGCCCGTTCAGGGCCTGGCGCGGGCGAAGAAACTGCTCACTGGTGTTGCGGGCGATAATGTGCTGCGTCTGGCACCGCCGCTTGTGATCACGGACGCGGATGTCCGTGAAGCGATTGCTGTGCTGGATGAATGCCTCGCTGAAGCCAAGGCGAGCGAGAGCTCATGAAGCATTTTCTCGACCTGATTGACATCCCTGCGAGCGAGCTTCGCGCCATTCTGGATGATGCGAAGGCCAGCAGGGCTGCGCGTGTCGGATGGCCGAAAGGCAAAGTGGATGCGGGCGCGCCGCTGGCTGACCACGTGCTGGCAATGATCTTTGAGAAAAGCTCGACCCGTACACGAACGAGCTTTGACGTGGGCATGCGTCAGCTTGGCGGTCAGACCATGTTCATGACCTCTTCCGATATGCAGTTGGGACGCGGCGAGACAATCGAAGACACAGCGCAGGTTCTGTCGCGCTTCGTCGATATTGTGATGATCCGTGCGAACAATCATGATGATGTGGTGAATTTCGCAAAGGCGGGCAGTGTGCCTGTTGTGAACGGACTGACGGACAAATCTCACCCGTGTCAGATCATGGCGGACCTTCAGACGCTGGAAGAGCGCGGGCTGGATCTCAAAGGCGCGCGGATTGCCTGGGTGGGTGATGGCAATAATGTCTGCGCGAGCTTTATCGATGCGACACCGAAATTCGGCTTCTCGCTGGCTGTCGCAACGCCTGCAGGGTATTCGCCGGATATGGCGCGCGTTGAACAGGCTCGATCAGAGCAGGGGCGTGTGGACCTTTATGACAGCGCAGAGGCGGCTGTGTCTTCTGCAGATGTGGTTGTTGCCGACACCTTTGTTTCCATGGGCGATGAAGACGCGGAAAAACGCCTGTCAGACCTTGCACCCTTCATGGTGGATGACAATCTGATGGGCAAGGCGAATGGCGGCGCAGTATTTCTGCATTGTTTGCCCGCTCACCGCGGCGAAGAGGTCACGGCGAGCGTGATTGACGGGCCGCAATCTGCTGTTTTTGATGAGGCGGAAAACCGCCTGCACGCACAGAAAGCAATTCTCAAATGGTGTCTGGAAACCTGACGCGACTGGCAGACGAACTTGGCACGGGCCACAATACAGTGGCCGCCTTCCAGATTGATGGCAAACCTATTCGCGGACGCATCACCCGATTAGACGGCGATGTGATCGGCGCGATTCTGGCGCGACATAACTATCCCCAGGAAGCGGCCCGGCTGCTCGGTGAGGCGCTGACGCTCGCTGTGCTGGTTGGCTCGGCCTTGAAGGTTGAAGGCCGCGTGGCCATTCAGGCTGAGGGTGATGGCCCTGTGCGCATTATGGTAGCCGAGTATCACACCAATGGCGGCCTGCGCGGCTATATGCGTTTCGATCAGGACAAATGGGATTTGCTGGAACGAGTGAATAAGGGTGATCTGCCTCATCCGCGTCAGGCGATCGGCGGCGGTGCGCTGGCCATCACCATCATTCAGGATAATCCACACGTTCAGCCCTATCAGGGCGTTGTTCCGCTCGATGGCAAAACGCTGGCTGAATGCGCTGAGCATTATTTCGAGCAGTCAGAACAGGTGCCGACGCGCATCCGTCTGGCGGCAGGTCAGATGCAGAGAGCGGGTGAGGAGCCCGTCTGGCAAGCCGGTGGCGCACTGATTCAGAAGATTGCGGGCGATGAAAATCGCGGTGACACAGAAGACGACTGGAATACCGCCAGCATTCTGTTCGAGAGTGTGACTGACGCCGAATTGCTCGACGATGACCTTTCGCTGGGGCGGGTATTGTTCCGCCTGTTCCATGAGGAAGGTGTGCGCTTTGAAAGCCCGACGCGCGTGCGCGATGAGTGCACCTGTTCGGCTGAACGTCTGGAAGTCACGCTGAAGAATATGCCGGATGACGAATTGATCGAATTGGCCCGGGAAGAAGGCTCAGATCATTTGAAAGCCGACTGCCAGTTCTGTGGCCGGAAGTATGAGATCCCGCTGAAGAATGTGATCAGCGCCACGGAGCATTGAGGCACCATCTCCCCCAAGTCCTGATGGGCAAGCAATTGACTCAAATATAACTGTGAAATTATATAATCGATAAGTTATAAAGGAGGGGGCTATGAATTTGGGTGATGTGAGCTTTTTAGGGGCTGTGGTCCGCCGCGTCGAAGACACGGAATATAACGGTCAAAAGGCCAGAGCGGTTGTGGCTTCTGCCGCTTATCCGACCAATATCGAAGATCTGTGGGACGCGATAACCAATCCAGAGCGCATCCCGCGATGGTTTAGTCCTGTGACGGGAGACTTTAAACAGGGCGGTAACTATCAGGTCCAGGGGAATGCCGGGGGAACAATTCTGGAGTGTGAGCCGCCGCGCACATTCGTGCTGACATGGGAAATGGGGGCGGATATTACATGGGTGCGCGTCACTTTGACGGCCATTAGTGAAGAGGGCTGCAGTTTACGGCTTGAACACATCGCGCCTGTCACGGAAGACGGCGAAAAGTTCTGGACGCAATTCGGGCCCGGTGCCGTTGGTGTCGGCTGGGATTTGTCGCTATTGGGATTGCACCAGATGTTGCGCGACGGACAAAAAATGCATGGTTCAGATGACCCTGAAATTCTTGGCAGTGAAATTGGCAAGAGCTGGGTGAATACAAGTAGTGACGGCTGGAAAAAGGCCAATCTGGACTATGGCGCAGACGAAGCCAAAGCCGAAGAAAGTCGCGTTGCCACCACGAACTTCTACACCGGCATGGGCGATTAAAGTTGGGCGCGATGCATGCGTTTGATGTCTTGGGTGATCCGGTGCGACGCCGGATTTTGGAAATTATTGCTCCGGGAGGGGTCACCTCGGGGGCGGTCACGGACGTCATCAACGAGGAATTCGGCATCAGTCAGCCAGGAATCTCACAGCATTTACGCGTGTTGCGAGAAAATGGTTTTGCAACTGTTCGGCAAGAAGGTACCCGGCGCTTCTACTCTATCGATCCGCAGGGGTTCGAGACGGTTTCGGACTGGCTTAATCACATGGAGCAATTCTGGACCAACAAACTGGCCGCGCTTGAAACCGAAATTGGTCGAGGCAAACGTAGGGGAAACACGACCAAATCCTAAGTTAAGGTTATGGTGTGTTTACAAGTCAGTTTCCGGCACAGCCAGCTTGGCGGCCCGTTCGCCCGTGCCCATGGCCATGGTCCAGCCAAGCATGCCGTGGCCAAGATTATAAATGAGGGCCGGGTGAGGGCGGGCAATGCGCGGATTTGAATCCGGCGTCATCGGCCGCAGCCCCGCCCAGAGCTCGGTTGCGCGCTCATAGGCTGCCGCAGCCGGAAGTGCCTCAATCGCTGAATTAGTGAGAACGCGAAGTCGTGCCGGGTCGGGCGTGTCATGGGTCCAGCCAAGATCCGCCATACCCGCAATCCGGATACGATCGCCAAGTCGCGTGAACACAAGACGTCGTTTGGTGTCCGTCAGGCTGATATTCGGCGGGGCATCGCCAAGGGGGGCCGTGATGGAATAGCCCTTCATCGGGTAGAGCGGCACATCGAGGCCAAGCTGTTTCATCAGAAACCGGTCCGCACCCGTACAGAGGGCCAGAAGTTCAGTGTCGAGCCTGCGGCCATCTTCGAAGCGGATATCAGCGCCGGAGGAATGAAGATTGGCCTGGAGAATGCGTTCGCCGAACAGCGTTTCAACGCCATAGTCTGTTTTGAGTGTCTCCAGGAGGGAGCGGGCAAACTGGCTGGCATCTCCGACGGCTTCAGACGGTGACCAGAGGACTTTCAGCGGCTTGTCGTCGGCGGATGTGAGGGCGGGCTCGAGCTCTGCTGCGTCCTCGAAAGAGATGAGGCGCTCGTCTTCTTCATATTTGCGCTTGAGTTCGAGATGCTCTTTCACCCCCGCGATGGCTTTCTCTGTGTAGAGAAGCTGCATACGGCCCTTCACCTGATAGTCGAAATCGAGCGCGTGTTTCTGCAGCAGGCTAAGCATGGCCAGGCGCGATTCCAGTGTGATTTCGAGCGCGGAGGCATTGTTTCGCCGGTACCGGCTGCGCGTGCAGTTTCGCAGGAAGGACAGGATCCAGCGGACGAAATCCGGGTCGGTATGGAGACGGATGCGGAAAGCGGGATTCAGATGCAGGGCAAGGCCTGGCAGTTCGCTGCGAAGCCGGTGATTGGCGAGCGGGCCGGTATAGAGATAGCTGAGCTGGCCGCCATTGGCGTAAGATGTGCCGAGACCTGCATCCTCACGCTGGTCGATCATTGTCACGGCCACACCGCGGCGCGCCAGCGCATAGGCTGTCGCAACACCGACCACGCCGGCTCCGATGACAATTGCTTTTTCGACTCTCAGGACCATTGTTGAACGCTAACCGGATTCTTTCATTCTGACTGTCAGACAGATTGTCTCTTGCCCGCTGTCACGATGTTTACCAACAAGATTTTCGAGTTCTGACGGGTTTGCCCATCTGGTAATCGTTCCCGGGAGGCGCTGATCGGAGGACGCGCGTTAACTTTCTGCTAACCCATTGTATACCTCTGCATGCTATTGAGGCCGCAAGTGATGGTGAACAGACAGATACCAGATTATGCGAAAGCTCTACCACTGGCCCTTAGACCCAGCCAGTCGCCTCGTGCGACTTGTGCTCGCAGAGAAACAGCTCGAGTTTGAGCTGGTCGTTTCTCCGCCATGGAAACCTGTTGATGAGGTGACCCGGCTGTATTCCAACCCGGTTGGTCCGATCCTTGTGGATCAGGGTAAGCATGGGCGGATTGTCGCCAATCATACCCATGCGATTATCGAGTTTCTGGAGGAAACTTATCCGGATGTGCGGGTGCTGCCAGCGCTGGCCGGAGACCGGGCCGAAGCGCGTCGCCTGTGGCGGTGGGTCGAAAACCGGTTTGAATCTGAAATTAATGGATCGATCCTGGCCGAACGGATTGCGCAGGCCGTTCAACGCGCAAGTGCGCCCGACAGCGCCTTGCTGAGGCGGGGCGCGCATGCCTTGCGCGGCGTGCTGACCTATCTCAACGCGCTTTGTGAAGAGCATTCCTATCTGACTGGCCGCGTGCTGAGCGTGGCGGATCTTGCTGCCGCAGCAAATCTGTCGGCGCTGGACTATTTTGGCGATGTTCCATGGGACAATGTGCCGGATCTTCGCGAATGGTATAGCCGCGTGAAATCACGTCCGTGTTTCCGGGGCTTGTTGAAAGACAGGCTGTCTGGTGCCAAACCTGCATCGCATTATGACGATCTGGACTTCTGACACCTTAAAAACCAAAGCGCGAGAGATCGGGTTTGATGTCTGTCGGGTGACGACCGTTGTCGATGCCTGGGCAGCCTCAGATCGGCTGAAGCAGTTCGTTTCCGCCGGATATCACGGACAGATGGGATGGATGGAAGAGACGCTTGAGCGGCGGTCCCATCCGCAGGCCATGTGGCCGGACGCCCGGTCCGCCGTGGTGCTGGGCGTGAATTACGGGCCAGACCATGACCCGCTTCAGGTGCTGGACCAGGCCGATAAGGCGGTGATTTCGGTTTATGCCAAGGGCAAAGACTATCACGATCTTCTGAAAAAGCGGCTGAAACGCCTGGCGAGGGAGTTTGCGGCGGCGCATGATTGCCAGGTAAAGGTGTTTGTCGATACAGCCCCTTTGATGGAAAAGCCGCTGGCGGCGAAGTCCGGGCTTGGCTGGCAGGGTAAACACACCAATCTGGTCAGCCGTGAGTTTGGCTCGTGGCTGTTTCTTGGTGTGATGCTGACGGAGCTGGAGCTGGTGTCGGATGCGCCTGAGACAGATCATTGTGGATCATGTCGGGCGTGCCTCGATGTGTGCCCGACGGATGCATTTCCGGCGCCCTATAAACTCGATGCGCGGCGTTGCATTTCCTATCTGACGATTGAGCATGACGGCGCGATTCCGGTCGAGTTTCGAACGGCGATGGGAAACCGGATTTATGGCTGTGATGATTGTCTGGCTGTGTGCCCGTGGAACAAATTTGCTGAAACGACTTCCGAACTGAAATTCGCCGCGAGTGAGGTAACCGACGCGCCAGACCTCGGGACGCTGTCGCGGCTATCAGATGAGGCGTTTCGCGAGGCGTATTCGGGCTCGCCGATCAAGCGGATCAAGCGTCATCGATTTATCCGGAATGTTCTGATTGCCATGGGCAATTCGGGTGAGGAAAGGTTTGTGCCGGACATTGTGCGCTTGCTGGATGACAAGGCGCCGATTGTGCGGGGCATGGCGGCCTGGGCCTTGCGACAGCTGGACCCAAACCGGTTTGAAACCGAAAAAAACCAGCGAGTGTTAAATGAGACCGATGCTGAGGTGCGCGCTGAATGGCAAGGCAATGCTGACTAAGCGTTGCCCTTGCATTCTCGGGGCAAATGCTGAGTGTGGAGCAAAGATCCGGGATAGCTTGTTTCGGGTCGTTAACAGCCATCTTATCATGGAGGTTTCAGATGATCCGATTAACTGCACTGGCCAGTCTGGCATCTGTCGTAGCGCTTTCTGCGCAGGCCGCACCAATTCAACTTACGCCCGGTGAGTGGTCGACAGACGTGACGGTCGCCGCCATGGGAGCTGAAAATACGCAGAACATGACGGCGTGCATGACTGAAAACGATGCCAGTCTTGAGCCGACGGAACTGGCGCAGAGGTTCGCTGGCGGAGCGGATTGCACGTCCTCGGACGTGTCGCAATCGGGAAACACAGTGAAATTCAAACTGACCTGCGGCGACCAATCACTGAAAAGTGCTGACCTGACCCTGACGCATTCCACGACGTCTTTTACGATGTCAGGAACAGTCGAATTGAAGATCGATGAGCAGACGGTACTGCCCGGTACGATGTCGATTGATGCGAACCGTAACGGGCCCTGCACAGACTAAGACTTGATGGCGGGGCAGATTTTTTGCTCCGTTTTCTAGTCCTGTAATTCGCAGTTCAACGCATCACGATCGCCGACGGTGTATTCTTCCAGGAAACGGTTGGCGAAACCAATGAGACGGGTGAGGTCTGAGCCGAATTGGCCCACCACAATCGGTGAATTCACCAGAATTCCGTTTTCGGACAGGCGCGCCGTTGTCGCGATATCGATGGTGGAGCCATCCAGATAGGACGTGCTGATATTGAGCTTGCCATTATCCGGATCATCAAGGCCAAGTGTCATACAGCCGACGCGGCTGCAGGAACTCAAGACGAAGGCCTTCACCGCGCCCGCCTCTTCCGAGACCAGAATCTCTCCGCCTTCACTTCGGCAGGTGTAGGATTTAACATCCTTATCAGCGCTGTTCTCTGCGGCATGAGCCAGAGGCGCAGCGAGCGCAAAGAGGCTTAAAGCCAGAACACATTTACTCTTCAGCATATTTTTATTCTTCCGACAGTCGTTTCGCCTCTCGAATATCGCCCCGAAGCACCAGAACATCAATGTTTTCCGGCTCAATTGCCATAGCCTGGTCGATATCCTGAAGCGCGGCGTCATAGCGGCCCTGTTCTGAGCGTGCGGTGGCTCGCAGCATATAGGCCGCGAGATCGCCCGGTTGATTGGAGATCGATATATCGAGATCGGCTTCCGCGCGTTCCCAGTCTTCGGTCATGAGATAGGCCTGCGCGCGATAGGTGTATCGATTGAAATCCTCGGAATCCAGTTTGAAGGCATTGTCGAAGGCGAGAATAGCCTCGTCCGGAAAGCCGCCTTGCAGCCAGGCATTGCCGGCTTTAGACCAGTGAAAGGCCCGGGTCTGCGTCGACCCCGCGTCAGGGGCATTGGCGAGGGCTTCGAGCTGAAGCGCGCCATCTTCATAATAGCCGAGCGCAATCATAGCGCTGGCCTTGCACTCACGGGCGCCCGGGCGATTGCCTTCATAAAGCCAGGCGAGACTCATTTCATAGGCGGCCTCAGGATCTGTTTCGATCAGCTCGAGGCAGGTCTTCAGTTTTCTGATCTCTTCTGCGCGAATTTCATCGCCAGCCGATTGAGCCGATAAAAAAAGCGCGGAAAGACCATAGACGAAGGATAGCGTAAGGGTCATGTCTGACTCCGATTGTCCAGTTTCACACCTGCCGGAGCCAGCGAAGAAAAGCAAATGAACAAACCGCAAAATACTGTAATTTGCTTTGGGTTCGGAGACTCAGCCCGCGCGCTCGGCAAAGCGCTCAAAGCCAAAGGCTGGCGCGTCATGGCGACATCCCGTTCGCAGGACACAGTGGATAAACTGTCTGCAGACGGTGTTGAAGGCATGTTGTTCGCCGACGGACTGGCGGATCAGATACCGCCCGGTGCACACTGGCTGATTTCGACGCCGCCCGATGAAGACGGATGCCCCAGCTTTCGGCTGGCCGGTCAGGC
The DNA here is from genome assembly GCA_002692725.1 of Ponticaulis sp. Taxonomy (GTDB): domain Bacteria; phylum Pseudomonadota; class Alphaproteobacteria; order Caulobacterales; family Hyphomonadaceae; genus Ponticaulis. The sequence continues at coordinate 267,949 of NZLU01000067.1, read as the reverse complement.
GGCGAAGGAGGCGGCCTGGATCGGTTATCTTTCGACCACTGGCGTTTATGGCGATCTTGATGGCGGATGGGCATTTGAATGGTCAGAACGGCATCCGCAAAACCCGAGAAGCGAGCGACGGGTGATCGCCGAGGACCAATGGCGCTCAGTCAGAGCTGATACAAATCTCTTCCGCCTGCCAGGGATTTACGGGCCAGGGCGCAGCGCGCTCGACCGGCTGAAAAAGGGCGACACCAGGCGGATCGTGAAGCCGGGGCAGGTCTTCTCCCGGATTATGGTGAGTGACATAGCCGGGTGCGCTGCAGCGGCGATTGAGCGCGACGTCAAAGGTGAGGTGTTGCACCCATGTGATGATCTGCCTGCGCCACCGCAGGATGTGATCACCTATGCGGCCGAGCTGCTCGGAATGGATTTGCCGCCTGAGACGCCATTCGATGAGTCGGGGCTCTCCGAGATGGGGAAGCAATTTTACGCTGAGTGCAAACGGGTTTCGAATGCCCGAACCAAGTCTCTGACAGGCTGGCGTCCGAAATATCCGGACTATCGTGCGGGATTGAGATCCCTTTTGAACTTGTTTGAAAAGCCCTGAATACCTATACTCGCCTTATCAGGAGACTTTATGTCATTTTTGTCCGAGGCCCGGTAAGGCCCTGACCTGATTTCCGATCAGGCGGGGCAGAACAGAAAGAGCTGACGCGTGCTGTTGCATCGCGTCTCTGACTGTTTGCGGCGTTTTTCCGCATAATTCCGGACATTAATTGAAATGGATATCTCACGCGCTGAACAGCGCATCCTGCATTTGCTCGCGCAAGGCGGGCGGATTGAAAAGTATCGCGATGAAACGAATGATCTTCAAGTCGAATGCTATAACCGCGACGGATGGTTATTCCCGCAACTTGATCTGATACTTTTCCGAAAACTGAAACGAAAACGGGCGATTGCATCGCGCAATTCCGGCCCGTATCGGATCACCAAACGAGGCTTGAAACTCGTCAGGTCTCAGTTCGACAATCAATGAGCTGAGCGCAAAAAGAAAGAGGGCCAATCGGCCCTCTTTCACATTTGGTCTGATGCCTGAGGCTTACCAGATCGAGATGCGCTCTTCTGGTGGCAGATAAAGCGCGTCACCTTCCTTTACATCGAAGGCCTCATACCAGGCATCCATATTCCGCACGATGCCGTTGATCCGGTATTGCGGCGGAGAGTGTGGGTCGGTGGCAAGCTGTGTGCGGGTCCGCTCTTCGCGATAGAGGGCACGCCAGACCTGCGCCCATGCCATGAAGAAGCGCTGGTCGCCTGTTACACCGTCAATGACGGGAGGTTCTTCGCCGTTGAGAGACAGCTTATAGGCCGTGTAGGCCATGGACAGGCCGCCAAGATCGCCAATGTTCTCGCCGAGCGTGAGACGTCCATTGACACAGAGCGTGTCGTCTTCGCCGTTCTCGATCGGGCAGAATTCGTTATACTGGCCAACGAGGGCATCTGTCCGGGCCTTGAAAGCTTCAGTATCTGCATCAGTCCACCAATTGCGCAGCACGCCATCACCATCTGATTTCGCGCCCTGATCATCAAAGCCATGACCCATTTCGTGTCCGATCACAGCGCCGATCGCGCCGTAATTGACGGCCGGGTCGGCATAGAGATCGAAGAATGGCGGCTGAAGAATTGCAGCCGGGAACACGATCTCATTCCGGTTCGGTGAATAATAGGCATTCACGGTTTGCGGGAACATGAACCATTCGGTTTTGTCGATCGGCTGGCCAAGCTGAGAAATCATGTCGGCATATTGCCATTCAGCGACTGCCATATCATTCGCAAAGGCTTCGCCCTCTACGATGGTCAGGCCATCATAGGTTTCGAACTTTTCCGGATATCCGATTTTGGGCGTGAATTTGGCCAGTTTGTCATAGGCCTCGACCTTAGTATCTTCGCCCATCCATTCCAGACCTTCGAGGTTCTGGCGCATGGCTTTGCGAAGGTTCTCAACCAGCTCAGTCATCTCGGCTTTGGCTTCAGGCTTGAAGTGCTTTTCGACATAAACCTTGCCGACCGCTTCGCCGAGGGCGTTTTCGGTGGAGTCGACGCCGCGCTTCCAGCGGGCTCGCTGTTCCGGCTGACCACCGAGTTGCTTGCCGTAGAAGTCAAAGACTGCGTCGTCGATTTCGGCAGGCAGAACATCGGCATGATCGATGAGGAAATGCGCAGTCAGATAGGCTTTCCAGGCGTCCATATCTGCAGTCTGAGCGAGTTTGAGAAGACCTGCGACGCCCGGTCCCAGCTTGCCGAGATCTTCTTCGGTCAGACCGTTGTCTTCAATTTCCTCAGCGGTTGGAGTGACCTGACGAACGACGAATTCTTCCTGATCGCCCAGACCTAGCTCCGTGAGCAGGATCTCGGTTGGGAAATCTTCGCCAGTTGCGACGAGTTCGGCTTTCGTCATCTTGTTGTAAGTGAGGTTGCGGTTCCGGCCGAGTGCGCGGTCCCAGTGCGCCTCAGCGATGTCGGTCTCGAGGTCGTAGACCATCTGAGCGGCACCGGCTGGATCGTCATAGCCAGCAGCCTCGAGCATGTTCGTCAAAAGCGCGATATAGCCTTCACGAAGCTCGAGATTGTTCTGCGTATCTTTCAGATAATAGTCGCGGTCCGGCAGGCCGAGCCCACCTTGTGACACGTAGAAAATGTATTCGTCTGTCTTTTTAGAGTCGACATCCACGAATCCTCCGAACGGGGCCGAAAAGCCCGTCGCTGCGAAAGTTTTCGCCAGATCTTCGCGGGTTTCGATGCCGGCGATGCGCTCGAGATAAGGCTGAACGGGCGCGAGGCCTTTGGCTTCAATGGTCTCGGTGTCCATATAGGCGTTGTAATAGGCCGCGAGCTTGCCTTCTACCGTGTCGAGTGCGGGTTCGGCGGCTGCCGTGTCCTCAATGATTTCGTGGACCTGTGTCTCAGCGCCTTCCGCCAGTTTGTCGAACACGCCGAAACGCGTTTTGTCAGCCGGGATTTCAAAGGTATCGAGCCATTTGCCGCTGAAATAACGGTTGAAGTCATCGCCAGGGGCCGTCGCTTCATCGATATAGCTCAGGTCGATCCCGAAGGTCCCGAATTCCGGCGAACCAGAGGACGCGTCAGCGGTTTGTGTGGGTGTGGCTTCAGGCGTAGCGTCGGCCTGCACATCCGTTTCAGTCGATGGCTGACAGCCAGCGACCACAAGGAGTGCCATGGCGGACGTCGCCATAAGAAGATGTTTCATCTGCTACCTCAGTTCTTTCGTATCAGAGTGATCGGACGCCCCCGCCCGAGAGTCGGTCTATTCAGCCGGTTGATGGATATGGTCGTCAAGGTCTGATGGACCTGAGACCTGGTCGCTGTCATAAGACTCACCAATCGGTTGATACGGCCTGCCTGACCAGAGCCAACGGAACAAGCGAGCAAGTTCCGCCCCGACCGCATAGAGTGCAGGCACAAAGAGCAGGCTGACGAACAGGGCAAAGGCAACCGCCGACCCCATCGCCACAACCATCGGCTTGAGCATTTGAGCCTGAACCGATTTTTCCGCGATCATTGGCAGGACGCCGACGAATGTCGTGACGGACGTCAGTAGGATTGGGCGGAAGCGATTGACCGCGGATTCTACCAGCGCCTGAACCGCGCCAAAACCGAGCTGTCGTCGCCTGTTCACATTGTCGATCAGGACAAGGTTGTCGTTGATCACAACGCCAGCAGCGGCAGCGATGCCGAAGATCGAGAACATGGCGACAGGAATGCCGAATAAGAGGTGACCAAACACGGCACCTGCAAAGGCAAAGGGCACCGCCATCATGAGCAGGATCGGCTGGAAGTAGGATTTGAACGCAATCGCCAAGAGGATGTACATCATGAACAATGCACCGCCGTTGAGCATGATCAGAGAGTTGACCATCTCCATTTCGGCTTCCGCATCACCTAAATTTCCTCTTTCGACCCCAGGGAAACGACGCTCGAATTGCGGCCAGAATTTCTCATTCATGTCAGCCATGATCTGTCCGCGGACGTCCGGCGAAGACAGCTCTGCGAAGACGGCAGCCGACCGAACCCGGTCACGGCGATAAATCCGGTTGATGCCCGGTGCGAAGTCATACTCTGCGACCTGACTCAGCGGCACCGCACGGCCATCAGGTGTCCGGATACGAAGATCGTCGAGACTGTCTAGCGACTGCCGTGCCTCTGGCGGATATCGAACCATAACACGGACATCTTCACCATCACGTGGCAGCCGCTGAACTTCCTCGCCATAATACGCCTGACGTACCTGGTTTGAGACCATTTGCAGGTTGACACCCAAAGCTTCGGCGCCCGGCTTAAGTGAGAAGCGCAATTCCGGTGCTGCTGAAGAGAGGTTGTCTCCGATGTCGAACGTTGTGTCATAGGTGGAGAGTTGTTCTTTCACCATGTCGACGGCTTCCTGAAGCGTGTCGAGGTTCGGGTGAGAGAGCGCAAACCGTACACCTCCGCCACCAGCATTCATGGCAAAGTCGAACCGGACTTCTTCCGCATCCGGGATTGGCCCTGTGGCTTCTCGCAGAACCTGTGCGATCTCTCGTGTGGTGAGGCCCTCGGGCCGGTTTTCCGGTAGCATGGCACCAATAAAAGACTGAATGTTGCGCTCATTGGTGATAATGGACGCGTCCTTAACGATGTCTTCGTCGACTTCCGGATACCGCTCGGCTAGCACCTCGCGTGCCTTGAACACTCCGCGAGATAGTTGTTCTGAGACGCGTTTCGTCCGTTCGAACGGAGTGCCATCCGGCAACTCAATGCGAGCAATCACGAGATTATTCTCGATCTTCGGCATCATGGCAGCTGGAACAATATTGTTTACGAGCAGACCGACCGCGATTGCAAACAGGCAGAGAAAAAAGGCAACTGTTGCATACCGAAAGCGAATTGCGAGTTCGAGAACCGGTTTAAAGAGATTTTCTGCGAACCAGATCAGGCTGTCCGCGATCGAGCGTTGCACCTTGAGGATCACGCCACTCGCGCCATCGAATTTCTGCGGCTTCATATGCGCAAGGTGCGCAGGGAGAATGAGCATGGATTCGATCAGCGAGAAGGACAGGGCCGCAATGACGACATAAGTAATCTGCGCTGTGAACTGGCGTTCCGGACCAGGCAATAGCATCCAGGGCGAGAACATGATCATGGTTGTCAGAACGCCGAAAATGACCGGCTTAACGACGAGCTGTGTACCAATAATGGCTGCATCGACACCCTTATAGCGCCCCAGCTCGACTTCCTTATGGATATTTTCCCCGACGACAATTGCGTCGTCCACAATTACACCGATCACCAAAAGAATGGCGAAGAAGGACAAGATGTTCAGCGAAACGCCAAATAGAGGCAGGAGGGCAAACCCACCCGCAAAGGCAGTGAGAATGCCGATGGTCACCCAGAATGCGACGACCGGACGCAAGAAAAGCACGAGAACGATCAGAACCAGTATGGTGCCGATCAGGGCCGAGCTGGAAATAATGCTCATGGTCCCGCGATACATGTCGGCTTGATCGAACAACAGGTCTGCGCGGATCGCTTCGGGGAGCAATTCTTCATTTGCCTTGTCGATGAAGGCTAGCAGATTCTTCGAGTAGTCATCAATGTGCATGGTTTCTGGCGGCATGATCATGATGAATGCCGTTGGCTCGCCGCCATAAGTGGTATCAAGCGATTCATCGACGAAGCCGTCGACAACTTCGGCGACGTCGCCGACGCGAATGGTTTCCCCTGATGGAAGTTGACGAACGATAATGCGTTCGAATTGATCCGCCGTGTCAGATAAGTTCCGCGTCTGCAGACGAATGCTACCAACATCTGTTCGGATTTGCCCGCCAGATGAGTTTATCGAGGAAGTCCGGACCGCCTGAGCAACATCGCTGAAAGTAAGGTTATAGCGTCGGAGATCTTCCTCAGAGACCTCGATGGAAACCTCTTCGCCAAGGGTACCCCAGACCTCGGCGAGTTCTCCGCCTTCAACCGAGCCGGCAATCTGGTCGCGTAATTCGTCGGCAACGCGCTTTAGCGTCATCCGATCGGTTTCACCATGGATCGCAATGCCCAGATACATTTCTGACTGTTTCCAGCGCTGCACTTGCGGCGGGAACGACGCTTGCGGCAGATTGTTGAGCTGGTCGACACGAAGCTTCACTTCTTCGATGAACTTGTCGATGTCGTAATCTTGGAAAGATTCCAGATTCACATAGCCAACACCTTCCCGAGCGGTGCCTTCCATTCGACGCAAACCGTCAAGATCTGCAAGAGTCTCCTCGAGACGGGTGACGATCTGGTCTTCGACATCTTGAGGGGATGCGCCGGGCCAGGAGATCGAGACTGAGGCGCCGTTGAAATCTGCTTGAGGAAACACTTCCTGTTCTAATCTGGAGAACCCCAGAATGCCGAAGATAAAGGCGCAGAGCATGAGCAGATTGGCGGCAACCGAGTTCTTTGCCCACCAGGCGACAATGCCCTTGTGATGTGTATCCTGTTGACCGTGACCACTCATGATTCATTCCCGCCTTTGGGTGTGGTGATTTATGTTCTGAGAAGAAGGCTGGCGTGCTGAATCAGCTCTCAGCCTCATCCTCTTCAGCAAGTGAGATACTCAACCCGTCAAATGGTGCCTGAATTGGCGAGAGGATCGCTAATTCACCTGCATCAACACCAGATCGCATATAGACCCCCTGAGGATCAGAAAAGATGACCTCTACATTCCGAATACGCAGCTTACTCTCTTCTGGATCAGCAATATAGAGCTGGTCCTTGCCGCGCAGAGCGGCGCGTGGTGCGATTAGAATGTCCGGAAGCACTTCGCCCTCAATTTCAGCGGACACGAAGAGGCCGGGCGCAAGTGGCATTCCGTCAGATGCGCCTTCTCCGAATGGATCTTCCACCACTGCGATGGCAGAGATCAGACGAGTTTGAGGGTCGACTGCCGCCGCAGTCCGTGTGATCCGAGCTTGCCAGTTGCGTAGCTGCCCTGCGACGTTCGCGCTGAGGACAACGGCTGGACCGGGTTCAGCTTCGGTCTCTTCAAACGCGAAAGTGAGGCCGAGGCGGCCAAGCTCTGCATCGGTGAGCGGCAGGGCCACTTCTGCGATGTCCGTACCGAACATGCGACCCAAAGACTGACCGGTGCTGACAAACTGGCCGACATCAACATCCTTGGACCTGATGCGTCCATCAAATGGCGCGCGGATGATGGTTCGCTCAAGCGCGAGTTCTGCGTCCCGAAGCTGAGATTTCGCCGCGTCCAGATTGGCCTGGGCTTCCGCAAGCTGAGGTTCGCGACGGGCCAGAGGGGAGGCGTCACTGATCCCCAGATCTTCGAGGTCCTGAAGGGCGAGTTCCGTCTCGGCGCGCTCACGGGCAAGTCGCTGTTCGGCGCTGGCGACCTGAGATTGCGCGCGCACGCGGGAGAGCTGATAGTCCGCATCATCGACGCGCACGAGCACATCGCCTCGACGGACAAATCCGCCATCGATGAATGCCGGGGAAACGTAGGAAATCCGGCCCGAAATCTGCGGTGAGATGGAGATTTCTCGTCTCGGCCTGACTTCACCCTGGCTTTGCACAGTGAGTTGAAGGTCATCTCGTCTTACCGGCTCGGTAAAGACGGCGAGGCCTTTCGGCAGTTCGTCTGCCATTTCAGCTTCCGGGCTGAGTTCACCTAACACCATCCAGCCGCCAACGCCCAACACACCGATTATGGCGATTGGAAGTGCGACTGCCAGAATTGCCCCCGATTTACTCATCTATAGCGTTCCTTGAGAATTGATTTCGTGTGTCGGCGCGTCGCCAGCAAGATTGCCGCCGAGGGCAAGATAGAACTGAACGCGATTAATTGCACGCGAACTCTGGACAGAAATCAGGCTGGCTTCCGCGTTGATCCTACGCGTTTGTGCGTCGATCAGATTGAAAATAGTCGCCAGACCGTTCTGATATTGGCGCTGGGCCAGGGCTTCAGCAGCGACAGCTTCGTCATAGGCGGTTACCAGGGCAGTGACCTGTTGCTGGAGATAGACATCAGCGGCCAGAGCATCTTCGACTTCTTTCCAGGCCTGCAAGGTTGCCGATACATAGTTGGCCGCAGAAATACGGGCCTGAGCTTCAACGGATTCAATGTTCGCTTTCAGGGCACCACCATTATAGATCGGCGCGGTGAGCGAGCTGGCAATTTGTCCGGCCAGATAGGACGGATCGAACAGATTGCTGACCACATTGTCAGACGTGAACAGGCTCGCTGAGAGCGACAGAGATGGTCGCAAAGCCATGCGGGCTTGCTCGACGCGGAAGCCGGCCGCAGCGATGCGTGCCTCCGCTGCAGCAATATCCGGACGTCGCGAAAGCAAGGTTGTCGGATCACCAGCGCCGGAGAGTTCCGGCAGTTCGACAAGCTCCTGGCTGGCATCGATTTCTGTCGCGGGATACCGGCCCAGAAGAATTTCCATAGCGCGCTTGGCGATGCCGGTTTGCTGTCGACGGCCAATGAGAGAGGCTTCTGACGAAGCAACTGAGCTACGCGCGAGGCGCACATCGAGCGCATCGACCAGGCCATTCCGGAAGCGGCGTTCGGTCAGGCGAAGCGTGCTCTGACGCGCTTCGAGCGTGGCTTCTGCGAGTTTCTCCTGACGAATAGCATCATTCAATTGCAGCCAGGCGATAGCCGTGCGGCCTGCAAAGGCGAGGCGGGCGGCTTCGTAGTCAGCTTCTGATGCGGCAAGATCGGCTTCGGCAGCTGAAATGCCGGCAGCCACACGACCCCATAGGTCAGGCTCCCAGCTTGCGCTCGCATTGAGGCGATAGTTCGGAGCATCGCTTCTGACGGGAGAGCCGCCAATCTCGACGACATTACTGGAGGCAGAGACCGTTCCGCCTGCAGACACGGATGGCAGGCTGCGCCCGTAAACGGCTGCGGCAGCTGCGCGGGCCGCTTCGATGCGCTCAAACGTAGCGGCCAGATCGGGGTTGTTACTCAGCGCTTCGTCGATAAGATCGCTCATCACCGGATCGTTAAAGGTGTCGATCCAGTCACCGATGGGCGGAATCGTGGCAAGTTCACCATTCTTCCAGGTGTCAGGGTGCGCCGGGAGTGGCGGTGGCGCCGTATCCGGTGAATTATGTAAGCTGGCACAACCGGATACCGTCACCAGACCGGCCAATAAAAGGTAAGAGCGCATTGGATACTCCGAAATGAGCCTCCTAATTAGGGGTGCCATGTTTGTTTGTCAATGAATTATTATCGTTTAACAATAATTGTCTATACATTGTATAGTTACACGATAATTCTGAATTTGTCATGAAGCTGATACGTTCTTCTGGGAGATAGCTTGCCAGAGTGTCATTAGAGTAACAATCACCGACGATACGGGAACAAATTTGAGTTTGGGACAAGAGATCGACCCGACTTCGACAAAAAGCCGAGGCAATACGAATATACTCACCAGCCGTGCCCGCCGCAGAGACTTTGCGGTGCTTGGGCTTATTGTGCTTGCGATTCTTGTCATTTTGTTCCTGTCCGGCACGCTGGACTTCAGCGAATTGGTCACTGGCATATTGATCTATATATTTGCTGCGCTGGCGTATTACTTGTCGACCGAGCCGGATGCGCGAGGCTTGATTGTGCCGGACGAGCCTGGACTTCCTGCGAAACCCATTGTGGTCGAACAAAAGACTGAGCGTCAGCTTCAGTCACCCTCGCAAGATTTGCAGTCCATTCTGGATGCCTATCCGGAAGCGGCTATGTTGAGTGAGTTTGACGGGCGGGTTCTGCACCATAATGCGATGGCGGCTGACGTCTTTCAGCTCCCCCGGTCAGGACTTGGATTAAACCCGTCAATCATCCGGCGCCCGGATGTGTTGAAGCAGCTGCAATTAATGTCCCGAGATCATATGCCGGAACCTTTGGAGATAGAGGTTGCCGGCAATCCCGACCGCATGTTCCGGGTGAGCCTGGAGCGTGTGCGCATTGAAGGCAAAAACCGGGTGCTCATCGCACTCGACGAGCTGACGGAATTGCGCCGGGCAGAAAAAGCACGAGCGGACTTTCTCGCGAATGCCAGTCATGAATTGCGGACACCGCTCACCTCGCTTGCTGGCTTTATTGAGACCATGCGTGGCCCGGCCAAGGATGACCCGGCTGCCTGGGACCGGTTTCTGGAGATTATGTATAATCAGACCGAACGCATGCGACGTCTGATCCATGATTTGTTGTCGCTCTCCCGGATTGAGCTCAATGAGCACAGACGCCCGGATCAGGAAGTGAATATTGCCAAAGTTGTCTCAGAGAGTGTGGAATCGGTTGCACCGATCGCCCACGACAAGGGACTTGAGCTTGAGCTGATCAGCTCGACCGAATTCGCGCCCGTGCATGCGGTGCGTGACGAGCTGGTGCAGGTGATGCAGAATTTGCTGGACAATGCGCTGAAATATACGGCTCCCGGATCCAGCGTTCGGGTTGAGGTTTCTTCCGGGCTTGATCTTGAACAGGCCCGAACCTTTGCCGGGCGTCGGTGGAATACCGCCTCGCGAATTTCGATCGTCCAAAGCCGCCCAAATCCGGATGACCGGTTTGCGGTGCTGCGCGTCAGCGATGAAGGCGAAGGCATTGCCAGACAGCATTTGCCACGACTGGGCGAACGGTTCTATCGCATTGATGAGGGACGCGACCGCCTTGTTGGCGGCACGGGATTGGGGCTGGCGATCGTCAAACACATCGTGGCGCGCCACAGGGGAGGCTTAATGGTTGAAAGTGATGAGGGGCATGGATCAGCCTTTGGGGTGTGGTTGCCGATGATCCGGACTGACGAGACGTCTGATCTTGCAGAAGACGGGGCCGACATGCCAAACCCCGCCACCGGAGATCAGGCTTAAGAGCGTCCGCTCCCGCCTGTCTATTTCAAGACCAGCTTAGAGAAAGTTCGCCGCAAGATTATGTTCGTTCCAGCCCTACAGGATATGCTCGCTGCCATTGCGGTGATTGCCTGCCTCGCGTTTCTCGCAGGGCGGATCATCGCGGTTCAGCGTGCGCGGCATTCTGGAAAACCGCTGGCTTCGCTTTCTGTTTATTATGGCTGGTATTGCGCTCTTGGGGCACTGTTACCGGCTGCAATTGTCGGTCTGACAGGATGGTTCTTCCCGCTTTATGATAACGCTATCAAAATTGGATTGCCGCTCGCCTCACTTGTCGGTGCCCTGATTACGCTGATGGAAACCCGACCTGAACTCAAGACGCAGGCACGGGTTGAGATGCTGATCCGGTTTTTGCTGCTGGCGAGTGGCTGTGTCGCCATTCTCACAACGATCGGGATCATTCTGTCGCTCGTCTTTGAGACCGGCCAGTTTTTCATGAGCCCGGGCGTCAGCGTGGTGGAGTTTTTCTTCGGGCTGGAATGGAGCGCGCAGACATCGGCCTCCTTTGGTGCGGTTCCTCTTTTCTTCGGAACTTTCTTCATCGCTCTGATCGCGCTCGTTTTCGCCGCGCCGATCGGGTTTTACGCTGCGATTTATCTGGCGGAATATGCCTCGCCCCGCCGACGCAAGCTGATCAAACCGGTGCTGGAAGTCCTCGCCGGCATTCCAACCGTTGTGTATGGATTCTTTGCAATCCTGATTGTTGCCCCCTTCGTCCGGTCGTGCGGGGATAGTCTGAATTTGCTGCTGGAGCAGATGACGGGCTATGCCAATCTGATCCCAGCCCAACCAAAAAATGCGCTCGCGGCAGGTGCGGTTATGGGGATCATGATCATTCCGTTCATTTCATCATTATCGGATGATGTGATCCGTACGGTCCCGAAAAAGCTTCGAATTGGCGGCCTCGGGATTGGTGCGACGCGATCTGAAGTGATGAAGGATATCATCCTGCCAGCGGCTTTTCCGGGCCTGATGGCGGCTTTGTTGCTGGCGACAAGTCGGGCGATTGGCGAAACCATGATCGTGGTCATGGCGGCGGGTGAGCGCGCCAACCTCACGCTAAATCCGTTTGAGGATGTGACGACGGTGACGGTACAGATCGTTTCACTTCTGACAGGTGACCCGGAATTTGATAGTCCGAGAACGCTTTCGGCCTTTGCGCTCGGTGCGGTGCTGTTTGTTGTCACCCTCCTGTTTAACATGTTCGCCAAATGGGTCGTCGATCGACAGAGGAGACGTTATGCCGGTCTCTGAGGTCAAACCCTTCGCGCAGACAGATGCCTTTCAGAAACGTCTGCGCAGCCGTCGGCGCGCGGATTCGCGCTTCAAATATTACGGTGTCTTCGCGATTGGCGTCGCGCTCTGCTTGTTGCTCGTGCTTCTGATTAGTATCGGGCTGGAGGCGCGCACTGCGTTTACCCGTCACACGCTGTCTGTCTCCCTCAGTCAGCAGGATATGGTGTCCGGCGACCCATATGCCGGCGTGCGCTCGGATTTGCTGGCTGTTGCGGGCAATCCGCAAGACCGCACCGAACGATTGCTGGTCGGCCAATTGGTGAGCCCGCTTGCCGTCAGCCAGATGACGAGTACGGAAACAGCGGCAGGGGTTCACAAAACCCGCCTACCGATTTCGGATGACGCCGATCTGTATCTGAAGGGCGTTTCCAGCGAAACACGCAAATGGCAACTGCCCGTGCAGCGGGCGGGTGACGGCACGCTGACCGGTGATTTCAGTGAAGCGGTCAGAACTCTGGGGCTTTGGCGGCAAGAAGAATTAGAACGGTTCAGACGCGTGCGGCTTCGCTCGGCCGAGCGGGAAGTCTCCCTTCTGGCGAACCAGTTGCAGGCTCTGCCAGAAGATGATTTTCTGAAAAGGCGCGCAGAAGCGGCCAGCGCGCGGCTCAGTAATCTTCAGTCTCAGCTCGAGCAGATGGAAGCCGAGATCAGTGAACGGCAGATCCGGACAACCCAGTCTGACCCGTCGGTACTCATTCGCACAGGTGAAGTTTATGGTCAGGTGACTAAAATTTCCGGGGATCGGATTTCTTATGACGTGGTGCTCGAGGGCTTAACGGAGCAAGCACAGACCCAGCTGCTTGTTGTGCGAAAGCCTGTTGGAATGCGGGCGATCTCTGATGTTCAGATCATGGTGATTGAGGAGCTTAAAGCGCGCGGGCAGATTGGCTGGCAGCTCAATACGCGCCTGTTAAGTCAGACTGATTCATCTGAAGCCGAACTGGCCGGTTTGCTGGCGGGACTGTTGGGCTCCGTCTTTCTGATGGTCACGACCATGCTGATCGCGGTGCCGGTCGGAATTGCTGCTGCGATCTATCTGGAAGAGTTTGCTCCACGAAACACCTTCACCAATTTCGTTCAGGTGAACATCAATAATCTGGCGGCAGTACCATCGATCGTTTTTGGTCTTCTCGGGGCTGCCATCCTTGTGAATGGCGTGGTGATCCCACTTCCCTTTGTGGACCAGGCTTTGACGTTAGGTGGAGGACTGGGACGAGGCTGGCCTCTGGTCGGCGGGATTGTTCTGGCGCTGATGACGCTTCCGACAATTATCATCTCATCGCGGGCGGCGCTGAGTTCAGTTCCAAATTCCATCCGACAGGGTGCGCTTGCCGTCGGCGCGAGCCGACTACAAATGATTCATCACCATGTTCTGCCGATCGCCGGACCAGGAATTCTGACCGGCTCGATTATCGGTCTGGCTCAGGCTTTGGGTGAAACCGCGCCTCTTCTACTGATTGGCATGGTGGCCTTTCTCGGGGATATGCCGACAGGGGTGACAGACCGTGCAACGGCTTTGCCGGTGCTGATATTTCAATGGTCAACGCGTGCTGAACGCGCCTGGGAGCCGCTGACATCTGTTGCAATCATTATCCTGCTGGCATTGATGTTGTGCCTGAATGGATTAGCAGTCTGGTTACGCATGAGGTTTGACAAAAGATGACCGACGCAATTCTGCCATCAGCTGAGCCCGTATTCCGAGGGGAGACTGCTGAGATTACGCGGCCGAAAATCTCCATGCAGTCCGTCAGCGTGAAGTATGGCGAGAAAAAAGCCATTGATGAGGTGAATCTGGATATTGCCGACAATTCGGTGACGGCCATTATCGGACCTTCAGGCTGCGGAAAGTCGACTGTACTCAAATGCATCAACCGGATGAACGAGACCGTCGAAGGATGTTCGGTGAGCGGCCAAATTTTGATCGATGACGAAGACATCATGGGCAAGGATGTCGACCCTGTGCTGATCCGCGCGCGGGTGGGTATGGTGTTTCAGGAGCCCAATCCATTCCCGAAAACCATCTTTGATAATGTCGCCTATGGCCCGCGCATTCATGGACTTGCGGCATCGAAGTCCGACATTGAAGAAATTGTTCAGCGTAGTCTTGAGCGTGCCGGTTTATGGGATGAGGTGAAGGATGGGCTGCACCGCCCGGGCACGTCTCTATCCGGTGGTCAGCAGCAGCGCTTGGTCATTGCGCGGGCGATTGCCGTAGGACCCGAAGTCATTTTGATGGATGAACCCTGTTCGGCGCTTGATCCCATTGCGACAGCTCGGATTGAAGAGCTGATAGATGAATTGCGCCAGAATTATTGTATCGTTATTGTCACCCATTCAATGTCTCAGGCGGCGCGGATCTCTCAGCACACAGCGTTCATGGATCGCGGCAAGCTGGTCGAATCGGGCACGACGGAGCAGATTTTTACCCGGCCCCGGGATGGTCGGACACATGATTACATCACTGGCCGGTATGGCTAGGTGAGGATCGAGGGTGAAAGGACCCGAATTTCGTGGTTGGACACACGCTGAGTGCCTTCACATCTGAGCTTAATGCGTTAACTGGCGACGTTCTGCGCATGGGCGGACTGGCTGAAGCCATGATTACCGACATGGCGACGGCCTTCGCGCATGGTGATGCTGAACTGGCAAGCAAGGTGATCGAAACCGATGAGGAAGTCGACGCACTTGAAAGCCGGATTGAGCGCGAGATCATGCGTCTCTTGGCATTACGCCAACCCGTCTCTCAGGATTTGCGGACGATTGTTTCTGCGTTGAAAGTGTCAAACGATCTCGAACGTATCGGCGATCTTGCGAAGAATGTCTGCAAACGATTGATCGCCATGGGCGATGAGCATGGTCAGACCGGTCAGAAAAGCGTTGAGCGAATGTCGAAAGCGGTCAGGCTTCAGCTCAAAACGGTTCTCGATGCGTATTCCAATGACAATGCTCAGGGCGCCATCGATGTCTGGCTCCATGATGAAGAAATCGATGAGCACTATAACAGCATGTTTCGGGAAGTTCTGACCTATATGATGGAAGACCCGCGCAAGATCAGTCTTGGCGCTCATCTGTTATTTATCGCCAAAAACCTCGAACGCATTGGCGACCACTGTACCAATATTGCCGAAGTCGTACATTTTTGTGTAACAGGCGATGACTTGCCATTGACCAGACCTCAGGTATCTGAAATTGGGCAGATCACAGAATCCTAAGTCCAGGAGTGTAGTATGACACCGTTTATTCTGATCGCTGAAGACGAGGATTCGGTCGTCGAACTTCTGAGATACAATCTCGATCGTGAGGGATATGAGATCGGGATCGCCCGCGATGGCGAAGAAGCGCTGGTGATGATGCGCGAGCGTGCGCCAGACCTTCTTCTGCTCGACTGGATGCTGCCAAAAGTGACGGGGATCGAAGTTTGCCGTCAGGTGCGGAGCCGGACGGAAACCCGCAACCTGCCAATCATCATGCTGACGGCGCGGACGGAAGAAGCGGACCGCATTCGTGGCCTCGATACGGGCGCAGATGACTACATCACCAAACCCTTTTCAACGACGGAGCTGATGGCGCGGATCCGCGCTGTGCTGCGTCGCATTCGCCCTGGTCTGGCCGATGATGTGCTGCGGTGTGGCGGTGTGGAAATCAATCGCGGTGCGCACACTGTTTTGCGCAATGGCAAGGAGCTGCATCTGGGACCGACTGAGTTCCGTCTGCTTGATTATCTGATGCAGCGTCCGGGGCGAGTGTTCTCGCGTGAGCAATTGCTGGATGCCGTCTGGGGCGCCGACGTTTATGTCGAAGCGCGTACGGTAGATGTTCATATCGGTCGGTTGCGCAAGGCCCTCAACAAATACTCTGACGTTGATCTGATCCGGACTGTGCGGTCTGCGGGTTATTCTCTGGTGCCGCCGAAAGAAGAAGGACCCATCGTCTGATCGCGGCGCAATGAGAGCTTTCGTCTGCAAAGACCTGTCTGACGATCTGTCGGGTGCGGTATTGGTCGAAGACTGGCCCGAGCCCGATCCGGGGGCGGGAGAGGTAAAGGTTCAGGTAAGAGCTGCGAGTCTGAATTTCCCGGACATATTGATGTGCCAGGGCAAATATCAGCACAAACCAGACCTGCCTTTTGTGGTGGGGATGGAGCTTGCTGGTGAGGTGGTCGCCTGCGGTGAGGGCGTCGACGCTTACAGGCCGGGTGATCGCGTGTGTGGCGGTTTTACAAAAACCGGTGCCTTCGCAGACTATGCTGTTCTGAAAGCAGAGGGTTTGCGTCGTATTCCCGATAACTTTGATTTCGCCCAAGCGGCGGCTTATGGCGCGGCTTATCTTACCGCCTATGTTGCGCTGGTCCGGCGCGGCCGCCTGGATGCGGGTGAAACCTTGTTGGTGCATGGCGCATCGGGCGGTGTTGGCATGGCGGCTGTTGATGTGGGGCGGCATCTCGGGGCGAAGGTCATCGCGACGTCGAGCTCTGACAGGAAGCTCGAACTCCTTTCTGATTATGGCGCAGATCACGTCATCAATATTCGGAACGGCTTTCGCGAAAAAGTGAAAGAGCTGACCGCTGGCCGCGGGGCCGATGTCATCTATGACTCGATTGGCGGTGACGTGTTCGACGAAAGCACACGGTGTATTGCCTTTGATGGCCGATTGCTCGTGATCGGCTTCATGTCGGGGCGTATTGCAGAGGTGAAGACCAATATCCCGCTGATCAAAGGGTTTTCAGTGGTGGGTGTGCGGGCCGGTGAATATGGGCGACGCTTCCCTGAGCGCGGCCGCGAGAACCTCGATACCATTTGGCGATGGGCTGCTGACGGGAAAATGCATCCCTATATCGGCGAACGGTTTTCGTTGCCTGAGATCGGTTTGGCGATCAAGAAAATGATGGATCGCAACTTTATGGGCAAACTCATCATCGAGCCGTGACGTCAGTTCGGATCTGTGCCTGTGTTCGACAACGCTTTATCCTCAAACTCAATGTTTGCACCTGAGTCTTCGTTGATCTTGCGCAGCGTTTCTTCCACATCCGGGTCTGCACTGTCACGGCGCTTCTGATAATGCGCGAGTTTTTTGCGCACAGCGAAGGTCATCAGGCTCGCCACAGATGCACGCGCGGTGTCATAGCTGCCGGGAAGTGTGGACAGCTGCGTGAGGGCGTTAATCCCGGTTTCCAGGACGTGCGGCTCGATTGAGTGAGAGGCGCCCACACCATCAAGATAGTATTTGACGGCGGTCGCGGTCTGAAACAGCGGTTTGTCATCGGTTTCGCGCGCCAGTCGCATGGTGGAAATGGCAAGGTCGCGGACCCGGGTGATGAGCCCCTTACGTTCGTCTGATAATTCGCCGCAGGCCGCGCGCAATTCCGTGATGGCCTGAACAAGCGGATCGGCATTATCGACCTTCAGAAGCTTTTGCTGTGTTTTCTCAGCTTTGAAGTCATCGAGTCGCCGGCGTGGGCCAGTATAGACTTGGGTTGTCTTCCTACGGCGGCAGGGGCCAACATAATTCGGGGATGAGACGAAGGGTTGAGGCGCTTCAATCACCTTCTTGATTTTACGGTGAAGCTGAGAGGATGATACCGGGCGGGCCATGAACTCGTCTGCGCCCGCATCGCGGGCACCGATAATATTCGATTGCGTCGCCAGCGAAGACAGGAAGATGAGAGGCAATTCAGCCAGTTGAGGGTTGTCCAGCCGACGCATTTTGCGAATGAAGTCGAAGTCTGGCGGTGTATCGTTCGCATGAATGACGAGAATGACATCGGGCTCCACCGAAATCGTCTCATCGTCGAAAAAGCGGGCCGGTTCGAGGAAAACCATATTATCGTTCTGAACGCCGACGCCCCGCAGGACTTCTTTCAGAATGGCGCGGGAATAGCCGGAATCATCGATGATGCAGACGCGGAGTTCTGTTGGATCGAGAGGGCGCGGGTTTCGAACTGCAGAAAAGTCATGAACTGTCATGCCGCTTCACGCAGTTTTCTTTGAACAATTTTCTGAAGACCTTGCGCGATTTCCAGGCGTTCGGACGATTCTCTGTCGGTCTGAGTGAGCAGCATGCGAATGGCGCCCATATGGGCTTTAATCACATCCGCATTCAATGCACCGCTGGCACCCACGCCTTCAATATAGCGAGCAACGCAGCGGGTGGCGAGTTCAAGTGCATCATCCTGAATCTGACGCGCGATTTCATTGGCTTCGCAGGCTGTGTTGAAGAGCGAGCGCATGCCGCCGCGATCTCGTGGATTGATGGACACCGCCAGATTGGTCAGCCGCTCGGCGCATTGAATCAACATGCGCTCATTGAGTGCGGCATCAGGTGATTGGACAGTCACTTCTATCGGATCCGAGATGCGTTTCAGCGAGCCTTTATAGTCAAGATTCCGCTTGCGACGACGGCATGGGCCAACATAGTTCTTGCCTTCAATGAATGGGCGAGGACGCATCAGCACTTCGTCAAGTCTTTCCTTGATGGTGGCGTGCGATATTGGCTTGGCAGCAAACTCGTCCACACCGGCCATACGTGCTTTCTGAACGGTTTCCACATTCGGATCACTTGTGACCATGATGACTGGAACGCCGCGATCAGGAACGATGTCTTCGCGACGAAACTTATGGACCAGTTCGGTGCCCGGCATGTCAGGCAGAAGGTTTTCCATAATGACAACTCGCGGCTGCCAGACATTCATCGCTTCAATGATCTCAAAGGCGTTTGCGGCAGAATAGACGCGCTGATAGCCGAGATTTCGCAGAACCTCATTGATCATTGCGCGGGCATAATTGATCGGTTCGCCAAGGACGATCGGGATCTCTGCGGGATTGATGCGTTTCGTGTTCTTTTGATTTGCCATCGATATGCTCATGTCCGATTTCAATCAGACCGTGACACAACTCTCTGAACATTCCCGAACGCAGGTCGTTTGAATTTTAACGAAGTTTCCAAGGGTGAAATTAGAATTAGGTATTTTGCCAGCTGTGCAAATTCTGTTAAGTGTGTAAATGTATCAAGTCGTAAGTGTGTTAAGTTAGGTGGTCGACGTGTCTGACGCAGAAAAACTGGACCAGCGCATTCAGCTGGTTGCTTCGAAAGAGTTTGGTCAGAAAGTGGATTCCTGGCGTCGGACACAATCCGATCTGCCTTCCCGGTCCGAAGCCATAAGACGTCTGGTTTATCAGGGACTTGTTCATGATGAGGAATATCCAATGCGCCTGATTACTGCGATTGTTCGCCCCCATAAATATGCGGCTGTCAGAGACGCGTTGTCTGATCTGGGTGTGACCGGGATTACCACATCTCAGGTGACGGGCTTTGGTCGCCAGCGCGGTCAGACAGAAGTCTATCGCGGCGCAGAGTATGAAGTGAAGGAAGTGCCGAAGATCAAAATCGAGGTGGCTGTGCCATCCGGATTGCTTGAGCAGGCGCTTGAAGTCATCAGCAAAGCTGCGGAATCTGGCAAGATTGGCGATGGCAAGATTTTCGTGACCTCATTATCTGGCGCGGTGCGTATTCGCACCGGTGAGCGAGACGAGAAAGCGCTGATCTGACGTCGCAAAATCCAGACATTGCGAGGACTCACTGGTCAGTTCGCAATTTGTCAGGTCCGCATCAGATCATTTCCGAAAGGGCAGGCTGACCAGCCGCCAGAGGACCCAGATCGGTAAAACGACTGTGGCCCCCATCAGTGCGGGCAGCCAGCCATTTCGTATCAGCCAGATAAGCCCGGCAAAGGTATTTTCCCAGATTTCCTTTATGGCGTTCAGAACGTCAAATTGCTGCGGGGAGGTGGTGACGTTTCCGATCTGCATGATCACACCGACCAGAACGCATAAAAGCGTCAATCGCACTGCGCCCCAGAATTTCACGGCGAACAGCCGCACGAGCAGCGGACGCTTCTTTTCAGGCGTCTGAGATGTTGCGGGGTGATGGCCGTGCGTAACGTCGGAAGGCGTTGCATCGGATGGATGAGCGTGTGTTTTCGATTTACCGAACATGGCGGTCTCCATTGTCGGAGCTTCGCATGATCTTGCTTGCATGAGAAGCAATGCAGACGGCGAGCTTGTCTTCGTCGAAAAGATCGATGAGGATCATGCGAAACAATCGGGGGGCTTTATGACATCAAAATTCTTATTCGCTTTTGCTGCATCATTGCTGATTTCGGCGTGTGGAGGCAGTCCGGAGCGCGAGGACCGGATTGAAGCCGGCGAAGATACCATGCAGGATTTGCAGGACACGACGACGCGGCTGACAGAATGGATCGTGGCGTGCCAGCAGAACGATGGTGAGGCGTGTATGGAACTGGCTGAGTATTATCAGGCGCGCGCGGAGTCGGGCGAGTTGACTGAAGCCGAACGGAGCAGCGCAACCCGCCGCGTTCAGAGCTTTTACGTTGCGGCCTGCGAGGCCGGGGTCGAAGCCGGTTGCCGCGCAAGCGCCGATTAAAAGAAAAGGGCTGCCGAAGCAGCCCTTTAATATCGTTTTCAGTGACATCAGGCCGCGTCGTTCGCGGCGTCTTTCTTGACGATGGTTGTGTGCGGGTAAGGAATGGACACGCCCTGCGCGTCGAACGCTGTTTTGGCGCGCTCAATCATGTCGAATTTCAAAGGCCAGAAATCTGACGCTGCACACCAGAGGCGGCAAGTGATGTCCACCGATGAATCCCCGAGATTGGTGACCCGGATGAATGGGGCCGGATCTTTGTGGATGCGCTCATCGGCTTCGACGAGTTCCATCAGAATGCCTTTGGCCTTTTCAAAGTCATCATCATAATCAATGCCAAACGTAATGTCGCAGCGGCGGATTGCGTATCCGGAATAATTGCTGATGACGCCATCAATCGCCTGACCATTCGGGATCATGATTTTCACGTTATCGACCGTGGCGAGCACCGTCTGAAAGAGGTTGATGTCTTTGACGGTGCCGGCGACGCCGGCCATGTCGACATAGTCACCCAGCTTGTACGGGCGGAACAGCATGATCATGACGCCGGATGCGATATTGCCCAGCGCGCCCTGCATGGAAAGGCCGATTGCCAGAGTCAGCGCACCCAGAACGGCGGCAAAGCTTGCGACCGGAATGCCAAAGATACCGAATACGGCGATGATCACTGCTGCGGTTACACCCCAGCGCACAATCGACGCAAAGAAACCCGCAAGGGTGTTGTCGACATTCTCGCGCTTTTCAGCAGTGCGTCGTACCAAATCTGCGAGCCAGCCGGCAATTTGCAGACCAATGAGCAATAGCAGGAGTGCGCCAATCACGTTGAGAGCGCTCGAGATGATCAGTTCGCCGTACTGATCCCAAATTGCCTGTAAATCCATATTAATCTCCGTCCTCAAGAATGGTGGTGTCATAGCGCTGATTTGTGACGGTTTGCAAAAAATCAAACAAATTTGGACATGACGCTTTAGATGCGTGTTCAGAATCTGGGATCAAAATATGATGAGACGCGCCATTATCATCCTTGTGCTGACGATTTGCCTTTTGGGGGGCATGTCGTCTGGCGCTGAGGACAAAACGCCAGTGTCAGCGCCTGATATTTTCGCGCTGTCGGCGACCCCTTTGAATGACGCGCCTGAATTTTCTGAACTCTCAGGGCAGATCACACTTCTCATCCTGTTTCAGCCTCATTGCGCCTGGTGCCCGTTACAGTTCCGGGCGGCAGATGAGTTGAAGCGCACGCGGGCCAATTGGTTACAGATTGCGGCGGTGTCGCGGCAGGGCAGTATTCCACAATTGCTACATGAACTGGACCGCTATGGCGTCGATTTTCCCGCCTATCAGAGCAGTGAAGCGCTGCTGGAGGCGCTGAAATATACGCCGGGTACGCCCTGCATTTATCTCATCGCAGCCGATGGGCATCTGGGGCAATACACGTGTGGACGGAAGACGCCGGACGAGCTGGTAAAGTTCCTGATGGGAAAGCTCTGAGGGCTAGTCTTCAACCAATATCCGCTCTGGCTGGTCTTTCAGATGCACGCGGAACACAATGGCGCGTGCCCCCTCTGGGCCGCCGATTGGCGAATGCTTTGCCATGGGCGGGATGACGTAGCTGTCGCCGGCTTTGAGTTCTCGGTCAGCCTGTCCGTCCTCGCGATGAAGGGCCGAGCCTTCGATAATGTAGAGAAATTCCTCACCCGGATGATAGTGCAGGGGCACGGTGCCATTCGCAGGGATCACCACGTCTGAAATCAGAACTTCCAGGCCATCTGATGCCTCAATCGGCGCACGCAGCATTTCATGTGAACCGGGTGTATCAGGGCGATAAGTCTCCGGGCCGCGCGTGTCTGGCGTGAATTCGGGTTGTTCACAGGCGGTCAGAGTGAGGGCGAGTACGGCGGCGAGCAGGACTGGTTTCATGATGTTTCCCCGAGCAGTTTTCGGGAATGATAGCGTGAAACACACTTGGACGCACTGGAGGATTTATTCCGCCAGAAACACCTCTAACCCTTCCAACGTGTCGGCATCGGCAGTGGGTTTATCCCAGCGGATGCGGTTGAAGCGCGGAAAGCGCATGGCAAGGCCGGATTTGTGACGCGTCGACCGCTGCAGACCTTCAAATGCGACCTCGACAACAAGGCCTTCCTCACGCGTGGCTTTCACCATGCGGACCGGGCCAAACCGATCGATCGTGTTGTTGCGGACGAATTTATCGAGCTCTTTGAGCTCGTCATCGGTGAAGCCGAAATAGGCTTTGCCGACGGGCGTGATCTGCCAGTCCTCATCGACGCGCTGCCAGACGCCAAAAGTGAAGTCAGAATAAAAGCCAGAGCGGCGGCCATGTCCGCGCTGGGCATACATGATGACGGCGTCGATGAGATAGGGGTCGCGCTTCCATTTGAACCAAGGCCCGCGCGGACGACCGGCTTCGTAGACGCTGTCCCAGCGCTTCAGCATCAGGCCCTCAATTTCTGGATGAGGTGGCGAATTGCGGATTTCTCGCAGCGCCTCGACATCCGTCACAGGCACGAGTGGCGAGACATCGAACCGATCAGTTTCGTGCTGGGTGAAGAAGGCTTCAAGCCGTGCGCGACGGTCGCGGAATATGAGGGGCCGTGTGTCGTCTTCGCCATCCTTCAGAATATCATAGGCACGAATAAAGGCAGGGCGTTCGGTGAGCAGTTTCTTTGAAACGGTTTTGCGGTTGAGCCGCTGCTGAAGATCATTGAAGGGGGCGATTTGGCCGTCCGGAGTGCGGACGAGAAGTTCGCCATCAAGCGCGCCTTCAAACTCCATCGCATGGATGACGTCGGGAAAGGTGTGGGAGATATCGTCGCCCGTACGGGTATAGAGCCGCTTGATGCCGCCTTCGGACACGGCCTGCACGCGGATGCCATCCCATTTCCACTCAGCAGCAAAAGTCTCCGGCGTGATCAGGTCCGGGTCGATGGCGTTCGGGTCGTCGCGCTCTTTTTTGGCAATCAGCGGATGGGCCAGCATGACGGGGCGATAGGCGGCCCGCATGTCGGGCTGAGGTTTTTCGGCCTTGCCTTCGAGCCAGCGAAAGAGGTCCGTATAGGGCGGCGTCAGACCGTGCCAGATTTCCTCGATTTCGGTGATTTCTTCCTCGCCAAATTGCGCGAGTGCCTGTTTCGCGAGGCGGGCTGAGACGCCGATGCGCAGTCCTCCCGTAACGAGCTTTAACAGCGCCCAGCGAGAGGTCGGCTCCATCCGGTCGAGCCAGGTGATCAAATGGCCTGCCGCCTCGGCTTTGGTCGCGCCCATAAGCGTGTCGACGATCTCATCGAGGGTGGGCACGCGGTTTGCGCCGCGCATTTCCGGCCAGACGAGGCTAACGGTTTCAGCGAGGTCGCCGACATAGTCATAGGAGAGCTTGAACAGCTCCTCATCCATGCGCTCGGTCATCATCTGACGGATCATGCCGGGCTTGATGGATTTGAGATCGAGATCGCCGGTAATTGCGGCCAGCGCATAGCCGCGCGCGGGATCTGGCGTGTCACGAAAATATTGAGAGAGCAGGGTAAGCTTCGCATTCCGACCGGGCGTCAGGATGAGGCGTTCAAGAAGGTCGGCGAAAGCTTGCATGAGGTGATAGATAGGTGGAGAAGGTAGGAATGACAGAGGTTTCTCTACCCGATGGCTTCACGCCGCATTATCGCAAGTCACCCCTGACCGACCCATGGGAACCCATCTATTCCTGTGTGGACGATGAAAGCGTTCGATTGGGGATGTTTATCCGGGAGCCGCACTGCAATGGCAGGGGGGTCTTGCATGGCGGATTGATCGCAGCCTTGTCGGACAATGCGATGGGGCACTCCTGCGGTGAAGTGATCAAAAACTCCGGAAGAGAGATTGCAGGCCTCGTAACCATCAGCATGACGAATGATTTTGTCGGCTCTGCAAAGCTTGGCCAATGGATGGAAATCGTGCCTCGTGTTGTCAAAGCAGGCGGGTCTATTGCGTTCGTAGAATGTCTCGTGCTGGCCGATGGTGAGGTGATTTCCCGGGGCAGTGCGAGCTTCAAGATTCTGAGCTGACGCTGTTTTCAGCATCGGGCTAACACGCAGCTAAAATCAATCGGTGAGGGCTGGTCTGTTCGATGTCAGGCTGTCAAACTTGTTTTCAGTAATTTGCGTTCATGAACGGGCATACCATGACACTTCTTTCCAGACTTCTCGCCATTTCGGTCTCAACTGTTTGTCTCTTCGGGGCTGCGCAGGCCGAGACCAGACTTCTGACGGCCGATGCGATGCTGAATGTCGAAACCGGAGAAGTTGCGACTGGTGTAGGGGTTCTGATTGAGGACGGTAAAGTGGTGTCTGTTGGTCCGCTCGCTGCCATGAGCGTGCCGCAGGGAACTGAAACGATTGATCTGAGGGGCTATACCATCATGCCGGGCATGATCGACATGCATGTCCATTTGATGGGGAATACCGACAATCACGGCTATGCTGCGCTGGGTGTCTCATCGCATTCGGATACGATTTATGGCGTGGTGAATGCTGAGACGACGCTGATGGCGGGCTATACGACGGTTCGGAATGTTGGTGCGGGCGCTTATTCTGATGTAGCGCTGCGCGATGCGATCGCAGAAGGCGCTGTGCCGGGGCCGCGCATGTTTGTGGCGGGGCCTGCCATTGGCATTACGGGCGGCCATTGCAGCGACAACAATCTGCTTCCCGCAGAATATGAGGCTGTCGGCGACGGCGTCGCGGATGGCCCATGGGCGGTGAGGACGAAGGTTCGCCAGAACATCAAATTCGGTGCTGATCTTATCAAGACGTGCTCGACAGGCGGCGTGCTCTCCAAGGGGACGAAAGTCGGCGCGCCACAATACACGCTCGAAGAGCTCGAAGCGCTGGTGGATGAAGCCCACAGCCATGGCCTCAAAGTGGCAAGCCACGCGCACGGTGCGGAAGGCATTTACAACGCGTTGATGGCGGGGGTCGATACGATTGAGCACAGCAGTTTCATTGACGACAAGGGGATCGCGCTCGCCAGGGAAAATGGCGCGTATCTGTCCATGGACATCTATGTCACCGAATACATTCTGGGTGAGGGTGAAGCTGCGGGCATTCTGGAAGAATCGCTCGCCAAAGAGCGCATGGTTGGACATGTCCAGCGAACGAATTTCACGAAGGCGCATGAGGCAGGCGTGAAAATGGTGTTCGGCACGGACGCTGGCGTCTATCCTCATGGCCAGAATGCACGGCAGTTGTCGCGCATGGTTCGGTTTGGCATGACCCCGCTGGAGGCCTTGCAGGCGACGACAATCAATGCGGCCGATGCGCTTGGGAAAAGCGATACAATCGGATCGATCCAGCCGGGATATTTCGCCGATATTATCGCCGTGAAAGGCAATCCGCTTGAAGACGTCTCCTTGCTGGAAGACGTGGGCTTCGTCATGAAAGAAGGCGTGATTTACAAGCCTGCCGAGTAATCAGAAACGGCGACAGAATGCTGAATTCGTCTCGCAATCGGCAATGGTCGCCAGGATCCAGTCCCGGTGAGCCGATAGATTGGTGTAGTTCGCGAGGTAGGAGCCGGTGCAGATCCGTCCATCGGGATTGGCCCCGAGGGTTGAGAGCACGCCCATCATGACGGGCTTGCCATCGTCTTCGATCATGAGCGGGCCGCCGGAATCTCCAATGCAGGGGCCGCGTCCGTATCGGCTGGTCAGGCGAATACGATCGGCTCTGATTTCATGCACGTCGAGCTCTTCTTTGACGAGAAAATCGGCCAACTCGCCGCCAAATTCGATCAGGCCCCAGCCGCCAACGCGCGCGGATGAATAGGTCTGACTGGAGAAGTGCGAATGGGTTTGGCCCCAGGACACAATGGGCACATCTGACAGGTTTGGCAGGTCGGCATTATTGACATGAATGAGGGCGAGATCGTTTGCGAAGCCTGTGCGTGTGCCCTTGAACTCGCCATGACAGACGGCGTAGTCCGCCTCGATGCGGTGCGTGCTGGCGGACGATAACTGCTCGCTGCCTGCCTTCAGAACCAGCCGGTCATAATCATTTGTGATGCAGTGTGCTGCGGTCACGAACCAATTCTTGTTGATCCGTGTGGCCGAGCAATGGCCCGTTGCGACTTCGGTTTCGCTGATGTCGCGCTCGGGCTCCAGTTTGACGATCCCAGGCAGATCACTCGCGGGGCGCGGCGACAAATCCGTCAGCGTCGTGATGGGCTGCGAACTGGAAAACGTCGCGGCCGGGGAGTTGGCATGATTAGGGGATGCGCTGGCGGGACCACAGCGGAAGAAGGTGTTTCCGTCGCTGCCCATGGCAAACAATCTGTCACGCGAGGCGGTGAGGCTTGCGACCTGATCGTAGGCATCGAAGAAAGAAAACTGGGCTGGAATAGCATTCGGTTTAACAAGCAGAGACAAGGTTCCGACGGTCAGACCGGCGAGAGCGATACCGAGAAATCCAAACTGCAATTTTTTCTTCAATGACATTCCTCTTCTCTTGCGAAGTTTTGGATACAACTGACGTTAGGTCAATATTGAGGGGCGATCCTTTCTGAAGTCTTGCTGAGATTTAATCTCGCCTGAAATCTGTTGGCTGCCTCATGGTTGAGTTTCAAAAGGCTTTGCGGCGAAGGCGAGGCGGCAAGCTGTCGAATGATGGTTTTTGCTGTTATTTTTCTGTCGTTGCTGGCAGACTTCCTCACATGTGTGGACGGTTTTATCGGCATGAGGTGACGTGGGAGGAGTTCCGCGCATCCCTCGAAATCATCATCCCGGATGGCGTGGAGCCGCCGGAGGCGAAGTATAATATCGCGCCGATGACTTATGTGCCGATTATAAGGCGTGATCTGGATACCAAGCAGCTGGAGTTGTTTCCCTCGCTTTGGAGCCTTGTACCCAGCTGGTGGAAGAAGCCGCTCTCTGAGAAGAAATTCTCGACCTTCAATGCCCGCTGCGAAACGGCGCATGAGGCGGCGACGTTCCGGGGCGCTTTCCGGCACAAGCGGTGTCTGGTACCGACTTCAGGCTGGTATGAATGGTCCGGGCCGAAGGGCAGCAAAACGCCCTTTGCGATCAGTCTGCGGAACCGGCGTTGGTTTTGTCTGGCAGGTCTATGGGATTGCGCGCTGATCGATGGATCCGAGCTTCACAGCTTCACCATTCTGACGACGACGCCAAATGATGTGATGGCGGGCATTCATACGCGTATGCCGGTCATCCTGCATCCCGATCAGTATGAGCGCTGGCTCGACCCGACCTCAAAGCTCGATTTCGATGATTTGTTCGAGCCCTTCCCGGCGGCAGATACCCATGCCTGGGTGGTGGGGCCGGATGTCGGGAATGTCCGCAATCAGGGCAAGCATCTGATCGAAGAGGTTTAGTTTCCTCGCGTCGGATCAATCGTGGCTTCTGAAATAAGGTCAGGCTCGATGGTCTGGCGGCTCATCTGACGTTCAAGTGAGCGGTGGATTTCGGGTGGCCAGTCGCCCTGATGAAGGCGTTTGAGCGCCATCAGGCTTTCATCATCCTCATGTGTATGGCGCTCATTGTGCAGGATATAATCGCGCCAACGCGAGAAGCGATAATGTTCAACCCATGTGTTGGGCTGTTGCAGATCGCGGGACAAATTCCAGTTCTGCGCGCCATCCCGAACGCGGATCTGGCGGCGGATTTTCATGGTCGCGACGAATTCGGGCAGATCGTCGGGCAAGATGTCATATCGCACGGTGACATGGATTGGGCCTGACCGTGGATCGATTTCGACGCTGAGATCGGGGACCCGCCAGCGACCGACCGGGTCGAGATTTTTGTCTTCGCTTTCGGGCAGGCGGAACAGAAGCCCTATGGCAAGCCCGGCCGCCTGAATGCCCGCCATGATCAGCAGGGCATTGGTGACACCATAGGTTTCGGACAATTTGCCGGAGAGAAAACTGCCCAGCGACATGGAGCCAAAAATCGCCATTTGATAAAGCGAGAGTGAACGGCCCACCACCCAGCGCGGCACAGACATCTGGACGACGACATTCAAGACTGCCACGGCAAGAAGCCATCCGGCGCCAGAGAATAAAAGTGCAAACAGTGTGAGTGGCAGGAAGCGACTTTCAGAGACGATAATGGCCCCGCCAATAAGGCAGAGTGCTGCGATACGAACGGTCCATTCTGACGAAAAACGCGCCCGTAAATGGCGGTTGGAGAGTGCGCCCAGAACAGCGCCTACGCCGAAAACACCTGAGAGCAGACCGAATATCGCAGCGTCACCGCCCAGAAGATCCTTTGCGACGAGCGGCATGAGCGAGGTGACGGATGAGGCCGCTATCCCGGTGAGGACCGCGCGCAAGACAACCGTGCGCACCGGGGTGGACATGGAGGCATATCTGAGCCCGGCTGCCATGGCCGTGCCGAGATCTTCGCGCAATTTGCTGGTCGCTTTCGGGGCGTCCCAGGTGAACAGAACGAAGATAATACTGAGATAGCTGAAGGCGTTGAAGGTGAAGGCAGCCGCTGCACCAGCCATAGCGACGAGTACACCGCCCAGTGCCGGGCCGGCAGAGCGGGCGATATTCACCCCCATGGAATTCATGGCAACGGCGCGGGCAATGGTTCCGCGCGGCACGATATCGCCGACTGTCGCCTGCAGCGAAGGCGCTGCGAGGGCCAGTCCGCAGCCATTCAGAAAGGTGAACATCAAAAGGAGCCATGGCGTCAGCCAGCCCATCCAGGCAAAAATACAGAGCGTGATGGAGTTGAGAAACATACCGATCTGACAGCACAGCATGACAATGCGGCGGGGATAATTATCGGCCAGCGCGCCTGAGAGCAGCGCCAGAATGAGGATGGGAACGGTGATGGATGCGGTGACCAGTGCGACCTGCGTGTTGGTGCCGCCCAGCTGAACCATCAGCCAGGCTGCGCCCACGCTCTGAATGAGTGTACCGAATTGCGAGACGATGCTCGCCGACCACATCCGCTTGAACATCGGGACTGAAAAGGGAGGTGGTGCGGATGTGTCTGACATGGTTCTGATTTACAGGCTGGCTTCCGATCACACAATGGTGAAAATTGATCGAATGATCAGTTTTTATTGTGTGAGGTCTCTCTGGTGGCGCAATAATCGGGCTGCAAGCCTGTCTATCGGGGCCATATAGTGTTGGAGACACAGGACACAGACATGACCGATACAGACCCGTCTTCAGAAGACCTTCTGACTCAGCTTGATCAAAACGGATTTGCCCGAATGCCGGGGCTTGTGTCAGCTGCGGCCTGTGATGAGCTGATTGGGCACTATGGCGAGGATGACCGCTATCGGTCGACCATTTCCATGCAGCGCTACAGTTTTGGCCGGGGTGAGTATCGCTATTTCGCTTACCCTCTGCCGGATCTTGTCGGTGATCTGAGGTCGCAGATTTATCCGCGACTTGCGGGCGTTGCGAATGTCTGGGCGGAACGGGCTGGTAAGCCCGCGGACTGGCCTTTGGATCATGAGGCGCTGCTTGCCCGGTGCCATGAGGCGGGACAGGCGCGGCCCACGCCGCTCATTCTTCGCTATGGGCCGGGGGATTATAACTGCCTGCATCAGGATCTTTATGGCGAGGTTCATTTTCCGCTTCAGGTGATTGTCGGCCTGTCAGACCCGGCCAATGATTATGAGGGCGGTGAGCTTGTGCTGGTGGAACAGCGCCCGCGCATGCAGTCCATTCCGCGTGTGATCGTGCCGCAGAAAGGCGAGGGGATTGTGATCCCGGTGCGTGAGCGCCCGGTCGAAGGCAAGCGCGGCTGGTATCACACGCAAATGCGGCATGGTGTGAATGAGGTTCGAAACGGCGAGCGATTTACGCTCGGCCTGATCTTTCACGATGCCAGCTAGGTTTTGAGCCAGCTTGCCTGCATGAGCGAACCATGATGGTTTCATGTGTATGGCTGATGAAATCACTCTTCCGCGAAGCAACGCCCAATGGATGCTGGAACATCTGGATATGGGTGGCTCGATGAAGGTTCAGCTTTTCCAGGCGCTGTCGCAGGTGCACATGTCTCCGGACCTCGCTGATGCCTTGCGTCGGGTCTGTTCGGAGCGGCTGGAAAGCGCGGGCAAGGATGAGAATGGCGAGCTGAATGAGCTTGGGCGCAAGCTGGATATTCTGATCGAACAGCTGGCCGGGCTTTAGGCGCGGGCTTTCACTTCTTCACAGGCAAAATCCGGAGTCTTTTCAGACCCCTGTTGACTCTTTTTCGACAAAAGAACAAAAAGAGAACAAATGGATTTAACGGCCCTGAAATCTCAGGGGCTGGTGCGCCCGTGCCGGGCGACGTCAGCGCCCTCTAAACTGCCCTTTCCCTTCGGGCTGGGCAAGGCCGGAGTCCATGAATTGGTTGAAACCCGGTTCGGTGATTTTGCAGCGCTGACCGGGTTTGCCTGCGCGGCCCTGAGTGAGGCCCCGCCCAGGTCAGTGCTCTGGGTCGCGCAGGCGCGCTTTGCGTCTGAATTCGGTTTGCCGAGACAGGAGGCGATACGCGGCTTCTGGCGGGGAGATGTGGCGTGTCTCTTCGTCTCGCCGCGCAAACTGGATGAAGCGCTCTGGGTGGTTGAGGAAGGCGTGACGAGTGGCGCGGTCTCTCTTGTCGTGGCGGAACTTGCCGGCGCAGATTTTACCGCAACCCGGCGGCTGACGCTGGCCAGTCGGGAGCGCGGTGTGCCGGTGGTGGCGCTCATGCCCTATACCCGCGAAGGGGTGACGGCGGCCGAGGCGCGCTGGCGGGTGAGCCCGAGAGCCTCTTCACCGAACAAATATGACCCGCAGGCACCCGGCAGGATGCGCTGGCGGGCGGAGCTGGAACGATCGCGAACGGCACCTGAAAAAGCCGGAGCCGTATTTGATCTGGAGTTTGACGATGAAACGTTTTCTCTCTCTCTGGTTCCCGGACTGGCCGCTCGACCGGTTGCGCCGCGCGAGGTGGGCAAGCCAAAAGAGCGGAGCGCAGACATCCGACCCTTCCGGCAAACCGGTTAGAAAACAGCCTTTCGCCCTGGTGGAGCCAGGGCCGCATGGCCTGCGTGTTGTGGCGGCGAACAGCCTCGCGAAACAGGCGGGTGTGCAGGCGGGGCTGCCGCTGACGGATGCCCGGTCGCGACTTCCGGAGCTTCTCTCTGAAGAGATTGATCGGGCGAGTGATACCCGTGCGATGAATAAGCTGATTGAATGGTTGGTCCGGTTCACGCCGCTGATTGCGCGGGATGGGGAAGATGGGCTGATGCTGGAGACCACCGGATGCGATCATCTGTTCGGGGGCGAAGCCGGTATGGCCGATGAATTGCGCGCCCGTCTGGACGAGACCGGATATTCGGTGCGTATGGCCTTTGCGTCGACGCCGGCAGCGGCCTGGGCGCTGGCGCGAGGCGGCGAGCGGTTGAGTTTTTGCGCGGAAGGAGAGGAACAGCCCGCATTGTCCGGTTTGCCCATGATGGGCCTTCGGCTCTCACCCGAGACATGCCAGCTTCTGCGCCGGTTCGGTCTGACGCGGATTGGTCAGCTCTATGGGATGGATCGCAAGGCGCTGGCCCGGCGATTTCAGTCTGCGGAGGCGGCGGGTCGGGTGGTGCTGCGGCTGGATCAGGCGCTGGGGCTGAGGCATGAACCGCTCAAACCCTTTCGGCCTAAACCGGACTTTTCGGCGCGGTTGTCCTGTCCGGAACCGATTGCATCGACGGAAGCGGTCTGGGAGGGGCTGCGCCGGGTGACGGAGACGCTATGTGCTGACCTGACGGCTGCCGGGCAGGGCGCGCGCGCCTTTTCCTTTCATGCTTTCAAGGCCGATGGCAAAGTCTCGACCATTGCGGTCCGGGCCGCCCGGCCTGTGCGGCAGGACGGGCATATTCTGCGCCTGTTCGCCGAGCGGATCGACAAGATTGATCCGGGGTTCGGGATTGATCTTTTTCTGCTTGAGGCGCGGCTTGCCGGGCCGGTTGAGGCCGGGCCCATGGCCCTGTCGGCAGAGCTCTCCGGCAAGGCGCGGGATGATGTGGCCCTGGCGGCTCTGGGTGACCGGGTGAGTGCGCGGCTCGGGGATGGGGCGGTGATCCTGCGCTGGCCTGTGGCGAGCCATTTGCCGGAGCGCGCCGAAGACATGCGCGTGTTTGAAGGCGTCTGGCCTGAGCGGCAGGCCGCTCATGAGACCGGCCCGCGGCCTTTACGTGTGTTTTCCTTTCCAGAGCCGGTTCAGGTGCTGGCCGAAGTGCCGGATGGTCCGCCGCTTCGGTTCGTCTGGCGAAAGCAGACGCGGCGGGTTGTCCGCGCGGACGGGCCCGAGCGGATTGCACCCGAATGGTGGCGGTTTGTGGAGATAAGAGAAAACCTCTCTCCTGGAGAGGAGAGGGGTAAACAGCTCGATTTTTTATCTGATTGCTCAGTCGCTATTCCTTCTCCTTCGGCTCCGGGCGACTTGCGCCTGCACAGTCGTTTGTGTGGTGATCCACACGACCAAGGGTCGGGCGCAGATGCGTCGAGCGGAATGCGAGACAACAGCATCGAGCAGGTGAACAAAACTACACCCCAAAGCGCTTCGCGCTCCCCCCTCATCCCAAACCCTTCTCCCCACGAGGGGGAGAAGGGCTTTCTACCTCGCGCCAAAGACTATTACCGCGTCGAGGATGAAGAGGGGCGCCGCTACTGGATTGCGCGGGTCGGGCTTTATCATGATGGCCGGAGCGGGACGCCCTATTGGGTGATGGCGGGTGTGTTTTCATGACCGCAGAAGGCCCGGACTTTGCTGAACTGGCTGTGACGACGAATTTCTCGTTTTTGCGCGGCGCGAGCCATGCGGCAGAATTCGTGGCGGCGGCAAAGGCGCTGGGTATGTCTGCCATTGGTGTGGCCGACCGGAACACTTTGGCCGGTGTGGTGCGGGCGCATATCGCGGCAAAGGAAATGGGCGTGCGGCTCTTGGTCGGCGCACGACTGGTGCTGGAGGATGGGCTTGAGCTGATCTGTTATCCGCAAACGCGTGAGGCGTATGGCCGGCTCTCCACCCTGCTGTCACAGGGCAAGCTGAAGGCGGAAAAGGGCGAATGCCATCTGACGCTCGAGGAGGTAATTGATCAGAGTACGGACCAGATTTTCATCGTCTGTCCGGCGGGTCAATCCGGCCGTGCGTTTGAGGAAACTCTTGCGCGTTTGGGGAAGGTCTGGCCGGGGCGGGTGTATCTGGCTGCGCGGTTTGGGTTTGGGGGACGAAACCGTGAGCGCATTGCGCGGCTGGCGGAGCTGGGTGCGAATTGCGGTGTACCGATCATCGCCACAAATGATGTGCTTTATCATGAGCCGGACCGGCGACCGCTTCAGGATGTGCTGACCTGTATCCGGGAACATTGCTCGATTGACGAGGCGGGCTTCCGGCTGGAAGCGAATGCCGAACGCTATCTGAAAGGGCCAGAGGAAATGGCCCGGCTGTTTCGCGGGTTCGAGGCGGCGCTCAGGCGGACATCTGAAATTGTTGAGCGCTGTCGGTTTTCGCTGGATGAGCTGGCTTATGAGTATCCCGATGAGCCCGTGCCGCCGGGGAAATCGCCGCAGCAGCATCTGGAAGATCTCACATGGACTGGTGCGGACTGGCGTTATCCCTGGGGCGTGCCCGACCGGATAAGAGAGCAGCTGGAAAAGGAACTCGCGCTGATCTCTGAGCTGAATTACGCGCAGTATTTTCTCACCGTGCATGACATTGTGGCCTGGGCGCGGGCGCAAAAAATCCTCTGTCAGGGGCGCGGCTCAGCGGCCAATTCCGCCGTTTGTTATTGCCTTGGCGTGACGAGTGTGGACCCGGATACGACCAGTCTTCTGTTTGAGCGGTTTATTTCGAAGGAGCGCAAAGAGCCGCCCGATATTGATGTCGATTTCGAGCATGAGCGCCGGGAAGAAGTCATCCAGTATGTTTACCGTCGGTATGGACGGCACAAGGCGGCGCTGACGGCGACGGTGATCAGCTATCGACCACGTTCGGCTGTGCGGGAGGTTTGCAAGGCGCTGGGGCTTTCCGAGGATGTGGCGTCGGTGCTCGCCGGTACGGTATGGGGCAGCTGGGGGAAGGAGATCCATACCGAGCAGATCGCAAAGGCCGGGCTTGATCCGGCTTCACCGCTGATCCGCCGGGCGATTACGCTGACCAAACAGCTGCTCGGTTTTCCGCGGCATTTGTCGCAGCATGTGGGCGGGTTTGTACTGACGCGCGGGCCGCTGATCGAGACCGTGCCGATTGGTAATGCCGCCATGGATGAGCGCACTTTTATCGAATGGGATAAGGACGATATCGAGGCGCTTGGCATTATGAAGGTGGATGTGCTGGCGCTTGGCATGCTCACCTGCATTCGCAAGGCGTTCGATATAATCGCCGCGCATAAGGGGCAGACCTATACGCTGGCCACCTTGCCGGTGGAGGATCCGGCGACTTATGACATGCTGTGCGAAGCAGACAGCCTTGGCGTGTTTCAGGTCGAAAGCCGGGCGCAGATGAACATGCTGCCGCGGCTGCGACCGCGATGTTTCTATGATCTGGTGATCGAAGTGGCGATCGTCCGGCCCGGGCCTATTCAGGGCGACATGGTGCACCCCTATCTGCGCCGCCGCAAAGGGCTGGAAACGGTGACCTATCCGAGCCCCGCGCCTGAGCATGGCCCGCCTGATGAACTGGCGCGCATTCTGAAGCGGACATTGGGTGTGCCCCTGTTTCAGGAACAGGCCATGCAGATTTCGATCGATGCGGCGAAGTTTACGCCCGAAGAAGCCAATGGTCTGCGCCGGGCCATGGCGACGTTTCGCAAAGTGGGCACCATCCAGAATTATGAAGACAAAATGGTCGGGCGCATGGTGGCGCGCGGCTATGATCCGGAATTTTCAAAACGCTGTTTTGATCAGGTGAAGGGGTTTGGCGAGTATGGCTTTCCGGAAAGCCATGCGGCGAGCTTTGCGCTTCTGGTTTATGTCTCGTCCTGGCTGAAATGCCATCATCCCGATGTGTTCTGCGCAGCCCTTCTGAACAGCCAGCCCATGGGGTTTTACGCGCCGGCGCAGATTGTCCGTGATGCCCGCGAGCACGGGGTGGAAGTTCGGCCTGTGGATGTGAATTTTTCGGAATGGGATAGTGTTATTGAGGTTTGCTCAGGCGCTGTTCCTCCGCCTTCGGCTTCGGGCGCCTTGCGCCTGCACAGTCGTTTGTGTGGTGCTCCACACGAGCAAGGCGAAGGCGCAGATGCGGCGAGCGAAACGCGAGGCAAGTGCATCGAGCAAACAAGACAAACTTTGCCTGCGCGGTCGCTTGTGTGTGGTGCTCCACATGAGCAATTTAGCGGATCTTTCAACGCTCCAATCCCCTCTCCTGGAGAGGCGAGGGGCAGGGGTGAGGTCGAATACAAGGTTTTGCCCACCTCACCCCCCTTGTTCGGGAAATCGAATACGATTTCTGATCCTCCCAAGCCTCTCCCCCCTGAGGGCGGAGAGGGGGGCGCCACAAGCGACCGCGAAGGCGCAGATGCGTCGAGCGGCACGCGAGACAACAGCATCGAGCATACTTTACCAATCAGACTCGGCTTCCGGCAGGTGACGGGCCTGCGCGAAGATGAAATTGAGGCGCTGATCGCGGCACGGGGCGAGGGCTATGAAAGCGTCGAGGATATCAGGCGCCGGGCCGGAATTTCGCGGCGGGCGGTCGAGCTGTTGGCGGCGGCGGACGCCTTTGGGTCGATTGATAAGAACCGGCGTGAAGCTTTGTGGGACGTACGGGGCGAGGCAGCCGATAAAGCGCTGCCATTGTTCGCCGCCGCCGATGCCCGGGAGCAGGGCGGGGAAGCAAAGGTCGAGTTGTCGGAGATGCCCGCCTCAGAGCATGTGGTTCAGGATTATCAGACGACGAATTTATCCTTAAAGGCGCATCCGATGAGCTTTCTGCGCGCGCGATACTCAAAAGAACGTATTCGATCGACGGCTGAAGCTGTGGCGCTCGGGAATGGTCGCCGGGTGGATGTGGCCGGTGTGGTGCTGGTGCGTCAGAGGCCGGGTTCGGCCTCTGGCGTGGTATTCATGACGCTTGAAGATGAAACCGGGGTCGCGAATGTGGTGGTCTGGCCAAAGGTAATGGCGCAGCACCGGGCCGCAGTGATGGGTGCACGGATTATTCACGTCCGAGGCTATATTCAGTATGCGGATAATGTGACTCATATTGTTGCGAACAGGCTCTATGACAGGACAAGTGATCTTGGATTCCTGTCAGAGGATTTCCAGAACGATCCGCTGAAAGGCGCGCTCGCCAATGCTGATGAAGTTCAGCGCCCTGTCCCGGAGCAACGCCAGTCCGCGCATCCGAGGAATGTGAAGATCATGCCGCGTAGCCGGGATTTCCACTAGGCGGAAGACATTCGGCCACTCGCCCAATTGGAGAAAATCAAAAAAACGCTCAGAATCAGATTGTTACGGTATCGAAACGAAATTGAATGCAGTCCTGAATTGTGATATCGTTATCATATGTGATGGGGGACGATTATGATTAAATTTATCCCGGTATTCCTGGCTTGTCTGTTTCTCAATCTGGCAGCACATGCGCAGCGCGAGCTACCCGAAATTTATGTGGAAGGCGGCGTCGGCGGACAATTCACCAGTCTGGATGAAGATTATTACTTCATGGACCAATATGACTCCCCCTATAGCTTTGAGAAAGACGCCGTTCAGGGGAGTGTCGGCGGTGGGGTTAATTTCGACGTCGCGCCTGCAATTGATATCGGAGGTAGCGCTTACTACGAGTTCAATAATAGTGAGCAACTCGTGTATGAAGACCCAAACGAAGTCGAATATATCGAATTCAATAATGGGTATGGCGCGCGTGCGAATGCTGCCTGGACCTTACCGAACGCTGAGACGTCAATCGGTGCGTTTGTTGGGGTTGGTCAAACAGAAATCTGTAAGAATAAGACCTATGACTATGGAAACCCCGGCTTTATCGAGAGCTGTGCCGACGTAAACTTCGTCGAGTGCGGGCTGGAACTGGGGCATGAGTTCGGATCAAATGATGCCTTTGAACTGTTCGGTCGCGTCGCCTATCGCGATTACGAGGATTTCGATACCAGCTTCGAGCCTGATTTTCAGGAAAGACATGAATTTTCGGGGAACTCAACAGTCGCGCAAATTGGAATGAAGTTCAAATTTGGCCGGATGGATATGCTCGGTTAATCGCCGAAGCCAATTCTATCAGCCCTCTTCCTCATAACCAACTAGGCGTAGGGGCTGGGCCTTATAGCCCTGCAACTCCGCCCATCGACAAAGCGCGTCTTCTCTGCCGTGGGTGACCCAGAGTTCGTCCGGGTTCACATCGCGAACGGTCTGTGTGAGCTCGTCCCAGTCAGCATGATCGGACAGGATGAGGGGGAGCTCGACGCCGCTTTGTTTGGCTCGCTGACGCAGCCGCATCCAGCCCGAACAAAAAATGGAGATTGGATCCGGAAAGCGCCTCGCCCAGGTATCACGAAACGCGGAGGGCGGACCCATAACAATTTTGCCAGCAAATTTCTGTTGTTCGGTTTTGGCGCGGCCTTTTTCCAGCGTGGCCGGTTCAAGCGGCCCGAGCGATATACCGTGAGCCTCATAGAGTTCGCACAGAGATTTCAGGGCGCCGTGTATGTAGATGGTGTCTGTGTATCCCGCTTCCCGGATCAGCGAAATGACCCGTTGGGCTTTGCCAAGGGCGTAGACCCCGACCAGGTGTGCCCGCTCGGGAAAGAGCGAGAGGCTTTTCAGAAGTTTGGCAATCTCGGCCCGGTCATCGGGATGGCGAAACACCGGAATGCCAAATGTGGCTTCGGAGATGAACACATGACAGGGGACGACTTCAAACCCGGCGCAGGTCGGATCCTGCCTGCGTTTGAAATCTCCGGTGCATACCATGCGCAGGCCTTTATATTCGACCACGGCCTGGGCAGACCCCAGAACATGCCCTGCCGGCGCGAACCAGACTTTCACGCCATTTATGTCGGTCACTTCCCCCAATTGGGCAGTCTGGCGTGTCGAGGTGAAGTCTTCGCCATATCGCGCGGCCATGATGTTGAGTGTTTCCGGCGTGGCGAGCACGGCCTGATGGCCAGCGCGCGCATGATCAGCATGACCATGGGTCACAACAGCACGTTCGACCGCCGCCATGGGGTCGATGTAGAAATCCCCGGGAGGGCAATACAGCCCTTTGGGGGTTGGTTTAAGGAGTTCACCTGGAGTCATTCAAGTCTAGATAGAGTTGCGCCGCAGTGAAGCCAACTCTCACGCAAGATGTCACATCAACTTGACCGATATAACCCTTGAGAAGATGGGGTGAAATCTGGTAGGTTCGAGCCTATATAAGTGGCTTAGCTATTGTCTTGGGAGGCATTGAACATGGCACGCACGGTAAAAACCGGCTTATTTGTCGCAACTGCGATCACGGCGCTGATGATTGGCGCGTGTTCGAAATCAGAAACCGCATCTGACATGGCGGGCATGGATCATTCTGGTCATGATATGGCCAATATGGACCATAGCGGTCACGCAGGCATGGAAATGGCAAATGCCGAAACACCGATTGGTGAAGGCGCACCTTATGCGGAAAACTTCCGCCTGATCGACCAGAATGGCGAAAGCCATGAGCTGTATTATCACAAAGACAAAGATGCCGTCGTCATCATGACGGCGGGTAATGGTTGCCCGATCGTTCGCGGTGCCGTGCCTGACCTTAAAAAAGTTCGCGAAGACTATGCCGATCAGAACGTGCAGTTCTATCTCCTGAATTCCAACATTCAGGATTCTCGCGAAGACATCAAAGAAGAAGCTGAAGAGTTCAAATACGACTTTGCGATCCTTAAGGATGAAAACCAGCTGGTTGGTGAGCAACTCAACTTTGACCGCACGGCGCAAGTCTACGTGATCAACCCGAAAGAGGGCTTCAAGGTTGAATATTACGGTCCGCTGAATGACCGTCAGACCTATGAGCGCCAAAAGCCGGAAGCGACCGAGACTTATGTTCGCGACGTTCTGGATGCTGTCCTGGCGGGTGAAGACGTCACGACCGAGGCGCCTGCCATTCGGGCCGGTTGCATGGTCAACTTCCCCGAACGCAAAAAAAAAGTCTAGCAGCTGAGCAAATCTCGTATTCGACCGAGGTCGCTCCCATCCTCGAGTCGAAATGCGTAGAATGTCACCAGCCAAATGGCATCGGCCCGTTCGCTATGGACAGCTATCAGACTGTTCAGGGCTGGGCGCCGATGATCCGCGAAGTGATCCGGACGGATCGCATGCCGCCCTGGCATGCGGACCCGGAAATCGGCACCTTCCACGCCGACCGGTCGCTTACAAATGATGAAATCAAAACGCTTGTGCATTGGGTTGAAGCCGGTGCGCCACGTGGCGAAGGCGAAGATCCGCTTCAGGCCGTGGAGCATGTTGCGCCTGACTGGCCGCTGGGCGAGCCTGACCTTCTTCTGACCCTGCCGGCATACACTGTGCCCGCAAACGGCGTGGTGGATTATGTTCATCCAATCGTCGAAAATCCGCTGACAGAAGACAAATGGCTGAAAGCGACCACCATTCGTGCCGGTAACCGGCAAGTCGTTCATCACGTTCTGTCCGGATATATGTCTGAAGTTCCGGAAGATGGGGTGGGTTCAACCTCGCGCTGGGAATTCTCTACAGGCGGATATGCCGTCGGCGCAGAATCGAATGTGGCACCTGAAAACTCCGGTGTTCCTTTCCCGGCCGGT
The DNA here is from genome assembly GCA_002692725.1 of Ponticaulis sp. Taxonomy (GTDB): domain Bacteria; phylum Pseudomonadota; class Alphaproteobacteria; order Caulobacterales; family Hyphomonadaceae; genus Ponticaulis. The sequence goes on along the minus strand of NZLU01000067.1, from coordinate 227,531 downwards.
GGTGCGATTGGCTTCCAGGTTCATTACACGCCATATGGCAAAGAAGTCGAAGACGTGACGCAGATCGGCTTTTACTTCCAGGATCAACCGGAATTGCTGAACCGCACTGCCGTTATTCTTGACGCCAGTATCGAAATCCCACCCGGTGCGGCCCGTCATACGGAAACAGCATATATGGAGTTCCCATATGATGCTGAGCTGCTTTCAGCCTTTCCGCATGCGCATTATCGCGGCTATGCGTCTAATCTGAGAATTCGCTATCCGGATGGCAGCGAAGAAATGCTTCTCAGCCTGCCACGTTATGACTTCAACTGGCAGCGTGGATATGAGTGGGAAGAGCCCATTGCCATTCCGGCCGGATCCAAGCTGATTGCCGACTACACCTATGACAATTCGAAATCCAACGACGCCAACCCGGATCCGAATGCCGTCATTACCTGGGGCGATCAGAGCTTTGAAGAGATGCTCTACACCTCACTCAGCTTCCGGTTTAAAGGCGAGACGACTGACAATCGCCTGGACAATCAGATGGCAGAGCTCGATGAGACGCGCATGTTCACGGCAATGGACGACAATATTGATGGCCGACTCACGACAGACGAGCTGAAAGGCATGCTCGGCCAGCGCATGAAGGCCGGTTTCGATCGTATGGATATGAACTCTGACGGCGCTGTGGACCTGAACGAGTATGTGACCATCAATCGTCTTTTGCGAGCGCGTGGCCAACAATAAACTCACAGAATAAAGTGAATTGATATCGAGCCGGTCAGCTTTGTCTGACCGGCTTTTATTTGCGCCTGACACAAAACTCGGCGGCAGTGCGGGCATACCACACAATTCTTGAAACAGGTTTTGCAACCTTAACGGGCCGGGCGAAACGACGGCATTTCTGTGGGATAAATTGTTAGCCTTAACGCAACAACCTTAAAGGTGTGGAATCTAAAAATTTCGATCAAAAAGAACTTTTTGTATCAGTATTGCGACAATTTGGCGTGATTTTTCGTGGGTTTTCCACAAATTTCGATAAAAACTACTGCGTGTAGTGTTTACTTTCTATTTACCATTTGGCTTCGGCCTATCATGATAGGGGCCTGTCCCCGGGTTTAGAAGAAACCATGAATCCTACGAAGTGCAGGGGGCTGCGCTCTTGAGGACTTTGTCATGAAACGAGTTTTGTATTCATCTGTCGCACTGTCGGGTTTGCTGCTCAGCACGCCTGCCATGTTTGCTGACGATGTGGCTATTTCAGTGTCTGGAAGTGAGATTTCCAGCGCTCCTGCAGGCGCGACGCCACACTGGGGTGATCTGGAGAGTTTCTGGGGCGACCTTGAGAGCTTCTGGGGCGATCTCGAGAGTTTTGAGGGCGAAAATCAGGCGAGTTGGGGTGATCTGGAAAGCTTCTGGGGCGACCTCGAAAGTTTCTGGGGCGATCTGGAATCCTTCCATGGCGGTATTGACGCCTATTGGGGCGACCTTGAGAGCTTCTGGGGCGATCTCGAGAGTTTTGAAGGTCAGAACGGCGCCATGTGGGGCGACCTGGAAAGCTTCTGGGGTGATCTTGAAAGTTTCTCCGGCTCGGAAGTTCCGTTCTGGGGCGATCTCGAAAGTTTCTGGGGTGACCTGGAGAGCTTTAACGGCGACGCGACTGCGAGCTGGGGCGATCTGGAGAGTTTCTGGGGAAATCTGGAAACCTTTCATAATGAGCGCGTCGGCCATGATGGCGACTACTCGAATTTTTATGGCTCACTCGACCCGAGCTGGGGTGACCTTGAGAGCTTCTGGGGAGACCTGGAAAGCTTCAACGGTAATCTTGATGCAAGCTGGGGCGATCTTGAAAGCTTCTGGGGTGATCTTGAGAGTTTTGAGGGTGGTATCTCGACCTATTGGGGCGACCTTGAAAGCTTCTGGGGTGATCTTGAGAGTTTCTGGGGTGACCTCGAAAGTTTCTGGGGCGATCTGGAAAGTTTTGGTCCTGAGACCGAGGCCCAGTATGCTGACCTGCTGAGCCAGCTCGGCACTTTCTACAATATGAGCCAGGATCAGTTTGCCATCCCGGTGGCGCTGATGACGCGCCAGGATTTCTATGCCGGGTTCGCGAAGGATATTTTCGATAAATACGGAATTGATCCATCTGACGCGTCGACTCTCGCCAATCTGTCGGCGATCGAGCGCGTGCAGTTCTTCGTGGACTGGTATGACGGCCTGATGCTCTACACTGGCATTGACCGGGTCGATAGCTGGATGATTGAGACCAATTGGTCGCCAGCGCTTACCCAGGATCACGACTATAATACGCAGGCTGTTATTGGTCTGTTGGACTTTGGTGTCACCGACGAGACCCTGCTCTCTCACAACGTCGTCTATCAGGGCGGCTATGAAACAGATGAAAATGACGGGCACGGCTCTGCAGTCGTCAGTCTGATGATTGCGCCACATGATGGCTGGGGCATTATGGGTATCGCGCCGAATGCCGGAGTGGCGATTTACAATCCGTTTGACGAAACCAACACAGCCGGCTGGGCGGACATCACGACAGGTATCAACGCGCTTGTCGATAACGGCGCTCGCGTGATCAACATGTCGCTCGGTACGCCCGGTACGGTGCTGTCTGAGGACTGGTCCAGCATTATTGGCTCTGTGGTTTCTGATCCGGCCTCAGAAGGCACGATTTTTGTGAAGGCGGCCGGTAATGAGGGCGCAACACAGATTGATGATGTGGCCTGGGGCGATCAGGCATCGCTTGAGCGTCTGATCCTTGTTGGGTCTACCGGGATTGATGGTGAGATCGCAGGTTGGTCGAACACGCCGGGTGATGCCTGCGTCACGATCAATGGTATGTGCACGGACGACAATTTGCTGATGAACCGGTTCATCGTCGCGCCAGGCGAGTTCATCCTCGTTTCGGACGGTGAGGGCGGAGTCACGCGTCAGGCGGGTACGTCCTTTGCCGCGCCTTTGGTGTCGGGCACAGCGGCTCTCATTCATGGTGCCTGGCCGTGGTGGAAGAGCCATGGCGATGAAACTGTCGATGTAATCCTGCAATCTGCCCGAGATCTCGGCGAAGAAGGTGTCGACGATGTGTATGGCTGGGGTATGCTGGATGTCGAAGCTGCTCTGTCTCCGCTCGATTGGAACAATCTTAGCTTCTATTATTCAAGATCCGCTGATGGACGCCTGAGAGGGGCGAGGTCCGCGGAGTGGGTTGGGCGCGCCTATATGCGCGGTGACCGGATCAAGTTCGAAGAAAACGGTGCCTATCTGGTTGGTCTCGAGCGTGTCGGAGATACATTCCGCGATTTCCGCATTCCGCTGTCGACGCAATTGTTCGGTCAGGTTAGCGAAATTGACGGCGTAGAGCACGATCGTAAATTCCAGCGCCATCTATACCAGCGCTTCACAGACTGGGCGACCGGCGGCTCCAATTTTGGAGATGTTCAGAGCTTTGAAGCCAATCTCGGACTGACCGGTGAGTGGTCGCTGAGTATGCACGCTGCACCGCACACGCCCGGAACAGACATTCGTGAGGGTGATCTTCCATTCCAGACTGATGTGGTTCTGCGTCGTGATATGTCGGGCACAGAATTCCGCTTCGGTCATGGTGATGGCGCAGCGCAACTTAATGCGAGCCAGGTGTTCGGCTTCTATTCGGACTTTGACAGTGACACAGGTGGCGTGAACCCAATTCTGGGCCTCGCATCCGGCGGCACTTATTTTGCCAGCCTGATGCCGCTGACTGAGACGCTTTCACTGACGGCAAGCGTTAGCGAGACCAGTGACGACCATTCTTACATTGATCCGCTGACGGATGTCCGGACCTATAATCCGAATGGACTGCAGGACTATGCTGCGCAGGCGGCAAGTGTCTCCATGTCGTATCAGGCTACGGACTCGGTCAACTTCACTCTGGGTTATACCCAGCTGCATGAGCGTGACAGCCTTCTGGGTGATCAGGGCTCTGGCTTCCTGTCGCTTGACGGCGGCAGCACGACAGATGCTGTAACACTCGGAACGGATGTGGATCTGCCGTTCGGCCTCGCGCTTGGCGCCTCTGCGACACTGGCAGAGACGCGCGCCACGGAATTCGACAGCGGCTTCCTCAGCCTCAACGAAGACGGGCTGCGGTCATCGGCATTTGCTGTCGGCCTGCGGAAAACAGGTGTGTTCGGCGACGCAGACACGGCGCGCCTCACCCTGTCGCAGCCTCTGCGGGTTGAGCAAGGTGGTTTCGAATTCACCAGTCTTGAGGTCACCAACCGCGAAACCGGAGAGCTCGGTCAGGTCACTCAAGCCTGGGCGCTTCAGGATACGGGGCGGGAACTCGATCTGGAGCTCAGCTATGGGGCCAGCATCATGGACGGTATGGGCGAGATTTCAGCCTTTACGCGGACCGATCTGAACACCGGTGCGTCGTCTGATGATTTGTTTGATCCCAAGAACGTAACGGGCGGTCGTATTTCGTTCCGCTTCTGATCAGACTGCCACGATCAAATGCATAACAAGCCCGCTCTGGTTAGAGCGGGCTTCGTTTTGTTGACCTGCTGGCCGAATATCTCCACCCTTCCAGTGCGCTAAGAGAATCTTCAGGCGCAGGGGATATACTCACCGTATTGGTGATCAGACATGCAGAATATCATTGTTCGTTCGGGAAAACTCCTTCTGTTGGCGTGCGCGCTTACGGCGTTGTCTCCCCATGCCTTTTCCGTCGATCCCGCCGATTCCCGTATTCCGGGATCCCCATCCGTGGACTGGACGGAATTTGACGCAGTGATTGCGGCATCGCGCGGGGCAATAACAAGTGCGCCGCAGGATGCGCTTGCATCTGCTCAAGAGGCTGAACGGCTGGTGCCACCAAATGCGCCGACTGAGGATCGGACGCGTTCGTTGGCAACAGCCTATTGGCTTCAGGCTGAAGCGCTTAACCGAATGAACTCAGCTGGCGATGCGTTGCCAATCATCGAAAAAGCTCTGGCGATTATCGAAGACAGCGAAGCCGAGCAGAAACTGCGTGCAGACATGCTGATGACGCTGGGGCGAATTTCCCAGAGTCTCGGCGATATCCAGACGGCTCTGGAAAGCTTTCAGGCCGCTTACGATAATTATGTCGAGCTGGATGATCGCCGATATCAGAGCATTGCCCTCCAGAAACTGGGGGATATTCATTCTGGCGCGCGGGTCTTTGATCAGGCCTTCCGATATTATGAGCGGGCGACTGAAGTGTTCGATGAGGACCCCGGTACGCTGCTTGTGACCTATAATAATACCGGCAATGTGCTGCGCGGAATGGAGCGGTTTGACGAAGCCGCGAGTTATTATCAGAAAGCGCTCGACCTAGCCGGGACGATGGGCGCTCCCGACTATTATCTGGCACGCATTCTGACCAATCTGGCCCACACCCAGGTGTTAGCCGGAAATCTCGAAATTGCCGAAGAGATGGCAGACCGCGGACTGGCACTCGCGCCTGAGGGCCAAATGGCCGGATGGGAACGGTTTCTCTGGGGGGTGAAAGCCGAAATCGCATCAGAGCGCGGGGATCTGACCACGGCAGTCATTCTGATGGACCGTACATTTGAAGGCGAAGACCTCACCACAACGCCCATGCCTTACCGCGATATGCATGAGCTGGCCTTTCATATCTATCAGCAGCGAGGGCGTTACGCGCAGGCATTTCAGCATCTTCAGGCGTTTAAACGTCTGGAGGATGAGGCGCTGAGCCTCGCGACCGAGACGAACAACGCCCTTAAGGCCGCGCAATTCAACTTTGCGAACCAGGAATTACAAATCGAACAAATGCGGCTTCAGCAGGATATTCAGGTCGCAGAAGCGCGTCAGAGGCAAAGAAACCTCTTGTTCGGGGCTTTGGCAATTGGTGGTCTGCTGGTGCTGGGCTTTGTCACGATGGGTTATTTGTCCATGCGGCGCAGCCGCGACGCGATTGGTCGAGTGAATGACAAGCTGAACGACACCAATAAGCTGCTCGAAAAAGCCAATAAAGCGAAGACAGAATTCCTGGCGACGACATCGCATGAAATCCGGACACCGTTGAACGGTATTCTCGGCATGTCTCAGGTTATCCTGCAGGACCAGTCCCTGGCGGCGGATCTGCGCGATCGTCTGAAAGTGGTCCAGACGGCGGGCAAGTCCATGAAGGCAATTGTTGATGACCTTCTGGATGTTGCGAAGATCGAAACTGGAAAGGTTTCTCTCGAGACCGGCTCTGTCGAGTTGCGAAAGCTCCTTGATGAGGTCGGTCTGCTCTGGAGCGATGAAATCGCCCAGAAGGGCCTGAAATTCGAACTGGATGCCAGCAATTGTCCGGACTGGGTGATAGGTGACGAACAGCGTCTTCGGCAGATCCTGTTCAATCTCCTGTCCAACGCGACCAAATTTACCTCTGAAGGTTCGATCACCGTGCAGGCAAGCTACGATATGGAGCGGGGACACTTCAAACTCAGCGTACGCGATACGGGTATCGGAATTCCGGCTGACGAGCATGAAAATATCTTCAAGCCCTTCCACCAGGTGGATAGCGCGATGACCCGTAAATTTTCAGGCACTGGATTGGGATTATCGATCTGTTCAAACTTCTGTCAGGCCATGGGCGGTGACATCCATGTGAAGAGCGAGATGGGCCAGGGGTCGGAGTTTATCATGGATGTCCCACTGCCTGTTCAGGTTGTGGACGTGGAGGGTTCGGAGGATGGCGACGCCGAAATTGCGACTGCTGTTTCCAGTCTTGAGGATGTCAGTCTGATTATATTTGAGACTGATATGATGCAGAAGTTTGTTCTTGAGGCCTTCTTCAAAGATGAAGTGAAAGAAGTTTCAATTTTTGGTGAAATAGATGGTTTTGTCGACGAGGTTAAGTCCGGCCGCCATCATGCCGCTATTGGCTCTTCAGATAATGATGAATTAGTCAGAAGAATAAATTCAATAGAAATACCATCTCACCTGAAGTTCTTCTTCATCGGGAAGGACTCCGTTGACGAAATCAGAAGTGGTATGTTTGTGAAGTCTGACGATTTCGAAGCAGAGACACTTCTTGCGGCGTTGGAAGGTCAGTTTAACGGCAAAAAGATGCCTGAAGACCCGAATTCTCCACAGAAATCACTACATTCTGCTGCATAAGCCCCTGTGACCTTAAAAAAAACTTAGGCTTGTGCTACTCTCTTGAGCTAGCATGGGCGCAATGGTCTGTAGAATGTGATGAAAATTCTGTTCGTAGAAGATGATGCGATGAACCGACGCGTGGTGAAGGAGATGCTCACCGCCGCGAATATTGAATTCGACGAAGCAGAAGACGGGCCCGCAGGACTCAAGAAAATCGACGAAGAAGTTTATGATGTCATCCTGATGGATCTGCGGATGCCAGGCATGGATGGGATGGAAGCCATTCGTCGCATTCGCGCGCGCGATGACGAAAAAGCCCGAACCCCGATCATCGTCGTCACAGCAGACACTGCCCTTAATCTGCGTGGCCAGTGTCTCGAACAGGGTGCGGATGAGTTTCTGATCAAGCCGGTCGAGGTGCGCGCCTTGTTCGAAACGATCGCATTCACAATTGCCAAACATAAAAAGGCGCGAAGCCGGACCGGTGATGGCGGCGAGGCCGCCTGATTTTTCGCTGATCAAGTTGAAATCTGCCAGACTTCTGGAAGGTTGTCTGATGTGAGCTGTACAATCGTGCGCGCTTTATGAGCCATGAAGGGGAACCCAGAATGAAAATACTCAAATCGGTCAGCTGTTTGTTCGCGATGGTTGTTCTTGGCTCACCCCTGGCAGGCGCAGATGTCGTGAACGCATCCGCAAATGGATTTCAGCTCAGTCTGGAACGAACATCCACACGAGAGGCCAAAGCCCAATTCGATCGTGTGCTGCGGATCTCGGAATGGTGGGGGGATGCCCACACTCATTCAGGCGATGCCTCCAATCTGCGCGTGACGACTCTGGCCGCAGGCGGTCAGTGGCGAGAAACCTGGAGTGACGGCGCTGGTGGCGGCGGTGATGTAGAGCACGGACGCGTGATCGCCGGAAGCAAGATCGGCAATGTCTGGATGGTCCGGTTTGATGCCGGGCTGGGCCCGCTGCAGGAAATGGGCGTGAAAGGTGTTCTGACCATTGAAGTTGAGGCGGGCGACACGTCTGGCAGCAAGGTCAGGTTCAAATACAATGTGACTGGTGCTGACTTTCAGGAGCTGGACAAGATCGCGCCAGTTGTTGACGGGGTGCTGACCGAGCAATTGGACAATCTCGTCATGGCATCATCTCCCACGAATGACCCGGCGAAAAATCTCGAAAATCTTCTGAATCGTCAGACGCCACAAAATTGACGCCACCCACCGGCATAGCGGTGGATAACGTCTGACGATTATTCGGCTGCCTGGGGTACCGCGTCTGCATCATCGATGAAGATATCTTCGATAGACTGTTCGAACAGTCTGGCAAGAGCAAATGCCAGCGGCAGAGATGGATCATATTTGCCGGTCTCAATTGCGTTGATCGATTGACGGGAAACCCCGAGCTGTTCAGCCAGATAAGCCTGGCTCCATTTTCGTTCGGCGCGGAGAACGCGTAGTTTGTTTTCCATTATGCACAGGCCCCACCGTCACCGCGGATCCACTTTGTGAGCCCGTAACTCAGAAAGAAGAGCGGAAGCAGGAGAAAGGTTGGGAAGGCCCCATCCGGAATGGCGTCATAGAGTTGCAGAAAGCCAATCGTACCTGCCGCACATGCCGTGATCATGCCGCCGATCGACAAGGCTTCGAGCTGGCGGAGCCTCGTATATTCGTCCGTTTCCTGCACATATCTCCAGATCAGCCAGAAGACGGCAAAAATTGGCAGCACCGTGAAAACGGCGACCATATGTGGCAACCAGGCAGGCGGTGTGTCCATCCGCCCTACGAGAAATGCGCCGCCAATGCACAGCACAACATAAATAGCCATCATGGGGATGAAGAGCCTGCGATAGCGCCGATTGGCCTCCTTATAAGAGAGTTGAGTCATGTGATTTCCTTTGTTTGGGCAACGTGACATTATGTAAAGGAAGCTTGTCTGTCAAGTATCCTTGTCAAACTTTGAAGATCCTGTCGCGAGGATGAATGTGAGCGACATCAAAACGCCTTCATTTCTTGGAACAATCGCCGACGCTGCCGCGTTCGGTATGGATCAGAGATTTTCGCGGTAACATTCAAAGGGAAGACCTATGAAAAATATGATTTTAGCTTCTGCCGCCTCAGCCCTTCTTGTTGCTGGGTGTGCGTCAGATGGTGGTTTCCAGCGCCCTAGTGACCGGGTTCTGGTCGGTGCAGGGTCTGGTGCTGTTGTGGGTGGTGCGCTTGGCACGCTTGCAGGTGGTGATGACACGCGAAACGCGGCGATTGGTGCTGTTGTGGGTGCCATCGCGGGTGGCGCGGTCGGTGACTATATGGACCGCCAGGAGCGCAAGCTGCGTGAACAGACGGCAGGTACGGGTATTGAGGTCGAACGCCGCGGTGATCAGATTTATCTGAATGCACCCGCCGATGTGACCTTCCGCCTGAACAGCGCCAATATCGAACAGCAATTCTATCCGACGCTGAATGATCTTGCGGCGACGCTGATTGAGTTCCCGCAGACAGCTGTCGATGTGGTGGGGCACGCTTCAACTGATGGCCCGGCTGATTACAATATGGATTTGTCTGAGCGTCGTGCGCTTGCCGTGCAGACCTATTTGTCAAACCAGGGTGTGCGCCCGGTTCGTATGGCGGCTTATGGCCGTGGTGAAAGCCAGCCAATTCCGGGCATTCCGGGTGAGTCTGCTGAGAACCGTCGTGTCGAGATCGTTCTGACACCAATCACGGATGATCAGGTTTGATTTACGGACATTTTGTAAATGAAAAGCCCGGCAGAGATGCCGGGCTTTTTTAATGTTTCAGAGCTGTTGGCTTCAGCCTGGCATGTCACGCTTCAGCCCGCGCGCGGAGAAGATGAAGAAGATGCCCGCCAGTGCGTAAAGCACCGTCAGGAACAACATGGACATGCGTGTACTGGACTGGTTGTGCTCGCGACAGAAGGCAAATTGCGCTTCGTCAATTGGCTGAGCCAGTCCGTCCAGGACGTCGCTCACTTCTGTTGCCGTGAGTTCGGTCTCAGAGGCGCGGTTGGCGAAGATCACAGCGCGTTCGGCCGCATCACACATAGAACGGTCCAGCACTTCAGAATAGCCTGCTTCTTCAAGGGCCGGTGAAAACACCATGTCCGAGACAATGCCGGCTGCGGGCGGGCCGAGACCATAGCCGAGCAGGTTGACGACGAACAACATGATGGCCGTCGAGGTCGCCCGGACCCGTGTAGAGACCACGCCTGCTGCGATCGAATACTGAGCCGCGAGATAGCCGTATTTGATGGCGTTGCCGAGCGCGAGGCCGATCACACAGGCCACCATTCCGGTGGTCGTGAAGGCGAAGCCAAAGAATGGCACGCACAGGATGAGGCCCCCAGCAGACAGCCATGCAACCGCGCTGGCCGACTTCATTTTACTGGCGATGTAACCAAGCAGGAAAGTACCGACTGCGCCGCCCGCATAGGCTGGCACGTTGAACCAGACCGAGGCCTGACCAGCCGTCAGATCAAACGCGCGCTGAATATAGAGCGATTGGAAGGCAGAGATGGCGTATCCGCAAAAGGCTGCCATGGTCGCGCCAGCCACCATCCACCAATAAGATGGCTTGGAGAAGAGCTCCTGGAACGCTTCTTTAAAGCCTGCGCGGACAATTTCCTTCGGACCGCCCGGTTCAGAATAGCCGCGCGGTGGTTCCTTCACAGTCAGGTAAAGCAACAGGCCGATCAGTACCCCCGGAATACCCAGGATGAAGAAGGCATAACGCCAGCCGAAACTGTCAGCGATCGGGCCGGCCACAAGGTTTGCACCCAGTGTGCCGAGCGTAACGCCCATGGCGTAATAGCCCATGGCCGAAGAGCGTTTCTTCGGTGGGTAATAGTCTGCGATGAGTGAGTTAGCCGGTGGTGTACAGCCTGCTTCACCAATTCCGACGCCAACCCGGCAGGCGAGGAGCACCCAAAAACCACCAATCGTGACGCCGAGCAGCGTGACTTCAGTCGCGAGACCGCACAGCGCGGTCATCACTGACCAGAGCGCGACGCAGATGGCGATTATCGCGACACGGTTTCGGCGTTCGGCGATCCGAGCAAGCGGAATACCGACAATCGTATACAGGAACGCAAAGCCGAACCCTGTCAGCAAACCAAAGGCTGTATCCGAAATACCAAGCTCGGCTTTCAACGGCCGGGCCACGACCGAAAGCAATGCCCGGTCAATGAAGTTCAGAATGTAGATGATCAGCAGCGCGTTCAGAACGTAAGTTCTGTAACCCCGGCTGCCAAACCCTTCAGTTGTTTCCTCAGCGGGTGCGACCGCTTCATCAGTGCCTTTTCCGGCAGTTGTGTCAGTCATAGAATTCCTCCCAAGCAGGCAGCTAAGTCTATTTGCCTCTGCTTTGCCACCCTTTTCGTGCGTGAAGTGTGCTGCTCACACGTTCGTGTGATGTAAATGACAAACCGTCAATAAGAAAGGCGTCAGGACTGCGCGGCGAGGTCTTTCTTGAGGCCGGTTGCGGAAAACACAAAGAAGAGTCCGGCGACGAGATAGATGCAGGTGACGATCAGCATACTGGTCTGGGTGCTGGACTGGTTCGCATCGACGATCGGAGGCGATTTTTCCACCTTCCACGATAATAAATACTATCTCTCGTCGGTGAAGAAGATGCGCGCGAAGCAGCCCTCAAATTCTGCGCTCCGCCCCAACGGGAATGCCTGGGTGCATGACACCGCGGTCAAAGAGAGGCGACGCACGCGCTAAAAAAAGCCGGAGCGAACCCCGGCTTTTTTGTTTTCTGACTTACGCCGCTTCAGCTTCGCGCTGTGGCGGTGGGAAGCGGGTGTAGAAGGTCTCACCCTTCTCAGCCATATCACGCAGCATCTGTGGTGGACGGAAGCGGTCGCCATATGCTTCTGCCAGTCTGTCAGCCTCTGCGACGAAGGCCGGGATGCCCCATTTCAGATCCATGTAAGAGGCGCAGCCGCCCGAGTAAGGCGCGAAGCCCCAGGCGAGGATTGAGCCAATATCTGCATCGCGGGCATCTGTGATCACGCCCTCTTCAAAGCAGCGAGCAACCTCAATGCACTGGCGGAAAAGGAGGCGTTTTGTCAGCTCGTCCTTCAGCTCAGGCGGGCATTCATCGACCTTCACTTCCACCTTGTCAGACATGTCTGGCCAGAGGCGGGTTGGCTTGCCGTTTTCGCCATATTCATAAAAGCCTTTTCCGGCTTTCCGTCCAACGCGGCCCTTGTCTTCAACCAGCCAGGCGAGGAATTGGCCTTCCGAGCTGTCATTCTCAGTCTTGCCAGCGGCCTTGGCCATCTGGCGTCCAATCTTGAGCGCAGTGTCCAGACCTACGCTGTCTGACACTTCAAGCGGGCCCATCGGCATGCCGGACATGCGGCCGACATTCTCAATAATGGCTGGCTTGATGCCTTCGATCAGCATTTCCATGCCTTCCTGGGTGTAGGTGCCGAAACAGCGCGAAGTGTAGAAGCCGCGATTATCGTTCACGGTGATCGGGGTCTTCTTGATTTTCAGGACGTAATCGATGGTTTTGGCGAGCGTTTCCTCAGTGGTTTTCTCGCCAAGGATCAGCTCAACAAGCCCCATGCGCTCGACCGGCGAGAAAAAGTGCACACCAATAAAGTTCTCAGGGCGCACGGACGCTTCGGCCAATCCCGTAATTGGCAGGGTGGAGGTGTTGGACCCCATAACGGCATCTTCACGCAGATGCTCTTCAGCCATTTTGGTGACTTTGGCCTTGAGTTCTGTGTCTTCAAACACAGCCTCGACCACCATGTCGGCGCCCTTGATGTTCGAATAATCCGTGCTTGGCGTGATGAGAGCGAGGACGGCATCGGCCTTATCCTGCGTCATCTTCCCGCGAGATACCTGCTTGTCGAGAATACGTTTGGAGTAGGCTTTGCCCTTCTCGGCATTCTCCTGAGAGATGTCGAGCAGCACGGTTTCGATGCCCGCCATGGCCTGAACATGGGCGATGCCTGCGCCCATCAGGCCCGCGCCGAGCACAGCGACCTTCTTGATCTCATATGGGGCAGGGCCTTGCGGACGAGATGCCCCTTTTGACAGCTCTTGCAGGGAGAGGAAAAGCGAACGGATCATGCCCTTCGCTTCGGGTGTTTGCATGGTTTCGACGAAATAGCGTGTCTCGATGCGCAGTGCGGCATCCATCGGCACCTGAGAGCCTTCATAGAGGCATTTCAGAATGTTCTTCTGCGCCGGGTAATTGCCCCAGGTTTTGGACATGACCATGGCATTGCCTACCATGGAAATCTGCGTGGCGTCGGGTTTCTGGTTCGGCACGCCGCCCGGGAAACGGAAGCCTTTTTCATCCCATGGCGCTTTTGCGTTCGGATTGGCTTTCACCCATTCTTTGGTCGTGCTGACCAGCTCTGCGGTTGGCACCAGCTCTTTGACCACGCCATAGGCTTTGGCATCTTCGGCCTTCATATTCTTGCCTTCGAGTATGAAGGATGAGGACTGCATCAGGCCGATGAGGCGCGGCAGGCGTTGCGTGCCGCCACCGCCGGGCAGAAGGCCAACCTTGGATTCAGGCAGGCCGAAAACCAGTTTTGGATTGTCGCTGGCGGCAAAGCGTGCATGGCAGGCGAGGGCGATTTCAAAGCCGCCGCCAAGTGCGAGGCCGTTCACCGCGCAAGCGACTGGCTTGCCGCATGTCTCAATTGCGCGGAGCGTTTTGTTGAGCGCAAAGGCGCGCTCGAAGGCGGCTTTCAGGCGTTCGTCTTCGGACATGTCTTTCGCGGCTGAGGCATCCTGACTGCCAATCTCGCCGAGGTCTGCGCCTGCGCAGAAGCCGCTATCTTTGCCCGATGTAATGACGAGGCCTTTGATCTCGTCATTTGTTTCGAGCTCTTTGGCGATGGTCGCCAGATCAGCCATCACCTCGCCGGTGATGGTGTTCATGCTCTTGCCGGGCAGGTCGAATGTGGCGACCGCAATGCCTTCGGCGTCGGTTTCAAATGTAAATGTTGTGAGATTCATGCGCTCTCTCCTTCTATCGGTGAGGAGGCTGCAGGTAGCCACCAGTCTTGTTCTGTTTGATGATTAATTCGTACGAAGTCGCACTGAAGAGTGTCGGCCAGTCGCTCGATTTCGGATGTGGTGCCAAAGGCAAGCGTGAAGAAGCTGTCCCAATCGACGGTGACGACTTTACTTTTGTCTTGCGGATAGATGCTGCCGCGGAGGTGATAGGCTTCATCAATAGCCGTTTTCAGAGGCATCGTTCCATCGTCCTCGAACTCTGTCTGAAAAATCAGCTGGTCCATCGGCCCAAGCCATTCTGCAAGGGGAGCCACATTCAGAGGTTGGATTAAGCCCTCCTGAGGCAGATACAGTCCCTCCCTTTCGGCCAATGAGATCAGACGAAGGCAAGCCTGTTCGTACCGAGTTCTGTCGCGCATCCCACCAATACTGGTCAGCAATGCTCCCATGACTTCTTCGATTCCTGACAATTTCGCCCGCGCGACAATTTCATGCCATGGGACCCGGACTGCCCGACCAAGGTCGTCCTCAGGTTCTAATCCGTAAGCTGAGTGACTACTCAAAAGAGTGCCACCGGATGAGATCGTAGCGATCGCTTTTTCGGTGGACGGTTCTGGCCGTTGTAACGCAGTCTTGTGTCGGGCAGACTCGCTTTCGACCATCGCTTGATAGTTTGAAACACCGACGGCCGAGCCTGCAAATTTGCTGACTGATTCACCCGTCTCGAACGGGTTGTGCCCTTCAACCTTGATGAAGGGATGAAGAATAATCAGACCCGCCTCATAGCGACCGCCAGCCATTTCCAGAAATGGCTTGTCGTATGATGGATAAGACATGTCGTGATCGAATTCGGTCATCAATTTTCTCCCCCTTCCGTCCAGCCGTTTGGCGTCTGGGCACTCCCCCATGAACGGGGGAGGAGGGGCTTTTCTCCTATACGCGTTCGATGACTGTGGCTGTGCCCATGCCAGCACCTACGCAGAGCGTAACGAGGGCGGTTTCCTTATCGGAACGCTCCAGCTCATCAACCATTGTGCCGAGGATCATCGCACCGGTCGCGCCGAGCGGGTGACCCATGGCAATCGCGCCGCCATTGACGTTGATCTTGTCGTGCGGAATGTCGAGCGCTTGCATATAGCGCAGAACAACCGCCGCGAAGGCTTCGTTCAGCTCATAAAGGTCGATGTCAGAGACGCTCATGCCGAGCTTCTTGAGGAGTTTTTCCGTCACGGGCGCAGGGCCTGTCAGCATGATGGCTGGCTCTGAGCCGATACTTGCAAAGCCTTTAATGCGGGCGCGAGGCTTGAGGCCCAGTGCTTCGCCCATTTCCTTCGTGCCGAAGAGGACAGCTGACGCGCCATCCACAATACCGGACGAGTTACCGGCATGATGGACATGGTTGATCGCTTCGACTTCGGGGTAACGCTGCTTGACGACCTCGTCAAAGCCCATCCCGCCAAGACCGGTAAAGCTTGGGTTCAGGCCTGCGAGCGATTGCATGTCGGTGCTTTCGCGAACCGTTTCATCATGGTCGAGAATGATTCCGCCCATCTGGTCTTTCACTGGGACCACGGACTTCGCAAACCGGCCTTCTTTCCAGGCTTGTGCTGCGCGCTTCTGGCTTTCGACGGCATAGGCATCCACGTCATCACGGCTGAAGCCATATTTGGTGGCAATGAGGTCAGCGGAGACGCCTTGTGGCGCGAAATAGGATTTGATGGCCACGGATGGATCTACCGGCCAGGCTCCACCGTTTGAGCCCATGGGGACACGCGACATGGCTTCCACACCGCCGCCGATTGCCATGTCGGCTTCGCCCGTCATGACTTTGGCTGCTGCGATGTTGCAGGCTTCAAGGCCTGAGGCGCAGAAGCGATCAACCTGAACGCCTGCCGTGGTCTCGGCATATTCGGCGGCCAGAACAGCCGTGCGGGCGATATCCGAGCCTTGTTCGCCGACCGGCGCGACGCAGCCGAGGATCACATCGTCGACTTTGGATGTATCGAGGCTATTGCGGTCCCGAATGGATTCGAGAGTCTGGCGTGCAAGGCTCAGGGCGGTGATTTCATGGAGAGACCCTGTGGTCTTCCCTTTCCCGCGCGGTGTTCTCACCGCGTCAAATATATAGGCGTCTGCCATTTGGGTTACTCCTCTTAGGGTTTATTCCGGAACATGAAATTTCGTGAGCATGGCGCTGGTTGAGGCGGTGGCGCACAGCCGGTCTTTTTCGTCGAACAGCTTGCCTTCCATGAAGGCCACGGAGCGACCCATGCGGATCACTTCAGCCTCAGTGGAGATCGTGCCGAGCTTCACCGGGCGGATGAAATGGGTGGCGATGTCGATGGAGCTGGATACGTACTGGCCCTTTGATTTCACCACAACGGCAGGCCCCATCGTTTCATCCAGCATGGCGATCAGGAAACCACCCTGCACATTGCCCATCGGGTTGAGAAACTCTTTGCGTGGGGTGAATTTGACGCGGAGCCAACCGCGGTCAACATCAGCATCGAGCAATTCGAAACCGAGATGCTTGGCCGCTTCCGGAGCCGCCGGACTGTCAATGGTGAAGAATGTTTTCGGATCGAAATCACTCATTCAGCCGGGCCTCCTTCATGCATCTCAATTAGGTGTTGCCCGACGCGGATACAATTCCCTGACGCGCGACAGAAGGCAAGCGGTCAAAAAGTTGACGCGCGCGTCAACGTTAGCATGAAGAGAGCAATCTGTCTTCCCGTGACGTAGCGTCAGCCGGGTCGTTTTTCTCGCCGCCTGCAGGGATACGAATTAAAGACAAAGCAAAGGTGAGCGATGACCTTCGATAGCGTTGCGCTCCAAATTCCAAGTGATTGCTTTGTCTCATCTTAACTGTTCGAATCTACACTAGTTTCATAATAAATAAAAGTGTTGGGCGGCGTTATGCTGAGGAAGTATCTTTTTCCCAAGTTTGCAAATGAGGACATTCTGCAAAATGCGCGATTGCGTCTTTTGCATGGGATCTGCCTGATCTTTGTCGCACCGACCATTGCATTGGCGGTATTCGGCCTCGTGAAAGGCTGGACCGGTCAGCTCGATTTTGTGTCTCTGGTCATGCAAATGGCATTACCGGCTGGATTTATTTTTCTGGCCCGGTCGGTGAGGCGCGGGGCGCCAATCAGCGTCGCGACCGCCTTTTTGTTATGTCTGGTCTACAGTTTTGCGCTGACACTGCGTGCTTATGCGGAATTGTTCAGTGGCGGCGCTGTGTTCTATCTGGCCTTGCCGCTTCTGAGTGGGTTCCTGCTTGGATATCGTGCTGGTATCGCATTTTCGGCCGTGCTGACGATGATTTATGTCGGCTCATATTTTGCCGGAATTGATAATCTCTGGATCCGACCAATTTCGGCCACGCCTAGTGTCGCGGTTGAAACGGTCTTGAGTTATGTCGGGTTCGGGCTTCTCATCAAGGGTTGCGTGTTTGTCTTCCTGCGCGTGATGGAGGATGTGGTCTCGCGTTTGCGGCAGACAAATTCAGATCTCAATGCTTACAAATCCAATCTTGAAGATATCGTCGAGGAACGGACTGAAACCATTCGTCAGCAGGCCTCGGAGCTGGAAAAATCGCTCGAAATCGAAAAACAGACCAGCGCGCTTCAAAACCAGCTTGTCTCTGTGGTCAGTCATGAGATCCGGACGCCACTGGCCATTATCGACGGCGCGGCGCGTCGGCTTGCAAAGCGTGCCGATGACCTCAGCTCGGATCAGGTGGTGGAGCGGACTGATGTTATCCGAAAAAGTGTGCTGCGCCTGACTGAGCTCATGGAGCGCACGCTCGATACGGCCCGTTATTCGGAGGGGCAGATTAAGATGGATTTGCAGCCGGTAGACCTTAAAGCCGTGTTGGCGGCCGTTGTGGAGCAGCAGGCTGAGTTGAACCCGGAACACGATATCCAGATGGACTTGGCCGATTTCCCCGAGACCATTTCAGGCGACAAGGCGATGCTTGGTCATTTGCTGACCAATCTCGTCTCCAATGCCGTGAAATACTCTGCTGATAATCCGAAGGTGGAGATATCTAGCGAAATTCAGGGCGACGAACTGGTCCTTCGCGTGAAGGATTTTGGTGTGGGTATTCCGAAAGATGAGCTTGCGAATGTGTCGAGCCGCTTCTTCAGGGCCAGCACTGCAAACGGCATTCCGGGCACGGGCATTGGTCTTAATCTGGCTGAGAAAATCGCGCGCGAACATTGCGGAACGCTCACACTCGATAGTGTCGAGGGCGAGTGGACTGAGGTCACGCTGACCCTGCCAGCCAATGGGTGTCAGGGCCGCGTCTGCGGCACGGGGCTGGCTGCTGATGTGAAATCAGATACCGCCAGCGCCGCCTGAGTGACGTCAGATCAGAAGGCTTCGGCGTCCAGCGCCATCATGCTGTCTGCGCCGGTTTTAAGTGCGGCCAGATGTGCGCCGGCTTTCGGCAGGACACGTTCGATGAAATAGGTCGCCGTCTTCAGCTTGTTTGCGTAATACGGATCGCCTGAATCTTTCTTCTCGAGCGCGTGCTTCGCCATTTTGGCCCACATATAAGCAATCGCCGTATACCCGAACAAATGCATGAAGTCTGTGGAGGCCGCCGCAGCATTGTTGAAATTCGACAACCCATTTTGCATGAGCCATGTGGTGGCATCCTGAAGCTGGTCGCGCGCCGTTTTCAGGGCGTCGAGATAGGGCTTCATGTCTTCATCATCTGAATGTTCACCGAGGAAGTCATCCATTTCACCGAAGAATGTGAAGATCGCGCGGCCGCCATTTGCGGCGAGTTTACGGCCTACAAGGTCGAGCGCCTGAATGCCGTTCGTGCCCTCATAGATCATTGCGATACGGGCATCGCGCATATACTGCTCAACGCCCATTTCCTCGGTATAGCCAATACCGCCATGCAGCTGCAGGCATTCCGAAGTGGTTTTGAAGCCAATATCCGTCAGGAAGCCTTTCAGGACCGGCGTCATCAGCGCCATGTAATCCTGAGCTTTTTCCTTTACCTTCTCATCAGGTGATTTGTGTTGCAGATCGCCCTGAAGCGCCGTCCAGAAGAGGAAGGCGCGCGCTCCTTCGATAAAGGCGCGGCTATCCATCAGCATGCGGCGTACATCCGGGTGCACAATGATCGGGTCGGCGGGTTTTTCCGGGGCGGCGGGGCCGCTCAATGCGCGTGACTGGAGGCGGTCGCGGGCAAAATCAGCGGCATTCTGATAGGCGATTTCAGCCTGGGCCAGACCCTGTAGGCCGACACCAAGACGCGCTTCATTCATCATGACGAACATGGTGCGCATGCCTTTATGCTCTTCGCCGACGAGCCAGCCTGTCGCGCCATCATAATTCATGACGCAAGTGGCATTGCCGTGAATGCCCATTTTCTCTTCCAGGCCGCCGCACTCAAGTGCATTGCGCTCTCCCAGGGAGCCATCGTTTTTGACCATATATTTCGGCACCACGAAGAGCGAGATACCTTTAATGCCCTCGGGCGCACCTTCGATCCGCGCCAGTACGAGGTGGATTATATTTTCTGACAAATCCTGTTCACCACCGGAGATCCAGATTTTCTGCCCGGTGATTTTGTAGGAGCCATCATCCTGTGGAACGGCTTTCGTTTTGATGAGGCCCAGATCCGTACCGCATTGCGGTTCGGTGAGGTTCATGGTGCCAGACCATCCGCCATTGATCATTCGGGTGACATAGGTCTCTTTCTGCTCTTCAGAGCCGCCGGCCAGCAGGGCCTGATAGGCGCCATGCGTCAGGCCCGGATACATGGAAAAGGCCATGTTGGCAGAGCTTTGCATCTCATTCAGGGCGAGATTGAGCACTGCGGGCAGGCCTTGGCCGCCATATTTCGGGTCAGCAGAAAGTGACAGCCACTCAGCTTCGACAAGTGCGGAATAAGCATCTTTGAAGCCCGTCGGTGTTGTCACGCTGGCATCATCATTACGTGTGCAACCCTCCCTGTCGCCCACTTTGTTCAGCGGGAAGAGAATATCTTCCGCGAACTTTGCGCCGCCATCGAGAACCTGATCGATCAGATCTTCAGATGCGTCGGAAAAGCCTGGAAGGTTTGAATAGTTCTGCACTGAGAGGAGCTCATGCAGAATGAATTGCATTTCTCGAACGGGGGCCTTGTAAGTTGGCATGGGTCGTTCCTTCGTTAGCTTGAAGCGTGTGTTGGGGGCGGGTTAGCTGGCCGTTTCCGGATCGTCCTGTTCGAGCCGCGCGCGCGCCATTGCGTCATAGGCTCGCATTGCAACAGCGTCGTCTTCGCTGGGTTCCATCTTCTCGAGCTTGGCTTCCAGCCAGGCAACGCCCTTGTGAAGCTCAGCAAGCGCATCATCGATCTCGAGGCGTTGTTGTTCGAGGGCCGCAATCTGCTGTTTGTGTTTCTTGTGTGTTGCGCGAAGCTGGGCGCGTTGATTGTCGCCAAGATCGTAAAGATCCAGCATTTCGCGGATGTCGTTGAGGGAGAACCCAACCTTACGACCAGACAGAACGAGCTTGAGGCGTGCGCGGTCGCGGTTGGAATAGACGCGATTCTGACCATTCCGGCCGGGGGAAAGCAGCCCTTTGTCTTCATAAAACCGAAGCGCGCGAGGCGTAACATCAAACTCTCGCGACAGCTGGCTGATCGTATAGCTGCCGTTCCGGGTTTTATCGGAAGTTGCGGTGATTTCGCTCATGAAGTCTGTAGATCATACGTTGACGTTAACGTCAACTAAAATGCCGTGCCCAGTGCATGGCGATCTCCCGACAAAATACATGGCTGTTCATCAGTCTTAACCCCGCCTTAATCAGAACCGGTGCTTCTGAAGCGTGAATTAGTATTGCGGTAACTCCGCCAGTATGAGGGATGACCATGGCGACGCGCGGACCATGGAGTGTCAAAGGGATTGAATCCAGAGCTCGTGAAGCAGCCTTGCAGGCGGCTCGCAGCGAAGGTGTGACGCTGGGCGATTATCTGAACCGCATACTTCTAGAGGCTGATGCGCACGCGACGGACGTTTCGAAAGATCAGGATATGGAAGACAGGCGCTCGGCCTCAGATGCCCCTGATGACGGTGATGCGGCAGCCGGAAGCGTCGCCGCCATCGAGCAATTGGTCCGGCGGGTTGAAGCGGCAGAAGTTCGTGCCACGCTTGCGATCTCGGGTATGGACCAATCTGTTAAAGGGATTGTTTCGCGCCTCGATGAGTCTGAAAACTCTCAGCTGGCGATGGAAAGCCGGATCGAAATGGCATCCGATGAGCTGTCTCAGGCGCAGGATTTGCTCAAGCAGCGAATCAATCGCCTTGAGGCGGATGATTCGTCCGAACAAAGCCTTCGTGCATTGCGATCTCTCGAGGGCGCGCTTGAGCGGCTCTCCGGGCGTGTTCAGGATTCAGAAGAAGCCGCAAGTCGCGCACAAACCAGCGTGTCATCTCGGCTTGAAGGTCTGAATACACGCCTTGATGATGTGACCCAACGCGTCGATACGTCTCTTGAAGATGTGGCCTCTAAGGTCGAACGCGCCGTTTCAGAAGCGGAATTGCGTGCTGAAGGCGCGACCCGGCATCTGTCAGAACGCCTGTCGCAGGTCGAGGTCGATGTGGTTGAATCCGGTCGCAAGGTTGGCGACCGGCTCGAGCGTGTCGAAACTCAGGTTGGATCAACGCTGAACCGCGTCTCTGATAATATCGACCGCCTCGGTAAGAATATGGCCGAGAATGACGAAAAGTCTGCGAAAGCCTTCGATCTTGTTGCGAAGCTTGAAGAGCAGGCTCGTCAGTATCAGGACGAGATTACCGACCGTCTCAATGGCGTAGATACGTCTTTCGATGCCCTATCTGATCGCTTGTCTCAGGCAGAGTCGCTGACGGACACTGCACTTGCCGGGCTGGAAAATTCCTTCAGCCAGCTTGACGATCGGATGACCCAATTCGCCGAAGAGGGTGTTGCGGGTCTGCGGGATGAATTTGAAGAACGCCTTAAGCGTGTGAAGGATGAGCTGGCCGAAACCGTCGCTTCGACGCGCGCCGATCTGGCTCAGCAAATCGAAGAAGCCTCTGTTGCGCCGACCGAAGCCTTTGCTGAAATGAGCAATGCGGTTTCTGAAATGCACAAACGCTTCCGTCGATCCGAACAGCGTCAGTCTCAGGCTGTCGAAGCGATTGGGGAAGAGGTCGCGCAGCTGACCGGCACGCTTGAAAAGCGTGTCAGCCACATCGAGCAGCGCAATGAGTCCGAACTGTCGAGCGGTATTCGCGAACAGATTTCCGAATTCGCGGCCGCCTTCCAGAAGCGGCTTGCAGAAGTCGAAAGCCGGGAATCCAGTGCGGCGGTAGAAGCCATGGGCGCTAAACTGACCGAACTCGCTGAGAAGCTGAACAAGCGCGTTGAAGATTCCGAAGAGCGCAGCGCATCTGCAATCCGGGACTTCACCGATCACGTCACGACGCTGACGAAAAACCTGCAGGCCAAGCAGGATGAAAACATCAACAAGCTTTCGGGTGAGATCAAAGCAAGCGAAACCCGTCAGAAAGAGTCCATGACGACGGCCTTCAATGAGGTCAATGAGCGGATCACCCAGGTGGAAGCCGCAACAGCTTCGACGGTCAGCCCGATCCAGAAGGCAATGGCATCTCTGGCTGAGCGCCTGCAGTCCATTGAGGAATTTGCCAATCCGGCAGGCGTCTCGTCGGCACCTATGCCAGAGATGGAGTTTGACGCTTTCGAAGATCAGCTCGGTAAATCTGAGCCCCTAGCGTCCACATCTGATCCGGTGGAAGCCGAGCCGAAGGCGAAAGCAGCAAAAACGACTGTGCCGAGCATTCCGGACGAAGATGAGCTGGCTGATCCCTGGGCTGACGATAATGGCGCCTTTGACGACGTCGACACCTTCTCCCAGGAGTCCGAAGATGAGCGCGATGAGTTTGTCGCGGACCTGCCGTCGCAGAATTTCGATCTCGACGATGCCGAATATGACGAACCATCTCATTTCATGGAGCCAGACTCCGGGCCTGCGACGGACTATCTGACCCGCGCGCGCGAAGCGGCACGTGCCAGTCAAGAGACCCGAAAGTCGGGTGGCAAGACGAAATCGGTCAAAAGCAAGTCGAACGGTTCAGGGTCCAAACTGCCTATTATTGCGGCTGCATCTGTGCTGGCCCTGTCAGCCGTTGGCACTGCCGGATACATGATGATGCGCGGTAAGCAGGATGCCGGGATGGACTATCTCAGCATGGGATCGTCGGGCGGCGCGGTCGATGAGAACTCGATCCTGATGCCTGAGGGCGAGGAAGCGGCTCTGGACGAGACGCTTGATGACGGCGCATCTGATGAGCCTGAAGTCATTGGCGGTGGGGCGCTGGAAAGTGCTGATGAAGCTGGGGCGTCGCCTGTTGAAACCTCATCTGTTGAAGAAGCTCGTGCTGAGCCGGTTCAACAACCCGCACCAACGCCGACACGAACCGTCGCCGAATCCCGTCCAACACCGCCTCCAACCGCTCCTGCCGCTGAAGATACCTCCTCGCAAACAACCCGCGAGCTGAATGAGGCGCAAGTTCAACGCGTGACAGTGCCGCCGGTCAATCAAGCAAGCGCGCAACCTGTTGTTCAGACACCTGTTTCTGCGCCGTCAGAGCCATCTCCGGCTCAAAAATATCAGGCGGGTGTCAATCTGCTCGATTCAGGTCGTATTGCTGACGGTGCGCGTCTGATCCGCGAAGCAGCCGATGACGGCGTGGTGGTGGCGCAGTATCGCCTGGCGAAGCTCTATGAAACCGGGCAGGGCGTACCCCGCGATCTGGCGCAGTCTCGTGACTGGACCGAAACCGCAGCGGAAGCCGGCAATGTGAAAGCCATGCATGACCTGGCCGTCTTTTATGCCAATGGCGAGGGCGGACCGCTGAATTATGCCGGCGCAGTCCAATGGTTCCGCAGCGCTGCAGAATATGGCCTTGTCGACAGCCAGTTCAATCTGGGTGTTCTCTATGAAGAGGGCATGGGCGTGACCGCAAATCAGGGGGAAGCGCTTTACTGGTATGCCGTCGCAGAGCGGATGGGCGATCCGGGAGCCGGAGCGAAAGTGGCTGAGCTGTCTGGCTCGCTCGACCCGATGGTGGCGCAGGAGGCCCTGGCAAGAGCGGGAGCATATCAGCCAAAGGCAAGTGATCCTGTCGCAAATGGCCGAGTCAGTCAGCAAAGTTCCGCCTCAGCCGCATCATCGCGACCTTCGGCCAGCGCGCCTGACCGGTCCGCACAGGCTGCATTGACCCGTGATGCGCAAAACCTTCTCAATGAGCTTGGATATAATGTTGGTGTGCCCGATGGCATGTTCGGAACCCAGACGCGCAATGCGATCCTGTCATTCCAGATGGCCAATGGCTATCCACAATCGGCTCAGGTCACGCCGACACTGATCCGACAGCTGCAGGCGGCTCGCGCCAATCTCTGATCTTTGAGTAGGCGATTAAAGACGCCAGTGTGACGCGCGGTCCCGGCGATCCGGCACGAGACGTGAGAGCGGTACGGCAAAGACGCGCTCAGCCCCGGACATATACACTCTGAAGCGAGGCCGGTTCATGACGTTGAAGGCCGGGTCGAGCACGTTAAGACCGCCCGTGAACGCGCCCATGCTCGGCAGAATCAGGCTCTCGCCATCCGTGAGGAAACACCTCCGCCGGACAAGTTTACCGCCCCGGCCTGCCAGCCGGGCACAAGGGTGTAAATGGCCCGCAATCTCTCCGGTTTCTCCCGTCGGCTCATGTCGGAAAACCAACCGGCCGATATGAAGCTCTTTCGAGGCCCGTCCGCCTAAATGCTGGGGCGGGTCCGGATCGTGATTGCCTTCCACCCACACCCAGTCCGTGCGCGCGGTCAGATCGCGAACGATCTCTGTTTCATGCGGTGAGAGTCGGTCATGCGCGCGCGGATCGTGAAAGCTGTCGCCAAGCGAGATTACGCATTTTGGCTGATACCGCGTGATCAGCCGCTGAACCTGGGCAAGTGTGGTGCGGGTGTCATAGGGCGGTAAATGCTGGCCGCGGCGTGCGAAGGACGACCCTTTCTCAAGATGGAGGTCTGAGACGATCAGAGTCTTCCGGGCAGGCCACCACAGCGCACCTTCAGTCAGTGGCCAGAGTTCATGGCTCTGCAATTCGATCTGAACATGCATCGGAGGCGGCTCCGAATCCGGTTGGGTGCGCATGCTTAATCGGTGAAACATTTCGGGAACGTGGTCAACGCCGTCGCTGGCTTTTCCTGTTGAGACAGGCTCCTTCCGCGACCTTTGGAACCAGTACACCGAGCACGAATGCTGCCACGCCCGCACTATCGCCGAACGCGCTTTCAAAACAGGAGATGATCAGGGCCAGAATGAGGAATGGCAGGAAGGTCCGGCGGATGCCATCCACGCCATAGAGTGCGGTTGAGGCCTGCAAAGTGGCGCGTAAAACTGCGAAACCAACCAGGCTGGCACCGATAATGCCGAGGCCGATGGTCAACTCGAAAAAGGCGTTATGCGCGTTATGCGCTTCAAAACCTGCGTCAATCATGACCTGTTGTTTTGTGTCGCCACCATCGGTCCAGAAGGCCTGGAAGCCATAACCGAACCAGAATTTCTCTTCTATAAACCGAAGCACACTTGGCCAGATCAGTGTCCGGCCTGTGAAGGTGGTTTCGCGTCCTGCCAGTTTCGCGACGTCTTCTCCTATCATCATGATCGCAAAGGCGCCAATGCCGATAATGATGACGAGGATCCAGACGCCGGTGAAGAACCGGAATGGTCCTCTTCGGATGAATTCAATCGTCATAAAGGCTGCAATTGCAGCGGAGCAGGCAAACAGTGCTGTCGCCGACTTCGCAGCGACAATCATCACCATCAGAAACAACATACCCAGAAAATATTTCGGCGACCGGTCTAGAATGGCGGTCACCGCACAGGCGAGTGCACCGATGGCCAAAGCTTCGCCGGTGGAGTTCTTTTCGATCCATAAGCCCCGGAATGCGCCCGGATGGATTTCCGTCATCAGGCCGTCAATCGGGATGATCAGCACGCCCGCAGCGGTGAGGGCGAGAATGGCCCAGGCGAGCCCCATCCAGATGGCGCGCCAACTCAACATGACCGCCATGCTCATTCCGATCTGGTGAAAGGCGAGCAGTGTGAGGCTCGATTTCAGGGTCTCTGAAGGATAGATCGACCAGCTCAAGCTGGCGATGGCGTACAGGCTGTAGAGCTGAAACGGTATGTTGGCGATCAGGAGGAGAAAGAAGCGTTTAGGCCGGTAGGCAAGGCAGATGCCCACGAGAACCGTCGACAATCCGAAGGTGAAGAGCAGTGTGGTTTTGCCGAGCAGTGCGGGTGATATCTGTCGTGCGATAAAGCTCTCAACTGCCTGGCTCATCAATATGAAGCAGAATGCTGAGATAAAGGGCGACCAGACCTCCCATTTCTCTTCCCGTGTCTGTGGCCTGTTGCGCGACGCCGACGCGTAAGGCCGGGTCCGGAGCTTCATGGCTGGCTGAGGGCTCAGATTGGTCACGGGGGCAGGTGTCTCATTGCTGATCAGGAGTGATTGTGTGTGCAAATCACGTGCTGAATGGCTGATTTCCCCGTCCTGTGTGGACGTTTGCAGATAATCCTGCATAGAAGAGCGTTCAGTGAGTCTCTGGAGTGGAGGAGTTTGGTATGCTGCTGGAAGGCGTCAGAAACCTGATGACAAGCGTGCGCATTTATCAGCGCAACAAGTCTGGTCGTAAGTTTGAGCCCGAAGCTCCTTATATGAAGGATTGCGTCAATCCGGGCGATATCTGCCTGCATTTCGGCGGGTCTGACGGGCGGCACTCCTATCTTCTGGCGGACTGGGTTGGCCCTGAAGGGCATGTCCATGTCTATGAGCCGTCAAACTATTCCTACAAGATTCTGACCCGGCTTCTGCGCTGGCACGGTCTGAAAAATGTAACGCCGCACAATCTGGCGATTGGCGCTGAGCGCGGACATATGATCCTGTCTGTGCCGGTTAAGCTGTCCGGTCATCTGGGGCGCGCCTATGGGGTTGTGACCCAGAGCGGGCAGTCCGCGTCGGAAGAATTGCTGGCGACAGGCAACAGCTCCGAATTCGTTGATCAGGAAACCGACGTCGTTTCGCTCGACAATGTGATGGAAGACGAGAACCTCGATCGTGTTGATTTTATTCGCTGCGATATTGAGGGCGCTGAGGTGAATTTCATCAAAGGCGGCAAGGCCACAATCGAGAAGCATCTTCCGAGCATTCTGATCGAAATCCATCCGTTTTCCGTGCAGAGCAATTTCGGATCCACACCGGAAGAAGTACGCGATTATTTCATCGGGCTTGGCTATCGCATGTGGCAGCTGAATGATGATGACACCGAGATGTTTGAATCGACCGAGATCGACCCGAAACGGCGCTGGAAAGACTATTTCCTCATTCATCCATCCCGCGCAGACAGCCTGCCGGACGGCATGTTCAAGGATGCCCTGAAGGCGAGCTGATCACTCGCCGCCGAGAAAAGCGAGCGTCAGAGCAATGGCGGCATTATGGGCGGCGGTTTTGTTATAGCTGCCTCCCTGACAGACCGGAGTGAATTCTATCCCTCGTTCCGTGCAGGAATTCAGAAAGTCATAATGCGTTACGTCCTGAAGGGTCTGTAAATCAGCGTTCTCCCAGAGCGAGGCGATACGGCCTGCATTGGACGCAATCGGAGCCACCTTGTCAGATGCGCCGCCAATGATGAGGCCGGGATGATTGATGGCGGACAGGCTGTCATCGGTCAGTGCCATACCCGGCGCCGGCGCAATCAGAACAAATTTCTGAATACGGGCGTCTGACCAGTCGAGCGCGTCGTCATTCAGTTTTTCGATGAGGGAAGGGTCTGTCTCTGCAATGTCCTGAAACTCCTGCTGCGCTGTGGGGTATTCCAATTGTGGCTCACAAGTCCCGTCGCGCTGGTCTGAGGCGCAAAAGGCAAAGAATTGATCGCGGTCCGTTCGCGCGCCAGCGAGAATGGCCGTCGTATAGCCGCCAATCGAAAAGCCAGCGGCAGAGATGTTTGTCCAATCCATGCGGTCGGACCAGACCGCGTCTGTTTCCAGAATATCAAGGAGTGCGCTGATATCTCTGGCGCGCTCCCACCAATAGGCAAAGCTACGCGGATCAAGGTCTGGTTCGACCGCCGTATTGCCGTGATGGTCAACGGCGATGGCAATATAGCCATGCTCGGCAAGGGCGCGACCCAGCCACATCATCTGGAAGGCTGAACCGCCCGTTCCGTGAGACAACATGACCACTGGATGTCGGGTTTCGCGGTTAATCCTCGCGCCCGGTGCCGCCTCTCCGCCGATGAAGAGCGGCGCATCTGGCGGAATGGTGATGGGCTCCATTTCGGCGCTTCGACGGGCGGGATACCAGATCATGGTGTTGAGCGGCCGGGGCGCATCGCTCGCCCAGTTGAGGCGCTCAGGGTCGGTCAGGGACAGGCGCTGCAGGCCCACGTGCTGAAGGCGCGCAGATGATGGGTCTGACGGCGCTGTTGTGCAGGCCTCAAGAAGGCCCAAAAGCCCAAGACAGGCCGCGCCCCAGCTGGCGTGTAATTGCTTCATTGATTGGTCCCCAAGCCTGCGGGGACCAGTATCACAGAGCGAAGGCGTTAGTTCAACGCCCCTTAAAGACCGGCGCACGTTTTTCGACAAAGGCGCGTGCGCCCTCTTTATGGTCTTCGGTTTCGCCTGTGTAGATCTGGGTGAAGGCTTCGCGTTCCAGCAGGGTCTGATAGTTCTCGGTTGAGGACAGGCGAACGTTTTCCTTCATATAACGATAGGCCAGCGAGGCGCCTGAGGCGAGCTTGCCGGAGAGGTCAGAGACCGCCGCGTCAAATTCGTCAGCCGGGACGATTTTGTTTACGAGGCCGAGCCGATGTGCCTCCTCGACCGACACCATTTCAGACAGAAAGAGCAGCTCTTTGGCTTTGGCTTCGCCGAGCGTGCGGACGAGCGGCCAAGTGATGCCAAAATCGCCAGCAAAGCCGACTTTGGCGAAGGCCGTCGTGAAGCGCGCCTTGTCTGAAGCGATGCGCAGATCACATGCCAGGGCAATGGAAAAGCCAGCGCCCGCCGCCACGCCGTTTACGGCGGCAATGGTCGGCTTTGGCATGGAGTTGAGAATGCCAGACAGCCTGTGAATGCCAAGCTGACGGTTGACCTTCATCTCTGTGGTCATCTCTTCCATCCGGCCTGCGTTCATGGCTTTCACATCACCACCTGCGCAGAACGCGCGACCTGTGCCCGTGACCACCACGCAACGCACATCATTGTCGCTCGCCATTTCTTCAAGCGCGGGAATACCGACTTCGAACATGGCAGGCGTCAGCGCGTTCATGGCGTCGGGCCGATTGAAGCGCAGCGTGGCAACGCCGTTCTCTTTGGTGATGATGAGGTCTTGTGTCTCGGTCGTCATGCGTCGCTCTCCCATTATTGGCCTAGCTGATGGCGCGGAAATGGGATGAGGTCAATTTGCCGTTGGGGAAGGGCGGAAGAAAACTAAATATTAGAAAATACTGAACTTCCTCTGGCCTATTTCGTTGTGGTGTCTGACGACAAAACGGGAGAGCACGATGATTTTCAAATCATTCAAAACACCAGGTCTGGCCCATTTTTCATATTTGATTGGAGCAGGCGGAGACGCGGTCGTGATCGACCCGCAATTGGACGCGGAGCAATACCTTCTTGCCGCACAGTCAGAAGGCGTTCGGATCGCTTATATCTTTGAGACACACCGGAATGAGGACTTCATCACCGGGGCCAGACATCTCGCGGAGCTGACAGGCGCGAAGGTGTTTCATGGCCCAAACCCCGCAGGTGAGATCAGGCATGCAGAATTGGTCGAAGAAGGCTTTGAGGTTCAAGCGGGTACGCTTCGGCTGCGTGTTCTGGAAACGCCTGGCCATACCGACGATTCCATTTCTATCGCTGTCTATGATGAGGATTATCCCGAAGGCGCAGTCGGCGTATTTACGGGAGACGCGCTGTTTGTTGGTGATGTTGGGCGAACAGATTTTTATCCCGAACGCGCAGAAGAGGTTTCTGCGGCGCTCTATGACAGCCTGCGAAAGCTCGTAAACCTCGGTGATCAGGTTCTTTTGTGGCCTGCGCACGGGGCGGGGTCCGTTTGCGGGTCTGGCATGGCGGCGCGCGAATTCTCAACAATCGGACATGAGCGCCTGAACAATCCGAGACTGCAGCTCAGCAAGGACGAATTCGTTTCAGCGAAAGTGAATGAACACCATTACCAACCGCCGTATTTCGAGCTGATGGAGCGCTTGAATCTTGAAGGTGGAGCTGGTTGTGGCCCGGCGGCTGCCCTGCCCACGCTGAGCTTGTCCGCATTGAAGGGCAATGAGCCGGACGTGCTGCTCGATGTCCGGGCGGCAGAAAGTCACTTGGCGGCGCATATTTCAGGCAGCCTTGCGCTGCCAGTCTCGATGATTGCGGCCTTTGGCGGCTGGTTCCTGAAGGCAGAGGACAGGATCGGACTGATTGCCGATTCGACTGAGCAGGCGCGGGAGGCCTACCGGCATCTCTGCCGTATCGGATTTGCCAATGTTACTGGTGTCGTGACCGGTCTGCTCCCGATGGCTGCCAGCGGCGCTGATACTGACTTCATTGCAACCGCTGATACAGATGCGATCGCCAACCGGATTGCGCAAAAAGCAGACCATTGGAAACTGCTCGATGTTCGGTCGATCGAGGAGTTTAAGTCAGGTCATATCGAGGGCGCTGAACATGCGTATGTTGGCGAGATCCTCCAAAACCCTGCCAAATATGTGAGCGAAAAAGGTGTAACGGTCATGTGTGGGTCTGGTGCACGTGCGAGCCTGGCGGCCTCTGCGTTGAAAGCTGCGGGTCAGAAGGGTCCTGATGTCTACATCGGATCCATGGGCGCCTGGACAGCTGCAGGAAAGCCGGTAGCCAAAGACTAAAAAAATAAGGCGGGCCGAAGCCCGCCTTAGTCAGGTCCGGAAGGATTGAAGTTCTATGATTTCAGATAACGCGTACGGATGGAGGCGATTTCCTCATCCGTGACGTTGAGCACGTCTTTCATAAACGCGTCGACCGTGCCATATTCGGCTTCAATGTCGGCAAAGAAGGTTTCGATGTATTCCGGATAGGTTGCCATGATCGGCTCGACCTTTTCAGGCGGCATCTCCAGGAAGAACGCGTAGGACGGATTTTCCTCGAGCATTTTGGCGCGCGCTTCCTCATTCATGAACTCTTCCATGAAGTCCACATAATCGTCAGACAGCTGGTAGTCATGAACCACAGTTTCGCGTGGCACACCGAGCGCCGTCAGCAGGAGAGCTGCGCCGATGCCTGTCCGGTCCTTGCCGGCTGAGCAGTTAAACGCGAGAGGCGCTTCACCTGCGGCGAGCTTGTCGAACATGGTTTCATAGGCTGCTGCCTGCTGATGCGCGATACCGAAATAAGCGCCGCCAAAAGCATCCCGAATGTCCTGAGGTGTGGAATTCGGATCCATGAGTGCCGCCATGAAGCTCATGTCTTCTTCCGGGTCCGGGAAGAAGAGGTATTCTTCGGCTTCAATCGCCTCGGCATTGGTCGGTTCAGATGTGCGCTCTTCTTCGGTACGGAAATCGCACAGAACTTTCAGGTCGAGCGAGGACAGATAGTCGTAATCGTTTTCAGTGAGGCCAACCATGGTGCCCGAACGGTAAAGCTTGTCCCAGACAATGGTCTGACCATCAGCAGTTTCATAGCCGCCAAGCGTGCGGAAATTACGTCCACCTTCGAGCGGCAGAAGGCGCGTGGCAGTCAGTTCTGCTTCACCGTTTGCAGGTTTGATCCAGAAATACTGGCGTTCGCTGATGTCACCAGATGGTGTGTAGCTGAAGCTCGTTTCGGTCAGATTTTCGGCGAGAACTTCGCCTGACATCTGATCGGTTGCTGTGACTTTCTCGATGGTGACGGGACCTGCCTCCCCATCGAATGTCCAACTGATGACATAGCTTCCGTCTTCGAAGACGGTTTCGGTGCTGGCAAGCGCGACAGCCGCCTCGGGAGAGGGGGTGGGGGTCGGTTCGGCAGCTGAGTTTGTGTCTGCGGTGTCTGTGGTGGAAGGCTGGCAGGCCGCGAGGGCGATGAGGCTGACAAAGGCAAGTGCAAGGCGTTTCATGGGAGGCTCCGGAGTTAAAGAAGCCCCGCATCTGGCTGGATGCGAGGCTCTTTGGTGGGGGTTAGTAGTCGACGCTGAAGCCGAACATGAAGGACTTCCCGTAACCTTCGATCTGGTCGATGGTTGCTGACGTCCCGATATAGCGGCGGTCGTTATAGTCTGTGAGGTTGTTCGCTTCGGCGAAGATCACAGTCGTTGCACCGCTGAGATCGAACGGAAGCTGGTACTGGATTTTCGCATCGAGGCGTTCAGTCTCATCCCAGTACTGGTTCAGCTCAGGCCCACTTTCTGTGGTGGAGAGCCAAGTGTCGCGCCGCTGATAGCTCACGCGGGCTGAGATGCCGTGGTTTTCGTAGAACACTGACGCATTGTAGATCAGATCCGATGTGCCAGGGATGGGGGCGGTGATACCAATTGACGGGGCATAGAACTCAGAGTCCAGGAAGCTGACATTGCCCGTAGCACCAAAGCCTTCGACAGGGAGGAAGTCGTCAAAGGTGCCGATATAGTTGAACTCGATGCCGCTGAGTTTGCCGTCTTCACCGTTGAAGAAGGAATTGTAAGCGACCATCTCGCCCGGCGCGAACAAGCCCGGAGCAAAATTCGAACCATCAACCATCGTTGCGCCCGGATAGATCACATTGTCGATCGACCGGTAGAAAGCGCTGGCTGAAAGGATGCTAGCCGTATCAAAATACCATTCGATCGAAGCATCGAGGCCGATGCTTTCTTCTGCATCGAGGTCCGGATTTCCGCCAGAGACCATTAAGTTGATTGCATCAACAGACTGAGAGGCGCGTGCTTCCGGATAACTCGGACGGCTAATGCCGGTTGTTGCCGAAAGACGCAGCTTCAAGCTGTCGGACAGATCGAAGTTGGCGTGAACGCTTGGCAGTAAGTTTGTGTAGTCATTTGATGCATTGATTGGTGTCGAAACGCCTGCGATCACCTGGTTGCCGTCGGTTGAGAAGTCGGTGTGTTCCACGCGAAGACCATAGACCAGATTACCCCAGTCAAACTCGGATGTTGCCATGGCATAAGCCGCGAAAAGGTTTTCTTCGATGCCGAATTGCTCAACCGGATCAAAATCCGGATAGATTTCAAAGTTCGGATCTGCGGCCATATAGCCTGCAATCAAATCATTCCCCATGGCGACGTTGTCATAATAGACGGCGCCAATTGAATTGGTGAAATCCGAATTCCAGGGTGTGCTGGTTGCGTAGCTGCTTGGGTTGATCGGCAGTCCACCGACTTGCACGATGGTTGCGTTTCCACCTTCAGCTTCACGCATATCGTAGGCGAAGCCCGTTTTGAGCACAGTGTCGCGTTCAAACAGGGTGAGGTCGCGTTCAAAGTCCACCAGACCTTTCGTGGACGTCGTGTCGGTTTTGTAGAACACGTTGATGAACAGATCGAGATTGTAGCTGTTGTCGATGTCGGCAGGTCCGCCTGTTGCCAGATCAGACACAGTCACAATCGGATCATTGATGTTCGCCAGGTCATAGCTTGCGAGGAAGGGTGAAAAGCCGAGCGACTGGACCAGCGGAATAGAGGTGAAGTTTTTGGTTTCCGTGTAGTTCAGGCGAGGTGTGACGAGCCATTCACCGAGTTCGAGGTCAGCGCCAATTGTGTTGGTGAAGGTCGATGTCTCATATCGGCCATGTTCGAGAAGGCGCGTCGGCAGGGCAAGTGCTGTTCCGGATGTGCCATAGGCGAGGGTTGCCGGATCGCCCGCAAAGTCGAGGAAGTCGAACACATGCTGGTTGCGCTCTTCGTCATCCACGAATTCATAGAAAATACTTGTCGCAAACAGGCGGTCGACCGGGCCGTCTTTCGGACGGAATTCGGCTTTGCCACCATAGGAATAGTTTTCACGGAAGCCGCGATACTGACGGAAATCGAGGCTTTCAACACCACCAGGGACGAGGCCATATTCGCGGTTGTCGACAATCCGGTCGCGCTTATCGAGTGTTCCGAACGCCAGAATGCCAAATTGGTCGCCGGAGTAAGATGTCCGTAGCGCATAGCGTTTGCGATAAGCATCATTGAGCGAAGTTTCGCCAACCGCAGCAGAGGCGGAAAGGCCAAATCCGTCGGTGTCAAACGGGCTATATGTGTTGATATTGATGTGACCCAGTACCGGTGCGCCTGGGGTGTCAGGTGTCACGGCTTTTGAAGCTTCAACCGCACTGGTGATTACGGCTGGGATGGAGTCAAAGCGCGGGATACGGCCGTTATCGGCGCCAAGAACGTCGACACCGTCAAAAGAGATCGTGGTGTAGCGGAAGCGACCGCCACGGAAGTTGACGAAGCGCGCTTCGCCCTGGTCGCCCTCAACAGCGAGGCCCGGTATGCGCGTCAGCGCCTGAGCGAGCGTCTGGTCCGGAAAGCGGCCGATCGTGTCGGCGGCAATCACTTCGACCACATTGTCGGCATTGCGTTTGGCGTTGATGGCGGCAGCCTGAGAGTCGCGAATGGGTGAAGCGGTGACAGTGATTGTGTCCTGGCGAGACTCTGCATCACCCTGTGCGTGAGAGAGAGGTGCCAAAGTCAGCGCAGCTGAAAAGAAGAGTCCGTATTTGAAAGCAGAATGCATAAGTTTTCCCCGTAAGGTGATTAACCCTGCGCGGCCATTAAGCGAGCTGAACGCTTGTACCAAGTGAACATTTTGCGAATTAAATATTTCGTAACTGTTATATTAGGCGAGGAGGGCCCTGAAAGTATTGTGTTTGTTTTCCAATAATACTCACTGTAAGGACGGTTTTGGACAATATTCCTCGCCGATTCTGCCGATTTTCTTGACATTGAGGGCGAAATTCTGATCAAGCCAATCTGAAATAAATAGAACGTTTGTACCAATACAATTGGGAGGAATAATGTGTCGGGAACAGAACCCCTGAGCGAGGCGTTGAAGCTGGTCTGTGACCAGGGGCTGGGCGGTTTGACCGTTCGGGCGCTTGCCGGGCAAATCGACACGAGTCCGTCGACGGTCATGTATCGGTTCAAATCCCGGGATGGGTTGGTGCTGGCCTTGCTGGGCGAGCTCGTGGAGGTCGTGGCTGAGCAAAATCTGGAAAGCCTGGAGATGGGCGTGCCAGATCAGATGACCCGAGACAAATTGCTTGTCATGTCGCGTGCCCGATTGATCGATCAAGTGATTTCCCGGCGTGCGCACTATCTGGGTCTCTGGGAAATTGAATTGCAAACAGTGCTGCCAGAGGATCAGAAATCTCTGCTTCTCAAATGGCGCGAACAGGATGTTCAGTTCTGGGAGGCGTACTTTGCGGCGGCTGGTGTTGACCCGAAACTCGCCGATGTCTGGTCGGCTGGTTTTATCGCCATTCAACGCCTTTTGCTGATTGCTGCCCCTAATGCGGTTCGTCTTGCCTGGATGGATGATGCGCTGACCCGCCTGTTTGAGCGACTGACCGGTCAGGCGCCCTCATGCCGGGATGACAGTCATGGGCGGATCCAGTCAGAGATTCAGCTATCAGAATTGGGGGATGTCGCAGACGACGAGTCGTCGACACCGCATCGGATTGTCGCGGCAGCCAGTGAGCAAATCCTGACCTATGGATGCGATGGGATATCCCACCGGTCGATCGCATCTCGCGCCGGGGTGTCATTGTCTTCGATGACCCACCATTTCGCGACATTGGAGGACATTCTCTGCGCGGCGTTTCACATGATTTATCGGGATGCCAGCATTCGGGCGCAATATCTTCCGAAAAGCCGGGCTTATTCCAAACGTGAGTTCATCGATGACGTTTTGCCGGAATTGTCGCGACAAAATTCAGGCGGACAGGCAACGGCTCATGCGATGGAGAGCATTATCCTGAAGGCCAGTCGACGTGCGGACATGACCTCCACCTCTGTTGGGTTGTTCGCGCTCATGGGAGCGACGACCACGCAGATTCTGTCTGCGCTCACGGATGCCGGACCGTTTGATCGTCTGGATGGGCATGTGTTCCGCATGGTGTTGACGGGTACGCGGCTCTTTTCCGAGACTCTGGCCGCCGATGACCCGCTGAATCCGACCAATCGGTTTCTGGAGGCCTATCTCTAGCTACCCGCCCGGTACGTCATCTCCAAACGCTTCGGCGAGGAGGTCTTCTTCGGCTTCGTGGAGGATGGCTTCGGCGGCGGAAACGCCAGCAACGGGCTCGCGGCCAACTTCCAGCATAACCGGCACGGCAAAGGGCGAGATCTTCGGCAGATCCACATGGGCGATATGGCCCTTCACGCGTTCGAGCAGGCGGGCAAGGCGGCGAATGTCGAGCTGGCCTTCGGCGGCTTCCTCACGCGCGGCCTGAAGGAGGATGTGGTCGGGCTCGTGGGTGCGAAGCACGTCATAAATGAGATCGGTTGAGAAAGTGACCTGACGGCCTGTTTTCTCAGTGCCCGGCTGGCGGCGAAGGATCAGCCCGGCAATCTGCGCGCATTGGGTGAAGGTGCGCTTCATCATGAAGCTCTCATCGAGCCATTCTTCGAGATCATCGCCAAGCATGTCCTGATCAAACAGCTTTGTCATATCGAGCCCGCCCATGGGCTCAAGACACCAGATGGCCATGGCGTATTCGGAGGCGACAAAGCCGAGTGGGCGATAGCCCCAGCGCTCGAGCCGGCGTGTCAGCAGCATGCCAAGGCTTTGCTGGGCGAGCCGGCCATCAAAGGGATAGCAGATGAGGTAATGTCGCCCGGCGCGGGGGAAGGTCTCGACCAGCATCTGATCGGCCGGCGGAATGATGGAGCGGAGCTTCTGAATGCGGATCCATTCGGCGACCTGTTCAGGGAGTTTATCCCAGCCCTCCTCATTCTGCAGGATGCGGCGCACGCGATCCGCGAGAAAGGTGGAAAGTGGAAACTTCCCGCCCGCATAGGAGGGGATAGCGGGTTCCGGGTCTGATGACGGGGTGGTCACGGCCGTGGTTTCGACAATGCCCTCAAAACACAGCACCTGCCCACCAAAGAGGAAGGTGTCACCGGGTGTGAGGCTGTCGATAAAGCCTTCTTCGATCTCTCCGAGGACGCGGCCACCTGCCATCGGGCCCGCCACGAGACGACCATTCGTGTCGCGTCGCGGTTTGTTCGTGACGCGGACTTTCAGCATTTGCGCCTCAATGATCGTGCCCACATTGAGTCGGTGGCCCTGGGCATCACGGGCCGTGCGGGCGTGCCACAGGCCGTCTTCTTTGCGCTTCACGATCCGGCGGAACCGGTCATAGGTCTTGAGCGCATAGCCGCCTGTGGCCACCAGATCGATAATGCGCTCAAACGTCTCCCAGTCGATATGGGCATACGGTGCGACGGACGTGATTTCGGCATAGAGGCGCTCCATATCAAAGCCCTCACCGCAGGCGCGGCCCATTACGTGCTGAGCCAGCACATCAAGCCCGCCCTGCGTACGGTCCGGGCCATCGAGCTCTCGCGCGTCGACCGCTTCCTTGGCTGCGCGGCATTCCAGAACCTCGAACCGATTGGTGGGCACGAGGATGGCGCGGGAGGATTCGTCCAGCCTGTGATTGGCCCGGCCTATGCGCTGGATCAGGCGGGAGGAGCCTTTCGGTGCGCCCATCTGAATGACGAGGTCCACATCGCCCCAGTCAATCCCAAGATCGAGGGTGGAGGTGCAGACCACGGCTTTCAGCGCACCGCGCGCCATGGCCGCCTCCACCTTGCGGCGCTGTTCGACGTCGAGCGAGCCATGGTGAAGGGCGATTGGCAGGCTGTCTTCATTGGCCCGCCATAGCTCCTGAAAGAGCATTTCGGCCTGACTGCGCGTGTTGACGAAGAGAAGCGCAAGCCTTGCATCTTTGATCTGCTCGTAGACTTCGGGAATGGCAAACCGGCCTGAATGGCCAGACCAAGGAATGCGCTCCTTTGAGATCAGCAGATCGATATCGGCATTCGCGCCACCGGTTGCGGTGATTGTGGTCGCCCCACCCATCCAATGAGTGAGCTGGCCGGGGTCTGCGACCGTTGCCGAAAGTCCGGTGAGGCGAAGATTTGGCGCCCAGGCTTTTAGGGTAGACAGCCCCAGCGCCATCAGATCCCCGCGTTTGGTGGGGGCGATGGCGTGGATCTCGTCAATGATGACGCATTTGAGGTCGGCAAAGAACTCGCTCGCGCGGTCCGAGGCAATGAAAAGCGCGAGCTGTTCGGGCGTGGTGAGCAGAATATCCGGCGGATTGGCGCGCTGGCGTTGGCGGCGGGATTGCGGTGTGTCGCCGGTGCGGGTTTCGATGCGAACATCAAGGTCCATGTCGTCGACTGGCACTTTGAGATTGCGATGGACGTCAACGGCGAGGGCCTTGAGCGGCGAGATGTAAAGCGTGTGGAGGGCAGGGATTTTGTCGTTTCGGTGTTTCTTTCTGTTTGTGAGGTCGATCAGGCTCGGCAGAAAACCGGCCAGCGTTTTGCCCGCGCCGGTAGGAGCGATGAGAAGTGCGCTTTCATCCCGCATGGCGGCGTCGACCAGCGCAAGCTGGTGCGGGCGCGGGCTCCAGCCGCGGGAGGCGAACCAGTCTTCAAACTGGTCGGGAAGAAATATGCGGGAGCTACCATCGGCCATGAGGGGAACATAGCG
The DNA here is from genome assembly GCA_002692725.1 of Ponticaulis sp. Taxonomy (GTDB): domain Bacteria; phylum Pseudomonadota; class Alphaproteobacteria; order Caulobacterales; family Hyphomonadaceae; genus Ponticaulis. The sequence continues at coordinate 188,626 of NZLU01000067.1, read as the reverse complement.
TGAAAATGGTTCGCGTCACGCGTCTTCTTGCCTGACGTTTTCTGGTTGGTGAAAAGTCCCGGTTCCGTGTTCACAGATGCGCGTTTTTCGCCGCAGAGGGGTCTCTGGGCGTTGTTGGATTGGCTCGGGCTCTATTTTCGCCTGCGGCTCGTTCGTCAGAAGATCGATTCACTGGATCGATCTTTAGTCTTCCGAACCCCTGCGCCTTCGCGGTCGCTCGTGAGTCCCGCGAACAAGGAGTGCGCTGGGGCTATGTCGAGCTGCGCCCGTTCTATTTGCTCGTATAACGCACCACACAAACGACCGTGCAGGCGCAGCCGGGGTGAACCCCGGACTTGATCCGGGGGAACCATAAAGGCGAGCATGAATAAAAAATGCTGCGCGAATAGACGGCGGTGTCATCTCGGATGCGTTGCATAGCGGAATTGTGCAATGCTGATCCGGGACCTTGTGTGAGAGGGCTCGAAGAAGGTCCCGTGTTCGCGGAGCGTGAGTGGGCCCCGCACCGCGCACGGGATGACAGTGTGGGCAGGCGGTGGCCAGATGTGCTGGGTCCCGGATCAGCAGCACATCATTTCATGCTGCGCAGCATCCGGGATAACAATGATGGCATTCTGCGGCATCGCCTAGCGATGCAAACGGATCATCCTACGGGCTGGTTTTTGATCGCGTCATAGACATCAGACAGCGCGACGAAGTCAAAGCTCTCATCCTTTACGCCATCCCGGTCGAGATCGGCGGGGGAGTTGCGGACCACGATGACGCCGACAGGCTCAGCGGTTTCCTTGTCGAGCACAATGCCGCCTGACATGCCGACCACGACGGGTTCGTGCGGCTGGGTGATCCGTGCAATGAAGGATTCTGACGAGCGGCGGAGATAGACTTCGGCATGGCGTTCGGACGGAATGGAGGAGCCTGCCGGATAACCAATGGCGAGAAGCTTCTGACCGTCGACGGGTTCAGGTGGTCGGCTCGGCGGAAGCGTGGTGCCAAACAGCGCGACATCGAGAAATCCCGGTGAGATATTGCGGTCGCCCTGAGCGAAGTCTGGCGCTGTGCGTCCCATCTCTGTGTAAACATGAGCGGCCGTGACCCAGCCATCCCAGAGACGGAAGAAAGAGCCATAGGTCTGAATGACGCCATTGTTGAGGAAATACCGATCCAGCCTCTCAAGGCCGACGGCGCGGGCTGAGGCCTCTGGCGACGTATCGCCGGCATCAGCGAATTGCTCAGCGGCAACGGCATAAGCGAGGCGTGCGGTTGAGACGAGGCGCCTCGCCCAGCCCAGGCCGAACACGCCAAACGTATCCAGCATGGAATAGAAAATACCACGCTTGACGACGAACTCATCGATCACGCTTTCAAGCGTGTCCTGGGTTTCTGCCGCATTCTGCGCGGCGCGCACGGTAGCCGGGCCGATCAGGCCATCCTCAACCAGGCCAGACCCGACGATATTGAGCGCGCGTTGGAGATTGCGGACGGCGTTTTTGATGCCGGAATTGACGGCGACATCGAAGGTGAGAACGGCGAGCGCAGGCGGGAGTTCACTGCCGCGCACCTTGTCCCAATAGTTCGCTTTGTAAATCTCCTTGGCCGTCGACCATTCCATGGTTCTGACATCGTCTTTGGTCGCTTTCCGACCCAGCCAGTTCGAAAGCGTTTTTTGCGTGATGCCGTATTTCGTGGCGCCGCCGGGATCAGCCGGATGGTCAACAAACTCGCCTTCCACTTTCAATGTGTGGCGAAGCGCCTTTTCAAGTGTCGATTCAGACATGGACCCACCCTCCAGTCGGTTCTTGATTTGACCTATAGTTAACGCGGTTGCATGACAAATTGACAATAGCGCGGTGCAGACAACATGCTCTGCCGCAGATTTTATGTCAGGATGAGGTCGCTCTTGCGCAGTCTGATCGTTGTTCCAGCACGATATGGGTCCACACGCTTTCCCGGCAAACCGCTTAAAGAGATAGCCGGTAAATCCATGGTGTTGCATGTGGCGGATGCCGCAAAAGCGGCGACAGAGCTGATTGAGGATGCGGCATTCGTGGTGGCGACGGATGATGTGCGGATCGAAACACATTGCCTCGAGGCGGGTGTTCCGGTTGTGATGACGCCGGAAGATGTCGCTTCAGGCACGGATCGCGCTCTTGCTGCCGTTGACGCTCTGGGTGTCGAGCCAGACGTGGTGATCAATCTGCAGGGCGATGCGCCGTTCACGCCAGCTGAAACGATTGCGGAGATTGGCCGCGCTGTTCTCGAGAGTGGTGATGATGCTGCAACGCCGGTGATCCGACTGTCATGGGAGGCGCTGGATGATATGCGCAATCACAAGATTGCTGCGCCTTTCTCAGGCACGACCTGTATATGTGGGAAGGATGGCCGGGCGCTCTGGTTTTCGAAATCCATCATTCCGGCGATGCGCAAAGAGGAGCAATTGCGGGTGACGAAGGGCCAGTCGCCCGTGCTTTGTCATGTCGGGCTTTACGCCTTTTCGCTGGCTGCGCTGAAACGGTTCGCAAGCCTGCCAGAGTCGCCTTATGAAGAGCTGGAAGGGCTTGAGCAATTGCGGATGCTTGAGGCCGGGATGCGCATTCGCGTCGTTGAGGTTCCTGAGCCGGAGATCAATATTTCAGGCGTGGATACGCCAGAGGATCTGGCATTGTTGGAGAAACTCCTGCGCGATAAGGGGATGATCTAGCTCTGTTTCGACACCCGGTTGATCAGGATGACGGGGATCAGGCCGAGCAAGACCAGAGCGAGTGCGGAGACTGAGGCCTCAGTGAGGCGCTCATCTGAGGCCAGTCGATAAACGCGGGTGGCAAGCGTTTCATAATTGATCGGGCGCAAGAGCAGGGTCGCGGGCAATTCGCGCATAGTGTCGATGAAGACGAGCAGGCCTGCTGAATAAAGTGCAGGTTTAAGGCCCGGCAAATGCACTTCGAAAACAATGCGGGACAGGCGCGATCCAAGCGTGCGTGCGGCTTCATCCATAGCGCGCGGGATGGCGCTGACCGCTGGCTCGATCGTGTTGTAGGAGACGGTAAGGAAGCGGATAACGCAGGCATAGATCAGGGTGATGATGGTGCCCGTGAGGAGCAGGCCGGGATTGACGTTGAACGTGTCGATCCACCAGCGGGCAAAGGATTTATCGAGATAGGTAAGTGGCAGAAGAAGCCCGACCGCGAGTAAAGTGCCGGGCAGGGCATAGCCGAGCGTGGCAAGACGTGTTGCTGCGCCGGATATCAGCGTGCCTTCATTGCGGGTCCGACCGCGCTGGGAATAGGCCAGCAGGAGCGCGATGCTGAGGGTAATCACCGCCACGGTGACGGAGAGCGTCAAGCTGTTTGTTGCGAAACCGAGAAATTCGCTTAGCCCGGTCTGCAAGCCCTCGGTGAAGGCCATGACTGCCAGCGCGCCGACTGGAAAGACAAAGCCCAGCACAACGGGAAGCGCGCAGCCGAGAAATGCAAGGGTCTGCACAATGGGCCCCGGATCCATGCGGCGGACCAGCCGGTCGCGGGCGATATCCGAACTGGAGGCTGAATTGCGGACGCTGCGTTCCAGCACCAGCAATATGGCGATGATGATCAGGAGCATGCCTGCGAGACGAAGCGAGGACACCGGATCGCCCATGCCATACCAGGCGCGGTAAATACCGGTCGAGAAGGTGGAAATGCCGAAATAGTCGGCGACGCCGAAGTCTGCGGCGGTCTCCATCAGCGTGAGGGCGACCCCGGCCAGAATAGCCGGGCGGGCGCTGGGCAAGGCGACGGACCAGAAGGCGCGCATGGGCGATGCGCCAAGTGAGCGGGCGGCCAGAAATCGTGTCTGGGATTGGTTCAGAAAGGCGCTGCGGGCGATGAGATAGACATAAGGATAAAGGACAAAGGACAAGACGATGCCGGCCCCCTCAAGTGTTCTGATGGGCGGGAACCAATACTGGCCGGCCTCCAGCCCTGTCAGCGCGCGCAAGGTCGTCTGCACGGGACCTGCGAAGTCCAGCAGGTCGGTGTAGACATAGGCGATGATATAGGCCGGAGAGGCGAGTGGTAGCACGAGCAGCCATTCAAGACTTCGGCGACCTGGAAAATTCAGCGATGTGACCAGCCAGGCTGAGCCGGTGCCGATCAGGAAGGTCAGCACGCCAACCCATGTCATCAGCGCCAGCGTGTTGACGACATAGTCAGTCAATACAGTGTTTTTGAGGTGTTCCCACGTGCCATCGCTTTCCCCCAGCGCACCGATAAGTACGCCAAAAATCGGCAGCATGAGGAGCGCGGCCAGCAGCAGGATTCCAGACAACGTCACCCATAACCGCGTGGGAATACGCGGCGATGTGACCTGTTGTGACGGAATTAATTTTGACGCTGTCATTTTCTCGCTCTAGACCGAGGACTTCACCCGGTCAATTATCTGTTCATGACACTCATTCTCGAAAATATCTCTCACGCTTATGGTCGCACCGAGACCTTGCAGTCGCTGTCACTGTCTGTGGACGCTGGGGAGGTGGTGACTTTGCTCGGGCCATCCGGCTGCGGGAAGACTACATTGCTGCGATTGGTGGCGGGTCTGGAGCGGGTGGCAGAGGGGCGGATCCTGCTCGATAACGAGACCTTGGCGACGCCTGATTTCCATCCTGCGCCGGAGAAGCGCCCTGTCGGCCTGGTGTTTCAGGAACACGCGCTTTTTCCGAATATGAGCGTCGCTGACAATATTGAATTTGGTCTGAGCAACACGCCCAGAGGCGAGCGCGAAAAGCGCCGTAAATCGCTGTTGGATATGGTCGGCTTGCAGGGGTTGGATGATCGTATGCCTGGCACATTGTCTGGCGGGCAACAGCAGAGGGTCGCGCTGGCGCGCGCGCTTGCGCCTGCCCCGGCGGTCATGCTGCTGGACGAGCCATATGCCAGTGTTGATGTTATCCTGCGGCGATCTTTGCGCGAGTCTGCGCGTTTGCTTCTGAAGGAAGCGGGCAGCGCAACCATTCTGGTCACTCATGATCCGGATGAAGCGCTCGAAATGTCTGACCGGATTGCGATTATGTCCGATGGGGTGATCAGCCAGGCTGACCGGCCCGACATTGTGGTGAACAAACCTGTGAATGCGGGTGTGGCAAGCCTGTTCGGCGAGGCGCAGAGTTTTGACGGGAAAATCCAGGATGATCATTTCGTCATGTCGTCCGGACGGCTGAAGCTGGGTGAGCTGAAGTCAGATATTGCGCCGGGTGTTGCGTCCGAATTGGTTCTGCGCCCCGCTGGCGCTGCGTTTGAGGCCAGGGATGATGGTGACTGGGTCGTGCGTGACGTCCGATATCGCAGTAATGGCCGGGTTCTGTTCCTCTCACCGACTGAGTCCGGTCAGCGCGATCTCGTCCGGGTTGATCTGGCGGGCGGTGATATTCCCGAGCCGGGTAAACGGGGTCAGATCTCTCTCCGCGCTGAACATGCCTTCCTTTTTGCAAAATAGTCGCGTTCAGTACTTGAGACGCGCTCGCAAAGGTTCTAGATAAGAACGGTTCTCAATAAGGAGCCGCTCTTGGCCATACGTTCAATTTTCGCCGCCAGTCTGTCTTTGTTGCTTGTCGCGTGTGGGGCTGGCGGGAATGAAAGCGGGCCAGCCACTACGCAAAGTGCTACGCCCGTCGTTCCGGCCACGGGCATGGTGAATGTGTATTCCGCACGGCATTATGATTCAGACCGGGTTATTTTCGATCAGTTCACGCGGGAAACCGGCATTAAGGTCAATCTTCTCGAGGCGGAAAGCGAGCAATTGATCCAACGGCTCGTCAGCGAGGCTGAATTCTCGCCGGCCGATGTGCTGATGACCGTGGATGCTGGACGCCTCTGGCGGGCTGTCGAGGCGGATGTCTTCCAGCCGATCGAGAATGAAACGCTCTCTTCTCGTGTGCCGGAATCCTTTCGGGATACAGAAGGCAAATGGTGGGGCATCACCAAACGCGCTCGTGTGATTGTCTATAACAAGGCCGATGGCGCGCCTGAGGGGATCACGACATATGAGGACCTCGCAGATCCTTCGCTGGCCGGACAGATCTGCATGCGGTCATCCACCAACATCTATAACATCTCGCTTCTGGCCTCGATCATTGAACGAGATGGTCTGGAGGCCGCAGAGGCCTGGGCTTCGGGCGTGGTTGCGAATTTCGCGCGTCCACCGCAGGGCAATGATACCAGCATTCTTGAATCCATCGCAGCCGGTGAGTGCAAGATCGGCTTGGCCAACACTTATTACATCGCCCGGTATGCCGGGGCGTCCAATCCTGCCATGCGCAGTGTCTATGACAATGTTGGCATTATTTTTCCCAATCAGGATACGAGCGGCACCCATGTGAATGTGTCGGGGATCGGCCTGACCCAATATGCGAAAAACCCCGACAATGCGATTGCCCTGCTCGAGTTTCTGACCCGGCCAGATATTCAGACGAAGTTTTCATCCGGCAATAACGAGTATCCGGTGAACCCTGAGGCAGCGACAGCAGACCAGGTGGCTGAATTGGGTGACTTCAGGGAGGATGATCTCCACGTCGTGGCGCTGGGGACGAACCAGACCGACGCTGTGAAAGTGTTTGACCGGGCAGGCTGGCGATAGATCTACCGCCCTGACATGGCGCGGCGCACGGCCTGATCGGCCGCCCGTGTTGTTTCGGGCAGGCGATAGTCTGGAGCTGCGGCAAGGATGATTTCAATCGCCTCGCTGAGGGTGATCAGATGCCCGACGGAGACATAGACCGGATTAACGCCGGTCTGCGTCCGAAGGACTGCACCGATAATTTCGCCCTCATGCGTAATCGGGGCATGATCACCGCGCGTCTCGCCCGGCGGCAAATATTTGCCGAACAAATGCGTTTTCGCGCAACCAATGCTGGGCAGGCCGACGAGCAGTCCAAGATGACTGGCGAGCCCGATACGCCTGGGATGGGCGCGGCCATGGCCGTCGCAAATCAAAATGTCTGGCAGCGTGTCCAGCTGATTTAGCGCCTTTAAGACCGGCGGGATTTCGCGAAACGAGAACAGGCCCGACATATAGGGGAAAGCCAGAGCATCCGATGCGATCGCTTTTTCTGTGATCGCCAAGGTTTCTGCGTCATGCATGGTCACGGCGGCAATGACCGTGTCTGTCGCGTCATCATAAGCCACATCGACCCCTGCGAGCGTTCTGGGTCGCACAGAAAGCGGGCATTCGCGAATTTGAGGCGCAAGGCGCACCTGCATGTCGCGTGCCTCGTCAGGCGTAGATGGCCAGTTTTCTGGAAGGGAAAACCGCATGAAACTCCTGATTTTTATAATGAATTACAATCGACTTATACAATAGCTGACTGTTTTATTCAGAATTGGTTCAAACTCCATGTGTTAATCACGCTTTTGTAACTGCTGATGTCAGTTGACTATTGCGACGTAGATAAAGAGATATGCGTCGAAACAATAATTTTTGTCAGGGGGTCCCCATGAAACTCAAAATTGCTTTTTCTGCACTTGTTCTCGGAACTGCAATGCCAGCAATCGCTCAGGATGGTACCGGCGAAGCTGAAGCTGGACAGGCGTTTTTCCAACAGAAAATGTGCACGACTTGCCATATCGTCACCACGAATGATGGCACAAGAATGGGCTCTCCAAGCCCGATCAACATCGATCTTTCAGGCGTTGTCGGATCAGAAGCTGCGTCTGCAGAAGGCCCATCGTCTTCGCGTTATTCTGCGGCCATGAAAACAGCCAAAGAAAAAGGCCTGGTGTGGACCGAAGAGAATTTGATCGCTTTCATCACATCGCCGCAGGTTTTCCTGAGCGAGTATAACGGGTCCAGCGCTGTTTCCAGCATGCCGCTGGGCACGAATGATGCTGAAGCGTCTGAAGACATCGTCGCCTTCCTTGCAAGCCTCTCTGAGTAATAAATTAGAGAGTGCTAAAAAGCCGCGTTGACCCAAAAGGGGCGGCGCGGCAATAGGGAGGCATGTCACATGTGTCTCCCATTTCTGCCGGATTAAAAGAACGCTGCCCGACCTGTGGTCAGGGCCGCGTTTTTCGTAGCTTTCTGAAATTCAAACCTGCCTGCGAAGCCTGCGGACAGGATTTTACCCAGGCGGACACGGCCGATGGCCCCGCCTTTTTTGTTGGCTTTATCGTCCTGATTTTGTTTGCGCCGTTCGGATTTATCATCCCGCTGGCCAATCAGCCGATCTGGGTAAAGATCATTCTGATGCTCATTCTGGTGATCATCACCACAATTGCCAGCCTGGTCATGCTGCCAAAAGCCAAATCACTTTTGATGGCGCTTCAGATCGCCAACAAAGCCGAGCAGGCAAGATTTGAGGACCGGAAATAGGTGAAGCTGCCACGCGCGCGGCGTTATCAATTCTTCAGTTTGAAATCCCGTTCAACCATTTGCCAGTTTCCGACGAAACGGGAGAGGGTTTTGCCGTCTGCACGTTTCATAATGGTTTCGATCAGTGCGGTCCTACGGGTGCTTTCCAGCACATGGGTTGTCACGCGATAGGTCTGGCCAGACGGCATGGGGCGAAGATAACGCGAAGAGAGATCGACGGTGGAGAAGCCGCACGGAGCGTCGATCAGGGTTGAGTAGGCGTGTCCCTGGGCAATATCGGCGAGGGCGGCCTGCATGCCGCCATGGACGATCCCGTCATAGCTGTTCAGTGGTGCTTCGGCCTGCCATTCCAGATCGACCAGCCCTTTTTCAGCATGGAGCAATGTGACCGTGCCGGAAAAACCTGCCGTCTTCATGAAAGGAAGATCATAGGTCCGTCCACCGGGTGCGAGCGCCTGTTTAACAGCTGTCAGACCCCAGTTTTCTGCCGTTTCCTGTCCAGCGCGGTCCAAATTCAGAGCTGCGGTATCTGACATTACAATCTCCCGAAAAACAATTAAAAGTAGTATTTCAGTTTATGGTTAATCTGGCAAGTGCCAAGATGCCGGATCTGCGCTATGCCCTTAAGGAGACCAAAGACGGGGAGGCCCTGATGCCTGAAGCTTTGAATTACGTGCAGTTTTCAGCACTTATGCCGGTTCTGGCGCTGATCAGCTGGACGCTGGTGATGTGGCTCTGGGTGATGCTGACCCGCATTCCGGCGATGCGGAAGCACAAGATCCACCCGCAAAAGGGCAAGCACGTTCACGAATTGCATGACGTCTTGCCGCAAAAGATTCGCGGCATTGGAGACAATTACAATCATCTGCACGAACAGCCGACCCTGTTCTATGCGCTGGCCTTCTTCCTGGCGCTCGGCGGCGGACATGACAAAGTGAATGTCGGGTTTCTGTGGGCCTATGTCGTGCTGCGGGTGGTCCATTCCCTTATTCAGGCCACTGTGAATGTTGTGAGCTATCGGTTTTATGTGTTCGTGGCGTCGACACTCTGTTTGTTCGTGATTGTGTTGCGCGAGCTTATGCGCTTGTTCCTCTGACGCGATCAGATCAGCTTTCTGTCGCCCATGTTCTCAGCGGGTTTGGCGGGCTTAGCCGTGATCGGCCGGCAAAGGCGTGCAAATCCATCTTTCGGTAGCGGACGCCCGCCATTCAACAGAGTCGACAGCACGGGCAGAATGCGGGCGAGTATCAGCGCGCCAGCGACGGCGGTGAGATAGATCAGGATGGGCGCCAGCGTGAAAAATACCGGGTAAAGTGGGTGATAATAGCCGCCGATCAGTTTCTGGAACGGAATCCAGAACAGAGTCGAGATGATCAGATGGCTGCAGAACACGAAGAAAGCGAAGGGCTCAAAGCGTGAGATCAGGCTCGCCCAGTTTTGCTTCGCGATAAGGCCTGCAATGACCCAGAATGCGGCTGCGCCGACCAGCCTTTGGACTTCCATGAAGCCGTGGAAAACGGGCTCCAGATTCTGGTCCGGATGGGCTGTGACATAGAAGCGAAAGCCGGCCGTGAAGATGCAATATGCCGCGAAGGTCAGAAGAATTTTCATGCGATTGGTGTCGGCCCAATGCTCCATGGACCGCCCATTAAGCGCCAGCCAGACGCCCAGGCCGTAGAAAAGCGGAATGTTGTTCCCGAGGAAGGGTGTTGGCGCATGGGTGACCATCAGGATGAACAGAACAGCGAGCACGGGCAGCGCCGCCTTGCGCATGGCGAGCACGAAAACCGGCGTCAGCAGGGCGCAGATGAAGAGGTCACGCAGAAATCCGAGCGGGAAGTTCGCCGGGTGATCTGTGATGCCGAACAGCCAGTTCGGCACGTTTTCCCAAGACCAGCTTTCGCCGACCTGACGTTCCAGATAGCCGGTCTCGACCTGTTCTCCGAGAAGGTAAAAACACAGAATGATGGCACTCCAGATCACCATGGGGAGAAGGAGGCTGCGTACGCGTTTCATGGCGAATTTGCCAAAGGGGAAGACCCGGGCGGTGCCGATGGCCAGAAAGCCGGAGGCAATGGCCAGAAGTCCGATGCTGGTGCGGCCAATGCCGTCTGCGAAAATGAAGCGATACCAGTCCTCAGCGCGGACACCATGGCCAGCGATATCGAACGCGGCGATCCCCGGATTGGTGTGAACCCAGATCATGAAAAAAATGCACAGGGGCCGTGCGATGCGGATTCTGAGAGAGGTTGTATCGGCCAGCGTGGTCGTCGCGGGCGGGGTCATCATTTCGATGAGTCGCTGCCAGAAAGAGGAAAGAGACGGTTTCGAATCGGAACGGGAAGATGTGTCAGGCCGGGGCAGATCCAAGCTCATTGTGTTTGGCTTTCAGAAATTGGCTGTATTCGTCAAAATTCTTGCAATTTCCGCGCCGTAGAGATGGGGCGAAACGGGCCTGGGAGAGGATTTCCAAGCAAAGCGCTTTTCGATCGCGTGAATTCCCCCTATGTCATGCGACCTTAGGAGTCAGAATATATGGCAAGCGTTCCCTCACATCGTCTGGAACAAGTGGTCGACCGGTTTGATGAAGTCGAAGCTCGAATGGGTGTTGCGTCGGATCCGGACGAGATTGTTGCCTTGTCCAAGGAGCATTCCGAGCTGAAGCTTGTCGCGGACAAAGCTCGCGAGCTGATGCAGGCGCGGACGGATATGGACGATGCCGAAGCCATGATGGAGGGCGATGACCCTGAAATGGCGGAGCTGGCGCGTGAGGAGTATTACGAGCTTAAGGAGCGTGTTCCCGAGCTCGAAAGTGAAGTTCAGATCCTGCTTCTGCCCAAAGATGCTGATGATGACGCGAATGCGGTGATCGAAGTTCGTGCCGGCACGGGCGGCGATGAGGCGGCCCTGTTCGCGGGCGATCTGTTTCGCATGTATCAGCGCTATGCCCAGCTTCAGGGCTGGAAGATCAGCGTGATTTCCGCTTCGGACGGCGATGCGGGGGGCTTTAAGGAAATCATTGCGGATATTGAAGGCGATGGCGTGTTCGGTAAGCTCAAATTTGAGTCTGGTGTGCATCGGGTGCAGCGCGTGCCGAAGACCGAGAGCTCTGGCCGGATCCATACCTCTGCCGCAACAGTTGCCGTGCTTCCAGCACCAGAGAATGTCGATATTGACGTGAAACAGGAAGATATCCGGATTGATACCATGCGGGCGTCAGGCGCAGGTGGCCAGCACGTCAACACGACTGACTCTGCAGTGCGCATCACGCACTTGCCGACCGGCATTGTTGTGACGTCGTCCGAGAAATCTCAGCATGCGAACCGGGCCAAGGCCATGGAAGTTCTGAAAGTGCGTCTCTATGAGAAAGAGCGCGAAGAGAAAGATGCCGCGCGGGCAGAAGCGCGCAAGAGTCAGGTTGGCTCGGGCGACCGGTCTGAGAAAATCCGGACCTATAACTTCCCGGAAAACCGGGTCTCAGACCACCGCATCAAGCTGACGCTCCATAAAATGGATACTGTGTTGGCGGGCGATGATCTGAGCGAAATGATTTCAGCTCTGCTCGCCGAAGATCAGGCCGTTCGCCTGGCCGCAATGGAAGAGTCTGAATGACGGCGGCCATTGGCAAGGTCGCTGCATTATTTCGCCATCCGGTGAAGGGCTTTACGCCCGAACCCGTTGACGCCGTAACGCTTGAGGCCGGGCAGACTTTTCCGAATGATCGCCTGTTCGCGATTGAAAACGGGCCGTCCGGGTATGATCCGAACCAACCGCGGCACATTTCCAAGCAGAAGTTCACCGTTCTTGCCCGTCAGGCGTCGGTCGCGAACCTCAGTACGCGCTATGACGACGCTTCCGGCGTCTTTCATGTGACCTTTCCCGAGGGACAAATGAAGGGGTATGATCTCGGCTTAGAAGACGGGCGCGTGCAGCTTGCGTGCGATCTGTCGCACTATTTCGGCGACGCGTTTGAGGGACCTTTGAAAGTTGTCGAGGGGGCACAGACGCATCGGTTCACAGATCATCCGAAAGGGCAGGTGTCCTTACTGAACCTCGCCTCCCTCGACGCAGTGAACGAGGCCATGAGTTATCCTGTTTCCGTGGCTCGGTTTCGCATGAATGTGTATGTTGAGGGATTGGCAGCCTGGGAGGAAGATCAATGGCAGCCGGGTGATCGGATCAGACTGGGGGAGGCGGAGCTTGTCTTCCTGACCCACACTGTCCGTTGCAAAGCCACGCATGCGAATCCGGAAACAGGCGAATATGATCGCGATCTTGTGTCCGATTTATTCAGACATTTTGAGCGAAATACATTTGGAATTTACGCGCAAGTCGTTAAAGGCGGTCGGGTGCAATCAGGCGATGATGTTGAGGTACAGCGTGTCTTGTAACCAGAAACAGGGCACGCATTGGGGAGCTGAAATCGTCAATGACGGACAATAAGGTGACAGTTTGGCGGTCTCTGAGGGTCGGCCGGGCGCGACTGGAGCAGGCCAATATTCCAAATGCGGATTTTGAGGCGAGCCTGCTATTTCAGCATGTCACAGGCTGGAGCCGTGAGATGCTGATCGAACGCGAGGGAGAAACAGTTTCTGCCGCAATCCAGTCAGCGTTTGATGCCCTGATTGTGCGCCGCCTGGCGCGCGAACCTATCTCAGCAATCCTGGGCGATGTTGAATTCATGGGGTTCCGATTTGTGTCTGATTCCCGGGCCCTGACGCCGCGAATGGACAGCGAGCGACTGGTCGAGGCGGCGCTCAAAAACACCAAACCAGGAGAGAATGGGTTTGTTCTTGATCTTGGAACCGGTTCTGGATGTCTGCTTCTGAGCTTTCTTCTGAACCGGCCCGGCTGGAGAGGCGTCGGCGTCGATGCGAGTGCAGACGCGATCTCTCTGATGGAAGAAAATACCAAACTGCACGGACTGCAGGGGCGCGCTTTCTCGACGCTCGCCGATTGGAAGCAGGTCGGGTTTCACGTGGAAGAGGCGGATATCGTGATCTCCAACCCGCCCTATATTCGTACGAAAACACTCGAGACGCTGGATCCCGAGGTTCGAAATCACGATCCGATGCAGGCTCTGGATGGCGGCGAAGATGGTCTGGACGCTTATCGTGAGATTGCCGAATTGTGCGACCAGAAAATGAAGCCGGATGCGCTGCTGTTTCTGGAGATTGGTTATGATCAGGGCGTTACCGTTACTGAACTCCTGAATAGGTATAGTTTTGCCGACGTTACAGTTCTGAAAGACTATTCAGGGCATAATCGTGTGGTAAAAGCGCGCAGCCAATGAAAAAAGGACTTGGCGGAATCAATTCAAAGCGCTAGGCAAGACATAACAGTTCGTTTTGGAGCTGTTTTCGGGGCGCCTCTCTCAAACACAATTCACTGTGATAACAGATGATGTGGCGTCAGATTTAGCTAACCGGCTACCAGCAAACGCAGGATGGGTCTATGAAACGCCAAAGAGGGCGTGGGCGTAAGCCAAGCAATCCGGGCAACCGTTCGTATGAGAGCAATGGACCGGACGTAAAAATTCGCGGCACAGCGAACCAGATTTATGAGAAATATCTTCAGTATGGTCGTGACGCACAGACGTCAGGCGACCGGATTAACGCTGAAGCTTATTTCCAGCATGCCGAACACTATTATCGCATTATTGCGGCAAACATGCCGAAGGACCGTCAGCAGAACAATTCTGATGATCAGGACGGCCGTAATGATGGGGATGACACTCGCAATGAGGATCGAAACGCTGAGGCGTCTGATTCTCAGGACAACAATGACGGAAATTCTGAGTCTCGGTCGTCACAAAGTGGCGGAGATGACGGGCTTCAGGTCGTTGATGGCGACGGTGATTCACCTGATAATGTTTCGGCAGACAACAATAGCGATGATGGCAATGCGCCAGCACCACGTCGTCGACGGTCCCGCCGCAGCAGCACTCGGAATTCAAATTCAGAGGGTGATGCGTCAGAGGCTAAAGCTGAAGATGATGATGCGGGCCTTCGCGCCATGATGGCGCGTTCGTCTGACGATGTCAGTTCATCAGCAGAGCCTGTGGACAGCTGATCCGGCCTTACGGCTGATTTTAGTTCTTCAATAGTCAGAGCGGTTATGCGGCCGCTCTGTTTTCCGGGCCTTCTATGCCGCGCTCAGTCGCATGGCGAATGAAAAGGTCTGAGAATTCACTCAGAAACACTGAGCCTTTGACGGTCCGCTGAAGCAGGACATTTCGGAGATCCGCGTCATCCTTCTTGCGACGGACGAGTTCGAGCGCAGACAGCGTATCGATCGCACGTGTCACGGCGGGTTTGGTGATGTTGAGTGTTTTTGCCAGGCCACGAACCGTGTGTGGCTGAGGCTTGAGGTAAATCTGCATTAAAATAGCTTGCTGGCGGAGCGTTAGGTCCGGCCAGTCGCCACTGACGATATCTGATGTGACATCACACCAGATTTCGAGTGCGTCCTGAGTATTGAGTCGGGCCATGTGTGGCTGGTCCTTGTGTGAGTGCAAATAAAGACTCGACGTATTCGCAGAATCAGACAAGCGACCCGGTTAACAGAGGGTTAATTATGTTGTGGATTGTTTTGGAGCCGTATTGACTCGTGAGACTCGCGCCGAGGTGATCGCCTGACTATTGGCTGGCCCAGAGTATGCGTGCAATCCAGTGAATGTCGGCCCGGGACACTTCGCGGACGGGATAGTCCGGATTAGCAGAAATGAGTTCAACACGAGAGTCAGTTGCGCGCCCAAGTGTCTTGGCAAGAATTTCGCCGTCTCTCGTTTTTGCGACAACGCGGTCTCCCCGGCGTATCTGGGCGCCAGGCGCCACAACCACACGGTCTCCCTCCCGATAGACAGGTTCCATGGAATTGCCGGTGATTTCGAGCGCATAAACAGCTTCGTCTTCAAGACCCGGAAACCGGATGGAATCCCAGCCTGTGCCGACGGGAAACCCGGCATCGTCAAAATAGCCGTCATTCCCAGCCTGGGCCAGGCCGATAAGCGGAACCGAGCGGCCGGGACGGCCTTCCACCAGGTCGGCAAACTCCTCAAAAGTAGAGCCAACGGCATCAAGCGCGCGCGACACGCTTTCGGTTGACGGCCAGCGCGGTTTGCCGTCTCGCGACTGGCGTTTGGATTTGTTGAAAGAGGTGGGGTCGAGACCAGCGGCACGCGCCAGAGCGGATGGGCTGAGCCCATTTCGTTCGGCCAGCAAATCGAGGCCTTTCCACATATCACTGTGTCGCATGACCATATCCTTGGGTCTATATTCCTATTATTACCATGATATGTAGGAATATCAACACACAAACAGACATTGGTCCGTTTGGCTGGCTGTGCTAATTGCTGTGCGATTGCCGCCATTCCGGAGCCCCCTCAATGTTCTACAGCCTGGGTCAGTCGATCCTGAAATCTTTTGACCCGGAAACGGCGCACACATTATCTGTCCGCATGCTGAAATCAGGCCTGCTGCCAGCGCCGCGCATATCCTATCCACCTAGCCTTGCCATCACGCTGCCGAAATCAGGCTTGTCATTGAATTCGCCTGTCGGTCTGGCTGCGGGATTTGACAAGAATGCGGATGTGCCGACCCAGATGTCGAAGTTCGGATTTGGATTTGTCGAATGCGGAACAGTGACGCCAGAGGCGCAAGCCGGCAATCCCAAGCCACGGCTGTTCCGGCTAACCGAAGACAGAGCGGTGATTAACCGCATGGGCTTTAACAATGGTGGGCTTGTGGCTTTTGAAAGCAATCTAAAAGCCTATTCCGGGAGCGCGAAGCTGGGCGCAAATGTCGGCGCAAATAAAACCACTGAAGACAAGGTGGCTGACTATGTGATCGGCCTGATCGCGGTCTGGCCGCTCTGCGATTACGTCACCATCAATATCTCTTCACCCAACACGCCGGGACTGCGCGGGCTGCAGGACAAGGGTGCGCTCACTGATTTGCTGACGCGATGTGAGGCCGCGAAGGAAGAGGCATCTACCGCATGGCCCGATCTGACGCCGCGCCCGGTGTTTCTGAAGCTTGCACCGGATCTGGATGAAACCGCCATTGATGATATTGTTGGCGTTTTGCAGACAGCGGGGCAATGGCTCTCTGGCCTCATTATTTCGAATACAACGCTGGCGCGTCCGGATACCCTGCGGAATGCGGCCAAGGGCCAGATGGGTGGGTTGTCAGGCGCGCCCCTGTTTGAAAGCTCAACAGAGGTGCTTCGACAATTCGCGCGACGCCTTAATGGACAGTTTGATCTGATTGGCGCTGGCGGCGTGGGGTCTGCGGAGCAGGCTTACGCGAAAATCCGGGCGGGTGCGCATGCCGTGCAGCTCTATTCGGCGCTGGTCTATGACGGAATTGGGCTGGTGGATCAGATTAATAGGGGCCTCGACCGTTTGTTAAAAGCAGACGGGTGTCTGCATTTGGAAGACGCGGTTGGTGCCGATTTGGAGAACTAGCCAACGTCGTTTCTTCGAAGAGTTGAAAAAGTAAGAGAAATCTAAACAAAATAGCTGACCAGGTATCGACTATCTGTGGAAAACTTTCTCTAATCCCTCTCGGGATCAGGGGAGGGGCATGGCTGACGATCGTCTCAGCAGTCCACAGGGGTTGGCGCGTTGGGCCGCACAGTTTGCTGCGTTGTCGGATCGCATCTGCGTTCCGGATGACGCCGAAGGGCGGCGCGTTTTTGCTGAAACCGATAAGCTGGTCTTCCGGCCTGAACAATCCTGCACATTAGGCGTTACTGCAGCGCAAAGGCAGATTGTCAAGAAAACGGGTATTTTGTTTGGGTCGATCGGAGCGATTGAGCCGGGCTTACTCATCCTCATGCTAACTCTGTTTGGATTCTCGGTGTTTGCCGTTTTGATCCTGTTCCGGATGGTGGTGATCCTGGCTGGTCTGATCCGGCGGTTGGGCCTTGCGGGTCGCGCGCACCCAGCTGACGCTCCAGCCGGTATGATCTGGCCTGTCTATACAGTTCTGGTGCCGGTTTATCGCGAGCCTATCGCTGTATCGAGTTTGATCGCCGCGCTAAAGGGGCTCGATTATCCGAAAAAGCGCCTCGATATCCAGATCCTGATAGAAGAAGAGGATACCGAGACGCTTGAGGCCTTGCTGGCGGAAAAGCTGAAGCCGCATTTCAGGATTGTGCCAGTTCCAAAAGGCTATCTGCGAACGAAGCCGCGGGCCCTCAATTACGGCCTCACGCTGGCGGAGGGGCAGCTGGTCACGATTTATGACGCAGAAGATCAGATGCATTCCGGACAGCTGAAAGCGGCGGCAATGGCTTTGCAGAGGCCGGGGGCGGAACGGATGGCCTGTGTTCAGGCCCCTCTGGTGCCGCATAATGGGTCTGAAAGCTGGATCGCACGTCAGTTTGAGCTCGAATATCTGACGCATTTCGGCCTGTTTCTGCCCGGCCTGTCGACCTTGTCTTTGCCCATCATGCTCGGCGGAACGAGCAATCATTTCCGGAAAGAGGTGCTGGATGAAGTCGGGGCCTGGGATCCCTACAACATGACAGAGGACGCAGATCTGGGGCTTCGGATCGCGCGATACGGCTATCAGATCGGGATGATTTCAAACCCGACCTATGAAGAAGCGCCTGTGGGGCTGTCGCAATGGCTGGGACAGAGGTCGAGATGGGTGAAAGGGTTCATACAGACCTTAGGCGTGTTCACGCGCCATCCGGCCAAAGCGATCCAAAGTATGGGTGTCAGAAACTGGGTCGCAGCACTGTTATTGCTGGGAGGCGCTGTGCTTTCCGCCATTCTTCACGGGCCGCTCGCGATCTGGCTGATCCTTTGTGCGCTCTGGCCCGGGCTGTCGCCGCCGCAGGAAGGGCTGATGCTGCTGGCGACCGGTTTTTCGCTTCATCTGGTTTCGAGCGTTCTGAGCTGGGACCGGTTTTCGTTTGTGAGGCTTTTTGCTGCGGTCACGGCGCCGGTCTATTGGCCATTGCAAAGTCTGGCTGCCATCCGGGCCATTCAGGAGCTGATGCGAAATCCCTATTTCTGGAACAAGACCGAACATGGCCTGACGCGACAGACACTGAACCGGAGCCGCTTGCGGAATTAGCCGGATGGCGCGGGTTTTTGCGCTGTTGCGGATGGATCGGTAGGCTTTGAAAGAAAGGCGCTCGAAGGACTGGCTCTCTGCGACCGCAAGGTTATCTAAGGGTCATGCTGCAGATTTTCTATCATGATGAGTATGACGCCCAGACCGTGCCCGACGGGCATCGTTTTCCCATGAGAAAATACAGGGAAACCGGGCGGTTGCTGAAGGCGATGGAGCTGGTGGGGGCCAACAACCCGTTTAAGCGGCCAAAGCCAGCCAGTTTCGAGATGATCTCTCTGGCGCACGACCCTGCCTATGTGCGGGCGGTGTTTGATCAGACGGTGGATTCTCAGACGGCGCGCCGGATCGGGTTTGACATGACGCAAGCTGTCGCCATGCGCTCGCGACTGTCCTGCATGGGCACTTATCTGGCCGCCAAAGCCGCGCTGGCGCAAGGGCTGGCGGCGAACGCAGCCGGAGGCAGCCACCATGCGCGGTATGCCCATGGCGCAGGGTTTTGCGTGTTCAATGATGTGGGTGTTGCGATACGCGCCCTGCAAAACACCGGCGGAATAGAGCGCGCTCTGGTGGTGGATTGTGATGTTCATCAGGGTGACGGTACGGCAGATATTTTCCAGAGTGACGAGCGCGTTTTCACCTTTTCGCTTCATTGCGAAAATAATTTCCCGGTTCGGAAAGTAGCGTCCTCTCTTGATATCGGGCTGGATGTTGGCGTGGGCAATGAGGTCTATCTCGCTGAATTGCAGCGCGGTTTAGACGCCTGTTTTGAGACCTTTCAGCCGGATATCGTGTTTTACAATGCGGGCGTCGATCCGCACGAAGACGACCGACTGGGTAAGCTCAAGCTGACGGAAGAAGGCATTCGAAAGCGCGAGGCGTGCGTGATCGCAAATGTTCGCGGGCGAGGTCTTCCGCTCGTCTGCGTCATGGGCGGCGGCTATACCAAGGATGTTGCGAAACTGGCGCGGCTCCATTCGATGGTGTTTGAAGAGGCCTCGAAAGTCGCGGCTGTTCAGGACTGAGCAGCTGGCTGTTTTTCCGGCGGCAGATCGTCATCATTTTCCGGATGCCCGATCTTATCGGACATGCCGCTATCCTCTTCATAAAGATCATCGCCGGTCTGAAGCTCAATCTCGCTTCCATCCATCTGGATCTGGCCGCGACGGCGTGGCAGAGCGCCGGAGTGATTTTCCTGAAGCCAGCGGATCATCTTCTCGCGGATTTCGCAGCGCAAATCCCAGGCCGTGGGGGAGTTTTTAGCGCTCATCAGGGCGCGGACCTGCATGGTTTCCTGAGTTGTGTCGATCACCTGAAGCACCTGAACATCGCCATCCCAGAGTTCAGATTCGTCCAGAAATTCCTTCAGCTTCACCCGCATCTCAGCCACGGGCGCAGTGTAATCGAGAAACCAGACCACATTGCCGATGATGGAGGCGGTTTCGCGGGTCCAGTTCTGAAAGGGTTGCTGAATGACCTGGGTGAGGGGAATGACGAGACGCCGCCAGTCCCAGATTTTGACGACCACATAGGTGGAGGTGATTTCTTCAATCCAGCCCCATTCGCCTTCCATAATGACGGCGTCACCAATCCGAATGGGTTGGGTGAGGGCGATCTGAATGCCGGCAAGCAGGTTGGAGAGGACGGGCTGGGCTGCAAAACCGATCACGATGCCTGCCACACCGGCCGACGCAAACAAGGAGAGCCCGATCGATCGGACACTTGGGAAGGTCATCAGCATGGAGCCGACCGTGACCAGCAGAATGAGCATGGTCGACATCTGACGCAGCACCTTCATCCGTGTGGCGACGCGGCGGGCTTCCAGATTGTCTTCTGCATCGAGATCATAGCGTGCCATTCGGGCATCTGTGGCCGCATGCAGGAGCTGGTTAACCAGCCAGCCGCACAAACCAATCAGAACGAGTGTGATGATCTGTGAGGTGAGCTGCGTCCAGTCTTCTGGCATCTGGATGAAGGGGAGGGTCAGCTCGACAGCCAGAATGATGATGGCAAGCCGCGACACAGTCCGGGTCTTGCGCAGGATTTTGAAGACGAGTCCTGCCCGTTTCTTACCACTGGCAGACGGAGCGAAACGATAAAACAGGCTGTGCAGAACAAGGGCGAAAATCACCGCAAGCGCCAGAATTGCGATGGCGATCAGCCGGTCCATGGTGAGTTTGTCGAGAAACTGAGTCGCTGTCTCTGCCAGATTGTTTGTCGGTGTGGTGGATGCTGCCATCGTTTAGCGCCCTCAGCCCGTGTGTGTCCGTGTCAGTCTGACGGATAAATGATGCGAGCGTTCCCGCTTTTCCCGGAAATTGTTCTTTTTTCCGGTGACCTGAGCAGATTCGTGTCTGCGATGCATGAAAATCATGTCTGAGGATCCCGGGACCCTCGCCGTCTGAGAGGGCTTGATGGCATGCAGGCCTTGCGAACCACAAGGGAGGCTTTATCTCCAGTGCTTCGGATTTAACGCGGCCATACGAGGCGAATTCATTTCATGTCAGTTCATCTGGGGCTCAGCGTATTGGCCATTCTTCTGGCAATCGGATTTGCGGTCTTTTGCTCGTACCGGGCCGGGCTTCCGCGCGATGATCTGAAGCCGAAAAGATTGCCGTGGACTTTCCTGATGATCCTGTCCGGATTTCTGGCTTTCATACTGCTGGTTCACTTGTTCAATGTTCTGGGCTTTGAAACCGGACCGGAGAACAGCATATTCGGACGAGGCATTCGTTAGCGATCCTCACCGCGAAACAGCTTCCTGGCGGTGAATTGATCCAGACACCGTCATTTATTTGCGCCTGAACACGGTTTTTCTGCCGCGGGGATGACGTATGGGCTGGAAAAGCACATAACAGGTGAGTAGTCTGTTTTTTTTGGTGATAGTCGACTATCGGAAATGTCCTGTCTTATCGCCATGGATGTCACTAGGGAGAAAGCATAATGGCAGACGGAATGGAACCTGCCCTTGAGGGGTTCCGGGCAGAGACCCGAGCCTGGCTTGAGGAGAATTGCCCGCCAAGCATGCGCACGCCGCAAACAGAGGACGAAGTTGTCTGGGGTGGACGCCGCGAAACCTTTAAAAACCCGGAAGCGAAAACCTGGCTTGAAAATATGGCCGGGAAAGGCTGGACCGCTCCGACCTGGCCAAAGGAATATGGCGGCGGTGGCCTCTCAAAAGATGAGAACCTGATCCTTCAGCAAGAGCTGAAGCGCATCAATGCGCGCCCGGCACTGAACTCGTTTGGCCTGTGGATGCTC
Source organism: Ponticaulis sp. (assembly GCA_002692725.1). Taxonomy (GTDB): domain Bacteria; phylum Pseudomonadota; class Alphaproteobacteria; order Caulobacterales; family Hyphomonadaceae; genus Ponticaulis. The sequence goes on along the minus strand of NZLU01000067.1, from coordinate 166,943 downwards.
GGCCCGGTTTTGCTGGAATATGCAACCCACGAGCAGAAGCTGAAATTCATTCCGGACATTGTGAACGGCAAAATCCGTTGGTGTCAGGGCTATTCCGAGCCGGGCGCGGGATCTGACCTCGCCGGCCTGCAGACGAAATGTGAAGACAAGGGCGATTACTGGCTGATCAATGGCCAGAAGGTCTGGACGTCTTACGCCGATGAGGCTGACTGGATTTTCTGCCTTGTGCGGACTGATACATCCGTCAAACACGAAGGCATTTCCTTCATTCTGTTCGATATGGAGAGCGAGGGCGTGGAAGCGCGTCCGATCAAGCTGATTTCCGGCTCATCGCCATTCTGCGAAACCTTCTTCAATGATGTGAAGGTGCCAAAAGACCAGCTGGTTGGTCGTCTGAATGGCGGCTGGGAGATTGCCAAACGTCTTCTGCAGTATGAGCGGTCCAACATCTCTGCGACCGGGTTTGGCAGTGCACGTCAGGGCGTGCCGGAACTGTATGAGATCGCCAAGAAATATGTCGGCACGGATGAGAACGGAAAGCTGCTCGACAAGGATATGCGGGCGCATCTGGCCGATGTGATGATGGCGGACAAAGCCTTCAAACTGACGATTGCGCGCTCAGCTGAGCAGGCGAAAGCCGGTGAAGAAGTTGGTCACACCGCTTCGATCATCAAATATGCGGCGGCCAAGCTGAATCAGGCGAAGACAGAGTTCACGGTGGAAGCCATGGGCGCGCAGGGGCTTGGCTGGGAAGGCGAGGGCTATTCCGATGGCGAGCTGATGGCCCCGAAAGCCATGCTGCGGGCCAAGGCGAACTCGATTGAGGGCGGAACGTCTGAGATCAACCTCAATGTCGTCGCCAAGCGCGTGCTCGGCCTCAAGGATCATAAGGGGTAGTCGCAAGCTTGCTTCAAATCCTGGGACCCATAGCGTTATTTGGCATTCCTCTGCTTTCGGGGATTATCAGCCGGGTATTCAGCCATGACAGAAAATGGTTTTGGGCAAGCATATACATTGGAACACTCGTTACCGTCATCATGATCCTGTTCCCGATTGCCTCGCAGCAGGGCGTTCAGATGTTCAATCCAGCTCTGGCTCTGATCATACTGATTATCGCAGGCATCTGGCCGCTTTTCTTCTTTCTGGGATGGAAACTGGCCAAGCCCTTTCGGGAAATCTGGGTCGAAAAATACGGTAGGCCGAATGAAATCAAATCGAATGAGGAAACGTTCAAATGACATTCGTACTCACTGAAGAGCAGACCATGCTCAAAGAGGCCGCTCGCGATTTCACCGCAGAGCAGCTTTCACTGAAATACTTTCGCGATACGCGGAATTCGGGCGCCAACGGCAAGGATGCCGAAAGCTGGGCCTCAATGGCCGAAATGGGCTGGGCAGGGGTTCTGATCCCTGAAGAGTTCGGCGGATCAGAGTTTGGCTATGTTGGCCTTGGTCAGGTGCTCGAAGCACAGGGCCGCACGCTGGCGCCGACGCCGCTTCTGCAAACCGCGCTCATCGGTGCGTCGGCGCTGATGCTGGGCGGTTCACCGGAGCAGAAGGCAACGGTTTTGCCGAAGATAGCCGAAGGCGCGCTGACAACCGCTCTGGCAATTGATGAGAAGCCGCATCACGATCCGAAAGAGACAGCACTGAAAGCTGTCGCGACGGGCGGAGCCTTCACGCTGGAAGGTAAGAAAACCTTCGTGGCGAATGGCCATTTTGCCGACCTCTTTATTCTGGCAGCTCGCACCAGCGGCGCGCCAGGCGAGACAAACGGCATCACGCTGTTCATGATCCCGCGCGAAACGGACGGATTGTCGGTGACCGAACTGAAGACGCTCGACTATCACGGCGCGGCGAACCTCACGCTTGAGGGCGTGGTTGTGCCGAATGCAGATGTGCTGGGTGAGGTGGATAAAGGCTGGGATATTCTGGAAGCGGTTCTGGATCGGGCCTGCATTGTCCTTGCGGCTGAAATGCTCGGCACGTCGGAAGCGGCCTTCGAGATGACGCATGAATACCTGCAGACGCGGAAACAGTTCGGTCAGCTGATCGGCTCGTTCCAGTCTCTGCAGCACCGCGCGGCCATTATGTTCTCTGAAATGGAACAGACGCGCTCTTGTGTCTCGGCGGCTCTGTCTGCGCTTGATGAAGGTCGGGATGATGTCTCTGAGCTGGCTTCGCTGGCCAAAGCACGGGCCTCCAAGCTGGTGCATCTGGTGTCGAATGAGACCATTCAGATGCATGGCGGCATCGGCATGACCGATGAACATGACTCTGGTTTCTACATCAAACGCGCCCGTGTGCAGGAAGCGCTTTATGGTGGCGAAGGGTATCATCGCGACCGGTATGCGAGCCTGCTCGGTTTCTAGAAGATCGCTTCAGGTGTGGATTTTCGAGAGAGGGCCGGTTGGGCCCTCTTTTTTAATTCGCCCAAATGGTGAAAATTGCTGGGGTGGTTCTTCTTTCAGGTGTGCCAAATCTGGTCAGGTTAACAAAAATTGATCCGTATTGAGCCAATTGGTTCGATTTTCCACGCATCTTCTCTTGATATTCCCCGCGAAACCGGTTCGATTCGGGAGTTCGAGTTGATTTGTCGCTGATCTGACTTGGTATGCGAGTTGCTTCTTCGGGGGAGGACGCAAACGCATAGCCAAGAAACTCCAACTCAAGGGGACGACATGAAGATTGTGACGATTGGAAGCTTTAAGGGCGGGACCGGCAAGACAACGATTGCCGCCGTTCTTGGCACAGCCCTGACCCTGCGCGGATTGAAAGTTCGCGTGATTGAGCTTGAAATCCAGACAAAACCTTTGGCGCGCTATCAAGCGAGCCGGGAATTTGCCGACCTTGATGGGCCCAAAATTGTCGATCTGAACGTCTCGGGCGGAACGCCAGACGTGAAGGACTGGCAGATGACGTTTTCAAATACGAAGGCTCAGGCCGAGCGCGACAAGATTGATGTGCTGATCATCGACACGAGTTCTGTCTGGAAACCCGAAGTGATTGCGGCGCATCTGATGGCCGATCTTGTTATCACAACCGTGACCGAAAGCCCGATCGACCTCTATCAGATCATGCCGACCGACGGCCCGAGCATGCAGGCGGTTCGCCCTTATGCACAGCTAATTGATCTGGTTCGTCGCCATGCGGAAAAGGCTGAGCGTACGAATTTTGACTGGTTCCTTTGCCTGAACCGGAAGTCTCATCTGATCACGCGGGTTGGGGAACGCGTCCGAGATCGGTTGACGGAGTTCACCGATGAATCCGGCATTCAATTGGTTGAGGGGCTCGTCGATCGCGTTGGCTATCGAAATATGATGGATACTGGGGTGACCCCTATGGATGACATTGCAGGTAAGCCTGTTCAGCGCAGTCAGATTGCCGCGCGGACCGAAGTGAACCGTCTTGCGAGTCGCGTGGTTGCACGGCTAGGCCTCAAGGTTGACGCTGACCAGCTCGAGCGGGTTTGAGCAGGAGCAGTCTATCAAAACTAAAAAAGCCCGGCACGTGCCGGGCTTTTTTGATGTTGGATCGTTTTAAGCTTAATTCAGCTTGGTCGGGCCATGTTCGAGCACATCTTCGACTGTGCGAAGGCCGGGTTTCTGCGCCGTGACGAGGACCGCCATATTGCCCGGAAGGTGCTTGTTATCCATCATCTTCTCATGGGCTTCCGGAATGTCAGACCATGGGAAGACCTCTGACATGCACGGGTCGATCCGGCGGTCGATTACCAGCTGGTTCGCCTGCGAGGCTTGTTTCAGATGCGCGAAGTGAGAGCCTTGAACCCGCTTCTGACGCATCCAGAGGAAGCGCGCATCCATAGTGAGGTTGAACCCTGTTGTACCGGCGCAGATCACGACCATACCGCCGCGTTTCACGACGAAAACAGAGACCGGCATGGTGGACTCGCCAGGGTGTTCGAACACCATGTCGACATCTTTTTTGCCGGTGATCTCCCAGATCGCCTTACCGAACTTCCGGCACTCTTTCATATAGTCATTGAATTCAGGGCCGTTCACTTTTGGCAGTTGACCCCAGCAGTTGAAGTCTTTGCGATTGAGGGTCGCCTTCGCGCCCATACTCATCACAAAGTCACGTTTGGAATCGTCCGAGACAACCCCGATCGCGTGTGCACCGGTGACGGCACAGAGCTGCGTCGCAAAAGAGCCGAGACCACCTGAGGCACCCCAGACGAGCACGTTTTCACCCGGACGCAGAATGTGCGGACGGTGGCCGAACAGCATACGATAAGCGGTGGCGAGCGTCAGTGTATAGCAGGCGCTCTCTTCCCATGTGAGATGTTTCGGACGCGGCATGCACTGGCGTGCCTGAACGCGGCAGAATTGCGCGAAAGAGCCATCAGGCGTCTCATAGCCCCAGATGCGCTGGCTTGGCGAAAACATCGGATCGCCGCCATTACATTCCTCGTCGTCACCATCATCCTGGTTACAGTGAATGACGACTTCATCGCCGGGCTTAACGCGGGTCACTTTTCGACCGACGGCCCAGACAATGCCTGACGCATCGGAACCGGCAACGTGGAAATCCGCTTTGTGCACGTCGAACGGCGAAATCGGCTCACCGAGGCCGGCCCAGACGCCGTTATAGTTCACGCCAGCGGCCATAACGAGCACGAGGACTTCGTCGGAATCGATTTCAGGTACTGGAACCTGCTCAACCTGCATGGCCTGATTAGGGCGGCCATGGCGTTCCCGGCGGATCGCCCAGGCATGCATAAACTTTGGCACGTGAAATTCCGGCGGAATCTCACCAATTTCGTACAGGTCTTTCTGCTCGCGGCTTTGCGTAGCAAGTGTCATGAAGCTCTCCCCAAGAACCAAACTGAGCTGAGGTGGATTATCCATCTCACAGCGATGTGAACCGATAACCTGACGATTGGACTCAAGGAGTCAACAGGTTTGTGCTGCGCTGCAATATTTTTTAATCTAACCCCGCTGTTTTTATAAGGAAAAATAGTCGGACTCTGCGACATATGTTGATTGGGTCGATTTGTTCTGTGTTGCGTTGCACACAATCCTGGGGTTATTTCGCCTTCGGGAGAAAACAGACATGACTGAGACACCATACCAGCACGACGCCGATCGGCCCTGGATTTTCCGCACCTATGCGGGCCATTCCACTGCCGCCGAATCAAATGCGCTTTACCGCCGTAACCTTGCAAAAGGTCAGACCGGCCTGTCGATCGCATTCGATCTGCCAACGCAAACCGCCTATGATGCCGACCATGTTCTGTCGCGCGGCGAAGTGGGTAAGGTTGGCGTGCCGATTGGGCATCTGGGCGATATGCGAACTCTGTTCGACGAGATTCCCGTCGCGGAGATGAACACCTCGATGACAATTAACGCCCCGGCGGCCTGGATGCTGGCGCTTTATGTGGCGCTGGCCGATGAGCAGGGCGCGGATCGCAAAGTGCTGCGGGGCACGACGCAGAACGACATCATCAAGGAATATCTGTCGCGCGGGACGTATGTGTTTCCGCCCAAGCCCAGCATGCGTCTGATCGCGGACATGGTCAGCTGGTGTTACACCGAGACACCAAAATGGAACCCGCTGAATGTGTGCTCCTATCACCTCCAGGAAGCGGGTGCGACGCCGGAGCAGGAGCTGGCCTATGCGCTGGCGACGGCGTGTGCGGTGCTCGATGCAACCAAAGAGTCCGGACAGGTGCCGGACGAAGATTTCGAGACCGTGTTTGGCCGGATTTCCTTCTTCGTGAATGCGGGCGTGAAGTTTGTCACCGAGCTTTGTAAAATGCGCGCGTTCACAGATATGTGGGAGGAGATTGGACGTGAGCGCTATGGCGTGACCAATCCGAAATCGCTCTATTTCCGCTATGGTGTGCAGGTGAATTCACTCGGCCTGACCGAGCCGCAGCCTGAGAACAACGTGTATCGTATCCTCATCGAGGCGTTGGCCGTGACACTGTCGAAAAAGGCACGCTGTCGTGCGCTACAGCTTCCAGCATGGAACGAAGCGATGGGCCTGCCGCGGCCATGGGATCAGCAATGGTCGCTGCGCTTGCAGCAAATCCTTGCTTACGAGACGGATCTTCTCGAGTTCGAAGACCTGTTCGATGGCAGCCATGTCATTGAAGGCAAGACGAGCGAATTGAAAGACAAGGCGCGCGCTGAGCTGGCCAAAATCGACAGCATGGGCGGTGCGGTCGACGCGGTTCAGTATATGAAAGAACAGCTGGTCGAGAGCCAGCGCCAGCGCGTGGCCGGTATTGAGACGGGCGACCATATGGTGGTTGGCGTCAATAAATATGTCGAGACCGAAGAGAGCCCGCTGTCTGCAGGTGAGAAGAGCATTCAGAAGGTTGATCCGCTGCTCGAAGCGGAAACCGTTGGCAAGCTCAAAGCCTGGCGCGAACAGCGTGACCAGGCTGCTGCTGACGCTGCACTTGAAGCGCTGCGCTCTGCTGCGGTCGAAGACCGAAACATGATGGAGCCAAGCATCGCGGCCGCCAAAGCCGGTGTGACTACAGGCGAGTGGGGCAATGTCTTGCGCGAGGTCTTTGGCCAGTATCGCGGGCCGACGGGTGTTTCCATCGTCATGTCGTCGGACCCTGATGCGGCCGAGGCCGAGGTTCAGGCTGAGGTGAAGCGCGTCTCAGAAATGCTTGGGCGGACGCTGACCTATGTGCTCGGCAAGCCGGGGCTGGATGGGCATTCAAACGGGGCCGAACAGATCGCCACCAAGGCGAAGGCTGTCGGTATGGATGTGCGCTATGATGGCATTCGCTTCACGCCCGATGAGATCGTCAATCAGGCGGTTGAGACCAAGGCGCATGTGGTGGGCCTGTCCATTCTGTCCGGTAGCCATGTTGATCTGGTGCGGGATGTAATGGCGAAAATGCGCGAGAAAGGCATTGGCCATGTGCCGCTGGTCGTGGGCGGCATTATTCCGCCGGAAGACGAGCTGGTGCTGAAACAGGTCGGGGTCTCCCGCGTCTACACACCGAAGGATTTCAAGCTGAATAATATCATGCTGGATGTGGTGAAGCTGGTTGAGAAAAATGCGTCAGAGTTGGTTTGACGCCTCAACATCCTTGGCACCGAAGAGTGAAAACCGTTCGGTCACGAAGACGATGACCAGAGATGTCGCGCCGAGGATCACAAATCCCCACAAAACCGGCACCATGGATCCATTGTATTGATGGGCAATGCTGCCGCCGATGAGGGCGGCCATTGTGGTTGAGGCAAAGCCAAGAACGCCTGAGGCATACCCGGCCACATTGCCCAATGGCTCCATCGCCATGGAATTGAAGTTCGGCCCCATAAAGCCGAAATTCATGAAGACCAGACAGAACATGGCCATGAACACATAGAGGTTTGGTCCCATGAAAATCGTTGTGAGCGTGAGGACAAGCGCGCCGAGCGTAAACCCGATGATCGCGGTGTGCGAGATCAGGCGCTGGCCGAGTTTTTCTACCAGCGTCGAATTGGTGAAAGTGGCAATCGACATCGCGCCTGCAATGATCGCAAAACAGATTGTGAATTCAGTCGCGGTCAGTCCAAAAATGTCGGTGTAAATTTGCTCAGATGCAGAAATATACGCCATGAGCGAGCCGAAAATCACGCCACTTGCCAGCATATAACCGAGCGCTTGACGCGTTTTGAATACAGTCCAATAGGCCTTGGTGACGGCTTTGAGGTTGATTTCCGTACGGCACTCTGGCGGGCGGGTTTCCGGCAGGCGGAAGGCCGACCAGACCAGCATGATGGCGCCGCCTGCTGCGAGCACGCCAAAGGTGCTTTGCCAGAGATCGACAATGTTCAATATCTGCGCGCCCAGCATGGGAGCGAGGATCGGCACGACCATGAAAACGGTCATTACAAGCGACATGATCCGCGCCATGCCGCGCCCAACGAAGAGGTCGCGGACCACGCTGACCGAGATCACGCGCGTTCCGCCGGCAAATACGCCGAGAAGCAGGCGCCAGGAGAGCAGAGAGTTAAAGTCCTGAGACAGCGTGCAGCCAAGTGCCGTCACGATATAGCCGATGAGAACACCGATTAGCACAGGTTTACGGCCATAGCGGTCTGTGATCGGCCCCCAGAAGAGCTGGGAAACGCCAAAACCGATCATATACACCAGCACAATATACTGGGCATCGTTTTCGGTTGGCGCGCCAAGATCCATGGCAATGCGAGACAGTGCCGGTAACATAACATCGATCGCCAACGCGTTGAGCGCCATAAGACACGCGGTCATGGCGACGAATTCGGGCGTTGAGATTGAGTGACCGGCCAAGGGATGTGGTTTGGCTGACATGAGGGTGCGATACTCCCTTTTTTGCAATTTGCCCATACGCATATTCGAATAGCTTCAATGCAGTTTGATGGCGCGATGTGCGATTTGCGTCCGGCAAGCCAAACTGTCGCCTTGAACACGGGGCCCTGTCTGCGCTATTTCGCGACATGGCCCAATTCACCGTTGCTGCACTCTATAAATTCGTCGCCTTTCCAGACTTCAAAGACTGGCAGGATCAGATTCGTACCAAAGCGCATTCCTTGGATGTGTGCGGATCGCTGTTGATCGCTGATGAGGGGATTAATGGCACGATTGCCTGCCCGACCGAAGACGGCATGAAAGAGATGATCGACTTCCTCGAGGCCATCCCGGCAATCGGGACGCTGGAGGTGAAATATTCTCACGCTGAAGACCGGCCCTTCAAGCGCATGAAGGTGCGCCTGAAAGAAGAGATTGTGCGCATGGGTGTGCCGGGCATCGACCCGAACCGGACGGTGGGCACTTATGTTGAGCCGGAAGACTGGAACAAGCTGATCTCAGACCCTGAGACGCTGATCATCGACACGCGCAATTCGTTCGAGTTTGACATGGGTACGTTTAAGGGCGCGGTGGACCCTGAAACGCAAACCTTTCGCGAATTTCCGAAATGGGTTGATGAGCATGTCGGCCAGCCGGGAGAACGAAATGCGAAAAAGATCGCCATGTTCTGTACGGGCGGCATTCGCTGCGAAAAAGCAACTGCTTATCTGAAAGAGATGGGACATGAGAATGTGTTCCATCTGAAGGGCGGTATTCTCAAATATCTGGAAGTCGTTCCCGAAGAGCAAAGCCTCTGGAAGGGCGAATGCTTTGTGTTTGACGAACGGGTCGGCATCAAGCACGGGCTCGAACTGGGCGAATATGTCAGTTGCCATGCCTGCGGGCGCGGGGTGAGCCCTGAGGGGCAGAAGTCTGAAAATTATGTGCCAGGCGTTTCGTGCGATTATTGTATCGACAAGTATACCGAGAATGATCGCGAGCGGTTCCGGCAGCGTCAGTTGCAGCTTGAGCTGGCGCGGAAACGTGGGGAGCCAGCCATGGGCCCTGAGGCGCAACCCAAAGCGAAACGCCTCGCCCGTGAGCGCGAAGATCTTCAGGAAAGCGGTGAGGGCTGATGTCTGCTCAGAATGAATGGCAGACCTATTGGCGCGGACGCAATGATGTGCCCCAAGACCGTCGCCATCGATTACTGGGCGATAAATACGACGCCGAGCTTGATGCCTTCTGGCGCGGGGTCCTGTCCGGGCTGCCTGAGTCGACGCGTATGGTGGATCTCGCCTGCGGATCAGGCGCCACCGTCAAGGCGGCGCTCGCCTTGGGGTTTGAGGACGTCACGGGCGTTGATATCTCACCAGATGCGATTGAGATGCTGAAGGACAACTGCCCGGGTGCAAAAGGTGTTGCGGCTCCCCTCGACGAGATGCCGTTTGAGGATGGCGCATTTGATCTGGTGACGAGCCAGTTTGGATTTGAATATGCCGGGGCGCTGGACCGAGCCGAAGATATTGCCAGCCTTGTTGCGGCTGATGGTCAATTCGTGGCGCTGGTTCATATGCAGGAAGGCGGGATTGCCAGGGAATGCGAAGCGGCGCGCGCCGAAGCCCAGGCCTTTGATGAGATCGGGTTTATTCCGGTTGCTCAGAAATTCTTCAAAGTGCTGACCCAGCGTGATGTCGGGCTATCGAATGATCAGGCGCTGAACGACGCTATGCAGGCGCAGGATGGACCGAGGTCGAAACTCGTCGAGCTGGGACATACCGGCCATCCACTTGCCCAGCATGCTATTCAGGGTGCGGGCTGGTTTTTTGAGAACCGGGCAAATACACCTCTGACTGAGATTATTGACTGGTTTGAGACAATCGACCGCGAGAACAAAGCCCATATGGCCCGGATGGAAGGCATGTTGTCTGCTGCGTTGTCCAAGGCTGAGGCTGAAGCCTTTCTGACGAAGCTTGAGGGGCAGGGCATGGACACGGAGACTGTGAAACCGTTTCAGCCGTTTGAAACCGAGCCGCCCGTTGGCTGGATCTTGCGGGCCAGACGTCGCGACTGAAAGGGTAAGTTCTGACCCAAACTGCTGATCTTCCTGTTCTTTATTCTTTTCGGAGATGCCCCTATGCCATGCGCGCAAGGCTGGCACTTCTGGCAAGTGGTACGATTTGTACACATCGGGAAATTCTTTTGAGAGACAAGCCGCAAGCCATGCTGGAGGCCTCGCGCCGCAGGCGAGGCAATTCTCGCCGACCTGAACGAGCGCCCGGAAACACGAAGTATGACACGCGACGCCGAGGAGGCAGTCCAAGGCTGAGTTGAATAGGGTAAAGGCCTGATTTTTCTCAAATAATGACCTATTTCATCTCCGCTGGCGCAACTCAAAAACAAGAGCGTTAGAATTTGTTGCTACTTACTCACGATCTGGTACGAACACGCTTGGGTTGGAATGCTAAGTTTTGGAGAGGGTATGGTGAGTAACAAAGCAATCAACTTTGGATATATGCCGTATCTGGATGGAATTCGCGCGCTTGCCGTTGGAGGCGTGGTTCTGTTTCACTTAGGAATTGAGCAGGTCCACGGAGGTTTCACTGGGGTCGACGCCTTCTATGTCCTCAGTGGCTTTCTTATAACGCTGATCATTGAGAAACAGAATAATGAGGGCAATTTTTCTTTCATCGAATTCTATGTCCGTCGGGCGCGGCGGCTTTTACCAGCGTTGTTTGCGGTTCTTTTGTTTGTGCTGGTCGTATCGGCGCTGCTCTTGTCGCCAGAGCATTTTGAAGCAACATCCAGGTCGGCCATTTACGCTATCCTGTCGGCCTCAAATATAAATTTCTGGCTCGAAAGCGATTATTTCTCAGGTTCAAAATTCACCATGCCGCTGCTGCACACCTGGTCCCTGGGTGTTGAGGAGCAGTTCTACATAGTATGGCCAGCAATTCTGGTCGGATTGTTGGCCATTCGGAAGCGGATTGTGCTGATATCAGCATTGATCGCCCTTACTATACTGAGTTTCTGGGCGATGATCCATTTTGTAGATACGCTACCAAATGGTGTGTTCTATCTCAGCCCGTTCCGGGCTTGGCAGTTTTCTGCGGGCGCAATTGTTGCGCTTTTATGGAGCTGGAAAGGTCGTGCTGGTGAGACTTTGATCCACCCAAGAGTGGATGTGTTTTTTACGCTCGCAGGAGGCGCTCTGCTCGGCTATACTTTTTTCACGACATCGTCGAACGGGTATCCAGGCTATGCGGCGTTGAGTCCAACCATCGGCACGTTGCTGCTTATAATAGGCGGGCGCAACTTAGTTTCAAATATTGTGCTGACAAACCCGGTAGCTGATTTCTTTGGCAAGACCTCGTACTCGATCTATCTTTGGCATTGGCCGATCATTGTCTTCCTGCGGTATTATTACGGATATTCGAATCAACTAACCCCGGCTTTGATGGTAGTCGCTGTCTCCCTTTCAGTCCTGATGGGTTGGTTATCGTACAAATTTCTGGAAACCCCTTTGCGGCGTCATTGGACAGACGGTGGAAAGAATGACCATTTCGCTGTTCCAGCTGGGGTATTAGCATTAGCGCTTATCCTGATGTTCTGTTCCGTGCATGTTTGGGTAGGTAAAGGCTGGGACTGGCGAATTTCAAATGAGTCTCAGGAGCTTGTGCAAATTGTTCGGCGGGAACAAAATGCCGCCTGCTATACGAGGGCAAATCGCTCAAAGAATATCTGTTGGGTCGGCACCCAAGCAAAAAAAGCTGACTTTATCGTTTTAGGGGACAGTCATGCGCGTGCTCTGACTCTTGGTCTGGACCCGATTGCAAAAGAAACGAAAAGCAGTGGTGTCGCAATCCTCCAAAATGGTCAGCTGCCCTTCAGGGACGTGACCCTGTATCATGGGAATACACGTTCCAAATTTGACTTTTTTGAGCCCCTTGAAAACAATCTGAAAGCAAGTGGTGCAAACGTCGTTGTGATGAATGCTCGCTATTGGCTATTCTGGACGATGGAACGCCCTGCGGCTGAGTTGGATCAGCCTGTCAAACAAGTGGGACGCAACAATCAAAAACCTAAAGATGTCAAAGAGACGCAAGAGAATTTCAAGTATGGTTTGGATCAAACTTTATCATGGATGAAGGAGCGTGGAGTTCACTTGATCATCGTGGGAGCCGTGCCATATCAAGGCGTTGATCTAAAGGATTGTTTTGTTCGGCCGACATTAATCATGTCAGTAGACCATCTGATCCGTACTTGTGAGGGTATTTCTCGTAAGGAAGCGTTGGAGAGCATTGCAGAGGTTAATACTGTGCTTGCTGACGCGGCCGAAAAGTATGACGCGACTTTTGTCAATCCGGCGGACATTGTCTGTCCTCAAGGCATGGCTACATGTATGCGTACCGATGACACGGGCCGCCTGATTTACATGGACGACGATCATTTGGGACGAGCTGGGGCTGATATGGTCTCCAAAGTCGTGTGGAACGAAATCGAACGACACTCAAAATAGAATGACCCGCCTCATTCTCTACAGTTTCCGCCGCTGCCCCTATGCCATGCGTGCGCGGCTGGCCATCTTGTCGAGTGGGATCGTCTGCACGCACCGTGAAATTTTGTTGCGTGACAAGCCGCAAGCCATGCTGGAGGCCTCGCCCAAGGGGACGGTGCCGGTGTTGGTGCTGCCCTCTGGTGAGGTGCTGGATGAGAGTTTGGACGTTGCGTTCTGGGCCTTGAAACGCAGCGATCCGGCGGGCTGGCTCAGGCCTTGGTCAGAGGATGGGGGGGCGGCGGATGCGCTGATCGAAAGAAATGACGGCCCGTTCAAACATCATCTCGATCGCTATAAATATGCCAGCCGTTATGAGGGCGCTGACGCGCTGGAGCATCGCGCCGCAGGCGAGGCAATTCTCGCCGACCTGAACGAGCGCCTGAAGGTGAGCGGCTTTCTGGGCGGGGAGGATTTCAGCTTTCTCGATGCCGCTATTGCCCCTTTCGTCCGGCAATTCCGAATACCGGACAAGGAATGGTTCGACGCGCAGAACTGGCCTCATTTGCACGCTTGGCTCTTTGCCTTCATGGAAAGTGAGCGTTTTGCAATTGTCATGAAGAAGTATCAGGTATGGGATGGGGTGTCCGATGAGGATGTGTTTCCCGGGGGAATTTGATGGGCGATGAATCATCCGGCGCAGAGTGGAGCCGGTATTGGAGCGGACGATCCGGTGTGGACGACGCTGAAGTCTACACTCGGCCCGGCATTGAAGCTGACGAAGAGCTCTCCGGGTTCTGGGAAGGCGTGATTTCCGCTCACCCAAAAGATGTGGCGTTTGTCGATCTGGCGTGCGGGGCTGGCTCAGTCGTGCGACATGCCAGCCGCCTCGGATATTCCAATCTGACGGGTGTTGATATTGCGCCTGACGCCATTCGGCTGCTGGAAGAAAATTTTAAGGGCGTCACGGGCGTAAGAGCGTCGATTGAAGATCTTGCCGATCATGGCCAACGCTATGGGCTGGTCGTTAGCCAGTTCGGGTTTGAATATGCCGGCACCGACCCCTCAGCCCCGATTATTGCAAATCTTGTGGCGCCGGGCGGCGAGTTTGTCGCGCTGGTGCACATGACCGAAGGCGCCATCGCCTCTGAATGTGACGCGGCCAAGCAATCGTGTGAGGCGTTCGCGAACACCGGATTTGTTCCAGCGGCGATCAAAGTGTTTGAGGCTTTTGATAAGGTCGAAAAGACAGGCTCAGAGGCGGCCAAGGCCGACCTTTCTGTCGCCAATCAGGCGCTTCTGGCGCCGCGTGATGCGATTGCTGCGCTGGCCAACACGGGCCACCAGCTGGCCGGGCATACCTTGTCGGGCACACAGATCATGTTCCAGCGTCGCCGCTTTTACAAACTGGACGATATTCTCGACTGGCTGATCCGGGTCGATGAAGAGAACAAGGCGCATCAGGCACGTATGCAGGGCATGTTGGACGCCTCGCTGACGGAAGCCGAGGCCACTGCCCTGCTCTCACAACTATCGGCGTTCGGGCTCGAGACAGATCCTCTTCGGGGCCTTGAACAAGGCGATCCCAAACAGCCGATTGCCTGGATCATCCGAGCCAGGAAACCGGCTTGATTATCCGGTTTTAATCGAGGTTGAAGCTGAGACTCGAAAAGCTGGTTGCAAAGTCGGCATCAAATCGTGCGCTGTCGACGGGCATGGCCCAGGCCGCGTGGACATACCATTGTCCGCCTTCGGGGCGTTTAAAGCTCGCCTGACCTTGTGCATCGGTTCGTGCCTTTATGGGCTCCAGCGTTTCGTCCGTGCGATTGAGATGGAGTGTGGCGCCTTCAACGGGCTCTCCGAAATAGTGCAGCTCAAACACGAGTTCGCCCTCACAGCCTGTCATGGGGTTTGTGACGGGCACAATTTCGAGCACTTGACCAACCGGCGCGCCGATAAGGGATGTGTCGCAGTCGCCTGCCGGGTCAGGGATGATGGCTTTGAGAAAGCGGGAATAGACTTCGGTGCCGGGTGTGCCGGTTTCGCCGTTTTCCACGCGCCAGTCGAGGATGGGCGAGATGCCTTCTTCAACGACATATTCATTGAACTTTTCAGCATCCAGTTCGCTGAACGCCCGGAAGGTGTTCAAGGTCAATAGTTGAGCCTGATCTCCGGGAAGCTTGAGGTCGAGTGATGTACCAATTTTATGGCTGAGCATCTGATCGAGATGGCTGGTCCAGCCCTCGCCGTTAATGCTGTGGAGGGAAGCAATGCGCGGCGCATCCAGCGCATAGGCATCCCGGTCTTCCGCATGTCCGATGAATAGATCTGCGTGCCAGTTTGCGGATGCGGTCTCGCTCGCGGGTGAGACTTCTATCCAGGCGTCGTGCGCGCTGGCTGACGAGAGGAGCGCGACCGAGAGCGATGTGAGGGCAGTAAAGCGTGTGAGCAGCATTTGGGTTTCCTTCAACAGACCCTCTTTCTACGCGCATGCAGAATAAACTGGTTCAGAAATTTTCGAACATTCTGCACCAGTCTGGTGAGCGCGGGCGTAACGGAAGCTGACAGGGAAGAAATAAGGAGACTCCCATGAGACTAAAACACGCCCTTTTGCTGGGGGCTTCACTGGCTCTCAGCTCCACAGCACTTGCATCCAGTCACCGCGAAGCACCTGCCATCACGGAAAGCCCGAAGATCGATGGCACGGACTTCTACATGTTCCGGAGCTATGAAAGCGGTCGCGATGGGTATGTGACCTTTATTGCCAATTATCAGCCGCTTCAGGCGCCTTATGGTGGGCCGAACTATTTCACCATGGATCCTGACGCGCTTTATGAGATCCACATCGATACAGACGCTGATGCCGTGGAAGACCTGACCTTCCAGTTCGACTTCGACAATAATCTGACCGGCGGCACCGGCTTCACGCTCGACATCGCGGGCAAGACCATCCCAATTCCACTGCGAACTGCTGGTGACCCGACCACAGCCGCACTGGGCGAGACGGAAAGTTATGAGCTGATCATGATTGAGGGCGATCGCCGCATGGGTGAACGGACCTCTCTGGGAAGTTTCCAGAAACCGTTCGACAATGCCGGGACAAAAACCATTCCGGATTATCCGTCTTATGCCTCGAGCTTCATCTATGATTTTGATGTGCCCGGATGTAGTGGCGGTGGCCGCGTGTTTGCCGGTCAGCGGGCGGAGGCCTTTGCCGTCAATCTGGGTGAGATTTTCGACCTGGTGAATATGGTGCCCATCGAAGCGGGCGCCTTCCCGGGCGGTATTGAGCAAGACCGGGCCAATGATGATCTGGTCGGCAAGGCCAATGTTACTTCGCTGGCGGTTGAATTCCCGATTGAGTGTCTGAATGATGATGGTGACAGCATTATCGGCGCATGGACGACGGCCAGCCTGCCACAAGCCTCAATCGAAGACCCGAGCCCGAGCTATGGACAGACGGCGGCCTATGGCGGCGCGTTTGTGCAGCAATCACGTCTTTCAGCGCCGCTGGTGAATGAGGTTGTGATCGGGTTGCCTGATAAGGATCTCTTCAATGCGGCCGAGCCAACGCAGGATGGCGCGCTGGCTGACTATGTCACCAATCCTAGCTTGCCGGAGCTGTTGAATATTCTGTTCAGAGATGCCGTGAATGGCGCGCTGAGCGCAGACCTTGAAACGCTGGCCCCGACAAACTTCCCACGTCAGGATCTTGTGACGGCCTTCCTGACCGGCTTTCCGGGCCTCAATGGGCCGGAGAATGTTGTGGCGTCTGAAATGATGCGGCTGAACCTCGCCGTGCCGCCAACGCCGCGCGATTCACAGAGCCCGTTCGGTGTCGTCGCAGAAGATCTGGCCGGTTTCCCGAATGGGCGACGTCCGGGCGACGATGTGGTCGATATCGAGCTGCGTGTCGCCATGGGTGCGCTCTGCCATCCCGTGCCGCTTGGCGCAGAACTTGGGGTCGAAGGCGCGGTCGAGGATGAAGAGAGCGATCTCATCAATCTGGGTCTGTGTACGCCGGAAGACGCCAGCGTGGGTGATGTTCCGTTCACGGATGGTGCGCCGATCAGCGCTGCAGAACTGAAAGACACCTTCCCTTATCTCAACGATCCGCTTCCGGGCGCGACCAGCCAATAGGAGGTCTGGATGACTTATAAATCAACATGGAAGTCTCTGTCCCGGCCAGCTCTGCTGGCGGGTGTGGCGGGCATTGCGCTTGCCGGGTGTTCGGGGGATGGGAATAACAGCATTTCCGCGCCACCCCCTGTCATAACGCCGTCGCCAAGCCCCACGCCGTCACCGACGCCAACACCTACTCCGACGCCAACGCCAACGCCGACACCGGCCGCGGTCACGCCGGGGCAGGCGGCGTCTCAATTGGGGCCGGGTTTCTCGAGCGCATTCGGACGCGGACCATTGGACCCGCCGGTTGATCCGGTCACGGGCGACATCATCGATATCGATCCGACCACAAACCCGATTGATATCACGAACCCGAACGGCTGATCCCCCCTACAGGCTGTTCGTGACAGGCCCCCGGGTCGGTTCGCCGATCGGGGGTTTGTGTTTTGAAGTTACTGCGCGGAGCTTATCGTGAAGCCGACGTCACCGAATTCTCGCGCGGCATCTACGATTTTATTCAGAACCTTATTGTTCGTCTTTGGGTCCGCCATGACAAGGATTTTGAGTGTCTCTATCTCGGCCTGGAGCTCTGTCAATTTTGAGCGAACGCTTGAGACGGCAATTGGAGTGTCATTGATCGATATTTCGTTGTCAGCGTGGATTACGATGGTGATATTGATTTCATCCAGCGCTTCTTCGCTCATGATCGACTCAGGCGGAGCGGGTATCACCATCTGGCGTTCTGTGAAGTTTCCGCAAGCTGCGAGCAGTGCAGAGACAATGGCGACCGCAATGTTGGGCTTCATTCCATGCTCCTATGAGACGACCAAAGCCACTCGATGATAGCCGTTCTTCTGAAGCAACTCCATCAGGTCCATCACGTCTTTGAACCGTGCATCAGGATCGCCCCTGATAACCATACGCGTTTCGTCAACCGGAGGGGCGGCCTGAGCGAGCGCACTCAATATTTCGGAGAGGGGGATGTCGGTGTTGCGAAAAACATAACGACCATCAGCGGTCACATTGATGGTGTTGTTCTGCAATTGCGTCAGCGCATCTGGCTGCGGGAGCTCGACCGCTTCTGCTCTCACCTGAGAGCAAGCTGAAAACAGGGAGAGTAAGGTGATCAAAAGGATCCGGCGGATCGGATCCTTTGTCATCACGCGACGCGCTCGACCAGCATTTTCTTGATTTCGCCAATCGCCTTGGCCGGGTTGAGGCCTTTCGGGCAGACCTGCGCACAATTCATGATGGTGTGGCAGCGATAGAGCTTGAACGGATCTTCGAGATCATCCAGGCGCTCACCCGTGGCTTCGTCGCGGCTGTCGATCAGCCAGCGATACGCGTGCAGCAGCGCAGCCGGGCCGAGATATTTGTCGCCATTCCACCAGTAAGACGGGCAGGAGGTTGAGCAGCAGGCGCAGAGAATGCACTCATACAGGCCGTCAATTTTCTCGCGGTCTTCCTCGCTCTGAAGCCATTCTTTCTCTGGCTTCGGCGTATCGGTTTTGAGGAAGGGCTGCACATAAGCGTGCTGCGCGTAGAAATTGGTGAGGTCAGGCACAAGGTCCTTCACCACCGGCATGTGCGGCAAAGGCGCGATGGTGATGGTCGATCCGGCGATCTCATCCCAGCCCTTGGTGCAGGCAATTGTGTTGCGGCCACCAATCATCATGGCGCAGGATCCACAAATGCCCTCACGGCAGGACCGACGGAAGGTGAGCGTCGAGTCGATATGCGTTTTGATATAAATCAGGACATCGAGGACCATCGGCCCGCAATCATCCATATTAACAAAATAGGTATCCCAGCGTGGGTTCTCACCGCCTTCAGGGTCATAGCGGTAAATCTTGAATTTCTTGACATTCGTCCCGTCTGGCTTCGGCCAGGTCTTGCCGGTTTTGACTTTGGAGTTCTGCGGAAGTGTCAGCTGAACCATTCTTGTCTCGTCCTCAGATCTTACTACACGGGCCGGACCGCCCTATCGGGATATATAGATTGAAAAAGGGCTTAGGACAGTTTTTCTGACCTGACGAGATGTTGAACCATATTTTTTTCAAATTGCACGTCATTCGCATCTGCAGGATTGTCTTCTGTGCGCAAATGCGCTTTTTGAAGCCTATCAGGAATGGGGTGACGTGGTGCGGTATAGTTAACATCTGACCGTTTTTTACGATGCAGATCGTGACTTTGAAAAAGACAATGGCAAGTTGCCATTATTATGCCTTAATTAAGAGAATTCAGCCTTGACATTCGAGGCCTCACGTAACTCCATTCCCGAAAGATGAAAAAGGGATGGGACATCCAATGGTAAGCGTATCAGTCGTAGAGGCTAAATCGTCTCTTTCAAATTTCGAAGAAGCATGCCCGGAAAGCCTGCGCAATCTGACAGTCCCGGTACTGTATCAGATGGCCGTAGAGCGCGGCGAGGGTGAGGTCGCAAAGCACGGCCCGCTGGTGGTGAAGACAGGGGAACACACCGGTCGCTCTGCGAAAGACAAATTCATGGTGCGTGACGCCTCGACCGAAGACGCGGTCTGGTGGGACAATAACAAGTCGATCACATCCGACCAATTCGCTGCCCTGCATAAAGACATGCTGGACTATGCGGCAGACAAATCCCTGTTTGCGCAGGACCTGAAAGGCGGCACAGACAAAACCCACGCGGTGAAGGTTCGCGTGATCACCGAATTCGCATGGCACGGCCTGTTCATTCAGCACCTTCTGGTGCGCCCGCCAATGGAAGAGCGCGGCTTTGTAACGGGCATTGATCCAGACTTCACAATTGTCGACCTGCCAGGCTTTGAAGCTGACCCTGAGCGCCATGGCTGCCGTACGAAAACAGTTGTTGCCCTCGACTTTACACGCAAGCTGGTTCTGATTGGCGGCACCTCATACGCCGGTGAGATGAAGAAATCTGTCTTCTCTATCCTGAACTTCCTGCTTCCGCCGAAACGCGTCATGCCGATGCATTGCTCGGTCAATGTGGGCAATCAAGCGGACTCAGCCATCTTCTTTGGTCTGTCCGGTACAGGTAAAACCACGCTGTCGGCTGACCCGAACCGTATGCTGATCGGTGATGACGAGCATGGCTGGTCTGAACATGGTCTCTTCAACTTTGAAGGCGGCTGCTATGCGAAGATGATCCGTCTGTCCAAAGAGGCTGAGCCGGAGATCTTTGCAACAACTCAGAAGTTCGCGACTGTTCTTGAGAACGTCGTCATGGACGAAAAAACGCGTGAACTTGATCTGGACGATGCAACGCTGGCGGAGAACTCCCGCGGCGCCTATCCGATCAGCTACATCCCGAATGCGTCTATCTCGGGCCATACGGTTCACCCGAAAAACATCATCATGCTGACGGCTGATGCGTTTGGTGTTCTGCCGCCGATCGCGCGGATGACCTCAACCGAAGCCATGTATCAGTTCCTGTCTGGTTACACGGCGAAAGTTGCGGGCACAGAAAAAGGCGTCACTGAGCCTGAAGCGACCTTCTCAACCTGTTTTGGTGCGCCATTCATGCCGCGTCACCCTACCATTTACGGCGACCTGCTGGGCGATCTGATCGAACAGCATGGCGTGACCTGCTGGCTCGTGAATACGGGCTGGACGGGCGGTCCTTACGGGACAGGCAGCAGGATGCCAATTAAGGCAACCCGCGCGCTTCTGAATGCTGCGCTCGATGGCTCTCTGAAAGCAGCGCCAATGCGTAAGGATCCACTCTTCGGCTTTGACGTGCCGACTGAAGTTCCTGGCGTTGATACAGCGATCCTGGACCCACGTGGGACATGGTCGGATGGTGCAGCGTATGATGCGCAAGCCGCCAAGCTGAAAACCATGTTCGTCGAGAACTTCGAGAAGTTCGTTCCTCACGTGAAGGACCCGGAACTTCTGGCCCTTGTGGAAAAAATGAAGGGCTAAGCGCTTTCTCTGACCCGATTATCGAAACCGCGCAGCGAGAGTTGCGCGGTTTTTTTGTGTGCGGGTGACAAAATGGAATAGGGAACAAAAAAGCCGGAGCTGAGCCCCGGCTTTATGTGTTTTGTGAAGCGTCAGACGCTTAGTACACGCGCGCCTTTGGCTGGATATACTCAATGTCATCAGACAGCGTGTAAGAGTGAACAGGGCGATAGTCGATTTTTACATTACCAACGTCATCACACCAGGCGAGCGTGTGTTTCATCCAGTTTTCGTCATCGCGTTCTGAATAGTCTTCACGGGCATGTGCGCCGCGGCTTTCTGTTCGGTTGAACGCGCCGTTCACCGTGACAGCAGCCTGGGCAATCAAATTGTCGAACTCAAGCGTTTCAACGAGGTCTGTGTTCCAGATCATGCCACGGTCGGTCACGCCGATATCTGGCACGCCAGCATAGACGCTCTTGATCGCTTCAACACCTTCGCCAAGGATTTCGCCGGTCCGGAAGACCGCACAATTGGTCTGCATGCCCTTTTGCATCTGCAGGCGAAGCTCAGCTGTAGGTGTGCCGCCGGACGAATAGCGGAACTTGTCGAGACGTGTCAGCGATGCCTCACCGGTTGATGATGTGAACTCGGGTTGGCTTGCGCCGGCTTCAGTGGTAGCCCCGAGGCGAAGTCCTGTCGCGCGACCGAAGACAACAAGGTCGATAAGCGAGTTGGAACCGAGGCGGTTCGCACCGTGAACGGACACACACGCCGCTTCGCCAACCGCGTAGAGACCCTGAACAATTGCATCTGGATCACCATCACGCAAGGTCAGGACCTCGCCGTGATAATTGGTCGGAATGCCGCCCATATTGTAGTGAACGGTTGGCAGAACCGGGATCGGCTCTTTGGTGACGTCGACGCCAGCGAAAATCTTCGCTGATTCGGATATGCCAGGCAGACGCGCAGCGAGGACATCCGGGTCGAGGTGATCAAGGTGCAGGAAGATATGATCTGATTCTGCACCGACGCCGCGACCTTCACGGATCTCCATCGCCATGCAGCGAGACACAACGTCACGGGACGCAAGGTCTTTCGCGTTTGGCGCATAACGTTCCATGAAGCGTTCGCCTTCGGAGTTTCGCAGGATGCCGCCTTCACCGCGGGCGCCTTCCGTGATGAGACAGCCTGCGCCATAAATTCCGGTTGGGTGGAACTGAACGAACTCCATGTCCTGAAGAGGGAGACCAGCGCGCAGAACCATGGCATTTCCGTCGCCTGTACAGGTGTGAGCAGAGGTACAGGAGAAGTAAGCGCGGCCATAACCGCCGGTCGCCAGAACCACTTTCTGGGCACGGAAACGGTGCAGCGTTCCATCGTCGAGTTTTAGCGCGGTGATGCCACGACAGACACCTTCTTCATCCATGATGAGGTCGAGCGCGAAATACTCGATAAAGAATTCAGTGTCCTGCTTCACGCACTGACCGTAGAGCGTGTGGAGGATGGCGTGGCCAGTCCGGTCGGCGGCGGCACAGGTGCGTTGTACCGGTGGGCCTTCCCCGAAATTCTGCATGTGGCCGCCGAATGGGCGCTGGTAAATCTTGCCCTCGTCGGTTCGTGAAAACGGTACGCCGTAATGGTCGAGCTCATAAACAGCGGCCGGCGCCTCGCGGACAAGATATTCGATGGCATCCTGGTCACCCAGCCAGTCTGACCCTTTCACCGTGTCAAACATATGCCAGCGCCAGTCATCTGGCCCCATGTTCTTGAGAGACGCAGCGATACCGCCCTGCGCTGCAACGGTGTGCGAGCGGGTCGGGAAGACTTTTGAGATGCACGCGGTTTTGAGACCCGCTTCTGCGCTGCCGAGCGCGGCGCGCAGGCCAGAGCCGCCCGCACCGACAACGACAACGTCATAGGTGTGATCAATCCAGGTATATTCGCTCATCATTTCAGCCTTTAAAAAACGGAGATTCTCAACCACCCAGCCCGACGCGAACAATGCAGTAAGCTGCCGTCGCGAAGAGGATGATTGAAACAAAAGTATTGAGCATGAGGAGGATCAGGCGCGTGGTTTGTTTGCCGATATAATCCTCAATCACGACCTGCATGCCGAGCCGCATGTGATAAAATGCCGTGCCGGTAAACAACAGCAAAAGTACTGCGAAGATCGGGTTGGTCACAAATGCGATGGCCGTGTCGTAATCACCGACAGCCGCCGTCAGAATGGCGACGAGGCTGGCTGGCACCAGGAATATCAGGGCAATGGCCGTGACGCGCTGCGCGATGAAGTGGCCCGCGCCTTCCTTGGCAGACCCAAGGCCACGGACTTTGCTCATTGGTGTGCGGATGGATTTCCCAGACATTAGCTCAAAACTCCACCGAACAGAATGTAGGCCCAGATGCCGCCCGTGGCGACAATGGCGAACACGATCGTGAAAATGCCTGAAGAATTGGCCGTGCCAACTTCATAGCCTGTGCCTGCATCCCAGAAGAGATGACGTACGCCATTAGCCAGATGGTACATGGCGGCCAGCGTGAAGAGGAACAGGACAATAAGTCCCAGCGGTGAGCCGACCAGACCGGCATAGACATTATAGGCTTCCGCGCCGAGCGCGACCGACAAAAGCCAGCCGACCATGACGAATGCGCCGATGTAAAGTCCGACACCCGTCATGCGGTGCAAGATGGATGTCAGCATGGTTACATGCCATTTCCACTCGAGGATATGCGGCGACATTGGCCGCGGATCGTTCCACTCGCTCAAAACAGGCCCCTTGAATTCAGCTTCGTTTGAGGTTGAGTTCTAGAATTCAAATCGCCTTAGTCAATGTTTAGGTTGGACCTTATCATGCGAAGTCTCCTTTTTTCTGTTTTTATTTGCGGTCTGGCTGGTTGCAGCTCGGTTCCGACCTATGCGCGCGAGAATCTCGACGAAATTATCGCAGATTACGAAGCTCTGGATGTTGATATTGGCGATTCGGACAGCGTGGCTGAGGATGAGGTTTCGCCGGACTGGCCGGATATCAGCCTCGAATATCAGGCGAAAATGCTGGCTGGGCTGCAGCGTATTCAGGTCCGGCTGAATGACGTTGAGGGCGATGAGCTCAGCGAAGATGACGCGCTGAATCTGGCGATTTTGCGAACGATTGTGAATGATCGGGTGATGCTTGCCGAATTCGATGACATGCGCATTCCGTTCACAGGCGATTGGGGGTTTCAGGCGAATATCGTGTTCGATGTGTCGCGGACCCGCATCAAAACCGAGGCCGATGCCGAAGCCCTGATTGCCCGGATTCTGGGCATTCCTGATCATCTGGATGCCTATGAGGCACATATGCGCCGGGGGCTGGCGGATGGTTTCGTGTCCTATCAGGACCCGCTCGACACGGTGATTGAACAAATCAGGGACCAGATTTCCAAGGCACCTGATGAGAGCGATCTGTTCGAGCCTTTCAAAATGCTGCCTGCGAGCCTGAGCGACGCGCGCAAGAGCGAACTTCAGACGGAGGCCAAGGCTGCAATTGAACTGGCGCTTCGCGGTTTTACGGAAACGCTGGCCTTTCTTGAGGAGGAGTATGCGCCGCAAACCCGCGAAAAGCCGGGCGTGGTCGATCTCCCGGACGGCAAGGCGTATTATCGCGCTGTTCTCGCCTCGCACACGACCCGGTCTGACCTGACCCCGGAGGAGGTTCATGAGATTGGGCAGGCGGAAGTCGCACGCATACGCGGCGAGATGGAAGACATTATTGAGGAGGTCGAATTTGAGGGCAGTTTCAGCGAGTTTCTGGCCTTTCTTCGAACGGATCCGCAGTTTTATCCGACATCATCAAATGAGTTGATGGCGCGTGCTGCAAGGCTCTCGAAAGACATTGATCTGAAAATGCCGGAGTTTTTCAAAACCCTGCCGCGGCTCTCCTATGGCGTTGAGCCCGTGCCAGCGAGCATTGCGCCGGGCTATACCACGGGCCGGTATGTGGGCGGTGATCCTGAAACGGGCCGGGCCGGGATTTACTGGGTGAACACCTACGCGCTGAATCAAAGGCCTTATTATGAGCTGCCAGCCCTTACGGCGCATGAGGCTGTTCCCGGACACCATCATCAAATCTCATTGGCCCAGGAACTCACAGACGTGCCGGATTATCGCAAGTCTTACTACGCCACCGCCTTTGGAGAGGGCTGGGGGCTGTATTCAGAATATCTTGGCCGTGAGATGGGGCTCTATAAAACGCCCTATGAGCGGTTTGGTCAGCTGTCTTACGAGATGTGGCGCGCCTGTCGCCTGGTCGCGGATACGGGTATGCACTGGTATGGCTGGAGCCGCGAAGAGGGCGAGGCCTGTTTCCGGGAGAATTCCGCTCTGGCAGAGCTGAACATCAAAACGGAAGTCACCCGCTATATCGGTTGGCCGGGGCAGGCTCTGGCCTATAAAATCGGCGAACTGACGATCAAGGCGCTGCGCGAAGAGGCCGAAGCGGCGCTGGGTGAGGATTTCGACATTCGCGAATTCCACGATGTGGTGCTGGAGAAAGGCGCGCTGCCGCTCGATGTGCTGGAAGCGCGTGTGAGAGCGTGGATTGTGGAAGAGCAGGGATAATCAGGCTTCATTTCAGATATTTCTGGCCCGGTCTCTGTCGCCCTGAGTAAGCGCGCTGTTAAAGGCGGATTTGCCAGCCTGGACAAACCGCAATCGGGACCCCGATTATTCCCGATTGACAGACTGACTAGCTCAATGTAAGTAAGCGCTCACTATATGAGGTGAGGAGCTGATCCATGTATCACTTACTTGAACAAAACCCTGTTCTGCTCGAGCTCGGACGGTTTGGCGCTTTTCTGGGAACGATAGAGTTCGCGGGGTATGTTGTCTTGGCCGGGCTGAGCCTTGTCGTCGTGTATGCGTGGAAGACTGCGATGAGCGGCAAACGCCCCCATTTTTCGGATCTTCAAAATAAGTGAATAATCACACATAAAGGTGATCATCATGACATGGCTTGTATTGATTTCTTTGATCGCAGTCTTTTCGGGCTGGTTCATACGGCGCGATCTGACATGGTTCTGGAGTTATGCGGGGCTGTGCACGCTGGGCCTTGGCTGGTTGTTAGTTGCTAGCCACCAGGATGTTCAGGCTCAGCTCATGGCGCTGACCTATAGTCTCGCGGCAGGCATGGGTGCGGTGGTTCAGTGCTTCCGGATTATAGGCGCTGAACTGCGTGGTCAGGTGTAGTCTCATGGGCATGGTCGCAGGAATGGTTCTGGTCAGTGCCATTGTTTTCTCACCCATCGTGGTCAATGTTATCTGGGGCGCGGTCTGCTGGACGGAGCGGCGCTTGTTCTTTTGGCTGATGACAAATTTCGGTGTGGCAATTCTTCTGAGACTGTCAGCAGAGGGGGCGTTCAAACCTGACGACTCCATGGTCTATCGCATGATGGAATTCCAACTGATGACATTCATCCCGCTGGCGCTTTTGCAGATGATCATCAGCCTTGTCCGTCGAAATCGCGCGAACGGTGAGCAAAGGCGTGAGCAGGAGAGAACCCATCTCATTACTGACGGTCAAAACAGCGCCACTGGTGCCTGAATTCAGAAAATCTCACTGCGTCTGATCTTTCCGATCTGAAGAGACTCCCTTAAGTCCAAGGGAAGTTCGAAAGCGAGATTATGCGCCTTACCATTATCGAAACCGGCCTTCCGCCGGACTCCATTCGCGATGCCTATCCCGGCGGTTATCCGCTGATGTTTCAGCAGCTTCTCGAGCCTTCTGATCCTGACATGACGTTTGAAACGGTGTCGGTCGAGAAGGGCGATGCGCTGCCGAACCCGGAAAGCCTGGACGCCATATTGATCACCGGCGCGGCCTATGGCGTGTATGACGAAACGCCCTGGATGCGCCCGCTGAAGGAATGGATCGGCTTCGCCGCCGAAAACAAAGTGCCGATGGTCGGCATTTGTTTTGGCCACCAGATTATCGCGGACGCGCTTGGCGGGGATGTTCGTAAATCAGACAAGGGCTGGGGGATTGGGCGACATACCTACACGCTCAATCTCAAGCCGGACTGGATGGGCGAGGATGTGCCTGATCAGTTTTCCGTGGGTGTCAGCCATCAGGATCAGGTGCTCGTTCCGCCCGCAGATGCGCGAATACTCGGTGGCAGCCCGTTTGCGCCACACGCGGCGCTTGTCTATGCGCGCGGTCCGATATTGAGCTTTCAGGGGCATCCGGAATTCAGCGAGGGCTTCCTGGCCGACCTTTATAATGCCCGAAAGGGTCGCCCCTTGACGGAAGCCCAGATCGAAGACGCGGTGAAAAGCTTCTCCGTGCAGGATGACCGCCATTTGATGGCTGACTGGATTACGGGCTTTCTGAATGCCAGCGTAGAGCAGACGGATTAACTGGCCATGCTGGCCGAGCGCTGCTTGACGAGTTCGGTCGATTTCTGAATTTCGCGCGTCACCTCTGCGATGGTGGTAATGCCATCATTGATGCTGCCCGACAATCTCGTCGAGTGAATACCCCATCGTATTCAGAAAGTTAGCGTTGGCGTGTTTGATAATTCCTGTCGGTGAAAACTCGATAATCGCCTGTGATTGATCCAGCGCACGCATACGCGTGTCGTTGTCCACATCATCCCGTTTCAGACGCATTTTGGTTCGTCCTGTTATGGCCCCTGTTGCGGACAGAGTGTTGCAGCTGACTATTAACCAAGCGAGGAGGTTGGGTAACCACGGCGTTACTTAGGGTAGAAAAATCCTAAGTTTCTAAAATCTATAATATTTTTCGGCAGGTTTTCTGTTGAAAACTATTCCGTGGTCGTCGCCCGGCTTCAGGATCTCTTGGGTAAGCCGGTCGAAATAAACCATCCGGCAGTCTGATAGGCGGCGGCAATCATCAAAAGAAGCTCTGATATTGGGTGGGTCCAGAAGAAGGTGAGCAGCGCAACCAGAATACAGGCCATGTCGAGAGGATCATCACTGATGAGGCGGCCGAGCGGCATACGCGCCTTTCGGATCTGGGGCATTGTGACCTGATAAATGCCATCCATGGTTGGTGGGCCGAAAACATCCTGCAACACACGCGGGTCGAAAATGCCGGTGAGCTCGCAAAGTTCGGCGGCGCGGGCGCGGCCTTCTTCGACGGCGCGCTTGCGCGCGCCGGTGCCGATCAGGCTGACGATGGCAGAAATAATGATCGCCATGGCGATGAAAGGGGCGGCGGAACCGATCATTGGGCCTCGCTGGGGGTCAGAAGATCACGCTAATTTGGGGATGGCCGCCCAGTAATCAAAGTCCAGCAGAACATCCGGCAGATATTTTCCATCTTCGCCTTTATAGGGGAAGTCGGCGCAAGGACGGTCTTTTGTCGCGACCAGTCTCAGGCGCAAGGCGCCGAGCGTGTCAGACAGGTCTGCTTTATCGAGCACCTCAGACCAGGCGTGAATGGTGTCGCCCGAGAAAAGCGGGTTGCAATGTGTGCCGCCATTGATGGCGATCATCTGAGCTGCGTTAGCGAGGCCATTGAAGGCAAGGCTGCGAGCGGTTGAGATAACCACACCGCCATAAATGAGGCGTTTGCCGAACCGGCCCTGGCCCTGCTCGAACTGATTGAAGTGGACTTTGGCCGTGTTCTGATAAAGGCGCGTCGCCGTCTGGTGTTCGGCTTCCTCAATCGTCATGCCGTCGACATGGTCAATCTTTTCGCCGATTTCATAGTCTGAAAAACCGTGCGGGCTGCCGGCCAGTTCTGCATCATAGGACTGATAGTTCGCGTAGGTTTTTAGGTCGCTCGGATCGACCGCTTTTGGCAGGTCTGGCAGAACAGCTTCGGGTGCGGGAGAGGCATGGTCCTTCTTGTTGACCATCACCCAGCGCACATAGCTGAGCACGGTTTCGCCATTCTGATTGGTGCCGGTGGTCCGGACATAGACAACGCCGGTTTTGCCATTGGAATTTTCCTTGCGGCCGATGACTTCGGAGGTCGCTGAGAGGGTATCACCGGGATAGACCGGGGCCAGAAACCTGCCGTCGGCATAGCCAAGATTGGCCACCGCATTGAGCGAGATATCCGGAACGGTCTTTCCGAACACGACGTGAAACACAATCAACGGGTCGATGGGTTGGCGATCAAATCCGGCAGCTTTCGCAAATGGCGTTGAGGAATAAAGCGCGTAACGCGACCCTGTGAGGGAGCGGTAGAGCGCCAGATCAGCCTCTGTGAGCGTCAGCGGCGTTGCATGCCGAAGTTCACGGCCAATGGTGAAATCTTCAAAATAATTACCGGCAAAGGATTTCATGTCGCCACCCCACTCTGTGTTTATCTGAGTGGAGGTTCTGAGAATAAAGCCGGGGGCTTGTCAATTGGTCAGCGGCTCAGGCGGCTGGCTAACCAGTTATAGGTCTCGCTTGCGCTATCAGATTTTGCGATCAAAGTCTGCGCCTTGTCTCGCAAAAACGGGGCATAAACTTCCCCCAAAGGTGCGCTTGCGACACCAAGCGCCAGTGCCGCAATCAACTTCATCTGAAAGCTCACGAACATGATGCGCGTGAAAGAAAACAATTTGGCCAATGGCCATGCAAATATCAGGTAAAGTAGGGCGCCGGCCATCCCGGCTGCCCATGCTGTTGCGCTAATATCCATCGGGTCTGGTCTCCCTATAATGAGAGTAATGACACACATATGTTAAATGCACGCTTGGGTGCACGTTGAATTTTCTGATGATTTTGCTCAAGTTTTACATGAAATGTTTTCGTGCGCGGGGCCGATCTTAACCTGATGAACAAGGCGGTCGGTTTCCTCAAGAATTTTGAGGATGGACTGATAGTGCAGAATATCCTCGACCGAGAGCATCTGACCCTTGCGATCCTTCAGCCATTTCTGCGCTGGCTGATATCCGCCAATCCAGAATATCCAGGCGGTTTCGGGGACGTTCTGGAAGGCCTGGCTAGCATTGATCGCGATTTGACCTCGCCCGGGAGCGGAGGAAGAAAATTTCGGGAAACCATCTGAAATGAGGCAAACGCCGTCTCCTTCCAGCGGGTAAGGTGTATCGCCGATTTCTTTGTCCTGCATGAGGTGTAATCGGCGCAATTGAGCGCCAAAGCCGGAGATTGTCTGAAACTGTCCGGCCGATCCGGGCCATGGAATGCGCGGATAATCGGATTTCAGAAAATCCCGGAAGGTCTCGCGATACTCTGCGCTGTAAAGCACGCCATAGATATAATCGAAAATGGACTGCGCCGCGTCATCGCTCGCACCGCCCAACCCTGCGGTCTGTCTGATTGTCTTATAGAGGTCGGGATCGAAATTGACGCGCCGGGTCTGGTCCGGATCGCCTTTGTCCGGGTACAGATAAAGTGGAAAGGTCTGGCCACCACCCCGATAAAAGACATTCAGGTCAGTTGGCTGATTCGACACGAAGGCGAGGTTCCAGCTCATGTTTCCAACCACCTGACCCTGACGGCTGGTGATCAGGGCTAAATTCTCTCTCCCTCCGGCCAGATGTTTCAGAACCTTGTCGACCGGATAGGCCAAGAAGCCGCGCACCTTCCCCGAATAGTAGGTGTATCGGGTGTCGAAGGGGCGATAGCTGACGCCGCTGATCAGATCATCTGAAATGCCATTCTGAGCGATATCCGCCATGGCGTAGGCGACTTTCTGATCGCGGCTCTCTTTTCTGACCTGATATTTCTGTTTGAGCGCAGCCTCGGTCAGGTCGCGGAAATCTTCCAGTGTGTTGCGCAGGCTTTCAGGGGCCTCGTGATAGGCGATGGAATCCCGTTTCGAGCAAATACCGACGCCATGAACCGGCATCAGATCGAGCAGGCTGAAGCCCGACTGAAACCGGTTGAAAAGGCTCTCATCCCGGTCTGACAGATAATAATTGGGGGCTTCGAGTTTGGGACGTGACCAATTTATGGATTGGAGGCTTTCCGCCCAGAGGGTCTCGAATTTTTGCTGCCGCTCACCCCAGAGATCGGCATGATACACCTCAGCGAGCTGAGATTTGTCTCTGCACGGCTTTTTGGTTCTCACTCCTATGATGATGGCAACGCCCTGTTGGATGTCGAAGACGTTCTTGTCTTGCGATCCATCCGGCGCGACTTCCTTCTTTTTGGAATTGCCGTGCAGATCGAGCACATAAAGTTTGTCAAAACTCGAAAGCAGACTCCAGCGCATGCCACGTAAGGTTGGCGCTTCGAGAAAAGTGTGCGGCGTGATGAAGCCGATCACACCTTCACCGTTCTTTTCAATATAGTGCTGGGCAAGCCGGATGAATTTGTTTTCGATGGCGTTCACCCATTTCAGGTTTTTCTCCATCAGTTTTTGATTGCCGCCCGGCTCTTTTTTGTACGCCTCCATCAGCTCGCCGATCCAGCTCTCTGTGGCGCCGCCTTCGCCGAGATAAGGGGGGTTGCCGACAACGCAGATAATGGGCTTTTCGCTTTTGGTGCGGTTGGCGTGGAGCGCCTGATCAGCGAGCCAGGGTTTCAGCATAAGCTCGGTCCCGGTGGGGTGGCCTTCTTCGAGCGAATTGGTGAGATGAACGCTCGCGCGGGGTGGCGCACCTGAGGGCGTATAGCCAGTGGCTTTCAGCTCCATATCGAGCTTGAGATGGCACATGGCATAACTCGCCAGCATCAGTTCAAAGCCGTGCAGGCGCGGAATGAGGTCGGTTTCGACATAGGCATTCCAAGCGCTGCTGTCGGTTTTGCTCTGGATCCTCTGGGCAATAAGTTTGATGATATGCGACAGGAAGGTGCCTGTGCCAACGGCAGGGTCGAGCACCTGCACGCGCGGGACAGAGTGCTTCACTGTTTCGGCGGTCTTAGCCCGGCTGCCATCCTTATCCAGGCCGCGCTGCGGATCGACCTCAATTTCGATCCGGCTGGCATCGACCAGCCCCTGTTTCAGGCCAAAGTCAGTTTTCAGAACATCGTCTATCGCCCGGGTGATGAAGTCCACAACGGGTTCGGGGGTGTAGTAAACGCCCAGCTTGTCCTTGGTTTCGGGATCATAGGCTTTGAGGAAGTCTTCGTAGAAGTGCAGAAGTGGATCGTTCCGGGCGGTAGATGTGCCGTAGGATTTCATGATCTCCCGGGGGTGGGAGACGAGAAAAATTTCGACCAGGTCTTCGACTACCCACTCGAGCTCAGCATCGGGGCGAGCGATCAAGCGGAAGACATTGTGCAGAAACGGATTCGCGTGTGGGAGGAGATGACACACCTCGTCACGGGAAAAACTTTCGGGTGAGTCTTCGCTCTGCAAGCGGGCGGCGAAGAGGCTGTAAGTGATGGTTTCTGCATATATCCCGGCGAAGTGTTCAGGCGTAATATCGCTGATCAGCTTGGTTCTGATCGCCACGAATTGCTGGCCGAGTTGGGTCTTCAGGACTTCGTCTTCCAGCAGCGCATTCCGAAAGGCAAAGCGCAGCAATTTCGCCTTGGCTGCCATAGTTTGCGCAAGCTGAACCGAGGTTGTGATGGGGAACGGTGTCTGACCAACAAAATCGGTAAGCAGGGCCTGAAGGACGGAAAAATTCTGCGGTATTTGCTGTATGCCATTATCAACACGTGCGATTTCGACGGCGTGGGCTGGGCGGGCATTGTGGTTTTCAAAGAAGAGCCACTTTACACCGTCGGTGTACAGAAGGTTTGGTGACGCCTCCAGATAGCGGTGAAACTGTTCCTGGCTTCTCGGGTCGTTGCTGAAATCAGGCGCGCCGTCTGAGGTGAGGCGGAGTTGTCCGATGTCCTTGCGTTCGCAAACGCCGATCGTCAGCTCGCTGCCGGATGGCTGACGTCGTTTGAAGGTGAAATCGGGAGAGCCGGTCTTGCGACACCTTTCAGGCGCCGTGATGACGCGAATGTCTTGGTTCAGGGACGCAAAAAGGGTTTCAAATGGCGTACGATAGGCGTGTTCGGTCGTGTCGCCCGCCTGATATTTCGCCTGAAACTCATAGAGAAATGCCTGGATCAAATCCTGTCCCTTTCAGCACTTCCGTCAGAGTGACAGCGATTCATGTACGGCTCAAAGCGGACCTATGACAGAAGCAGGTGATCTGCGGCTATTGCCACAGATCACCCAGATCGAGCCGCTCCTTAAAGGATTTGAGCTTCAGATCCTCCTCATAGGCCGTGATATCGGTCAGTTGGGAAATCCGGAGAAGGCGATTGGAAATCGCTTCAACAGATGACCCCGTGCGGACGCCATGGGCCTCCAAAGTTTTCACGATCTCACGCAGAGGCGCATCCTCGAGCTCAGTGTTTGCCTTGGCTTCCGCCTCAGCGAGACGCCAGCCATCGACATTCCAGTTCAGCGCGACCGCCGCTTTTGGCTCTCCATGCCAGACATAGACGGCCATACGACCTTTTGCGACCGTCCAGGCATAGTCCTCCAGGCAGTTCGTGAACTCCAGTGCGGTGTCACGAAGCCCTTTGCTGGTTGTGACAGGCTCAAACGGCGCCGGCAGAGCCGGAGCAGCAGAATAGGTCACAGGACCATCCGGCAGGAGGTCTTTTGTCGCCAGGGCAAAGAGGCTCTGACGGTTTTTCGCTTTGGACCAGCGCTCGACAGAGCGTCGCTGCGCGGCGTCGCCTTTGATCCGACCAACAATCTCAAATGCATCTGCAAGATCATAAGCGGCCGACAAATGCGGAATGGCCGAGATGATTTTTGCAGACCGCAAGACGGCAGGCAGGATCAGGATCGGACGCAGGGACAGCTGACTGATGGACTCCATATGGCGGAGAACGAGGTTAGAGTTCTCGGCGCAATAAAGATCCAGCAATTCATGATACTCCCCCCGGCTCCACAGCATCTCACCGCATTTGGCGAGCATTTTGATGAAACCAGCGGCATGTGTCGGTCCGACAACGAGTTCGGCAACAGCACGGTCCTTCTGACGCTCAATGAAGTGCGCCAGGCGGTCTGTGCTGAGCTTTGCTTCGCCACCGAGACCCGACAAGAGGATCGCGATCGCGTGGCGCCGTGCCGTCGGAAGAGCGAAAAACCCCTCGTGTGGCGCGGGCCAGAGCGCTTCAATGCGTGCGGCGTGCTCCCCAGTCAGAAACTGCAGGAGCGGTGTTTGCAATCCGGTCGACTTGCGTGACCGGGACTGCAGATCAGTGTTTTCCCGGATCATGGTGTTACTTTCGATGACGGATGACGCGCGCCCCTGATGGCAGGCGCACCTCTCCCGTATCCATCTTTTAAGTATTACGGAGCAGGGTAAAGTATTCCTGCTCGGAAAATACTTTCCGATGGTTGTTTCAGTTTAATTTTCGAAAGTTAGTTATGACAACTCACGATGAGAGGCATAACTAACTGCCCCTCAATATTGAGGAGCAAGGGCGTAAATTGTCGCTTGCTCTTTGCCATATAGATGCTCCGTTAGTAGAACTTTGATCTATACTGTGAGTTTCCTCGAGAGTAAAGGTGCCAATTAGGGCAATTTCAGGGAAATTTTCTTTCTCGGGCTCCGGATTTTCAATAGACAGACGAAATGTTATCTAATAACCGATGTAGCGATATATCGTAACAAGGGGTGTCGTATGTCTTACCGCAAACTCGTTCTGTGTCTGCCACTCATGGCGGGAGCCGCTTTCGCGCAATCCGAGGATACAGAGTTGAGAGGGGAGTCAGTCATTGTCACTGCGCCGGGCCCTGAAAAACTGGCCGGGGAATTGATCTCCAAAGTGGATGCGCTGGATCGTGCTGAACTGATTTCTGACATGCAGGGAACTTTGGGTGATACGCTGGCAAAACGCCCGGGTGTGACGACCACTTATTTTGGCGCGGGTGCGAGCCGTCCGGTTTTGCGCGGTCTGGGCGCAGAACGGGTTTTGGTTCTGACCAATGGCATGGGTGTGATCGACGCCTCGGCGGCGTCACCGGACCATCAGGCGGGCACGGATGGACTGGATGCTGAACGGGTCGAGATTCTTCGCGGACCAGCGGCACTGGCCTATGGAGGTCAGGCTATTGGTGGCGTGGTCAATGTGATTGACGGCTTGATGGTGATGGAAAAGCCAGACAAGTCACTCTCTGGTCAGGGGTTTGGCGCGTTTAACTCTGTGAATGAAGGCAGTGAGTTTGCCGGGCAGGGCGGCGTCGTTTTTGGTGACTTCGTGCTTAAATTCACTGCCTCGCATCGGGATTTTGATGATTATGAAATTCCGGGATTTGCAGAATCTTCCCGGCTTCGGGCGATGGAAGATGATCATGATGAAGATGAACACGGAGATCATGATGATGACGAGGATGACCATGATGATCATGACCACGATCACGACGAACATGACCATGAAGACGAAGAAATCCGTGATCTGCTCAACAATTCCTTTCTGAAAACCGATACGATCGGAGCGGGTCTCTCATGGGTGGGCGAGAAGGCTTACATCGGCGTCGCAGTGCGCCGCCAGATTTCCGATTACGGTCTGCCGGGCCATTCGCATGAGCACGATCATGGAGACGAGGACCATAATGAGCATCATGACGACGAGAAATCGCTTCTGCTTGCCGAGGATGATCATGACGATCATGCGCATGAAGAAGAGTTGATTGAGGAGGCCTATATCGGGCTGGAGCAGGTCCGCGTTGATGTTCAGACGGGCTGGCGTTTTGATCACGACATTCTCGACTCACTCGAATTGAAGCTGACATCAGCTGACTATGAGCATGCCGAATTCGAAGGGCCGGGTGAGATTGGCACGCAGTATTTCACCGATGGTATTGAAGGCCGGGTCGAGCTGGATCACTCTTTTGGCGATGCCTTAGGCACGCTTGGCATCCAGGCGGTCGACAAGGAATTCAGGGCCGAAGGTGAAGAGGCCTTCATCACGCCGACAGACACGAAGAGTTTCGGTGCCTTCCTCTATGAGGCTCGTGAATGGGAGAGTGGATTTGGCGTTGAAGGCGGGGTGAGGCTGGAATCCGTCGACTATGACAATATTAATTTCGGTACACAGGAATTCAGTCTTTTCAGTGGCTCTTTCGGCGTCCACAGACATTTTGAGAATGGCGTGTTTATCGGTCTGCAAGCGTCAGTCACCGACCGGGCTCCGAATGAGAGCGAATTGTTCGCCGATGGGGCCCACCTTGCCACTGATCAGTATGAAGTGGGCAATCGGGACCTCGATGTCGAAAAGGGTGTGAACCTTGAGGCAACCGCCCGCTGGACCGGCGATAACCTTCGGCTTGGCGTCAATGTGTTCCGAACGGATTTCTCGAATTTCACTTATCTGACACCTGGCATGACCATGCATGACGGTGAGCTGACCGATGAGGTCGATGAGCTGCCGGTCTTCCTGTTTGTTCAGGAAGATGCCGATTTCTTCGGTGGTGAACTTTACGGTTCGCTCGATATGCCGTCCGGCGCGCTCGGCGCGGACTGGACCCTGGATGCCGGAATCGACCTGGTCGAAGCCAAACTCGATGGCGGCGGTCGGGTGCCATACATTCCGCCTGTTACGTTCAACACGGATGTTACAGCCGATTGGGGTATTTTCGACGCGGGGATCGGTGTGACGATCGCCCAGCAACAAAATGATCCGGGCGTGGGTGTTCTGGAGACTGATGGCTACGAGATGCTGAACGTTTCTGCCGGTCTGGACCTGGCGGAGTTTATCCCGCAGCTGGGGCAGGCACGTCTCTTCGTTCAGGGACGGAACATCACGGATGAGGAAATCCGCTATGCGACGTCCGTGCTGAAAGATCAGCTGCCAGCGCCGGGCCGAAACGTGCGGGTCGGTCTCTCAGCAAAGTTCTAATCTAATATGAGGGGCAGAGATGCCCCTCTATTTCTCCCCGAATTGTGCGGTCAGCCATTCAAGAAACGGTCCCCAATCCTCAGGTGTGATGCCGTGGGTTCCTTCGCGGAACTGAAAGGCCAGGGGGGCGTCCGGTTGGAAGTCCTTAAGATTGACGGCGTCGAAGCCAGGCGCTCCCAAGAGCTTATAAACCGGGCTCGCTGCCCTCGCGGCCGCGAAGCTGCCTTGCGGGTCGGCCCATTGATCGCGCGCGGAGTTGCCAAGCAGAAGCGCGCGTGGCGCCATGAGGGCAATCAGCGCATGCTGGTCGACAGGAAGACTGGCTTGTTTCTCAGCATAACTGGCATAGGCAGGCGTGAACCAGTGCGGGTATGAGCCGGTGATCTGCTCAATCGATTCCCCGATATCATTTTTTTGCAAAGCGGCGCCGCCTGTTCCCGACTGGTGTGAGATAACGCCTGCAATCCGGGCGTCGATTGCGCCTGCAAGCAATGCCGATTTGGCCGTCCGCGAGTGACCAAAGGTGATAATGCGCTGCGCATCCAGGGCGGGATCGTTTTCGATATGATCAACAATTCGGTTCGTGACCCAGGCCCAGATCCCTATGGCTGCTGCCGGAGGTTCGTCGGTTAGATCGCTGTTGATTTCAGACAGGGCGGCTAATCCTGCTTCACGGGAATCCGGAACGATCATGCCGGGATAATACGCGCCGAATGCAAAGCCTGCGGCGATGATCTCTTCCAATGGAGGTGTCTCGATATACCGACCGAAGACGAAATGGGCGAGGCTCTTCTGCCAGCCCCCATTCATTCCGCAATAGCCTGGAAAGGCGATGTCGGGACGCGGCTCGATCCCGGCAAAAGGCAGCGTGACATCGTTCGGGCAGGACCCGGCACCCAGAATAACAGGATGTGGGCCCTTGGTGTTCGGCACGACGAAATGCACGTCCTGGACATAGTCTCTGTCATGAATGGTCAGCTTGAGCTGAACCTCAATCAGACTGGCTGCACCCTCGAACAAGTCGGTTGCGATGACATCACGCGATAGGGTCTCTGCGGTGATGGGCTCGGGGATGGTGCCATAAATATTGTTTTTCAGCACGTTGAGCCAATAGGGCGCGCGTTCAGTCGTCCATTGTTCGGCGGTTGTGACTTCTGAGTAGCCGTCTATGGCGGCGAGCAGATCAGGAGAGGCCGATGTCTCAACGGGTCGATAGCTGACATGTGGCAGGCCCACAGTTGAGCAGCCCACCACCATCAGAGAAATCGCAGCAAGCAGGGCCAGAAACAGCCATTTCAGGATACTCATCAACATATTGGATGCTCCTCACCCCCATCGAAGACTGCTTTATCACAGGAGTTGGTCAAGCCGACTTCACATCCGGGCGAACCGCGTCGTGATCTCAGAGAATGTCCAGAAGATTGTCGATTGGGCGTCCAAGCGCCGCCTTATCTCCCTTAATGCCTATGGGGCGCTGAATGAGACGGGGATTATCGACCATTGCGGCATAGACTTCATCATCGCTGGCGCTTTCAGGCAGGTCGAACTTTTTCGCATCCTTGTCGCGTAGAAACTCGCGCGGGGAGGATGCGCCGAGCTTTTTGGCGATGTCGCGAAGCTCATCCTCCGTAAGCGCTTCAGAGACATTCATGTATTTGCGCACGCTCACTTCGACACCCTTTTCCTGTAGCAGGGCGAGACCATTCCGTGAGGTCGAGCAGGAGGGATTGTGAATGAGCGTGTAGGTCATGGCGTCGTGTCCCGGTTTAATCAGAATGGAATGGCCATTCCTTGCCGGGATATAATCGATAATTCAAGTCTCAAGGCCGCCCGCACTGACCTGTTGCGGGACAGTCTGCAAAAGACGTCAGCTTCTCTCACTTGCGGAACGATGGGGCGTGTTTCGCGCTTGAACCTGTATGCAATCAGGGGCAATACCGCAGACATGACTTATGAGCGCCGTACCCGATCCGTCACCGTCCGTAATGCCAGTCTGAGCGATATCCCGGGTATCGTCGCTTTGACGGGGCGCGTTTACAAGGATGAGCCACCCTATACGCCCGGCATGATCCAGGGGCAGATCACCAAATATCCGGCGGGCCAGTTCGTTGTGGAATACGATGGCGAAGTGGTCGGCTATGCGGCGAGTTTCCGGATATCCGAACGGCTCGCCATGGCTCAGCATACCTGGGACGATATCACCGGTGTTGGCTATGCGGCGCGACACAGCCCCAAGGGCAAATGGCTTTATGGTATGGAGGTCTGTGTCGATCCCAATCGCCGTCGTTTGCGGATCGGCCAGCGGCTTTATGATGCGCGTCAGGCGCTGTGCGAAAGCGAAGACATTAAGGGCATTGTCTTTGGTGGACGTATTCCGGGCTGGGCTCGTCGCAAGCGCTCCTATCCTGATCCGATGGATTATGTGTCGGCTGTCGAGCAAAAGAAAATTACCGACCCGACGGTCAGTTTTCATCTGAAACAGGGCTTTGAGTGTATCGGTATTCTGCGCAGCTATGCGCCAACGGACAAACAATCGGGCGGGCACGCCACGCATATGGTCTGGCGCAACCCGTATGCGGCAGACAAGGACCCGAAACGCCCCGGCCATTGGCAGAAAGAGGCCGTGCGGATTGCGACCGTTCAGTTCCAGCAGCGGGCTGTGAAGAGCTTCGAAGAATTCATGGGCAATGTCGAATATTTCGTCGATGTGGCCGCAGACTATCGCAGCGATTTCGTGGTCTTCCCTGAGCTGTTCACGCTGTCTCTGCTAGCCTTTGAAGAAAAGCGCCTCTCGGCGGTTGAGGCGATTGAATCCCTGACGCGCCACACCCCGCGCTTTGTCGAAGAAATGCGCGAGCTCGCTATTGGCTATAACATCAACATTATCGGTGGGTCTCACCCGACCATCACCGATGATGGCGACATTCAGAATGTGGCGTATGTCTTCCTGCGTGATGGATCCGTGCACGCACAGGAAAAGCTTCATCCGACCCCGGACGAACGTAGCTGGTGGGGCATTAAGGGCGGCGATGACACTCAGACCATCCTGACCGATTGCGGGCCGATCGGCGTGATGATCTGCTATGATTCCGAATTTCCGGAACTGGCGCGCAAGCTGGCAGATGAGGGCGCGAAAATCCTGTTCGTGCCTTTCTGTACGGATTCGCGTCAGGGCTATCTCCGTGTCCGGTATTGTTGCCAGGCGCGGGCGATCGAGAACCAGTGCTATGTCGTGATTTCCGGCAATTGCGGCAATCTTCCCGGCGTTGAAAACATGGACGTGCAATACGCGCAGTCCGCCATCTTTACGCCGAGCGATCTGCCCTTTGCGCGGGACGGGATCGCCGCGGAGGCAAGCGAGAATGTTGAAACCGTCACGATGTGTGACCTCGACCTGACTGATCTCTCCTGGGCGCGTGCGGAGGGGTCGGTCCAAAATCTCCGTGACCGGAGGTTTGATCTCTACAAAACCACTTGGAAAGGTGGTTCGTAGATCAGGTGGTATCGATCACAAGCTGAATTTAGCCCTTGTCTGAACTCACAATTTTGTACTCTAACTGAACGTGGGCAGACAGTTGGAGTGTGAGAATGCGTTTGAGTTCAGCGATTGCAGCTTTGGGGTTGGCTGCATGGTCCATGATGGCGAATGCGCAATCCCTGAACACTACGGATATTGTGGAGCTTTATGGACAGGCCGATCAGGCGTGGGGGGCCGAGGTTTCGACCGAGGGTGATTATGTGGCGATTGGCTGTGCGCCGCTCGGGCCGCCTGCTGTGTGCATTTATTCACTGACTGAAGGCGGGCAGCCAAAACTCTTTCAAATTCCGGACAATGCGCGGCTGACAGATTTCTTCTGGATCAGCCCGAAGCATATGCTGATCCGGGTCAATCTGTTCGACACAATCCAAACGAGTTCGGGATTGCAGGATTATCGCTTTGACCGGATGATCTCGTTCAATGTCGAGACAGGCAATTCGGAGATCCTGTTCAACAAAGAAGCGCGGAATACAACACAGGGCGACCTGATGGTCGCCGCCCTTCCTGAGGATGAGGACAAAATTCTCATGATGCTCTGGTATGAGCGTTCGACCTGGAAGGTCGACCTCAATAAGGGCAGTGCCCGCCATGAAGAGACATATGGGAATCAAAGCCAGGCGACACGGAACAGCCGGCTGAATGCGACAACCGAACTTGATGACATCTATTTCTATCCGAATGGCGACGTTGCCGCGACGGTTGTCTGGGATAATCGCACCGGAAAATACACACTGAAAGATGGCCGACGTAAAACGCTGATCGAGTCGAGTGGGCATGATCGCTATCCTTACTCGATTGTCGGGTTCAGTCCGGATGGGGAGGCTTTGCTGGCCTGGGCCGACACCAATGATGATTACGGTCTGAAGCAGATATCGCTTGAGGATGGCGCGATAAGTGCGGTTGAAATCGATGGTCAGACGCTCGGCAATGTCAGTCCGATCAAGGATGAAACAAATGACCGGATGGTCGGAATTGCTTATGCCGATGATTTGCCGCGTCAGCTGTTTATCGACCCGGTTTTCAAATCCTGGCACGAGGAACTCAAGCTCGTTTTTCCGGATCAGAACGTACTGATCACCAGCTGGACGAGCGACAAGACCATGATGACGATCGCCGTGCAGTCTGAGGGTAAGCCGTCTGCCTATTATTTGTTCGAAACTGAGGGGCCGAACGTGTCCCCTCTGGCGGAAGCCGCGCCGCAGCTTTCCCAAACCATGCTGGGGACGGTCGAGCCAGTTCAGTACACCGCCAGTGATGGGTTGGAGATTCCGGGCTATCTGACGCTGCCGCCTGGCAAAACACGTGAGGACGGGCCGTTTCCCTTAGTGTTGATGCCACATGGCGGGCCAGAAGCGCGCGATCTGGCAAGTTTCGAATGGTGGGCACAATCTTATGCGGCGGCAGGCTATGCTGTGCTGCAGCCAAACTTCCGTGGCTCTTATGGCTTTGGGCAATCCTTCCGGAATGCGGGATTTGGCGAGTTCGGCGGCAAGATGATCACCGACAGTCTCGAGGGTGCCCAATGGGCTGTCGAGCAAGGCATTGCCCGGGAGGGCGGGTATTGCATTGTGGGTGCCAGCTATGGTGGTTATGCGGCGCTTCAGGGCGCTATCCTTGGCGGTGAGGAGGTCGCCTGCGCTATTTCAGTGAACGGCGTGAGCGACCCGCTTTCGCTCATTCGAAATGCGCCGACCGGCAGTGATTATTTTTCTTACTGGGAGGAGTATATGGGCGTGACGCGGTTCTCGTCCGATGACGACGCCCAGGCCATTACGCCGCGCGACCGGGCCGCAGAAATTCGCTCGCCTGTGCTGCTGATCCATGGCCGGGAAGACACCACGGTGGATTATGTTCAGTCCAGCGCTCTGGCGCGGGTTATGGACGGCCGCAGCGATTTCAAACTGGTGAGCATGGAGGGCGAGGACCATTATCTGGGGTCGCGTGATGCCCGTCAGACTGTGCTTAGCGAAAGTCTGGACTGGTTGACGCGATATCTGCCGCTTCAGTGATCTTCGCCGGTCAGATGATGCATTTCATCATCTGAATAGCCGAAATGATGGCCCAGTTCATGGATCAGAACATGGGCGATCAGCTCTTCCAGGCTGACATCGGGCCGGGCCTGAGCTTCAGCCAGAATGGGCTTGCGATAAAGGAAGATCCGCGCCGAGTCCGGGTAGGGAAAGCTGACGCTGTCATGGGTCAGGGGGACGCCCTGATAGAGACCGGATAAATGCATCGGGTTCGATATGTCCATCTCTCTCAAAACGTCTTCACTCGCCAGATCCTGAACGTGAAGCACAACCCGGCCTGCCGCCTTTCGGTAGTTTTCAGGCAGGTTGGCCCAGGCGGTTTCAGTCATGTCGCGAAAGGTTTCGAGGTCTGGCTGGGACATATTTCAAGCTTTGGTGGCGACGATATTTCCACACTATTTGGGAGGTTCGCGCGTCAGCTCCAAGCCCAGCCGGAATTTAATTGCGATCGCCCGGGATTTTTACGCGAAACCGAGAAGTTTTGCCGCACCTGCGAACGCGTTTGTTAACGAATTTTAGGCAATTAGGAGGCTCAGGAGGAGGGTTCTCTCATGGTATGGTTGCTGGTCGCCGCAGGAGTGATCATCTTATTGCAAATCGGCTATATCGGCCTGTGTCGCAGAGACATGGAGATGGGCTTTCTCTCGCAGGATGCCATGCTGACCCGCTTTGGCGTTGAAGTCGCCGAATTGCGGAAGCGCGCTAATAGCCAGACCTCAAAGTCTGAGAGCATGGAATATCGCCTCAGCAAGATGGAAACCGAGCTGTCACAGATCAAAGTTCTGTTTGGCAAATTGCTGGCTGAGCGTGAAGAGGCGAAGGCTCAGACCTATTTCTCTGACGTTTCCTGATCAAGTTTCATTAGCTCCGCCTTCAAATGCGCGTCGAACCGGCTGAAATCGGTGTCGATCTGGGGATTTTTGCTGACATCATAGGCGGCAAAGGTCGGTCGCGGACACATGCCAAAGAATGCAAAATTGATATGAACT
This sequence comes from Ponticaulis sp., assembly GCA_002692725.1. Classification (GTDB taxonomy): domain Bacteria; phylum Pseudomonadota; class Alphaproteobacteria; order Caulobacterales; family Hyphomonadaceae; genus Ponticaulis. The sequence continues at coordinate 123,803 of NZLU01000067.1, read as the reverse complement.
GGCGCCAGCAGATCATCGATGGATTTGCCGGAAAACAAATGCTGGCTGGGGTCGTTAAAGGCTGCTGAGGGCGCGTTGGCGGTGACAGACAGCATGTATCGCAAATGCCCAAGCTTGCCGCCTGACCCGTATTGCAGGGTTGGGTCGCGTCGGGACCGGCCATCACCTTTCGCGAGGCGGCCATCCATGCCGGCCGTGAACACTTCATCGAGATATTGTTTCAACCGCCAGGGAACGCTCATTGAGTTGAGCGGAAATTGGTAGATCGCGAAATCCGCCCAGAGATGGTTTTCGATTTCGGCTTCCAGATTCCAGTCATCAGTGACGCTGACGCATCGTAGCTCGTACCCGGCTGCCGAGACGAGATCGGCAGCGCGTTTGGCAAAAGCAGCGTTAAGGCCACCCTTTGAAGACGGAAACGGGTAATGGCCGTTGATGATGAGGACATTCATTTAAAGAGTGCCGCACATTTGGAATGAGGCTGGCAACCCGATCGTATGTTAGTATTTCTATCCGATCCTGGGGGTCACCCCTCCATCGCCTGAATGGCCTCGGCGACAGCGACAATACGTTTGGCTTCCACAAGGTGCAGAAGCTCAGTCATTTTGCCATTCACTTTCAGAACGCCTTTCCCGGAATTTTCCGGGTCGGCGAAGGCTTTGATGATGTCGATGGAATGCTCGACTTCGGCAGGTGTGGGCGCGAACACCTGATTGCAGATTTCGAGCTGAGATGGGTGAATAAGGGTTTTGCCATCAAAGCCCATGGCGGCGCCTTGTTCACATTCGCTGCGCAGGCCGTCGGCGTCAGAAATGTCATTCCAGACGCCGTCAATGGCAACAATGTCATAGGCGCGGGCGGCCAGCATGGTCATGGAAAGCGCCGTGCCCATGGAAATCATTCGGTCCGGCTTCGCGTTGGCGCGGAGCTCTTTGACGAGATCATTTGTGCCCATGACGAAGGTGGTCATGCGGGTGCGGCCCACGGCTTCGGCAATATCCTGAATGTTCAGGATGGCTTTCGGCATTTCGATCATCACCCAAAGCTGCATCTCAGCAGGTGCGCCTGCGCGGGACATGGCGTCGTTCAGGCGATCGATATCGCTGCCGTCGATTACTTTTGGGGCGAGGATCGCGTCCGGTCCGGCGGCGACAGCGGCATTGAGGTCGTCGAGGCCCCATTCGGTGTCGAGCCCGTTAATCCGCACACAGACTTCGCGCTGGCCATAGCCGCCAGCCTTCACAGCATTGCAGACATTCTCGCGGGCCTCTGCTTTTGCCTCTGGGGCAACAGCATCTTCGAGATCGAAGATCAGCGCGTCAGCGGCGAGTGTTTTTGCCTTTTCCAGCGCGCGTGTGTTGGCGCCCGGCATATAGAGCGCGGAACGGCGAGGGCGGTGTGTCATATCTGTCATGTGTCTGATCCCCGGACTTGTTTTCAAGTGTCTTGCCGCATTGCAGCATAGAATTCAATGGGCCTCGTCTACCCTGAACGGGAGTTGTGCGACGCCCTGAAGCGGCTAAAATTTCTGTGTCGTGAACGGGAGGAGTTGCCAATGCGAATAATGACCTGTGTGAGCGCTGCGATCATCTGCGGCATGTTTGCCGTTTCTGCTCAGGCTCAGGAGAGACCGGCTTGCCCGACGGGCGTCGAAGCCGGCTGGCACTGGGCATTTGATGAGGATCATGTCTGGCTGACGTCTCCAGATACAGTTGTAACCTGGGAGCTGGCTGATGAGAGTTCGACGACAACACAAGGCGTTACGTTCAGCCTCTACTGGTCCAGCTGGTATGATTTCTACGAAGGCAAGCAAATGAAGGATGGCGATAAGAAGCTTCAGATGGGCTTTTTTGTTCCTCCGCCAAATCTCGAAATCGGGTATGTCGATGCATTCGCTCAGGGCGAACCGGAGACCCAGCATGATTACTTCGTTCAGCTGAAATCTGATGGCGAGGTGATTTCGACCTTTGAGCAAAATTTTGAAAAGGGCTGGAAATCCACGAACTCCAAGAACCTTTTCGTCTCGGCATCGGACAATTTACTGGCCCCGGCCTTGTTGTCTGACCTCAAAACAGAGCCGACCGATTTGACCGTTGAGGTGCGTGTCAAAGACGAATATGCGCCCAAGAGCAGAGACCCTGACGCATTCGGAAGTGGATCTTTCACGCTGCCTTCGATTGGGACGCTGGCGGATGAATTGAAGCCCAAAGTCGAAGCCGAAATGCAAAGAGCTCAGGCGTCCAGAGTGTATTGCATCGAGCCTGATTACTGATCTCATTTTTACGCGGGCCGTGTGATCAAATTATGCTAGGGGGCGGTATGAAGCGCGTCCTCGTCATTTCGTCCTTCGTTGCCGGATCAAATGTTGGCGGCAATGTTGCCCTGAAGATTCTTCCCCAATTGGGATGTGAGGCAAACTTGCTGCCGACCGTCTTGTTTGGGCGGCATCCGGGCTGGGGTCTGCCGGGTGGAGGAGCTGTCCCTGACGAGTATTTCGCGGGGATTACAAGCGCGCTGGTCGCCAATGAGATACCGCAAAAATCGAGCGCGATTGTCACCGGTTACTTTGCCAGCGCGAAGCAGGTGAAGCAGACCGCTGAGCTGATCGATCGCCATATGTCGTCTGACCAGCCCTTGATTGTCGATGCTGTGATGGGGGATTTTGGCAAAGGTCTATATGTGAAGGAAGAGGTGGCTGAGGCGATTGTCAGCCTCCTCATTCCCCGTGCAAGGCTCGTCAAATGCAATGCCTGGGAGTTCTGGGAAATTGAGCGGCGGCTCGGGAACCGATCCAGCATGCCCGAATGCCCGCAGAATCTGACGGTTCTTTCAGACCATTTGAAAATGTTGCCGACCCGTCGCGGTCGCTGGTTGGTGACATCGGTTCAAGATGGGCCGTTGACTGGCCTGTTTGGCTTTCACGAATCTGACAATGCCTATTCCGGCATTGAGCGACGACAAGTCGATCATCTGCCGAACGGTCTTGGAGATGCGATTACGGCACTTGTGGCGCTTGCATCTCATTCCCCACAGACCACAATAAGCGATTATATCGGCCAGGCGATGCGCTATTTGTCTGCACTGATCGATGTTCAGATTACCGACCGGGCAAGCGAACTCAATCTTCTGGGGTTTCAGCTTCACGATCAGAATGGGGATATCCCTGATATTCGCAAGGTCTGGTAGATCCGCGCCGCTGACAGGTACCTGCCAGTACGTACTTCCGCGAACCGGTCGCTCTCCTAAATACATGTTCAGATTTTGAATACAGGAGACTGGAATGATTGATGTACGCCGTTTTCAGTCACTCGGCCGGTTTGAGAATGACTGGCTGAATGCACGCCACCACTTTTCTTTTTCAGAGTATTACGATCCTGAACGTATGGGGCACGGCGCGTTGCGCGTCTGGAATGATGACACCATCAAGGCTGGGACGGGCTTTCCGCCGCATCCGCACGACAATATGGAAATCATCACTTATGTCCGGAAAGGCGCGATCAGCCATAAGGACAGCCTTGGCAATTCTGGTCGGACAGAAGCTGGTGATGTTCAGGTGATGAGCGCCGGAACGGGCATCCGCCATTCTGAGGTCAATCTGGAAGATGAGGACACAACGCTGTTCCAGATCTGGATTTTGCCCGCGGAACGTGGCGGTCAGCCAGATTGGGGCCAGCGCAAGTTTCCGAAATCGGACCGGGCAAATGTCTGGACCGTTCTGGCTTCGGGAGACGCGGCGGATGAGGCGCTGCCGATCCGGCAGGATGCCAAGGTGCTTGGCACCACGCTTCAGGCCGGCCATGAGCTGTCACTCGAAACCAAAGCTGGTAGGTATGGCTATCTGGTTCTGGCCACGGGCGCTGTGGAGATCGGTGATGTTACGCTCAATGCGCGTGACGCAATCGCCATCACCGGCCCGGAGACGTTGACCCTGAAAGCGACAGACGACGCCGAACTGGTGCTGGTCGATACGGTTTAATCTTTTCTTGGCAGCTCGCCTTTAAGCGAAGGGGAGCTGCCATGCCGCCTTGATGTCACGGGCGTGATTATGGTTAAGCTCGTGAAAATCGGGAAGAGCCAATGAAACGTCCAGCCAAAGTTATCGCCGCCCTGTCCCTGATCGGACTGGGCAGCCCTGTCCTCACCGGATGCCTCGCGGCAACCGCCATTGATATCGCCGCTGAGACGGTCGAGGCAGGTGTCGAAATCACCGGGGCCGTTGTCGGAACCAGCGTTGATCTGGTCACGACCAGCGAAGAAGAGCGCGAACGGAAACGCAAGAAAGACTAAAAACCTCTCGAAACGAGGGTTTTTGGCGCTTCTTCATATGTGATTGTATCGTCCATCTCCGGATAGGTTTCGCCTTCTGGCGTGCGGAAAGACAGGTCTGTGCGAAACGCAGGCGTCATAGGTGTATGGCGTTTGCCATTTGGATCAATCACCACCCAGCCCAGACAGTAAAGGTCCTTTACAGGCGCAATTTCCGCAAGTTCGGTTTCCGGAAGTACGGCTTCGACATCTTCAAGATACATTGAAAGCGCTATTTGCTCGACAGTCCCGGGCTCAATCACTCTGGTTTGAGAGGGCAATGGCTTTCCATCCGCGCTGCTTTCGCATGTCGACACATCCTCGCTTTTGATGAGCATATAGTCAGTCAGCACGACTGGTCGTGTGCCGCGATTGGACAGAATGAGCGTAGATTCAAGGAATATGCGATAGTCTAACATGCGCTGGCCGTCAGTCGTCGACAAACCACGGCTCGTTTGAGCGTCGATGTTTGCGATGGTTGCTGTCAATGTGTAGCGCGCATCGAAAAAGGTCAGATAGGTCGTCAGGCTTGAGAGCACCATCGCAAGCAGCGACAAAACCGTACTGGAAATATTTCTCATCCCGTGTCTCCTTTTCCTGACGCGATGTTCGGGGTGTTGGCAGAGATCTGGTTCAGAACCTGGGCGGCAAATTTCTTCAGTTGAGAGTCGCCATCCAAAATCAGATCCGTCCGTAGTCGCGGCGATTTCGACCGACCAAACCAGAATAGCTGACCGGTTTCTGAGTCTTCCGGCAGATCGTATTGACGGGCTTCAAAAGCTTGCCGAATGCCCTGCCATTCCTGTTGGGGATCATAGGTCTCCGACCGCGCCCCTTTGTGATTGGGGGGATCGATAATGATTGTTTTCTCAATGGCGGGCGTCGACAGCAGACGCAGGACTTCCCATTGGGTGCCCGGGCGAGGCGATGGCAAGAGTATGATCAGCCTGGCATGATCGATCAGGAGCTGGATCGCCAGTTTCCATTCCCGATCAGGCACTTTGATCCGTCCCGCACCCAAATGCTCGAGCGGTTCGCCGAGCGCCACCATAGGGCCGATTGGGCTCAAGGCGTTTTCGATGACGTCTTCGAATTCGAGGCGATCTGACGTGGCGGCGAGAAAGTTTGGTCCGCCGGGTGTCATGCGGACATTGATCGCGACAGCTTTGCTCTCGGATATCTGATCCGTGGAGTGAAACGGCCTCAGATAGAGGATAAAAGGCGGGCCAGGGTTTCCCTTTCGAAGCGTTTGAAAGATGTGCTGAGCCGTTAGGTCTCGTCGTCTTTGATCAAACCAGCCTTCCAGATCAAACAGATATTGTGCGATCAGGACACACAGGATCAGCGCGACAAGGAAAAGCGCGATGGAGGGATAGAATCCAATTTCCGGCCGGCTCGCCGCGTAAATCGCAAGGATCGCGCCCAAGACCAGAGACAGAACAAGCCCAATTGCACTGAGCCATTTGCCAGTCCTGGCCTGCTGATCCGTTGCAGATTGTCTGGCGATCGCCTTCAGCATGTTTGTCCCCCAACCCACATACTAAACACCGCACATCCCATAGAGTCATGACGGTTTTTGCAGTCTTGCGTCTTTGTAAGTGGAATTTTTGGCTGAAAAAGCCCATATTCATGGAACAGAAGACAGAAGGAGGTCCCCAATGAAACCATTTCTTCTGGCAAGTGCAGCGCTCTTGCTCGCGCCGCTCGCGAATGCCGTCGACGTCAATGTCAGCTATTCTGAAGCGTTCAGCGAAAAGCTGGCTGAAGATTATGGCGAGCGCGAAGGTGAGAAACTCACCGAACGCCTGACCTCACAACTTGAACGCAAGTTCGAAGATGTGGCTGGCGTTCAGACGATTAATGTCGTGATTGAAGACGCCAAACCAAACCGCCCGACCATGAAGCAGATGAGCGACCAGATTGGTCTGAGCTATCAGAGCTTCTCGCTTGGTGGTGCGGATCTTCATGGCGAAGTGATCAGCATGGACGGCAGCACACTCGCTGAAATCGATTATGATTGGTATGAAAACGACATTCGCTGGTCTGAAGGCCGCTCGACCTGGGGCGATGCCATGCGCACATTCCAGAGATTCTCGGGCAAGCTTTCAAAAGCTGCTAAAGAGGGCAGCTCGGACCTGCTTAACTAGTTGGTCCCAGTCTGAGGGTGCAGGATTCTGACAGGCTTGGCCGGGAGACCGTCACGCGCGTCAGGCGGGGAAGGTCAACAGCCACGCGGTCTGCAATCCAGACGCAGATGCGTTCCAGCGTTGGCAGCTCCAGCCCCTCAATTTCGTTGAGATAGGCGTGATCGAGCACATCGGTCACGCCTTTCAGCACATCGCCAAGTTTGGCGAAGTCAGCGACCCAGTCTTCACCAGCTTGCACGACACCGGAAACGCCGATTTCCACCTGAAATGAATGGCCATGCAGTTTGCCATAAGGATGATTTGGGTCCTTGGGCGCAAGATGGTGCGCAGCTTCGAAGGAAGCCGCACGGGAGACTTCGAAGGTCTTCCCGGAAAGAGATGGCGCAGACAGGCCGGATTTCGGCTCTGTGTTAAGGGTTTCAGACGTCAATTCTGTTCAATCCGCTATTGTCTAAGCAAGACCTGTGGGTTCATCCGGGCAACCGGCCTTTTGCCAGTCCGCCCATCCTGTCGCTCTGAGCTTGCATGCAGGACAGGTGCCACACCCATAACCCCAGTCATGCCGCGTTGAGCGATCGCCCAGATAGCAGGTGTGGGTGTGTTCGACAACAATATCGACGAGTTCCTGCCCGCCAAGGCTTTGCGCCATGGCAAAGGTGTCGGCTTTTGACTTATGCATGAGCGGGGTTTCGATCACCATTTCGCGGTCGAGCCCCAGAGCGAGCGCCTGTTCCTGCGCATCGAGTGTGGCGCGTCGGCAATCGGGATATCCCGAATAATCGGTTTCGCACATGCCGCCGACCAGCACATCTGCTGACTGGCGCCAGCCGACAGCGCTGGCGAGGGTCAGAAAGATGAGATTGCGCCCGGGTACAAATGTGGTGGGCAGACCGGAGTCCGAAATCTCAATTTCGGCATTGCGCGTGAGAGACGTTTCTGAAATCTGACCGAGAATACCAAGGTCGAGCAGCGTATCTTCGCCCAGTTCGGACGTGTCGACGCAATCGCTGGCGCGCAGGGCGTTGAGGACGTTCTGACGGCACTCAAGCTCAACACTGTGGCGCTGGCGATAGTCAAAACCGATCGTGGTGACGCGATTATACCTCGCCAGAGCCCAGGCGAGGCAGATGGTGGAATCCTGGCCACCGGAAAACAGGACAAGCGCATTCTGACTGATCATGGTCTAGCTATTTGCATTCCGCAGCCTTCAGTCAAACAGAAAAAGGGAGGCAGCGCCTCCCTTTCAACGTGATTTGGCTGAGAGTCAAAGATCAGCAGTCGCCCGTGCGCTGACCATCAAAGGTTCCGTCCAGAGCAACCGTCATACCGTTTGAGTCACTCGACAAATTCATCGTGCCTTCCAGTGAGTTTTTATCAGCGGCGATGGTGAACGACATATTGCCAGTCATATCCATGCCGTCTTGCGTGCAGGCAACATCAAATGACATGGAATTCTTACCACTGACGACATTGCTTGTGTTGCAGCCTTCAAGGCCCATCATGTCCGGTGAAAAGGTCGTGTCTTCTTCCGTCTTAAAGCATTGAGTCTGGCTGTCGTTCTGTGCTGGCACAGGCATAGTGTTTCCGCCCATAGTCATCGTGCCTGTGAAGGAGGTGTTGGTCGTCCATTGCCCTTTGGAAATGGAGATTTCCTGAGCCTGCGCCCCTAATGTGCCGGCAACGAGAAGCGCCGAGATGATTGCTGTCTGTCTGAACATGATCGATCCCTTTGAAATTCTTCAGTCACCCTCGACGATGAAGCTCGTGAATTCAAGCGTTGACTGCAGCTGGCGGCCAGAAATCAAAAAAAAGGAGGGCTATATGGCCCTCCATGAGTTCAGGTCGCAAATCGTGTTATTGGTCGTTGGCCTCGGCGGGGTTCTCTGTTTCGGCTGACACATCGCCTTCACCTTCGACCTCAATTTCCGGCTCTGGCGTCAGCTCGGCATCGCGGGCCACATCAGCTTCGGACTCGTAATAGATGCCGCCAAGAGCGGTTTCAGTTTCGACGCCGGTTTCTTCAGTGGACGTGGCGCCAATCGGCCGATTTGTCTCCTCCGCCATCTCCTGTAGATCGTCGCCAATTACCTGCTGATCCCAGACATTGGCGTTTTCATAGGATGAGTTGTTTTCAGTTGGAACAGTCACATCGTCAGTGTCATAGTCGAAAATCTCAGTATCGCTTTCAGGCAAGTCGGCGTTAGGGTCTTCACCAATCTTATAGGTTTTGACCTTGGGCGATTGTGTCACCACGGTTTCCTGTTCGACGTCAGCGCGTTGATCTTTCGTGCCAGCCACGACTTCGGTTGTGCTCTCAACTTTGGAAGTTGTTTCAACGGTTTTCTCGCCGGGCTCGATCACCGTGACTTCGATGGCTTTCATATCTGCGGGGTCTTCGCTGGGCTTGTCCTGCGCCATAGCGGCAGGCGTTGCCATCAATGCAAGAATTGAAGCGCTGGAAATGTATGTACGGATCATCTGTCTTTCCTTCCTTCGTTACGTTTCGTGCCCCATTAACGACTGCCGAGCGGAAACGGTTTCGAGAATTTCTGTGCGACATCCCCCAATCTGCGACGATTTGTACCTGCTTAACCGGGGCGTTTCGGACGATTTTGCCAAATCGATTTTTTCAAAAATTAATAACGAAACGGCATGTTGAAACGCTCACATGAACGACACAGAGAAGGTTGGTTCCCATGACATCTGGAGCGAAAAAACTGATCTGCGCCGCTGCGATGATGGCGTGCGCGGGCCCGGTCTCGGCAGAAACAAGCCACGCACACTGGAGCTATGACGGCGATCATGGGCCAAGTCGATGGGCCGAACTTGAGGCGTCTTACTCAAGTTGTGCGGGCAGTGAGCAGTCTCCGATCGACCTGAACGGACAGGCTATCCCAGCGGCCGTTCACGCGCCAGCGGTCTATTGGAAAGAGGCTGATGTGACATCAGTCACCAATAACGGCCATACCTTTCAGGTGGATCTTTCCGATGCGGGCAAAATCGTCATTGATGACGTGCCATATCACTTCCTTCAGTTTCATTTTCATTCTGGCTCTGAACACACGTTTCACGGTCGGCGCTTCCCGCTCGAAGTGCATCTGGTTCACCAGTCGGCTGATGGCCGTCTTGCAGTGATTGGTGTCATGTTTGCGCAAGGTGAGCATAATCCATTGCTCGATGATCTGATTAACGTCATGCCCGGTGCGCCGGGCTCGCTCAGTCCGATCATGAAGGTCAATCTGAATGACTTTCTGCCGGGGGATTGGAGCGCCTATCGCTATGAGGGCTCGCTGACGACACCGCCCTGTTCGGAGATCGTGGCCTGGACAGTGTTTGAAAAGCCGCTCTCGGCATCGGCGGACCAGTTCGCCGTATTCGAAACGCTGTTCCCGCATTCCTATCGGCCTGTTCAACCTCAGAACCGCCGATTTGTGCTGAAGACGGATTAATACTTCTTCCTCTGAGACATAAGGGCTTCTGCGCTATTCCAAACCCCGCCGTGACATGAGTGCTGCCGTGAGGGTGCCTTCATCGAGGTGATCGAGCTCGCCGCCCATGGGTACGCCCTGGGCAAGCCGGGTCACAGTGACAGGCAGATGTTCCAGCCGGTCTGACAGATAATGCGCCGTGGTCTGACCATCGACTGTGGCCGACAGCGCGATGATGATTTCTTTGACGTCAGGTTCAGCCGCGCGCCGGATCAGTGTGTCGATATTGAGGTGCTCGGGGTCGACACCATCCAGAGCCGATAACACACCGCCCAGAATATGATATCGCCCACGAAAAGAGCCTGCCCGTTCAAGCGCCCAGAGGTCAGGTACATCCTGCACCACGCAGATGGTTGAGAGGTCACGGTTCGGCGCAGCGCACACAGTGCAGGGGTCGGTTGTATCAAACGTTCCGCACACTGAGCATTTGGTGATGGCCTCAGCGGCCTCTGCCAGCGCAACGGCGAGCGGCGCCAGCAACGTATCAGGCCGCTTTAGCAAATGGAGCGCCACCCGGCGCGCCGAACGCGGGCCGAGGCCGGGGAGTTTTCCGATGAGGTCGATAACCCGCTGAAGTTCCGGGCCGATGAGAGATTTGGACATAGTGAGACTGTATCAGATGGATTGCCAAAATCATGGCAGGATTCGTAAGGATGGCGAGATTTTACCGGCGACGATTTGATACGCCGACCCAATGTAAGCTGCCGACATGGCCTTGTTTTCCAACCGGGTATCCGATGTTTCGAGACATCAAACGCCGGGCAGGGGGTCAGTCTTGCGCGGCATCTTCATCTTCGGCAGGGCTGTCGGGAAGACTGCGCGTGATGCCCAGCAGTCCAACCCCAAGTTCACGCACATCCTGATTTCTTCCAAGGTCAATCGGACGAAACGGAGTGGTCCGAAACACCAGATCGATGCTTTCACCTGTACAGTCTGAAATTTCTGGCGCGTCCAGCGTGATGACACGCTCGCGTCGGTCGACGTCATCTGAGAAGAGCAGGGCGCCGCTACGAAGACTGATATCCACTCTGGCGGTATTCACATGCCTGATTTTCAGGTCGAGCGTCTCAGCGCCCTGGAGCCAATCGCAATAGAGGCGCATTCTCGACTCCTTGCCATCAGACCAAAGCCCCCAATCCTGGGCTGTGTGCCAACCGAATGAGACTGCGCGCGACAAATTCTTGCCAGTGATCGTATCGGACTGATGCTGGCCAAAAAACGCCTTGTCTTCGGCAAGGTGTCTCAGATTTTTGTTCGAGGTGCGATCGATATAATAGGCGCGGTAATCTTCTGAGACGTTCGGATGAAACATCAACCAGAAGACGGCGAAATAAAACAGTCCGAGCAGGCCGGATCCAATCAGATAAACCGTTTTCATATCACCCAATTGTCCCCGGCAAACCAGCTTCTGAAGACCAGGAATTTGAGAACGAGCATCAGTCCAATCAGCACTGGCCAGGTGAAGCGATTTTTCATGAGCAGATAGAGGATGAAGAAGGTGCTGACCTGCCACATCATATATCGCGGGAGTGAGATGAAGTTCGTCATGGCAGGCAGGACAACGCTGATGACGTGAATGACTGCAAGATCGTAGTGCTTTTTCCAGATGAGAATGCCGGGCAATACCGATATTGACGCGATCACGCCAAGTGACCCCCAGAACCGATAATCAGTGGGCGGATAATCCATAAAGCCTGACAGAACCCTCAGGAGTTTGTCAGGCGTTCGGCTCCAGGCGACCTGCACATGTCTGAAGGCAAGCCCATCGCCGGTATGGAAATAGAGAAAGAGAATAAATGCCGCGAGGCCCAGCCCGGATATCAGAAACCAGAAAATGTAGTGGGGCGAGAGCACGGTCTTGATGCCGCGGCTGGCTGCGGCCTGAATGACGTTTGCGCCTGCCACAATAATGCCCGTCACGCGACTGGTACCCGAAACGGCGGCAAACAGGTTCTGAAGCACGACATTGCCGGAGCGCGCGAAATATAATGAAGCCGCCATCATCGTTATAAAGATCGGCTCTGAATATCCTGCGGACGTGTAGATCGAATAAGGATTGGCGATGATCACCAGCGCAAAAGCCAGCCGATCAAAGTTCGGATCGAGCGTCCTGAACAGAATAAAGAGGGCAAAGATTGCCGCCAGATTGGCAAGTTCAGAGCCGATTTGCAGGGCCGGTTGGGCCTCAAGGCCGGTCACCCCGGAGACCAGTCCGCCTATGAGTGGATTGAGCGGGAAAAAGGCCCAGTTCGCGACACCACCATTCCCGCGTTCGCCTGGCGCAACGTCATAACCGTCTTTGATGACATTGCCGTACCAGCCGCAATCCCAGCGGCACGCTTGACTGTAGTCATCCGCAAAATAGAAAATCAGGCCGAGTTGAAGGATAAGATAGCCGACCATGATCAGCAGGATGATCAAGATGTCGCTTTTCAGAATCTGACGCAGAGATCGCAAATTCGTCTCAGACACTCTCTGGTCACTCCTTCAAAACGCGGCACATATATCGGCGTGGAACGCCTAATGCAAACGCGTCCAGAAATCTGTATCTGGACTGATTGTCAATCGACCGTTGCGGCTTCTGTCCGCACGCCGTCCGACTGCCTATTTCGCGAACTGCGAGCGACGTTCGAAGCTGACTTGTCCCTCATCAATCGGGCGACCTTCCATATCGGTGCCGGCAGAGTAGATGTTCACCAGAAGCTGGTCTTCGGTGAGGTCGAGCTTCAAAAAGCCCCAATCGCTGCCACGGGAATAGTAATTCTTCAGGTTCGGATTGTTGGCCAGCTGATTGGCGTGAAACAGCTTGTGAAGCGGGCGATATTTAGACCCGGCGCCTGCGACGAGGGTTGGCAGTTCGGGGCGGTCGTCCATGTTGCAGGTGTCGGAATAGACTTCGGTCATGTGATCATCGCCGGAGATATAGACGTCGGCATAATCGCAGAGCGCATCCATATAAAGCGCGCGCAGGGAATGGGCTTTTTCGAATTTGGACCCGCCGCCTGACCAGACCGCGTGGTGACCCATTACAATTTTCCATTTGGCATCAGAGGCCGCGAGCGAGTCGCGCAGCCAGCCAACCATATTCTTCTCGGCTTCGGTTTGCGGGGCGACGAAATCCGGCCAGGTATCAAGCTCTTCCGTGCGCGCTTCGCGACCCTGCGAGTCGAGATTGTCCTCATAGACGGTTGTGCTGGCGAGCAGCATTTCAGTGTCGATCACAAAGATCTCGACAAAGCCGTCCATGCCCGCCGGGACAGCTGAGTAGAAATAGTCCGGCATGGTGAAGTTCGGGTGGTCTTGCAGATATTTCAGCTGCGCTTCGGTGGCGGCGCGTGAGATATGCCAGTCGTGATTGCCCATCATGGTGTAGATTGTGAAGTTCTCGACGCCTTCGCCAAGCTTGCCATAAGGCGCGTTCAGCATATCCTGAAAGCGGCGTTCGTCCGAGATGCCGTCTGCGCCGAGTGTGGCGCCGTCGGGATAGATATTGTCGCCGACCATGGCCGCAAAATCGCAGCCGTCACGGCGGCAGATTTCATCCGCTGCGCGCGCGACCGGCCACATGCCGCTGGCTTCCATATAGCTGCCCAGGGCGCTCTCAAACACCCATGGAGTGGGGCGGAAGCCTTCCATGTCTGGGTTCCGTTCCAGCCAGTCTTCCTGCATCAAAGCCATATACTCGCCGATGGTTTTCATCGGGCCTTCGTCGTCATCGAAGCGTTCATAGGACGGGATGTATCCGGTGTCGCCGACGACAACGAAGCTCGCGGAGCGCGATGGAGAGTCTGCGCTTTCCTGTCCGGTTGCCGGGCCGGCTGTGGTGCAGGCGGCAAGCGCCATGACGGAAGCGAGGCTGAGAAGTGAACGGCGCATGGCGAATCCTTTGACGGCGTGGAGAATAGAGCTGGATGTCGGACTAACGCATGCGTGCTACGTTTTTGCGACATTGATCCAGTGTAGCCGCAGGATCACACAAGAGTGTGGCACGCGTTCCCTTAAAACGGCATTTTGAAGCCGGGGAGCATGCCACCCAGGCCTGAGGCGGCGTCTTTCATGGTCTTTTCCAGCTCTTCATCGAGACGTTTCTTGGCGTCCGAATGGGCGGCCTTGATCAGGTCTTCGAGAATTTCGGCCTCGTCGCCCATCATGGCTGGATCAATCTTGAGGTCGACCAGCTCGCCCTTGCCCTTCAGCGTCACGCGGACCATGCCGCCGCCAGACACGCCATCGGCCGTGACCTGTTCGGCCTTTTCCTGGGCTTCCTGCATCTTGGCCTGCATTTCCTGCGCCTGACGCATAATATTGCCCATATCGCCTAAGCCTTTCATCATCGGCTTTCCTTTCGAGGTGTCTGCTGAGCGGCGAAATCCACATGCACGATGTTTTCGTCGCTCTCGTGTTTCGGTTCCGGTGTCACATCCACCACTTCCGCGCCCGGGAAATAGGTGAGGAGTTCGCTTAGGTAGGGGTCTTCCATCGCCTCCGCAATGCGTTCCTTGCGTTCGCGCTGCACCCGCTCCCGCACGGTTTCTTCTTCGGAGTGGATCTGATCGACTTCCCAATAGCTGCCGGTTTCAACTTCGAGAAACTTCTGGAGCTGCGAGATCAGGCCTGGTGTGGCGCCGTCTTCGAGCAGGAAAGAGATATAACCAAAGCGCACCTCGCCCGGCCGGACAAATTTCTCGACATCATACTGAATGTCTGCCCGTTTGCGGGATTCCAAAAGGTTCAGAATGCCTTTGAAGTCGGAGGGTTGATTGGTTGGCGTGATGGCGGCGCCTGCCGCCGGAGCCGCAGGCGCTTCAGGCTTTCCCGGGGAGGTGCCACCCTGTGACGCCTCGATAATGGCCTTAATGGCCTCTTCGGGCGGGGGAACATGCGCGGCGGCCGTCATCTGAATGAGGGTCATCTCAAGCGAGGTCACCGGGTTCGGCGCAATCTGGATCGTCTCAAGCCCTTTCATCAGAATTTGCCAGAGCCGGGTGGACTGCGCCGGCGTAATCTTTGCGGCGATCTCTTTGGTAAGGCGCGTCCACTCAGCCGGACCGCTGGCGGAATAATCCTCGCCGAGCACACTGGCGCGGCCAACTTCCACGGCCAGCTCGATCATGTCTTTCAGAATGGTCTGCGGATCAGCGCCTGCCTGGAACTGGCTTTCAAGCTCAGCCAGCACCTGTTTATGGTCGCCGCTGACGCACAGATCAAACAGGGCGATCAGGCGCGAATGATCCGCGAGGCCAAGCATATCGCGGATTGTCTCAACCGGAATTTCCGCGCCGGGTTCACCTGAGACCAGCGCCTGATCCAGAATGGAGAGCGCGTCGCGAACTGAGCCTTCGGCTGCGCGGGCGATCAAAGTCAGGCCTTCCGGCGCGACCTTCAGGCCTTCTTTGGCGCAGATATTCGTCAGGTGTTGTGCCAGGGTTTCGATATCCAGCCGACGCAGATCAAAGCGCTGGCACCGGGAAAGCACCGTCACCGGCACTTTGCGGATTTCCGTCGTCGCGAAGATGAATTTCACATGCTCGGGCGGCTCTTCCAGCGTCTTCAACAGTGCGTTGAAGGCCGATTTGGAGAGCATGTGCACCTCGTCAATGATGAACACTTTATAGCGCGCCGAAACAGGGGTGTAGCGCGCGCCATCCAGAAGCTCGCGCATGTCATCAACGCCCGTGCGGGAGGCGGCGTCGAGCTCCAGAACATCAGGATGCTGGCTTTTCTGAATCGCTTCGCAATGGCGGCCCGGCGGCTCCATAGTGAGGCTCGGCGCACCCACGGTGTCGGTTTCATAATTGAGCGCGCGGGCGAGGAGGCGGGCCGTTGTGGTTTTGCCGATGCCGCGAACACCGGTCAGCATGAAAGCATGGGCGACGCGATTGGTCCGGAACGCATTCTCCAGCGTTTTGACCATGCTTTCCTGGCCGATCAGCTCATCGAAGCTTTGCGGACGGTATTTGCGCGCCAGCACGAGATAGCCGGTTTTCTTGTCGGCCGTGGCTTGGGGCGCAGGCGCGTCCTCCCCTCCAAACATGGAGAAGGTCTTGTCGTCGCGCTCTTCTTCTTCTTCTTCTGGTAGCTCAGACTCGCTCATGGAGGAGACGATATAGGGGAGTTGAACGAAGCGCGAGAGGGGGAGTGAAGTTTTCTGTGTGACTTTGCTCGCCTAATTGAGTTTGCCTGTTTGTGGCGTAACACGCGCGTTCGCTTTTCCGACAGCGCGCCAGCACTTCCCCCATGAAACGCTTTCCCGTAGATGCGGATTGGGGCAACCTTGGCCCGGTACGGATCCGGGGCTCGACATGACCGATTTTCTTTTACTGGCGTTTATCTTCCTGGTGGCGGGGATTGTCGCCGTGCCGATTGCAACGCGGCTGGGGCTCGGCTCAGTGCTCGGCTATCTGATTGCGGGCACGATTATCAGCCCCATCCTCGCTTTATTGCATGTGGATGTGGTGGCCATTCAGCATTTTGCCGAGTTTGGCGTGGTCATCATGCTGTTTCTGATCGGCATGGAGCTGGAGCCTAAACGCCTGTGGGAGATGCGGACGCGGATTCTTGGCCTGGGCGGCGGTCAGGTGCTGATCACCATGCTGATGGTGTTCGCGATCAGTTACTTCTTAGTGGATCGCTGGAGCTATGCGCTGGCCATTGGCGCGATTGTTGCGCTGTCCTCGACGGCAATTGTCCTGCAGACCCTGCAGGAAAAAGGCTTGATGTCGTCGGATGGCGGGCAGGCGAGTTTCTCGGTTCTGTTGTTTCAGGATATCGCCGTCATCCCCATGCTGGCGCTTTTGCCGCTGCTGGCCGTGCCGGAGCTGGCAGAACTCGCACACGGCGCGTCGGGAGATCATGGTGGGGAGGGCGATCATGGCATGTCGCTCAATCTGGTGGAGGATTTGCCCGGCTGGCAAGGGGTGCTGATCGGTGTGGCCGCGATTGCGGCGGTTGTGCTGGGCGGGAATTATCTGTCGCGACCCATGTTCCGGTTTATCGCCTCGGCCAATCTGCGCGAGCTGTTTACGGCGGCGGCTCTGTTTCTGGTGATTGGTATTGCGCTTCTGATGACGATGGTCGGCCTCTCGCCGGCGCTTGGCGCGTTTCTGGGGGGCGTGGTTCTGGCGAACAGCGAATATCGCCATGAGCTGGAGGCCGATATTGATCCGTTTCGAGGGCTTTTGCTCGGGCTGTTCTTCATCACGGTGGGGGCGAGCATCAATTTTCAGCTTCTGGTGAGCGAGCCCGTGTTGATTGCCGGGCTGGTGGTTGGGTTAATGGCGCTGAAGTTTGTGATCCTTTATGGGGTCGGATCGCTGTTCAAAGTGCGCGGGTCACAGCGCTGGCTTCTGGCGCTTGGGCTGGCACAGCTCGGGGAGTTTGGCTTTGTGCTGATTTCCTTCACGTCGTCGAACGCCATTCTCCCGACGGAGATTACCGATCCGCTTTTATTGGTGATTGCGATCACCATGTTGCTCACACCCTTTCTGTTTATCTTCCGCGAGCAGGTGATCGCGCCGATCTTCGACAGGCTGCAGAGCCAGCGCGAGGAGGATGCGATTGATGAGACGAATGAGATTATCATTGCGGGTCGCGGGCGTATGGGCGGGATTATCGATCGTATGCTGCGCGCAGCGGGATATCGGTCGACGGTGATCGATTTCAATTCCCGGCAGATCGATTTCGTCCAGAAATTCGGGTTCAAGACCTATTTCGGGGATGCCTCACGTCCGGGTCTGTTGCATTCGGCCGGTATTGAAAATGCGAAAATCCTGATCGTGGCGATCGACGATCAAGCGCAGATCAATGAAATTGTCCGCCATGTTCTGCACCATTATCCGAAGGTGCATGTGATCGCGCGGGCCATCGACCGGACGCATGTTTATGAGCTGTGGTCGCTGGGCTGCCGGGATATCATCCGCGAAGTCTATGACAGCTCTCTTCGAATGGGCCGGTCGGCATATAAGGCGCTTGGCTTTACCAAAGAGGTGTCTGACCAGCTCTCGCATGCCTTTGATCAGGCGGACCGAAAGCGCCTGCGCGAGTTTGCTGATCTTTATGATGTGTCCAAACCCATGTTCGAGAATGAGACTTTCATCACGCGGGTTCGCGACGCCATGGAGGACTGGGAAAGCGAACTGAACAAGGAGATGCGCGAGATTTGTGAGGCGGCGGAGGTCGAGAAGCCTGGTTGAGTTTGTTTGACTTCATTTGCCTCACGCCGCGTGGCGGCTCCGGCGGGGCGGGCATTCGCCCGTCGCCCGGTCGGGCTCTGGGGAGCTCATCACAGTCTTTAGTTCGCGGCGAAACAAGCAAACGCGCAGGCGCAGATGCGTCGAGCGGGACGTGAGACAAACGCATCGAGCAGAATAACAAAAAGGATAAGCAGAGACTGGCGCGACCCGAGGAAAACTCGTTAGGGCTGCTTCCTTCCGGACCTGACCCGGTTGGCGAGGCGCTCGTCCACGCCAGCCTCCAACCGCCTATATCGCGAAGGCGGGCCCAGATTGCAAGATGTGAATCCGCATCGAATGTCACGACCGGCAAGGCTGGCCCCGAATGACGGATCATGACATAGCTCGTGACCAAACCGGGACGGAAAACAGTGATCACTTCCAACGATATTCCTCTGGCATCCAAGCCGTTAGACCGCGCAGCGCATCACAGAACAGACAGAGTCTGGCTGGATGAGGCGTTTCAGCGCCCGGATGTTCTGGTCTTCCTGATGCGCAATGGCATGCCGTTAATGGAAGGCCCAGCCTCGCCACCGTTTCAGGTCGGGTCGCGGCGCGAAGCCCGCCCGAGACCTCTGGTCTGGCTCGGCAATGAGGCGGCACAGTATGCACAAGGCGCGCTGCGGCTCTTTCTGGGCAAGGACCGGAATGGCACGCCGATTTTCGCACTAAGAGTGCCGGAGAACTTTACCCTCGAGGGAAGCCTGCTTGAGTGTGTAGGGGAATTTGAGGATATGCGGGCCGCGATTGCCTCGCTGTCTCCGCTGGAGGCCAATCTGGTGTCGACCGCGCGGTCGATTTCGGAATGGCATCGCACACATGGCTATTGCGCCAATTGCGGGTCACCTTCCGAGCCAGTGGATGCCGGATGGAAGCGGGTCTGCCCGGCCTGCGAAAGCGAGCATTTCCCGCGGACGGACCCGGTGGCCATCATGCTTCCAATCCGGGGCGATGCATGTTTGCTGGGCCGGTCGGCAGGCTGGCCGGATGGGTTCTGGTCCTGTCTGGCGGGATTTGTGGAGCCTGGCGAAACGCTGGAGCAGGCGGCCTGTCGCGAGATTGCGGAAGAGGCTGGCGTGACATGTCTGCCGGAGAATGCGGAATATCTCTTCTGCCAGCCCTGGCCCTTTCCATCCTCTCTGATGGTGGGGATCCATGTGCCGGCTGAGACGACGGATATCACGATTGACCCGAAGGAAATTGAGGCGGCGCGTTGGTTCAGCCGGGATGAGGTGCGCCGGATGATGGCGGGCGAACACGACACTGCGTTCTGTCCGCCTGCCACGGCAATTGCGCACCATGTGATGAAAGCCTGGGTTGATCAGGACTGAGCTCGTCCTGCGGTTCCATCTTCACAAGCAACTAATGCCAATCAATCCAGCAGATCTGGCCATTCCATGTCGGCTTTGGTGATAAACCCTTCGCGGTCGGCATCCCATTTGTCCTGAATGCTGTTGTTATAGTTCAGATACAGCTTGCCATCGACAATGGCCCAGTTTTTCGCATTGCCCTTGGCGGTTTTGCCATCGGCTGCGGCCCAGGCGCAGTATCCGCCATATTGCGGGGCATAGGCGGACGGGTCAGCAAGGAATGTATCGAGGTTTTCCTGGCTCACAAACCGGAAATCAGCGCCCATATATTCGGTGGTAAAGTCTTTCGATCCTTTTACAGGCTCGCCCTGGGTGAAATAGGCGACGGGGTCATAGCCCTGGATCGCAGCATTGCTGCCCCAATCTGTGTAGATCGGGTCTTTTGCGGCCAGTGCAGCCGGGGCGCTGAGCGACACAGGCAGAGTGATGAGGGTGAGGGCGGTGAGGGCTGTTCGAAGTTTCATGTGACTTCTCCTGTCTGGGGGTATCCAGAAGCTAAGACGCGACACGCAGAAGTTCGACACACAAGCCGGTAAGGCAGTCTCACATCGCAGAGACTGCTCTGTGAGCCTTAGCTGCGTCGCCCCATCGGGAAGACACCCAGCACTTTGATCTGGGTTGAGTAGAAGCCGAGCTCTTCCAGGGCGAGCTGGGCCGGGCGTTCATAGGGATGGCCTTCAAACTCGGTGTAAAACTGGGCTGCGGTGAAGGATCCGCCCGTGAGATAGCTTTCGAGTTTGGTGACGTTAATGCCATTGGTCGCGAAGCCGCCCAGCGCTTTGTAGAGCGCGGCTGGAACGTTTCGCACGGTGAAGAGCAGCGCGGTTTTGCAGGGGGTGGTCACTTCTGTGATGTCGTTCGGTTCACGGCTCATCACGACAAAACGCGTCGTATTGTGATCTTCGTCTTCGATATTGCGGGCGAGAATATCGAGGCCATAGACTTCAGCGGCCAGTTCCGGCGCGATGGCGGCCGTTTCTGGCTCGCCATCTTCGGCCACCTGGCGGGCTGCACCAGCTGTGTCGGCAGCCGTCACGCCTTCAATCTGATGTTCGCGCAGGAAAACGCGGCACTGACCAAGGCCCATAACGTGAGACTTGGCGCGTTTGATGTCCTCCAGTTTTGTGCCGGGCAAGGCCATGAGCTGAAACCGGATCGGGAGGAAGTGCTCAGCAATTATGTGCAGATCAGAATCAGGCAGCAAATGGTGAATATCGGCCACGCGCCCTGCAATCGTGTTCTCTACCGGGATCATGGCGAGATCGACTGCGCTGGACTGGGCAGCCGCGAACACATCTTCGAAGGTGCGGTAAGGAATAGCTTCTAAGTCCGGAAAGGCTTGCTGACACGCAATATCGGAGTTGGCGCCACGTTCACCCTGAAATCCAATTTTCCCGGCCATATCATCCTCGCTCTATGATAGGTCGTGTGGAAAACCACGGCTTTGGGAATTCAGCAAGTCAGACGAGATGGAATTTCTGGCAAAACGTGCGGCTCTTCGCCGCGAATTGCGAAATTGAGCCAAGTTCTGCGCTTCCTCATATTGAATGCTTCGCGTCACCGTGCCAGAAGCACTCAAAATTCAGTGTGATCCGGGATTCGTAACTGATGTTTGTGAACAAGATTATGGGCGCTCTTCTTGCTGTGGCGCTGGTTATTCTGGCTCTGCCAACTTTGTCGAACATTGTTTTCGGTAAAGGTGGTCATCATGGCGGCGGCCATGGTGAGGAAGAGCATTCTCTGAACGAGCGCGCCGAAGTGGCCTTTGCGTATCGTCTGCCTTTGACTGGCGGCGGTGGCGGCCCGATTGTCGACGAGGTGTATGATCTGGGTGCTCTGATGCTGGATGCCAGCGTTGAAGACGGTGCGTCGAGCTTCAAATCCAAGTGTTCTTCCTGCCACACGATCGAAGCTGGCGGCGCTGACAAGCAGGGCCCGAACCTGCATGGCGTTGTTGGTCGCGCAATGGGCGGTAAAGCCGGTTTTGGCGGCTATTCCTCAGGTATGTCCAGCATGGGCAGCGATTGGGATTATGCGAGCCTGGACGGCTTTATTCAGAACCCTAAGGGCTATGTCGATGGCACTGCCATGAACTTTGTTGGTGTTCGCCGTGACAGCGAACGGGCTGACATTCTGGCTTATCTGGCTTCTGAGACACCGAACGCTCCGGCATTCCCTGAGCCGCTTCCGGAAGAGGAAGAAGTGGTTGAAGGCGAAGAGCTCGACATCGTTGAAGGCGAAGATGGAGCTGTTGCAGCCGAAGGCGAAGCCGTTATCGAAGAGCCAGCAGAAGACGCCGGTTCTGCGATGGACGGTATGCTGGACGACGCGGAAGCCATGGCCGAGGATGCTGAGGAAGCTGTCGAAGATGCGGCAGAAGACGCTGAAGAAGCGATCGAAGATGCAACGGATGGCGAAGAGAATTAATTCGCTCATCTGATCCGATTATTCGAAAGGCGATCCTGAATAGGGTCGCCTTTTTTGTTTGCCCGTTTTCGCGGCCAAAACAAACCTCTCTGAAACAGGGTATACACAATACCCGCAGCCTTGGTTACGCTCCTGGTTAGATTACGGAGGGAACGTTCATGCGGTTAGTCTCAGCGATTTGCGTTGCTATGCTTTTTGGAAGCTTTGCCAATGCGCAGACGAACGACAGTCAGAAAGACCGATACATAGCGGCATTAGCTAAGGCGGAGAGCGCCGGGTCAGATCAGCAACAGGCTGGCGAAGCTGTGAGGGAACTGATGGCGTTGTGCGACGAGGCATATGGTTTTGCCTGTGCAACTTTAGGGGATTCGGTCCGTGACATGAGCTCCCCGAATTACTCTCTGGCCGACACGTATTTCAGCAAGGCCTGCGACGCCGGTTACGGCTATGGCTGTTCGGCTCAGGCGCTGTTGTATTACACCGAAGAAGGCCTGACTCAGGACCTGGCGCGGGCAAGATCTCTCTACAAGAAAGCATGTGATCTCGGAAGTGGCAAAGGCTGCCGGGACCACGCTTATTTGCTGAAGAATGGCGAGGGTGGTGCGGTTGATCAGGTCGGCGCACGCAGCAGTTATGTGAAAGGCTGCGGCCTCAATGATCACGTCGCGTGCTTCTATGAGGGCTTTTTCAAAAAGAATGCGACGGGCGGGCCGCAGGATTTCGCCGGAGCGTTTGCGGCATATAAAAAGTCCTGTGACATGGACTATGCGCTGGCCTGCAACAATCTCGGCGTCATGTGCGGCAATGGGCAATATGTGGCCCAGGATAATAGCGAGGCGCTGAGACTCTACCGGAAAGCCTGTGACGGTGATAATGACATTGGCTGCGACAATCTGGGTGATTATCTCAGGGACGGGAAAGGCACCGCTCAGGATTATGCTGCGGCGCGTGTGGCCCACGGTAAGGCGTGTGAGCTCGGACGTGCAAAAGCGTGCTATGATTTCGCCTATGCGCTGGAGAACGGTCGCGGCGGCGCGCAGGATTATACCGCTGCACGCAATGCGTATGAAAAATCCTGCGAGACCTACACCTACGCTTGTAACAATCTGGGCGTGATGTATGCGCTCGGACGGGGCGTCGAGATCGATGAAGTCAGTGCATTGAGCTATTACCGCAAGTCCTGTGACGGCGATAATCCAACCGCCTGCGATAATCTGGGCGATTATCTGAGAGATGGAACAGGTGCGCCTCAGGACTATGCCGCGGCCCGGCAAGCCCACGGCAAGGCCTGCGAACTGGACCATGCGCAGGCGTGTTACCAGTTTGGGTATGCGCTGGAGAATGGCCGGGGTGGCCCACAGGATTATGCAGGCGCGCTCGCGGCCTATACCAAATCCTGTGAGACTTATGCCTATGCCTGCAACAATCTTGGTGTGATGTACTCGACCGGACGCGGCGTTGAAGCCGACAAAAAGAAATCAGAAACGCTTTACATCAAGTCCTGCAATGAAGGTGATAATGGCTATGCCTGCGACAATCTCGGGGATTATTTTAAGGATGGTCTGTCCGGTACGACTGATCCGACGCTCGCGCTGGCATATTATGATCGGGCGTGTTCGCTGAAGCATGGCGCTGCCTGTAATTGGGCCGGATTTATGCGTCACCAGGGCACATTGGTGAGCCAGGATCTAGCGCGCGGGTCACAGGATTATATCGCTGGCTGTGAGCTGAACAACGCTTATGCCTGCAACAATCTGGGCCTGTCTTATTATAACGGGTCCGGAATCGCCAAAGACGATGTCCAGGCGCGTCAGTTCTTTGAGAAAGCCTGCGGCATGGAGCATGCCGATGGCTGCAATAATCTGATGGTTGCCCTGCGTGATGGCATTGGCGGGCCGGTTGATGCTGCCGCTGCCTCAGCGGCTCGCGCGAAATCGTGCGAGTATGGCAGAGAGTCGAATTGCGTTCAGTGATCACACATTAAAGCGGAAGTGCATGACGTCGCCGTCTTTGACGACGTACTCCTTGCCCTCCGCGCGCATCTTACCGGCTTCCTTGGCGGCGGATTCCCCGCCAAGCGCGTCAAAATCTGTGAAGGCGATGGTTTCGGCGCGGATAAAGCCTTTTTCGAAATCACCATGGATGACGCCTGCGGCCTGAGGTGCGGTTGCGCCTTCCGGAATAGTCCAGGCACGGGCTTCTTTCGGGCCGACCGTGAAATAGGTCTGCAGGCCGAGCAAATCATAGCCGGCGCGGATAACGCGGTTGAGGCCCGGTTCTTCAAGGCCCATGGTTTCGAGGAATTCTGCCTGCTCTTCATCATCGAGCATGGCGATCTCGCTTTCGATCTTCGCTGAGATCACGACGACTGGCGCGCCTTCCTTTTCGGCATGGGCCTTCACGGCCTCAGAGAAGGCATTGCCGTCGGATGCAGAGTCTTCGTCGACATTGGCGATGTAAAACACGGGCTTGGCCGTGAGAAGCTGGAGCATTTTCCATGCTTTGACGGAATCTTTCGGGACTTCGGCGCGGCGTGCGGGCTTGCCCTCATTGAGCTGTTCCAGCGCCAGATCCACCATGGCGAGCGCTTCCTTCGCGTCCTTGTCGCCACCGCTTTTGGCTTTCTTTTCGAGGTTGGTGCGACGCTTTTCGAGGCTTTCCAGATCGGCCAGCATCAATTCGGTCTCGACGACTTCGTAATCGGCCATCGGGTCGATCTTGTTGGAGACGTGGGTGATGTCGTCATCTTCAAAACAACGGAGCACATAGGCAATGGCATCGGTTTCGCGAATGTTGGCGAGAAACTGGTTGCCGAGGCCTTCGCCCTTTGAGGCGCCTTTTACGAGGCCGGCAATATCGACAAAGTTCATCCGGGCCGGGATGACTTCCTTGGATTTCGCAATCTCAGCGAGACGTTTGAGGCGCGGCTCGGGCACGGCCACATCGCCCACATTGGGTTCAATCGTACAGAACGGATAGTTTTCAGCCTGAGCGGCTGCCGTCTGTGTGAGTGCGTTGAACAGGGTCGACTTGCCGACATTTGGCAGTCCGACAATTCCGCATTTGAAGCCCATGGGGGAGATTCCTCTGAAAAGAAGCCCGTCACATAGCAAAATCCTGACGCGAAACCAGTGCTATTGTCGGAGGAATTTGATCTGAGCGGATGAAAACGCATTTCGACGAGGACGCCGAGCGTTGGGACTGACGGCAGTTTCGGAAATTTCTGGCCCTTTTCAAAGACCTTGGTATGGTCGTTTGAAAGATCCGAGTCACGGACAAACAATCGGGGGTGAGTATGGCTGCCAAATTCCGCTACGATGTGTTTCTGATTTCAGCGATTGAGGATGTGTCGACCGCTCAAATGGTCGCCAGACGTCTGCGGTCCCTGAAGATGAAAGTCTGGTTCGACAAGGACCGGACTGACAAAACCTTCGATGCCGAAGATGCCGCAAACGCCGAAAAATCCCGATCATTTCTGGTGTTATGGTCCCATGCTGCGGATCTGTCTGACTGGGTGCACGCTGCGGCGCGTACCGGGCGATCGCGTGAAAGTCTGATCCAGACGGCGATTGATGATGTTGTGCCACGTGATCCGTTTCATCTGGATGATCGCATTGGTCTGGCCGGCCTAACCGGGCGCAAGCTGGTTCCAGGCTTTGCGACACTTGCCGGTCTGTTGGGCGATGTGCAGGGGCGCAAGGGGCTGGATGAGTTCGTTGGTCTCTCTCCGGATGAACGGGCAGCATGGTTGAAAAAACACCCGTCTGACCCGCTGGCCAAAACCCCGGCGCCTAAAGCATCCAAACCGAAAGCGGCAGCCGGGCCTTACATTTCCGAGATGCGGGCGCGAGAAGAAGAATGGGCGGCGTGGACCGTGGAAGGCGCCGCGGGGCTGCCCTATGGCGTGCCGTCAGACCTGTCGCTGATTGGCGGCATTGCGGATCATGTGCGCTTGGAGATGCGCAAGCGCGGGGTCGGAACGCTGGCACTGCTCGCCACGCTTCCTGACGACCGCATTGAGGACTTGGAAGAGAAACTCAATCTGCGCAAAGGACAAATCCGCAAGCAGGAATGGGTTGAACAGGCGCGCGAGCTTCTGGAGGGCAAGCCGCCACGGGCGAAGGTCGATCTGGCCGACTGGAACCGGTATCGCAAGGATGCCGAGCCGGTGCCGGCCGGGTTCGGGGAAGGCGCTGTGGCGGCGGCCATGACAGCGCCCGAGCCACAGATAGAAGAGCGCATCGTCTATGTGGATCGCGAGGTTTATGTGGAGGCCTCACCGGCTGCGGCTGCGTCCTCTTCAGATCATATCCGGATCGGTATTCTGACGGCGATCATGGCGGCCATCGCCTTCATGTTTTTCCTTGGTTGGCTGTTCGGGAAAGACGAACGCGCGGTTCTGGCAGAGACGAGCACGAATACCTGCCCGGCGGGGCAATATCCCATGATGCGATCCGGGTTCTGACATTTATGGGACCCGACACCAGCAAGACGCGCATCTGTTTTGCCACCGAAATTTTTGAGACATTGATCGCAGACCCAGGCGCAGAAGCCGACTTTCTAGAAGAGCTTCGTCAGGGCACACTGATGTTGTCGGAGGAAGACGAGGCGGGTCAGCAATGGTGTGAAGAGCAAGGCTATCTGGGCTATACCTCCTATGCCTCGCTGGATGATTTGCCGGAGCGGATCCCGGCTTTTGCCGAGCTTGAAAAGCGGTTGGTGAAAGCGGCCAATGAATTCTGCCATGCGCTTGGGTATGATGTCGGCTCCGAGCCGCTGACCATGAATTCACTCTGGGTGAATATCCTTGATCCCGGGGCGGGGCACTCGGGACATATTCATCCAAATAGTGTGATTTCGGGGACGTTCTATCTCGATCTGCCGGATGGCACGAGCCCGATCCGCTATGAAGACCCGCGTCTGCCCTTCATGATGAATGCACCGCCGCAGCGGTCTGGCATCGAAGCTGACCGGAAACGGTTTATCTATGTCCGCCCACAGGAAGGGCATGCCCTGTTCTGGGAAAGCTGGCTGCGCCATGAAGTGATGGTGAATATGGCCGATGACCCGCGCGTGAGTATCAGCTTTAATCTGGGGTGAGTGAGAAGTCCCTCGCCCCTTAGGGGCTCGAGCCGCTAAGAAATCGATCCTGTGAATCGATTTAAGGCGAGAGGGATATAGGGTGAGGGGAAAAACACACTCATCTTATCGAGTGCAGCGCTAACGAAAATCTCTCACGAGCGTGTTGCGCCAGCAATTAAGGAACTCCAATAACCCTCATCCCAACCCTTCTCCCTGAGAGGGAGAAGGGCTTAAAATGGATGCGCGTGTATCGCCGCAGAGCGGGCTCTGGGGCGTTAGTTTTTTTGTTTGCTCGGTGATGTTTCCTCCAGCAAAGCTGTTCGGATCACCTGCGCCTGCACGGTTGTTTGTGAGCATATTTATCTGATCTCACGCCAGTTCGCTACGCTCACGGCTCCGATGGGGCGGGCTATCGCCCGTCGCCCGGTCGGGCTCTCAGGAGCATAACTCCAGCAATCTGCGCCTGCGCGTTGCTTGTGACGCCGTGAATGAAGGGCGGTGTCATCCCGGATGCGTTGCATAACGGAGTTGTGCAATGCTGATCCGGGACCTTGTTTGAGAGGACTTAAAGAAGGTCCCGTGTCGGCGGAGCGTGACTGCGCCCCGCACCGCGCACGGGATGACAGTGTGGGTAGGTGGTGGCCATGGGTCGGGTGGGCCTCGGCCCACCTGGGGGGTCATGTTTGGTGGGCCAAGGCCCAGCTTGCGCTGCTGAACTTCTGGAGGGGCATAGTCCACTGTCTCCCGCGTTTTCGGCGTGAGCATCGCCAGCGTGTAGACAATCATGCGCGCAAGAGCGCTGCCGATGGCGTCGGCGCGTTCGAAATTCGAAATGATGGTTTCGAGGCGCTCGAGGAGTTCGCCGGGAGTTTGTGGGGCGCAGCCTTGAGCAAGCTCTTTTTGTGTGCTCGCAGGTGCTCCTTCCCCGGATTGCATCCGGGTGCGGCCTGCTGCGCCTTCGCTGTGCTCGTGAACGCCCGAACTCAATTCAGTGTGGCAGCCTTGAGCAGGCTCTATGTGAACCGCAGGTTCGCGAGAGCGAAACCCAAAATCGCGCATGGCGTTGGCGGCGAAGGTGTATCCGGCATGTTCAAGCTGCGCAGCAGCGCGCGACCGGATGAAGGCGTGAACAAATGTATCCGCTTTGGTCACGTGTTGAGCAATGTCAGCGGGCGCAAATGGAGCCCCGGATTCATGACAGCGGATGAGCCAGCCATAAAGCTTTAACAGAAACAGCCTGACGATCTGATCAAGGCTGAGCGCGGCGTAAGGATGGGATGAGGCGGGCTCTTGTGACATGCGAGGAGTTTAGCCTCGCGGCATGTGGGGTGGGATAAGTTTTGGGTGCATGTAGGGCGGTGTTGAACCCCGGACCTGATCCGGGGGAAACCCGCCTAGAGTTTATGAGTCTTACCGGCGGGATTTTATCCCGCCCTACCGCGAAACGGAGTTTCGCTTGCTCAAATAATGTCATGTATTGAGACGCCAGATCATTATTTTTATTTTGCATGATGTAAAATATTAATGTCGTGCTATATAAGTAATATCCAGTTGAGTATTTCCACTCTTCTGAAAGCCCGAAGCCCTCTTCGGCATTCAAACGAATACCTCTGAAGATTTGCCTGCCCGACCGGACTGCCTGCTTTCCAGCGCATCCCAGAGGCGCGCCTGTCCTCATACACTTCATCCAGGCCGTTCGCTCCAGCCGCAATAACGCGGTCAGACTCTGCCTGCCTCCCCAATCCGGCGCCGCGCAAAAACTGCGCGCCGGCACCGGGGACGAGCCTATCGGAGCCGTGCTCCGATCCTGAAAGACAAAGACATGACAATTATCACTTACAAGAATTCACGCAGCACAGCCTTTTTCAAGGCCAGCCCCCAGGACCGTGCCTTTAAGCCGCGTCCGGTCAAACCGGCCATGCCTCAGCAGCCGAGAGATCGCAAATCAGAAGAAGAGCGTCCCCGTGGCACACTCACGCTCTTTCATCCCTGCCTGCAAGGCTGAAAGAGCCCTGTCGAGCCATCGTTCCATCAGCCCCTTCCTGGAAAGCTATTACCATGACAACACATATAAACGAACGCACCGTCACCTTCCGACGCGCATTCACGCTGGGAAGCCTGAATGAAGAGTTTCCCGCCGGTCACTACACCGTTCAGACCCTCGTTGAAGCCCAACACGGTCTAACTCACAGGACTTACAAATCACTGACAACAACTCTGGTCGTTGGGCCCGGTCTCGGCCAGCCGGGACAAACCCGGATGATTGTAATCGATCCGCAGGATTTGCAGTCCGCCTTCTCGCGCGACAGTCGAAGCGCAGCGGCCGCCTGACCTTTCCCCACCCCGGCGCTGTATCTCTGACTGGCGCACAGACGTAATCGTGTCTCTCAAATTGCATTGGATCCTCCTCATGAGTATCGACAAAGTCATCGACAGCCTGCCGGGCATGTCAGCCGAAAATCGCGAAAAGCTCAGGTTCAATGCCGAAGCCATGCGCGACAACGGTAAGGAAGCGCAGGCCAGCAATGCTGAACGTGTTCTTCAGGCGCTGATTGATGTTGCCGTCGAAGAGAAGCAGGCGCGCTATGACGAGCTATCGACAATGAGCATGGCCGAACGCGTGCAGGACAGTTTCGTGGCATACCCGGCAACGAAGACCGAACAAAAGGCCATTGTGACGATCGTCGATAACCCGGGAACGTCAGCTGGAGCGCTCACCTCCATCGGTGGATGGAAGACTCAATCCTGGCAATTTTACTTCTCCGCCATGTGTAAGAAACGTGAAGCGATTCTGTGGCCGGACACGCCGTCTGATCCGCAGTCGCCCGGAGCGCTCATGCAGCTCCTGATCGACGATAGCGGCGAGAATGAGGGGCTCAGTTTAAAAACGGACGTAGAAGACATGTTCCGGAAGATGGGTTTTGGTAAAAAGAAACGAAAACTCGCCAAAGTCAGCGCTACCAGCTGACGCGTAAGGCGGGCCATGGCCTACTCTACATTCCGAGCGCAGCTCGACAGAACCCGACCGGGCGACGGGCAATGCGCGTCCGCATACGTTCAAAACAAGAACGGCCCTTCTTCCTCTCAGAAATGCGGAACTCCGATTCGTCGTAGAGTGCTTTCTGCGAAGCAATGCACCAGAAAAAACGCTCGACAAAGTTAGCGGAACTTCATTCCTCAGTATGCCCTACACCTCCTCCGCCTTGAGATTCCAGATTGGTGAGGCGAAGACCATCCAGAGGACAATGACGCCCATGCCGAGGGCGGGCACGACGGCGATTTTGTGCGGGCCGAAGACGTCAACCGCAATGCCCATGATGAAGGCGCCAATCGGCGCACCCGCCATAAAGCCAAGCTGGTAGATGGAGAGCACGCGGGCGAGCTGGTCTTTCGGGGCAGCGGCCTGAACGATGGAGCGGCTCATGGCGATGGAGACGCCACCTGCCAGACCCCAGATGAAGACGATTGCGAGGAAAATCTGGTGATAGTCTTTGATGCCTTCCCAGAGCATGACCAGGATCACCATTGAACCGAGGAATTGTGCGGTCAGCAGGAAACGGCCGGGCCGTTTGATGTTCTTGAAGACTGACAGGACAGCGGAAGACACGAAGGCACCGAACCAGAAGGTCATATACATATCGCGAATGCCATCGGGCCCGAGATTGAAGACCATTTTGTTGATGATGGGCAGAACAACAAGAAATGAGCCGATGACGAAAATGCCAACGCCGAACATGCTGGCCGTCATGGCGAGGAGTTTGGGGTTCCGTCTTACTGTTCTGAAGCCATCTGCCATATCGCCAAAGGCGGCCGTGAGGCCGGTTCGACCAGTCAGGACGCGGCGACCGCGCGCGAGCCAGAGGGCTGCGACGGCGCCAAAAGCGACAATCGCCGCCTGGAAGTATAGGAGGTGCTCAGACGAGATCGGACCAATGGCAAACCCGCCCATAAAGCCGGGCATTTTTGTTGCTTTATCGGCATAGCCGCCAATGATGATGCCGATAATCTGGGCGGCGAACTGGGCGAGGGTGGCAAAGGCGACACCGCGCTGAAGTGTGACGCCAGACCCTGTCCGCACGCGCCTGTCCACGACTTCGTTCAGGATGGAATCGCGCGCCGGCATCATGAATGCGCCGAGTGTGCCCATGGCCACGCCATAAGCGACCATGAGAAGATAGGCGAGCCAGTTCTCATGCACCGCAAAGGCCAGCATCAGCGCCGGGAAGGCGGCGAGGGCATGGAGCAGCATCAGCATGCGTTTGCCATCGGCGCGCTCTGCGACGACACCGCCAATCAGGAGGAAAATCACTGAGGGGGCGGCCAGCGCCATATTGGCAATGCCGAGCTGGGTGCCGTTCAGGCCGAGTTTAATCGTGATGAGATAGGGAAACAGAACCATCTGGAGGCCAAAGGCCATGAACCAGCAGGACTGCACGATGAGATAAGCAGGGAGCTCGCGCGAGACATGACGGGACACTCGTCGCTGACGCAAAATCTGACCAGCTTTCAAGGCCGAGTCCAGTCCGGAAAGGGGCGAGCTTGCGCCCTCCATCACTTCGCGATCAAGCTTATCAAACTCTTGGCTCATATGTTTCCCGACACTCTACACAAAGGAGCTTTGACTCAGCGATGCCATGAAGCAAGACAATTGTCAGCAGGAGGGCGTGACTCGGAATGACGCACCACCTTATCGTTATGGCAGAAGCATGAAGGAGCGCCAGCTAGGATAATGAGAGGTTTGCGTCATCTGTTGAGCCTTGTTCTGGCGGTTTTCCTGATTGCGGTGATCCTGCACTGGACGCTCCACCCCTGGCCAAACCCGAAGGATGGGTTTGTTCTGCTGTATGATCTGCCGGGCGAGCATATCGTGTTTGCCATGCTGGCCGAACGCTCCGGGATTGAATTATTCGAACCGACTTTGCGTGTCGGGTTGGGCTGTGCGCTGCTTCTGGCCGCGCTGGCCATGGTGTTTTCGCCACTCAGACGGTTTGGCGCGGGGCTCACGGGGGTGTGTTGCGGCGTATTACTTGCGGCGCAGGTTTCACCCTGGGGAAGTGTTGAACTCGCGCAGTCCGCGACCAGCGAGACGTTGGATGAGGGCTCACAGTTTTATCTCACCATGGCCGTGTTGACCGCCGCAGCCCTCTTGATCTGGGTGCATCCTGACCGGAAAACCCGCTCTGGTTAAGAATCCCGGCTTTGCTTCAAGTCATTGCGCGTCGGTTCCTGACATTTAGCGCAGATCAGGTGAGAGCTTGTTAAGAGATTTTCAGATAGGATGGAGTCCAATTCCGAGATGGGTACATGGCTTCAGATCCTGCTCTAATCCTTTCAGAAACGGTCGATGCGCTTCCGCGCCGCGCACGTGCAACCTTGCTGCGCCGTCTGATCGACGTGGTGGCGATGCCATCCTCCCGCATTCCGCCACATGACCGGTCTATGGCCGGCGATATTCTGCTCGAAATGCTGTTTGAAGCCGATGATGAAGATCGGATTTTCTGCGCCAAACGCCTGATCCCGACGCAGGAAGCGCCGCGACGGGTTTTGAGATATCTGGGCGGATGTTCGATTGATGTTGCCAGAGACTTGTTGGAGCAGAACGCGTCATTCGACGATTCTGACCTGAACTATATTTTGAAGCGTTCGCCTGTGACCCATGCCGAAGCCATTGCGCGACGGAAGACTCTTTCGCCGGCGGTTTGTGATGCGCTGGTGGAGCTGGAACACATCCCGGCCATTCTCGAAATGCTGCGGTCTCGTCGCTCATTCCTTTCGGAAACGGCGATGGATCAGCTTTTGATCTTGTCGCGCGATAGCAGTGAGATGTGTCCGCTTCTGATCGAACGCGAAGAAATGACGCCAAGCCATGCCATGACCATGTTCTGGTGGTCCGGGCCCGAAGAGCGTCGCACCATTCTGATGAAATTTTCGGCAGACCGATCGGAGCTGATCGACATTTGCGGTGATGTGTTTGGCATGGCGGCGGCTGAAAACTGGGCGGATCCCGTTGCGCGCAAAACGCTGCAGCTGATCGAACGTCGCCAGCGAAATCGTGCCGCGATTGAGCGTAGTCCGTTTAACAGTCTGGAAGAAGCGATTGAAGAGGCCGAGGAAACAGGCCTTAACCGAAAAATGGCTCAGGAAATCGGCCATCTTGCGGGCGTGAAACCCGTGACGGCAGCGAAAATTCTGACGGATCCAGGCGGGGAAGCGCTCGCCGTGCTGTGCAAGGGGACGGGCCTAAAGCGCCATTATCTCATGCGCCTCTGGAGCGCCCTAAAGCGGCCGACCGAGATTGGCCCGGGCGTGCTCCACCCACAATATGAGCGAATCAAGGAAATCTTCGAGATGATGAGTGTCGCCAAGGCGCAGACAACTCTGCGTTATTGGAACTGGTCGCTTTCCACGAGCTTCCGTGCACAATCTGGCGCGCCGGACCCCGGTTCGGAGGAAGATTTGAAGAGATATTCGACGTCGCGGCGGACCGCACATCTCGTATTTGGCTCCAATAAAGACGACTAAACACGGTAGGCCGACCGTGAAACGGTCTGAAATCCACCACTCCTGAAAATTTCGTGAGAATCTTACCGAACCTTCTGGTCAAGGCGGATCAGAGCCTTTAGGACATGGCCTCTGAGTTGGTTCTGAAGGGAAGGTGCTGGGCGCGTGATTTACGTGTTGGGCTTAGCGACAGCTTTGACGTTGTTGTGGTGGGGGATGTCATTCGTTTCCGACCCGCTCGTCCTCTCTTTGGGCGCGATCTCCATTTTCATTTCTGTGATGGCCGCCATGCGGCTGGGGCTGAAGGACCGTGAGACTTCGCCCTATCATCGCATTTTCGGTTTTCTGCTCTATACGCCATACCTGATCGGCGAAATCGTGAAATCCAATCTGACGGTGATCAAAGCCATTTTGTCGCCGGACCTGGATATCGAGCCGACACTGGTCAAAGTGAATTCAACCTGCCGATCTGATCTCGCAAAGGTCATTTTTGCAAATTCCATCACGTTGACACCCGGGACGGTGACCTTGCGGGTGGATGACAATGTCCTTCTGGTGCATGGCCTGTACGAAGCGAACGCTCAGCCCGAATCATTTGACGAAATGGACCGCCGGGCGTCTATCGCAGGGGATGGCCGCTCCGGGAAGAAGGGGAAAGGCAAATGACGCTTCTGTCTGCGGCAGCGATCGCCATCTTCGTTTCCATTACACTTTTGCTGATCCGGTTGTTTACCGGGCCCTCGCTCTATGATCGCGTGCTGGCAGTGAACTCCGTCGGAACAAAGATCGTTGTGCTGCTGGCGCTGGTCGGCTTTATGATGGGGCGTCCTGATTTTCTCGACATTGCGCTGCTCTATGCGCTGATCAACTTTGTCTCCACAATCGCCATTCTGAAATTCTTCCGCTACCGGTCATTCCAGATTTCGCTGATCAAACCTGAGGGCAAGAAAGCGGGGCGGGCAAAATGAGCGAGCTTCTGACTTCCGTACTTGAGATTTTGTCTGATGCGACCTGGCGCCACTGGCTGGGCGGCGTTCTCTGCCTGATTGGCGGCGTGATGACCGTGATCGCGGCAGTTGGCGTGATCCGCTTCCCTGATTTCTATACCCGGCTGCACGCGGCCAGTGTGACGGACTCGCTGGGCGCGC
Source organism: Ponticaulis sp. (assembly GCA_002692725.1). GTDB lineage: Bacteria > Pseudomonadota > Alphaproteobacteria > Caulobacterales > Hyphomonadaceae > Ponticaulis. The sequence continues at coordinate 89,104 of NZLU01000067.1, read as the reverse complement.
TGACACTGTTGTTCGGCATGATGTTCCTGGCGACCGGCTTCCCGGTTGTGGTGAAACTTTTCCTGATCGCGCTGTTCCTGGTGCTCACCGGCCCGACAAGCGCGCACGCCATTGCGAATGCGGCCTATACCGCCGGGCTCGAGCCGCTGGTCGGTAAACTGGGACGTGATGGCGCCAATACATCTGATGAAGGTGAGGCATGACTGAAGACGCTCAATCCATGACCGCCCATGCCGATCTGGCTGTCCTGCTGATCGACATTGCCGTCCTCTCCATGATGGGCATGACGGCGATTGCCATTGCGCGCCTGCGGAGCTTGTTCGCGCTAGTGATGTTGTCAGGTGTTTACAGCCTTCTATCGGCAACCTGGTTTGTGATTGTGGACGCGGTGGATGTTGGCTTCACTGAGGCCGCTGTTGGCGCGGGTATATCCACCGCGCTTCTGCTCGGTGCCATGCTGCTCACCGTGCGGACGGCCAAGGCGGACAAGCCGCTCAAGCGCGTTGCCCCCATTCTGGTGTGTGTGATTACGGGCGCGGTCCTGATCTATGCAACCATTGATCTGCCAGGCTTTGGTGACCCGAATTCGCCGGCAAATGTCTATCTCGCGCAGGAGTTTCTGCAGCGCAATTATGGTGATATCGGCATTCCGAACGTCGTGACCTCGGTTCTGGCAAGCTATCGTGGGTTTGATACCTTTGGCGAGGTCGGTGTTGTCTTTATTGCCGGTGTGGCGGTTGCGCTGTTGCTTGGCTTTGGCGAACGGTCTCTGGCGGCGACACTTTCAAAAAAGATCGGGGGTAAGAAATGAACCCTGACCATCACGTTATTCTCCGGGTTACAGCGAAGTTTCTGATCCCGATTATCGTGCTGTATGCGCTGTATGTTCAGTTCCATGGCGAGCTGTCGCCGGGCGGCGGCTTCCAGGCTGGCGTGATCATCGCAGTGGGGGTGATCCTTTATGCACTGATCTTCGGCGTCGTGGATGCCATGGTGAAAATCCCGCCTGTGTTCGCACGTTTGCTCGCGGGCTCGGGCTTTCTGATCTATGGCTCGGTCGGCGTATGGACCATGATTAATGGCGGCAATTTCCTCGATTATGACTTTGTCATTGAAGAGGGGCCGGATGGCCATTGGGGACAGCATATCGGCATTATTCTGATCGAAATCGGCGTTCTGTTTGCGGTTGCCGGAAGCATGCTGACAATTTTCTATGCCTTTGCCGGCCGCGCGCCGGAAATTGATGACGAGGACTGGTAGACCATGGCCGAGTTCATCTTCGAGCGATATAATTACTGGGCGATCATTCTTCTGATGATGGTTGGTCTTTATGTGACCTTCCAAGCCGGAAACATGATCAAACGGATGGTGGGTCTGTCGGTTTTTCAGACTTCTGTATTTCTGTTCTACGTTACACTCGGCAAGATTTCGGGCGGTTCTGCGCCCATCCTGTTCGGTCGTGACTATCCGAAAGACCATGGTGGTCATGGTGAGGGTGATCATGGCGGCGGGCACGGCGCGGAAGCCGGTCACGGTGCGGCGGATGCAGGCCATGGTGAAGCGGGTGATCATGGCGCGGCTGACCATGCCGAACAGGCTGTCGACGAGCTGGGGCGCCCCTTTGTTGATGGCCATATTGAGCCGGGACATGTGGGCGGTGAGCCGCTGCAGGAAATCTATTCCAATCCATTGCCGCACGTTCTGATCCTGACCGCGATTGTGGTCGGTGTTGCGACGCTGGCGGTTGGTCTCGCCATCATTGTTCGGATCCGGGAATCCTATGGGACGATCGAGATCGACGAACTCCGCGAAAAAGACATTGAACATGCCGAAACTGAAGCGTCAGCGGAGCCTGCCTGATCATGCCGATTGAGATAGCTTCTCTGCTTCCGGACGGGATTGTCCGACATTTGCCGGTGCTGGTGCCGGCAATTCCAATGCTGCTCGCGCCTGTCGCAGCGGCCATGCCGAACTGGCGTGTGGCCTGGGCGCTGGCTCTGTTCAGCATTTTGTGCTCCGGCATTTGTGCGCTTGGTCTGGTGGATCTGGTCTTCAATGGCGAGCCGATCAGCTATGCGCTGGGTGGTTGGGCGCCTCCGCTGGGAATTGAATTCGCTGTCGACAAGATGAATGCACCGATCCTGCTTCTGGTTTCGGTCATCGGAACGCTGGCGACGCTCTATGCCATGCCGACTATGGTGAAAGAGATCCCTGAAGAGAAGCGATCGCTCTTTCTTACGGCCTATATGCTGTGCTTTGCGGGCCTTCTGGGCGTTGCGATCACTGGCGACGCGTTCAATTTGTTCGTCTTCCTCGAGATATCCTCAATTTCCACCTATGTGCTTGTGGCTTTGGGTGGGCTGAAGGACCGACGCGCTTATCATGCGGCCTTTAATTACCTCATTATGGGCTCTTTGGGCGCGACCTTCTATGTCATCGGGATCGGTTTCCTGTACGCCGCGACCGGCACGCTCAACATGGCCGACATTGCCAGCCGCATTCCCGAGCTGTCTGACAGCCGGACGGTTCACGCGGCGTTTGCGTTTATCGTGGTCGGATTGGCGCTGAAAGCCGCGGTCTTCCCGCTGCACCAATGGCTGCCGAATGCCTATGCCTATGCACCCGGCTTTGTGACCGTCTTCCTGTCGGCCACAGCGACCAAAGTGGCGTTTTATGCGCTCGTCCGTCTCTTGTTTTCGGTCTATTCACCCGAGCTCGACTTCCAGCAGGTGATTTTCACCTGGGTGCTCGCACCCTTGGCCGCTATCGCCGCGATTGCGTGTTCTTTCCAGGCGGTCTTCCAGACCGATATCAAGCGCATGCTGGCATATTCATCGGTTGCGCAAGTCGGTTATATGCTTTTCGGCCTCTCGCTTGCGACCGAAGCAGGCTTATCGGCGGGTCTGTTCCATCTGTTCAACCATGCGATGATGAAGGCGTCGCTCTTCATGGCGATCGGTGGTGTTCTGTTGAGCCTGGGATCGTCGCAGCTCAAAGACTTTGCCGGTGTTGCCCGTAAGGCGCCATGGACACTGACAGCGCTCGCAATTGCTGCGCTCAGCCTGGTTGGCGTGCCTTTGACAGCGGGTTTCCTCTCCAAGGTTGCGCTGTTCAAAGCGGCGCTGGTTGAAGGCTGGTGGTGGGCTGTGGTCGTCCTCGCTATCAGTTCGGTTCTGGCCGTGCTCTATGTCGGTCGAATTCTGGAATCAGCCTTCTTCAAAACCCCGGGACCGGCCCAGATGAATGTGAAGGAGGCGCCAGTACTTCTGCTCATTCCGCTCTGGATACTGGCACTTGCAAACATCTATTTCGGACTGGATGCCTCTTTGATCACGACGATGACTGATGGTGCGGCGAGCGTTGCCTTTCCAGGAGGTCAGCCATGAGCCATGAATTGCTGATCAGCCTCATTCTGATTGTGCCGCTCCTGGTGGCCGGGGCTGTCTATCTCTTCAGCAACATCCCCGATGTGCGCGAAGCCTCCACGCTGTTGGGTGCGGGCACATTGTTTGTTCTTTGCTGCATGATGGCGGCGCGTGTCGCAGCTGGCGAGACTGTACAGCTCGGCGAATTTGATGTCGCATTGGGGCTGTCGTTCAATTTCAAGCTTGAACCGCTTGGTGCGATGTTTGCGATCATTGCGAGTGGGCTGTGGATCCTGAACTCGCTCTATTCCATCGGCTATATGCGGGGAAACCGGGAGCGGAATCAGACCCGTTTCTATATCTGTTTTGGCCTCGCATTGTTCGGTGCCATGGGCGTTGCCATGTCGGGCAACCTCTTTACGCTGTTTGTGTTCTACGAGGTTCTGACCCTGTCGACCTATCCTCTCGTGGCGCATAAGGGCGATGAGAATGCGCGTCGTGGCGCACGGATTTATCTTCTGACACTTCTGGGCACCTCCATTGGCCTGCTGTTGATGGGTGTTGTCTGGACCTTCGCGATTGCGGGTAACCTCGATTTCGTTGAAGGTGGATTGCTGGCCGGTAAAGTTGGCCCATGGCTTGGCGGGGTTCTGTTGGGCCTGTTCGCCTTCGGGGTTGGCAAGGCTGCGTTGATGCCATTCCATTTCTGGCTCCCGAACGCGATGGTCGCGCCGACGCCGGTTTCGGCACTGCTTCACGCCGTGGCGGTGGTGAAGGCGGGTGTGTTCTCCATCCTAAAAATTTCGGTTTATATTTTCGGACTGGATTTGCTGTCCGCGCTGCCGGGCACTGAGATCATCATCTGGGTTGGCTGTTTCACTATTGTTGTGGCCTCCATGATCGCCCTGACCAAGGACAATCTGAAAGCCCGGCTGGCCTATTCCACAGTGTCTCAGCTGTCTTATGTGACGGTTGGCGCCATGCTGGCGAATACGGCGGGCGCGACGGGCGCGGGCCTGCAGATTGCCATGCACGCTGTGGCCAAGATCACGCTGTTCATGTGTGCCGGAGCGATCTATGTGGCGACCGGCAAGACCGAGATCAGCCAGATGCGTGGCCTTGGTTACAAAATGCCGATCGTCTTCACCTGTTTCCTGATCGCGTCCCTCTCCATTATCGGTGTGCCGCCGCTTGGCGGAGCCTGGGCGAAATATGCGCTGTTCCAGGGCGCGATTGAAGCCGACCGCATCTATGTGGTGTTTGTGCTGATCGCCTCGACCTTGCTGAACATTGCCTATCTTTTGCCGATTGCGATCCTCGCCCTGATGCCGCCGGAACCGGGCAGCATTGAAGTGGCCGGTTTCAAGCGACCCGGCGGCGCGCCTGCGCTGACAGTCATCCCGCTGAGCATTACCGCCATTGGATGTTTCGTGCTCTTCTTCGGGGTCAATGTGATCACTGACTTTATCTCACCTGTTTTCGGAGGGCGCCCATGAGCGAGCCCGCACCAGACGAACACAACCATCCACCATCCATGACCAAATATCCGGGTGATGCGATCTTTGGATGGACGAGTTCGAAGAAGACCGGATCGATTGTCTTTATCGGCATGTTGGTGGTGTGCGCCGCCCTTGCGATCGCAAGTTTCCTGCTGCCGACCCGTCATGAATATATTCACATGGCCGAGTTCGCGCCGTTTTACGCCCTGTTTGGCTTTGGCGCCTTCGCCTTTGTCGTTCTGATGGGCTGGCCGCTGGCAAAACTTCTACGCCGACCTGAAAATTACTATGAGTCAAAGGAGACAGACCGTGATTAGCGATCCTGTATCTCTGCTGGCCGTCACCAATCCGGGATTGGTTGTCATCCTTGCCGGTATCGTGGCTTATTTCGTGCGTCACCGGATTGCGCGGGCTGTGATCACGATTGGCGGGCCATTGCTTGGCCTTTTGACGCTGTCGCTTCATTCAGCGCAGGGCGTGCCTTTGGCGACCATGGAGCTGATGAATCTGACCATGGTGATCTACCAGGTCGAAAAGGTCTCGATCGTGTTCGGCCTGGCCTTCCTGATTGCGGCTCTGGTGAACTCGATCTATGCGCTGCATCAGAAGGATACCCTTCAGGATTCCATGGCGCTGATTTATGCGGGCGCCGCAATTGCCGCGACATTCTGCGGTGACCTGATGTCGGTCTTCATCTTCTGGGAAGTCACGGCGATCTCGTCTGTCTTCCTGATCCTCCGATCCGGCACGGTGGAAGCCTATAAGGCCAGCATGCGCTATCTGGGGATTCAGATTCTGTCGGGTGTGTTGCTGCTGATGGGCGCAGGCTTTGTTCAGAGCGCCTATGGCACCATGGAATTCAGCGCCTTCCTGACTGATGGTGAAGGACTGAGCCTCACCGAAGATCCGGGTGCGATCTTCCTCTTCCTGGCGCTGGGGATCAAAGCGGCATTTCCGCTTATGCATAACTGGCTGCAGGACAGCTATCCGAAGGCCACACATACAGGCTCAGTGGTTCTGTCAGCCTTCACCACCAAACTCGCCGTCTATGCGCTTCTGCGCTTCTTCCCGGGGGAAGATGCGCTGATCTGGATCGGCGCGATCATGACGGTGTTCCCGGTCTTCTTCGCTGTGGTTGAAAATGACCTTCGGAAGGTTCTGGCCTATTCGCTCAACAACCAGGTCGGCTTCATGGTCTGTGCGATTGGTATTGGTACGCCGCTGGCGCTCAATGGCGCGGCCGCACATGCCTTCTGTCATATCATCTATAAGGGCCTGCTTTTCATGAGCATGGGCGCAGTGCTGTACCGGACCGGCACCACGAAGGCGACCGAGCTGGGCGGCTTGTATCGCACCATGCCGATCACCGCGATTTTCTGCCTGATTGGTGCGGCTTCGATTTCCGCCTTTCCGCTCTTCTCGGGTTTCGTTGCCAAATCTCTCACCATGAGTGCGGTGGGATATGAGCATATGACCGTGATCTGGATGATGCTGTTGTTTGCGTCTGCGGGCGTTCTGGAGCATTCCGGCATCAAGATCCCGTACTTTGCGTTTTTCGGGCATGACAGCGGCAAGCGGCCGAAAGAAGCGCCATTCAACATGCTGCTCGCCATGGGTATTGCGGCCTTCTTCTGTGTGTGGCTGGGCTTCCCTATGCTGGGCGGGGTGGACTTCCTTTACGGCCTTCTGCCCTATCAGGAAGAGGCGAGCGCCTATCTGGAGAAAGATCTCTGGACGGTGGATCACGTTCTGACGCAGTTCCAGCTTCTGATGTTTGCTGCGCTGGCCTTCATCGTTCTGAACCGGATCAAGTTGTATCCACCCGAGAAGCGCGGCGTCATTCTGGATACAGACTGGGTGTATCGTAGGCCGGCCTATATCTTTGTCGTCTGGCTGGGTGCGGTGTGGAACCGTCTGGGGCCTGCGGCTTCAGATGCGGCTCTGAAGGTCTCCAAGCGAGTCTTTGGCCATATCGAAGCGACGTTCAGCCCTCAGGGGCAGCTTAGCCGGGGGCCTTTGTCGACCGGTATGGCGATCTGGACGAGTGTGGTTCTGGCCGTCGTGATGATCCTGGCTCTGTTTACAGGCGGCTAAGCCCCACTTTCAGACTAAAACTTTCAGACTGTATGGCTCGCAGAGATGCGAGCCATAATCGATGTTTGTGCTGCGCTGCGAAATTACATGGTTCGACTGGCAGGAATACCTGTGTGACACAGGTGTTCGCGTTTAAAAAACAACAGAAACTGAAGGACTTTTTTTCGCTCAGCAGTGCGGCGGTTTCCTGGAAGGTTTTGTTGCAAAGCAGCATTGCGGCGTTTAGGTCGAGCAAATAGCGAGAAAAACGTCCCAAAAAAATCTCGAATTCTGCCCAAACTCCGTAACGTTAAGTAATGAGACGCTGTCACCAATTTTGCGGCGCAATAATAGCGGTGAAGTCACGAGTTAAGGGCGAAAAATACATAAAATATAAGTTTCCCGATCTTTGATCTTGATTTCAACTCTGTTCGCGTAATTATAAGCACTTAATAAAACCTGCTATAAAGCAGATAAAAGGGGCGAATAAAGGCCCTGGGGAGGAAGCAATGATGCAAACACTCGAACATGACTTGGATTCTGATATCCAGGCCCATCTCATCCAGATGACTTCTGATGTTGTGGCGGCATATGTCAGTAATAATCCGGTGCAGGCGAATGATCTGCCAAATGTGATTGAGCGGGTTCACGCCACTATTCGCGATTTATCCAGCACCCCTGCTGAGGCAAAGCCAAAGGACGCAGCTCCGGCGGTATCTGTACGGAAATCCATCACGCCGGATTACCTGATCTGTCTGGAAGACGGAAAACGCTTCAAATCGCTGAAACGGCATTTGCGTTCGAAGTACAACCTGTCTCCGGAAGAATATCGTGAGAAATGGGGTTTACCTTCGGACTATTCTATGGTTGCGCCTAACTACGCCAAACAGAGATCTGAACTTGCAAAGAAGATGGGATTAGGACAGTCGAAGTCTTAAATAGTCAGAGAACTCGGCAGTTGTTTCGCTATCGAAACAAGAAAATAACCACTTATTGCAATAAAAGTAAGTTTTAGTCTTGGCGAGTGATTCGAATTAACCGATGTTAACCATATGGGCTTAACGAGCGGGCGAACCATGGAACGGAAACTGCAAAAATTTCTTTCCGAAGATCAAACTAAACTGCTTAAACTTTGGATCAGCAAATGCGAAGCCGGGCGACTTCCTCTGCGGAAACAGGTGGGCCCGGCTGATCTAATCTTTTGCTTGTCTTGTGTCTCTATTCTTGAATCCCAGACTTCTGGAGAGTTCACATTTCGGCTGACAGCGTCGAATCTCAAAGACGTGCTCGGCGAGGAATGTCGCGGGCGTGTCGTTTCGCAGGAATGCGGGGACGAAATGCCCTGGTCTGAAGCTCTGAAGCGGTGTCAGGCAACGAAAGCGCCTGTCTTCGGTTCGACGCCGACCGGGCATAAACGCCTGCACCATTGGATGCGTCTGCCGCTTGAGCCTATGGCGGACGGCCGCCAGCAAATTCTTTGTTATGATACGATCCGGTTCGACAGCTCTGGGGATTCTGAGGGCCGGGAAACCATGTTCGTCACAGCCGACCTTGTGAACCCTCGCACGCGCTCGCATCTGAACGCCGCCTGATTGCCCTTTCGTCAGAGCGGAGCAAACGCGTTCGCAATCGGTGTAGACAAAAATCACATTAAAGGAATATAATCCTACGCCTGTGTGGGGCGGGTAAACTCCTGTCTCATACATAAAGACAGGTGAAGGGTGATGACATCAGAAGAAAAAGGCATGATCGAGCTGGTTACCAGACTCGTTGAATGTGCGACGGGGCGAGGGCAATCAGAACTTTTCGGTGAAACCCGCGGAGAGGCGTCAGTGGCGCGCGCGCGGCAAGTGGCCATGTATCTCAGTCATATCGGACTATCGCTCTCGCTGGCGCGGGTGGGAGAGATGTTCAGCCGGGAGAAATCGACTGTCGGCCATGCGGTCCATCAGATTGAGGATTTGCGGGACGATCCGGTGTTCGATCACTGGATGACCGAGCTGGAAGAGGCGTTACGCCTTCTGGTCACCATGTCAGACAAGTCCGGGCTGGTCTTGTCAGGGGTTTGGAAGGAAACCGCGCCAACAGCTTCCGGGGTGGCTCAATCACTCACTCATTTGTCTTCAGAGCGGGCGCCAGCGAGTGTGTGAATGCGTCCAAGCATGGCACGCAACCCATTGGCGCGCTGGGCGCTGAGTGCGTCCTTAAGGCCGATCTCGTTGAAGAAGGCATCGGCATCGAAGTCCAGAATTTCGGATTTGAGCTGATTGTTGAACAATTGCGAGAGCACAGCGATCAGGCCGGAAACCAGGATAGCGTCAGACTGCGCCCGGAAGCTCAGATGCTCGGGATCCGTGGCATCCGGATCGGGCACGATCCAGACCTGACTGGCACAGCCCGGAACCTTGTATGCATCGATTGTCTCATCAGCAGACAGGGCAGGGAGCGCTTTTCCCAGGTCAATAATGTGCTCATACCGCGCTTCCCAATCGTCCAGAAAGGCAAAGGTGTCGCGAATGTCGCTGGCTTCGGCCGAAATACTCATGCAAGGCAGATGGGACGAAATGGCCGAAAAGAAAAGGTCTATTTCGCCCAGAATTGAGGGTTTGGCTTAATTGCTGACTTCCCCAATGCACTCGCCCACTTCTTTCAGGGCGTGAACGCCAATGCAGAACGGGCGCTCATAGACATTGCGTGATGCGCTGACGCACTGAAGGAGGTTCAGTTGGGCCTTTTCAAAGCAAGCCTGCGTTTGCGGATCCTGAAGCGCGCGGCTGACATAAGCGGAATTGTCGACTTCGGTTTCGCCAAGAATTTTAAGGGCGGCGAGCGTTGCGATATTGCCGGCTGACTCCCGGCGTTCAGCGCGCACAGAATGTTGAGAGCGGCTGAGCTGAAGCCCTGGCAGGCCAGGAAGTTTCAGTTCGGAGCCGGTTTGGGTGATCTGGTCCCAGAGTGTCTGACTGCCAGAAAGCCTGTGAGTGTCTTGCAGCGTGTCGTTAATGTTCGGGCTGATGAACATGGAGCGGACAGCGCCCGATTGTGGGCGCCCCTGAAGAGACGCCAGGCGGAGTTGCTGTGCGTGCTCAGACGGCTTGCCACGGAGTTTTGCTTTTGCCCAGCCGAGAGTTTGAAGGGTGTAAGCCTGTTCTTTTATCTCCTCGCCGACGGTCTCCAGACGATTGGCGTCAGCCTTGCCGGCGCGAAGCGCGCGATTGATCGCATCATCTGCACCATCGAGGCTGAGTGTATAGGACGGGCTGTTCTGCATGCCGAGGAGGAGGCGGTCGCGGCCAAAATAGGCCTCGGTTTCAAGCACGCCCTTCTTGAAGGGCTCAGATTGTGATGCGAGGAGCGCTGAGTAGGACAGCCATCCTGTGGCAAGTCGGCTGGCATTGTGCGTGCCCAGCTGGTTCATCACATTGTCAATTTCTTCGGCCGACTCAAGCGACCGTTTGAAGGTCGAAACGTCTGTCTGATAGCTGCCATAGGCGATCGCAGACGTTGCCAGAATATCCGGCTTATGAACGGGAGCAGGCGCGGGCGTTGTGACTGGCTCAGTAGGTGATTCCGCCTCTGCCGGGTTAATCTGCGTGCTGACAGTTGATTCGCCGGATTCGGGTGTCTGGCGAAAAAGAGGAAGGGCAAGAGTGTTGGCAGTTGTATATTGCTGTTCCGGCGCGGGATCTGTGGCAAAAGATTCGCCCGACTGGAGGAATACGAAAGATGTCCCTAGGGCCAGGCCGATAACCGCAGTTCTTAGCGTCATGTATGACTCTCCAGAAACTCTACACTATGAACGACACCTACCGGTGTTCCATCCACATGATGTCGCCTTAATCATGACCCAAGATCATGTAACAGACGTTAAGACGCGTTCACAATTCTTTCAATGATGTTACCTAAGAGCAGCAAAATATCCAGTCCGAAATTTACGCCTCGAGCGGCCAGCCTCGGCTGGATTCTGCTCAGTGTCATTTTCTGTGTGGTCGCATGGATGATGGGTGTTCGTCCAATACTGATCGCAGTGACAGGGCTTGTCGGCGTGATCCCGGCGGTGCTGCACTGGCTGCTCGCGACACCAAATTCGCGCGAGTCGAACGACATCTGGGTTGTCCTTGCCTGGACGCTTGTCGGGCTGACCGCCATTCTGATGAGTGGCGGCATGACATCCCCATTAATCATTATGCTGGCCATCGGACCAGTTTTTGCATTGTCCGTCGGCCGCTACCGGCTGGGGCTCGAGGCGAGCCTGTTTGCTGCGGTCATCTGTCTCTGCTTCGTTTTGGCAGACGTGTTCGCTGTGCCGGGTATGGGCGTAAACCGGATGGAGCGACTGCCGGTTCTGATTGCTGGTATGTCAATCGTTCAGATCGGATTGTATGCAGCCGGCTCGGGCGCGCAGCTGGCCGAGCGTCGCGGCTTGAACAGGCAGGGAGAATTGCTGAGATCGACACTGGCGGATACGCCGGTTTTGGTTCTTAATCTCGATAATGCCTATCGTGTCCGGTCCTGGGTGGGTGACCTTGATCTCCTTCCGGATGTGACCGCAAAACAGCTCTCCAGAGCACGCATGCGGGATTTGTTTAACGATCTCGGTGACTTCCTGGCAGGGCGATATGATGGCTCACCGCCTGTGCTCAAAGGCGAAGGCCGGGAAGGCTGCGACGTTGCCAGTGTGAAAACGCGTGATGGATTCAGATTTATCATCACGCCAAAATGGGAGCGTGCCGCCGAAACGGGCGGTTCGAACGCGGCGGTCTGGGTGGCCAGTCTCGGCCATGAGCTCAAGAATATGCTCAATCCTGTGGGCGGGTATTCCGATCTTATTCTGGCGGAGCGGGCCGGTCCATTGAGCGAGCCCTACAAGGATTTCGCACGCAGCATCAAACAGGGCGCTGAGCATTTGTCGCTGCTTGTCGAAGATCTGATGACGGCGGCCAAAAGTCGAGCTGGCAAACTGCGCCTTGAGCCTGAAATCCTCGACGCGATTGGCGAGACCGAAGACGTTATCAAGCTGTTGCAATGGCAGGCCGATGCGCATGGCGTGACGCTGATGCTGGCTGAACCTGATGAGGAGGAAGCCGGGCTCTATGTCACGGCAGACCGGAAGGCGCTGCGTCAAGTTCTGATTAATCTGCTCTCGAATGCCATCAAATATTCTCCGTCAGGCGAAGAGGTGGAAATCGGACTGGCTGAAGAGATCGATTTTGTTCGCTTCAGCGTCTCTGATCATGGCGAAGGGCTTCCGGAAGAGGAGCTGGCACGGCTGGGTGAGGCTTTCTTCCAGGGCGAGAATGCCCGCTCGCGGACGGGCACCGGCCTTGGCCTGTCGATTGTGAAACTGCTGGCCGAAGAGCTGGACGGCAAGGTGCGGTTCGAAAGCCAACTCGGCATGGGAACCACTGCGCATTTTTATCTGCCTAAAGCTGACCCTGCATCGCTTTCAACTGAACAGGCTGCAGAATAGCCGCGATCAGAGCGGCGGAAGTTTCGTAAACAGATAAGCTGCGGTGAAGTCTCCCACTTCGATGGTCAGCGATGTGGGACGCTGATCCTTCTCCCGGGCATCCGGCAGAACCAGGATTTCCACGCGTTCGCGCGGGTCCAATTCCATAAGGGCCTGGGTCGCGCTATCCGAAAACCGAAAGCGTGCAGTGCGGGTTCCAGCGTCCTCGTCTTCCATCATCACGCGGGCGGAGGGCCAGTGGGCGCTTGTCAGAGCCCGTGGCGGGGGTCCCGGTTTGTTGGTGAAAATGTTCCCAAGCCAGGGCTCGATTGATTTGGCCGGGTCGCGAATTAGAATGCGCGCGGAAGCGGGTAGCTTCTGTCCTTCGTCGAGATGAAGATCGAGCGCCAGATCGAAAGGTTTTTCAACGAGTGGATTATCCAGCGGGCGAGAAAAACTCGCGGGAAAGGCATCGGGGTCATCAATGTTCGGCGCGAGAAGTCCGAACTGATAGACAAAACTGTCTGTCGTCCGGTCTTGAACGATACGCCAGGTATCCCACCGGCTGCGCGAAGCCTTCCAAATGCTTTCGGCGCCAGTGAAGTCCATCACCATGGTGCCGATAAAGGCCGAAAAGGAATCCTTCAGATAGCCGGCGGCCGTCATGAAGTCCTCAGAGCCGCAATCCTGCATATTGGCGAAGCGCTCGACTTCGCTGGCCGCGCTTTCGATGGCGTTGATGTCGACGCCAGCCCGCAAGAGTGCTCCGCGTGCCTGAAGCTGACCGGCGGTGAGGGCTGTGCGTTCCAGTTCTGTGAAATAGCCGCATTTTTCGTCGGCCGCCCGCAAGGATGTGCGTTCCAGAAAGGCTTGTTCGGCATCCCGATAGACTTTGGTCTCGGCCTGAGCAGGCAAGACAAAGAGGAGGGACGCACATAGCGCGCAGACAGAAGAAACCCGATTCATACGTCGAAGCTTACAAAATCGGGCTTTCTGATGCGTAAACGAAGTGTGACCAACTGGCGTCTAAACGAGGACCGGCCGGCGGCGCACGGTTGGATCACGGCGCGGGCGTGATCGGGCGACGATCCGGATCACTGCTTCGACTTTCCGCCAGAAGCGGATCCGTTCGAGGACCGGGTTCATCCAGCCCGTGACGGTGCAATAATAGGTGTTCTTTTTCTCGCGATGATGACGGGCATGGTCGAGCGGCGAAATGAAGACGCGTTTCTTTTGCAGCCAGGTGACGACCGGACCGCATTCGGATGGCTTACAATGCGACCAGTTGTGAATTTCATTGGCCATGCTGCCAAAGGCGAGCGCGGTTATGGTCATGAGATTCAGCCAGCCCAGGCTCAGAAAGACGAGGCCAAAACAGACTGCGATCAGGAGTGTTGGCCCGCTGCGATGCCAGAACGCACTGTTCAGCATGCGACGTGGCTTTTTGTGATGGCGGATGGTTGCGCGGACCAGTCCGCCGACAATTGGCCAGTCCGGCCCGCCATAACGATCTTCCAGCCAGTGAAAAAATCCTGAAGCGAAATCAGCAATCAGCAGGCCAACGATGATCTGGGCAATCAGCGAGAGCAGAAGGAGTTGCCAGCTGAAAATGAGTGCGAGGAGTTCTGTCATGAATATCCCTTCCCGATTTCGTGCGAACAATCACTCACAATAAGGCGCAATTGTGACCGGTCACTCACTTTTTGATGGCGGGTGTTAATCGGACATTTATTTTTGGTGCAGGCTTTTGATGAGGCAGAGAAAGACAGACCGCGATTGTGAAGTCTGAAGTCCGGGAGCGGGCCTCGATCAGATGCCGTCTTCTTCTTCGATCTGAATTTCGCGGATCACAGCGACTGCGCCGGAAAGGACCAGCACACCCAGGCCAATCAGACCAACCCATGGATTCATCAGAAGATTTGGTTCTGCGGATCCGGTCGCCGATGTCAGAAGGGCAGACTGGAGAATGGACATGTCCAGAAACGGTGCAGAAATTGTAGAGATGTCAGCAGCTGTGTGTATCATGTCAGGACCCGTTTTCGATTCTGACGAAGACAGCGCAAATCCGGTGCCAGCTATGAAGATCCCAACGAAATGAATGACAGACTGCCCACGTCTCTCTGGGTGGATGCACTGGTGCGGCGTGTATCGCTGGGCGGGGCGTCGGCTTTTGTTGTTTCCAGAGGGGATCGCGAGCGCGGCGATGTCGTCGTTAAGGTAAACTCGCTGGATGGTCGGGCGGCGCTGTTGGTGCCATCGCCGCTGATGTCTGAATCCCGCAGTTTTGACTGGTTGCCCGTGCCCGGGAAATTGGTGCCGGATGATGAGGTTGAGGAGCTGGTCCGACGTCGCCGCAGCTATGATCCGGACCTTTGGGTGATTGAGATTGAAGACAAACAGGCCCGACATTTTCTGACGGAAACTGTAAATAGTGAACAGCTCGCGCCTGATGACCGGACAAACTCTTAATTCAGTCTGCGAGATTCCAGCTTCAGAGAAGTCCGGTATTAAAGGCCCGTGTGTATAGTCGCCCAATACGAATTGGAGTTGGGTGAGCATGCTGTTTCTGTTCAATGACCGTGTTCTGGAGATTGGAAATCCCGAAGTTCGCCTGTTGGCGAACTGGATGGATCTGGGGTGTGGGCGCCCGGATCTCCTGTTTGCTCGGGATGCGATCGACTTTGCCAAGGCCATCGTGCTGGATAGTGACCAGTTCGGGGTGGATGAGTCGCTTTATACCGATTGTGCGGCGTTGCTTGCGGTGAAAACGCATGCGAACACGGCTTTCTTCATCCGGGCCGCAGGGGAAGAAGACGCGTCCCGCGTGCAGGCGCGGCTGACGCTGATCCCTGAGGAGCACCTCAAACGCGTACGCGATCAGAGATGCCCGGTCGGCGCACATGCCTCGCTGGAGCCACTCTGGGTGCGCGCCGCTTAAAAAGGGCGCTTGAAGGGGGCAGACAGAACATAGACAGGGCTGGTGGTATCGCCGTCGGGGCGCTTATCCAGGCCGAGTGTCATCGCATCATGGCCGTCTCTGGGCTGAGCGATATAGGTTCTGAACAGACGATCCCAGATCGACAGACAAAATCCAAAATTTGAATTGGTCTCACCCGGATGAACTGAGTGGTGAACCCGGTGCATATCCGGCGTCACGATCAGTTTGCGGAGTGCGGCATCGGCTGCTTTCGGCAGTCGGATATTGGCGTGTTCGAACAATGAGGCCGCGTTCAGCAGGACTTCGAATAGAAAAACCGCAAGTGCTGCTGGTCCGAACAGCCAGATCACGCCAAGTTTCCAAATGAATGACAAAAGCATCTCGCCGGGATGGAAGCGAAAGCCGGAACTGGCGTCGAGGTCCTCATCGGTGTGATGCACGCGGTGAAACGCCCAGAGCGGCGGCACATAATGCATCAGCACATGCTGGGTCCAGATGGCGAGATCGAACAGGATGATGGCCAGCAGCACCTCCAGCCAGACGGGCCAGGGGAGGATGTTGAACAGTCCAAGGCCTTGCTCTTCCATCCAGACAGCAAAGCCGACCGCCGCCAAAGGAAAGGCAAATCTAAGGATCAGGGAGGAGGCCAGCAAAAGCGAGACATTGGAAAGCCAGCGCGAGGCCCGGGGTTTGACCCGCGCTTTTCGCGGCAGAGCCACTTCAAGGCCGGTCAGCAGGAGCAAGACCCCTGCAAATACGCCAAGGCGAACCGGTACTTCGAATTGGGCCCAATCTGTCATCTTCGCCTGAGTTTAGCTGACCGGCGTGCCGCTCGGGAATTTATTCTTCGCCCATATAGACGAGCTTCTGGACCCGGCGGCCCGTATTGACCTCACTTGTGTAAAGATTGCCTTCGGAGTCGGCGACAACAGAGTGAAGCCAGGTGAACTGGCCCGGATAGCGGCCAATTCGTCCGATTGTGGCGAGCGGCTCATAGGTCTCGCGATCCAGGATCCAGATTTCGCTGTTCATCATATCGGCAATATAGATGTATTTGCCGTCAGGGGAGAATGTGATGTCTGAGACGGTGCGGGTGCCGCCTGTTTCCGGCGCAATGACGATATCCCGGACAAACTCCAGGTCGCCATCGTCAGTTCGCTGGAAGACCTGAGCGCGGTTGTTCCGGCGATCGCAGACAAAGACCAGACCGTCTTCAGTACCGACGACACAATGGACGATGTCGCCAAAACTGGTCGCTTCGGGATTTGCGCCGCCATCATTGGTGCTGGTGGCCTGGCTCTGGTCGAAACTGCCTTCGCGGGTGCCGCCTGTCGGGTCGGCGGCATAAGCGCCTTCCGCGCCAGCAAAGCTGAGTGTGTCGGAGTTGAAGCGGGCGATACGCTTGTTGATATAGCCGTCAGCTACGATGACTTGTCCGGCGCCATCCCAGATGTCAGCCGGATTGCCGAGCTTGTCCGTGCTGGCATTGCCGTCGGTTTCGCCATGGCTGCCGATCATCTGGATAAACTCACCTTCCGGCGTGAAGTTCAGGACGACGTGATCGCCATTGCCATTGCCGCCAATCCAGATGCTGCCATCATCCGCAACGAACAGCCCGTGGATATTGCGTGGCCATTGGTTGATGCCGTTGATCACAGGGCCGGTATTTGGCTCGCCCCAACCGCCCAGATAGGTGCCGTCTTTCGAGAATTGCATGACGGACGGTCCCGGACGACAGCAGCTGCGTGCAATAGGTGGGTCCGTTGTGAGGCCGGTATCCGTTCCGCCGAGCGTGTGCGGACGCTGAGCGATCCAGACATTGTCATCGGCGTCGACATCGAGGCCGGGGGTCTGGCCGATAATCATATCGCCTGGCAGTTTCGGCCAGGACGCATCAACCATGAAGCGCGGAACAGGCGTGCCTTCGGGCGCGAGAATCTCCATTTCCAGCGGAACGAGCGCGCCTTCTGCTGCGGCGGTAGGGGAGGCGGATGAGCTGATTTCGGTGTCAGGGGAGGTAGTGGGCGTCGGATCAGCTGCCGGTGTTTCCTGAGCGCAAGCGGCGATGGCCAGGCTTGAAAATGCGGCAAGGCCTGAAATAAGGCGAAGGGGGCGGTGAGGGCTGGCGCTCGTCCGTGATGACATGGTTGGCTCCTGAATATCCGACTTAGTTAGAATGTTATTCAAACCGGTGTCAGGGCAAATAAACTTTCGGTCAGAATGATGAGATGTTCGGGAAGGCGGATCAGATCTTGTGCTCTGCCAGATAGTCATAGATCGGACGGGCGGCTTCCAGAATGCCGGAATGGGCGGGGGAGACGGCGGGGAGTTCGCCGGGTGGGCTGCCAAAACCGGTGGAGGCGTTCACGCCATCATACCAGTGCGGGGCCCAGGCGCCGTCTTCGGGTTTGGGGCCTTCAGACCATGACAGCATGTCTTCGGTGAACGGAATATCGAGGCGTTTGCAAAGCTTTTTGAGCGTCGCTTTCGGCTTTCGCAGCACATCGTCGCTGTCGACCACCACAGGCGGGGCGCCATTCATCTCCCAGACGTATTCAAATAGATCGCCCTGTTGAACAAAACCGATGTCAGACAGGGAGACCGCTTCTGCCTTTTTGGAATAGCTTGCAAGCACGCGGGCCGGATGGCGGATCAGAAACGCATTGCGCACCTTGCTCATCCAATCACGCGGAAAACTAGAAATCATATGATGTGTCATATGCTTTTGGTAAAAGATCGGTTTGCTGCAGGCTTTGTATGCCATGTCATGCGCTATACGCTTTGGGTTCAACAGATGCCGATCCAAAATCTCGTTTCGCATGGGATGATCCAGACCCGTGGTCTCGAGATAGGCAGCATAAAAGGGTTCGTCGGTGCAGACCGTGTCAGCGCGTGCGCCAAAACTCCGCATCATGGCGGTTGAGAGGTTCCTGGGGCCGGACCACATAGCGATACGGATGCACTGTGTCATGTGATTGGCGTCAGATTTTCGGCAGCGAAAGCCTGATAGAGCTCACGCACGCGTTGGGTGATCGGGCCATTAATGAGCGGCATGTCCCGGCCATCGACTTCCCGGACGGGCGATACACCCGCAAATGTGCCGGTGACGAAGACTTCGTCTGCCGAATAGACGTCGAAGAGTGAAAAGCGTTTTTCAATGGCCGGGGTACCCGCGGCGCGACAGACTTTGAGAATATTGCCGCGGGTGATGCCACTCAGACAGTATTCAGGGGGAGAGGTCCAGACCTCGCCGTCGCGCACGATAAAGAAATGGGTTGAATTGCAGGTCGCCACAAAGCCTGCCGGATCGAGCATCAGGGCTTCGTCGGCGCCTGCCTTGTCGGCTTGAATACAAGCCAGAATACAGTTGAGTTTGGAGTGGGAGTTGAGTTTCTGGTCTTGCTCGGCGGGCCCCGTTCGCCGGACATGTGCGGTAAAGAGTTTCAGCCCGGTGTCGACGATGTCGGGAAGGGGGGCTTTATATTCCGGAATGATGACGATTGTCGCCTTTCCAATGGTGAAGCGTGGTCCCTGATACGGTGTTTTCTTCACCCCGCGCGTCACCATCAGGCGCACATGCACGCCATCTGTCATGTCATTGGCTTTCAGACAGTCAAACAGACGAGTGGTCAGTTCATCAGGCGTCAGGCCGATATCCATGTCGATGGTTTTCGCCCCGGCATAGAGGCGTTTCAGATGATCCGGCCAGAAGGCGACGCCGCCGGATTTCACCCGCAGGCCTTCCCACACACCATCGCCCAGAATGAAGCCAGAATCGAAAACGGAGACCATGGCTTCAGCGCGTGGCTTCAATTCGCCATTGATGGAAATGAGGATATCCGCATTGCGCGGATCCTCCAGATAGTCATGAACGCCCTGTGCTTCTTCAGACATGCAAAACCCTCGATCTGAGGTCTTTGTCACCCGGTCCGCTCTTGTGTGCAATGGCTGTGTCGCAAGCCTGTCAAACCAGTTTGCTAGTTTGAGTGAAATTGGAGCGAATTGACATGTTGAGAGCTTTACTTGCCGCCAGTCTGTTTCTGGGCGGATGCGTCACAGCCCATGCTGACCAACCGAGTTCGGCTGGCTTGCTCACAGCCGCGCAGGGCGATCTGCCTGGCTTTTTCGGATGCCTTCGCGATCATAAGATTGCGATTATTGGCGCGCATCGCGGCGGACCGCTGGCGGAGCATCCTGAAAATGCTCTGCGCACGTTCGAGTTTACGACAAGTCTCGCTCCAGTCTTTCTCGAAGCTGATGTCCAACAGACGGCAGATGGCGTGCTATTCATGAACCATGACAATCATCTCGACCGGAACACGACGGGTGAGGGCCTGGTGTCTGAAACAGACTGGAAGGAGATTGCAGATCTCAAACAGCGGGATCCGACCATGCAGCCCGTCGATGTGACCCCGCCGCTCTTGTCTGACGTGCTCGATTGGGCGGACGGAAAAGCGCTACTGATGCTGGATACGAAGCCAAGTACGGTGCCGGCCAAAGTGCTGAAGGTCGTCGATGACGCGAAAGCGCGCGACCGGGTGTTCTATCTCGCCTACACGATTGACCAGGCGCTGGGCTATCGCGCGATAGACCCTGACGCGATACTGGCCATGCCAATTTTTGATGATAGCTATTTTGATGCCGCAGAGGCAGCCGGTCTTCTGAATGACAAGCTTGTCGCCATGGTGCGCGTTGCGAATGTGGCGCCCGACTTCGTGGAGAAAGTGGCGGCAACGGGCGCGACGATCATGTCCGGCACTTATGGGCGTCCACAGGCGCCTGATGCGGTCTATCGAACGCTCAAAGACGCTGGCGCCTATGACGAAATGGTTGGGCTTGGCGCGCAGCTTCTTGTCTCCAACCGACCGCGTTCTGCGGCTGAAGCGCTGCTGAGTCATGCCGATTACGCAAGTAAATTGAAGGTTTGCGGCGTCGGAAGCTAACCCGTTTGGATATTTCGAAGTATTCGGTGAGAAAAACCTCTCAAGTAAGGGGTAAAACTCGGATGTGAGGGGAGTTATATGCTCCCATACGTTGTATAGGGAGAAAGCTGTTGAGCATGTTCAGGAGAGGGGGCACTCTCTCCTGACACGAGGGGTGTGTCGGAATAGCTCTGTGGCGAAATGGCAACGCGGTGGACCTGCAAGTCCGCTATATTCAGGTTCGACTCCTGACGGAGCTTCCACCCCCGCCTCGCTTTAATAGACCTCAAGCGTTTCAATATCTTCTGGTGTCAGCTTGATGTCTGCAGCGCGGACGAGGCTTTCCAGATGTGAGGATTTGGTGGCGCTGGCGATTGGGGCTGTGACACCTTCGCGGTGGAGCAACCAGGCAATGGCAATCTCGGCCATGCTGGCGTTTTTCTGCGATGCAATTTCTTCAAGCGCTTTCAGAACTTCCAAGCCGCCTTCCTGCATATACTTGCCGACAAGCCCAGCACGTGCCGCGCCTTTCACATCCTCGGCGGTCCGGTATTTGCCAGAGAGGAAACCGCCCGCAAGACTGAAATAGGTCACGACGCCGATATTGTTCTCAATGCAGTAACGCTGCAGAGGCCCTTCAAAGGTTCCACGCGAGACCAGAGAGTATTCGGGTTGCAGGACCTGATAGGCGGGAAGATCGTTGGCGCTTGAAACCTTCAGCGCATCGGTCATCTGGTCGTCGTCGAAATTGCTGGCACCGATCGCGCGGATTTTTCCTTCATCGAGCAGGTCTTTATAGACGCCGAGCGTTTCCTCATGCGGTGTTTCGGGGTCGAAACGGTGCGAGAAATAAAGGTCGATATAATCGGTCTTGAGGCGAGAGAGTGAGTTCTCTACGGCCTCTCGAATCCAATGCGCGGAGAGACCGGTATTTCCATCGCCCATATCCATGCCGACTTTGGTAAAGATCTGAACCTTGTCGCGCCGGCCCGGATTGGACGCCAGCCAGTTGCCAATCAATGTCTCACTTTCGCCGCCCGAATTTCCAGGGACCCAGCGTGAATAGACATCGGCCGTATCGATGGTGGTGAGGCCATGGTCAAAACAGGCATCCAGCATCTGGAAGCTTTCGGTTTCATCCAGCGTCCAGCCAAAGACGTTACCGCCGAATACGACGGAGGAAATCTCGAGTTCGGTTGTGCCAAGTGTGCGGGATTTCATCGGGATCTCCTGTTTTGTTCAATGCTGAAACAGAAATGGGCGCAAGCCCCCAAGCGTTCCAGTTTTGAAAGAAGATTTCCGAAAAAGAAGAGACGCGGGATCGGATTTTTCAGCGGCTGGTCATGCTGATCCATCCAATCCCGCGCCTTTCAACGGGAGGGCTCTCATCCGGCTGGGGAATATACGCGAATGAGATTGTCCCGTGTTTCGTCGCGGTGTTTCTTCAGATACCGCATGAAAGGTGTGCCGCCTGTGCCGACATCGGTGTCATTGCCGGTGCCGCGTCCGGACTGGCGGTTGATGTAGGAGGCGGCATATTCGAGGTGACGCGAGCGGAAGTCTGCGACCGCCTGAATGTTGGCGTTGTAAGCATCGGCGAGGCCCGGATTCTGTACTTTGCTGACAAAGCTACGGAGCTGGCTTGTGCTGCGCACATCATTAATGAAGCGACGGTGTGCTGGCGGGCGGTAAATGTGCAGCTCGTCGAGATAAGCGCGCAGCGGGTCTGCGGCATGGCCGACGCCCAGCAGAGCATCCATGCTCGGGACGATGGAGGATTGCGAGCCGGTCTGGCCGCGAAACGCCTGGCCTTTGCCTCCGAATTTTTCCACGCCCTCATAAATGAGACCGTTGGGAAGGGCCGGATTGTCTTTCCAGCCATGGATATAGGGCCGGACCCGTTCGAAATAGATATAGGGATCACACCGTTCTGGCATGCGATCGAAGATCGAATTGATCAGTGCCCAGCGCTCGGCCATGGCTTCGAGCAGTGTGCGCGTCGTGCCGACATCGCCCCGGGCAGAAGCCTCAATGACGGGTGCCATGCTGGCGAGCACCTGACCAGCGGCGGCTTCGATCGCGACATGGATCAGCACAAACCAGGCTTCATCCATGCCCGACAGAAAATTCTGGATCATGTAGATATTGTCGAGCGCAATCGGACTGTCTGCATCGAGCCGGCTCCAATTGTCGAGCACATAGCCGGAATAGGGCAGGAGTGGCTGCTGGCCAATTTTCTCGGCCAGGGCCACCATCGGAATGGCAAGACAGGCAGGAAGACTGGCGGGCGCTTCGGCATCGCCCCAGACATAAGCCTGCACCATGAAGGAGTAATGCACCATGGCTTTGCGCGCCTCGGCATCGCCCAGCTCGTTGATTTCGGCGGGCATGATGTCTGGCAGCTGTCGGGTGAGATGATGGCGGACCTGGCCTGACGGCAGGAGGTCGGGCAGCGACATCGCAATCTCTGCGATTTCGGCCAGCTTGCCCTTCAGGGTGGTTTTCGCCGGATCATGGATGCACAAAAACCCGCCCGTTTCGGACATGTCATAGGAAGATAATGGCAGAACAGACATAGCGGGCACCTCATTTTTGTTATGATATGCGCGTGAGTATATGCGTCTTTTCGTCGAATTTCCTTGCATTCCGCGTGTATATACTCTTCTGATTGCAACAAATGATCGATTTGGACCGAATAAACGACAGAATATTGTCTGAGCTGGAATCGGATGGGCGGATCAGCAATGCCGAGCTCGCCTCCCGTGTTGGCTTGTCGCCGTCTGCCTGTCTTCGCCGCGTTCAGGAGTTGGAACGACAGGGCATTATCAGGGGCTATCGTGCTGTGCTGGATCGCACCAAGCTTGGTTCATCCATGACGATTTTCGTGATGGTGGCTCTGTCGGGTCAGTTGACCAAGGATTCAGAAGACTTTGCAGCCGCCATGGAACGTGCGCCGGAAGTTCGAGAATGCCACAATATTACCGGCAATGTGGAATATCTTCTGAGGGTCGAAGTGGCGAGCCTGGAGGATTATAAGCGCTTCCATTCCGAGCATCTTGGACGGCTGAAGCAGGTGGCGAGCATCACATCGCATTTCTGCCTCGGTTCGACGAAAGATTTGCGGGCGTAGGGTTTCCTGCGTGTTTTGTGCCGAAGGTTCCCGAGCCGTCGGGAACCCATTCCGGCTTTGTAGGAATGAGCGGAACGTCGGAATGCAACCCACGCGCCCATGAAGAGTTGAGAGGATATGACAATGACTTACGATCAATCGAACGCTTATATTCTCGACGCCGAACATCATCTGACAGAGGATCAGCTGAAGTCGCTGGAGACGGCGCGCGGTATCGCCCGGTTAATGGATGACCAGTTCCGCATTGGCGGGATCGGCATTGGCCTTGATGGCATTATCGGCATCATTCCCGGCATTGGTGACGCGTTCACAACCGCCATGGGTGTCTATCATATGAAGCTGGCAGATGAGCTGGGCATGGGATGGGGAACGAAGGCGCAGATGGCAGGCAATCTGGGACTCGACTTTGTGATCGGTCTGGTGCCGCTTCTGGGTGATTTTCTGGATTTTGGCTTTAAGAGTCACCGCCGCAATATGAACCTGATCGAGAAGAAGCTCGAAAAGCGCTGGAAGCGTGTCTAGCCCGTCTCGTCCAACTCACACCAATCCTCATTCTCGGGCTGACAGGTCAGCCAGCTCATCGCCCGGAAGCGTTCCTGAGCGACGATAGAGTTCAGCTGAGCGGGTGGGCCTTTGCCCTGTGCCTGGGCTTGCTGGATCGCCCAGTTATAGAGCTGGAACATTTCAAGCTTCTCGGCGAGGCGGCCCGGCGTGCGCAGCCGACGCATGGTGAGGTCAGGTGTATCCCGGACAATCTCGATGACCTTTTCAGGCTGGCAGGGATTGCGCGGTGTTGTGAGCGGTTCGCGGACGAGACGAAGGGCCCAGATCAGCGCCCAGGCCGATTCAAAGCCATTGGCGAAATGGGCCATTTCGTCCTCGCCTGGAGAGGGATTGTCCATGAAGGCGCGCTCTGACGCCGTGAAATAATCGTGGGCTTTTCGCTCAGAAACGATTTCCTGCATGACGTCATGGTCCATCCCGCTGGCTTTCATGCCAACGAGCGTCAGGGCTGTCACACGGTGGGCGACTTCATCAGGCTCTTTAAAGCGAAGGGAACTGACAGGAGGAACGGGCGGTAGATCCGGGTTCAGCGGCACACCTTCACCGCGCAAGCGGGTCTCGATCCGACTGCGACGCTCAGATTGTTCGCTCTCGTCAGTCGGCGGAGGTTTCTTTTCTGCTTTTTCTTCCAGACCCGGCGTGACGTATTTGCTCTTAGGGTTGGTCAGCTTGCCAATTACACGGCTTAGCCAGTTCATGTTTACTCCGAACATTTTTTCAGAATGTTCGAATCTCTTGCGGCAATTTCAAGGCAGGCGTGAAAAAAGTCGTGGAAAAAGAGATCACAAAACGCATCAGCCGGGACAAAACGCCAAATTTGAGGGCATGTGCTCATCCTCAGGGCGCGACGCCCAGATGTTTCAAAAAACCAAGCGCCTGATTGAGGCGTATGTCTGGATGTCCTGAAACTTCGAGGAAAGGCACATTTGTCTGGGTGATATCCTCGCGAAACCGCTCATGCATTGCGTGTCGTGCATCGCCGCCTTCACGGATCGTGTCCGCTTCAAACGGGATTTCATCCCCAGTGAGAATATAGGCAAAGGGTCGGACCTGACGCTCCGCAATTGCATCGACGCGTGGCGAACGGATCCCAAAATAGCGCTCATGCCAGAGCGCGGTTGTGAAGGCATCTGTGTCGGCGATCAAACAGCTTGTGTTTGAGGTCCTCGCGACCGTGTTTTCGAGTTCGATCTGTTTTTCAGCGATGTGTACGAGCTCTTCTTCTCGCCAGGGATTGTCTGCGACGTCCGCGCGTTCTTCTGTATAGGTGCGGCCATATTCCGGCACATAGGGGCAGCCGAGTGCAGCTGACAGGTCGAGCGCCAGGGTAGTTGTGCCGGTGCTTTCGGCTCCGGTCACAACGATGCGGCGACAGAGCCTCGCCTTCAGAACTGACGGAAGAAGAGACCAGACAAGTCCCCTCATCAGCCCTCAGCCAGGTTGGGCGCAGGTTTGTCGGTGCGCGCTTTCTGCCATTCGATCAGCCCGGCAATGCACATGGCCAGGAAGATGGCGTAGAGCACGGCCGTGAGCCACAAGCCTTTGTAGAAATACAGCGGGACATAGATCAGATCGACGGCGATCCAGAGCCACCAATTGGCAATCCATTTCCGCGACAACATGAATTGGGCGACGAGGCTCATCGCTGTGGTCAAGGCGTCGAGACCGGCGACTGTGGAGTCTGTATAGCGTTGCAGCACCCATTGAATGGTTGCTGCGATGACAATGACAGCAAGGCCACATGCCGCCAGCATCAGCTTTGAGGGTTCATGGACCTCCACGCCCTGATGGTCATCCCCACCGCGGAGCCACCAATACCAGCCCAGACTGGCGAGCACGAAATAGACGCCTTGCAGCCCCGCATCGGCATAGAGTCCGGACTGAACGAACAGAATGCCGAAAAACACATAGTTCACCATGCCGACCGGGAAGGTCCAAATATTGCGAAGGACAAGCAGCCAGACACAGGCGGCACCCGTGACAAAGCCCGCAAGCTCAATCCAGTTGTCAGTGAAAAAGCTGATCAGCGCGCCCATGACACCCCTATTCCCCATTCATTCAATCGATTGCCATTAAACCGATCAGGAGGAAAGGGCAGGAGGCAAGTGCGGTATTGTCGCGCTATGGGGAGCTTCCGACCAGGGCTAGCCTGCGTCCAGAATATCGTTTGCCGTTTCGGAGAGAAAGTCAGCGAGTAAGCGAAACTGTGTTGAAAGAGCCGACGTTCGTCTCCAGCATAGCGAAACGTTTCGAACAGCCTTGGAATGGTCAATTCGCCTGATTGTGAGATGCGGATCGCGCCTTGCCTCTGACAAGGCATAGAGGCTTGGAAGGACTGCAATGCCGGCCCCCATGACCGCCATTTGACGGACGGCGTCGAGGCTGGTGCCTTCGTATTCCGAGCTGACATAGGTGCCCGTTTCCTGGGCCAGTTCCCGCACCATCTGACTGAGCCTGTGGCCGTATCCCAAGGAGATGAAGGGCTGATGACGAAGCTCGCTCAGCTGTACAGGCTCGAGCGAAGAACTCAGAGGATCATCCGGCGCGGCGCAGACCCAAAAGTGTTCCTGAAACAGAATGACCGATTCCGCGTCGGGATGATCCTCAGGTGTGGAGACGACCAGATCAAAATGTCCGTCGCTCAGGTGTTTTTCGAGATCGATCGTACTTTCTTCGCGCACAACCAGGCGTAATTTCGGAAAGCGTTGATGTAGATGGCGTGTGAAAGGTGGGAGCAGGTAGGGGCCGATGGACGGCAGAACGCCGAGATTGATGCGACCTGCAAATTGTTCCTCACTCTGACGGGCAATCGACTTTAATTCCTCAACCTCCCTCAGGATCAGACGCGCTTGCACGACGACATCGTTTCCGGCTGGTGTGAGAAGTGCGCCATGTCGACCACGTTCAATCAGGCGCGCGCCGAGTTCTTCTTCCATATCTGCAATCTGCGCAGAAAGGCTGGACTGACTGACATTCATACGCCGCGCAGCTTCGCCAAAACGGCCCGTTTCCGCGATCTCAACAAAATAACTGAGCTGTTTCAGCGTGGGTCTCATCTATCGTTTTTTTCGATCAATAATACATTTTACTTCTATTGGAAGTATGGAAGCTCTGTCTCCAAATCAAGAACATCAAAGCAAAGGAGACCTGAAATGCGCCGTACACGACAAATTATTCGCAGACATCTGAACTATCGCGCTTCGCGCCGTCCGAAGTTCATCGCAGATCGAAGATTGCCCAGTGTGATCCCGGCATCGCCTCTGTTCTCACCCGCCATGACGGCGCCTGTCTCTGCCGTCACGACACCAGCTTCAACAGAGGAGAAGGTCTGATGTCAGAGCGTATTTCCGACCTTTATTCGCCTGACCAAAGTCAGATCACGCCCACGGATTTCGATGACGCTTATCTGTTGTCATCGGCAAACAGTGCAAAGCCTGATCTGATAACCCGACAAGAGGTGCTGAATGCCCAAATGCAATGGGCGTCCGGGATCGTCGCGATCAGTAAAGTCTATCTGGACAAGGGTGATTACCGCTCGGTGGCGAGCGACATGATCCGACGACTGTATGACTTTCAGGCTGGCAAGGTGTTGTTCAAGCCAACCCTGGCTTCAACGGTTCCATTCCGCCCGAACTACAAAGGCGCTCTGTCGTATTTTATCGGCGACGATTATCCCGAGGATAACGGGTTCGCGATCAGGCCCTGGGCGAATGTGCGGTTTGGCATGCAGCACATCCAGCTTCTGAACGGCTTAGCCTTCGCGATGGGCCACTATTATTTCACGCCCGTTGATGAGGCCGATGAGGTGAAAGTCGAATTCACCTTTGGCTATCGGAAGGATGAAAGCGGTGTCGTTCGCATCATGCTTCACCATTCCTCACTGCCGTATGAACAGAGCTGAACAGTCTCTGATGGCCGGACCTTGATCCGGCCACCTCCACCCCGAGTAAACTGGCGAGACTGTTACCAGTCTCGCCCATTTTTTTAAAGGGCTGACATGACTTACATTTTTAAAAGAGCGATCGAATTCTTCGAATGGGCGCCCTCCGCCGGCTTGTTGCTCATTGCAACAACGGTGCTTGCCGTCCTCGCGAACAATTCCTTTCTGGCGCCCGCTTATGGTGCGTTCCTGTCCACTCCGGTGGCGGTGACGATCGGTGCGCTCAGTATCGATAAACCCCTTGTTCTCTGGATCAATGACGGCCTGATGGCGGTGTTTTTCTTCCTGATCGGTCTCGAGATCAAACGAGAGGTGCTGCAAGGGCAATTGTCGTCGCTGGAGAAAATGTCACTGCCATTCATTGCTGCCATTGGCGGTATGGCACTTCCTGCACTTGTCTTCCTTCTCATCAATCAGAATGCCGGTGCCAATCTCAATGGTTGGGCCATCCCGGCCGCAACCGACATTGCCTTTGCCCTGGGCATTCTGGCTCTGATGGGGACGCGTGCACCGGTTGCGCTCAAAGTGTTATTGTTGGCGATTGCGATCATCGACGACCTCGGTGCCATAGTAATTATCGCGCTGTTCTATACGGAAAACCTGACAGTGGAGGCGCTTGGACTGGCGGTGATCGGTCTGGCAGGTCTGGTTGCGCTGAACCGCGCCGGTGTAAAACGCATCGCGCCTTATGTGCTGATTGGCGTCTTTATGTGGGTGTGCGTGCTCAAATCCGGCGTTCATGCGACGTTGGCGGGTGTGATCACGGCGCTGCTTATTCCCATACATGGTAGCGAAGAAGACCAAAGGTCACCACTCAAGCGGCTTGAGCATGGTCTCCACCCATGGGTTGCGTTTGCCATCGTGCCGCTGTTTGCTTTTGCAAATGCAGGCGTCTCATTCGCGGGCATGTCGCTAAGCGCACTGCTGTCGCCTCTCACGCTTGGTATCGCGGCCGGCCTGTTTATCGGTAAGCAATTGGGTGTGTTTGGCTTCACTTTCATCGCTGTGAAGTCCGGGCTGGCAAAATTGCCGGACGGTGTGAACTGGCTGCAGATTTACAGCCTGGCCTGTCTCACAGGTATTGGTTTCACCATGTCGCTCTTCATCGGCACTTTGGCCTTCTCTGATGCGTCCATGATGAATGAAGTGAGGTTGGGCGTTCTTGTGGGCTCAACGCTGTCAGCATTGCTTGGCGTGGCCTTGCTGTTTGCGAGTGCGCCGAAGACAAGACAATCAGTCCAACCTGCGACCTGACCCGCTGTCTGACTGCTCTATTCTCTTGGGGAATGCAGCGATCGCAGATCGCTGCAAGGCTGACCAGAAACATCAAGAAATCGCGACGGACGAGCAGCCATTTAAAACGGCTAGATATACAAAATCGTGGCGAGGCTGCTTGTCGAACTCGCGATATCGGGTTCTTTCTCAGCTAAAAACCATGGAGCAAGTGAGCATTGTGCCTCGAAAGCTGGCCTATCTGGTGATCTGCAATAATCTGGCGTTTCCGAATGCGGCAACTTCCACAGTGCAATCCTCAAGTCCTTTATTCGGAGCCTCGTCGGAATACACGATATAGTCGAACGGCAGGAGTTCTGTGGCGTTACAATCGCCACCTAGAAGCTTCCTCGAATTTGTTATGTCTCGATACCATTTCGCCAAGTCGGCCTTGGCGGTGGCGACAAATTTGAACTGAACGACTGCTGGGCGACCGGTATACATTTCAAAGCCTAACCATTTTGGAGGTCCGTAATCTCCAGAAACCGTTGGCGACAAAAGGAATGCATCGTCAGCGTTGGTATTGTCCCTGATCCAGTCTACAAGCTGTCTTTCATCTTCTGACAGCTGCGCTTCCACTGATACGCCTTTGTAATTCACGGTGTCTGCCAGAAAACTGGTTACAGGTCCGGAAAGGACCACTCCTAGGGCGCAGAGCGCAAGGAATGACCGCGTTTCGAGATTCTTTGTGCCGGTGTGTCGGGTTACTAAACGCGCAAGGATCAAGAGCGTCAGCAGAAGCGTGAGGGCGGCGGGTCGAAACATGTAGAAAGCGGCCAACAGATACGTCTTCTGATCGATAAAGGAAATGATCAGCGCCAAAACTAAGTAAGCGTGCAGGCCGATAATAATGTTGATGTAACGGCGATCATCTTCATTTGAGATCGTAAACCTTAGAAACAGTAGCCCTGATGCCACGATGACGATATTAATGAAGCCTTGAATCCAAAATGTTATCCCATCCATGCTTGCGAACGGCGCGATGTGGTGCGGATTTCGGATCGCAGCATAAATGTAGTTGAGGCTGTATTCGAACTCTTTCACATATTCCGGAACGGCCTCCATTCGTTCGAGACCTAGGGTCACGACAAGGGGAAGCACACAGATAACATAGCTGCCGAAGAGCTTGAGGGCTGAAGAGCGGTCATTATTGTTGTGCCAGAAAATCGCGATGGCCGCGAGCGTCCAGAATCCACCAACGAGGAAATGGCAGTAAGTCGCGAAAATTGCGAAAGCGTTGGAGACAATCCATTTCTTTCGCAATGCGAAGGTCAGGGAAAACAATGTTCCGATATAGGCGAAATTCTTGGCTTCAGTCGAGAGTGAAATACCCGCACCACCATAGTAGGCACCGTCAAGCGCAAAAAAAAATAATGCTGAGCCGAGAAAGGCCAGAGGCGGAGATAATTGAAGTTCCTTGCAAAAGAAGCTCAACGCCAGAGACATCATGATCAGAAGGAACAGTGTTACGACAATCTGAGTAAGATCAAATCCCAACACTTGGACGAGGGAGCCCAGTAAATAATAGATGAAAAACTTCGAATTGGTTTCGTCATAGGCAGAGAACAGCTCTCCATATACATCGTCTTCGACAAAGCTGTGGGACAGCAACAAGTAATGGACCTCGTTTCCCCCCCAACTGACGGGGAAGCCATTGAGAAAGAGAATTGCAAGGAAACCGACGAAAAATACCCAAAGCGATTTATCGGACGAAATGGCTCTAAGGATGGAACTCAACACTGCCATAAGGGACCCCCTACCCAAACGATCGCCTACATTGTCCTAACGGCAGAATGATCAGAAGTTCAAGATGTACGAATTTATATCATCCGGTTTAAACCGCGATTTCTAAATCTGCTCTGTTGTTCATCAGTAGCCGTCCAAAAGAACGGTAGGGAAACGATTAAGGCCAGCAGAAGAGCTGGACCTGTTCTCGGACGATCGATGGCGGCACACAATCTCCACGCTGGTGTCAATTTGACCAGGCTAGGGGAGTGAGCGTGACTCACGCCAAGACACTATCGAATTTCAAAACATGCCGTTTGTCTTCTGTGTCAGCGACTGTGAGACACCTCGACAATTCCGCCATTCCCCACTAAATCGCGGCGATGACTTTGAGCCTTTCTGAAGAAGCCGAACGCCGGCGCACCTTTGCCATTATTTCTCTGGGCGCCGGAAAGAACTCATAAGTTGCGGTGTAATTCGTCGTAGAATGCCATGATGGCATCTTCATCGCGCTTGTAGAATGTCCATTGCTTAATGCGTTTTGAAATGACCAGTCCCGACTGGACGAGGATCTTCATGTGCTCGGAAATTGTTGGCTGACTGACGTCAAGTTTCTCTGCGATCAGCACACCGCAGACACCGTCATCAACGAGGTCGCCATCCACCTGTTCGCGAAAATGTGCACGCGGGTTTTTTAGCCATTCGAAAATCTGAAGTCGCTTTTCATTGGACAGCGCTTTGAAGACATCAATTTTAGATATAGACAATTAGGCAATTTCCTATATAGCAAATTTCCGATCAGGAGATAGGCTTATGAGCAATACCTCACCAGAATACGAGATCAAGACCGACACGCTCATGCATGCGGCCGATGAATTTTTCGATATTGTGAAAATCGGCGATGAGCATACGCCCTGGTGGAACCGTACCCTGTGTGCCGTGAATAATGCCTGGGTACGTCCTGGCGTAATGGAAGGGGACTTTCACTGGCAAAAACGCGATGACGAAGACGAGTTTTTCCTCGTGTTGGAAGGGCATCTGGATTTCGAACTTGAAGACCGGATGGTGAGCCTAAAGCCTAGACAGGCCTTCACCGTTCCAAAAGGCGTAACGCACTTCCCACATGCGCGGGAGCGAAGCGTCGTGTTGATGGTCGAACAGGATGGCGTGGTTCCAATGGGGAATTGAGATGCAGAACAGAAATGAAACGAAAGTCCTGCTGGATCAGGTAAAAGAACAGGTGATCCGGTATGTGTCGCAAGCGAACGCGATGCGTGTCTCGCCGGATTCCAAAGCTCTGGCAGGCCTCGCCATGTTTGACGAGGAACTTTCGACGTCAGGTCGTGATGCGGTAGAGACCCTTGAGTTGATGGATAAATTTGGAAGTCCTGCAACGGTTGCTAATACAGGTGGGCGTTTTTTTGGTCTTGTGACGGGTGGTACTTTGCCGGTGGCGCTGGCGGCTAACTGGCTTGCGACGGCGTGGGATCAACTCGGGTTTAGCGCTATAACTTCACCCGTTTCTGCCAAGCTTGAAGAGGTGGCCTCACAATGGTGTCTTCAGGTGCTCGGGTTACCGCATTCTGCGAGTTTGAACTTTGTCACGGGAACCAGTGCTGCGAATTTCACGTGTCTGGTCTCAGCGCAAGCTGCGCTGCTCGATCGTCTGGGTTATGATCTGATGCGTGACGGGTTGCGGGGTGCCCCGCGCATTCGGGTAGTTACCTCCGACGATATCCACGCAACCGTCATGAAAGCTCTGACACTGATTGGCATCGGACTTCGCGATATTGAACGCGTGCCGACGGATGCTCAGGGGCGCATGGTTGCAGAAAAGATACCTGAACTGGATTCACAGATGATCGTTATCTGCCAGGCAGGAAATGTAAATTCCGGCAGCTTTGACCCCTTCGACGATATCTGTGCGCGAGCGAATAGCGTTGGCGCATGGGTGCATGTGGATGGTGCATTTGGTTTGTGGGCAACTGCATCACCTCAGCTGCGGCATCTGACCAAAGGAATAGAAAAGGCCGACAGTTGGGGAACGGACGGTCATAAATGGCTGAACACGCCATATGATTGTGGATTGGCGATCTGCCGCAATGTGGACGATCTGAAGCGAACCATGTCTTTTCAAACGGCTTATACAAAGATTGTTCAGTCGGGCGTTGCCGCCCCGATCACGGTTCTGGAGATGAGCCGACGAGCACGTGGTATTGATATCTGGGCGACACTCAGAACACTGGGTCGAAAAGGGGTTGCCGATCTGCTGGATCGCACTTGCGCGCATGCCAGAGCCCTTTCGTCTGGACTCGAATCCATGGGGTTTGAGATACTGAATGACGTCGTGTTGAACCAGGTCGTTGCGGCTCCGCCAGACGGAATAGATCCTGCGGCGCTAGCCAGTATGGTACAAAAGACGGGCGAATGTTGGTTTGGACCGACCAACTGGAAAGGCAGACCAGCGATACGCATCAGTGTTTCTAACTGGCAAACAACTGACGCCGATGTAAAGCGGTCATTGAGTGCAATTCGGGATGTAATCGCTTCGCTGCCTGGCTGACACGCTCGACAACGCCTCCATTCCCGCCTAAATCGCGGCGATGACTTTAAGCCTTTCTGAAGAAGCCGAACGCCGGCGCACATTCGCGATCATTTCTCACCCGGATGCGGGCAAAACCACGCTGACGGAGAATCTTCTCCTGGCGGGCGGGGCGATTCGTCTGGCCGGACAGGTGGCTGCGCGCGGTGAGCGGCGTCGGACGAGTTCAGACTGGATGAAGATTGAGCGCGATCGCGGCATTTCGGTTTCGGCCTCGGTGATGACGTTTGAGCATGATGACAAAATGTTCAATCTGCTCGACACGCCAGGCCACGAGGATTTCTCTGAAGATACCTATCGCACGCTGACTGCGGCGGACTCAGCCATTATGGTGCTCGACGCGGCGAAGGGCATCGAGCCGCAGACGCTGAAGCTGTTTGAAGTGTGCCGTATGCGCGACATTCCCATCATCACCTTTGTGAACAAGATGGACCGTGAGGCGCAGGACCCGTTCGACATTCTCGAAGAGGTTCATGAGAAGCTGGCGCTTGACGTATCGCCGCTTTACTGGCCTGCCGCGAGCGGCAACCGGTTTGCGGGTATGAAGGATTTACGCACGGGTGAATTCTGCCTGTTCAAAAAGCTTGCCGCAGATGACAAGGCCCATCCTGAACGGGCTGAGCGTATTCAGATGTCGGGGTCGAATTCACTGGCCGATCGCGTGGATGCAAGCGTTCTGGAAGAGCTGGAGCTGACCTCCGAACTGGCGGAAGATGGCCTGCCCACCTTCGACCACCAATCCTATCTCGAAGGTCACATGACGCCCGTTGTGTTTGGTTCGGCGCTGCGCCATTTCGGCGTGCATGAGCTTTTGTCGACGATTGGCGAGTTTGCGCCGCCACCGCGCCCGCAAAAGGCCGAAGTGAAAGGCCAGGAGAAGATCATCGTGCGCGATGACAAACAGGTCACCGGATTTATTTTTAAAATTCAGGCGAATATGGACCCGAACCATCGTGACCGGGTCGGGTTTCTGCGCATTTCATCAGGCGAGTTCAAGCGCGGCATGAAGCTGAAAACCAGTTCGGGCAAGCTGCTGAATGTGCATAATCCGATGATGTTTCTGGCGCAGGATCGTGAGATTGCCGAGACCGCTTTTCCGGGCGATGTGATCGGCATTCCCAACCATGGTGCGCTTCGCGTGGGCGATGCGCTTTCTGAGTCTGGCGATGTGAAGTTTGCGGGCATTCCGAACTTTGCGCCGGAGCTCTTGCGCCGGGCACGGGTGAAAGACCCGATGAAGCAGAAACACCTCAAAAAGGCGCTGGAAAGCCTTGCAGAAGAAGGCGTGACCCAGCTCTTCCGCCCGCAAATCGGCTCGGACATGATCGTCGGGGCGGTCGGTGCGCTGCAGTTCGAAGTCATGACCGAACGCGTCGCGGCGGAGTATGGCCTGGAAGTGGTGTTTGAGACCGCGCCGTATAACGTGGCGCGCTGGATCTCCGGGCCCGAAGACAAACTCGAAGCCTTTATGGACAAGAACAAGAGCCAGTCGGGTACCGATCTGGATGGTGACCCGGTCTATCTCGGCAAGGATGCCTGGGACGCGAACTACACCATGGACCGCAATCCGGACCTTAGCTTTACCACGACGAAAGAGCGTTTGGCTTAATTTGGGTTTGTTCGGTGCTGTTACCCGCTGAAGCTGGCGCACCTTCACCTCGGCCTTACCCGAGAGACGCTCAACACCGCATTCTGGGTGAGTTGAGCGCCGGGAGCGGGCGTTCGATGTCAGGTATAAAACACCGCCAGGGCATCTGCATACCAGACGGCGTTGAGGCCCAGGATTTCGTCATGTTCTGGGTCGCGTGAAAAGGCCTCGAGCCGGGCGGAGTGCACGCCCAGAAGTTGCCAGGGGAAGGGGTCGCCGGGCTTTGCATCGGGCTTGCGCATGACGACCGGCGCCCCGCTGATGCCACGGTGGGTGCGCGCATCGACGAGAAAATAGCCCATGCCCTTGAACCTGAGACCGAAGGAGGAGGCGAGGCCCGCCTGCCGGGCAACCGGCAAATGGTGCAGCGAGTCCTCAAAGCCAAGCGGATAGCCAATCACCATGAGCGTTGAGCCAAGCTCCACGCGCAGATCGGTCGGGGCCAGATGATCAAATGAGAAGGCCTGATATACAACGGTATCGGGTAGGGCGATCTTGTCGATGTCGATAGCGACCAGATCAACCAGACCGTTGGCGTCTTTTGCTTCCCGCCAGATATTGTGCCCGTTCTGGTAAAGCGGGATGGAAAATCCTACAGATTGGCCGAGGTCTTTCCGGGAAACGTGAAGCTCGATCTCGAGCCGGTCGGGCCTGTGATCTGTCTCTTCATCCAGTACGACATGGCGTGAGGTGATGAGCTTCAGCTTGTTCCGGTGTTCGAAGAAGAAGCCCGTGGCATTTGTGAGGCCCACAGAGTCGTTGAAGGTGCTGATGCGAACCGTTGTCATTAGGATCGGCTCGATCATGTCCTGTAGGCCCTGAAGGTTGCGATCCTTTGACCAGTCTGGATTTATGGCATCTGGCATGTATTGCCCGCCTCTTTATAGGGCCGGTTGCAGTCCCAACCATTGCCGGAATAATTAAGATGGGCGTTTTCAGGAATCTGGACGCGGCGACATGTCTCGCCGGTTTTCACGTACCCACGACCACATTCCCAACCTGCGCCATATCGGCTGCTTGTGAGAAAGGCGTTCTCGGGGAGATCGATCCTGACACAGTCCAGCTGACTTTCCACATAGCCGCGCTCACATTCCCAGCCTTTATTGTAGCCAGAATCCGTCAGATAGGCATTGTCCGGCAGGTTGATCGTCGCGCAGGTGCCACGCTCGCGCGTATAGCCCCGTTCGCACGTCCATCGATTGCCTGAATAGTCCAGATAGGCATTGTCGGGGAGACTGATCGGCTTACAGGTTTCGTCGTCGACGAAATAGCCGTAGTGACATTCCCAGCCACGTCCGTAGGTATTGCCGGTGAGGTATGAATTTTCCGGTGCGATCAGGGGAACGCATTCACCTTCAGTAGACTTAAAGCCGGCATTGCAGGTCCAGTTGGTTTCCTGCTCGTCCGTCGCCGCCGTGGCAGTCATGAGCGAAGCACTCAAAATCAATGCAAACAGAAGACAAAGGGCAATCAGGCCACCTTGCAGGAGTATGCCGGTCGGGGGCAGATGTGAGTTGGATCGGATAGATTTGTTTTGTGTCGTGAAAAACGCCATTTTGCGTGCCTTTTCTTTAAATGACCTCGCGTGCCAGAAAAGCGTTCAAGCAAAACTGGGCGAAGTTCGAATAATATCGAGGCTGGAAAGCTGCATTTATTTGAAAAGGGGCGAGCCAACAGGAATAATATTCTATATACAATATATGTATTCAGAATATAAATGTAATAGGTTTTCGAAAATATTTGCATTTCTCAAAAGCAGTTTCGGAGTTTGATTGGATGTTCCCTGACCAGGGGCGCCTTTTCGCCCACTTATCTGTCGCGCCTTGGATCGACAATACCGAAAGAAGAAGGGCATCCGGTGAGGATGCCCTGTGAAGGTCAGGCCTGGGGAGCCTGGAGGTTCTTATCGTTATTGGGGTGTTCGGTTATTCGGCCTCGGCATATTGCGGCAGGGCAGGCATCTGGCCGGTCTGTTCTGCGTGATAGGCGACGAGTGCCGGGATGCGGGTTTCGGCAACAGCATCAGACAGAAGCTGCGCGGTGCAGGCGTTTTCCATTTTACGCATGGTGCCAACGCCGCCAGCTTTCACGCGGTCCAGCTTGCAGACGTCACGCGCTGTCTTTTCGAAGCGGGCATAAGTCTGAGAGATTGGTGCGTCGAGAGAATAGTCGAAGCGCGCAGTGAAGTCTGACCCGGCGATGGCAGTGCCTGAAAGGGCGACCAGAGATACGATAGAAGCGAGGGCGAAAGACTTAGGATTGATAGACATGTTGAACTCCTGATTTGGTTTTCACTGTGATTGGGTGACAGCCCGTTTGCTGTGAAACCAAACTGGCTCAGGAGGGCGCCTCTGGTCCTGAAGGCGATCTGTTGGTTACCTGATGGATATATGATGTCTTTGTATTTGCAGAGAAAAATGGGTTTTGGTGCAGGTGTTAAACCCGAAATTCCGTGATAAAACAGATCAAATGGGGAAGTAAGGAAACGGAATGGACGAGACAGAAAACAGACCCGAAGGGCGTTTCTGGATCAATTCGATCGAAGTCGACTCTGACGGATTGCAGATTCATCGTGACGGACACCTCTTCGCGATTGAACCGAAGGTGATGCAGGTTCTGTGTGAGCTGGCAGCCAGGCCCGGAGAGGTGGTCGGTCGGCAACACATGATCGAAACCATCTGGCAGGTGAGCTATGGCGGTGATGAAAGCCTGACGCGGGCGATTTCGATACTGCGCAAAACGCTGGGCGAGGGTGAGGCGTCCCGACGCCTGATCGAAACCGTGCCGCGCCGGGGGTATCGGCTGAATGCGATTGTGCACACGGCCGACCCGCGCGAGGAAGCCACTGCGCCCGCCATCGCAGCATCCATGCCGCCTCCTCAAGCGGCGGTGGAGGCTGTTGAGGCGACCGTACGCATGGAGCAAGCGCCGCGCACCCGGCGGCTGAATTTCCGATTTGTTACGATTGGCCTTGGCGCGCTCATTTTGGCCGGTTTCCTCATTGTTTCTTTACTACAGTCGCGGAACCAGAATATGCCGTCCGCTGTCGCGCAGTTCGACGTGTCGGCTGAGACGATTGCAACACTGGAGACAGATGCGCCGGGCTTTCAGGCTGGGCTTGCCAGTGCCAACCGCTTCTGGCGGGTGTTTTCCGAAGAGGACACACAGGCACGGTATCGCTTTGCACTGACGGCGGATGAGGCGGGGGAGGCTGGCCAGTATCAGTTTGCCCTGCAGCAATCCGGAATTACTGAGACGCTGTTCACGACGGACCTTTCCACGCGCGGACTGAGCGGAGATGTATTCGCTGAGCGCGTGGTGCTGTTGGCGTCGCATCTGGCGAAATGCGGGGATGATCTGATCTCGGCCATGTCGCTCGATCGCCGGACAAATCCGACCTTACTCGGCATGCTGTTTGAGCTTTGCTACACGAATGGCGGCACGTTTTCCCAGGAGCCGGCCGACCAGATCAGCGCGCATATGCTGGAAGTTTTTCCGGACGAGCCCGGGGTTCAGGCGCTTCACGCCGTGCTTATTCTCTCCAAACCAGATCAGCACTGGATGGGGCAGCGCGATATTCGCCAGCCCGAAATTCAGGAGGAGGCGACCCGCTTGCTCGATCTGGCACGTGATAGCGAGTCCGCCCATCAGATTGTCGAGATGGGCGATACGCTCCTCGCGGCCAAACAGGCCGATCTGGCGGAAATGGAAGTGCTGTTGTCTGAAATTGGGGCGTCGAACTGGTTGGGGCTGGGCGCGGTGACCATGCGGAACGGCATGTTGCGCCGGGCGGGACGACTAACGGAGGCTGAGTATCTTCTGACAACGGTAACGACGGCCTGGCCGGTCTTTCTCGAATTGCGGGGCGCACTTAGCATTGTGCAGGCGCAGAAGGGGGATTTTGAGGCCGCCGATGCGACAATCATCGAAGCTTTGAGATTGGCACCTGATAATATGCTGCTCTACTCGACCTTCAGTTTGCAGGAGAGCCTTTATGGCGATCCGGACGAAGCACGCCCGACGCTGGATGGCGCGCCGCCCTCCATCAAGGATTGTCTGAACAGTTTTCTTGATGTGCGGGAGGGGAAGAAGGAAACGATCGGCACCGAGTGTGACCGGCTGGAAGTGACCCAGCGCGCGCGAGCGCTTGCCATTCTCGGCGAGTATGACCGCGCCTTCAGTCTGATCGAGCTGTTTGCCCCTGAGGCGCAGGGCGTGGGCATGGTGCTGCACTATGCCGAATTCCTGCCACTCTGGAAAGAAGACCGCATGTGGGAAGTCGCACGCAATTTCGGCCTGATTGAGTATTGGCGGGAAAGCGAGACCCGGCCCGATATGTGCTATCTGGGGGACTTTCTGGAGATCTGCGCGGAGAAAATCTGACGCTTTTAGCGGTCGAGGTTCTCCTCGCCGTCGGATGTTGCAGCTTCGGCAAGTTCAACCGGCACAAATGACCGCGCTTTGGTGACGGGCGCGCGACCATCCGGGGTTGAGACGAAAGCCGGCTTGGCCCAGATGCGATAGACGGTGGAAATGCCCATATTCTGTCCGGTCTCGGGATCAGGCAGGCCATCGGCATGGTTTTTCAGCGCATGCCACCAGACGGGCAGATTGATGTGGGAAACGGTTTCGTGGATCGCGCCGGCGGAATGGCCGCCATTGCCGCGCAGGGCGTCGGAGGCATCTTCGCGGCCATAAATGTGGGCGAACTCATAATAATCGATCACCCAGCTCTTGGACCAGCTTTCGGCGGCTACGGGTAGTGTGAGGCTGGCCGAAGCGCACAATGCACCTGTCAGGGCGATGAGTGATTTCACAATGTCCTCCCGGGCGCCTGAGGCACCGCATATCTGTTTGAGATATGATATATAACAGTCAGACGTGACTGTCTATTCGCGAGGGCTATTGGAAGTCGAGTTTGCGCCAGATCCAGAGAAGGCCTTTCAATAACAGAACGGCACTGACAACGCTGATGTCCAGCAGGCTCGCAAAGACCATATAGATCTGTTCGGTGAAGCCCGGATAATAGTCGACCGTGTCATACCAGGCGTTATAGGTGACCAACGAAACCGCAATCCCGGCGCAGACCGGGAGGACCGCCGTCAGGCTGGCGAACATCAGTGCGCGCTTTACCCCTGGCTGCCAGACGGACACCGTCAGCCCGTACAGGGCAAACAGAAAACTGCCATAGATTGTGCATAAGCCTCCGGCGTCTTCCGCCACGCTGAAGCCGAACAGGATTGCAGCCGCCCATGCCAGGAAAAGGAAGGCGGTGCTAATGAGGACAGGCTTAAGCCGCAGCACCATATCTAAACGAGTGATCATTCGCTCACTATATCGGTAATTTCTGGAAGGTCAATCACTTGTGCAGGTCATTGCGTGAGCAGACATGCGCCAGCGCGTGAATTAAGCGGCCGGTAGATTGGCAAGTCATTGAAATTCCGACTATAGTTTTCGGTAGGGGGAGCGTCATGCGGGCTGACGGTGCAGATTCAATTGTCGATGTATCGATCAGGCAGGCCCGGGCGGGCTTTGCGTGATCCTGCGCCGTCTCGCCAATTCCATCCGCAAGCAGGACTGGTTCACGGTCGTGATCGAGACCCTGATCGTGGTGTTCGGTGTCTATCTCGGTCTCCAGCTTGGCAACTGGAATGCGGCGCGCGGCGAGCGCGCCGAAGAGCGGGAATTGGTCATGCGTCTGATCGAGGATGCAGAGGCTACGGGCCAGTCGCTTGAGGATACAATCACGGCTAGCGGCGAAACTGCGCAGGCGGCGGCTCGCGTCCATCGGACCATGCTGTCTGGGCAGGTAGAGGACGAAGCTCAGGTCGCGGCAGATCTCTTCAAAATGGGGCCGTATACGGGCACGGCTTTCATCACGGCGACGCTCGACCAGGCCATTGCGAGCGGGAGGATTCGCATTATCCGCTCCAGCGCTCTACAGGGCGACATTGCCGCCTACCGGGAGGCCGTAGAGGGGCGCGTTACGAGCATTGATGGGCTCGGAGAGATGAACATCGATGACTTCAAGGCGATACATGACAGGTTTGATTCCGACTGGAGTGCGCCAAGAAAACTAGTCACGCCGCTAGACGACATTCTTGCAGATGAAATCGTCAGCAGGCGCATCGGCCAGTTGTACAACCAGTACCAGTACATCCACGAAAACCATCAATATTCGGACAGGTTCAATAATGAGTACGAGGCGGCGCTGAAAGACTATGCTCGAGAGGAGGGGTGGATCGAATGATCCTCCAGCGCCTCGCCACTTCCATCCGCAAGCAGGACTGGTTCGCGGTCATCGTCGAAACCCTCATCGTCGTTATGGGGGTGTATCTCGGTATTCAGCTTGGCAATTGGAATGAGGCGCGCAATGATCGGGTGCGCGAACAGGAATACTATGTTCAGATTCTGAAAGACCTTCGCAGTGATGTGGACATGGCGAAGATTGTCGTCCGCAATGCGCGTCTGTTCGACGAACATGGTGATTATCTCGCCCTAGCGCTTGAAGACCCCACGTTTGAGATTGAAGATCCGGATTACTTTGCACTGTCGGTCGCTCGCGCGGGTTATGTGCACTTTCCAGTTATAAATCGGCATACGATTAATGAGCTGGAGAGTATTGGTGGCCTCACTCTGCTGTCCGATCGACACGTGAAAGACGCGATCCTTGAGTATTATGGTTTTGCATCCAATACGTCTCAGTGGAACGAGCTCATGCGTGCTCAACAGATGATTTACAAGAACGCGCATATTGGCCTTTTGTCGCGAGAGACAGAACGCGAGATCGCTGTGAAAATTTCGTCTTTCGAGGGTGATCTTGCTCCATGGGAAGAGTTGAAGGCAGACTTGGGGCCTGAAGGCCTTGGCGTTGATGTTCACACCGCCAAAGACATACTACAGGACGCGCGCATGCGCGCTGACTTTCCCGGCGCGCTCGATATCATGGAAGTTGTCCATTCGCGCCTGGAATTAAGGGCGGCGCTCATTGAAGAACGGGCAAAAGCGCTGATTTTCGTCATTGAGGACCATATCGGTGCAACGCCTTCGGCACCCCCCCGTCGCCTTGCGAGAGGGTGAATAATGATCTTACGTCGTCTTGCCAATTCCATCCGCAAACAGGACTGGTTTGCCGTTGTCATCGAGACCCTGATCGTTGTGATGGGTGTTTTTCTGGGCATTCAGCTCGGGAATTGGAACTCGGCGCGGGTCGAGCGAAACAGCGAGCAGGTTCTGCTCTTGCGCCTGCAGGAGGAGGCCCGCTCGCTTCTGGACACACAGAAAGAAGAGCTGGCCGTGCATAATCCTCGCATTGGGCTGGCCAAAGACGCCAACTCTGTCATGTTCTCGCTCGCGCCGTCACGGCCACTCACCAATGATGAGTGCTGGGCTGTGCTCGTCTCACACTGGATGCCCTCGCCCACCGAAGCATTGTCGAGCCTTGATGAGCTCATTTCATCTGGCCGGTTTGACCTGATTTCTAACCCCTCCGTAAAGGCGGCCCTCCGTGACTATGCTGTTGTGCAGGAACGTTCCCGTGCTGCGCGGGCGGAAGCGGTCAGCGAACTTTTCCGGCTGCACACCCGGTATCCGGACGCTATCTGGCTCGAAGTGGGAGGTGCAGAAGATGCAGACTATGTTCGTCCAAATGTGTCTCCTGAAGACGACGAAGGCCTGGTGTGGCGATATAATTGCGACATTGACCACATACGCGGGAATAAGGGCCTTCTCAGCGAGTACAGCGACAACATCGCACGGTTGGAAT
The DNA here is from genome assembly GCA_002692725.1 of Ponticaulis sp. Lineage (GTDB taxonomy): Bacteria > Pseudomonadota > Alphaproteobacteria > Caulobacterales > Hyphomonadaceae > Ponticaulis. The sequence goes on along the minus strand of NZLU01000067.1, from coordinate 46,212 downwards.
CATTCCTAGACCGCTACGAAGACCGCGTTGCGGTGCTGACAGCGCTGGATGCTGAACTGACGATGGAATTGGGCAATTCAGAAACGCTCCACGAAAGCGATGAGGCCCCATGATCCTGCGACGCATCGCTCAATCCATCCGTAAACAAGACTGGTTCACGGTCGTGATCGAGACGCTGATCGTAGTGTTCGGCGTGTTTATTGGCTTGCAGGTCAATAACTGGAACGAGGCGCGGGCATTATCGCATGAAGAGCGGGAAATTGTCCTTCGCCTACTTGACGAGGCGAATGAGACTGCGGGGGGATAGATGAACGTATCGAGTCGATTGACGCATTCCGCGCGTCTGCGGTCCGCGCTTATGAAACGCTTCAGCTGGAAACAGTTGATCAGGCAGCGGCAGATCAGTTGCGAGCTGATCTCTCGATGTTGGGAGGCTGGAAAGATGAAGGATATGTTCGCGCGACCCTCGATCAGGTTATCAACAGCGGCAAGCTTTCACTGATCCGCTCCCAGTTTCTGCAGGATAATATTGCCGCGCATCTGGAGGTTCTCGCATCTTCAGAAAACGCTTTCCAGAATCTTGGCAACATGAATTTGGACACCATGATTGCCATGAACCAACGTCTCAGCTTCTCCTTTGATGATAGCGCCTGGGAAATTACAACGCCTGCAAATGAGCTGCTTGCAGATCAGGACCTGGAGCGACTGGTCGGTCATTTTGGTGTCGTCTACACCCTGATGGCCAATGGCCACAGGACGACGGTGCAACGCAACCAAGCTTATGTCGCTGCCTTGGAAGCGTATGTGCGAGAGAGGGAGTGGGTCGAATGATCTTCCGCTGCCTGACAGAAGCCATCCGCAAGCCGGATTGTTTCACTGTCGTGATTGAGACGAGTATTAGATTTGTAGTGGGTTAGGCATTCAGCTCAAAAATTTCGATTTGAGTATTGGATTTATTCAGAGTTGCGAACCGACTGGAATCATTCTTCCAGCCGACGATTTCCTCGCTGTGAACGCGCGTAAGTTCGTCGCCTGTTTTAGGATCGATCACTGACACGGACGCACGCTCAAAGGCGTCACAAACGAGTAGGCGCTGTCCGTCTGGGCTGAAAGTCAGATCATGAGGGCGAAACTTGGTAAAGAGTCTCTGGACCTTGTCTGTCTTCAAGTCCCAGATCTCGATTGTTTCGTCATGCGACCCCGTCGCGATAAACTGACCATTCGGGCTCCAGGCAATTTCGTGCGGGTCTTGCGTGTGTGAAAGGTCATGATGAGCAGAATATTCATTCGTTTCGAGATTCAAAATGCTGACGCGAAAGACCCATGTATTATCGATGCGTTTTGCTTGAACCTCCGCCCAGCTTGATTGCTGACTGTGCCAAGCCGGTTTTTTAAAAATGCGCTCGAAGTCATTGGAACTCAGCGATGGCAAGATGCAATGAGAAAAATCTTTGAGGTCAACAATTACGCCAGCGTCTACCTTCAGCAGAGCGAAGCGTGAGGTTGGACTAGTTTCAACGTCTGAAACCTTGAAGCCGAGTTGACCGATCTGAGCGGTGCCGATTTTTTCCAGTCTTCCTTCGCTGGGACGAGATGGGTTCGTTAACCGCCATACGTCAAGTGCCCAATCCACATCCGTATTTTGGGTGCCTGTGAAAAAGCCGCGCCAATGCAGAAGCAATTTTCCATCGGGCGATAACTTCAGAATGTGGGCATTTGAGTGGTAATTGTCACCGAATTCGTGAAGATTTGGAGAAGCTGAAAAGTCTGGCCAGTGGCCGGTTTTATTAGTCTGCCATGTCCCCTCTTTTTCCGAACCAATCTCGGCATAAATGGCATCATGAGTGTCAGATCCCCATGGGGTATTGGGTATCCAGAACGTTGCGCGGCGGTAATCTGTAATCAGAAGCCAGTCCTTGTCCGGCGAGGCCGGGGCAATCGTGTTGATGAGCGCCATTGAGGGGGCAGTCTTGCTGTGGATGATTGGACCGGATCTGGGCACGATATTTCCAAGGGCGGCGCTTTCTTCCGATCCGCGCATGATCACCTGTTCAACGCTTGCTTCTTCAATACTTCTGCCGAGTGCGTAGAGTTTGTTACCGGCCCAAAACGCCTTTTGGATTTTGTAGGGGTGGGGAAGAAAGTGACCGCCGATAAGCGCCCTAAGCGGCTTGAAAGTTTCGGTTTCAGACTTGAGGGTTTTTGCGAGCTGCCAGGTTTCACCGCGTTTCGGCGGTGGGAGCGGTCTGAAATTTCCTTTGATGGTCGCACTGAACAGGTCGCCGGGTGCCGGACGAATGACCGGGTCAGACACAGATGTTTCGACAGACTCTCCTGCAAATACGCGTGCAATATTTTCCAGCAATCCTTTCCAATTCGGATGGGAGGTGGATTGGTCCCAAGTGGTTAAATCATTGTACTGGATACCTCGATACATCACCGGCAGCGAACAATCTTCTGCCAACACAGATACGAATTTTCCATTTTGCCGAGCCCACAGGGCTTCATCCCGGACGGTTGAGGTTGGTGAGACAGACCTCGGCGTCCATATGACGATTACAGCTCGTGCAGATTCTAATTCTGTTTCTATTTCCTGGTCCCATCGTGTCCCGCCACGAATGCCCACATCCATCCAGATCGTATAGCCCTCTTGTTTCAGCGCGTCTGAAATGCGGTCGGCAATTGCACGGTCTTCCCGCTTATATGAAAGAAAAATATCAGCCAATTTTCGCCGACGCCCCCTGAATTCGACGATACACGGTGAGAGAATTTTGCATCTTTCCAAACCAACATAAAGACACGTTTGTTCCTCTTCTGATGATGTCCGTGATTCAAGCGTAATGGAAGCAATTTTCATTGGACATCGTTCTGTGTCCTGGCATCGGTCACAGTGTTAAGACAGTCAGACTGAATACCTTGCGGAGGGATACTCCACGAGTGTCGCATCGAAGTCTGAAGTTCGTGGAAAAGCACCCTCTGTCGTTCGGGATCGCATGCTCTGCCCAGGCATGAGGCAAACCTGCTGATTGCCGCGGGTCAGATCTGGACGGGGAGGTCGCCCTGGGCCAGTCTGGCTCCAGACACAATATTCCGGAATCGCACTCATGATCAGATCTTTCTTACTTGCCGCAGCGGCCTCGACGCTCTGTTTTGCCTCGCCAGCACAGGCTGATGACCTGACGCCAGAACAGGCCAAGGCGCGTGAAATCTATGCCAAGGTCGTATCGATCCGATCTGCTCGTGGACAGGGCAAGATGCATGAGATGGTCGACTATCTGGTCGACGAGTTCAAAGCCGCCGGGTTCACCGATGACGACATTATGGTCACCGATTATGACAGCGAAGGCGAGCCGACGCAGGGGCTGATGGTCTGGCTGCGTGCGGATGAACCGGTCGCAAAACCGCTCGTTCTTCTGGCGCATATGGATGTGGTGGATGCGCTGGCCGAGGATTGGGTGCGTGATCCGTTCACCCTGACCGAAGAAGAGGGCTATTTCTTCGGGCGCGGCACGGCCGACAACAAATATGGCGTCACCAATCTGACGCAGACCTTTCTTCGTCTGAAGGAAGAGGGCTGGGTGCCGAGCCGCGATCTGGTGCTGGCGTTCTCAGGCGATGAAGAGACGGGCATGGTGACCACCATCGCGCAGGCAGCCTGGGTGCATGAGAACATTCAGCCGGCCTATGTGCTGAACTCCGATGCGGGCGGACTGTCGCTCGATGAGAATGGTGTGCCGGTGGACTTTGGCGTGCAGGGCGCGGAGAAAACCTATGTGACGTTTGAGCTGACGGTCACCAATCCGGGCGGGCATTCGTCTCGTCCACGGGCGGACAATGCGATCTATGAACTGGCAGCTGCGTTGAAGGCGGTCGAAGACTATAAATTCAAGCCGAATGCCAGCAATCTGACCCGATCTTATCTGCGTCAGGCCGGGCGCAAACGTCTGGATAGTCTGGGGAAGGCGATGCGCGACTTTGCCGAAGATCCGACGAATGAGGAGGCGATTGAGCGGCTGAGGCGCGAGCCGAGCACGGTGGGCACGATCGGTACGACGTGTGTTGCGACCATGTTGCGGGCTGGCCATGCTGAAAACGCCTTACCGCAATCGGCGACCGCGACGGTCAATTGCCGCGTGTTTCCAGGCGAGGGCGTTGAAGCCACGCAGGCCAAACTCGAAGAGGCGATTGGCAATCCGGATGTGAAGTTCGAGATTATCGGCGATGTGACGGAAACGCCCGAGTCCGGCATGCGGGAAGATGTTCTGGCGGCGGTCGCCAAAGCTCTCGAGGCGCGCGGCACGCCGGTCGACATTGTGCCCTATATGTCATCCGGCGGCACTGATGGCATGCATTATCGCGGGCATGGCTACACAACGCTGGCGATTGGCGCGGGCGGGTCGAAGCCGAATGATACGTTTGCCCATGGCCTGAATGAGCGGAAGCCCGTTGAGGCGTTCTATGCCGGGTTGGATCACTGGATGATCATTCTGAAAGAACTGGCCGGACCTGACGCGCAGGACTGACCCTCAGCGATAAATGCCGCTGGTGAGCATGGTCATGAAATGGTCGCGCGCGAGGAGCGGATAATCCTCGCGGATCCAGCGGCTAACGCCTGAAAATCCGTGCAGAACGGCCAGAAGTGAGTTGGCGGCAATGACCGGGTCTGTCGGTCTGACGCTGCCATCGCCCATACCGTCTGCAATCAGGCCAGCCAGATGGTGGGCTAGTTGATCGGTGTGGGCAAAGGTCTCGTTTCTGAGATCTTCGGGCAGGGCCTGATATGAGGCAAAGCGCAGGAGCGGTGTTTCGGCGGTAAACTGGTGATGGGCGATCAGACCGGAGATGCGGGCCAGCTTTGCTCCGGCATCGGGTTCGGTATCCGCGATTTTGAAGGCAGATTCGATAATGGCGAATGTCCGCTCGAAACAGGCGACAACGAGCTCATCCTTGGTTTTGAGATGGTGATAGAAACTGCCCGTGCTCAGGCCGAGTTCGGCGGCAATGCGGTCGACTTTCGCGCCCTTATACCCATAGCGATTGATGAGACGTGTGGCGGCTTTGAGAAACTCTGTCTTTGCCCCGTCTTCGGCGGCGGGTTCGAGATCCACCATGTCGGTCTGTTCGGTTTCACTGGAGTGGAGCAGGCCGCCTGACAGGAAATGGCTGAGAATGCGGTGGATACGTGGAAAGTCCTCAAGGCGGAATTTATCGTCCCAGGCGGGTATCCAGAAGGCAATATTAAGCAGCATGTTTCCGCCCAGTAATCGCCAAACCCGGTCGGGCGGGTGGTCGGTCGACGGGTGAAAATCGATGATGCGGGCAAAAGCGTCGGATAACTGGGTCTGAAGCGGCAGGCGCAAGGGATCTGGCAGGGTCGCAAGGTCGGAGAGGACGGGCAGCGGAACCGAGTCGCCGCGGCGCTGGCTCGCCAGAAGATCGAGATTCGCTGCGAGATAATGGTCCGTGCGGGCGCGCTGGTCCGGCTCTGCCCCGGCAAGGTCAGCCTGATCCGAGACCCAGGTGATGGTCCGGCTCAGACAGGCCGCCAGCAAATCATCCCGCTTCTTGAAATAATAGGCGATGGTGGAGGTATCGAGCTTCAGTTCGCGCGCGACATCTTCACGGCGAAATCCCTGTGCTCCGTGCTGGTTGAGGAACACTGAGGCGGTTTCGATTATGGCTTTCTGGCGCTCTTCAAACCGCGCGACTGATTTTCCCGACATTGCCGGACTGAACCCGATTTCGGTCGATTGTTCAAGTCATTCTCACGATTGTATATTGTCGAATTCCATAATAAAATATGATGTAATACGTTTTTAGCCTCTGAAAATACGTGTAAAAATACTCATTTGACAACATAATCAATAATTGAATATGCTTTTGGCGTGACGGGTGGGCTGTAATAGAAAAAGATTGCAGCAGCCAGCGACCGGAACCGGTCACACTCTGCATGAAAAACAAGGGCCACCGCCGGCATAAAAAAGTGGGGCCTGCCTCTGGGAGGACAGACATGCTGAAAACGGGCTTTTATGGCGGCGTTGCACTCGCCGTTATTCTGGGGGGGCGCACCGGCCTTCGGGCAGACAGGACCGGAGGCCGAGCCAGCCGGGGATAACACATAGGTTCAGGACACGGTGTACGTGACCGCACAACGTCGGGAGGAGGATCTCAACGATATTGCGGTTGCGGTGACGGTTCTGGATGATGAGAAGCGCGACCGGATGGGTATCCGGACGATTGAAGATTTCGCGAACTTCACACCGGGCATGAACTTCTCGACCTCGCTCGACCGTATCTCTATTCGCGGTGTTGGCCGATTGACGAATATTATCGGGTCAGACCCGGGTGTTGCGACCTATAATGACGGCTTCTACACGGCCTCGTCAGCAGAAGCCTCCAAAACACCGATGTTCGTTGAACGGGTCGAAATTCTGCGTGGACCGCAGGGAACGCTTTATGGGCGGAACTCGGTGGGCGGGGCGATGGATGTCGTTTCCAAACGCCCGACGCAGGAGTTCAATGCAACGTATTCCTGGCTCGATACGGAGATCACTGAGACGGACCGGACATTCAATGACCCTGCGACCTCCGCGCCAACGCTTGTTGATCTGAAGGGTAATCGTCTGCCGCGCACGTCTGAAAACCAGTTCGCGCTGTCGACCCTGATTGATGTTCCGATGGAGGAAGGCAGTCTGTTCCTCGCTGGGAGCTATGTTTATCGCGACAGTTTCTACTCTTCGATTTTCAACACGCCGATTTCGGAATCGCCGAGCTTTGACCGTGTCGTTTTCCGCGCAACCTACATCGTGCCCGATGGCAATGTGACTGTGATTGCATTCATGCGGAATGCTTTCGATGAGCTGGGTTATGACGGCGTGGCGAATTCAACCGGGTCCGGATCAACCGGGTCCGGATCAACCGGGTTTGGTCGGATTGAGAGCTATACGACGCCAGGAACCTATGGCGTGGAAGTTCAACTGAAATTCTGACGCCTTCTGGCGTCGGAGTTTCCTTTCTGAACTGCGCCCCGGGCCTTGTGTCCGGTTTTTTTCACAAATCTGGTTGACGAAGCTGAGCGATATTCCCAATTCGCCAGTCCAAGTCGAGATTGCGGCTTTCGCAGTTTTCTGACCTGTTGGCCGCATCTCCATGAACCCGCAAATCAGGGAGACTGTAAGCATGACCACATCCAGAACCTTGTACACATCTACCCACCCCTGGACGAAAGCCCAGGATGAGAAATTGCGCACATTCGTGCGCGAAGGCCGAAAGGTCGACGATATGGCGCGGGTGCTATCGCGTTCCTCACATTCAATCGCGCGACGCATGTCAGAAATCGGCGTGCGGCCTGCTCAGCCGATTTCCCAGACCTGACAACCTCTCAATCTTAAGAGCAGCATTGGCGACACCGGCTAGCGTTTCAGTCGGTGTCGCTCTTGCAACAGCTATCCATACCGATGTTCAGGTGAACACAAATCGGAGCTGCAATGGAACCAGCGCCCCGACTTCAGCGTAAATTCAGGGACTCACTGCAATCTGACAGACGGATGGAATGGCTGATACGCAACCTCTTGAGCATGTAATGGAAAAAGCCGCGGATGAGGCGGAAGGCGGAACGGTTTCGGTCAACGATCTGATGCACCTTTATGGTAGCCGGTCGTTCGGGCCGATTTTTGTGTTACTCGGACTCGTTGTTGTTGTGCCGCCATTGGGTGCAGTTCCGGGGCTTCCCGCCGTCGTCGGCGTGGTGATCCTGTTATTCTCGGCGCAGATGCTGTTCGGACGCTCGCATATCTGGTTGCCGGGTTTCATCGGCAATCTGTCGATTAAGGGCGACAAGGTCACGAAGGCCGAGGACAAGGCCGCGCCAACCCTTCGCTTTATCGACAAGATGATTACTGAGCGGATGTCTTTTCTGACAAGTGGACCGGCTGAGTACGCTGCGGCCATTCTGGTGTCCTTTATGGCGCTGGTCATGATCCCGCTGGAGCTTGTGCCCTTTGCTGTGGCTGCGCCTGGCGCCGCGATCACCATGGTTGGTGTCGCACTGCTGGCCAAGGATGGCGCGCTTATGCTGCTCGCCTATACGCTGTCCGCCGTGGCTGTCGGCGTGCTGGTGCTCTATTCGCCCCTTGGCAGTCTGCTCGGGCTTTAAGGTTTGATCTCACTAAATTGTGGTCGGGCCTGACTAACAGTCAAGCTTGACTGCGAATGGCGGTCTGCGTTCTATGAACCGGATAATGAATTCGGGAGGAAAGAATGCAGATGATCCGGGCGAAATCCCTCATTGCGGGTCTTGCGGCCTGCATGATTGTGCCAGCAGCCAGCTCGAATGTCTCTGATATCTCTGACGCCATCGAGGCGGACGCCTTCGAGGTGATACGATCTGAGCGCATTCAGAAGAGCGTCGGAAACGGCATCACTCAGATGGATGCGGTGAACCTTTATGAAGAGCTGAAAGACACCGTCGCCGAGCAGGTGGGGACCACCACTGGCCGCGCCGGGCCAACCCGGATTTCGCCGAGCGCCAATCCCTGTTTCCTGGGCTGTGTGAATGAGGATGAGCCGCGTTATTCAGACAAGAGCTATGCGCAGTTCGCGGCTTATATCTTTCTGTCTGATCTGTCTCATGATCTGCATCTGATCGATCCATTCAGTACCAATCTTCTGGCCGCTGAAGCTCTGCTGAAGGCGCGGAAAGCCGCACTTGCCGAGGACGATGCCAAGGATTGGGTGCGCAAAACCGGGTGCGAAGAAACGACTGTCAGCTTTGAGGACAGTGCGATGGAAGTTCTGCTGCTGGCGCGTCGGGCCGGGTTTTCCAGCACGGAAGAACGCATTCTCGAGCTGATGGGCGGCGAGGCCGGTGAAGGCGAGAGCCTGATCCTCTCCGATATCGGTATTGAGGATTTCAGCTGCGAAGCCTGATCGCCAGCTTGCTAAGCCCCGATTGAAAGCGCAGGCTGACCTTCTGTGATTTGAGGGAGGTCTGGCATGCGCGTATTCAACCATTTAATTCTGGCAGGTGTGTGTCTCGCCATGTTGGGGGGATGCGCAACGCAAGCGCAGACAGACGCGGCCGTCAGTGCGCCGGTGACCACCGTGAGCGACGGTTATCGTTTGGTCGCCCCTGAGAACCTCCTCATTCTGAAGCTCGATTACGGTGAGGTGGTGATTGAGCTGAATAATGATTTCGCGCCGAACCATGCCGCTCAGATACGGAAATTCGTTCGCGAAGGTGTTTATGATGGCGAAGCCTTCTATCGGGTGATTGATGGGTTTGTGGCGCAGGGCGGACTTGAGTCAGACGAGAGAATTGCGCCGTTCCCGACCCTTGAAAACGAGAATGACCGGGAGGTCTCCAATCGCGTCTTCACGCCGATTGGCAATGGTGATCTGTTTGCCGAAGCGGTCGGGCATATGAACGGGTTCGCGGTCGCACAGGACGAGGTGATGGAGCGTGAATGGCTGCTGCATTGTCCGGGTGCCATGGCCATGGCGCGTGACACGGATCCGGATAGCGGGTCGACGGAGTTCTATATCGTTCTGGCGCCGCAGCGTTATCTCGACCGCAATCTGACCATTTTCGGTCGCGTGATTTCCGGCATGCAATTTGTGCAAAAGCTGAAACGCGGCGATCGGGCGATTGAAAGCGGTGTGATCCAGGCGCCTGAAAAGGGTGACACCATTCTCTCCATGCAGATGGCGGTGGACATTCCGGAAACTGAGCGGCCTGTCTGGGAGGTGATGGATACGGCGTCGGAGGCGTTTGAAGCGTTCAAGACCTCCAAGCGCGTGCGCGAGGATCCGTTTTTCTATCGCAAGCCGCCGGAAATCCTCGATGTGTGCTCGGTTGAGGTGCCGGCGAACCAGCTGAACTGACAATAGCAATTAAAGTGCGCGCTGATTGACCCGCTTTGAGGTTTCTTCTGCGCTTTCGACCCGTTCGGAATACCGGTCGACGAGATAGTCTGCGCGATCGCGGGTAAGGAGGGTGAATTTCGTGAGTTCCTCCATCACATCCACGATCCGGTTGTAATAGGGGGAGGCGCGCATGCGTCCCTCATCATCAAACTCCTGCCAGGCTTTCGCGACAGAGGACTGGTTCGGGATGGTAATGAGGCGCATCCAGCGACCCAGAATGCGCATCTGATTGACGGCGTTAAAGCTTTGCGAGCCACCTGAGACCTGCATGACCGCGAGCGTCTTGCCTTGCGTGGGACGAACGCCGCCAAGCGAAAGGGGCAGCCAGTCGATCTGCATCTTCATCAGACCGGTCATGGCGCCATGGCGTTCAGGCGAACACCACACCATGCCCTCTGACCACATGGCGAGCTCGCGCAATTCCTTCACTTTGGGATGAGAGCCGTCATCCGTATCCACCAAAGGGAGGCCGGTCGGGTCAAACACGCGGGTCTCACAGCCAAATTTGCGCAGGATGCGTCCGGCTTCTTCATTCGCGAGGCGACTAAAGGAGCGCTCGCGCAGGGAGCCGTGGAGGAGGAGAATTCGAGGAGGATGAGCTCGGCGATCGGGCGTGAGAAGATCAGGTTCGCTGACATCGCGAAACGCCTCTTCATTAAGAGCTGGGAATGTGTCGTCCACCAAAATCGTTCCTTTAATCCGCAACATCACGCGCGAGGGGTATGATTAGGCGTCTTGCGACTCAATCTCAAGATGCCTCACATAACTGGAAAAAAATAAATGGGTTCAGCCTCAAAATGGCAGGCGGATCTGCGCATAACTGAACCAACTGGTCTCAGAAGGGCTATCACTGAACCGGTCTTAAACGATAATATTTCAAAATAAAATGAAATAATGTGCCAAGCTTTTGTGACAGCGTCTGGGCCTGGGCAGACTTCCCCAAGGTCAGCCTTGACCCTGCTCTAAGGATACTACGTTATCAGGGGATCAATCGAGGGAAGTCTCATGCCTGTTCAGAAGACCATATTCATTGTCGTGGCGATGAGCTGCCTGTTTGCAGTCTCGGCCTGCTCCGGCGGCCCAACAATTCCGGAAGGAGACTGGCTGTCCTTCAGCGCGCTTGAAGAGGGGGCCAGTTCCAATAGGGCGCTGACCTGTACGCCGGAGATCTGTCCGTCGACGTCTGATTTCGAACCTGCTGCTGAATTTGGTGTCCCTGCCGATCGTCTTGCGGATGCTGTGATTCAGATCGTGCCAGAGGCCCAGCGGCAAGAGATGCCGAACGGCGATATCCGCATCCGTTATGTGGCCGTCACCGCGATCATGAGATTTCGAGATGATGTTGATCTACTGATCCGCCCGGAGGGTGAAAATTCCTCTGTGCTGGCGGCTTATTCGCGGTCCCGGGTCGGGAGGTCTGACCTTGGCAAGAACGCGTCCCGCATTGACGCGCTGGTCAAGCGACTTGAAGACGCTGTTGCAGGCTGAGGACCAGTAAAAACCGCCACCCCGTGGAGGATCAGAGTATGTCAGCTATGAACGTGCCGAACTCAATTCGTGTCGTCAGGCCCATTCTCCACCTTGCGCCGTAAGCGGTCAGCACTGTCAGCATCCTGGAAGCCTGCACATCGTGTGTCGCCTTCGACTGCCGGATCACATCCTTCTAATCCGGGTGCCGTAAGCGCAGAACCCGGCGGATTGATCATTTCTCCATTGTAGATGACGTCGTCGTCGCTGGGGCGGGACTGAGTCTCATACGGCTTTGGTTCAAAGGCCAGTTCATCCGAGCTGATGACAGGCGGTGTGAGAGGGCTTTCCGAGCATGCCGGATCGTTCATCAGGGTACAATCTTCGCGCAGTTTGCGACGCGCCTCTTCGCTGCCATCGCCCGAGCCAATATCTGGCTGAATGGTTCGGCTGCCGGAATTGTTGGAAGAAGATGCGGGTTTTTTATCCTTATCTGAGCTGAGCCAGTCATCAATATTGTCAGAGATGTTTTCAGGTTGTTCTGTTGTGGCGCGCGCGGGTCGCCGGACAGAGTTGTAAAAGTCATCTTCTTCTGCGGCCTTGATGGCAGCGGGGTTTGGGAGGAGGCCGTTTCGTTCGTCAATTTCTGTTGCCAGATTTTCAGCGTCTTTATTGTCTTTGAACACCGTGTCCCAGCTGTCTGAATTCTCCTTGCGCCATCGGGCGGCGACGCCTTCCGTCATGAAATAGAACACGTTCTCGCCCTGTCCGTTGACGCCTTCAAGGATGACGCCCGAGCCCCCGCAATCCGGAGGGGCACAGTCCTTGTGCCGGTACTTCCAACCCGTTGCGGACGGTTCCGCTGTCCATTCGCTATCGGGAATAGGGCTGTCATTCGGAGGTGGGGTCTGACCGCCCTGTGACACAAGTCCGGATGGATCAAGCGCGCTGATATCGCCGGGAGATGTCGTCGGACTGGTCTCGCTGATCCCGAGCTCTCTGCGCATGACGGTGTCGGGAGATACGGTTCCGGGCACGCCGGGAGGCTGCACACTTCCGGGCAGACCGCCAGGATTTGGAGCGTCAATGTCGGGCAAGTCTGAGGTCAGATCCCTTGCATCCGTATTGGTTTCAAGCTTCAGCGCTTCAGGATTTGGCCTTAGTTCGTCCTGCGCCAGTGCGTGTCCCGTCAGAACAAGCGCGATTGCCATTGGAAATGCGATACGATCAAATCTCATCAGTCCCACCCATAGAAATTATCCCTGACCGACGGCGCGCCACGCGCCTGCTGGAGTAAACAAGTTTACCCCAGCAGGCGAAAAATCGCTACTTTTTATCCCCCTTGAAGCGAAAAATCCCGGACAGACGCCCGGGATTATCTGTTGAGTGATGGGTGCGGAGACCTACTCCCAGCCGCAGGACCGGCCGTCGTTCTCTTCCTTCATATAGTCGATGAGCGGCGTGAAATACTCAGTGATCGCTGAGCCATCCATTTCGCGCGTTCCGGTGAAGGCCTCGAGCGCATCCGGCCATGGCTCGGAAGCGCCCATTTCCAGCATGGCGTTCAGACGCTGGCCGACTTCCTCATTGCCATAGATAGAGCAACGGTGAAGCGGGCCTTCCCATCCTGCGATGTCGCAGGCGGCTTTGTGGAACTGGAACTGCAGAATATAGCTCAGGAAATACCGTAGATAGGGTGTGTTGCCTGGGATATGGTATTTCGCACCCGGATCAAAGGCATCATCCGGGCGTGGTGCTGGCGGCACGATGCCCTGATTGGCAAGGCGACGTTCCCACCATTTCTCGTTATACTGCTCTGGCGGCGTTGATCCGTCGAGCACGCTCCAGCGCCATTGGTCGACCGTGATGGCGAATGGCAGGAAGGCGATCTTGTCGAGCGCGGTATTCAGAAGCAGCGCGAGGTCAGCATCTGCCCCCGGGATCTGGTCTTCTTCAATCAGGCCGATCTGCTCAAGATAGTGCGGCGTGATGGACAGAGAGATCAGGTCACCAATGGCCTCATGGAAGCCGTCATGGGCGCCGGTTTTGTAGATGAAGTCCACATCCTTATAGGCGCGCTGATAATAATTGTGCCCAAGCTCATGGTGCACCGTCATGAAGTCTTCGGCATTCACCTCAGTACACATTTTGATGCGGATATCTTCCTCATCATCCACATCCCAGGCTGAAGCGTGGCAGACGACTTCGCGCGGCGCAGGTGGCCGAACGATCATGGAGCGTTCCCAGAAGGTTTCCGGCAGTTCGCGGAAGCCGAGAGAGGAGAAGAAGGCTTCGCCGGTCTCGACCATTTTGATCGGGTCATAGTCATTTTCGATCAGCTGTTCGGTCAGATCGTAAGACGGGCCGGGCAGATCTTCCGGTATGACGATAGGATAGATTTCAGACCAGCTCTGGGCCCACATATTACCGAGCAGATCAGCGCGGATCGGGCCGGTGGCAGGCTGGGTTTCATCGCCATATTGCTCGTTCAGCTCTGCGCGGACAAAGCAGTGCAGTTCATCATAGAGCGGTTCGACCTGGGTCCAGAGCCGTGCAACTTCTTCTTCCATTTCGGCGGCAGGCATATCGTACGCGCCCAGCCACATTTGCGCGACATTGTCATAGCCAAGCTCTTCTGCGCCGGCATTGGCAATTTCCACCATGCGGGCATAGTCATCCTTCATGGGAGGCGACACGGTGCGCCAGCCTTCCCAGGCTTCCTGCAGAACTTCAGGATTTCGGGATTGTTCAATAATGGTTGAGAGCTGGTCGAGGGTGAGGGCGGAGATGTCGAATGAGCCTTCGCCATTCACCTCTGTGAGGAGAGCAGAAACCTCTCCGATATTGTTCTGAAAGCCATAGGTGCCGGTGGAATAGGTCGCGTCGAGACCTGTGGTGATCTGGGAAAGTTCCTCAGCTGCGCCTTCGGTCGATGGCGCTGGCAGGACGAGGCCACCTTGCAGCTTTTGCATTTTGCGACGCAGATCCGGAGGCAGGTCAACGTCTTTGAATTTTTTGGTTTCATTGGCGTATTGAACCGCCAGCTTGGTCCCGCGTGCGCCGGCCTCAGCTGCAGCAGCGTTTGTTTCCGGTGTGATGTTCGTGGCCTGCTCCCAATAGATCGGAGCGATTTCTTTATTCATGGCACCAAGTTCAGCATCGGCCTTCGCGAGAAATGCGCGGGCATCTTCAACCGTCGGCGTGGCTGCAGTGTCCTCCGCGACCGGTGTTTCCGTTGATGTGGTTTCTTCGGGTGCACAGCCCGCCATCATGGCGAGGGACAGCACGCTCGCGCCTGCCATCAAGTTCTTAAAAGTCATATTGACCCTCCATTTGGCGCGAAGGAAGCGACAGGATTGCGTGCGCGTCAATAGCTGCACGAGGTGTGGTGCAAGGAAAAGCCTGTTTCAGGGCAGAAACTTGCGTTGCGCAGGCTAAACGAGATGGACGCCAGTTCCAGCGTCTTATCGCCGTTCGTGAGGCGCGAAAGACAGGGGCTGTTTAGGTTCAGGTCTGTCCTGTGCCAGTTCGCTCTATTAAATCGCCGTAATTTACCTTCATTACGCGCTGTTCAACCTTATGGCAGAAGCAAGGCGACAGGCTGTAACGCTCTGTGAAATATGAAAAAAATAGGATTCCAACAACGCCCTAAAATCCTTGCTTGAGTGCCAGATGTGCCACACCTGATTTAAGCTGAAATTTTTGCGGAACGTATGCTGAGGGCGACGTGTTCTCCCTTCCATCGCGCCGGTGATGACCACCGGTTATCTGAATGGAGTAACGCGTATGTATAAGTATCTTGTTGCCGCGGCCGCGACCTCAGCTTTGGCTTTGGGTGCGCACGCACAAACCGCTTCTGAAGACACCGGCTTCTATGCCGAGGGTGGTTATCAGTATCTGGACATCAAACCAGATGGTGCAGAACAGGGCGTCGATACAAACGGCATTGCGGCCCGCACAGGCTATAAATTCAACAACATCTTCTCAATCGAAGGCGAGCTGGCCTCCGGCGTGGATGATGGCGAATTTGACTACAATGTCGATGAAGACGACTTCAATCTTGATGACAATAATGATGGCGACTTCAACGACACCATCAACGCCGCTGGTGACATTGAGATGAATTATCTTGTTGGCCTGTATGGTAAGGCCGAAGTGCCGGTGACGGATCGCCTGAACGCTTATGCCCGCGCGGGTTACGCCTATATCGATGTTGATGCCCAAGTGCAGACGCCAGGCGGCACCACGCTGGCGACAATTTCCGATTCAGAAGACGGTCCGGCCGTGGGTGCGGGTGTGACCTATGACGTGACCGACAATTGGTATCTGAAGGGTGATTACACCTATTACTCATTCGAAGACACCGACACCGATGGTGTCATGCTTGGCGCAGGCTATAAGTTCTAGTTCGTCCTGAGCCAATCATGCCCGAACGCCCTGCCTGCTTCTGCAGGTGGGGCGTTTTTATGAGTGCGGCTCAGAGGCATGTCGATCGTTCACCAGCTGTTTTCCAGTGTCATTGCCCTCACAAGAGCCGCGTTGTGGCGGAGCCGGCCTCTATTGGTCGTAGAGGATGCCATCACATCCGCGCCGCCTTCGCTGAAGGCCCAGCGAATGGCTTCGTCTGCGGTGTGTTCACGTGGGTTTTCCGTCATGTCCATATGGCTGAGTTTTCGCGCCTTACGCCACAGACTTCCCAGTGTTGGCGGTCCTGAACGGCGGATGTTCGTCAGAGTCTCAATGGCGAATACAGTCCGCCCAGCAGCCTTACAAATCTGGACGCGCTTGAGTTCGTCTTCCGACATTGAGCAATTGAGTGGGAGCATAACCGCTTCGAACAAATCATGACTATTGGCGGCCAGTACATCATCTGTGCGCCCGGCAATTCCAACATGTGTGACTTTTCCGGCGGTTTTCATCGCCTGAAGTACCGTGAGCAGTTCGTCTGTGAGTTCTGCTGCGGCTGGACCATGCAGCCATAACAAGAAGATCCGATCGGTTTTGAGACGTGATAGCGACTGCTCCACGCTGTCCTGTATGGCTGCGGGGGCGAAATCTCGGATTTTGCCTCCATGTACGCCTGCCTTGGTCATGATAAGTGGCGAGCTGGCGCTTTTGAGCGCTTCGCCCAGACGCTCTTCGCCAAGGCCTTTGCCATACAGCGGCGCTGTATCAAACAGCCTTATCCCGGCCTCAAGTGCTGTTTGCACCAATTGAGCGACACGCGCGGTCGATGACAGAGGCGTGGCTAGTGGCCCGCTGACACCAAAGGCAAGCGGTAAATGTCCGGCTAAATCGGAAGCGAGCGTGTTGGTCTGAGTATGAACCGGCATATGCGACCCTCGCTCAATTTGTCATACGGCCTTAGCCCCCATCAAATTCCGAACCGGGTGGTTTCGCAATTACTTTTGTGCGTTTACCGGCATTTGCGCGAGCATGTTCTCGCGGCAATGGCGCTGTTTCTGCAGATATAGCTCGCCAAAGCAAAGCGCAGTTAAACTGCGTTAGCTCGCCTTCCGCAAGGCCCCCAGGAAGGTTTGCATGGCCTTATCGATGCTTTCGACCTGTTCGTGAGTGTCGTGCACCAGGTCGACGGTTTCGACAGCGAGCTTTTCACTCTTTCCGGCAACCTCTGAGGTCAGCTTCGCATTTTCAGCCATTCTGCCGACGGCAATGCTGGACTGCTCGGCATTGCCTGCGATCTCGGCTGAGGTGTCCTGCTGCTGACGGACTGCATCCGCAATATGAGACGCACCATCTGTGACATCACCAATACTGGCCTGGACTTCAGACAGGGCTTCGGAAATAAGCTGAACCGTCTGATCGAGTTCGGCAATATTGTCGGCAATGCTGTCTGTTGCACTGCTGGTGTCCTGAGCCAGTTTTTTGACTTCCTGGGCCACAATAGCAAAGCCACGACCCGCCTCACCGGCACGGGCGGCTTCAATCGTTGCGTTGAGTGCAAGCAGATTGGTCTGGCTGGCAATGCCATTGATGAGGCCGGTGACTTTTGAGATCTGACCCGCAACTTCCTTAAGGCGGGTGCTGGTGCCTACGACATCGCCGACATTGGTTGCGATTTTCGTCATGTGCGTGGAATTTTCATCAACACGGTCTGTGATATCGCGAATCGTCATGGACAATTCTTCGGCCGCAGCCGCAACCGATTGAACGCTTGCCATAACCTGTTCAGGCGCAGAATTTGTGTTGCTGACGGCTTCACGGACCCGGCGGGTTTCGTCGCCCAGATGTTCTGCAATGCCCGACACGTCATTGATGGCGGATCGCATTTTGTCGAACGACGCGCGGACTTCCTGATCGAAATTCTCGGCCAGTTCATTGCGCTTATTGGCGGCTTCCTCACTGGCAAGATTGAAGAAGTGATACATGACCACAGCAGCGTCAGTGAAAGCGGCTTTTTCGATCAGTTTGACGTATCGGTCGCGTTGATTGTGCGTGTGTTTAGGGGCGTGCTTCAGGAAGGTGTTCACCAGAACGGTTGCGTAGGAATGGTAACCCCAGAGATAGTCAAAAAAGTCGATAAACTTTGCCAGCCGACGCGTGATCTTGTCTTGCATGGCAATGTACTCTGCGTCGAAAGTGCCGGTCATGATCTTTTTGAATTTCACCCGCTGCATGGCTTCGAGGTCTTTTGGAACTTCATCCCACTGGGCCGGAACTGCACCATTCTTGTAAGTGAACAGGATGATATCGATCAGATGCGGTTCGAGAACCTCATAAATCGTATTCGCCATGTCCTGCTCTTCAGTTGAAAGCGGCTTGATGCGGTCCTGTGGGTTGTAATCGAGTGCCATGAGTGCGTTTTCCTGCCCAAATTTTGAAGAAAAACATGCACCTTTTTAGTTAATTTGGCTTTTATGCCGGTATTTGCCTCGTCCGCGTGACCGGTACGGTACCGCTCTGCCCGGGGTGTAATCTCAGGCCTCGCCCTTCATATAGTTTGGAAGCCAGTCTTCATGGGCTGCGCGCAGCGTGGAGAGCGGGAGTTTCGGACCATTGCCGATCTGATCGAGTGCAAGGTGCAAATAAGGCGCTTCAGTCTCATCGGAAATGAAGTCGCCCACATGCTGGGCGACGATATTGTGGGCTTTGATCTGTTCATTGAAAGTGGAGATTTTATCTTCCGGCAGAGCGATCAGAAAGCGGCCCTGACTTTCGGCAAAGAAGGCAAACAATGCCGACTTGCTGTGCGAGAGCATTTGCACGCTGGTATTGGCCGACAGAGCCATTTCCGCCGCTGCACAGGCCGCGCCGCCATCGGACACATCATGCACGGCATTCACAAGCCCTTGTTCAATGACGGCTCGGACAAAGTCTGAATTCTTCCTGGTGAGCGCGAGATCAACCTGCGGCGGCGGGCCGAGGTCTTCGCCTTTCAGGCTCAACCATTCGCGGGCGTAAAGTGTCGCGCCCAGATGCGGGGTTGTTTTACCTACGAGTATGAGTTTGTCGCCTGGTTTCGCGCCGTTGAGTGTGGCAGTTTTCGTGACGTCCTCAATAAGGCCGACACCGCCAACAACTGGTGTTGGCGGAATAGAAATACCGTCAGTCTCGTTATAGAGCGACACATTGCCGGAGACGACCGGGAAGTCGAGTTCGCGGCAAGCCTCGGCCATGCCCTCAATGGCCTTTACGATATAGCCCATGGTTTCGGGCTTTTCGGGATTGCCGAAATTGAGATTGTCAGTGATGGCAATTGGCTTTGCGCCCACGGCAGAAAGGTTGCGATAGGCCTCGGCAACAACAGCCTTGCCGCCTTCAAACGGGCCAGCGGCCACATAATGCGGGTTGCAGTCGGAACAGATGGCCAGTGCCTTGTTGGTGCCGTGAATGCGGACGATGGCTGCATCGCCGCCGGATGACGAACTGTCGAACGTGTCGCCCATGACATGGCGATCATATTGTTCCCAGATCCAGCGTTTGGATGCCATATCCGGGCAGGACATGAGCTTGAGCAGCACGTCACTATAATCTGATGGTTCAGCGTATTTCGTAAAATCGAAAGCTGGTCGCGGCGTCGGCTCCACCCATGGGCGATCATAGTTTGGCGCGTCTTCGGCGAGTGGCGGGACAGGAATGTCGCACACAACTTCACCGAACTGTTTCAGCACCATATGGCCGGTGTCGGTGGTGACGCCGATGACTTCGGCATCCAGATCCCATTTGTCGAAAATGGCTTTGGCAATCTCTTCCTTGCCAGGCTTCAGAACCATGAGCATACGCTCCTGGCTCTCTGACAGCATGATCTCATAGGCCGACATGCCATTTTCGCGCTGTGGCACGAGATCGAGATCCATCTCAACGCCAATTCCGCCCTTGTCTGCCATTTCGACGGAGGAGGAGGTGAGACCCGCAGCGCCCATATCCTGAATGGCTTGAATGGCGTCTGTCGCCATCAGTTCAAGACAGGCTTCGATGAGGAGTTTTTCGGTGAATGGGTCGCCGACCTGAACCGTTGGGCGTTTTTCTTCATCGCCCTCAGAGAATTCAGCTGAGGCCATGGTCGCGCCGTGAATGCCGTCACGGCCCGTCTTGGAGCCGACATAAAAAATTGGGTTACCCGGCGTTGCACCGCGGGCATAGAAAATCTTGTCCTGATCGGCGAGGCCGACAGCCATAGCGTTCACGAGGATATTGCCATTATAGCCTTCGTCGAACTGGGTTTCGCCCGCCACTGTGGGCACGCCAACACAGTTTCCGTAACCGCCAATGCCCGCAACCACGCCTGCGACGAGGCTGCGTGTCTTCGGGTGGTCCGGCGAGCCAAAACGCAGCGCATTGACGAGCGCGATCGGACGCGCGCCCATGGTGAAGACGTCGCGCAGAATGCCGCCAACGCCCGTCGCCGCACCCTGATAAGGCTCGATATAAGAGGGGTGGTTGTGGCTTTCCATTTTGAAGATGGCAGCCTGACCATCGCCAATGTCGATCACGCCCGCATTCTCGCCTGGGCCCTGAATGACGGAGGCGTTTTTCGTCGGGAATTTGCCGAGGTGACGACGCGAGGATTTATACGAACAATGTTCTGACCACATGACCGAATAAATGCCGAGCTCGACAAGGTTCGGATTGCGGCCGAGCCGGGTGATCAGCCGATCCCACTCCTCGGCATTAATGCCGTGCTCCCTGGCATCAGCTTCGGTTTGCTCGGCCTGCATGAGCGCAGTGATTTTGGTCTGGAGGTCAGATGTCGGTGTCATCCCCGCTCTTTATACGTGATGGCAGGGATTCGGAAGACATCAGATTTACTTTCTATGCTTTCGCCGTGCCTGACCTTCGCGGAAATAGCGGGACATGATCTCAAACAGAAAGGCTGTGCCGAGGCCGAACAGGATGAAGCCTGCCGTGGCCGTAAAACCAGAAAGCAGGCGCCAGTCTTCGCTGAGCACGATGTCCCCGAAGCCAAGGGTCGTGAAGCAGACGAGCGAAAAATAGAGCGCCTCTTCCAGGCTTTCAAACACGCCCAGCCAGAGATAGGCGAACGCCCAAAGCCAGACATTTACCGTCACTACAAAGACAAACCAGGTGGTGGTTGCACCAAGAGCCAGGAAAGATTCTGTGGTGTGGCTTCCGCGCGAGAGTTTGCTGGCAAACCATGTCAAAAGCTCAATTGCGACGCCGATCAGCACAACGGACACGATAATGGTGGTGATGATCAGTGCTGAACCGAGAAACAATTGGAACATCATGGCGGAAAGCCTCCCGGACGGAGCTTATCCGCGATTCAGTTCAAGTTCGAGCCGTTATGATGGTCAATCATTCGCCATGGCATTTGCCTTCATGAACTCGCAGAATTGTTCGATATCATAAGGCGACCCTGTCATGGCGCGTTGGCGCAAGACATAGCCATCAACTCGGGACATGAAGCGTGAATATCCGAGGGAGTAAACTTCGCCATCCGGAATGATCTGACCATCAATTTCCATAACGAAGTCATTGTCCTCGATCAGGGTTGCGAGACTCTCGAGCGCGGCCAGGGCCTGCTCTTTTGAATAGCTCTCCTCAGGAATCATGAGTTCGGCGGGAATGTTCTCATTGATCGGGCAGAGTGTTTTGCCTTCGGACAGATCTGGCGGGTCGTATCTTGGCACATCCGCATGTGCTGAAACTGAAACCGTGATGGCCATAAGTGCTGCATAAACTGTTCGCATAATCCCCTCCAACAATGAGCGCTAACAAAGTGTCATCCTGCAGCTGTATGCAAAATGAACGAAGCGTCCGGAGCAATTCAGATGCGTTGTATGCCGCTGTTCGGATAAGCGAGGACCTCTCGCCCCATCAAAAAAACCGCCAGTCCGAGAACTGGCGGTTTCTGATTTCAGATCGGCGAAACCTTATTCGCTTTTAGCTTCCCAGGCCGCCGCTTGTGCTTTTGCGATTGTGAGAAGGTTGCCCATAGCGCCATGCATGTCGAGCAGGTGAAGACCCCAGCCTTCATTGATCGAGCCATCAGCCATGAAGATGTCGCCCCAGAATTCGTCCGTGCGGGCGTCGTCCGGGTCTGCGTTGATGGACACGGCCAGATAGTGGTGGCTGTCGGTTGCGACACACTCGGCAGACAGAAGACCTGGCACTTTCGCAAAGTCCGTTTCCACGTCGACACCTTCTGCGAAGGTTGCTGGCGTTCCTGCGCGGTCTGGACCGGTGATGAGGTAAGAGTCCAGAACACCGTCATTGCCTGCGACGGCAGCCGGGTTCACACACATGGCTTCGCCGCGCGGTGAATTCACGCCGAAGAAGCTTTCAGCAGATGGCGGAACATTTTCGCGGAACATGGAGTAGGCGATGATGCAGCCGGTCTGTTCCTTGGTCTCACACGGTGGCATGCCCATGAAGGATCCATCTTCCTGCGTCGGATAAGTGATCCCGGTTGGGTAAGCGGCGATGATTTTCTCCTGAGCTGGCTTGCCGATGATTTCGGTTGCCAGAAGTGTCTGAAGAACACTCGAACCCTGGGAGTGACCAACGAGAATGACACCGCGGCCTTCATTATAGTTCTCGAGGTAATAATTCCACGCGGCCTTGATGTCGTTAATCGGCATCATGCGGTCTGTCGGAATAGACTGACCAACCATGCCTGCGCGCAATGATTTCAGCGTGACCTGACGATACATTGGCGCGAATGTGCGGCAGACCTCACCAAAACGCGCGAACTGACCAACAGTCGTATAGATTTCGGCTTCTTCTTCCGGGTCGAGGTCGGCATTGCCGGCATCATCAACAGACGTTGTCGGATAAACATAGAAGCAATCCACGGCCGGATCAGCAGCGGCTTCATATTCTTCGGTAGAGACAACGACTTCACCATCAACAACGTCGATAACGGTCGCCGTCAGATCTGCTGTGTCGCAATAATCATCGGCTTTATCCGAAGCACACAGCCAGTTGCGTTTATCGGCGTAATCAGGATCGGCAGTCGGATCCCAGGCTGCCTCTTCCGGCATGGGGGTTTCGGTTTCCGCCGCCGGTGGTGTCTCTGCGGCTGGGGATACTGGTTCGTCGGTTTCACCGCCACAGGCAGCAAGCGCCAGGGAAAGCAGCGCGATCCCGGTCAATTGAAGTTTCATAAAAGTCCTCCCAAACGATTTCGCGCCGATATTGAAGCGTTCGTGCCGGATCGTCCAGTTGAATCTATTTGACTATCGCCAAATTGATCAAAACCCATGGCAAACCAAAAGTAAGAGTTGACGAAGCATTAACCCTATTCAAAAACGTCTGCGGGTTTGAAAAGCGGGAGCGCACGTCGTGACAACTACAGCACCACCACCGCCACCGGAATGGCTTGAGAACGCGCCGGTATGGGCTCGGGACGGATATGAGTACATTGCCGGATTGTGGTATGAAGGGGTATTCGGCCTCTCCTATGGAGAAATCCTGACCGCTGTCGGTATTCTGTTGGTGGCCTTTGTCATTCGCGGCTTGTTTGCCCGCACGGTTGTGCGTCAGATTACCAAGGCCGCGGCTGGTACGAAGACCAATCTCGATGATGCGCTGGTCACGACCATTTCGGCACCGCTCAAAATCGTTCCGATCATTGTGGGTGTCTATATTGCCACCCAGGTCATCGATCTGCCTGAAGGGGCGCAAAACGTTGCCGACGATGTCTTGCGGTCCATGGTGGCCCTATCGATTTTCTGGACTTTAAACCGCGCTGTTGGGGCGTTTTCTTTCCTGTTTACGGGGCTTCGTGAGACTCTTTCCAGCGCGATTGTCGATTGGCTGGTTAAAAC
Organism: Ponticaulis sp.; assembly: GCA_002692725.1. GTDB lineage: Bacteria > Pseudomonadota > Alphaproteobacteria > Caulobacterales > Hyphomonadaceae > Ponticaulis. The sequence continues at coordinate 22,570 of NZLU01000067.1, read as the reverse complement.
GCTTCAGGTCCTGTTCCTGATTGTCGGTGCGGCGGCCGTTCTCGATATCTGGGGTATTCAGATCGGACCGATCCTGGCGGGCCTCGGCGTGTTTGGTCTAGCGGTTGGTCTCGGCGCACAGGATTTGTTCAAGAACCTCATCGCGGGCATTCTGATCCTGACCGAGAAACGCTTCCAGCCCGGCGAGTGGATTGCTGTCGATGGTGTGTGTGAGGGCACGGTTGAGAAGATCAATTTCCGATCCACCCTTATTCGCCGCTTCGACAAAAGCCCGATGTATGTGCCGAATGCGAAGCTGTCAGACAATGCCGTCACAAACTTCTCCCGCATGACGCACCGCCGGATCAAATGGGCGGTTGGTGTCGAGTATCGCACCACGGTTGATCAACTGAAATATATCCGTGACGAGATCGAAGCCTATCTCTGGGCCAGTCCGGACTTTGCCAAGCCGCCGGCAACGGCGCTGTTTGTGCGGGTCGACACCTTCAATGCGAGTTCGATCGACTTCCTGATCTATACCTTCACCAATACCACCAATTGGGGACAATGGCTGGAGTTGAAAGAAAAACTCGCGCTTGAGATTATGGACATTATCGAGAAAGCGGGTACGGGCTTCGCCTTCCCAAGCCGCACCGTCTATATGCAGCAACAGGATCCGCCGGAAATCATGTCGCCACCGGAACTCTCGCCACGTGTCGAGCAGGCGCGCCAGGAGAAACTGGCCCATGCCAAGGCGACCGACATGGATGCCGACGACGGCGGCGAATAAGCCTGTCCTCAGTTTAGCCCCGTCTCCACTCCCTCAGTGGCGTAATGTCGCGCTGAAATAAAACCATAAAATAACTATGGTTTAAGGGAATTAACCAGTGGAGCGACCATGGATAACTTGCCTCAGTCGGCTGACGAATTCACAAGTTGGCTCATTAGTTTCTTGCCGGAATTTCTTCAGCCCTATGCGGGGTTTCTTCTGGCTCTGATCGTTGTGGTCGTCGGCGTGATCGGCTTTATCCAGCCGATACTGGGCATGTTCTCGAAAACGTCCGACTATACCCCATCAACCGGGGATGCGACCCTGGATGCCCTCCTGGCCCTCGACTCGCGAGGAAAATTGACCGTCGATGATCGAAGTCAATTGACGGCCGCGCTACTGACGCGGGTCACTCGTACAACAACTCCTGAGCAGGCGGCCAATCCCGCTGACAGCACAGCGCAGCGCACGGTTATCGAGCGCTATGTCTCGCTGCCGTCAAGCCGTGAGAAGTCTGAATTGCTGGAGACCTTTCTTATCGATCCAGGCAAAGCCATTGCTGATCTGATGGCGGTTGCGGACGATGCCGATGATTATGTCGAAGTCGGGATCCTGGCGGCTGATTTCGATGCAGCGACGGCGGTTGAGGCGTTCGACCGCGCCCTGGCACTCAGCCCCGGTAATCTGGATGCGGCCTATCATGCGCTTCGCCTTCGCGCCGTATCTGAGGGCATGGCGCATGTCGTTGATGACTTTGAGCAACTTCTGCCGCGAACTGAGCAGAAGCGGCCGGACCTGACAGCATTTATTCTTCTGGAGCTAGCCGATCAGGCAAAGTTCGACGACCGTCAAGATGATGCGGATCGCCAGTATCGGCGTGCCATCAGCATTGCCGAAGCGACCCACGATATGAAGCTTCTTGCCTCAGCATGTCATGCTGTCGCTGATAGCATTTTGAGTGATTTCCGCAGGAGAGCGTCCCTGGGCGGCTTCAATCCCAAATGGGATCAGGAAACGATTGAGCTTTATGAGGCACGTCGTCTGGAGGAAGCCGACAGCATGCTGGATAAAGCTGCCGAAGCCATTGAAAAGTGTCCCGACCGCCTGGTCGATGCAGACATTGAACAAAAGCTGGGACGGGCCACAATGGCTTTTGTCCGGGCGGATTTGGAGCAGGCTGAGCGGCTCATTCGTGAGGCTGCAGACCTCTCTCAGGAGAGCGGGCTGAAACATTCTCAGGCGCGTGCTCTTGGCTATCTGGCGCTCTTGCTCAGCTTTAAGACCAGTGATTGGGTTTCCAATGAGATTGTGGATGAGGCCATCGAGCTGACTCAGCAGGTATTCTCGGGCACCGAAATGGATCCCGATATACCCGCTGCGCCATTATTTCAGATGAAAGGCAGGTTTCTGTTCAAGTGTGGGGACATGGAAAATGCACTGGACGCCTATCGCCGTGCTTATGCCGGTCTTGAAAAGGCTGGACGTCTTGATCAGTCGACTCGCAAACTATTGGACCTGTCCATCCTGCTGTGTCGTTCCGAGATCAAGGGAGACTTCAGTCGCGAAGAAATCGACGCAGCTCAAGAAGAAATTGACGACATCATTGCCCGGGAAGAGGGAGGAAAAACGCTACCCGGAGACAAGGAGCGTGAATCCTATCTGAGCATCATCGCTCTTTCTGAAACCGACGGTGACACTGAATCCGAGAGCGACTTTGACGATCTGTCCGAGACTGTGGCTGAGGATGAAGTTTCGGCAAATGACTTTGAAACCGGAGCAAATCAGACTGCTGAATTGGCCGATTCAGCCGACGAGGAGGCACCGTCAGAGGCAGGTATCGAGGCCGTATTTTCTGAAGATGAAAGCGAGAAGTTTGATAAAGCACTCGATCTGATGGTCTCTGGCCGAGACCGGTTTGAAAATGAAGACTATTCAAGTGCTAAATTTGCCTTCGAACGCGCGCGCGAATTATTTCAGGAAACCGAAACTCTGACGCAGGAAACCGAAGACGAAATCGAAGCCAAGCTGAAGGTTTGCCGCGACAACGGAGCCTGATCAGGCAGCTTCTGCGTTGGCGTTGCGGACTTTCCAGAAGCGAAGGGCTCGGGACGCAGCTTCGTGTGACACTTCCTGGTAAAGCGGTCCGAATTCCTGGACCGCATTCACCGCATGGAATTTTCCGACAATATAGGCGGCTGTAACCGCAAAGACGTTTAGCGGCGCATCAAGTGCTTTCATGACAAAGGCCAGGCTGTCGACGTCACGCCCCTTATAGATGTTAAGCGCGTTCTGATAGCCAATTCCACTCAGGCGGTTCAGCACTTCGGAGAAGGCGGCCGCGTCATGTTCCTTCAGGAAGCGCGGCAAATGGTTTGTGGTCAGCGGTTCGTACTGCGAAATCCGATCGATCTGGGATATCGCGATTTTCTGTTCACGGGATTCCCGGCCGAAATTCTGGCGGACCAGTCGACGGCTGCGCGCAAGGGCGGCATCCAGCTCGCTTTCGCTGACATTCTGGAACCGGTTCATGATTTCTTCGCGCAAATCTTTTTCGACGACGAGCACAAGCTCGTTAAGAAGGTCGAGCGGAACATCATCCCGGCCGACAAAGCTCTTTTGCAGCAGGTCTGAATTGATGGCCTTGTTTGCGACCTTTTCCATGGAATCGCGACCAATTTCAGCGGTGCTGTTATCAAGCAGTGAGGCGATGACATGGTCTGCGCCGCGATCGACAATCGCGCCGGACACGCTTTCACTGACGCCTTTTCGTTTGGTGATCGCCAGGATGTGTTCCTGCGTGCGCGAGGTCACGACCTTGATGAGGTCATCATCGGTGAGCTGTGTCGAGTTCTCCAGCACAGGACGGGCGACGTTAATGTCTTCATCCATGGCAAATGAGAGGAGTGTTTTGTTCACCGGAGCATCAGATTTGGCCAGTTTTCCAGCCAGTTCTGCGCGGACGGAGGATTGCATGTCCTTCACCACGGCGCCGACGACTTCGTCGAACAACATGCATTCAGATTCGGACTTGCTGCTGCTCTGTGCGAGGAACATGTCGGTGATTGACCGCAAGAGTTCGCGTCTCTCCTCCACAGAGTTGTCTCGCGCTAATTCTTTAAGGCGTGCAAAGGCAGAACTGGACAATGTGCTCATCGGAAAACTCGCGAGTGTATTTGAGCGCAGTTTTAGATGAAGTAGGTTAAGAAACAGTCCCAAAATCGTGAAAGTTTCATCCGTTCTGTGCGGCAAAATGACAAAACTAGGATTCTAACGCCTCACGTTTTTCCTCGAGTTCGAGCCATTCCATTTCATGATTTTCGAGCGTATCCCGCGCCTCGCTCAGCTCTTCGCTGGCGGCCTGGAAGCGGGTTGCATTCCTGGTGAAAAGCTCGGGATCGGCGAGTTCGGCTTCCAGGGCTTCTATCCGGGCCTGAAGTTTGGGCATGAGTTTGTCCAGCTCGCCGAGCCGGTGCTTGTCTTTAAATGACAGCTTGGCCTGAGATTTCTGAGCCGGCTTGGCTGACTTATCGGCTGGGGCCTTATTTACGGCAGGTTTGCTGGTCCGCGCGCCTTTAATCTCTTTGAGCTGGCGGGCTGCATCGCTATATCCGCCGGGCGTCTCAAGCCATTTTCCCTCACCGACCGGGGAGAGGCATGAGGTCACGACGCCATCGAGAAAGGCGCGGTCGTGGCTGACCAGAATGAGCGTGCCGTCATAGTCGGCTAGCATGTCCTCCAGAAGCTCCAGCGTCTCCATGTCGAGATCATTGGTCGGCTCGTCGAGAATGAGCAGATTGGAGGGTTTGGCGAGGGCGATGGCCAGAAGGAGGCGGTTGCGTTCTCCACCTGAGAGGGCAGACACGGGCTGGCGCAATTGCTCTGATTTGAACAGAAAATCCTGCGCGTAAGACGCAACATGACGGGGGGTGCCGCGCACGACAATCTGGTCGCCGCCTTCCGGAGCCAGCGCCTGCCAGAGCGTATCGTTCGGATCGAGCCGGTCCCGGTTCTGATCAAGATACGCAATCTCCAGATTGGTGCCGAGTTTAACCGAGCCGGTATCGGGCTCAAGCTCTCCGAGCAACAGCTTGATAAGGGTGGATTTCCCCGCGCCATTGGGGCCGACAATACCCAGACGATCGCCGCGCTGAATGCGGATGGACAAATCCTGCACGACGGGCAGATCGCCTGCGGGTGTCTGAAAGGTTTTTGAGATGCCGCGCGCTTCAATGACGCGTTTGCCTGCACCTTCGGCCGTTTCGAGCACCATGTCTGACGTGGCGCGCATTTCATTGAGGCCGGTTTTACGTGCATGACGCTCGGCGCGCATATCCATCACCTTACGAAGGCGACCCATATTCCGTTTGCGACGGGCGGTGACGCCGCGTTCCAGCCAGCGCTGTTCGGCCTTGAGCTGTGTGTTCAGGCGGTCGAGGGCTTTTTCGTCTTCGGCTTCGACAAAAGCGGCCCATTCGTCAAACTTTGCATAGCCTTCGCCATAGCGTTTTACCTGGCCCTGCCGCAGCCAGAAGCATGAGGTCGAGATCTTCTCAAGAAAGCGCCGGTCGTGGCTGACAATCAAAAGTGCGCCATGAAAGCCCTGCAGACGGGATTCGAGCTGTTCAATCGCGGGAATGTCCAGATGGTTGGTCGGCTCGTCGAGGAGCAGAATGTCCGGGTCGGCCGCAAAGGCGCGCGCGAGCGCGGCGCGGCGCTTCTGACCGCCTGAGAGCTTGGCCGGGTTGGCTTCAGGATCGAGGCCAAGTGCCATGAGCTCGGCTTCGGCGACATGCCGATCATCCGCTGAGATGGCAGGCAGATCCTGCACGGCAAATTCAATCAGCGTGTCAAAGCCCGAGAGATCCGGTTCCTGAGAGAGATAGACCGCATGGGTGCCCGGCTGACGCCAGACTTCGCCCTCGTCGGGATCGATGCGGCCCGCAATGACTTTCATGAGCGTCGATTTGCCTGCGCCATTGCGACCGACAAGCACCGCGCGCTCATTCGCGGCCAGGCTAAGCGTCACGCCTTCAAAGACGGGTTTTCCGCCAAAGGTGAGCTGGATGTCATTGAGAGAAAGAACGGGAGGTTGCGCCATCGCCGCTATGTCGTATGGCCTGCGTGTTTTGGCAAGGTGTTCCTTGCGGGTGCAGGCACCTCGGCCTCCCTACTTGTGAGGCGGGCCAGTTGAAACATATCCTTTTCAACAAATGAGGTGGGTTGGCCTCTGAGATGGCGGCCACCGGAAAGGATAAGACGATGACGAAATCACTTGTTGAAATCATGCGCGCACCGCACAGCCATTGGGTTGGCGATGGTTTCCGCGTGCGCTCGCTGTTCAGCTATCAGGGCGATACGGCTGCGATCAGCCCGTTTCTGCTGCTCGATTATGGCGATCCGCATTTCTTTGCACCGAACACCAGCGGCCAGCCGCGCGGCGTGGGTCAACACCCGCACCGGGGCTTTGAAACCGTGACGATCGTCTATGATGGTGAAGTCAGCCATCGCGACAGCCATGGTGGTGGCGGCACGATTGGCCCGGGCGATGTGCAATGGATGACGGCGGGCGCAGGTGTGGTGCATGAGGAGTTTCATTCCAAAGCCTATTCGGAGAAAGGCGGCCCCTTTCGGATGATCCAGCTGTGGGTGAACTTGCCCGCGAAGGACAAGATGGTGCCTCCGCGCTATCAGGCCATTCTGAATTCTGAGATTCCGGTTGCGAGCTATGAGGGCGGCACAGCGCGGGTGATTGCCGGTGAGTTCGGAGACAGCAAAGGCCCGGCCTCGACCTACACGCCGATCAATATCTGGGATGTGCAGCAATCGGCAGAGGGCGAGGTGGCGCTCGACCTTCCGGACGGGCATACCTCCATGATCGTTGTTCTGAGCGGGCAGATCAGTTTGGATGGCCAGAAAATCTCACCGGCGCAGATTGCCCGGCTCACGGTTGAGGGGGAGGGCGTGACGCTGAATGCGGCGGCGGACACGCGCCTTCTCGTGCTGACGGGTGAGCCCATCCCTGAACCGGTGGTGGGTCATGGTCCATTTGTGATGAATACACGCGAAGAGATCATGACGGCCTTCCGCGATTTTCAATCGGGCCAGTTTGGCGGCATTCCTGAATAGTTGGCCTATGGCCCTGAAACGAAAAAACCCTGAACCGTCTGGTTCAGGGTTTTTTATTTCGTGAAGGGAGAGCCAGGTGTCGCGTTCTCTACGGAAAACCGTATCAAACCCGCCGAGGAGGGAAGGAGGGGGACGCTGGCGGTTGCAACGACACCTGGCTTTGGGTGGTAAACCGGAACAAACATTCAAAGGGGGGGACGAAATGTTTGCTCCCGTTGAGGGGGTAAATAAATCTTTATTACGCCATTTGCAATAGAATTTTGCACGACATGATAAAATGTCGCACGTTCTTGTCCAAAAGTCTGAAATCAATAAAATTTTCTTGCGCGTTGATTTGTGAGTAAACGCGCTCAGTTCAAAATTCAATAGGAAATGTTGGGAAAATGAATGGTCGGAGTGGAGAGATTCGAACTCCCGACCCTCTGGTCCCAAACCAGATGCGCTACCAGACTGCGCTACACTCCGACTAAGGGCGCGGTATCTACGGATTTTCTGGGTCGGGATCAAGTGTAAATTTCCGGAAATTACCGTGACATTTCGCCCAGCGGGTTTTGAGACATGGCGGAGAACCTGCTCAGAGCGCTTTCCGGCCAGAGTTCATCGCGTTGATAGAAGGCCTCGCATTGAGGTTTTCCATCGTTAAGGGCGAACCAGGACTGTTTTGATCGGGTGAAAATATGCACATCCGGCGGGAAGGTATTCGGGTTGTCGAGCGTGCCGACGCGCAGAAAGGTGAGAACATCGCCTGCGGTGTAATGGCTCCACAGTGCAGTTTTACAGTCCTGGCACCGGGCCACCAGCTGGCCGCGCCCGCTTTCACTGGGGATGCGCGCCCGAATCGGATCACCTTTTAGCCGCTCCACAAAGCGCGTCTCGATCATGGCATTGATGACAAAGGCTGAACCGGTCTCGCGCTGGCACCAATGACAATGGCAGGCATGGGTGAAGAGCGGCGTGTTGATCAGGCGATAGCGGACTTTCTTACAGGTGCAGCCGCCTTCCGCGGTCAGGATGTGGTTCATGGGTGGCTCCAGAGTGTTCATGATATGTTCTTCTTCTGGCGCGGGAGAGTCAATCTGAAACAGAGTGTCTTTTGTGGATAGGGAAGAGACGTGATTGTGTGGGATGATGAGGGCGCGGGAACGGCATGTTCAGGGAGCCTCGTTTGCATTTAGCGCCGCCTGAAGTTCTGGGTCGGGCCCGACGGGAGGCGCCTGCTCGTCGTCAGGCTTCCGACAGCCACGCTCCATCTGGGTGCGTTTGTGTATATTGGGCACCATGTCCGGCAGGAAGGGGAGCTTGCAGGCCCAGATCTGGCTCGACCAGATGTCGGCGCCGGCTGCCCTCATTGCGAGGCGATCGCTGATCACTGTGGACACGCCTTCGCCGGGCTGGAGCAGGCTGGTGCGGCAGACCGTATTGTGGGTGCCCGGCTCGGTGTAGAAACAGTAGCGGAGATGGATCGGCTCATCGCAGGTATTGATGTAGTAGACGCCGTTTTCAGGCTCACCAAGACATCCATAGATCTGAGCATAGCGCTGGGGTCGCTGCTGCTTGCCCAGAAAATCGCCGATGAAATTGGTGGCAACCACCATGACAGCGAAAAGCAGAATGACGCCAAAGCAGCCGAGCTTGCCGCGACCAGAGAATAACCGGGACAGAAAAGTCGAATTCATCTGCTTAGGTGTTTGTGAAAATCGTTTTTCGTCAATCCTCTGAAACTGTTTATCGCACGGGAGACTTGACCCGTTCGCAGGAAGCGGCAACCGATAGGGCAGGGATTCTTATTGACAGAGGAAGGAAAGCACAAATGGCTGCAAAATTTGAACTGTATCAGGACAAGGCCGGTGAATACCGGTTCCGGTTGAAGGCTGGCAATGGCGAGAATATTCTGGCGAGTGAAGGCTATAAAGCTAAAGCGAGCTGTGTGAACGGCATCGAATCCGTGAAGAAAAACGCTCCCGAAGAGGCGCGTTACGAGAAAAAAGAAACGGCCGCCGGCAAGTTCATGTTCAATCTGAAATCCACCAATGGTCAGGTTGTCGGGACATCTCAGTCTTATGCGAGCGAAAAGACGCGCGATGGCGGAATTGCATCTGTCATGAAGAACGCGGCTGACGCGGCTGTGGATGATCAGACCGCTTAATCGTCTTTTCGATTGAATGTAAAAAAAGCCCGGCGTGATGCCGGGCTTTGTGGTTCTGGAGGTTCCAGATCCCTGCATTCGCAGGGACGAGCGGTGGGCTTAGCCCATGGCTTTTTCGAAGTTCTGAGCAACCGTGTCGATGAAGCCTTCGGTCGTCGCCCAGTCCTGATCCGGTCCGATGAGCAGCGCGAGGTCTTTCGTCATCACGCCGCCCTCGACCGTCTTGATGATGGTTTCTTCGAGCGTTTTGGCGAATTTCTGAACGTCAGGTGTTTCGTCCATGCGGCCACGGTGTGTGAGACCTTGCGTCCATGCGAAGATCGACGCGATGGAGTTGGTCGACGTCGCTTCGCCCTTCTGGTGGTTCCGATAGTGGCGGGTCACTGTGCCGTGTGCGGCTTCAGCTTCGACCGTCTTGCCATCCGGAGACATCAGAACAGACGTCATGAGGCCCAGAGAGCCATAGCCCTGGGCAACCGTGTCAGACTGAACGTCGCCATCATAGTTTTTACAAGCCCAGACATAGCCGCCAGACCATTTCATCGCAGCAGCGACCATGTCGTCGATCAGGCGGTGCTCATACCAGCCACCAACTTCTTTGAATTTCTCTTCGAATTCAGTCTCATAGACTTCCTGGAAGATGTCTTTGAAGCGGCCATCATATTTTTTCATGATGGTGTTCTTGGTGGACAGATAAACCGGCCAGCCGCGTTGAAGGCCGTAGTTGAAGCTGGCGCGCGCGAAGTCACGGATCGAGCTGTCGAGGTTGTACATCCCCATTGTGATGCCGGCTTCTTCGAAGCGGTAGATTTCTTCTTCGATCGTTTCGCCGTTATCGCCTTCCCATTTCATGGTCAGCTTACCAGCGCCCGGGACGAGGAAGTCTGTTGCGCGATACTGGTCGCCGAAAGCATGACGGCCGATGACAACAGGTTTGGTCCAGCCCGGGACCAGGCGTGGAACGTTTGAGATCACGATTGGCTCGCGGAAAACAACGCCGCCGAGGATGTTACGGATGGTGCCGTTTGGCGAACGCCACATTTTCTTGAGGCCGAATTCCTCAACGCGGGCTTCGTCTGGTGTGATCGTCGCACACTTGACGGCGACACCATATTCTTTGGTCGCATTTGCCGCATCGACCGTGATCTGGTCGTCGGTTTCGTCGCGTTTCTGGATCGACAGGTCGTAATATTTCAGGTCGATGTCGAGGTAAGGGTGGATCAGACGATCTTTGATCATCTGCCAGATGATGCGTGTCATCTCATCGCCGTCCATCTCGACGACCGGGGTTTTGACCTGAATCTTAGCCATTTGCGTTGCGTCCTCTGTTCTCTAGAAACTGCCGGTCGCTATAGCAGGTGATTTGTCCGGGTCAAATGGGAAGGCATCAGCCGATATGCATTCCTGTTATGAATAGCGGTTTTGAAATCGTTTCGTCTGATGCCTTTTCGACGTTAGTCGTGTTACTCACAGATCTTGATTTGCGTTTTTTCGGTCCGACCACAAATCAGCCGCGAACCTGTTCTACTTCCAGGCGTTACACACAGATCGTTTCAAGCATCAGGGCCTTTGCATGCACACCTATTCCTGCCCCTCCTGTCATACCACGGCCTATTTCCGAAATCTGAACTGCAACAATTGCGGGGCAGAGCTGGCGTTCGACCCTGAGCGGAACATGTTCATCTCTGGCGCGGCGGTCTGCACCAATCGGTCGCTGATCAGCTGCAACTGGATCGCCGAGGATGAGGATGGCTATTGCCGGTCTTGTCACATGACCGATGTGGTGCCGGACACGTTTAAAGATGTGAACGTCAAGCTCTGGGCTGAGGCGGAAACCTCCAAGCGCTGGGTGCTGATCAATCTTGCGCGTTGGGGCTGGTTCACGGCGGCGGATAAAGGGCGACGACCGAAATTTCACTTGCTGGCAGAATCGACCTCGCGGGGCCGGGATGTCGTGATGATGGGGCATGCAGACGGGCTCATTACAATCAATGTCACCGAGGCCGATCCGGTTGTGCGCGAACAGCGCCGGGATGATCTGGACGAACGCCTTCGGACGATGACGGCGCATTTCCGGCATGAAATTGCACATTTTCTCTTTGATCGGCTGAAGGAGGATCCAACCTTCCATGCCGGTTTCAGGGAGTTGTTCGGGGACGAGACCCAGGATTACCGCACGGCGCTCGACACCTATTATGACGTTGGCGCGCCGTCGAATTTTCATGAGACTTACGTGACGCGATATGCCTCGGCTCATCCGCATGAGGATTGGGCGGAAACTACCGCCCACATGCTGCACCTTACTGATATCCTCGACAGTGCCGCTGCGTTTGGCCTGCAATGTGACGGCATGCCACGCCGAAATTATGATGCCTATAAGGAACCTGAAGGCGAAGCCCTGATCACGCAAGCGCTCGAGCTGGGCCTTGCGCTCAATCAGGTCAATCGGTCCATGGGGCTGCAGGACCTCTATCCCTTTGTGATCTCTGCGATTGCGCGGAAGAAGCTGATCTTCGCGCACAAATCGGTCTCGCTCGCTATTCAGGGGCTTAAGCACCATAAGGGCGGCGTGTTCGGCCTGTTTCACTAATCTGGCGCTCAGCGTGACCTTTCGCGCCGTCACGCGTTAGACGAAGGAAAGGGAGAAAAAAATGGCGACATACACCCATTTACTGGCTTGTGGTTTGCTGCTCGGGATAGCGGGCTGCAGCTCCGCGCCGAAAGCTTACGGACCTGCAGGTGACTCGAGCTATGGCTATGATGAGCAGCCGATTGAGCAGAGCCGTTATCGTGTCTCCTACACCGCCGAAACCGAAGACGCGGCGCGACGGTATGCGCTTCGCCGTGCTGCGGAAGTGACACAAATGAACGGCGGCGACTGGTTTCAGGTCGTGCGCGATTCCACAACCGGTCTGCCTTCCGCGCGAAATTCGTCGCCATCGGTGTCGGTTGGTGGCAGCATCGGCTCAGGCGGCCGGTCCGGACTTGGCATCGGCTTCGGTTTGCCGCTTGGAGGTGGCCCGCAGCGCACGATTACCCATTCGCTGGAAATTCTGGTCGGCAGTGGTGAAACGCCGTCCGGTGTCGACGTCTATGATGCTGCCGACATCATAATGAATGTGCGCTAGCCAACATCACGCTGTTCGGTGCGTCGCCAGTCGAGAACCTGATTAAGTTCGTCGCCGAATTCTACATAAAGACGCGTGTTTTCTGCCGCTTCTGCACGCTGGCTGAAAGGCTTATTCGGCGCTTTGGCATTTCGGCTGAGTTCACGCTTCATGGTCGGCGTGATGCGATCCGGGGCAAGTTTGAGCTGTAGGGCGTCTGCCGCTGTGTGCAGTGTCGAAATCGGAGAGGACCGAAGCTCCGAGAGGGTCAGCCATTCGCCATTATGCACATAGCGTTTAAGCCAGGCGCGCTGGCTCTCATGCACCACCGTTAACAGCCTGAGCAGTCTTTGCGTTGGAGACAGGCCAGCCCGTTCGATCTCCAGAACAGCGCATCGATTTGCGGTATTCGACGCCAGCAAATGGTTGAGAAGGTCGAGAGAGAAGCTCAGTCTTTCCTTTCCGCCTCGCAGATTGGCAATCAGGAAATCTTCCAATCCCATGCTTATGGTTACGGTCTGGCTGTCGGGCTGGGCGTCGAGAAAATCCGGAATGAGTGTGTTCGCCCAATTGGAGGGTTTAAGGACGACCGGATAGTCGCTCCAGCTCTTTTGCATTTGTCGCAGTGTGAAGGAGATCAGAGCTGACCAGTGCTCGGGCTTGCCAGCGAGTTTAGACTTGGCGGCCTTGAGATTGGCCAGCGTGCCCAGAACGTCCGGTTCCCGCATGGGGAGGGACGGCACAGCGCCCGCCATCAAGTTTGCCAGCAAGGTCGAGCCACAGAAGGCTGTGTGGAAAATGAAACGGGACTGGGGCAGGGGCGGCTGATCGGCTTCCCATTCGAGCGCAGTTTCGATGGGAATGCGAAAGGAATCCATTGAGCCGGGCAGGCGGGTAAAGGAGTTCAGAAACGGCTCATTCATGATGAGCGATCGTGAAACCGGGCGAAACTCCAGCTCCTCTCTCACGTCATCAACATTCATCAATAAATAGTCGGGCCGGCTGAATAACCGGCCATGTGTGCCCAAATCCAAAAGGAATGCCTCGCATTATGTTTATCAATGAAACTTTATTGATTAACATGATGAGTCAAATTAAATCTGCGCGTCTTTCAGAGATTTAATTTTCGGGATGAGGAAAGCATAAACGCGCTCAGTCGCTTAAGCGAGTTACAAATAGATTAGATTGTGAACTGCAGACGATCAGGCGGGCAGCGTGTGCCGGGCGATGATCTCATTGATCTGTGAGCGGACATAATCCTCAAAGGCGGCTTCATAGTGAAACGGGCCTCTGCCCCAGCGATGGTCCGGATCGCTGACCATCAGGTCGCGTGGTGTTCTGATCTGGTGACAGCCGGGAAGACGCGCGCAGAACGCATCATAAATCGCAGGCAGATGTTCGGCGTTATAATCAAACTCCTCGCGCATGCCGGGTGGATGCGGCCTGATTGAACCATCTGGCTCACGATAGCCGGGACCCGGAACAACCCGGTTCACAATAACCCGGCTCGGGTCGACCACCTCCCGAAACCGGTCAATTGCGGGTGTGGTCAGCTCCAGCCAGCGATCCACCGGCAAGGGGCCGCGTTTTGTGACGCGTGGATAGTCTTTCAGCATATCGTTGATGACGGGGCTTTTCTGAAGCGTCCAGTTTTCGAACAGAAAGGAGTCGCCCACTTCGATGAGGGCACGCCGTTCGCTCAGCAGATCGAGAATCAGCCAGTCAAAATCGAAGGAGGTGATCCGGTCGAACCAGGTTTTTTCAAATTGCTCGCGAATGCTGCGCTGAATAAAGGAGGAGTGATCTGTACCTTCGAGATAGCGGTCTTCGAATTTGATTGGCGGTGACGCGAGCGCCGTCCAGACGACGAGGGTGGAAAAGGCCACAATCTCGTGCCCGGATTCCTGTAAAGGATCGCGTGTACAGCAAGTGCCAGCGACGACAATTCGAGCCATTTCGTCCTCCGGGTTCTGGGAGAGACTAGCAGATAAACATGTTGAGGTCAGCCGAAAGTGGAAGCGCGGCTATTGCGGCGTGAGGCCAGGACGAAGGGATGCGACTTGCGCGGGCCGATTACTGCGGAAGGCGTCGGAGAGTTCGCCATAGAAATCGAGGCGGCGTTGTTGCGCGACGGTCAGCTCTTCGCGGTCATCCAGTCCCGGAAGGGGTTCTGGAACGTAATCCTCCAGAATCTCGGTCATAAAGGCTTTCCATGTGCGGGCGGGCAAACCGCCGCCCGACACGCGAGACATGGGCTCGTTCTCGTCATTGCCAAGCCAGACCCCGGCGATAAGCGAATTAGTGTAGCCGATAAACCAGGCATCCCGCCATTTCTGCGATGTGCCGGTTTTGCCGGCGATGTCCCAGCCATCAATCAAAGCGCCGCGGCCCGAGCCATGTGTGACAACGCGAGCCAGCATTTCATTCATGTCTGCAGCCACGCGTTTATCGAGTACCGTTGCGGCAGGGTAGGGCTTGCGTTCGAAGATGACCTCGCCGCGAGAGTTTTCGATTTTCTCAATGAGATAAGGATCCATCCGCTTGCCGGATCGCGCAAAGGCGCCATACGCGCGGACAAGGTCAAACAAAGTGCTTTCGTCTGATCCCAGCGCAATGGAGGGATAGGGCTTCAGGTCTGTGCCCAGGCCCAGCCGGTGGGCCATATCGACAACTTTCGTCGCGCCGACTTCCTTGGTCAGCTTCGCAGAAACGGTATTGAGGGAGTTCGCCAGCGCATCGCGCAGCCGCACCGGACCGTAATATTGATTGGTATAGTTCCGGGGCGCCCAATCCTTGGTGATATATACGCGCTCATCGACGCGAACGGTGTAGGGCCGAAGGCCCTTTTCCATGGCGGCGGCATAAACGAACGGCTTGAAAGATGAGCCCGGCTGACGCATGGCCTGCGTCGCGCGGTTAAACTGGCTTTCATAATAGTCGAGCCCACCAACCATGGCGAGGACGCGGCCATTCGTATCCATGACCAGCCCCGCACCATTGCGCGCGCCAAGACGCTGGCCTTCGCCCTCAATCGTCTTTTTCAGAGCAGCATGCACAAAGCCCTGAATTTCGGGGTCGATGGTAATGGTGACGACCAGATCATTCGGGATGGAGGGCAAGAGCTGCCCAAGCTCGTTCATCACATGGTCGGCGACGTGGTCAAGCAAAGGATCCTGCGGTGCACGTTCGACAAATGTGATCGGCTCTTTTGCGGCTGCCTGTGCTTCTTCAAGCGTAATATAATCCTCATCAACCATCTGGCTGAGAATGTATTGCTGGCGTGCTTTTGCATCCTCGAGATCAGGATCGGAAATCATGCGGGATGGCGCTTTGGGAAGCGAGGCGATGAAGGTGGCTTCGGCCAGGGTCAGTTCACTCGCATCCTTGTTGAAATAGGCCTCTGCCGCACCATCAACGCCATAAGCGCGGTTTCCGAGATAGATTCGGTTGAGATAGAGCGAGAGGATTTCATTCTTTGACAGGCGTTGTTCAAGCTCCAGCGCGAGCGTCATTTCCTGCGCTTTACGCTTGATCGACTGTTCCGGCGTCAACAGCACATTCTTGATGACCTGCTGGGTCAGGGTCGATCCGCCCTGAACGGTCTGCCCGGCGCGCCAATTGGCAAATCCGGCCCGGAAGATTGCCGTGATGTCGACGCCTTTATGATCGTAAAACCGCTTATCCTCACCGGCGAGAAAAGCCTGGGTAACATGATCTGGCAGCGTTTCCGGATCGACCATTTCCCCGAATACGGGGCCGCGATGGAAAATGCGCTCTCCGTCCGCATTCATCAGATCGAGCGAGAACTCCCGTTTGCGCGTCCACAATTCGTCCGTGTCCGGCAGAGCGGGCATATTGGAGAACAGGCTTTGCCAATACACATAGCCACTGACAGCGCCGATCAGCAGCGCTGCAGACAATCCAGTCAGAAAAGTCAGTCGCCGTCTTCGCAGACGCGTCTGGCGTGCCTGCTCGATATCGGCGCGATACGTCATCATTTGTGTCCCACGCGTCCCCGAAGCCGTATCGTTAGGTCGCCAGAAATAATGGGCGCGAACCCGATCTGCGAAGCCTAACAATTGCGACTTAAGAAAGTTTATTCGTTTCACCACAAACTGTGTCCGAAATTAAGTGTGGAACACAACTGATTACGCCCGATACGAGAAATTGATCCGCAATTTTTCACAGAATTGCAGTCGAACGCGCATGGATAGCGCTCTCATTGTTTCGGCTTAGGTTCAGTCCGGTCGAAGCGAGGTGTCAACCAGCCAGGGTTCACGCTGAACACGTAGAATCGCAGAGGTCCGATTAGTGGCATCGAGCTTGCCCAGAATGGCCGAGACATGGTGTTCGACAGTGCGCTGAGACCGGCTGAGCTGGTCTGCGATTTCGCGGTTGGACAGACCTTCCTTCAGACAGCTGAGCACTTCCTGCTCTTTCGCCGTCAGCCCGAGCGGGTGCTCGCGGGTGGCTTGGTAGGGACCGCGCTTGCGTTGTGAGAGTTTGATCTTCAGGCCCAACCCTTCCGCAATCGTCCGGGCTTTTTGCAGGGCGAGGCCCGCACCGATTTCCTGAAAGGCTTCGATGGCTTCGGTGACGAGTGTCTTGTTCTGACTGCGCAGTTTCACCATCGCGCTCTCATAGGGCGCGCCGATATGGTCCCAGGATTTCGCTGCCGCCTCGTATTTTCCTTCAAGTTCAAGCCGATAGGGTTCGGGCAAGTCTTTCATGATGTTCAGGCTTGGCTGAAAGCCAAATCGGTCGGCCCAGATCGCGCGATCACCCATATTCCAGGGATGACGATCCGATTGGGTAAGCTGCATAAGCCGCTGAATATGCTCCATGGCGGTCGCGGTTTTGTCGCTCAGCCAGGCCCATTCGATGATGGACAGTCGGGCCGGAACAATGTGCTGTTTCTCGTCTGTCGCAAGCGCGTTGGACAGCGTTTCCTGTAGAAGCGCCTCGGCCTCTGGATCTCCTTTCCGCATGCGTGCGCGGGAAATCACGAGATTGGCAGGAAGTCGGGACAGAAGTGTCGGGCAGTGGGGGTCGGAGATGATTTCGCTGGCAATCGCAATGCCTTCGTCAAGCTTGCCCTGATCCATCCGCATTTGCCCCAATCGTCCGGAGAGATAATGCGTCCAGGCATCCAGATCGTTTTGCTTGTCGAATTTCAGCGCCGCTTCGAGCATTTCTTCGGCCAGTTTGAAGTCCCGGAACTCCACCGCATATTCGGCAAGATTGTTATAGGCGCGCGCTGCGTTTTCATGATGGCCATGGGCGAGCGCCAGGCGCAGGCTCTCTTTCAAATGGATCAGTCCGTCGCGGTTATCCCGGAAGATCATCGCCGTGCCGATATTGTTCAGCGCATGCATGCGAATTTCGAGATCGGGGTGATCGCTTTCAAAGTCGAGCGCGCGAAACCCCCATTCAATGGCCTGCTCCATCTGGTCGTTCAACATGTGCAATTGTGAGCGCATGGAATAGGCCATGCCGCGCTCGGCTGAGGCCGGCAGAGCCTCGAGCACCTGAATCGCCTGGTCCGCATAACGCGCCGCCGAGACACTCTCCCCGCGATACCAGTGAATTCGCGAGAGCTGACGCAGGCAGCGTCCAACCTTGTCGGGCCGGTTGAGCGCCCGCCAGAGCGTGATGGCATGCCTGAGGCCATCAAGAACGTCTTCACCCATCTGGTCAGATAAAGTGGATTCATAGGCCCAGGATTCATACAGCCTGGCTGCGAGTTCTGGCTCGGCTTCGTTTACGAATTTCAGCGCGAGGGCATAGTGTGCCGCCGCCCCGCCATGTGCCCCCGCAATCGCAGCGGCCTCCGCAGCGAGCGGGGCAAAGCGGAGCACTTTCCCACTATCCTGAGCACCAGCCGCATGGTGAACGAGCCGATCGAGCATGGGCGCATTCGTCTCGTTTTCGAGAATTCTCAGGCAGTCCGCGTGATATTGACGACGTCGTGACGGCGATAGTCGGTCGAAAATGGCGAGGCGCGTCAGATCGTGCCGAAACCGTACGGCGACGCCATCTTCGACAAGAAAACCGCGCGCCAGACCATCAGCCAGCTGCTCGCTGAGATTGTCTCCGATCAATGCCTGCAGAAACTCTATCCGTGAAGATTTCGGCATCACGCTGAGGCGTTCCAGAAGTTCGCGCGTGTTGGAAGATAACTGGGCCAGTCGCAATGCGACTGCATCTTTCACCGACGCGGGTACATAGGCCGAATCTGTTCCGGCGGCGATGAGTTCGGACACATAGAACGGGTTTCCGTCAGTGATGCTGAAAACGGCCTTTCCGTCGACCTTGGAATTCTCCGAAAGCTGGATCACCCCGGCCTCTGTGAGGGGGTTAAGCGGTAGGCGCGTTGTCATTGTGCCTGGCAGGTCGCCCAGAAGCTGGGTCAGTGGATGGGTGAGCTGGATCTCATCATCCCGGAAGCTGAGGATAAGCGTCACACGCAAAAGGTTCAGGCGTCGGGCAATATATTTGATCAGATCGAGCGTGGCGTGGTCGGCCCAGTGCAGGTCTTCGCAGACCATGACGGCGGGCTGCGCTTTCTCAAGCGCGGACAGAATGGCATAGTAGAGCGCGGATGGCCCACTTTCAGCTTGCAGGGCCATTTCCACCATACGGCCCATTTGCGGGGCCATGTCATAGACCGGACCAAGGGTGCGCGGAGTGAACAAAGCCTCGCATCCGCCTTCAAACCAATTGAGCTTTGGGGTCGCCTCTCGCGCATTGCGTTGCATTGCCTGAATGAGGCTCGATTTGCCGATACCGGCTTCACCCGACACCAAGACGATCTGTCCCTGACCTTTGTCCGCCTTGGCCAGAATTTTTGTCAGGGTTTTAAGTTCGTTTTCTCGTTCAACTAACACTGAAGCCTGACGCCCTTCTCAAAATCATTCCGGATATCCTAGTCTATTTTTGAAAAATAGGTATACCTATCCATGAAAATTAGGTGTTCTTTCCGAAGAGACACAGAGTTCGACTGAGTATTTGTAGCTGGCAACAGAACAATTTCCTTCGATCATCGCAGGCGAGTGGGACGCACGCGGAGGATCAGGGGACCGTGAAGATGGGATGCTGAGTTCACCTGCCCAAGTGGACGAGGGCTGAGTCTTCACGGAACTTTCTGACTGCTAATACCCCGAAAGACAGGCTGCCTCCCCAGACTTTTCCCCGGCAGTCTGTCTTTCCCTCATTCCGTCGGTTCAGGTTTCAAATAAGCGATGAACGTCCGGGCAATAGGACAGCAGTGCCTCACGTTCGGCCTTTGATAGCCTGGTCGGTTTGTGAACTGCGAGGCTTGGCCCCACAAACCTGTCCTGAGTGCAAAATCGATCGCTGTCCTGCGGGCGAGCAAGTTTGAGATCCATCAGATCAGCATAGAAGGCGAAATAACCGTCTTCACCGCCCGGCCAGTCATTAGCGGGGAATTGGTTCAACAAGCCTGTCAGCGCGCGTGGGTCGCGTAAGCTGACGCCGCCATAGCCGCCATCAAGGATGAGGCCAACGGGTCGGCTTCGGTCCCAGGAAGAACCGATATAAGCAAAATCTTGGAAGTCGCTCAGGCGATATGGAGAGTTCCGGCAGAATACAACGTCAGTCTGAAAGACCAGAACCTGATCATTGCTTTCAAACGAGCTCCAGAATTTCGGCAGGAGAAACAGGCCATTATAGTCGGCTAATGAAAGTGTCGCTGTCTTCAATTCCACCAGAAACAGCCGCTCAGTCGTTTTGAGTTCATCCGGCAATCGCTCTTTGATGAAGCTGCGGTTTTCTGAGCCGTGGATCAGCACCACTGGCAAAACAAGATCGTTACAAACCTGCTGGGTCACGAACGCCAGATTATCATGGCAACGGGTTTCCACGATCAGGCCGACGGGTCCTCTGAAAGATGCGGGTAGAGCGATATCGGGCAGGATTTTACGGGCACGAGTGAAGTCTGGTGGAAATCGGGTGCGCTGCAGGGGCGGAAGGTGCTCGGAAATCAGATCCAGCGTGAAGTCGGATGGAAAGAACCCGCGGGATCTAAGTATCTGGTTGATGCGCCGTGCATCGGAGATCATTCCTCGCCACGCACGACCGTATAAATTTCTGGCGTACAGGTGCCGGAGGTAATCAAATCCAGAGAGAAATCGAGCGAGTCTCCCTTGTCGGGTTTTTCGCCCAGTTCCGAATAGCTCATGGTGAACGGGCCCACCGGGCCTTCGAATTCCGCAACATTGTCGCGAAGCTCGATCACCGATGCGGTGAATCTGGAGGTGTCATACGTGCAGGGACCACCCACCATGCCGCCATTGCTGCAAGCCGACAGTCCGACGCTCGCCATCAGTGCGATCCCTGTTTGAATACGATCCGATCGAATAGGCATAGTGCTCTCCCTCACCTGAAGGGGAGCATAATCCATCAATAGTCCGGTGCAAGATTGCTCCCGCTTAATAAGCCGGTGTGTAGACGCATTCGCCATTCTGATTGGTCGGGCTGATATGCAGGAAATCGCCAATGCGCGGCATTTCCGTGAGGTAGGCCTTGGAGACATTGAACTGGCCATCAGGGCCAACCACCACGACCGAATCTGCCTGAATCGCGACGACTTCAGCGCGGATCGCCTGATCATTGACGCAGGCCGTGCGAACACCCGCTGCAGGATGGGCGCAGGAGGCTAATGCTGTCAGGCCCAGGGGCGGTGCGATAGACAGAGATGCGAATTTCATGTCGAACAACCTTCATATTGCGTGATGAAGTGTTGAAACGCGATAACAGCCTGAGCGTTCCCGAACATGAAAACTGCAGCCATTCGTCTCGATTGTCATAGAATGGTTGTATCCTTCCTGTTAGACCAATCTCATCCGGAACAGGGGATTTTCGATGCAGGCATCACGGCGCGCTTTCTTCAGAACGGCCATGTCTCTAGGGGTTGCGACGGGCGCTTATCCACTGCTGGGTGGGTGCGCGACAACGGACGCTGAAGCACAGGCCAGAAACCAGATTGTGCCCGACCCGGAAAGACTGCTCGATCTGCCACCCGGATTCACCTATTCGGTTCACTCGCGTGCAGGCGATGTGATGGATGACGGTCTGCTGGTTCCCATCTCACATGACGGAATGGCCTGTTTCCCGGTTGAGGGCGACGCCGATCGCTGCGTACTTGTGCGAAATCATGAACTTGACTGGGATGAGATCGGCGAAGGTCCCTATGCCGCGAAATCGGCGTTGCCGGACATGGATAAGGTCTACGATATTGAGCCGGCCAGTGGCGAACCTCAGCCGGGCGGAACAACGACACTGTTGTTCAACCTCAAAGACCGCCGCGTTGAGCGTTCGCATCTGTCTTTGTCTGGCACGATCCGCAATTGCGCGGGCGGCATGACACCGCGCGGCACCTGGTTGTCGTGTGAGGAAACGTTGGAGCAAGCTGGAGCGCATGCCCGTGCAGATCACGGTTATGTCTTTGAAGTCGATGCGTCGGCCAAGGGCATGGTTACGCCTCTGCCGCTGAAGGCCATGGGCCGGTTCAACCATGAAGCCACGGCCACCGATCCGAAAACCGGGATTGTCTATCAGACCGAGGATGAAGACGATTCCCTGATCTATCGCTTCCTGCCGGATGCGCCGGACGAACTCGCCAAAGGTGGCAAATTGCAAATTCTCGCCATTAAAGGCCAGAAAACCGCAAACACGCGAAACTGGACCAATCCAACCGGCTTCGCCATTGGTGGCAGCTGGGAGGTTGAATGGCTGGACATCGATCATATCGACAATCCGGCGAACGATATGAAGATGCGCGGCGCGGCCAAAGGCGGGGCAGTTTTCGCGCGCGGAGAAGGCATGTGCTTTGCCCTCCAGCCTCAGGGCGCGGCAGTGTTCTTTGCGTGCACGTCGGGCGGCGCGGCGCAGTATGGCCAGATCTGGAAGTATGAGCCGAGCGCGTATGAGGGCACAGCCGACGAAGCCCGCGCGCCTGGCAAGCTGACGCTTTGGTATGAAAGCCCGGGCGAGCAGGAAATGGATTATTGCGACAATATCGTTGCGTCACCCTGGGGCGATCTCACCGTGTGTGAGGACGGTGAGGGCGAGAGCTATGTGCGCGGCGTAACGCCGGAGGGGCGGGTTTATTCCATCTGTCGCGCAGGCGGCGGCAATGATGCCGAATTCGCCGGTGCCTGCTGGTCGCCCGATGGTGGCACGCTGTTCGTCAATTTGCAGGGACCACATCTCACCTTTGCCATTCGCGGGCCATGGGCGCGACTGGCGAGAGGCTAGGTGGGTAAGGAAGTAACAGAGGCGCTGATTCCTGACTGCGAGAACCCGTTCGTCCTTGAAAACTTGCTGGTCTGCTCCCCGAAAAGTGGTCCATTATTTGAGTTAGTACCGGCTTCAGATATGGAGCTGAACTATGGGCAAGAGACTGAAGCCTGAAGAGATTAT
>NZLU01000066.1 GCA_002692725.1 Ponticaulis sp. | reverse complement strand
GGCAATCACGCTTCCATTCGGACTGGAGGGGCCCAGTCTCTGGCTGTTGTCGCGCGTGCTGGACTTCGTTTTGTGGATCGCCAGGCTGTGTTCGGAGGATGTGTCACTCGCGGACAGCTATAATCTCACCCAGATGCCTGTATGGGTGTTCACGGTGGTCAGTGCTGCGCTCATCGCATGGATACTGCACCGAAGGTCAGCGCTGGTTTATGCTTTGGCGGCGATTATGATTTCTGCGGCTATTTGGTGGTTCAGTCCACGGCCTCTGGCGGTACTGGACGGGGAGGGACATGTTTACGCCTACACAGAGACGGGCTGGACAGAGATCGATACAGGATCTGGCGGGCTGGGTCCCTTACGGTTCGCGGATGCCGGAGCGATGAGGTGCCGAGATGGATGTTCAGCTGAACTTCCCGGGCCCCTTCAGCTGGAGTTTGACGCGCCGACTGACACTTTGATTATCTCGAGAGACGGCGAAGAACTTGAGATAGAGATCGCGTCGCAAGCGCAGGCCATCTCAATCTTCAGCTCTCCAGCGGGATTCGCGATCCGACCCGCCGGGCAGACGCATTGCCGGCCATGGTTGTCTTCATGGCCGACATGCAGACATGATCAGTGATATTTACGGACGAGCGCGACAAGTTTGCCCTGAACACGCACCCGGTCAGGCCCGAAAATGCGAGTTTCATATTTTGGGTTCGCAGCCTCGAGCGCGATAGATCCACCCTTTTTGCGGAAGCGTTTCAGCGTGGCCTCTTCTTCGTCGATGAGCGCCACGACAATATCGCCTGACATAGCGGTTTCGCCTGGATTACAGATCACGATGTCGCCATCGAGAATACCGGCCTCGATCATGGAATCGCCTTTGACCTCGAGCGCAAAATGATCGCGTCCCTCAATACCTTCAGGCGGGGTTACGCGGTCAACTTCGTGCTGAATCGCCTCGATCGGGACACCGGCAGCGATGCGGCCCAGAAGCGGAATGCTGGTGTCAGACCCTGCAGACGGCATCGTGTCCGTTGAAACAAGCGCAGGTCTGAAAGGTCCTGCAGGACGCGGACGCTCACCCGGAACAACCGATTCAGGCAGTTTGAGAACTTCGAGTGCGCGCGCCCTGTTTGGGAGCCTGCGAAGAAATCCTCGTTCTTCCAGCGCAGTAATGAGCCGGTGAATGCCCGACTTGGATGCGAGGTCGAGCGCTTCCTTCATTTCATCAAAAGATGGAGAAACACCGGTCTCCTGAATTCGTTTGTGTACAAAAAGCAGAAGTTCTCTTTGTTTAACAGTAAGCATCACAAATCCCGATCCATTTTGAGTCGTGTTTTGTTCTACATTCGTTCGATGAATTCGTCAATCAATAGTGGTGTTTACTAGGTCCGACACCGCAGATTCGCGATTTGTTTCCTTCATTAGACTTTCTCCGATCAGAAATCGTCTGAAACCGGAACGCCGGAGCCGCGCGATATCAGCGGTCGTTTTGACGCCGCTTTCGGAGACCATGGCGTTCTCTGACGATCCGGCAGCGAGCTGTTCCGAGGTTCCAAGATCGGTTTTCATGATCTTCAGGTCGCGATTATTTACACCGATCAGGGGAGCTTCGAGCCGCTGCGCGCGTTCCAGTTCGAGCGCATCATGGACCTCGACGAGTACATCGAGGCCAACATCTTTAGCGGTGGCGTAAAGGTCGCTCGCCAGTGCATCATCAAGCGAGGACATGATGAGGAGAATGCAATCGGCGGAATGTGCGCGCGCTTCCAGAATTTGAATCCGGTCCAGCATGAAGTCCTTGCGAAGGACGGGGATCGACACGGATGAGCGAACCGCCGCCATATCATCCAGCGACCCACCAAAGCTAGGACCATCCGTCAGCACCGACAGGCAGGCAGCGCCGCCTTTTTCGTATTCGGTCGCTATAGCAATCGGGTCCGCACCGAGGAGGATGTCTCCGGCTGAAGGGCTTTTCCGTTTGATCTCGCAGATAAGAGCGTTCTTGTCGTTCGCTGCGATGCGTTCAAGGGAAGCCTGAAAACCACGGCACGGGGGCAGGGTTGAGATGTCCTGAAGGAAGCTGTTTTCAGAGCGCTTATGCTTTAGCGCCGCAACTTCATCGCGTTTGTAGTCGTTGATCCGGTCCAGGGCGGTCGTCATGCCTCTGATACTCCACCTGATGCAGTTTTCAGTTTCTCCAGAACCTCGACCGGTGCGCCGGATGCCAGGACGTCGGAAGCAAGTGCAACGCCTTCTTTAAGATCTGTTGCTTTGCCGAATACGACGAGACCGCCCGCGGTGTTCAAAAGGACAGCGTCGCGGAAGACAGATGTCTGACCGTCAAAGAGATCGGTGATGGCTTTTGCATTGTGCTCAGGACTGCCGCCTGCGAGTTCACTTAGCGGACCGCCCGTCAGACCCGCGTCTGCAGCCTGAATTTCAAATTCTCTAAGCCCGCCTTCAGTGACCTCGATCACCTGGGTCGGGCCTTCTGTTGAAAGCTCGTCAATTGCGCGATCAGAACCGGTGCCGTGCACGACCCATGCGCGTTTCACGCCGAGCTTCTGAAGGGTTTCGGCCATCGGGTGAAGCCAGTGAGGGTCATAAACGCCGAGGATCTGGTGAGATGCACTGACCGGGCTTGAGAGCGGGCCGAGCAGGTTAAAAATGGTCCGGATGGCGAGGCTCGCACGAATGGGTGCGACATGACGCATGGCCGAATGATGGCTGCGGGCGAACAGAAAGCCAATACCGGCGGTTTCAATGGAGTTGCGGAACTGGTCTTCAGTCAGTTCCAGGCCGACGCCTAAAGCCTCCAGAACGTCTGCGGAGCCGGTTTTTGGCGGGACAGACCGGTTGCCGTGCTTGGCAACGGGTACGCCGCAGGCCGCAAGCAGGATGGCGCTCGCAGTGGATGTGTTGAGGCTGGTCCAGCCAAGGCCGCCGGTCCCGCAGGTATCGAGGACGTCTTTTCCGAGATCTATCTTCCGGGCGAACTGGCGCATGACAGAAGCACCAGCATAAAGTTCAGCGGAGGTTTCGCCGCGAACCGCAAGGCCCATTAAAAACGCAGAAATACGCTCGGGCGTGGTGTCGCCGCCAAGGATTTCCTTAAAGGCTTCTGTCAGCGTTTCCGGAGACACTTCTTCCTTGCGTGCAATCGCCTGGATCGCCGTCAGAATTGCCGGTGAAATAGAAGCAGTCATTCAAAAACCTTTGAGATTTGCGAGACGTCCACGCCATCCTTAATCTGACGAAGACGGGTATAGAGCACGGCAGATCCGATTGAGCCAGCCATTGCTGTGATCACGCCGCCGATCGCTTCCATGAGGATAATCATCAGAGAGGGGCTGTAGCTTGCGGTGTAGAAAATGCTGGAGGTCAGAAGCCCCAGGACAAAATTCACGATCGTTCCGATAACCAGTACGATCAATACCAGGGCAAGGATCCGCCATCTCTGGCCTTCAGTGAGCCTTACGCTCCGGCCAAAGGCTTCAAATACACCGATGCGCTCGGAGATCAGAGCGGGCACGCAAGCGACCCAGATGATGGAGAGAAACACACCCGGTACGATGAGCAGGATGAAACCGATCCCGACACCGAGGCCCATCAGGATTGAAAGAAAGATCAATGGAAGGAGGTAGGAAATCGCCGCTGACACAGACCCCTTCACAGTTACCTTTTTCAGATTGAGCTCTTCGACAGCTGAGTGTGTGATCGATGCCTGCAGGACAAGTGAGAAAATGCTGTAGATGAGCGCGCTTCCGAGGCTTGAGAAAATGCCAAAGGCGTAAAAGCGGTCAGAGAATACGAAAGCGTTGAAAACGAAGGTCGGAATGCCGAGCAGCAGGATGCACAGAAGGAAGTAGTGCGCAAAATTGGACGTGGCGAGTTTCAGGGTGGTGGAAACCACTTCGCCGATATCGAGATCATCCTGAGGTCGATAACCTTGCTCGCTCATTATGTCCCCCTTCCGAACGCGTCTATCTGGTCAGTGAAATGAAATTCTTCAGCATTTCATGGCCGAACTGAGTTTTGATGCTCTCCGGGTGAAACTGAACACCAAAAACAGGCCGTGTTACATGGTGCACGGCCATGATCTCACCATCGTCTGTAAAAGCATCTGCGATCAGAATGTCCGGAAGTTTCGGAGGATTGATCGCCAGCGAGTGATAACGCACGACATCGAAATCTTTTGGAATGCCCTCGAACAGCACGCCGCCCGTCTGATGGATTGTGCTGAGCTTCCCGTGACGGATTTCTTTCGCGGTAATGATCTCGCCGCCCATGGCCTGTCCGATGGACTGATGCCCGAGACAGACGCCCAGAATCGGTAGATCAGCCGGTGCTTTCTGAACGAGTTCGACGCAGATCCCAGCCTCATTGGGCGTGCAGGGACCGGGAGACAGCACAACAGCCTCGGGCTTGAGATCCAGCGCCTCTTCGACTGTCAGCTCATCATTGCGTACGACGTGAGGTGTGCCGCCTACGTCCGCGAGATAGTGCGCGAGATTATAGGTGAAGCTGTCATAGTTATCGACGAGCAGGATCATCGGTTTCCCTCATAGCGCGATGCCATGGCTGCGGCCTTTTTGAGTGCAGCAGCTTTATGCAGGGTTTCGTTATACTCATACTCGGGATCGCTATCGAGCACGACGCCGCCGCCAGCCTGAATATGGAGCTTGTTGTTCTCCAGAACAGCTGTTCGAAGCGCGATGCACGTATCAAGGTCACCTTTCCAACCGAAATAGCCGACTGCGCCGCCGTAAACGCCGCGCGCATTGCCTTCAAGTTCGTCGATGATCTGCATGGCGCGGATCTTTGGTGCGCCGGAAACCGTGCCAGCCGGGAAGCCAGCCATCAGAGCGTCTTTCAGGGTCTTGTCAGGGCGGAGATTGCCTTCGACCTGTGAGACGATGTGCATGACATGGCTGTAGTGTTCGACGACGAAGGATTCAGTCACTTCAACGCTGCCATAGGCGCTGACACGTCCGACATCATTCCGGCCGAGGTCGAGAAGCATAAGGTGCTCGGCGATCTCTTTCTTATCGTTGAGAAGGCTTTCTTCGCGTCTCTGATTTTCCGCGGCG
>NZLU01000065.1 GCA_002692725.1 Ponticaulis sp. | reverse complement strand
GCGCGGATGTCATCCATCGTCACGCCGGGGCGCCACTCTTCGCGCGGCCGCAACTGAATCGTCGTTTCGATCATC
Organism: Ponticaulis sp.; assembly: GCA_002692725.1. GTDB lineage: Bacteria > Pseudomonadota > Alphaproteobacteria > Caulobacterales > Hyphomonadaceae > Ponticaulis. The sequence continues at coordinate 7,975 of NZLU01000065.1, read as the reverse complement.
GTGAGCGGGGCCGGGTCAGTGGCCGTGTCGGCTCGGCCAGCCTTGCCATAGACGGTCAGGACCTCCGGCACCGTCGCGATAAGCCGGTTCGTTTGCTGAACGACCTCAGCAATCTTGCCCGCAGACACGGCTGGATAGGCGCTTGGCATGTAAAGCAGATCGCCTTCGTCCAGATCAGGCATGAACTCGCTGCCCATTCTCGACAGCGGCACCGCCGCACTGGCCATTACCAAAACCGCCAGGCCGACCATCACCCACGGGCGCGCCAAAACAACACTGATGAAGGGGCGATACGCTGCGATCAAAATGCGGTTGATCGGGTTTTTGTGTTCAGGCGTAATTTTGCCGCGAATAAAGAACCCCATCAGCACCGGAACAAGCGTTACCGAGAGCCCCGCGGCAGCCGCCATCGCATAGGTTTTGGTAAACGCTAAGGGGTGGAACAGGCGACCTTCTTGTGCCTCCAGGGCGAAGATCGGCACGAAACTGAAGGTTATGATCAGGAGCGAGAAGAACAGCGCCGGGCCAACCTCGACAGCTGCATCAGCGACAATCCGCCATCTGTTCTCGGGTGTCATCTCTTCCTTCTCGATATGCTTGTGCAAGTTCTCGATCATCACGATAGCGGCGTCGACCATGGCGCCAATCGCAATCGCGATCCCGCCCAGTGACATGATGTTTGCGTTGATCCCCTGCGCGTTCATGATGATGAAAGCCGCCAGCACGCCAAGCGGCAGGCTGAGAACAATCACTAGCGACGAACGCAGGTGGAAAAGGAAGATCGCGCAAATCAGGGCAACGACGAGAAATTCCTCGATAAGCTTTTCCTGAAGGGAGTGTACGGCGCGTTCAATCAGCCCAGCACGATTGTAGGTGGTGACAATCTCAACACCGTCAGGAAGTGACTCTTCAAGCTCGTGAATGCGTTCTTCAACGCGCTCGATCGTTGCCAACGCGTTTTCGCCGTAGCGCATGATGATGACACCGCCGACGGCTTCGCCCTCACCGTTAAGCTCGCCAATGCCGCGCCTGAGCTCCGGTCCGATCTGGATGTCAGCAACATCGGAAAGCAAAATCGGCGTGCCGTTTTCAGTCACACTTACCGGGATAGCCTCCAGATCCTCTATGCCTTGTATGTAGCCGGACGCACGGACCATGTATTCCGCTTCGGCCATTTCGATCACGCGACCGCCCGACTCCTGATTGCCGCGCTGGATCGCCATACGAAGATGAGAAAGCGGGATATTGTAGGCGCGTAGACGGTCCGGATCGGCAACGACTTGGTACTGTCGCACCATACCGCCGATCGTCGCGACCTCGGAAACGCCCTCAATGGTTTGAAGCTCATATTTGAGGAACCAGTCTTGTAAGGATCGCAGCTCGGAGAGGTCGTGCTGGCCGGTGCGGTCTATGAGCGCATACTGATAAATCCACCCGACACCCGTCGCGTCTGGGCCCAGGGCTGGCGATGCTCCTTCTGGCAAGGTCGGGGCAACTTGGGAGAGGTATTCCAGGACCCGTGATCGAGCCCAGTAGAGGTCCGTCCCATCTTCGAAAATGATGTAAACGTAGCTGTCGTTGAAAAAGGAATAGCCTCGGACCGTGACGGCGCCCGGCACCGCCAACATGGCTGTCGTCAGCGGATAGGTGACTTGATCTTCAACGACCTGAGGGGCTTGTCCGGGATAGGTCGTCTTGATGATGACCTGAACATCAGAGAGGTCGGGAATGGCGTCGAGCGGGGTGCGGCTAAGCGAGAAGGCCCCAAATACAGCCAACAAGACGGCCATGATAAGGACAATCAGACGGTTGCCGATTGACCAGCGAATGATGGAAGCAATCATGATTAATGCCCTCCATGCCCGGCGTGATCGCCGTGATCCGGCTCATCTGTGGCCGTGGGCACATCCATGTCCTGGGCCATGATCGCAGAGATCCGCCACTCGCCGTCTTCATTGCGCTGCAGATCGAACATGACGCTTTGCCCAACGGCGAATTCACTCAGGTCAACGCCGTCGAGTGTCAGAAATGACATAGACATTGCGGGCCACCCGAGCGCTTCGATCGGCTCGTGTTCGAGATCGATCATGCCATGGCCGGCCATCAGGCTGACGATGACACCTCGTCCTTCTGCTTGTTGGACTTGAGTGCCTTCGGCTTCATCGATTGCACCGGGCGGGCTCATCCGCAAAGCAGCACCTTGAAGGCTGGCTTCAGAATCGATCAGGAACTGGCTGGAAACGACAATGCGTTCGCCCTCGAGCAGGCCAGAGAGAATCTCAATGCGGCCATCAGATTCCATCCCCGTTTCGATCCGCGCCGGTCGATATCGCCCCTCACCTTCAGCGACAATGACCCGATCTGATTGCCCGGACCGGATGACGGCTTCGCGCGGGATAGTCAAAGCCTGCACGTGAGGTTCTGTGTCGATGGTTACGTTGACGTAGGTTTCTGGGCGTAGCGCGCCATCTTCGTTCGCCGAGCGAATACGCACCGGCACACTTCGACTTTGCGGATCGACCGTTGGGTAGACGTATTCGACCACGCCGTGCCAGGTGCGGCTCGGATCCGCCGTCGATCGGATGTGGACGTCTTGACCTGGCGAGACCATGAGGGCGTCATCTTCAAAAACATCCACGAGGATCCATACCGAAGATAGGTCGGAAATCGTCATGAGCTGTGCGCCCGGCCGCACATATGATCCCTCGCGCACCTCAAGAGCGATCACAACGCCATCCTGGCTGGCCCGCACTTCCACGAGTTCATCGGCATTGCCCGTTCGGGCTATACGGTTGATCTGATCGCGCGTGACACCGAGAGCAACCAAACGGGACCGTGCCGCGGAGATCAGGACGTCCCGACCAATCCGGCGTGCCTGAATGTATTCTGCCTGGGCTGTTGCGATTTCCGGCGAGTACATGCGGAAAAGCAGATCACCGGCACTGACGACATCTCCCACCGCAGCAACAGGGAGATCCTCGATCCAACCCTCAGCGCGCACGTCAACCACGGAGGTCTGATCCTCATCGGGCCGAACATACCCAACAGATGATACAGCGTGAAAAAAATCTGCGCGCGCGACCTGAGCGGTCCGAACACCGATATTGTTCTCGACTGCGGGCGAGATCAATATCGCGCCATCCGGATCAGCCTCCTCACCCTCATAGACCGGAATGAGGTCCATACCCATTGGCGATTTACCGGGAGAGTCGCTTCGAAAACTCGGGTCCATTGGAGCTTGCCAATACAAAACCCGACGCTCAGCACTGTCGCTACCGCTGGAATTCTCTCCGCCTAGAATGTTTGCCGAGATAAAGCCGATGGTGAGGCCGGCGCTAACCAAGGCTGCGCCAAGCAAATAGGATTTGAGTGTCATTGGACATCTCCTACAAGGTAGAGGATGCGAGCCTGGCTCTGCAGCGCATCAATGTTTAGTCGAACAAAAGCGAGTTCTGCGTCCAGAAGGGCGAGCTCAGCGCGAACCAATTCAGCAAAATCAGCCTGCTCATTCTCGTAGGCAATGAGAACAGCTCGAGCCGTTTCGCGTGCTCTTTCAAGAACGTCACCCTCGAAAAGGACGCGCTCTTCGCTAAGCCGGAGGTAGCGCGAGAATTCCCGCTCCAACTGCCGGTTCATCTCCAGCAAGGTCGCCTGTCGATTGAGTTGATCCGCTGCCTCTTCCTGGCGTGCTGCGGCAACGCCTTCGTCTTGTCGGCGGCGACTGAAGAGCGGAACCTCAACCGTTACGGCGACGCTCGCCGCATCGGAACGCGAGTCCCGCAATCCGTAACCGGCTTCAACGGCCCAGCCCGGTCGATATTGCTGAAGTGCCAAGTCAACTTCACGGCCCCGCGCAGTAACTTGAGCATCCAGCATGCGTACCATTGGGTGGCTTACGAGCCTTGATTGTGCGGATTGAATGTCCGGCGGCGTTGCTGGCAGGATCGGCAGCTGTGGTGTAAGGGGCCGACGAGCGACGTCAGAGGCAACAAAGCGCTCCAAATTGGCCTGCGCCAATTCTCGCTGGCTTTCGATCTGGATGAGGCGCGTGTCCAGTATCGAGGTTTCCAACTCGATCCGAATTACGTCGTGACTGTTTCGGCGGCCGGTCGCAAAGCTAGCGGTCGCGATTTCGCCAAGCTGTCTGATCGACATCTGGCTTTGACGTGTTAGCGCGTCGGCTTGCTGCCAATAATAGGCCTCGAGCCACGCCTCGCGCACCGACACTCGGATGCGGGCCTGTTCAAGCTCGCCACCTTCTCGCGCGCCGGTTGCCTGAGCCTGGCGGCGTAGCCGATTTAATTCGCGGGTCTCGCCACGCGGAAACATCTGCCGAACGCCAATTTGGGCCTGCGTCATAGCTTCGCGGTTCAAATCGAAATCACTCAGCGGAACGTTTGCCAGCCCGACACGGACCATGGGATCCGGCAAGGCATTCTCGGACTCGCCGCGATGCTCCAGCGCTTGCGCACGAGCCTGCCAGACTTGTACGGATGCATCGTCAGCTTGTTCAGCGGTCAAGACGGCTTCCGCCAAGCTTAGCGGTGGTTGTTCTGCCGCGTCTTGTGACAGCGCTACCAGCGAAATCGCGAGCGCTGCGCCTATAATTCCAGTCATAATCTATCTCCAGTCATCGTCCTTTGAGGTCGTCTTGCCCAAACGCGGGCTACAAAGCCTCAATGGCGTGGTGGCTGTCTGGGAACGGGATGCGTGGTCGCGCGAAAACGATCATGTTCCGTTTGCACATGAATCTGAGCATCGAACTGGCGGACGTCGTGACCGTCGGCCCGATTGATCGAAGTAGGTGAGAAAGTGTGGTGTCCCGTGCAGCGGGCATTGTCGCAGATCTCGCAGGCACCGGTTTCGCTGACGGGCGACTCTAGGGTTTCACCGCAGCATGTTGAGCTAGTAGCAACGTGACAGGCGCTGGCAGTTTGTCCGCCGAACGGCGCCATCGCGTCTGAGGCGCCCGCAAAGGTCAGGGCCAGTAATATCGCTGCGAGCGCCAAAAAGCTGGGTAATTGCCGAGTCATTTTGTCCCTGGTCGAAATGCTCCGATGTGAGCGTGTTCGAACCAATTACGCCGCTCGTCTATGTACCCCTCACCGCTCCTCGAAATTCGGGCGCGCCAAATTGCCGCGGTCATAACCAAGGGAGGCCCCGGTGTTGTGCTTGCATTTCGAAGCCTAATCCGATATCACTGACTGACACGTCAGTCAGTGATATCGGATTAGGTGTAGCGCTCCATGTCGGCTGAAGTTTCCAAAGATACAGGGATGAAGCGACGGCTGCTGGACGCCGCCGAAATCGTTATCAACGACAAGGGGTATCAAGGCGCGCGCGTGTCCGACATTGTCGGCCAGGCTGGCGTGGCTCAAGGCAGTTTTTATCTTCATTTCGACAACAAGAAAGCTGTCTATCTAGAGCTTATTGACGGGTTCTTCTCCCATCTCCTGGACGCAACACTTGGTCAGCATCCAGTCGCTCAGATGAAACAGCCAGCCGACATGCGCGCACAGATTCACGCCATATGGTCAACGCTGGTCCTGTTTTGCCGCTCGCACCCCATGCTGACGCGGCTGGTATTAGAAGCTCAATCAGCACTTCCACTGGAAGATCGCGAACGGCTCAATCAACATTTTGAAAGCATTGCGGAAACTCTCTCACACTATATGCGCGCCACAAGCGCTGCCGGGCTGACAAAACCGCTCGACGCCGATCTCATGGGTTGGGTCGTGTTGGGCATGATCGAACGGGCACTCTATTTCGCGGTCTTTGTTGCTCCCGACGCCAGGGCTGAAGATTTGGCCAACGACCTTACCGCGTTTGAACTTTCCGGGCTCCTGGCACCAATGGCTGAAAGCGAGGAAGGCCGTGCTCCATAATCTGCGATGGGGGCTTGGCCTCGCCTTGGCTTTATCTGTGGTGATCCTGCTTTGGTGGCTTAATCGCCCTGAACCGGATCACCCAGCCTACCTGGAACTTTATGGCAATGTTGACGTGCGCCAGGTGGATCTGAGCTTCAGGGTCGCAGGCCGGCTCGAAGCTGTGTCTGCTGACGAAGGTGATCGCGTTGATCCCGGGGATACAATCGCGTCCCTTGAGCGAGAAGACTTTGTTGACGCAGTTTCCTTGGCGGAAGCCGAGCTTAGCGCGCAACAAGCGCTTCTCGATGCTTTGGAAGCGGGGAATCGACCGGAAGAAATTGGACAGGCTGAAGCTCAAGTCGAACAAAGTCGCGCAGCATTGGTTTTCGCTGAGGCAACGTTGGAGCGACAGGAGACCTTGGCCGAGCGCAACATCGCCTCGCACCAGCTTCACGACGAGGCGCAAATGCAAGTCGACCTTGCTGTCGCCAGACTACGGGCAGCGGAGGAGACACTTGCGCTATTGAGACAAGGGCCGCGGGAGGAGGACAAGCGCGCGGCCCGTGCGCATCGTGACGCCCTTTTGGTTTCTCTCCAATTGGCGCGGCGAAGACTGGAGGACGCTAGCCTGACCGCGCCCAATCAAGGCATCGTCCTCACACGCATTCGCGAGCCAGGCGCGGTTATCTCTGCCGGCGAGCCCATATACACGATTTCTCTCAGTGAGCCGATCTGGGTTCGGACCTATCTTGATGAGCCCGATCTTGGCCATATCCACCCCGGGATGAATGTGACGGTATCGACCGATTCCGGCGGACGCTATACGGGCCAGATCGGATTCATCTCACCGGTTGCAGAATTCACACCTAGAAGCGTGCAGACGCGCGAACTCAGGACCAGCTTGGTATACCGCGTTCGGGTTGTCGTTTCAGAGGCCGACAACGGGCTACGGCAAGGTATGCCGGTGACCGTTCATGTCGATTTGGCCGCTAATGACGAATGACCCGTTGATATCGGTTGCTAACCTCACAAAAAGGTTCGGCCGCGGCAATGAAACGGCGCTGAACAACCTATCCTTTGACCTTCTTGTTGGGGGAGTTACGGGACTGGTCGGGCCGGACGGCGCTGGCAAGACAACCCTGTTGCGCGTGCTCGCCGGCTTGTTGACGCGCACAAAGGGCGAGCTGCGCGTCTGCGGCTTTGACCCACAGAAAAATGGCGCACAATTGCATGCCCAATTGTCGTACATGCCACAAAAGTTTGGCCTCTATGAAGACCTGACCGTCCTGGAAAATCTCAATCTGTATGCAGACCTAAGGGAGCTCGGTACGGAGCGACGGCAGGATCGTTTCGATGCGCTCCTTGAATTCACAGGTCTGGCCACATTCACAGACCGCTTGGCGGGTGCACTTTCTGGCGGCATGAAGCAAAAACTCGGCCTGGCCTGCTCTCTGGTCAGGAAGCCCAGACTCCTTTTGCTCGATGAGCCAAGCGTAGGCGTTGATCCGATCTCTCGCCGGGAGTTGTGGCGCATGGTCAAGAACCTTGTTGATGACGGGATCGGCGTGGTGTGGAGTACCGCTTATCTGGACGAAGCTGAGTTGTGTGATCGCGTTATTGTGTTGAGTGAAGGCCGCTCGATCTTCGACGGCTCGCCGGCGAAGATGACCGAGCCGTTGGCTGACAGAACCTTTCATTTGGTGGGACTGAACCACAGCAGACGCCGAGTTCTGGAAGATTTGCTGACCCGCCAGGAAATCGTGGATGGTGTTATCGAGGGTCAAAACCTGCGACTTGTATTGAGTGACCGAGCCGCATCACGATCGCTCGCTGAAGAATTTCCCGGCGCCAAACTGTCTTCCACTCGTCCTCGTTTCGAGGACGCTTTCATGGATCGACTGGGTGGTGCCAAGCAATCACGCTCACCGTTTCGAAAGCTCTCGAAAATCCTCCGGCCAGAAAACGGCGTCGTCATCCGCTCTAACGCTCTGACCAAGAAATTTGGTAGCTTCGCGGCCGCACAAGATATCAGCTTCGAAATAGAGCGGGGCGAAATTTACGGATTGATTGGACCCAATGGGGCCGGGAAGTCCACGACGTTTAAGATG
>NZLU01000064.1 GCA_002692725.1 Ponticaulis sp. | reverse complement strand
CGCTTTATGCGATGTCTGTTGGCGCGCCGCGATGGTTCGGCGCAATCACGCCCATAGGCGGCGTGAGCCTGCTTGTCGGATGGGGATTGTTGATCTGGTCCGGGATCAGAGGGCTTTAGGAAACCGCGCCGTCTGCATTCTGCCAGCGCGCGACCAGAAGATCGGCGACAGACTTCGAGCGTTCGATCTCGTCGTCGAAGAATGAGAGCGCGCCGTCGATTTGCGCGCTTGCGACATCGGTGCGGTCTTCGAGCGTTTCGCGCACATCCTCAAAAGAGCGATAAGCCTTACGTGCAGAGATCAGTGCCTCTTCATAACTGCGCACATCAGCCCGGACGACACCTTCACGACTGTCCAGCGCCAGTGCAGCTGTCTGGTTCAGATAGGCGAGCGAAGAATGAGCTTCCGTGATCTGTTCAAGAAGTGCGGACTGCACCTCATCCAGGTCTGCAGTTTCGGCATTGATGGATTGTCCGAAAGTTGTCGCGGCTTCACCCTGATCTGCATCCGGGAAGAGAGATTTATGGATAAAGCCGAGCGGATTTGACGCCTGCGTCCATCCTGCTTCGACGCAGATTGCGCTGTACGCTTCAGCTTGCTGCGTCAGTTCAGATTTTTGCTGAGTGAACGATGTCGTCAGGCTTGCCGGCTGCATCGAAACCGTTGCACACCCTGCTGTCAGGAAAAGTATTGCCGCCAGGCTCACTGATCGCACAACCATCTCGCCCAAATCTTTCTTTATTTGCCCAATTATTTTGTTAACCGGATGATATAAGGCTCGTCCAGTCTTTATCTCTATTATGACCTTGTATAGATGAAACAGGCATGAACACAAAACCTGTTTCCCGTAGAAAGCTGTATCCGCATACAGATCCGAGGCGCGTTGGACGCCTCAGGGTTTCAAATCTTCACGAATTATACTGGGAGGATAGTGGTCCGGAGCATGGCATCCCTGTCCTTGGCCTGCATGGCGGCCCCGGCGGTGGAGCGAGCCCTGAAATGCGCCGCTTTTTTGACCCGCGTAAATTCAGAACGATTCTCTTCGATCAGCGCGGATGTGGTCGCTCGACCCCCTACTCGTCTCTGGAAGACAATACGACCTGGGACCTCGTCGCAGACATCGAAAAGCTCCGTGAAGCCATGGGGATCGAGAAATGGCTGGTCTTTGGTGGCTCCTGGGGTTCCACCCTCGCGCTTGCCTATGCCGTGACCCACCCGGATCGCGTATCCGGCATTTTGCTGCGCGGCGTATTCCTGCTCACCAAGGCAGAGATCAACTGGTTCTATCAGGAAGGCGCGAGCCGTCTCTTCCCGGATGCGTATGACCGCTATGTTGAGCCAATCCCGGAAGCTGAACGCGGCAATCTGCTCGAAGCCTTCTACACGCGCCTCATGTCCAGCGATCAGGCTTCACGTCTGTCAGCTGCCCGCGCCTGGGCCTGCTGGGAGGGCGAAACGCTTTCCATTCGCGGACCGTCCGTTCGCCCGCCACGGTTCGACGATGCAAGCTTCGTCGATGCCTTTGCGCGGATCGAGTGCCACTACTTCTATAATGAAGGCTTCTTCCCGAATGATGGCTGGCTGCTCGATCAGGCCCATATCCTGAAGGACATACCAGGCACAATTGTCCATGGGCGCTATGACGTGGTCACGCCTCTCTCGTCCGCATGGGCACTGCACAAGGCCTGGCCAAAATCAAAGCTGGAGATCATCCCGGATGCGGGCCACTCAAGCCTTGAGCCCGGCATCGTGAATGCCCTCGTCAACGCGACTGACGATTTCGCAGAACTGCTTCGCTGAAACCCGACACCCTTCAGCAGAAAGGGCTCCGGAGAGGAGCCCTTTCGACATCAGATTTTTGCGGGTCTCGCACTGCGCCTAGCCAGCGAACTTCGCATAGATACCCGTAATCAGGATGGCGAAGATAAACGCCGGAATAATGAATCTGAGCAGGAACAGAACCAGCTTCAAATGCGGTCCTGTGCCGAGCTCCGTTTCAAGAATGTGCCGTGGTACAATCCAACCCGCAAATATTCCGATCAGCGCACCACCCAAAGGCAACATGACTGTGCCACTCAGGAAGTCTGCATGATCGATCAGATCGCCGCGGAAGATATAAGCCGTCGCGAAGAGCAACATGACAAGACCGAGGCCGATCGCACCCTTAACCCGGCCAATCGCCTTCTGGTCTTCCAGCCAGGACACACCCACTTCAAGCAGCGAGATGGCTGATGTGAAGGCCGCAAAAAGCGCGAGCGTGAAGAATATTGCGCCGATGAAGGTTGGCATCTGACCGAACGCAATTGGCAGGGTCACAAACAGAAGCCCCGGACCACCGGCTTCGTCCAGTCCGAATGCGAATACGATCGGAAAGATTGCAAATCCCGCAATCAACGCCACGAACGTGTCGGCGCCCGCAACCAGACAGGCGTTTTTCGGAATACTGGTCTCACGCGTGAGATAGGCGCCATAGGTGAACATCACACAGCTTCCGACGCTGAGTGAGAAGAAGGCCTGACCGACCGCTGCCAGAACCGTGTTGAAGCTCACTTTCGTAAAGTCCGGCGTCAGAAGGAAGCTGGCCGCCGAACCAAGGTCGCCCGTGACACAGGCATAAACCACAATACCGAGCAGCATGATAAAGAAGGCAGGCATGAGAATCTCTGCCGCCCGCTCGATACCGCCACGAACACCCCGGGCCAGAATGAACACATTGAGCGCCAGGAAGACAGCCGTATAGGCAAACACCTCCAGCTTATTGCTCGTTGTTTCTGCGAACCGGCAACCCGAGACATCACCGACTGTGATATCGCGGAAGGTCTCCTGACCATCCACCATCACAGCGACTTGCGTGATAATACCGTCGCTGACGAAGGCGCACGCTGAAGAGAGATGAACGGTCGTGATCTGGCTGTTGATCTCAGAGACGGCCTGCCCGATGCTGGCATTGAGCAGTTCAGCCTCGGAGCTGAAATTGGCAAACGCCCCGCTGAAACTCTGAGGGATATAGTCAAAAACCCAGCCGCTGATGACGATATAAAACGAAAACAGAAGAAGAGATGCGATCGCACCCAGCCAGCCCATGCCGATCCAGGCCTTGGGCTTTTTTTCGTCCGTGGTGATCTTGCGAAGTGTTGCAATCGCCGATCGCTGACCATGGCGGCCGAGCGCATACTCGGCCATCAATACAGGCAGCCCGAATATCAGAACACTGAAGAGGTAAATCAGGATGAAGGCACTGCCACCATTCTCACCCGCTGTGAACGGAAACCGCCAGAGGTTCCCGAGCCCGACTGACGACCCCACCGCCGCCATGATAAACCCGAACCGGGATCCCCAATGGTCGGTCTTACCGACCGTGACCGGACCTGCCATACTGTCACTCCGAAAATCTTCAGCCCGACCCCGTCGTCAGGCATAATTGCGACTACCTTGCAGCGATGCCGTAAAAGGTCAATCGGTCGCACTTACAGTGAATGCGGTCAGAAAAGTCCGGTGATGGAAAGATGGCGATCGCGGTCGAGATTGACCGCACAAATGACAGCGAGCGCCGCCATCACGGTCAGCATGGCCGTACCGCCATATGAGATCATCGGTAAGGGCACGCCCACAACGGGCAAGAGCCCGCTCACCATGCCTATATTCACAAAGACATAGAAAGCCATGGTCACCACCGCCCCGCTGGCGGCGAGATATCCGAATCGCGACCGACTTCGGGACGCAACGACCAGCCCAAGCCCAAGGAATATCGCCCAGGCCAGCAGCAGGCCTACGGACCCCACGAAACCGAATTCTTCTGCAATCACCGTAAAGATGAAGTCCGTATGTTGTTCCGGAATATAGTCGAGCTGGCTCTGCGTGCCCTGCATATATCCACGCCCTTCGCTCCCACCTGATCCAATGGCAATCTCGGCCTGCTGGATCTGATAGCCTGCACCCAGCGGATCACGTGCCGGGTTGATGGCGGTCAGAACGCGCTCGCGCTGATAGTCCTTCAGGACATAGAAATAGGCGAGCGGTGCCGTCGCCACGACCAGAACCATACCAACGATGATGATCCAGTAGCGCATGCCCGCAAAGAACATCACAGCCGCACCGGTCGCCGCCAGCATGAGCGAGGTTCCCAGATCCGGTTGACGAAACACGAGCAGAACCGGCATGCCAATCATGATGATCGCCAGCAGATGGTGCCACAGCCTGATCTCTCCCGACTCACCGATCT
>NZLU01000063.1 GCA_002692725.1 Ponticaulis sp. | reverse complement strand
TTGCCCATAGTTCAGCTCCATATCTGAAGCCGGTACTAACTCAAATAATGGACCACTTTTCGGGGAGCAGACCACGCATGCGAATTGGTAGCCAGGTCATTTGGGCAACGCATCTGAAAGAGACGAAATCAGACCGTCGTGTGGGTGGTAAAACCGACCCGAAAGTCTCGGAGTACAGCTATACGATCAGCTTCGCAGTCGCTCTTTGTGAGGGCGAGGTCACGAGTGTGGACCGGGTCTGGGCGAATGGTCAGCCGATCTCGCTAGCGAGTCTTAATACCCGTCTCTATCGCGGCACGGAAACCCAGCTGGCAGACCCACTTATAGAAGCCGTGGAAGGGCAGTCTCCGGCCTATCGCGGCCTGGCTTACATGGTGTTCGAAGACTTCCCGCTGGACGATTACGGCGCGCGATTGCCGCAACTCTCCTTTGAGGTCACGCGGCCTGTTTCGCCTGTGAATTCGGCTCCTCTGGGCGCGCTCATCACCGGGGTCAATTTCATCCCGGCGAGCGGGGAATGGGTGTACTCACCGGACCTTGTCCGCCGGGTGGAATATCCGGGCTGGGAAGAGACGCGAAACCGCAATTCCGCGACGGGTGAAGTGGATGTGGTGCGGTCGCTTGATCAGATGCAGGCGGAACTGCCCAACCTCTCAAGCCTCAATCTCACGCTCGGCTGGTTCGGAACGGATTTACGCGCGGGCGCGTGTGAGGTCAGGCCGGGAGTCGAAACGCGCGATCAGATCAATCTGCCGCGGGATTGGTCTGCCGGGAGCACGGATCGTGACACGGCTCATCTGATCAGCCGCGATGAAAATGATCGCCCTCATTATGGCGGTACGCCCGATGATCAATCCGTGCTGGCGCTTCTGGACGAGTGTGCGGCGCGGCAGATTTCCGTCACGATATCGCCTTTTCTGCTGATGGATATTCCGCCGGGAAATGGCCTGACAGACCCTTATGGCGGCACGGAACAGGCGGCCTTTCCCTGGCGCGGGCGCATCACGTCAGCGGTTGATAAAAGCGCGACGGCGCGAAACGATGTGGAGGCCTTTTTCGGCGCAGTGTCGCGCTTTGATTTTGCGCTGGATGGCGATGCCATTGTGTATTCCGGGCCGGCCGAATGGAGCTATCGCCGGTTTGTTCTGCATCTTGCCATGCTGGCAAAGCGCGCAGGCAGTGTGGATAAATTTCTGCTGGGCTCTGAACTGGTCGGGCTGACGCGATTGCGCGATGAGACTGGCGCGTTCCCAGCGGTGGAGGCGCTCGTGGCGCTAGCCGCCGATGTACGCGCCCTTCTGCCGGATATTGAGATCAGCTATGCCGCGGACTGGACGGAATATGGGGCGTATGTGCCGGATGATGGCTCGGGAGACGTTCTGTTTCCGCTCGACGCATTCTGGGCGGACGCGAATTGCGATTTTGTCGGGATTGACTGGTATGCGCCGCTTTCGGACTGGCGTGAGGGCGAGCATCTCGATGCCGCCAATTGGGACAGCATTTATGATCCGGCCTACCTCGCGGCCAATGTCGAAGGCGGCGAGGGATATGACTGGTATTATGCCAGCCCAGAGGATCGCGACGCCCAGACCCGGACGCCGATTTCTGATGGTGCGCATGGCGAAGACTGGGTGTTCCGGGTGAAGGATCTGACCGGCTGGTGGGCGAATGCCCATCATGAACGCCCGCTTGGGGTCCGGTCTGGCGCAGCCACGGCATGGCAAGCGGAAGGCAAGCCCATTCGCCTGATCGAGATTGGCTGCGGGGCGGTCGATAAGGGAACCAATGCGCCCAATTTTTTCTATGATCCAAAGAGCGATGAAAGCGGCCTGCCGCCTTATTCTGACGGCACGCGGGATGACGCCATTCAGTCGGCCGCCATTCGGGCGCTGCAGAACTATTGGGCGATTGGTGGCGGCCAGAACCCCACTTCGTCGGTTTATGCCGGGCCGATGATTCCAGAAGATGGGCTGTCCGTCTGGGCCTGGGATGCGCGACCCTTTCCCGCCTTTCCGCTGCGGTCCGATATCTGGGCGGATGGTGAGAACTGGCAGCTCGGGCATTGGCTGAATGGCCGTCTGTCGCGGTCAGATTTGTCGGGGCTGATTGCAGAGAGCTGTGTTGAGGCAGGGGTAAGCGTTGATGTGAGCGCGGTGTCGGGCAGTCTTCACGGCTATGCGGGCGTGGGGCTTACCACACTGGCGGAGCTGATCTCTCCGCTTGCTGGCGTGTTTGGCCTGCGTTGTACTCAGCGTGAGGATGGCCTTTATTTTTCAAACCAGCCCGAGGGGCAGATACACGCATTTGAAGAGCGCGATTATGCGCTTCAGCCGCGAGGGGAGCACTCAAAACGCGTGACGCGGCGTCTCACAGATCATGCGCCGCGCGGGGTGAGGCTGACGGTTCAGGATCCATCTGCAGAGTATCAACCGGCGTCGTATCATCGTGGTGAACGCCCGGACGGTGATCGGGATTTGCATATTCAGCTGCCCGTCGCCGTGCCGGAAAGCGACGCAAATGCGCTGGCTGACCATCTCTATCAGGTGACGAATGCCGCTAGGTATGAAACCCGGCTCACACTGTCGCCCGAACGCATGGAGGTGTTAGAAGGCGATCTGATCATGCTGTCGGAAGAGGCCGAGCCCCTGCGCGTGCTCGCATTTGATCGGTCACATACGCATGACCTCACGCTGGGCGGTGTGACCAGTGGCTTTGACCGGCAATTTGCACTCACAGGTGCCGCGGTATCGCCGGACCATGTTCCGCGACCTGACCTTGTCGTGCTGGACTTGCCCGGGCTGACCGGGCGGGAAGATGATCATCGCCCGCTGGTTGGCGCGAACGCAAACCCATGGCCCGGCCTTGTGACGGTGCGTGCCGGATATGAGGATGGTGAGGCTAGTGTGAGAGCGACACTCGCACGCAGTGCGACGCTTGGCCGATTAGTGTCGGCCCTCACGCCGGGACCGGGCGACCGGATGCGTCCCGGCCTGACGCTGGAGGTCGAATTCCCCGAAGCAGATCTCTCAGACATCACCCGTGTCGAGCTGGTGGGTGGGCAGAATGTGTTCGCCATCGAAACCGCCGAAGGCTGGCTGGTGGCTGGCTTTGAGGAGGCAGAGCAGATAAGCGCGGACCGATGGCAGTTGAGTTCTGCGCTGACGGGGATTGGCGGCACGGAGGATTTGTCTGCGCTGGGGGCAGAGGTCGGTGCCCGGATTGTCCGTCTCGATGCCGCGCTTGAGCCCGCAGAATTGTCTGATCATGAGCTTGGTCAGACCCTGATCTGGCAGGCGGCAGGGCCAGGCGCAGAGGCCGATGAGGTTTCATCCGAAGAGCGTGTGCACGGCCGTGCGCTGACACCGCTGCGACCAGCGCATCTGAAGGCGCGGCGAATGGTTAATTCAGATCTCCGCCTGGATTGGACGCGGCGCGCCCGTCATGCGGCGGATCGCTGGGACAGCCCTGACATTCCACTGCTCGAAGATAGCCTGAAATACCAGATAGATGTGGTTAATGAGGGCGAGTCCCTGCGTACTGAAGTCGTGACGGAAGAGGGCTGGACTTACAATGCGGCCGATCAATCGGAAGACGCTGCGCCCGCCACGGGTCTGACTTTCCGGGTGGCACAGATTTCGGCGCGGACCGGCGCGGGCATTGTGGCGGAGGTCAGCTTGTAAATTGCCTTCTGACGTCGGCCCGTTAAACTCCTCGAAAACAGAAATGGGGGGCAGTATGGCGGGCGGCGTTTTTATATCTTACAGGCGATCGGATTCGGCGGCGTTTTCGGGCCGTATCGCGGATTATTTTGGCTATCACCAGAAAGATACGCACGTTTTTTTTGACATTAACGGCATCGAACCCGGGGAGGACTTCGCCGAGAAACTCCGTACTCAGATTGAATCCTCCGAGGTGGTGCTCGCCATGATCGGCGAGACATGGCTCGGAGCGTGTGACACTGCCGGCAATCGTCGGCTGGATGACCCTGGTGATTTTGTGCGGCTTGAACTCTCGACCTCACTCGCAATGGGCGCGCGGGTCATTCCTGTTCTGCTCGATCGGGCGCAAATGCCTTCCGCCGGGGACTTGCCCGACGACCTCAAAGCCCTCGCCAATTGCAATGCCCAGTTTGTCCGGGCCGAAGCCTTTCAGCGGGATGCAGAACATCTTGCAAATTTTGTTGCAGACTTTTTAGCACGCTCTGAAAAGACCGTTGCACCTTCGTCTGATCAAACCCCTCGTAAGGCTGGCAACCCCATTTATGATCATGTGGTTCAGTCATTCGAAGCCTTTGAGCGCAACTATTCTGACGGCTTCATCATATTTTCGAATGAGGCGGATCAATTCATCCAGTTCGCAAACCCAGGTGATGGATATGTCGTGCTGGACCTGCCACGTGTCGCGCTGAAAACGCCCGATCAACGCGCCGCCGCAGATCGGTTTTTCAGTGAAAGCACAAACGTTTCCGGTGCGTCGCTCGATGACGACGATGACACCTACAATCTCGAACTGCCGCTCGACGCGCCTTATCTCGCGCGGATCGTACTCGATGTGTTTGAGTATATTTATGAGAATCTGGCCAACGCGCCTTTGACGGTAGAGATGGGGAGGTGATTTACCGCCCCAGCTCTGCCTCGATAAGCGGGGTGACACTGGCGCGCAGAATGTCGATCAATTCCTGTTCCATCAGCTGATAATCATCGGGAATATCCAGCACATGGATCGGCGTATGCGCCACATCCTGACGGAAATCGGCCTTGATGCGGCTCGCATGCTTGTCTTCCATGACGAAGATCAGATCCGCCCAGCGCACATCTGCCAGTGTGATCTGATGACGGGCCGACCGCGCCGTGCCAGCCGAACGCGCCGAAACGCCTTCCATATTTGCAAATGTGTATTCCGCCGTGGGACTGCGCCATTGGTTTTTTGAACAGACGAACAGAACATTCAGCGTGGTGGTGTCAGCCATCAGTTTCGTCCATTCCGCATAAGGCCAGATTTTGCCGATCTGACGGGCCCGCGCGAGTTTATTGCGCCGAAAATACATTTCATACCAGCGCTTCGGACACGGATCCCCATACCGGAAGCCCCGGCTTCGCGGCCCATGATGATCGTCGTGCAGCCGGTTTTGCGCCCGTCTCCAGGCGCGATCTCTTTTGATTGAGGGCATAGCCCATCCTTTCGTGTTGTCGGGTTCAGCAGCCGCGGCAACACGAATTTGAGATGATTAATCCGTAAACACGCCAGAAACAAGGCGGTCGCAAGACAGAAAGAGGCTTTGAAAACGCTCCGGCACTCCCTACTTAAAATCTCAAGTAAAGTGAGGATTTAAAGCAAGTGAGTTGGGACCCTTATGCGGCGCTTGGACTGCCAAAAGGCAGTGATGGCGACGCGGTCAAGAAAGCCTATCGGAAAATGGCCAAGGAATGCCATCCGGATGTGTGCCCAAACGACCCCGCGGCAGAAGAAAAGTTCAAACGCGCCACAGCGGCGTTCAATCTGCTGTCCGACCCCAAGCAGAAAGCCCGCTATGATCGCGGTGAGATCGATGCCGACGGCCAGGAACAGACCCGGTTTCATGGTAATCCGTTTGGCGGCGGTAGCCCGTTTGGGGGCGGCGGAGGGGCGCGCCCCGAATTCCGCACCCATTCTTATGGTCATGGCCGGGCCGAACCCGGCATGGACACTTTTGAAGACCTGTTCGGCAATATTTTCGGCGGTCATTCAGCGCGCGGCGAGCAGCGCCGTCATTCCGCAAAAGGGCAGGATGTCCGCTATAAGGTCGATGTCGACTTCATGGATGCGGTCACAGGCAAGAAACAGCGCCTCGGCATGCAGGATGGCAAGGTGTTTGACATCACCATCCCGGCGGGTGTGACCTCAGGCCAGGTCTTGCGCCTGCGATCTCAGGGGCATCCCGGACTTGGCGGCGCACCACCTGGCGATGCGCTGATCGAAGTCAATGTGAAAGATCACAGTTATTATAAGCGCGATGGTGATCATTTGCGCCTGACCTTGCCGATTTCTCTGACAGAAGCCGTTGAGGGTGCGAAAATTGAAGTGCCAACACCGCTGGGCCGGAAATCTCTCGCAGTTCCCTCAGGCGCGAAAAGCGGAGCGACCCTGCGGATGAAAAGGCTCGGCATTCAGAAGAAAGATCCGGGCGATCTCTACATCACGCTACAGCTGGTTCTGCCGGAAAAGCTTGATGATGAACTGAAAGCCTTCGTGAAGGACTGGAAAAACCGGGATGTGGTGCCGGACCGGCCTTGATGCGAATGTGCAGAAAACACCCGGAAATTATTGACGAATATCGCCTGACTCTGAGAAAAGTGTGACAGCCAATCTAGGGTGCGGGGACGCTAATGTCAGGCTTGGACGTCTTTATAAGCTATAAACGGGAAGAACGCGACAAGGCGAATGCGATCTGCGCCGCGCTGGAACGCTATGGCTATACGGTATGGTTTGATACGCGACTTCTGTCCGGTGACCGATTTCGCCAGGAGATCAAAAAACAAATTGATGCGGCTAAGGCTGTCGTGGTGCTGTGGAGCCAGCGGTCAGTTCAGTCCCAGTTTGTCATTGATGAAGCGAGCTACGCTGATCGTAACAAAAAGTTATGTCCGGCGATGCTGGACTGTTGCGACATACCGTTTGGGTTTGGTGCCTATCACGCTGTGAGTCTCGCAGGCTGGAGTGGTGATCCTCTGGATGACATGCTGACGAATCTGTTGACAACTTTGGAAGCAAAAACGGGCAAGGCTGCAGCGCTTGTAAATGACGGCCATTCTACGGAACGAAATACTACCAAAGGTAACACCGCGTCCGGCGACTTCGATGATCTTTTCTCAGATGTCTTCAAAGACCCGAAGAGTTGGCAGAAGTCTGGAAAACGCGGAGAAGATCTGCGTTACAGATTGACCGTGGAGTTCGAGGACACAATTCTTGGCGGGAAGCAAACGGTCCAGTTTGCAGACGGACCGCCACTCTCTGTGACCATACCGGCCGGTATTACGTCGGGAAAACTACTGCGCCTTCGATCTCAGGGCTTACCCGGCACGGGCGGCGCCGCAGCAGGTGATGCCATTCTGGAGATCACAGTTAAGGATCATCCGCTTTATAAGCGAATAGGAGACGACCTGCATGTTGATCTGCCAGTCTCCTTAACTGAAGCTGTTGAAGGCGCACGCATCGAAGTGCCTTCGCCCTTGGGCAAGAAACTTCTC
Source organism: Ponticaulis sp. (assembly GCA_002692725.1). Lineage (GTDB taxonomy): Bacteria > Pseudomonadota > Alphaproteobacteria > Caulobacterales > Hyphomonadaceae > Ponticaulis. The sequence continues at coordinate 230,347 of NZLU01000063.1, read as the reverse complement.
ACTATTCCCCCGGGAATGCATGGCGGTAAGACGCTTCGCATGCGCGGACTGGGTGTTCAGAAGCCGGATCTACCTGGCGATCTTTATTACCGCCTGCACATTGAGTTACCGCCGCAGCCTAATCGTCAGCTTCGCAGTTTTGTCCGGAAATGGGAGGATCGCGTGTTCACGCCGGATCGCTTTTAACGCGTGACGAACTGCAGTTTCATTACATCTCTTGCAGAAATTTGCACATGGTCACTGCAAGATGTACCACTTGTTCAGAGACGGTTCAGCGAATTCTGCCTAGAACGGACCCATGAAACGAATTCTTGCCCTCATTCTTGCAGCCTGCGTCGTGACGACCCCCGCGTCAGCGCAGTTCATGCCGTCCACGAATCTGCTGCCTGAGCAGGATCGAAATGCTGTGCGCAATGGCCAGCAATTGAGCCTCAAACAGATATATGACCGGCTCCGCAGCCGATATGGCGGTGGCGAGCCGCGCGGTACCTCGGAATGTGAAGGCGGCAATTACTGCATTCGCTGGGAAGTGAATGGCCGTATTCTTGATCTGGTCGTAGATAAGAATGGCCGTGTTCTTCGGGAGAGAAGGTAAGTCTTATGCGTGTACTTGTTGTTGAAGATGATCCGGATCTGCGTCGCCAGCTTTCAGATGCTCTGACCCATGCGGGCTATGCCGTTGACCTGTCGGCCGATGGTGAGGATGGCCATTTCCTCGGCGATACCGAGCCTTATGACGCGGTGATACTCGACCTTGGCCTGCCAAAGCTTGATGGCGTGACGGTGCTTGAGCGCTGGCGCGAAGATGGCAAGGATTTTCCGGTGCTTATTCTGACGGCGCGCGATCGCTGGTCAGAAAAAGTGGCCGGCTTTGATGCGGGCGCGGATGATTACCTCACCAAACCCTTTTACACAGAAGAGCTCCTTGCGCGTGTGCGTGCACTCCTGCGACGGGCCTCGGGCCATGCCAGCGCGGCGCTTGAGTGCGGTGATCTCCGCGTCGACACGCGGGCAGCCCGGGCAACCGTTGGCGGCAAGGCGATCAAACTGACGGCACATGAATATCGCGTGCTCAGCTATATGATGCATCATCAGGGCCGTGTCGTGCCCCGAACAGAACTTGTCGAGCATATTTATGATCAGGATTTTGACCGCGATTCCAACACGATCGAGGTGTTCATCGGCCGTTTGCGCAAGAAAATCGGGTCTGACCGGATCTCGACTGAGCGCGGCCTGGGCTATCGCCTGATCAACCCGGAAGCTGACGAAGCCAAAGCATGAATTTCGGAAAGACGTCGCTTGCCCGGCGCCTTGTCCTCGGGTCTGCTGTCTTCAGCTTTGTGATGCTTGGCCTGACAGCGTGGATTCTCTCCACGCTGAACCGGCAACAGGCGCTGGATCTGTTTCAGAGTGAATTGGACGCCACGCTTGGCACGCTCACCAGCGCGGCCAACGTTACCGATTATGGTGAGGTCTTTATTATTGAGACCCGCGCGCCGACAGATGAGCGGTTTTCAACTCCACTTGCCGGTCGGTATTGGCTGATTGCCGGTCTGAATACAGAGGGCGACCGCATTTCCGAAGTCAGTTCCAACAGTGTGTGGGACTGGGTGGTACCTTGGGATGACTTCGCCATTCAGGCGGCCATTAACGCGCCGGGCGAGCCGCAATTTTCGGATTCCGTCGGCCCGAATGGCGAGCCGCTTCGGATTGCCACCAAATCCGTCATTCTGCCGGGGGAGTGGGATAGCCCGGTTATTCTGATCGCAGGTGCGGACCGCAGCGAGATCAACCGGATTACGCGACAGTTTCTGATCACGCTGGTGATTTCGCTTGGGCTTCTGGCGCTTGGTCTGATCGCAGCCATGTTCATTCTCGTCCGGCTTGGGTTGGCGCCGCTTGTGCGGGTCCAGCGGGATGTGGCGGATATTCGCATCGGCGAGAAACAGCATCTGGATGACAATTATCCGCAGGAGATTCTGCCGCTCACCCTGGAGCTCAACAAGCTCCTTGATCACAATAAGGCGGTTGTCGATCGTGCGCGCACCCATGTTGGCAATCTGGCGCATGCCTTGAAGACACCTATCGCGGTTTTGATGAATGAGGCGCAGAGCGATGACCCCATGTCCTCACTGGTCCGGCGGCAGACGCAAGCCATGTCCGACAATGTGCAGCACTATCTCAAACGTGCACAGGCGGCGGCGCGAGCCGAAGTTCTGGGGGCAAGAACGCCCATCGAACCGGCCATTGAAGATCTGACCCGGCTGTTGCAGCGCTTGTTCGCCGAGAAGGGCTTATCGGTCGCGCCAGGCCAGGTTGAGCCGCTCGTCTTTCGCGGTGAACGGCAGGATCTGGATGAGATGCTGGGCAATCTTCTTGAGAATGCCTGCAAGTTTGCATCATCAAAAGTTCGTGTTGTGGCCGAACGCGGAACGCCCGAAGAATTGGTCATTCATGTTGATGATGACGGCCCCGGATTGTCGCCCGAAGAGCGCAAAGAAGCCATGAAAAGGGGCGTCAGGCTCGATGAAACCGCGCCGGGCACGGGTTTGGGGTTGTCGATCGTCAAAGACCTCTCCGAGCTCTATTCAGGCCGGTTCGAGCTCTCAGACAGTCCTTTGGGTGGACTACGTGCCACATTGATTTTGCCGAGCGTCTGACCCAGATAATCAGAAAATACACAGGGAGTTTTCCATGCGCGCACGCGCCCGTCGTTTCTGGCTCATCGTTGTTGCAGGCGTTTTGCTTGCTGGCGCGACCGGTCTTACACTGAGTGCATTGTCCTCTGACATTGATGCTTTCTACGTGCCCGGAGATCTGGTGGAGCGCGGTGGCGGCATGCCCGGTGAGCGCGCGCAGATTGGCGGCCTTGTGAAGGAAGGCTCGATTGAAACCACCAGCGATGGCCAGCTTCATTTTGTCGTCGAAGACGCAGCGGGTGAGATCAAGGTGAGCTTTGAAGGCTTCATCCCGGATCTGTTCCGCGAGGGCCAGGGCGTGATCTGCAAAGGCACATTCACAGAAGCATGGGCATTCCAGGCCAGTGAGCTTCTTGCCAAACACGACGAGAATTACATGCCGCGCGAACTCGAAGACGCGCTCAAAGAGCAAGGCGTCTATAAAGGCGAAGGCGCGTAAGCTTACAGTCCGTCACATCCCGGGCGGGAGCTGTTCTCTCCGAGCACATCAAATACGAGCGAGGTCGTATAGCTCTGCAGATCGGTCTCTGCTGTCTCCGGCGCGTCGGTGATCAGACGCGTCATGAGCAGAAATACCCCGGCATGCAGACCGTCAAAGGCCAGTTCACCCTGGCTATTGGTGGTGTAGGTCAGCCCGTCGCCATCGCCCGCATAGGTCCCGAAGGCCCGCGTCAGCATGATCGGCTGACCGACTAGCGGCTCACCATCAAACAGCGCTGTGAACCGGATAGGCATGTCCGCCTTGAGACAGGACGGGTGCTCGGACGCAACGAGCTCAAGTCTGCTTAGCGGCTCGGGCTTGTAAGGCGTCGGCTCATCCACAGTCACCCAGACATCGGCCAGCGTGACCGTCTGAGAGGTGAACAGCTCAGCCCCAACTGGCAGGTCCAGCTCATCAAATCCGCGATTGAGCCGGACGATCTTATCATTGTGACGATAGGCATGACCAGTGCGCCCGAGGCGATTGCCTGAGGTCAGCCGATACGTGCCGGTCTCTTCCAGTTCCGCCTCGAGCACGGTGAGCACGCCTGTCGTCACTTGCTCGGCGAAGGCCTGATCCTCGCCGGACGGAGTAACAATCTTCATCGTATCGGTGCGCAGCGCGACATTCGGCAGGGGAAAGCGCTCGGTAAAGCTGGCCTGAACCGTCACCGAACCCGGCTCTTCCAGATAGAACTCATGCGGCAGAAGATTGCTGGTGTCCGCTTGAGCCGCGACAGCACCAAGGCTGAACGCGGCACACACAGACAAGGCACGCCGACAGATCATTGACCCATCTCAGCCATTTGCGTTTCAGATGGCCGCAGCCGCGCCTGAAGCGGAGCAGGCTCGGCCGTGACATATTGCGCCAGCGCCTCACGCGCTTTTGGTTTGGCGGCGTCCAGATCGATTTCGCCTGCCTGAATCTGATCGGCCAGCTGCAGAATAGGCAGATAGAGGTCCTCAGTTTCGCCCTTCAGATTGACGGCAAAAACCTGATTTTCATCTGCAATGTCTTCCCATTCCTCACGAATGAACGCCCAATAGTCTTTTGTGGCGTCCCAGTATTCGACAGCCGGAGACGGGTCGAAATTTTCGTCATGGCGGTAGGTGTTGATGCCAATTTCCCGGACAAGCGCTTCGGGGTTTTCACCACTCAACACGAGTTTGGTGTTGTCCTGCTCATGCACCCAGCCGAACGGTGTGATGGCATGGCGGTTGATGGCGTCGACCGCATGATAATCTGAGCGCGTGGTCATGTCCCGGCGCGGCAGGGGGCGCCATTCGCGCGGCGGCTCCCATTGTGACACGCCATCTTCATGCTCCCAGAACCCGACAGCGCCATAACGCGGTGAGTCATCGACCTGATAGACCACTTGTGACCATTGTCCGGCGGCCACGTAATCGGGCAAGTCCTGCATTTGCCAGGCATTCCCGCCAATGAACATCATCACTTCATCAGGTTCATACTGCCAGTCCTGACGCCAGTGTTTGACCACCATTGGCGCTTCAGCCGGGCCGACCACCAGAATATGCTGCAGGCTGATAAAGTCGCCCTCATCCTCAATCACGCGCACGACTTCGAACCCGCCAGAGACTTTCCGTTCTTTCAGCTCATAGCCTTCGCTCAATGGGACGGTTTCGGTGAAATCAAACGTCACATGGTAATCGCCCGCCATAGCCAGAATGGCCTGTCGGTCTGCTTCGAAATGCTCTGAAACGCGGGCTGCAGAGGTGAGCGGCGTCGTGGCCGCGGTGTCACTGACCGGCACGGCCGTCTGGCAGGCGCCGACGAGCGCGAGTGCGGGTAGGGCGAGGCCAAGGCCTTTGAGGGTGTATTGCATGATCAGCTCCCGGATTGGCGAAACACATACCTGATTAAATTATTTGAGAATGACTTGCAATCGCTTTTCCGATCTGCGAAACGCAATTGCGAGTCATTATCATTTGCAATTGGGGAAACCATGAAACGGAAAGAAGTGTCAACGACGCCAATGCGTTTAGTTTTGTTGGCGGGTGTGGCGACACTCAGCCTGTCGGCGGCAGCTCAGACGGCCAGTGAAGCGCCGGAAAAGGAGCAGGAGCAACGCCAGGAAACAATCTCGGTTTATGGCACATCAAACCCCATACCGGTGTTTGAGTATCCCGGTCAGGTGACGGTGATCGATCGCGACGCGATTGACCGGCTCATCCCGAGTACGCCTGCCGATTTGATGAAATCAGTTCCGGGCGTTGAGTTCTCCGGCGGCCCGCGTCGGACAGGTATGGTGCCGAGTATTCGCGGTCTGTCCGGAGAGAACGTTCTGATCCTGCTCGATGGCGCGCGTCAGAGCTTTATCTCAGGCCATGATGGGCGGTTTTTCCTTGACCCGGCCTTGATCCAATCCGCCGAAATTGTTCGCGGCCCGGCTTCCGCGCTCTATGGTTCGGGCGCAGTGGGGGGCGTGCTGGCCTTCGAGACGGCTGACGCAGCCGATTTATTGCGCGAGGGCGAAAGCTTCGGTGCGCGAGTTCGGGCTGGCTATCAGAGTGTCAATGAAGAGAGTTTTGGCAGTTTGACTGCCTATGGTGTTCAGGGCGGCTTTGATGGCGTGGTCAATCTCTCCATGCGTCAATCCTCTGACATCGAACTGGGCTCAGGCGCTGATCTCCCGTCTGATGACGAAATCACCTCCGGGCTCGCCAAGCTGGGCTATCAGTTCACGCCTGCCTTGCGCGGTGAAGTCTCCTGGCAGGGCTTCAGCTCGACCGCTCTTGAACCGAATAACGGACAAGGGACTGGCGCAACCGGTGATCCGCTGCTTGATCGGGACGTGGACAAGGATATCGACGCCCAGACCTGGAATGGTGGGCTGAGTTTCAATCCGGACTCAGACCTGATCGATGCCCGGCTGACGGTCTATCAGCAAACCACATCTGTCGATGAGTTTGACGGCACGATTCCGCGAACTACCGGTCGGGAAATCGAGACGACGGGCTTCAGCGCCCGCAACGCTGCGCGCTTCACGCTTGGCAATGTCGCGACCACACTGACCTTTGGCGGGGATTGGTATGAAGACAGCCAGACCGGCTTTGACACTGATACCGCAACGGGCGTGCGCGGTGGCGTACCCAACGCTTCGGCTGAGTTCATGGGCGTGTTCGCACAGCTTGAAGCGGATATCGAAGCGCCGCTTGGTCTGCCGGGAAATCTGATCCTCATCCCCGGGGTTCGGTTTGACGAATTTGAATCGAGCTCTGAAACCGCCACTGAGACCGCGTCCAATGATGAAGTGTCGCCGCGTTTTGCAGCAAGCTATGGGCCGGTCAGCTGGTTCCGCGTCTTTGGCAGCTATGCCGAGGGCTTCCGCGCGCCGTCTGTGAATGAGCTTTATCTTGATGGCGTGCATTTCTCAGTGCCGCATCCGACACTGTTCAATCCGGCCATGGGCAGTCTGGTCTTCGTGAACAATAACTTCATTCCGAACCCCAATCTGAAGCCTGAAACGAGTGAGACGGTCGAGCTTGGGTTTGGTGTAGATTTCCGGAACCTCGCCACAAAAGGCGACCGGCTGCAGGGCAAGATCTCCTGGTATGAAAGCGATGTCGAAGACCTGATCAATCTTGGCGTGGATTTTACCTATGACCCGACCTGTTTCGCTGGCCCGAGCTTCTTTCCCTGCGCCGCAGGCACGACCCTTTCAGACAATGTCTCCAGTGCGGAATTGTCCGGGGTTGAGCTGGAAGCAGCTTATGAGGCGAAGCAATTCTATGGCCGCCTGACCTACTCTTCGATCGACGGAACAGACCTTACCTCCGGGGCTGATCTCGGTACGCTGACACCGGACCGGGCCTCACTCGATCTGGGCTGGCTGTCGTCAGACGAGGCTATTCGTATGGGCACGCGCTTCCGTATCGCCTCTGACTTTGAGCGTCAGGATGGTGCGGGCGGCGTCGTAGAAGAGCGTGATGGCTATAGTGTGGTGGATCTCTACGCCTCCTGGGCACCGGGCTTTGCCACAGGCCTGCGCTTTGATGCGGGGATCGAGAACCTCTTCGAAGAAGATTATGAGCGCACATTCGAAGGCGTCTCCGAACCTGGCCGCAATTTCAAAATCGCGGCGAGCTATCAGTTTGGCGGGTGATCCTGCCTGAGCCGTTTCAGTCAGGTTCTCAGCCTTCCTGACTGATGGTCCCGACCTCTGCATCTCCTGGTAGATTGTTGCAGAGGTCGGGACTTTTTTATGTCCGGCACAGGGTCTGAATTCGCCAGCGTTTGACAGCGCAGCGTTCAGGCGACATCAGAACTCCAGCTAAGGCGCGCGGCCCGGAGACCGACATGGACACATTAACGACGCTTCCACCAGGTCAGCAGATATCCGGCGCTGATGGTCGCATCATCGCCATTAGAGATGGCGCCAGAGGCTGGCTCATCATCAATAATCCAGACCGCCGGAACGCCATGTCCCGCGATATGTGGGCTGCTGTACCGGAATTGATCGGCTGGATTGAGGCAGACCCTGACGTGAAACTCCTGCTCCTTACAGGCAGGGGCGAGAAAGCGTTTGTTTCGGGTGCGGACATTTCCGAATTCGAAGCCCATCGCTCCAACCCGGAGGTTGAAGCCGATTATATGCGTTGCTCCCGGGCGGCGTGGGCAGCCATTTCGGATACGCGGTTGCCGAGTATCGCCATGATCCGCGGCGCCTGTATTGGTGGCGGACTGGCCACGGCGCTGAGCTGTGATCTGCGCCTTGCTGAACCGGGCGCGAAATTTGGCGTGCCCGCAGCCAGGCTCGGCATTGGCTATCCGTTTGATGGCGTTCAGACTCTGATTTCTCTGATCGGGCCGTCTCAGACCAAAGCCATGATGTATTCCGCTGAAATCTATTCTGCAGAGAAAGCAATGGCGATCGGGCTGATTACGGAACTCATTCCCTCTGAACAGCTCGAGTCGCGCGTGCAGACCCTCTCGCAGACCATTGCCGCAAACGCGCCGCTTAGCATTGCTGCAGCGAAGCTTTCGGTGGATCAGGCGCTTCTGGATCCGGAGCGCCGCGATATGGCTGCCGTCGACGAAGCCATTTCCCGCGCCATGAACAGCGCGGATGTGAAAGAAGGCCATGGCGCATTTCTGGAAAAACGAAAGCCCGTCTTTCGCGGCGCATGAACCCAAGACCCGTAAAAAGCGGGCGATCTAAGAGGGCAGATTCGTCGTCGATAGCTGTACTGAGCTGAACTTATTGCAGTTCCTGAATTGCCAGTTGAAATGTTTCCGGTATCTTTTCTCAAAAAAGTTGATTGGGAGGGTAGGAAGTTCATGAAAAATCTTTTCAAAACAATCATGGTGGGTGCAGTCACACTGATCATGGGATGTGTTGGACAAACGGCCATTGCGCAGGAGTGTTCGGGCAAGACGTCCGGCGCTTACAACAATCGACCGGTCGCTCTGATGGGCGCAAATGGCTGGCTTTCAATTCGGATGAATCAAACCGGATTGAGCGGACCCGACGCGAGAAATGCGCCGCGTCTGCAAGCCTGGGAACAGATGAACGCCGAAACAGTCTGTGGTGATAATCTCACCTACGGCACGGAGATTTATATTCGAGCGTTTGAGAATAACGCAGTCCTGAGTGGCTATCAGCAGGAAGCTTTTTTCGGGACGGGTCAGCCAAGCGAATGGGATCGTTGGGTCATCGTAAGAACGAACGGCTCTGCCAGCCCGGGCGCTATGCATTGCGGCGACACGATCGCGCTTAAGAACAAGGCGAGCGGAAAGTATCTGGTCAGCGAAGACAATGGAAATGTTTCTGCCGATCGCAGCGCAATCGGGCTCTGGGAGAAGTGGATTTTTGAATGCGCTGGTGAACCTGGAAGCCGTGGTAATTTCGGCTCGGTGAATATCGGTACGGATCGGTGCCTTGCTTTCTTCGAATGGACGCCAAACGGGTGCAGCACGCCGGATAATTTCGCCAGTGACGTGACTGACATTTACGACCGTCGATTCCAGAACGCCTGCAACAACCATGATGTCTGCTATGCGACGCCCGGCAAATCCAAGTCTGATTGCGATACGAATTTCCTTGCAGACATGTCCGCGACTTGCGGCGGAAATGCAGTCTGTCTCGGCTTCGCAAGCGGGTATTCCGGCGCGGTTGCGGCGTCCAATGAGGGGCAGGTCTCCTATAACAACGCGCAAAACCGCATGAAGGGCGCGGTGTGTATGCCGGGCTGACACGCGCCAGCGAGACCGGAGCGGACTTTGCTCGCTCCGGTGTCTGCCCCTATCGATCCATTGTCGACTTCACCGGCCCGTGATAGGTAAAGGCGCGTTAACCATAGAGCGCGTGATGCGAGGTTAGCGGGGGCGAACTCAAACAAGGTGGTGGTTATGTTTCTTCCAGCGGAATTTACCTGGCTTGAGCCGGTTATCGTTGCGGCAATTGTCGTCTTTCTGGTCGATCTGATTGGCAATTCCATCGCTTATAGCGGTCGGGTGATCAATGCGATTGTCTCGGGCGTCGTGTTTTTCGTGATCTTCGCAGCACTTGCGTATTTTGGTCTGGGCAGTCTGCAAGTGTCTACGGATGCTGTCGATGTGCCATCCATGTCGCGCTTCCTGCCGGAAGGCTTCCTTTGGCTGGAACCTGTTCTTATCGGAACCGTGCTTGTTCTCATCATCGGATTTGTCGCCAATATGCTGGCCTTCAAAAACCGCTTCATGAACGCACTTGTCACGGCGCTGATCTTTCTCGTCATCTTCGGCGCGGTCACCTATTTCGGCTATGGCGTGGTCGAGGTTGATTTGCCGGGCGTAGAGTCCGGTGAAGTTGTTGCTCCTGAATAAGCTGAGGGACGTTTAAGGGTAAAATGTGGTGACCTCTCGGTTACCCCTTACCCCACACAACCAGCTTGTTTTCCCAGTCATGGCCGATATCGGCGCGGCCGAGATATTCAATGCCGGAGCGGTGACACCAGTCGCGTACACTTTCCTCATAGGTCATGCCGAAGGGGATTTCGTTCTCGGGAATGTCTGAGCACCGGCCCAGCATAATGCCTTTGCAGCGGCGGATATTCTCGTTCGAGCAGAGCGTGAACATCTTCCGGTCGATGGCATATTCATACTCACCAACATCCTCTACCATGATGACATGGCCGGAAAGGTCCGGCTGCCAGGGCGTGCCGATAATGTGTTCGAGAATGGTGAGGTTCATGGCGACGCGCGGATGGGCCGAGCGGTTCGGTTCGATGCCATCCGTGCTGCGTCCCGTCACATAATCCAGCACACGAGTGATGCAGTCCTCACCGCCGACAGAGCGGTTCACTTCAACCGGCATGGGACCATGAATGAGCCGCCCAATCTGCATTTTATAGAGCCGGGCCAGCACGGCGCTGAAGTCGGAATAGCCGATATAGGCTTTCGCCCGCGCATTGGGGCCAAGCCGCTCCCACACTTCATCATGCAGGCGCATACAGCCATAGCCGCCCCGGGCCGACCAGATGACGTCGATATCCGGCGAGTTCGCATATTCGAGAAAGGCCAGACTGCGCGCTTCGTCTGAGCCGGCGAAATGTCCCTCACTCAGAAAGCATTGCTGGTGGAATTTGAATTCCACGTCTGAGCCATACCTTTCCCGGGCCAGCCGGGTCAGCTTATCGGCATGCATGGGGGTAATGGCCTTTGCAGGGGCGACTACGCCTATCGTCAAACCAGCCATGTCTCTATAGACCTCTGATAAACTTTGAATCTGATTCGATATGACCCTATCCGGTGAGGGCTTTATGACCAAAAGCTATTTCTTTTGCGGTATCGGTGGAAGTGGCATGTTGCCGCTCGCAATGATCCTGAAAGGGCAGGGCGCTGAAGTTTCAGGCTCTGACCGGGCGCGGGATCAGGGCCGGTCGACCGAAAAATTCGCCTATCTGGAAAGCCAGGGCTTCAAGCTTTATCCGCAGGATGGCTCTGGCCTGAAGCCGGGCATGACGCTTGTGGCTTCGGCCGCGATTGAAGACACGGTGCCGGATGTGGCCGCCGCGCTGAAGCTCGGCTGTGAGCGTCTGGGGCGGGCGGAGCTGCTCTCCAGCCTGTTCAACGCCTCGCCGAAAAGCATTGGCGTGGCGGGCACCTCTGGCAAGTCGACCACGACGGGCATGATTGGCTGGATATTGCAGGATGGGGGTCTGTCGCCGACAGTGATGAATGGCGCGGTGATGAAGAATTTCGCGACGCCGGAAGCGCTGTTTGCAAGCGCGCTGGTGGGCAAGGGCGATATCTTCGTCTCTGAGGTCGATGAAAGCGATGGATCCATCGCTCGCTATAACCCGACCGTTGCGCTGATCAACAATATCGCGCTCGACCATAAGACCATGGATGAGCTGCGTGAGCTGTTTGAAGGCTTTGCCCGGCGGTCGGAGGTCGCCGTTCTGAATGATGAGAATGAGGAGACCAAACGCCTCAATCTCAAGCTCCTAGGATCGGGCGAAGAGGCTGAGCAGAACGTGATCTCTTTCAGCCTCGAAGATGGCATGTCGGAGTTTACGGCATCGGATATTGAGCCAGGGCCGACCAGAATTTCTTTCCGCGCGCACAGTTCGGAAGACGAGCATCGCAGCGCGCTGGTAACGCTGAAAATGCCGGGCGTTCACAATGTGTATAACGCGCTGGCGGCGATTGCGGCCGTGACGCGGCTTGGCGTGAGCTTTGTGCAGGCCTGCGCGTCGCTCGAAAAGTTTGAGGGCATTAAGCGCCGGTTCGATATTGTTGGCACCAGCGCGCAAGGCGTGACGGTGATTGATGATTTCGGGCACAACCCGGATAAAATCTCCGCCACATTGCGCACCCTGCACGACTTTCCGGGCCGCTTGCTGGTGATGTTCCAGCCGCATGGGTTTGGTCCGCTCAACAAAATGCGCAAGGAATTCGTCGAGACCTTCGTCAACGGTCTGGCAGATGAGGACGTTCTGATCATGCCGCAGCCCGTCTATTTCGGCGGCACTGTGGACCGCTCTGTGACGAGCACCGATCTGATCGGCGACATCAGGGCCGCAGGCAAAACCGCAGAAGTTTTCGAGACCCGACCTGAGTGTGGCGATCGGCTGGTGGAGCTGGCTCAGCCCGGCGACCGGATTATCGTCATGGGCGCGCGGGACGATACACTGTCAGAGTTCGCCGCGGATGTTCTGAGCCGGGTATAGAGCTGTTCCACAGCAAAATTATTTTTTGCTGTGGAACATGCTGGTGATTACCCAACGAAATTGAATTCTGTTGGGTAATGCAGACTGATTATACAACCAAAATATATTTAGTTGTATAATCCGTCAAATGGCGTTATACAACCTAATCATAATTGGTTGTATAACTTTATGTCTATCAATTTTCATACTGCAGTCGGGCAATCGGCCTACCATGATCTCTTGCGCGTGATCCAAGACGAGGCAGCCGCTGAAATTCAGGGAACGCCCACCACTGTTACGGTGAAGGATCGCGTGTTCTGGTACGAAAAATACAAACTTGGCCAGCAGGTTGTCCAGCGATACATTGGCCCTGATACCCCAGAACTCCGCGAGCGCCTTGGAAAACTCTCTGAACTGAAAGAGCAGGCCTCACGCCGGCAGAAGGAACGCACGCGCCTTGTGCGTATTTTGCGCGCGGAAGGCTATGCGTCGCTCGATCAGACCAATGGAAGCCTGCTCAATGCTCTGTCGAAATGCGGTGTTTTTCGGCTTGGCGGGACAATCGTCGGCACAGTTGCGTTCAAACTCTATGAGGGCGAGTTGGGTGCAGCGCTTGGCTTTGATCAGATGGCGCAAACCGGCGATCTCGATATTGGCAGTTTTGAGCGCTTGAGCTTTGCGATCGGAGATCAGGTTGAAACGCCATTGGCGGACGTCTTCACTGATCTCAAATTTTCGCCTGTTCCGTCGCTCGATAAACGCGCTGTCTGGAAATGGGAGCAAACCAGTAAAGGCACGCTTGTCGAATTCCTGATGCCTGCGCATGGGGAAGAAACCATACGTGATCTTCCGGCGCTTGGCGTGAGCGCATTGGCCCTGCGCCACCTCGATTACCTGCTCGAGCGCCCGATCAAAGCCGTCGGCCTCTACCGGTCTGGCGTGCTGGTTCAGATACCGCGTCCTGAGGCCTATGCCATTCACAAACTGATCGTGGCGGAGCGTCGACGCGGTGGACCAGACGCTATTAAAGCGCGGAAGGATCGTGCGCAGGCCGCGTTTCTCATTGAGGCGCTGACTGAATTGCGTCCGGATGAATTGGCCGAGGCCTATGAAGATGCGGTCTCGCGTGGCGAACGATGGCAGGAGCAGATTGACGCCAGCCTGAAGAAAATGCCGGAAACAGCCGCGCGATTATCACAGCTTTGACGGAAAACACTTGCCTTCCCCTGCGGCGGTTATGTCAGAAAGAGTGAAACAGACAGAGGGATTTCATGACTGATTTCATCCAGGTCGCCTACGCCGACAAAGTGTGTACCATTACCATTAATCGCCCTGAGGCCAAGAACGCCATCAATCAGGCCATGTATGGCGCGATTGCCGATGCACTGACCGAAGCCGATGAACGCGCTGATGTCCGGGTTGTGCTGTTGCGGGCTGAGGGTGATATCTTCACGGCCGGCAATGATTTGCGGGATTTTCAGTCGAGTGATGCAGATGGCGAGCCGCCTGTTCGCCGCTTTCTGCGCGCCATTCGCGATGTTGATGTGCCCTTTGTCATTGCGGTAAACGGTGCAGCCATTGGGATTGGCCTCACCATGCTCTTGCATGCCGATCTGGTGATCTCCGATGACACGGCCAGCTTCAAAGCGCCGTTCGCGCAAATTGGCGTGGTGCCGGAGGCTGGCTCGTCCGTTCTTTTACCGCAGGCTGTCGGCATTGCCTGGGCGAATGACATCTTGCTCACCGGTCGCTCTGTGAACGCTCAAGAAGCTTTGTCGATCGGCCTGATCTCGCGCGTTTATCCGGCGGCAGATCTTCAGGCTGAGGCGGTAAAACTTTCCAAACAGATTGCCGCCATGGCGCCGAATGCCATGAAGGAATCCAAGCGCCTCATCCGCTCTGGCCGCGATGTGCTGGCTGAGCATATGGACAAGGAACTGGCGGTGTTTGCGAAACAGCTTGAGTCTGCCGAATTCAAAGAGGCGGCGACGGCCTTCTTTGAAAAGCGCCCGCCAGTCTACGACTAGCTCTAAACCTCTTTCGGCAGGATGAGCGCGGCGCGCAAGCCCACATTGGGCGGCGTGCCGGGACCATCCGACAGTTCAAAACTGCCCTGATGCAGCTTGGCAATCGCGTCCACCATGGCAAGACCAAGCCCATTGCCGGGGCGGGTCCGGCTGGCTTCAAGCCGCACAAAGCGGCGCAAGGCGCGCTCGCGGTCTTCGGCGGGAATGCCCGGCCCGGTATCGGTGACGGACAACTCGATCTCGCCCTTGCGTGTGGTGCGGGCGCGCAAGGTCAGCGCGCCGCCCTCTGGCGTGTATTTGATCGCATTGTCCAGGAGGTTGGTGACGGCCTGAGCTAGCAGGGATTTGTCACCATCAATGGTGAGGTCGTCTTCAATCTCAAAGGCAAAGGCGAGGCCGGCATCTTCGGCAGCGGGCTGGTAAAGCTCGCCCATTTCGGAGGTAAGGGCGGACAGGTCAATTTCTTCAAACCGGCTTGAGGTGCCCGCCTGCACCTTGGACAAGCTGAGAATGGCGTTGAAGGTGGCCAGCACCGCATCCACTTCGTCAATCGTCCGCTCAATGCTTTCCGTCCGGTCGACGGTTTCGCCATCGCGCAGATCCGCCTCCAGCCGATTGCGCAGCCGGGTCAGCGGGGAGCGGAGGTCGTGGGCAATGGCGTCGCCGGCATGGCGTGTGGTGACCATCAGATATTCCAACCGGTCCAGCATGGCGTTGAGGCGCTCGGAAAGCCGGTCAAACTCATCGCCCGAGCCGACAACAGGCGCACGCCGGGAGAGGTCGCCTGAGATAATGCCATCGGTTGTGCGGGTCAGTTGTTCTGCACGGCGGGCTGCGGATCGGGAGATGATCAGGCCGCCAATGAAGGACATGGCCAGGCCAATCGGCAACGCCGTCCATACTGTGCGCGTAATCCGGTTCACGATCTGTGTTCGGGTCGAGAGGTCATAGGCGACCATCAGGCTCGCCTTGTTGGGCAGCCGAACAATAATGCCGTTCGCGGCACGGGTTTCGAGCTCGTTATTCCGGTTGAGGGTCTGGTAATTGAAATTGGTTTCAATCGAGCCTTCTTCGGGCGCGGCTTCCGGCATGCGGTCAAAATCACCGGAGATGGACTCATCTTCGCTGTTCAGAAGCACATAGAAAAACGGCCCACGCACAGAGGAGCGTTCGATCACGGTCTGGTTCAGCCGGTCCATTCCGCCGGCCTGAAACGCCGCGGCCAGGGCCTGCACTTCGCCATTCAGCTCGCGCACGGATTCCGAGCGCATATATCCGGCAGTGGAATAGAAGAGATAGACGAGCAGTCCGAAGGTAAAGACCAGGAACATGACCGCATGGACCACCGCCAGACGAAAGGTGGTGGTCCGCATGAAGGCAGGTAGGGTGGGCTTCATGCCTGGAGGCGGTATCCCGCGCCACGAACTGTGTGCAGCAAGGGTCGGTCAAAATCCTTGTCGATCTTGCTGCGCAGGCGAGAGATATGGACGTCGATGACGTTGGTCTGCGGATCGAAATGATAATCCCAGACCTTTTCAAGCAGCATGGTGCGGGTCACAACCTGACCGGCATTGCGCATGAGGAATTCCAGAAGCCGAAACTCGCGCGGTTGAAGGTCGATGCTTTCTTCACCACGCACCACAGTGCGCGCAAGAAGGTTCATCTCCAGATCGCCGACCTTCAATGTCGTGATCGGCGTTTCGCTTCCGCCACGCCGACCGAGCGCTTCTACCCGTGCGACCAGCTCGCTTGGTGCGAAAGGCTTGGTCAGATAGTCGTCACCGCCTGCCTGAAGACCTTCCACACGATGATCGACATCGCCCAGGGCCGAGAGGAACAGCGTTGGCGCATTGCCGCCGCTATCGCGGAATTCGCGGACCAGATCGAGGCCGTTCTTCTTTGGCAGCATCCGGTCAACAATCAGCATGTCGACGGGCATGGACCGGGCCATGGTGAGGCCCGTTTCGCCGTCATGGACAGCTTCCACGGTGTGGCCCGCTTCGTTCAGCACGCGCTGAACGAAGTGAGCCATTTCCGGATCGTCCTCAATGACAAGGATTTGCATGATGTCCGATCAATCCTCTTCAATCGGCAGGGTCACCACCGATGTCTGATTGTTCAGACGAACAGACAGGAGCACGCCTTCGCGGCCCAGTTCACGGGCTTCAGCGATTGCCGCCTCGAACTGTTCCGGTGTCGAGACCGCCTGGAAGTTAACTTCCAGAATCGCCTGACCGGAGGCCAGGCCCAGACGACCGGCTTCGCTGCTGGATTTGACACTGCTAATCAGAAGACCATTGGTGTCGCGCTCCAGACCCAGACGACGACGTGCGTCTCCATCCAGCGTGCTGAGGCTCATGCCGAGGATTTCAGCAGACCCGGTCTCCGGCTCAGCTTCTTCCGGCGGTTCGGAGTCGCCATCCATGGTTGGGAGGTCAGAGACGTTGTCAGGAAGCTCGTCGACCGTGACTTTCAGGATTTGCTCCTTGCCGCCCCGCAGGATTTCAAAATCATGCGTGGTGCCGGCGATCAGGCCGCCCACCGTACGGGTGACCTGGGTGGAGTCTTCCATCGGCTTGCCGTCAATTTTCAGGATGACGTCATTCCGCTTGAAGCCTGCTTTGGCAGCCGGGCTGTCTTTGACGACTTGCGCAACGAGTGCACCGGTTTCACCGTCACGACCAAGCGCTGCGGCCATGTCTTCATTAAAGTTCTGAATGGAGACACCCAGCCAGCCGCGCGTGACTTTACCATCCTGGATCAGACGGTCTGTGATATCCTTGGCAAGGTCCGCAGGAATGGCAAAGCCGATACCGACAGAGCCGCCAGTTGGCGAAATGATCGCGGTGTTCACGCCGATCACATTGCCCTGAAGGTCAAAGGTTGGTCCACCGGAATTACCCCGGTTGATGGCCGCATCAATCTGGATGAAGTCGGTATAGGCACCGCCGCCGGTCAGCTGACGTCCGTCAGCTGAGATGATGCCTGCGGTCGCTGTGCCGCCAAACCCGAACGGGTTACCGAGCGCAACTACCCAGTCACCCCGGCGAAGTTCCGCCTGGGTTTCAAATTCAACGAACGGATACGTGCCCGGATCTTTCACGCGCAGCACGGCCAGGTCGGTGCGCTCATCCGTGCCAACGAGCTCACAGTCGAGCTCGCGTCCGTCTTCAAGCGTGACCTGAATTTCGGTCGCGTCGCGCACAACATGGTTGTTGGTGACGATCAGGCCATCTGCGGAAATGAAGAAGCCTGAACCAAGCGAACGGCTTTCCCGCGTTTCCGGTTCATCGTCATCACCATTTTCGCGGTCCCGGAAGTAATCATCGAATTCCGGACGGTTGCGGAAAAACTCGAAAAATTCCTCCATGCCGGGCGGACGTTCAAATTCGGTTTCGGAAACCACGTTCACGCTGACGACAGCCGGACTGACCCGATCGATCAGATCGGCGAAACTGATTGGCGCGCCAAACGGCTGCTCAATTGTAATCGGCTCTTCTGCAGCTGTCTGTGAGACGGCGGGAGCGATCACAACGGCGCCGAGCGTCGTTCCGGCGAGAAGTGTGGCAGACAATCCCAGAGCTTTAATGCCTGTCTTTATTTTCATCTGTGGTTCATCTCCTGAATGAATATAATGGAGTTCTTACTACACTATCTGGCTTACCGTCCCATGACTTGCCAATTAAAGTTCAGTCATGAAAACAGCAGTTTACTTCCAAAAGGGTTGGAAGCGAAAGGCTGAACGTCAAGACTCTTCATCAAGTCGTGATTCAATCGCAGATCCTGCATGCAGGGTTTTGTGTACCGGGCATTTGTCCGCAATCTCCAGAAGACGGTCGCGCTGTTCGTCGGTCAGGTCGCCTTTTACTGAGATCAGACGTTCAAAAACATCCAGTTTTTTGCCCGGAAAATCAGGGTGATCGACCTTTTTATGGCTGACATTCACACGGGCGAGGTCCAGCGGCCAGTCCTTCCGGTCGGCATACATGCGCAGTGTCATGGTCGTGCAGGCGCCCAGCGCAGCGCTAAGATACTGGAAGGGTGAGGGGCCGGTATTCATTCCGCCATGGTCCTCAGGCTCATCGGCTCTAAGAAGATGACTGGCTGTGGCGACATGGTTCGCATAATTCCCGGTGCCGGTTTCTTCGACGCGCACATCATACCCTTCGAGCGGACGAGGCGGGGCTTCAGCGGCCTCGGTTTCGGCTGACAGATAGCGCCCAGCCCAGGCCGAGATCATATCGGCTGCGTATTCTGCGTCTTCCTGACGGGTGAGCAGATGATCGGCGCGATCCAGGCTGACAAAACTTTTTGGATGCTTTGCCGCAACGAATAATCCCGTGGCATTCTCAATGCCCACGACTTCATCCAGCGGCGCGTGCATGACCAGCAGCGGTCGCTTCAGCTGGCCTGCCGCTTCTTTCACATTGGCACCTCGGACATCTTCAACGAATTGCTTGCGGATGGTGAAGGGGCGTCCGGCAAGGCTGACTTCGGCATGGCCGTCTTCGTGAATGGTCTCGAGATCACAGGTCGAGATCTGATGCAGCACATGGCTTGCATCGGACGGCGCGCCGAGGGTCGCGATTGCCTTCACACCCGGCAGGCGGGTCGCCGCCACAATGCTCGCCGCGCCACCAAGACTGTGACCAATCAGCAGATCGACGCGGCCGAATTCCGATTTCAGATAGTCTGCCGCCGCGACGAGGTCTTCGACATTCGAGGTGAAATTGGTGTTTGAGAAATCGCCGTCCGACGCGCCAAGGCCCGTAAAGTCGAACCGCAGAACTGCGATGCCATGCTCAACAAGGCGGCGCGAGACACGGGTTGCTGCCAGCACTTCCTTCGAACAGGAAAAGCAATGCGCAAACAATGCATAGGCTTTCGGGGTATGGGCCGGGCGTTCAAGACGCGCAGCCAATTCCTCGCCCGAATGTCCCGGAAAGCGGATTTTCTCTGATCTCATCATATGTCGGCAGCCTCGATTGTCGTTTCGATGGTGAGTATTCGAACATAAGTGATCCCGCTGCGCTCACAACGCATCGCCTCTGGTTTCTCGTTCCCGTGAGAGAAACTTGTCTTTGAGAAATCTTCGAACGCCTTATGTTTGCAGGAATGACGACTCTCATCTCCACGCTTCCCGATCAGAAATTTTCTCATCCAGACATCACGGCCAAGGGCGAAACCCGCGCGACTGTCTCCTATACCGGCACAAAGACGCTCTGGTTTAACACCGGCACGCTCTGCAATATTGAATGCTCAAATTGCTATATCGAAAGCTCACCCACCAATGACCGTCTCGTCTATCTGACGCTGGCTGATGTGACGCCCTATCTGGACGAGCTTCAGGCCGCCGGAGAGGCGCCGATCGAGATCGGGATTACCGGGGGCGAGCCTTTTATGGCACCGGAAATCATTGCCATACTTGAGGCCATTCTGGAGCGTGGGCATGAGCTACTTGTTCTGACGAATGCCATGCAGCCAATGATGCGTCCGCGCATTCAGACCGGCCTGCTCGACTTGCAGGCCCGCTTTGGCGACCGCATCACCATGCGCATCAGCATCGACCATTATGCCCGTGAGCATCATGACGAGGAACGCGGCGCTGGCAGTTATGACCTCACCCTGAAGGGCACGAACTGGCTGAATGCGCAGGGCTTCCAGCTCGCGCTTGCGGGTCGGACCATGTGGGGCGAGGATGAAGCCAGCGAGCGGGCGGGCTATGCCCGCATGATCAGCGAGCATGATCTGCGGATTGATCCGGATGACCCACAACAGCTCGTTCTGTTTCCGGAGATGGAAACCCGGGATGACCCGCCCGAGATCACGACCGATTGCTGGGGCATTCTGAACAAAAACCCCGATGACATTATGTGCGCCTCACAGCGCATGGTGGTGAAGCGCAAGGGCGCAGCGTCGCCAACCGTGTTGGCCTGCACGCTCATTCCCTATGATGCGCGGTTTGAGCTGGGTACGACGCTGAAAGAAGCGCGCGAGCCGGTCTCGCTCAATCACCCGTTCTGCGCCAGTTTCTGCGTGCTGGGCGGGGGATCGTGTTCCGCCTGACGCGGGTCACTTCCAGCGGAAGCTGATAAAGGCGCTCGCAAACCCGGCGGCGAGGAATCCGAGGGCTGGTACAAAAAACCAGGCATGCCAGGATTTCTGCTGCACTGTATCGACGTCACGCAGTTCAAACAGACGGCGGCCGTTGTCGACGGGCTCGATGAACCAGTCACCGCGTTCCTCCGAAATGGTCCGTCTCAGCGGATCAAGACGTCGGGTCATCTCCTGCTGACGCGTATAGCGGGAATCCTGCGGCTCATAATTTGAGTTGACGATTTCAAATGCGCGGATCGGCTCGTCTTCCTTCAGAACGCCGAGCGACACATATTGGAAGCTGCGATAAATTTCTGTCTCAGCGAGACGAAACAGACCAAAACTCGTGCCGGAGAGCCCGAAGAATAATAACGTCGCCACAAGCCAGCGGCGTCGCGCGCGAAAAATCTGTCGTTTGGATAATTGATCGCTTTGAGCAATCGGCTTCAAATCCTGAAGGCGCTCGATTTCGAGCGGATCGAGTTCGGCAACCAGAACTTCTGTTTCAATACCCAGTGCCTGAACCAGTTTCTGAAACACATCTGGCGACGGGACTGACCGGCCTGATTCAATCTTCGACAGATAAGATTGTTCAATTCCTGCCTTTGCCGCGGCTTCGGGCTGGGTCCAGCCCAGTGCTTCGCGTTTTCGTCGCAGATAATCACCAAGTTTCATGCTGCCATCATCCTTTATCGCTGCGATCCCGCATCGCATGACGGATAGTCACCGGAATGACTGCAGGAATGGCCAGCTGAATATCGAGGACTATGGATGAATATTGCGGTGGAGTTCAATCCGCGTCAGTCGCGCGGCGGTGGACCATGTTCACGCGGACCGAAGCCATCGGGCCGTGGAGGCGGCGGGCCACGACGATCGCGATCCCCGTCCCGGCGTTCAAACCGGCGTTCCTGGCGCTGTTCGGCACGCTCCAGAAGCTTCAGTCGGTCTTCGTTCGAGAGCTCGCTCAGATATTCAGACAGCGAGTCATGAAACCGGGCGCGCACTTCATCTTCTTTGGCGCGCAATTCGCCGAATATTTGTTCGACAGTCTCGGCGCTGTAGGTGTCAGCGGCCATTGCTGCGCTGATGCGGGTTCTGATCTCTTCCATCTCCCGCCTCAGCTCTCGGGCAGAGCGCCATTCCATGCCGAGCTTGCGACGAAACTCTCGCCGCTCTTCTCTCGGTAAGTCTTCCATGGCCGTGCGCGCAACACGTTCCTCAATTGGACCACCCATGCGGCGTTCGATACGCGGGCGGTCACGGTCTGGTCGTTCCTGGCTGTCCTGAGTTTTGAGCCACATGCCGCCAACGGCACCCATCATCAACATATTGGCGCAGAGCGACACCACGAGAATATAGGGGAAGGATTTCTTGTCAGCGCTCATCCCTCTTCCCCGTCTTCCCAGAGGGCCGTGTCATAACTCATTACGGCAGCGGTGAGGAATTCATCGGCCTCTTCGCTCCATTCAGGTGTGGTGACAGAGTTCAGTCCGATCACCAGCCCGAACGCCGCGCAGGCAAGCGCTGCGCCCGCTGAGACGAATAGCTTCATATCGAGCCAGCCGAGCAGCGACTTTCTGGTGCTGGCCGCAGGAGCAGGTGGCGCTGGCGCGAGGTCCAGAAGACGTGCGTCCAGTTCAGGGGACGGATCTTCGACCGTAAAATCGTTCAGAGCGTCATCAACCGCCCATGCGTCGTCGAGCATCGCCCTTGCGTCGGTCGACGTCTCGAGCAGCTGCTCGGCGGCGCGTCGATCCTCGTCCGGCCAGACAGAAAGGTCTGGTCCGTAAAGATCGAGCGTGTCTTCAAACTGATCCGGTTTCATCCAGCTCATCCTTGTGCCCCATTAAATCCGCGCGCTCCCCTTTGAGGGCATTTCGTAAGCCCCGTCGTGCGCGGGATAATAAACTTTCTACTGCTTCAACGGATATCTCCAGAATTTCCGCCGCTTCAATATTCGATAATCCTTCGAAATGACTTAGCAAAAGCGCCGCGCGCTGGCGCTCTGGCAGCTCTGCCATGGCCGCGCGCACCCTTTTGGAGGCCTGTTGCGACTGCAACTGGCTTGCCGGTCCGGCCGTGTCATCCATCATGTCCGGCACTTCCGAAACGCCGGTTTCGCGTTTCTTTCTCAGGCGGTCATAGCATTGATTGACCGTCACGCGGTGTATCCAGGTTGAGAATTTCGCCTTGCCGGCTTCCCATTTTCCGGCCTGACGAAAAATTTTGATGAAGACTTCCTGGGTAATGTCTTCGGCATCCTCGCGCGACCCGGTCATGCGCTGTGCAATGGCCAGGATCACTTTGGAATAGCGATTGATGAGAAGCGCCGAGGCTTGCCGATCACCTTCGGCACACCTGCGGAGCAGGACATCATCATCTGGTGCCATTAACACGGTTCCCACCTTCAATCCGGGGCAAATTGCCGGATCGGGCCCGATCCGGCAAGCTGCGTCAGCCCTTTGTCAGACTATTGCTGACGGGACTTCCAGCGCTCAGCGCGTTCTTTCCAGCGTTCGCCGCGTTCCCCGCGCTTGCCGCGACGCTCAGCAAACTTCTGTTTCATGTCTTCACGCTCTTCAGCGGTAATCACGCCGTCGCCATCGGTGTCGAGACGATCGAACATTGGGTTGGGCTTTGCTGCGAATTCCTCTGCAGAGACAACGCCGTCGGAATTGCTGTCAAACCGCTCCAACATGGCTTCCTGGCGTCGCGCCTCCCGTTGTAGACGCATTTCTTCGCGCTTCATTTCGCGGAATTCACTCATTTCAGTTGCTGTCAGCTGGCCATCGCCATTCAGATCCATCTCGCCAAACTGCTCGCGTTCCTTTGCTTCGAGTTCAGCTTTTGTGATGTTGCCGTCACCGTCGGTGTCCATGTCCTGGAGGCGTGCGCCATCAAGCCGCGGACCGTGATGACCTCCCTTGCCAAAGCCGCGTTCATGACGCGGGCGTTCCTGTTCAGGGGCATCCTGTGCAATTGCAAAACCGGCACCGAACAAAGTGGTACCAATGATTGCTGACGTAATAAGTGTCGCCTTTTTCATCGTGCATATCTCCGTTGAGAGATGACCTGTCCGTCAGGCCATTATGCACATTCAACGCGACGGGCTTATCCATTCCGTCGTTTCTGGCTGCATTTGTTTGCAGAAGATCGACCAGACCGCTTCCTGTTGCTGGAAAAGCAGAGACAAAAGCGCTTCGAAATCCTCGACATTCAAGGCCTTCGCTGTGATGCGCTTCAGCGCTTCTGGCCATTCTGTCTGATCCACAGCGCGATCCAATGCCGCGCGCTGATAGGCCTGCAGACCTCGGCACATCACATAAGTGTGCATCAGACTACGCAGTTCGCCATCGCTCAGCAGGCCGTATTCGACCGTTTTTGGCAGAACCGTTTCCAGCGTCCGGTCGCCCCAATCGGCCTCCGGATGAACCAGTTGGGCGGTTTGCGCGAGGAATTCGACATCCATCATCCCGCCTTTGGCGAGCTTCACATCGAGCGCATTCTTGGGCGGGCGTTCTTTTAGCAGGCGCTGGCGCATATCCCAGGCATCCTGAATGAGCATGTCTTTCGGCCGTGGCAGGCTGAGCTGGGCTTGTTTCTCCGCCATCACCCGGTCAGCGAGGCCGGGATCTCCGGCAATCACCCGAAGTCGGGTGAGGGCCATATGCTCCCAGGTCCAGGCATCATTGCGATAGTAATCGGCAAAGGCCGACAGCCTGACGGCGACAGGACCCGCTCGCCCCGAAGGCCGCAGCTGCATATCGGCCTCATAGAGAAGGCCTTCTTCGGTCTGTGCCGACAGAGAGGTGATGAGCCGCTGTGTGGCGCGGGTGAAGAAGTTCGCGGCAGAGCTCGCGCCTTCATCGGGATCATAAATCACCATCAGGTCGAGATCAGACCGCGCGGTGAGATCGCGATTGCCCAGCTTGCCGAGGCCGCAAATCACCCATTTGCCACTCGCAGGCCCCAGGCTCGCCTCAGCGGCCTTGATCGCATGCGGTTCGAGCGCCCGGATACAGGTATCAGCGAGATCAGAGAAACAATGCCCGGCATCGGCGAGCAGTTTCGCATCGTTCAGCAAGCGAAACCGGATGCGGAAATGCGCGTCGCGGAAATTGCGACGCACTTCATTCATCGCGTCTTCAAAGCTCAGATCATGATTGGTCTGAACAGCAGCCACACCGCCAACATAGCCGCACGTGTCTTCCCGGATGTCGTCGGTGAACCCGCCATCCAGAAGCGATTCAATCAAATTTGGGTTGCTGGCCAGATCGCGGGCCAGTCTTGGTGCCATGGAGAAGATCGCGATCAGATCATCAAGAATGACCGGGTTGGCCGTGAAAAGCGAAAGCGTCTGAACTCCGCCCGACAGCCCAGCCAGAAAGGTTTTGAACCCGTCAAAAGCCGCATCCGGATTACCCGTCTCGGACATGAGCTGAAACAGGCGCGCTTCGAGTGCTGTCAGCAATTGTCGGGATCGCTGGGTCTTTGTGGCGCGCAGCTTACCCCGGTGCCAGGATTGCACGTCGGCAATCACGCCTTTTGCATCGGAAAAGCCAAGGCTTTCCAGAGTTTCGACTGTTCCCGGGTCGATATCCACACCGGTAAAGACGAGATTGCCTTCCACCCCCGGCAGCTGATCAGGCGAATGAAACAGTGCGGAATAGTGCGTATGGACCTTTTCGCGCATTTCCCGCACATCACTGTCAAACGCAGCAAGTTCGGCATAACCGCATAGATGCGCCACGCGTTCGCGCTGTTCTTCACGATGGCTCAGCGTGTGGGTGTGATCATCGTTCAGCATCTGCACGCGATGTTCGATGCCCCGAAGCAGGCCGTAAAGTTCAGCGAGTTCGGAGGCCGTCTCAGACGCAACATGCCCGTCCGCAGCCAGCGCCTCAAGCGCATCCACCGTCCGGCGATTGCGCAATTCGGGGTGCCGGCCGCCATGGATGAGCTGCTGTGTCTGGGCAAAGAATTCGATTTCCCGAATGCCGCCGCGACCCAGCTTCACATCAAATTCCGGGTTTTCAAGGCCCTTATGCCCGCCTGTCGAATGGATCTGGTTCTTGATGGCGCGAATGTCTTCCAGCGCCCAGAAATCGAGGTGACGACGCCAGATGAAAGGTTCCAGCTCCTTCAGAAAAGCGTCGGCGGCCACCGTATCGCCCGCGCAGGGCCGCGCTTTGATATAAGCCATTCGCTTCCAGTTCTGGCCGACGGATTCATAATAGAGATCAGCGGAATGGGTTGAGACGGCAACAGGCGTCGAACGCGGGTCTGGGCGCAGGCGCAGATCAACCCGCAGAACATAGCCATGCTCGGTCTGCTGTTCGAGAATCTGCGCGGTGAGCTGGATGATACGCACAGCCGCGTCGCCCGCAGATCGAGAGGCCGATGGGAAGATGTCCGGATCATACATGGCGATAATGTCGATATCGCTCGAGTAATTGAGCTCCATAGCGCCATGTTTGCCAAGCGCAAGCAGGAAAAGCCCGAGCACGGGCTGGTCGCGATCAGACCACTCAATCCAGCCAGACTCAGCGGCTTTGAAACAGGCCGCTCTCAATGCTGTGTCGGCGGCTTTATCGGCAAACTCTGAGAAGGTGCGTGTGACCGGATCCCAATCCCATGTGCAGGACAAATCCAGTGAGGCGAGTGAGAGGTGAATGTCAGATTTGCAATGACGAAGCGTCTTTTTGACCTCATCCACGGAGTGTCCATCGGCGCAGAAATTCGCACACTCAATGGCGTTTCGCACCGTCGTTTCCGCGCCATCACTATTTATGCGCTGCAGCGTCTCAGGCCGATACCGGCAAAGCCGTTGCAAATAGGGAGAGGATGCCGTCGCGTTCGCCAGAACCGGGTGGGCGCTGAGATCGGCGTCAATCGAAGACTCTGACGAGACAGGAGGCAACAGGTGAAACATGCGCAAGTCTCTGTCAGTGAACGGTCGGGATTTCAACCGGTTTTAGGGTGCTTCTAGGTTCACCCGTCGAAGCGTTTGCAGAATTAGAGCGAAACTAGCTTAATAATTTTCTCAGTGATATGAATACTAAAAATTCAATCTATGGGCGCGTCCGATCGGATTTCCCTAGTTTGGATGAATTTGTCCTTTAGAAAGTTTGAGGGGGCGACTTTGGACGACAAGAAAGACAGCTCGGATGAAGAGAAGAGTGCGTTGTCGGCGATTTCTCCTGCAATTGGCGCAGTGAAGTCTGCAGCAGGAAAAAGCGGAATTTTTACGCGCTGGTATGAGGACCGGTTTAGCCCAACACAAAGTTTGAGGGGTGAACTTGCTAAGCAGAAAGTGTTGGAGGAACTCGAAAAGCGAAAATCAAAAAGACAACAGGAAAATTTGAAAGTCCATTTTAATCGTTTAGCCGGCGAAGAAGGTCAGATTGAAGTCGAAATTCCGGACGATAGCGAGTCTGAACAACTAGCATTTGAATGGTTTGAGAATGTAAAGGACATCAATCCAAATAATGAGGAGCTGTCAGCATTATGGTATGGTGTTCTTTGGGAGTTATCGCGTC
This sequence comes from Ponticaulis sp., assembly GCA_002692725.1. GTDB lineage: Bacteria > Pseudomonadota > Alphaproteobacteria > Caulobacterales > Hyphomonadaceae > Ponticaulis. Next base: position 203,353 of record NZLU01000063.1, on the reverse strand, counting down.
AAACTGATCATTCAAAGCTATTGATGAAAGAGCTGCAGCAACTTTCCGTCGACGACGTTTCTTTTTTGATGAGATCTAAACCGCTTTCGAATATTTCGTTTTTCAAGAAAATAAGAATTCGAAAGCGAGAACCTTTTTCAAAGCGAATTTCAGAAAGATTGGAACAAAGAGGGCTAATACGAAGACGCATCATGGGTCCTGTTTCTACTACTTTATTTATGGCTCTACTACCAATTTATACCTACCTAATAGCTCCTGTATTAGATTTTTTCCAATCCAGGCGCTTGATGTCCAGCGTAAGTAATTCTTTCCTTGAAACCTCTACGTTCGGAGAATTTTTGCTTTACCACAATGCATCGCTTGTTCGTATGATTTTATCATTCATGTTTCTGATTGGCTTTGGGGCAGTTATCCTGCAGCTTATTAGATATTCTTTCTGGCTTACCCCAGAAGGACTCAATTTGGTCAAATTGGGGGAAAGAGAACTTTCGCGCTTAAGAAGCAAGTCGAACGACTGACTTCTTAAATATATATTTGTCTGTTATCATCTATGCCGTCAGCATTTGTTCAATGAAATAAGAGCGGGTTTTATGCGCCTGCTTAGTTTGAGGTTTTCTGTATTTCAGGCGTTCACCCCGGAACCTGAAACGCCTCGAGTATTCGCTGATCGACGCGCATGGGACGGCGGGTCTCGATATCCAGCATGCACCAGTCGAGCCGGGAAAAGCTGGAGAATTTCGTTGCCCTCGGTTTGCGGATGTCGACAAATCGTTCAAAGCGCGGGCCTTTCGCCCGGCCAAGCCATGTGCGGGCAATCGCCGTTTCACCGGGAAGAATCTGGTCGCGATAGTCGATCTCATGACGCAGGAGCACAAACACATTGCGTGCTTTGAGGTCTTCATCTGCCACATGCTCCCAATGCGCGACGGCGGTTTCTTCCACCCAGCGCACATAGGAGACATTGTTCACATGGCCCAGAATATCGAAGTCAGTTTCGAGCGGTGTGATTTCGCGTGCAAAGGCGGTGTCGAAATCAACGGCACCCAGTCCGGTCTGATAAGAAAAATCGCTCATACGGCCTCCGCAAGAAAACGCTCGCCTTGCGCATAAGAGATGTGGCAAGCCTCGTCCATGACTGACGCAACGACACCCAATGACAACTCGCCCGATGATAGCCGAAATCCGGTCCGTGAGGCTATTTTTGAGGCAATCAACGCTGCTGAAAAGGGGCGAAGTGTTTCGCCTGAAGATGTTGCGCGGCGCGTGTCTGAGAAGAACTGGAACCGCGTCATTCCACATGTGAAGGCCGAGGCCATCCGCCTCGCTAAGGCGGGCGAGATCGCCATTTATCGCAAGGGCAAGCCGGTCGACCCGGAAGAGTTCAAGGGCGTGTGGCGGTTAGGGAAGCCTGCAAGCTAAATCCAAGGTTTGAGATCACTTTGGGTGATTTCAGACATCCCAGCGCGCAAAAATCGCGGTCGGCAGATTCACGTCACGGCCAGCTTCAGGGATGACCATTTCTCCTGCGGTGATGGTGCCGCCCAGGCCTGAAAGATGATCGCGCAGCGTTTGCGCCAGCGCCAGATAGGAAAGGCGCACCGCATACACGGTTGAAATCACAAACAATGGCTGATCTGACAGACATTGCCGACAGAGATCGAGCAGTTCCGGCAGGTTTTCTTCCAGACGCCAGGTCTCATTCTTCGGGCCGCGACCAAATTTCGGCGGGTCGAGCACGATGGCGTCGTATTTATTCTCGCGTCGGACTTCTCGGCGCATGAATTTCAGCGCATCGTCCGAAATCCAGCGAATGGGCAAATCGCCAAGGCCAGACAAATCCGCATTTGCTTTGCCATACCCATTGGATTTCGGGCTGGCATCAAGATGAGTGACCTGCGCGCCTGCGGCCGCCGCTGCGAGGCTCATCATGCCTGTATAGCCGAAGAGATTGAGCAGACGGATGGGGCGACCCGCATCGGAAATCTTCTCCATGGCATGGCTCCAATGGACCGAGTGCTCCTGAAAAATACCGAGATGTCGGAAGGGCGTCCGACGAACCTCAAACGACAAGCCCTGCCAGCGCATGGTCCAGTCATCCGGCAGATCGGAGCGGGTTTTCTGCCAGTTTCCGCGCTCATCATCGCCAGAGGAGGAAAACACGGCATCCGCCTTCCAGCTGTCGACGGGTTTGGCCGGGGCCCAGAAGGCTTGCGGGTCAGGACGGTCCACAATTTGGCTGCCAAAGCGTTCCAGCTTCCGGCCATGCCCGGAATCGAGCAGTTGATAGTCCTTCCAGTCATCCGCCGGGAGCAAAACCGGGCCAAAAATCTCAGGATCGCGGCTCATAGCTCATACCCTCTCGCGCCCCAGGCGGCGTAAATCATCAAGGCCGTGGCATTTGCGAGGTTTAGCGAGTCCGCTCCCTCGCGCATGGGAATGCGGGCCAGAACATCGCATGAGGATTCCACATGATCGGGCAATCCGCTTTGTTCATTGCCCATGATAACAAGCGGCTTGTCACCATAAGGCGCTGTGTGATGTGGCGTCGTGCCATTCATGCTGGCGGCAATCATCGGGCGGTCCAGACCGGCCTTCCAGCTCAGGAACTCGTCTTCACTGGCGAGATAAAACGGCATGGCAAACAGGCTGCCCATGCTCGCGCGCACCCCTTCAAAACTGTAAGGGTCACAGCAATCGCCAATCAGGATGACACCCTTTACACCGGCAAAATCACTGGTTCTCAATATAGTGCCGAGATTGCCGGGGTCCCGCACCTGATACAGAGCGAGGAGCGTGCCGGAGGTCAGATCGTCTGATGGAATGTCTGCTAGCGAGCGATGGCGCGGCGAGAATGTCGCCAGCACGGTTTGCGGATTGTCTTTCCGCGCAATCGAGCCCAGCAGACGCTCATGCACGACCAGCCGTCGGCCGCCCGCTGCTTCAACTCGGTCCACAAGCTCCTGCACATAATCGCGCTCCAACCCGTTCGGTGAGCAGATGATCTGCTGAGCCTGCCAGTCATGATCCAGTGCTTCTTCGATCAGTCGCGCGCCTTCGGCCAGAAACGCATTGTGTTCCCGCCGGCCTTTTTTGCGCTCCAGGCTCTTCAAAGCCTTGATCTGCGGGTTTGTCGCGCTGGTGATCAATTCAGTCGGATTATTTCCAGCGATTTTGTCGGGCTTTGTCATATCTTTGCCGGGTTTTGTCGTGATCTCCTAGCCTCGGGACGTGTAAGAGGCTGGGATGTGCGTGATTCGTGAAAACAGACTTAAGGGCAGACTCGATGTCCTTTGATCGGAGAACCGTTCTGGATCTCGTGCTCGCCCCATTGGGTGTACTGGCCTACGGTTTTTTGTGCTGGTACGCGGTATATGTTGGCCCGACCTCCGCTGACAAGCTCGAAACCCGATTTGGTGAAGGGGCGCAAGCAGCCCTCAGCGCGCCGGAGTTCGATTGGGCGCGTGTCGAAATGGACGGGCAGGTCGCCACACTGGTCGGTCTCGCCCCAACAGAAGAGCTGAAATCCCGCGCACTGAGGCGGGTCGCGCTCTCCTCCGGGCGAGGCGGTTATCTGCATGGCGGCGTGACGCGTGTCGTGGATCAGACTGACCTTATTCCTCCGGTTGGGCGTTATGAGTTCCGGGCCGAGAAGATTGGTGATCGCCTGAAGTTGTCCGGTTTTCTGCCAGGACCGGATGCGCGGCTGCGGATCGAGGACTGGTTTGCAGAGCAGCCTGATGTGGTGATGGCGCCGATTATGGATCTAGCCTATCGCGACGGTGTTCCCGAGGGGGATTGGCTGGGCATGCTGGAATTGGGGCTCGCGCAATTGCGTCGCCTGACCGATGGTGAGTTCACAATCGTGAACCGGCGCGCGGTTCTGAAGGGCGAGGTCCGTGATAGTGCGATCCGGCAGGATATTACGCTGCGCATGGCGCGGCCCCCGTCCGGGTTTTCGACAGATGTCGAGATTATCGGCACGGCAGTCTGGTCGGCGAGGCTGTCCGGTGATTTGCTGAGACTGAACGGCCAAATGCCGAATGCGCGTGATCGAACCCGGATCGAGCAATTGGCTGACCGGTTATTCGATGGGGAAATCATCAATGATTCCGGTGTCGGGCTGATGCCAGAGGATGACTGGGTCGATGCGATAGAAGAGGCTTTGCCTAATTTCCTCAAATTCCGGGACGGCGCGCTGATCTTTATGGGCGACCAGATCCTCATAGACGGACACGCGACGGCAAGCGTACTGGATTATCTGCGCGAAGACCTTGTCCGCAGCGGAGGCGGTGTAGACATCATTCAGCGCGCCGAGGCGACGCCGTTAGATCTTGCGGCTTTCGAAGAACTGCCAGCAGATTCCCCGCCCTCGCGAGACGTCTGCCAGTCCGCCCTGGACGAGGCGCTCGGTCTCAGCCCGATAAATTTTGAATATGCCCGTGACGAACTCACTCGGGACTCAGGCCCGGTATTAGATGGTTTGCTCTCAGTTTTTCAAACATGTTCGCATCTGGTTTTCGAGATTGAGGCTGCTACGCATGCACGAGGGCGACGAATCGCACTGCAAAACCTCACATCAGATCGGCAACAAGCGTTCTCCAGCTATTTCATTGCGCACGGAGTTCCGATAGATCAATTAGAACTGCCAGAGATTATCACCACAAATTCTGGCGTGGCGTGGGCTGGAAATCTGGATACAGATCGCCAGATAAGTGTGCGTTTGAGGGAGTTAGAAGATGACTGAATTACTGACCGGAATGTGGGGATTCCTGGCAGGAGCGGGTGTGCTGGGCCTGATCATTGGCTGGGCAATCCGAGGTGTCTTCATCCCCCGCGCGAAAACAGTCAATGTGACGTCACAATCTTCCTCTGAAGGTCCAACGCTTACCGCGGAAGATCGGCAGAAGCTGTCCGAAGCGGATCGGACGGCCATGGCGTTGGCTGCGGCCCAGGAACGCATGGCAAACATGGAAGAGCGACTGGAAAGCGCGCGCAAGGAATCCGAAACCGACAAGGCGATGATTGCGCAGCTCGAGGCGGAGAAAGACTCTCTTTCGGCCGCGCCGGCGATTGCGCCTGAACCTGTCATGACCGCTGAGCCCGCCGAGCCGGGCGTGCATATCTCAGAAGATGACCGAGAAGCTGAACTCTGGAAGCTGAGCTATCTGACGGCACGCGTCCGTTTCCTGGAAGGCAAGCTTGAGCCACAACCGGCGACTGAGCCGCCCGTCACATCGGAAACTGTTTCCCCAGAAATGGAAGCTGAATTTTCTGCCGCCAAAGCCGAAGTTGAAACCCTGAAGGCCGAACTCGAAACAGCAAATGATGAACTGACCGCGTTAAAATCTGCCGCTGCCGAGGATGCAGAGACACAGATTCCGACCAGAACCGATGACTCGGCCATGGTCGCGAGTATGAGCTGGCAGAACCGTTATCTGAAAGCCCGGGTTAATCATCTTGAGAACGCTAGATCAGCCCCGGTCACGGCCGCAGCTCCGGTGGAGATGCCGGTCGTTGAAGACAAGTCTGAGAAACTTGCCGAGCTGGAAGCTGAGAACCTCCGACTGAAGAAAAATCTCTCAGAGTCCAATCAGGGCAGCAGCCAGTCTGAGCAGGAAATGGCGCGCTTGCGCTGGCGGAACCGGTATCTTGAAGGGCGGCTGAAATATCTCGAAGCCGCAACGCTCGATGCGGCCAGCGAAGCTGACGACTCAATCCACAACGCGCCTTCGCCGGTTCCTTCACCCGTCTCGGCCCCTGTGGAGCCGGTTGAAACCCTCCCTGAACCAGAGCCAGAACCTGATCCGGTTGAGGCGGTCGATGAGGTTCGTCCAAAATCCATCGATGCGCCGAATGGTGAGCCAGATGATCTGAAACTCATTGGCGGCATCGGCCCGAAAATCGAAGGCATATTGAATGAATTGGGAATTTTCCATTTCAGTCAGATCGCCTCGTGGAGTGCAGGCGAAGAAGCCTGGATCGACAGCTATCTCCGCTTTCAGGGGCGCGTCATGCGCGAAAAATGGGTTGATCAGGCGGTGTCACTGGCCAATGAGCCAGACAGCTGACTTAAGGTCGGTTTGCCCCTGACCTGATATGAGCCCGAACTCAGCAGAGCAAACACGACTGGCCAGAATGCTATGGCCAGCGATTTTCTGGAGCACTTTTGCGTTCGGGCTGTTCAGCAATCTTCTGTACCGCGTTCTAATCCCGATCCAGTTTGAGATTTTTCCGGACTCCGCACGCATGATGTGGAGCTTTGTCTACAACACCGATCATCCGGCACGGTTTGCCATAACTGGCTTTGTCGAAGTGTTCGTCGGCTGGCTGTGCTTCTGGCATTTTCGCAGAAACGGGCTGGAGCATGCGATCTTCCGTCTGGGGCGGCTGGACCAGAGAGCGATCGGTATGACGATTGCCGGGGCATTGTTCCTGCCTGACCTCACCTACAGCCTGCTTGCGCCGCTGTTGGAGGCCATCGGCATTGATACCTCCACCTCCTATCGTGATGGCGAGTCCGGCCTGATCCCGCGACAACAATTGCTCGGTTTTTTCCTCGTGGGCATCATCATAGCGCCAGTGATTGAGGAGTATCTTTATCGTGGCGCTTTCATGACCACCGCCTTGGCGGCGAGATGGCATCCTCTGCTTGTACTGTTCGCATCGTCAGCCGGCTTTACCTTCATTCACATGCAATACAATGTCATGGGTCTGTTGTTCATCTTCCTGATGGGGTGCGGATTTGGCTGGCTCCGGCTCTGGTCGGGCGGACTGGGTTTACCGATGATTGCGCATGCTGTGATCAATCTCAAAGTGTTCATCATTTCCCTGGCGGTCGGATCATGACACCGCTTCGGGAGTGGAAGCTTGGCGACTTTCTGTTTCCCGCCATTTTGACCACCCTGTTCGGCAGCGAAATCATGTTCGCGCTGATCGAAATCCTCGTGTCATTGGGGCTGACGCTGACCGGAACGTATTCGGACGATCGACTTGACGCCTGGATCTATGGCGACACGAACATGTCTTACTTTTTGTGGAGCATGGCGCTGCTCGGGCATTCCGGGCTGGTAGCCTGGGTGTTTCACAAGCTGGGCTATCTCGATGATGTCTTTCGTGTCGGCAGGCTGTCCCTGCCCATATTTGGTTTGATCGTGCTGGGCGTCGCGGCCGATTTTTTTATTTCCGATCTGCTCGATATACTCTTCACCGCAGCAAACAATGGCCAGATACCCGACACTGTTGTTGAAGGGATGGACACGGAGGTCTCATGGCAGCTCCTGCCGGGTGATCTGTTCTGGGGGGCGATAGCAGCGCCCATCGAAGAAGAATTCCTCATTCGGGGTGTGCTGTTCAGTATTCTCATCACACGTGGATGGAGCGTGACATGGACGCTCTTAATCACCAGCGCGTTCTTCGCCATCCTGCACGTACAATACACAATCTATGGGATTATTCCGGTCTTCGTCGCCGGCATGATCTTTGGATTACTTCGTATCTGGACTGGTGGGCTGGCGGCCCCCATTATTGCGCACGGGCTGGTCAATTTTCTGATTTCGACGCTTTATCTGGTAGGCCTTTAACGGCTTAATCGTCCGTGGACTTATGCGCCAGTGACCCGGCATGCTGTTCCCAGTTCACGCCATTAAAAGGGTGAATTGCGACATGCTCAAACGCATGCGGATCATCCAGACAGCGCCAGGTGACGGCAAATCCATCTGGATTTGAGCGCGGAATATAGAAGCTCTTAATCCCGCAGACTGAACAGAATAGATGCTGCGCCTTATGGGTGTTGAAGGTGTAGGTCGACAGCTTGTCTTCACCCGACAACAGCCGGAACCGGCTTGCGGGCACAATGATATGCGCGTTCTGGCTCATAAAGCAGACCGAACAATCACAGTCCTCCACCTCGATCCGGGAGGGCAGCGCGACTTTAAACCGGACGGCTTTGCAGTGGCAGCCGCCCTGATGCCAGGTCAGGGCGTTACTCATAAAACACCGGAGCGGTTCGATCGAACCAGGGACGCGCTTCTTCCAGCTGACCTGCCAGCCCGAACAACAGCGCTTCCTCACCATGGCGGGCGCCAAACATCATACCAAGCGGAAGGTTGTCCTTCGTCCAGTGAAGCGGCACGGACATGGCAGGGGCGCCGATCATGTTGAACACAGCGCAATGCGGGGCGAAGGTCGTCACCGCTTCGGTATAGGCGTCACTGTCTTCAGGCGTGAGGCTGAGCACACCCAGCTCGACGGGCGCACGTGAAAGTGTCGGCATGAGGCAGACATCATAATCCCCTTCATCCATCCAGGCTTCGAATTTGATTGCTGCCTCCTGAAAGGCGTGATCGGCGCGGACAAGTGAGTCCATCGGCATGGTTCGCCCAAGGCGCGCCATGGACTGGGTGACGGGTTCGAGATCATCCTCCCTGATCTCCCGGCCGAGGGCCCTGGCGCGCGTATCGACCATAACTGCGATGTTCGCCGCAATGTTTGTGACCAGCGCCTTGCCCAGCACTTCGCCTTCGAGATGAGGGTCGGCATCCTCAACGGTATGGCCGAGATCCTGCAGAAGACGCACTGTGTCATAGAGGCCTTTATGGGCATCCGGGTCAGGTCGCGTACCGTTCGGGGCATTCACCCAAAGGCCAACCCGCAATGTCTGACAGCGCTTCGTGGCCTGCAGAAAGCTCATCTGCGGGCGGTCTGTGCGATACCGCGCGCCGACCTCGCGGCCATGGGTGAGGTCCATCAGCACGGCACTATCGCGGACACTGCGCGACACGGCATGCACAGTGGAAAGTCCACCCCAGCCTTCGGTGCGCAGAGGGCCCATCGGAATTCGCCCGCGGGAGGGTTTCATGCCAAACAGCCCCGTGCAGGCCGCCGGAATGCGGATGGAGCCGCCACCATCGCTTGCTTGCGCCAGCGGCAGCACTCCGCTCGCCACTGCCGCCGAAGCGCCGCCCGATGACCCGCCTGATGTTCGCTCAAGATTCCACGGGTTTCGCGTCTTTCCGAACAGCGCGCTCTCTGTGGAGGTCGTCAGGCCATATTCGGGGCTGGTGGTCTGACCGAAGGTGACAATTCCGGCCTTGCGATAGCGCTCGACCAGAGTGGAATTGCGAAGCGCAACATTGTCTTTGAACAGCCGTGAGCCGCTCGTCAGAGGCGCGCCTTTAATCTCCGTGCCCAGGTCTTTCGTCATGAAGGGCACGCCCGACAGTGGACTGTCTGGCAACCCGGCTTCAATCTGGCGCTCTGCAATGTCCGGGAAAAGCGCCGAAACGCAATTGAGCTCAGCTTTCGCCTTTTCAGCGCGTGACAAGGCTTCGGTCATCAGCTCCTTCGGGCTGACCTCTTTCTTCGCGACGAGCTCAGCCAGCCCCATCGCATCGTAGTTTGTGTAGTCCTGCACCTGATCAGCTCGCTTCGCCGGGGTTTTCTTCGGGCTCGAAAGGTTGCCAGAGTTCAACCTTGCGGCCATCCGGATCCATCAGCCAGGCGAATTTTCCGTAGGAATAAGTCTCTCCGGGCTGGCATTCTTCAATGCCTTCCTCTTTCAGCCGCGCGAGCAGGCCTTCCATGTCATCGACCATCAGATTGAGCATGAAGGGCTCTGTAGAGGGCTTGAAATACTCCGGATTGTCGAACATTGCGAAAATGGTTCGCGCGCCCTGCGGAAACTTTTCACCCGCCGCAGCGTGCAGAAAATCCCAGCCGCCATAATCATTGCCGTCTGTTCCGATGACCTTTTTATACCAGGCTTTGGTGGCGGTCGTGTCGGCGCAATGCATAAAAAGTCCGCCGAGCCCAATGACTTTGCCCATTTCGTCTCTCCCCGTTTTATCAGACAAAGAGAGTTCCAGATTGGCCGGGCCTGTCAACGGTCAAAGACCGTGTAGGGCCCTATTCCGCGAAAATGCGCCTCAACTGGCCGGGTGTTTTGATCAAGTAAATGAAGCATAGGGCCACGTTTTACGAGGGGGCAGGACTGTAATTACTCAGAAATACTGGATTTACTAGCGAAATGAACGTGTTTCTTAACTGTGTTCATCTACACTTATCAGTGTAATTGGACGGTAAGGGGAGACGCTTCATGAAACGAGCTGTGACAGGCGTGGGTGTGCTTTGCATGCTTGCTGGTTTGCCAGCGCTCGCTCAGACGTCATCCGCCGTCCAGGACCCCATGGCTGAGTTTCAGAGCGTGCTGGATGCCGTGTGGGTCATCGTGGCGGCCGCTCTGGTCATGTTGATGCAGGTCGGTTTCCTGCTGCTTGAAGCCGGCATGGTGCGTTCAAAAAACTCCATCAATGTGGCCATGAAAAACATGATGGATTTCAGCGTATCGACCCTCGCCTTTGCGCTGGTGGGCTTCATGTTTGCCTTTGCGGCGTCCGGGCCTCTGGTCTTCGGTTGGGATGTGGGCATGATCGGCCTGCGCGAGCTCACTTCCGAACAACTCATATTTTTTATCTTTCAGGCCATGTTCTGCGGTACAGCCGCGACCATTGTGTCCGGCGGCGTGGCAGAACGGATGCGCCTGTCTTCCTATACAATCGGGTCATTGGTGATTGGCGCTGTGATTTATCCGGTTTTCGTGCACTGGAGTTGGGGGTCTGCGCTTCAGCCAAATTCGGGCGCGTTTCTTGGAAATATGGGGTTTATCGACTTTGCTGGCTCGACTGTTGTGCATGCCACGGGCGGATGGCTGACACTGGCGGCCTGCCTCATTCTTGGCGCGCGCCATGGACGCTTTCGTGAGGATGGCTCACCCGTGCGCTTTTCAGGGCATAGCGCGGTTCTTGCCGCGACCGGCGCGATCCTTCTTTATATCGGCTGGATCGGATTCAATGGTGGGTCGACCGTTGCAGCGGATCTTTCCATCGGGTCGATTATCGCGGTGACACTGCTGGCAGGATCAACAGGCACTATTGTTGGCTATGTCTGGACGATGGTGCGGGACCGGACGGTGCTTCCTGAAAAGATCCTATGCGGGCTGATTGGTGGTCTCGTAGCCGTGACGGCGGGCTGCGCTGTCCTCGACACATTGGGCGCAATTCTCATCGGCATAATGGGTGCTGTGGCGGCTATCTCGCTCAATGAATTCCTGGAAAAGCGCTTTCGTATTGACGATGCGGTTGGCGCAATCGGTGCGCATGCGGGCGCCGGACTTGTTGGAACACTGGCACTGGCCTGGCTTGCGCCGGCGGCCAATCTGCCAATGTCGCGCCTTGCTCAATTTAGTATTCAGGCGACCGGCGTCGGCATCAATTTCGTCTGGGCTTTCGGAACGGGTCTTGTCTTTTTCTATGGCTTGAAAAAATGCCTCGGCATGCGCGTCGCTCTGGAAGCTGAAGATACCGGCCTCAATGAGTCTGAACACGATACGCGCATTGGCATCGGGCATGTCGAAAAGGCGATGGGCCAATTGGTCGAAGGAACGGCAGACCTCAATGTACGCCTACCTGCCGACCCGGGCGATGAAGCCGAGCGTCTGATCCTCACCTTTAATGCGCTACTTGATAATCTGCAGAGCATTGAGAAAGAGCGTTCAGAAGCCAAGGATGTACAGCGTTCTCAGGAAGAAGCTGAGCGGCTTTCTGCTCTTGCCGATGCCACGTTTGAAGCGCTGTGTCTCTCAGTCGATGAAGTGACTATAGACGGGAATGCCGCACTCAGTCGTCTGATCGGGGCAGACCTGGCCGACATTCGCGGCACCCAGCTGCATGACTGGTTCTCACATCAGGATCTTCACCAGATAGAAAAGCTCACAGAGGCAAAGGAATCCGACACGACCGACATCAGCATACGCAATGTGGATGGCGAGCTGATCCCCGTGGAAGTGCGGGGCCGGAACATCGTCTATCGTGAGAAGATGACGCGGGTTCTGGCGATTGTGGACATACGCGAGCGCAAAAAGCAGGAAGAACGCATTCGTTTCCTGGCGCAGCATGACACGCTGACCGGCCTGCCAAACCGGGCCGTGTTCAACGAGCGCCTGCAACAGATGATCGAGCGCACAGTCAATCAGGGTGTGTTGTCCGCTGTTTTGCTGATCGATCTGGATCGCTTCAAGGATGTGAATGACCTTTACGGCCATGGCGCTGGCGATGAAGTGCTGACGACAACGGCGGAACGGCTCAATGCCGAAGTCAGCTCGCGGGATACGGTGGCGCGTCTGGGCGGCGATGAATTTGCCATCCTGCAGATCGACATCACTTTCTCGAACCAGTCAGCCGATCTCGCCATGCGCCTGCTGCACAGCCTCAACAAGCCGATTGCGCTGTCTGACGGCAATCACGTCAATGTCGGTGCCTCCATCGGCATCGCGCTTTGCCCGAAAGATGGGATTGAAGATGTCAGCCTCATCACACGGGCCGACACCGCGCTCTACCATTCAAAAAGCCAGGGCCGAAACCGGTATGCCATGTTCGAGCCCGGTATGGACGACCATGTCCGTCGTCGCCAATTGCTGGAGCTCGATCTGGCCGTCGCGCTTGAGAATGAACAATTCAAGCTTCATTACCAACCGCGACTTGAAACGCAGTCCGGCGAAATCGCCAGCTATGAAGCGCTGTTGCGTTGGGACCACCCGACACGTGGCGCGGTCAGCCCGGGCGAGTTCATACCGGTCGCTGAAGGCAGTGGTCAGATCATCCGGATTGGCGAGTGGGTGATGAAAACCGCCTGTACTGATGCCGCGAATGGCAAAAGCCAGGGGCGCGTCAGCGTCAATGCCAGCCCGCTTCAGTTCCGCGACCAGAATTTTGTCGACATGGTGCGCAATGCATTGAGCGTATCAGGTCTCAAGCCCTCTCGTCTTGAAATCGAAATCACGGAAAACGTTCTGATTGACGATGATGAGCGGGCGATTGCGATCTTCAAAAAGCTGAAATCGCTGGGTGTGAAAATTGCGCTGGATGATTTCGGAACTGGGTATTCGTCGCTGGGATATCTCAGTCGGTTCCCGTTCGATTCGATCAAGATCGATCGGTCATTCGTGCAAAATCTCGAAGCCGAAGGGAATGCTCGCGAGATCATCGAGACCATCATTCGTCTCGGGCGGGCGCTCAATATGAATATCGTCGCAGAAGGGGTCGAAACCTCTGAGGCTTTCTCAACTCTGGTGCAAAGCGGCTGTAACGAGATTCAGGGCTATTTTGTGGGGGCTGCCGAACCGCTCGGCAAGCTGTTGCGAGCGCCGCCTGAGAAAGTCCTGCAAGTTCTTTCTGAGGAAGCCTGCGTCACCGCCTTGCGTGCCATGGCGATGGATATGCGCCGCGAGGCGTCAGATGACAGGTCTGATGACCTGGAGCACCGACAGGCGAGCTGACCTGTCAGTCGGTCTCATCGGTCGAAGGCTGCGGTGGCAAATGGAGTGTCAGAAGATCGAGCCGCGGCGGAATGAGAAAGCGCATGGTGAGACCACTCATTCCAATCCCGGATGTCACCCAGACCTGTTTTTCACCGGACTGAACATTTACCCGATGTAGATTGATATCAAACGGGTAATCTGTGGGAATATAGTGCTCATAAACCGTGGGAATCCGAACCTGGCCGCCATGCGTGTGACCGGACAGCATGAGGTCCCACTCGACGTCCGGCGGCACATCGAACGCCACGTCCGGATTATGCGTCAAAATCAACCGAGGCACGCCCGGAGGAGGGTTGTCCGTGGGGTAGACGATCCGCCTTTCCCACAGGTCTGAAGTCCCTGTAATCCAGACATCGCGTCCGTTCACCGTCAGAATGGCAGTGCGATTGTTCAGCAGATGAACGTTGGGCAGCGAGTTCAGATAGGTGGTCAGTTCCAGACCGAGATCCTGTCCGGGCCTGCCGACATCGTGATTGCCGAGCACGACATAGACCGGTTTTTTGAACGTGCCGAGCGCCTCAAATGTTTTGGAAATCCCCTCGGGCTGCAGGCTGCGCACCAGATCGCCTGCAATCAGAACAGCGTCAAACTCCAGCTTCTTAGCTTCGCGTACAACCCGCTCCACTGACATGGAATAGTCGTGGTCATTGTGATGAATATCAGCGAGCAGCAGCAATCGTAAGCTCTCGCCGTTCTCAGCTGGCGCGCCCGGTAATGTGAGGTCGACTGTTTTCACACGCAGAATGCGCGGTTCAATAAGGTGGGCATAAGCCGGAACAGCAATCATCAGTGTAAAGAATATGCTGAAGCCTCTCAGCCATCCCCGCGTGAACAGCGACATCAGACAACCGATCGCGAACAGCCAAATCAGCCAGCCAGACAGAAATTTCAGAAATTCAATCATCTACAGTATCGTCCCCGATGGACGGTACTGAGCCTGTGAATTGTGACTAGGCTAGGGCTGTCGCTTGTTCATTCGTAGCTTTTGCGTCGAACTCTGCTTTCCAGCTTTCCATGAGGTCACGATTGTCATGATCCCAGGGATGGAAGCCGGGTTTGAACCAGGCCAGCCACGCCTTCCAGCCCTTTCCAAACAGGCTCGGCTTGCGCCAGAGATAGGCTTTCACAGCCTTGCGCGCCTCATCCGGCGAGTAACTGTCGGCTTCCAGAAGGGCGCTGGCATATTTGGTGATGTTCGTGGTGAAATTCTGCGAGATGATCAGCATGGAAATACAACGGCGCATATAGCGCTTCAGCGGGCGCCAGTCTTTCGTGACTTCCATGAAGACATCATAGGCCACGGCCTTGTGTTCAGTCTCTTCCATCGCATGCCACCGCCACATGGCGGTAATAGACGGATCGGTGCCGTCAAAGATCTCGATCTGCTCCTGCATGAGGTCGGCCATCATGGCGGTGAAATGCTCGAGACAAATCGTTCCGATCAGCATGCGCATCGGGCCACCATCGCGTGCGAATTTCACGCGATTACGCACTTCGGCTTCCACATACTCCACCGGGTATTTCTCCCGATCGATCAGTTCATTCAGCAAATGGTGCTCGCGGGAATGTATGGCTTCCTGTGTGATGAAGTCTTTCACATCCTGAAGCAATTTGCCCTCCAGCTGAGGCCGATAAGCCTTCACCGCATCCATGAACATGCGTTCGCCGTCCGGAAAAGTGAGCGACAGCGCATTCATGACTGCCGTACCAACCGGGTCGCCCCCAAGCCAATGGCCGTTCCTTGCGCCATTCACATCAAATTTTATGTCGCGGGGTGAAATCGTAACTGACTCTGGCGTACGCTTGTCCGTCATGGTTCACTCTCTCGGATCGCCAGCAAGCACTGGCACTTGTATATTGGGGCCAGATTATTGTTACTAACAAAAATGTCAATAATATGAATCGACCCACCAGAAAAAGACGGTCTCCGGAAGAGTCTCGCGCCAATATACTCGCTGCGGCTGAGCGATTGTTAATTTCAAACGGCCCACAATCCTTGCGTCTGGCAGATGTGGCCAAAGAGGCGAGCGTGGTTCATGCGACCATTCTCCATCATTTCGGATCAATTCATGGCGTGCATACCGCCCTGATGGAGCGCATGATCGAAGACCTCGTAGAGCGAATTCTTGCGTTGCAAATGCCAGAGGGCGCGGAAATTCCGAGGGGGTTTGCGTTCAATCTCCTGATCGAAGCGTTCAACGATAAAGGCGCTGCGCGGCTGGCTGCCTGGCTTGAGCTGACCGATGAATCCCGTCGCCTGACGTCCGTACGCGAGGCTGTGAACACCGTTATCCGCGAGAAAATTCGTCCTGAGGGGGTGCCGCTGGACAGGCTCGAGGACATAATTCTCCTGTCGATTACCATGGCGTTGGGAATCGGTCTGTTCGGCCCCAGCCTGGAGGCAATGCTCGACCGTCCAGACGGTCGAACACGCGAGATGGCACTGGAATTATTTCACAGCGGGCTCGAAACCCTGTCGAACCCAAACGGTAAAAGCTGACCATGGCAGACCTGCCGCAGCATCATGTGCTGCGGCAGTGTGTTTCCCATTTTACAGAATAGGGGTCAGCAGATGATGCGCTTGTGGTGAGCCGCACAGCGAAGAGACTCAATGTCGGCATCAGCATACCGGCGCGCGACTTCAGCGTCGTCTCTGTCTGCCTGAGCGAGATTTTCGTCCCCTGCAGAATCAACAAAAGAAGCGCGGTATTTGGCCGGCGAGTGCGGAAGGGCCATAGCCGTTTGTCCGAGCGCAAACACAGACAGGCTGGCGATCAGTACAGATTTCATCATGGTGTTCTCTCCAGATTGAGTGAGCAAAGCTGTGCTTTGCGATGGCCGGAGATGTGAACCGATATCGTTGGAAACAGCGTGGAAGAGAACGTTTGAATTCGCCTGCAGGACGAAAAATGCGGCTTCAGTCGAATGACTTCACACCAAAAATGGCCAGCAATTGATCTGCCGCGACTGAGGCCGGAATGTCGCCCTTGCCAACAGCCGATTTCAATCCGGCGAGCCTTGCCTGGACATCAGGATGAAGACGAAAGGCGGCCATTAGGCCGTCCTGAATGAGCTCATTCATCCAGGAAATCTGCTGGTCTGCGCGGCGTTTGTCGCGGGAACCAGATTCGCTAGTTTTGCGGGTATGGAGCTGGATCGTCTCCCATAACTCGGCCAGGCCATCTCCGGTCGCGCCGGAACAGGTGACCACAGGCGGCGACCAGTTTTCGTCAGCGGGCTCCAGAATGTGAAGCGCGTTCTGATAATGGCGCTGAGCGCGTTTGGCGGCGCCTTCATCAATATCGGCCTTGTTGACGGCGATCATGTCGGCGACTTCCAGAACACCCTTCTTGATGCCCTGAAGGTCATCTCCGGCATTGGGCAGCATCAGGACGAGAAAGAAATCTACCATGCCCGCGACAACGGTTTCAGACTGTCCGACGCCGACCGTTTCAACCAGAATGATGTCATAGCCTGCCGCCTCGCAAAACAGGAGACTTTCCCGCGTCTTCCGCGCCACGCCGCCGAGCGTATCGCCGGCCGGGGAGGGACGGACAAATGCCTTCTCATCGACCGATAGCCGGGCCATGCGCGTCTTGTCACCGAGAATAGACCCGCCGGACCGTTGCGAGGTCGGGTCAACCGCCAGCACCGCCACCCGATGCCCCATTTCGGTCAGCAGACTGCCAAAGGCATCAATGAAGGTCGATTTGCCGACGCCGGGCACACCTGTAATGCCGATACGCTGGCTCTTGCCCGTATCTGACATGACGGATGCCAGGAAGTCTCGCGCCTCTTTCTGATGATCCTCACGACGGCTTTCAACGCGCGTAATGGCGCGTGCCAGGCCGCGGCGGGAAGTAAGGTCAAAACTCATCTGTCTTCCCTACGCATCCCGTGCCGGACCCGCAAGATCGGCATGCCAGCTTTTCCAGGCTGCGCGCCGTATGGGTAGGGGCGCATCATGGGGGAGGTTCAGCACCCACCAGAATGAGGCCCCCGGCAGGCCTGTTTCATCTGGTGATGGTGCGTCTTGCCGCGATAGCACGGTCAGAAGGCAAAGCGGTGTCCCGTTCAGCATGACAGACAGAACCGCATCCCAGATAAGGGCGCGATGCAGACGCACGGCATCCTGCACTCCGTCATCCAGACCGAGTTCGGCCTGCATCTCTTCAAAAGTGAGAATACCGCCGTGGGTTCTCTCACGAAACCATTCAATCTCATTTGCGAGTTCAGCATCCGGCTGCGTCGTGAGCTGTCGCAGCGCACGCGCCTCCGGATCACGCCTGAGAATATCAAGCAATTCTGCTCCGATCCGGCAGAAACGAGTCACATCCTCTTCGGTCAGCTCTTGTTGATGGGCCCATCGATCGCGAAGTCGGGAGAGGCTGCGGATATGTGGTGAAATCGGCTCGTCACAAAACAGCGTGCCAAAGTTCGACAACAGATGGAGCGCAGCGCGAACGTCATGCTCGAACCCGTGCTTGCGAACCGGGCTGGACGGCGGAAGAGCGGTATTTGGGGTTTCGCCGCTCGCTGTAATCTGGTCAGGGATGTAGGGCACCAGCGCGGCTTTCAGAATACGCAGACTGACTGCCATGCGGAATTCAGCGCCGATTGGAAAGCGGTTTCTGCTCAAGCCACTTCTTTCGCGGCGTGCTGTTGCGCATCTGGTATCCAGAAAACGAACCGGGCACCCTCTTTATACTTCGTGTCCAGCTTGATTCGGCCGCCATGGCTTTCAATAATGGATTTTACCAGCGACAGCCCCATTCCGGAGCCTTTTTGGTCGTCATTTTTAAGGCGTTTGAAAGGTTCGAAAATAAGATCCGAATACGCTGGATCGATCCCCACGCCCTTATCTGTGATGCTGTAGAAGAAACGCCCCATCTCCTTCCAGCCATCAATCTCGATATGAGGTGTTTCGCCCGGGCGGGCATAACGGATCGAGTTTTCAAGAAGATTGGTGAAGACGCGTTCCAGTAGGTCGCGATCCGCAAGCAAATAGGGAAGCTCGCCAATCCGGATGTTGAACGGGCGTTCAAGATTCCGGCTGAGTTCATTGACGATGTCACGAACCAGAGACGAGGTATTTACCACGTCGCGATTTGGATTTTCGAATCCCTGTTTCGCAAACTCCAGCAAGGTTTCAACCAAACGGCGCATTCGGAGGGCGCTGTCCCGGATCGCCTGCAGATACATGCCGCGCTCTTCATCATTCGCCTGATCGGAGGAGGCGAGGTCGGACAGCGAGATGATCTGGCGGCTGGGCGTACTGAGATCGTGTGCGGCAATGCCTGCAAACTGTTGAAGCGATTTGTTGACCCGCTGGAGGTCTGCATTGTGAAGATTCACGCGGTCGATCAATTTCTGGTCCACAGCACGACGGCGGGCATTTATCCGGCGCTGCTCTTCTTGCGACAACGTGAAGATATAATAGCCGCCTGCCAGCGCGATCATACTGATCAGAATACCCGCGAGCAGCAAAGTCATCTCGATCGCTTCGATTGAATCAGAAATATCGTCAGTCAAAGCATTCTGAAAGCGCTCGATTTCCTGCAGGGCAGGCGTATCGTCATAACGAACGATCTGGTCCAGTTGTGTTGTCGTCAGGCCGTTTTCTGCCCGTGTTTCCACATCATCCAGCGCCGACGCATATGCCGCGACCATGTCCCGGGTATTGGTCAAAGTGATGGTAACCTCATTGCGTCTGGCCGAGGCTTCCAGTTGGTCGATCAGATTAATGGCGTTCTCGGCATTCTGACGTGCATTCAGAATGTAGTCAGCTTCGGCGGGACGCAAAACGGCGTTTTTGAAATTGTGGATCAGACCGCCAAACCCGATCTGGCTCTCCAGCTTCAGACTGTTGAGGACGACGCCTTGCACGTCTTGCCTCAAATCCGATATCCGACGAGCTTGCCAGGTCCCAACACCCGCATGCGTCAGCAGCGTGAAGGCCGGTATGGCCAGAAGCGCAAATTTAAATCGGCGTCTCATGGAATCGATCGTTAATCCGAAATGTTAAACATACAAATAGCGTCATGGTGCGGATGACAAATTTCTTGAATAATACCTGATTGAAAAAGTCAGCTTCCTTGTTATGCTCCTCCCAAAACTTGACCACAAGTTGTTGTTGAATGATGAACTCTCGGCAGCCGGAAAGGTCTCCAGCGCCTCATGACTTATGCAGTAAATGTCCTGATTGTAGAGGATGACGAACTCGATCGGTTTCTCATCCGACGCGCACTCGAAAGCGTGGGGGTGAAATTTAAATTTCATTTTGAAAACAGTGCTGAAGAGGCGCTTTCCAGCCTTGGTGACGGAGGGCTGCCTCAGCTGATTGTCACGGATTTACGCATGCCTGGCATGGGCGGATTTGGTCTTCTTGAGCGGTTGAAGTCCTCGTCCGAGCACAAACGAATTCCGACCATTGTTTTCACCACATCGTCAATCCAGGACGATGTTGATGACGCTTATGACCGATTCGCGTGCTCATACCTCGTCAAACCAAATGACAATGAGGGGTATGAAAGATTCGCGAAATATCTGAACAATTATTGGGTAACCGAGAATCGGCTTCCGGCCTGAAGCACGTCATGGGTGAGCGCTTGCGACACCTGACCGCATGGCCGATCGGATTTGGCAGGCGCATCTACATTAGGTGAAGCTAATGTAAGGAGCACCCAATGAGCTATTCCGAAAAGATCTCCAGCATGAAATCTGAGCTGCGTGAGCTCAACAAAGCCATTCCGGATGCGACAAAAGGGTTTGGGACGCTCAGCAAGGCTGTGAAAGACAGCGGTACGCTCGGCACGAAGGAAAAAGAGTTCATTGCACTCGGAATGGCCGTTGTGATGCGTTGTGAGCCCTGCATCAACTTTCATGTTGAAGCCCTGATGCGGGCAGGTGCGACGCGCGAAGAACTCGGCGATGTGCTGGCGATGGGCATTCAGATGTCCGGTGGCCCGGGGTTGATGTATGCGGGCCATGCGCTGGCATGCTGGGATGAGTTGGCAGAAAACGCCTGAATCTGGCGGCGACTTTACTTCATCTGACGTTCACGCTGCATCTCGCACGTTTGTGATCAACCGAATGCGAGACGCGCCCCGTTGAATCTGTATCGACTGACACCGCAAGACGCGGATCGGCGACACCAGATTCGCGTTCAGAAGGAGTGAAGTATGTCAAAAGCGCTTGCTGTCGGAGTTGTCAGCCTGTCTGCCCTAATGGCAGGCCTGCAGGGCCAGGCACAGACAGCGGATCCCGTCGCGGATGAGGACCGGGTGATGGACGCCGTTCAGGTGACCAGCTCCCGTTTCGTTAATCAGGCGCTGACCGACATCGAACCGGATATCCGTCTGAGTGAGGACGATATCAGCGCCTATGGTGCCAGCAGCATTGAAGAATTGTTTGCTACGTTGGGGCCGGAATTGTCGAGCGGTCGGGGACGAGGCGGTGGTGGCGGTGGTCCCATTGTGCTTCTGGATGGTGTTCGAATTGCCAGCTTTCGGGAAATTCGCGGCTATCCGCCGGAAGCCATTCAGCGCATGGATGTTCTGCCTGAAGAAGCCGCCTTGAAATTTGGCTATGGCGCCGATCAGCGCGTGGTAAATATTGTTCTGAAGCCGGAGTTTTCGGCCTGGACGCTGGAAAGCGAACTGGGAGGCCCGCTTCAGGGCGACGGCTTCATGACCGAATTTGAAGTCGGTTATATCACCCTGAATAACGGCAAGCGCACAAGCGTAGATGGCGAGATTGAAACCGATGCCGGGATATTGGAGTCAGATCGCGGTATTGGTGACGGGCTGGGTGCAGACAGCCTTACCGACGAGACCGACGAGCTGTCACTGGCTGCGAGCTATCACCGGGCGGTCAGCGAGAAAATCCACATGACGCTGAGTGGCAATCTCGACGTGTCGACATCGGATGAATTGCTGGGCTTTGGCGCACTGAACTTCACCCTGCCTGGAAACAGTCCGTTCTCGACCAGCGGTATGGACACCGACTTTTCCCGCTATGTTGGCTTGCCCGGCGTTTTGCAAAAGCATGGCGAGTCAGTGGATGCCAATGCAAGCCTGACCCTGACCCGCGAAACGGGTGACTGGTTCGTCACCTCCACAACCCAGATTGGTCGCTCAGAATCCAAGGGCGAGACTGATCGTGAGCCTGATGCACAGGCCTTTCAGGACGCATTGACTGCGCTCGCCCCCTCTGTCGCGCCGGACGCGGATCTCACGCCGTATCTCACCTATCGCATGGAAGAGACAAAACGGATTTCAAACACCGCTTCAACCAACCTTCTCGCCAATGGACGCCTGTTTGAGCTGCCCGCCGGATCTGTCAGCACCGGCCTCAGTCTCGACCTCAGCCATGTTGATCGGACGTCTGAAACCCTGTTGGATGGCGTAACCACGCAGACTGAACTGGATCGCCAGATCGGCAAAATTCAGGGCAGTTTCGACATCCCGTTCATCAGTGATGATATGGATATTCCACTGATCAATGATCTGTCAGCCAACATTTCCGCCAATGCCAGCGAGTATTCGGATTTCGGCTCGCTTTATGGCTTCGATGGGACGCTGATCTGGCGCCCGATCGAACAACTCCGGTTTCTCGGCTCATATTCCCTATCTGAAAACGCACCGGGCATGTCGCAACTCGGTGATACCACCAGCTTCACGCCGAATGCGGAAGTCTTTGATTATGTCACCGGCGAAAGTGTGCAGGTGACGCGCATTGACGGTGGCAATCCGGATCTGATTGCCGAAACGCGCCAGGTGTTTCGCATCTCAAGCGACATCGAGCCGTTTGAAGAGGCCGGCCTGAATCTGCAAGTCAGCTATCTTGAAGAAAAGGTCGATGATCCGATTGGCGGATTTCCCGGTGTGGACGCTGAATTGCAGGCTGTTTTTCCAGACCGCTTCCTGCGTGACCCGGATGGAAATCTGATCTCTTATGATGTGCGTCCGGTAAACTTTGTCGAGGAAACCCGTCGTGATTTCGAATGGCGGCTGACCTGGCGGAAAACCTTTGAACGTGAGGAGGAGGAAACTTCTGCCCCCAATCGAGGTCCCGGTGCAGCAGGCTCTGGAAACCGTCCCGCTTTGACCCTGGATCGCCTTCAACAGATGGCGTCGAACGAACGCGGCAAGGGTCGGCTTATCACGATGATCCAGTCTGCGCATGATGGTGACACGCCGCTCACCGAGGCGGAGGCACAGGCCCGGCTTGAGACGCTCATGAGCACTGAGGCGGGGCAGTCGGAACTTCTCGCCCTGGTTCAGAACACAATGCGCCAAAGACTGGCCGAAGGCGGTGGGCCGCCCCCTGCTGCGCGCTCAGGCGGTCGCGGTCGAGGGTTTGGTGGCGGTCGTGGACGAGGTCGGGGCGGCTCTGCCGATCCGCGCATTTTCACCTCGCTGCGCCATGTCTGGCATCTGGAAGACCAGCGTCTGCTGGCGGAGGGTTATCCTGTGCAGGACTTCCTGAATGGCTCTGCCGACGGGTCTTCTGGCGGTCAGGCGGAGCATGAAGTTCAGCTGCAATCAGGCTTCTTCTACAAGAATTTCGGAGGACGACTTGGCGTAAACTGGCAAAGCGGCACGGAAGTCGTTTCGGGGTCTGGCGAGGCGCTCACCTTCTCGGATTACGCCTCAACCGAACTCCGACTGTTCTACAATGTCAGCAATACCAGCACAGTCGGACAGAAACTGCCCTGGCTGGAAGGCGCGCGCTTCTCGCTCGAAATCGATAATCTCTTCGATGAGACCCGCGAGGTGCGCGATGCCAATGGTGTTATCCCAACCCGCTATGATGCCAACCGTCTCGACCCGGAAGGTCGCGTGGTGATGCTGGGTGTGCGCAAGCAGTTCTGATCGGACAGGTTATTCTGCCTGAGTGCAGACTCTTGAGCGCGGGAAATTCACTCAGAGCCTGAGCTCAGTCAGACCTGGATGGTCGTCCGGGCGGCGTCCCAGCGGCCAGTGAAACAGGCGTTCGCTTTCATCGATGATCAGATCATTGATACTCGCATACCGGTGTGTCATCAGACCGTCGTCGTTGAAGACCCAGTTCTCATTTCCGTAAGACCGTACCCACTGGCCATCATCCATCTGCCATTCATAGGCATAACGCACTGCGATACGATTATGCTGATAGGCGAATAGCTCTTTGATCAGCCTGTAATTAAGCTCCGTTTTCCATTTGATGGTCAGAAACTGGATGATTTCGACACGACCTCTGACGAACTGATTTCGGTTTCGCCAGACGCAGTCGACAGAATAAGCCAGGGATACGTCTTCAGGGTCACGACTGTTCCAGCCATCTTCAGCCCTACGGACTTTTTCGAGGGCGGTTTCCTGCGTGAAAGATGGGAGTGGTGGTCTCATGTGTGATACCTCCTTCATTGGGCGTGTGGTCTCTTTCGGGGGTGTTTTGGGCGGGCTCCACCCGCTCAACTCAGGAGGTATCAACCTCGTCTAGACTGCCAGTTCTTCGGCGACCGGGAAGTCGACCTCAGTTTGCAGTACGGAATTGGTGTAGTTTGTCAGAACATTCACCGCGATGAGCGCGATGATTTCGATGATGGCTGCGTCACTGTAACCGGCCGCGCGAACAGCGTTGAACTCGTCGGCGGAAACATGACCACGTTTTTGAGTAACCGTCAGAGCAAAACGCACAGCCGCATCTGCCTTAGCGTCTGTTGAGGTGCCATGGCGGTTGGCGATGATTTCAGCGTCCGTCAGTTTCGCGAGGTTGCGACCGAGGTAAGAGTGCGCTGCCAGACAATAGTCACAGCCATTGTATTCGGCGATTGCCAGAGAGATGCGCTCTCGGGTGGCCGCTGACACTTCGCTGCGACCCAGCGCGCTATTCAGGCCGAGATAGCCTGCCAGAGCGACAGGGCTGGTTCCGATCAGGCGAAAGAGGTTTGGTACGCTGCCGAGTTGTTGTTGAACGCCATTCAAAAGGTCCTGAGAGGCCTCTGGTGCGTCTGAAATCGTGGCGGGGGTGTGAATTCGGGACATGTTTCTTTTCCATTTCCTGCGCTGGGCGGAAGTGCCCGACGCGATGAAATGAAAATGGGAATTGCGTTCAGAATAATAATAACCCAAAATAGTAAGTAATAATTTCGTAAAATGGAATAATAAGTTGAATGATCTGAAGCCCCTTCGCGTGTTTGTTGCGATAGCTGAGGCTGGCAGCCTCGTTGGCGCTGCGCGTGAACTTCAGCTCAGTCCGCCAACTGTGACCCGTATCCTCAGCGAGCTGGAATCCAGCCTCGGTGTTGCGCTGTTTCACCGGACGACGCGTGCGGTCAGGCTCACCGATACGGGACAGAGCTTTCTGGTCGATGCTCACCGCATCATCGCCGATTTTGATGAGTCTGTTGATCAGGCACGTGGGGCGCGTGAGACACCCAGGGGCGTACTACGGGTCACGGCATCGGTCCTGTTTGGCGAGCATTATATTCTGCCCATCATCCAGCAGTTTATGACTGCGTATCCGGATGTCCGGGTTGAGGCGACGTTCGCAGATCGCATGGTCAATCTGGTGGAAGAGGGATATGACGTCGCCATCCGTATCGGCGAGCTTGCCGATTCAGGGCTTCAGGCGCGCCGGGTCGGCACGGTTCGACGTGTTGTCTGCTCGTGTGAGACCTACCTCAGCAGGGCGGGCATCCCGCAACATCCATCCGACCTCAAGGGTCATAAAATTATCTCCGCTCATGCCGTGACCCCCACGCATGACTGGAAGTTTCGGGATGGGATTAGTGTGAAGTTAAACCCGGACCTGAAGGTGAACCACGCGTCCAGCGCGATCCGCGCTGCTCAGTCTGATTGCGGGCTGACCCGGGTCCTGTCCTATCAGATCGGCCCGGAACTGTTTGATGGAAAGCTGAAAACCGTATTGGAAGATTACGAACCGGACGTTCTGCCGATCAATATTGTACACGCCGAAGGGCGCAGCGCTTCGGCCAAAATCAGAGTGTTCACCGACATGGCGGTCGAGCGGCTGAAATCTAATCCCTATCTCAACCGCTAACCGTTCGGCTATTCTGCAGCCGTTGCATGCCCCAGCGTCGGCCCCAGCTGTTCGAGGAGGCTGATGGCGGCCTCAGCAATCACCGTGCCCGGCGCGAAGATGGCCGCAGCACCAGCTTCTTTGAGGGCCTCATAATCCTGTGGCGGCACAACCCCGCCGACAACGATCATGATTTCCGGCGCGCCCTGATCGGCCAGCGCCTTTTTTAGCTCTGGCACAAGGGTGAGGTGACCGGCAGCGAGCGAAGACGCCGCCACGATGTGTACGTCGTTCTCGACCGCCTGTTTCGCGGCTTCTTCTGGCGTCTGGAACAGCGGACCAATATCGACATCCCAGCCGAGATCGGCCATGCCGGAGGCGACAACTTTCTGGCCACGGTCATGGCCATCCTGCCCCATTTTCGCGATCAGAATACGCGGACGACGTCCCTCTGCCTCTTCAAAGGCATCGGCCATATCGCGGGCCTTTTTCACAGTGTCAGATTTTGTTTCGCTCATTCCGCCAGCATACACGCCCTGAATGGATCTGATAACGGCCTGATGGCGCCCGACCACTTTTTCGACGGCTTCGGAGATCTCACCGACTGTTGCCTTCTGACGCGCCGCCTTGATGGCGAGGTCAAGAAGATTGCCTGAGCCTTCTTCTGTCGCGCGGGTGAGGGCGTGAAGTGCCTGATCAACAGCGCTCTGATCGCGTTCGGACCGCAGGCGGGACAGCTTATCGAGTTGCATGCGGCGCACATTGGCATTGTCCACCTTCAGAACCGGCACGTCTTCGGCTTCGTCCATACGGAATTTGTTGACGCCGACAACGGTCTGAACGCCGCTATCGATCCGGGCCTGCGTTTTCGCGGCAGCTTCTTCAATGCGCAGCTTTGGCAGGCCTTCTTCAATCGCCTTGGCCATACCGCCCATCTCTTCGACTTCCCCGATATGGGCCATGGCCTTCTGCGCGAGATCATGGGTGAGGCGCTCGACATAATAAGACCCGCCCCAAGGATCGATCAGATCGGCTGCGCCGCCTTCCTGTTGCAGGAAGAGCTGTGTGTTCCGCGCGATCCGGGCCGAGAAATCCGTTGGCAGGGCCAGGGCTTCGTCAAACGCGTTGGTGTGGAGGCTCTGGGTCTGGCCGCCTGCTGCGGCCATGGCCTCAAGACACGTGCGGACGACATTGTTGTAGACATCCTGCGCCGTCAGCGACCAGCCGGACGTCTGCGAGTGTGTCCGCAGTGAGATCGACTTGTCATTCTTCGGGCTGAACTCTTTCGAGACGAGGTTCGCCCAGAGCAGGCGCGCCGCCCGCATCTTGGCGACCTCCATGAAGGTGTTCATGCCGATCGCCCAGAAGAAGGAAAGGCGCGGCGCAAAGGCATCCACGTCGAGGCCAGCGGCCACACCAGCCCGAATATACTCAATGCCGTCGGCAATCGTGTAGGCGAGCTCGAGGTCAGCCGTCGCGCCCGCTTCCTGCATGTGATAGCCGGAAATCGAGATCGAATTGTATTTCGGCATATGGCTGGAGGTGTAGCCGAAAATGTCCGAAATGATCCGCATCGATGGGCGCGGCGGATAGATATAGGTGTTCCGCACCATGAACTCTTTGAGAATGTCGTTCTGAATGGTGCCAGACAGTTTGGACTGGTCCACGCCCTGTTCTTCTGCGGCTACGATGTAAAGCGCGAGAACCGGCAGCACTGCGCCATTCATTGTCATGGAGACGGACATCTCATCCAGCGGAATACCCGCAAACAGCGTGCGCATATCGTAGATGGAATCGATCGCCACGCCCGCCATGCCGACATCACCCAGCACGCGCGGATGGTCTGAATCATAACCCCGGTGGGTGGCGAGGTCGAATGCGACCGAAAGGCCCTTTTGACCGGCCGCAAGGTTGCGGCGGTAGAAGGCGTTGGAATCCTCGGCCGTGGAGAAACCCGCATACTGACGGATCGTCCAGGGGCGCTGCGGATACATGGTCGGATAAGGCCCGCGCGCAAAAGGCGCGATGCCGGGGTAGTCATCCAGAAAGTCGAGACCCGCTGTGTCCGCCGCCGTATAGACCGGTTTTACTGCAATCTCTTCTGGCGTCTGCCAGATCTGGTCGTCCGAAAACGCAGGGGCTGCCCCACCCGCAGCGGGCGTTCCGAGATCGATCTTGGTGAAATCAGGATGGGTCATGAGACGTTTTCCGTTTTGCGTTGGCAGCCTATTTCAGCGAATTGAGATTTAATCGTGTGGGTCGTTTGCGAAAGTTCAAGAATCACGCTGACGACAGGCCGCGCGGTTTCGACCTGTTCTTCAAAAGCGTTTCTTTCCAGTTCGCTCATGGGAGTGCCATCTCCATACTCGCCCATGAACTCGTAGTCCAACAATGTTTCAATGACGGTGTTTTCTGTCACCTCGAACTTCGCGACCGAAAGATAAGGCCCAATATAACCAGTTGAGTGTCCGGCGGTGTAGAGGCCGCGTTGAACGACAATTCCAGCTTCTGTGATTTCACGCTCAGCATGTCTGATTTGTTCCGGACTTGCTGTCGTTTCGTAGGAGCAGTTCCACTCGCCGAGAAAGTCATCAACTGAATAGGCGCTGGAAGGTAAAGACAGCGCAACACACCCCAAAACTCCGATGATCATCGTGTGAGCAGATTTCATCCCACCAACTCCTCTGCTCTTTGACAGCTGACCACGCTGTCACGGCCGCCAATTTTCGCGACAAGGTCAAATGCATTGTCGGAATAGCGAACCCAGGTCTGGTCGAGTGCGCGGCCCTCAATGGAGGTGAAGCCGCGAATGAGATAGGCCTGCCAGTCGGCCAGAAAGTCAGCCTCTGATTTGCTGAAGCCATAAGACGGCAACGGTTTTCCGACAACGGAGTCATATGTCGACGTCAGGGAATCGCCATCGACCGTGAATTCACCCCGCCCATCAAGCGACACGCGGACTTCCCGCGTTTTGTTCAGATAGAGCGTCGCAACGCCTTTGCTATGAAACTTGCCGGGTTCCGGATAGGTCACACTTGAGCGCACAATCGCGTCATAGCCCGAGATCTTCGACGTTTCTTCGCAAGACCAGGAGCCAGACTGTGGGAAATCCGATGTGGCGCCGCTCTCTGCCTGAACAGGCGAAGCCAGCAGCAAAACAGACATGACCAGAGCGACGTGTTTCATCAGCTCAGACCCAGCTCTGCATGCGCGATCTCAAGCTTAGAAACCACATCCACACCGACATAGATGAAGTCATCAATTCCGGCCTCGCGATAGGCGGCTTCCGCCGCTCCGGGACGTCCGGCGAGATAGATGCGGGCATCTTCGCGGACTGACCGCAGAGCCTGCGCGGCGAGGGCGGCTTTTTCGGCATAAAGACCGTCGGTGCCACAGATCACGGCGATCAGAGCGTCACTGCGACGGAAGTCCTCCGCCATGGTTTCGAGCGTCTCGTAAGGCGGGTCCGTCTCGAAGACGCCAATGCCGCCAGCCGCGAAGAAATTGGCGGCAAAGCTTGCGCGGGCATTGTGCTCGGCGACGGAGCCAAGGCAGGCGAGGAAGACGCGCGGACGTTCGGCCTTCGCATCAGCATGGTCGCGCAGCAATTCATACGGTTCAGACAAACGCATTGGGAAGAACGGATCACACTGCGCATGCGGATCGCGTTCCGGGCACAGAAGACCGTTCAGGCTTGCGCCATCGCGAGCGGCTTTAACAAGGTCGGTCATGGCGCGGGAGGCGGGGGTCGGGCCTTTCGGCGCGACCACAATGGCGGGAAGGCCTGAGAGATCCACAATTGGCGGGGTTTCTTCTTCGATCAACGCAAATTCGCTGACGCCGGTAACCGCCTGCTTGCGCCGCGCAATGTCTTTCTGGAGGGCTTTCCGGGCCTCAGACAGTTTGACCTGGAAGCTGCCGGAAGTCAGACTGGCGCTAATCCCGCCTTCGCCTTCTATGGTCTGGAACAGCGTCCAGGCCGATTGAGCCAGATCATCTGAAATCTTGCCAATAGACCATGTGCCGGCAGCCGGGTCGGTCACTTTGCCGAGTGAGCTTTCTTCCTGGGCCATGATCTGGGTGTTCCGTCCGATCCGGCGGGCCAGATTTCCGGCAAGGCCGATAGCGTCGGTGAACGGGCGCACAGTGACAATATCAGCGCCACCGACACCGCCCGCAAAACAGGCCGCCGTATTCCGCAGCATATTCACCCAAGGATCGCGCTGGGTCAGCATGCGGCGAGCGGAGACCGCCTGCAGCTTCATCGGCAGGGTTTCGCCGAAGCTCTCGGTGATGCGGGCCCAGAGCCGCCGTGCCGCGCGCAGCTTGGCAATCTCCAGCGCATAATTCGGGCCGACAGACAGGCTGAACAACAGGCTGTTATTGGCCGCTTCGAGGCTCACGCCTGCATCAAGAAGCGCGCGTAGATAGGTGACGCCGCTTGCTATGGCGAAGGCCAGTTCCTGCGCTTCCGTGCCGCCGCACTCATAGGCCGGGCGGCCATCCACGCGGATAAAGGTCGCGGTGGAATAGCCTGGCGCATAATCGCGGACAAAGCCTGCGGTTTCCGCTAGCGCATCCTTCATAGGCGTCGCCAGTGCGCCGGAACGTGCCAGCTCGCCAATCGGGTCGACATTGAACGAGAATAACTGTTTCGCCGGATCGAGGCCTTTCTTTTCGGCCCAGGCGATCAGGAGCGCGGCGCCTTCAAGGCCAAAGCCTTCCAGCGCTGAATTGGTCAGTGCGATCGGAGCGAGGTCGGTCATGACCCCATCTAGAAGGATGTCGAAATCATCGAGGGCCTGAACCGCAACACCGTTTTCGCCCGATGCGTCGAGCCGCAGCTCGATCGAGCTGACACCGCGTTCGAGATCTTTTATCAGCTCGGCATTCGCAGATTTCAGATCGGGATGCGCGACAACCTGACGGATGTCCCAGGGCAGATACCCATCTTTCAGCGCGCTCGGGCCGCGGATAAAAGGTGCGTCCCCCGGTTGACCATCCGGATCGGTGGCGGAGGGCCAGTCGTCTTCGCGATAAAGCGGCTTGATGGTGATTCCATCGCGGGTTTTGCGCTCCAGAGATTCGGGTGGCTTGCCCTTCAGTGCCTTCTCCACGAGCGCTCGCCAGCTGGCTTCGTCCGCCTCGGGAAAGCTCGCGCTGAATGATGTCAGTGCCTCATCTGCCATCAATGTTTCCTCACTTCGATCTTTTGTATTGCAGTGCACAAAGAATGCGGAATGAAGGCTCCGTCAAGAGGACCGAAAGCCGTAATCGCCAGATGACGCCCGCACTCGCTGCATTCACCCCGGAACAGGGGGTTTTCAGATGGGGAATTCGATTTACACTTTCGGTTCAGTTTCAGGAGCCTTCCATGCCGGTCAGAACCATCCTTGTCACCCTGTTGATCATGCTAGGTTTTGCGCCTGTGAGCGTGGCACAGACCGCAGAAGAGCTTTTCCTCGAAGGCAAGGCGGCCGATGAGAGCGGCATACCGGAAGACGCAATTGCGCCCTATGAGCAGGCCTGTGAGATGGATCATGGCCAGGCCTGCAACGAGCTGGGCTTTGCCTATTTTCAGGCCGAAGGCGTTGAAACCGACTTATCCAAAGCGCTCATCTATTTTGAAAAAGCCTGTGACCTCAACGACGCGATGGCCTGCGGCAATCTCGGCGTCTGGTGGGATAAGGGCATGACCGGCGTTGAGGATATGGAAAAGGCGCAGGCCTATCATCGCAAGGCATGTGATCTCGACTTCGACACCAGTTGTTACGATCTGGGCGTGGCCTTGCTGGACGAATCCGACGCCCCGGCAAACACCGCAGACGCCATGACGCTTTTTCAGAAAGCCTGCGATCTCGGCTTTCCGGGCGGCTGTTATAATCTCGCTGTGATGTATCGCGATGGCGTTGGCGACGCTACGGATATGTCGCGCGCCCGGTCGCTCTTCACCATGGGATGTGAGACAGGCGATGATGAAAAATCCTGTCTCAATCTCGGCATTATGGAATTGGTCGGAAATGGCGGCGAAGAGGATTTCGAACGCGCCCAATCACATTTCAACATGGCCTGCGCTCGTAATCTCGGTGCGGCGTGCCGGATGATGGGCGACATGTATTATGACGGATCAGGCATGAAGAAAGACTATGAACAGGCGCGTCACCTGTACGGAAAGGCCTGCATCACCGGCGATGTTCAGGGCTGCTATCATCAGGCCGAAATGCTCGCGCGGGGACGTGGCGGTGAAGAGAGCGAGGAAGACGCGCTCAATCTCTATATCGACGCCTGTTATGCAGGCCTTGCCGAAGCCTGTCATGAAGCCGGTGAAGCCTATCGGCGCGGGCGTGGTGCAGAGAAAGACCGGGAGCTTCAGGCCGAGTATCGCGACATGGCGTGCCAGCTGAACACAGAGTATCGCTATTGCGAGGACGACTAAGAAAAGGCGAACTCCAGGGTCGCGCTAAATCGTCGCGATGGCATGGGCGAAACAATGCTTGACTGCAAATGAGAATTATTCTCAATTAATCCCTCGATGATCAGTTGTGAAAGGGATGAACCATGGAACAGGACTGGCACGCACGGGGCGACGAAGCACAAAACGAGCGCATGCGCGACTGGCTCGAAAGCCAGACATTTGTCATCGGCTTCTGGATGGACCGACTGGCAGAGAAGGGCGATATTCGCCTGCTGACACGTCTGGCCGACCATCGGCAGCATTTGCAGGGGCTGATTGGCGATCTGGAGCAGGTGAAGGCCTGAATTCAATCATTCAGGCCACGCCCTCGAGCCTATCATGCTCAGACGCAGGTTTATCAATATCTGCAAATTGCACGGCAGAGCAGTTTTCCCAAGCCGGGACATTATCTGTCCAAAAGGGGCATGAGCAGACTTACTCTTTCAGCCGGGCCTTAAGCTGAACCAATTCGCGCGCAAGAATATGGTTCTCGATGAGCCCATTCACGACCTCAGCAAGGCTCGCCAGGCGCTGACGATCCTTTGAAGAGAATGTGCGTGGCTCGCTGTCAATCAGGCAGAGCGTGCCAAAGGCGTGGCCGTCTTTTGTTATCAGAGGGGCGCCTGCATAAAAGCGAAGTTCGGTTTCGCCCGTTACAAGTGAATTGGTGGCAAATCGCTCGTCCTGGCTCGCATCTTCAACCACCAGAATGCCCGTCTGCTGAATCGCATAGGCACAAAAGGCTTCTTCGCGGCTCGTTTCGGTCACATCATCCAGACCGCAATTTGATTTGAACCATTGCCGGTTTTCATCAACCAAAGAGATCAGGGCGACGTCTACATTGAAGATATCGCTGGCGAGCGCTGTAATATTGTCAAACCGCGGATCGGGTGCGGTATCGAGCAGATCCGATTGACGAAGCGCGATCAAACGGTCCGCTTCCTTTGAGAGTTCCGACACTGTTGTCCTCCAGAAAGTTGAAACCGCGCACACTTATTTCTGGAGAGCGCTAACGCCAATAACATGGATCAACATCAACAGCAGGTTTTGCAGCCGCAGTGCCAGGCAAAAAATAAATCGATCGATCAATAAAATAAATATAGACTTGCTGTTTCCGATGTTGGAGCTAGCTTATTTGCAAATCTCACTGGGGAAACGACATGGCTGTTCCGGACATACTGAAAAACTTGCGCATTCCGGTGATTGGATCACCGCTGTTTATCATCTCTCAACCGGACCTCGTCATTGCGCAGTGTAAAGCCGGGATTGTCGGCTCATTCCCAGCGCTGAATGCGCGCCCGGCCAGCCTGCTGGATGAATGGCTCGATCGGATCACCACTGAGCTTGCGGACTATAACGCAAAGAACCCCGATCGCCCGGCGGCGCCCTTTGCCGTGAATCAGATCGTCCACAAGTCCAATGACCGGCTGGAACATGACGTCGAAATGTGTGTGAAATACAAGGTGCCGGTCGTCATCACATCGCTCGGTGCGCGTCCGGAAGTGTATGAAGCGGTTCAGTCCTATGGCGGCATTGTGCTCCATGACATCATCAACATTGTCTTCGCACACAAGGCGCTGGAGAAAGGCGCCGATGGCCTGATCGCGGTTGCTGCGGGTGCAGGTGGCCATGCCGGCACCTTGTCGCCCTTCGCGCTGATCCAGGAGATCCGGGAATTCTTTGATGGCCCACTCGCATTGTCTGGCTCCATTGCCAATGGTGGCGCGGTCGCTGCGTCACAATGCATGGGCGCAGACCTTGCCTATATCGGGTCGGCTTTCATCGCCACAGACGAGGCCGTCGCGGCCGAAGGCTATAAAGACATGATCGTCGACAGCAAAGCAGGCGACATTGTCTATTCCAACCTCTTTACGGGTGTGCACGGCAATTACCTTGCGCCAAGCATCGCCAAGGCCGGTATGGACCCGAATAATCTGCCAGAGTCCGACCCTTCAGCCATGAATTTCGGCTCAGGCGGCAATCAGAAATCCAAGGCCTGGAAAGACATATGGGGCTGCGGGCAGGGCATTGGTGCGGTGAAATCCCGTGGTCCGGTCTCGGCCTATGTCGACAAACTCGAACGCGAATACAAGGCGGCTCTGGCTGCACTTGGTCGTGGCGAAGCGGTAGACTTCAAGGCGCTTGCAGGGGCTCATTCGTAAACTTATCCCACGCCTGCCATCCGACCTCAATACTCCTCCTCCCGAAACGAAGGAGCGAGTGAATGGCAGGTGGAACGGATTTTACAAACAAGCTTTCACTGCCTTACCTGATCTCCAATCAGGCACAGAAACACGTCACACTGAATGAAAGTCTGCGTGCCCTGGATGGACTGGTTCAGGCCTCGCTTCTAAGCCGGGCGGAAGCCGATCCCCCTGCCTCCCCCTCAGAGGGGGATCGGTATCTCATTGCCGGACCGGCGACGGGCGACTGGATTGGCCAGGAAGATATGTTCGCCCTGTTTGCCGATGGGGAATGGTTCTTCTTTGCGCCGCAGACAGGCTGGCGCGTCTGGGTGGAGGATGAAAACGCCTTCCTCGTATTTGACGGCACGGGCTGGCGCGAAACCACATCAGACATGCTGCAAAACCTGGCGCTGCTCGGGCTTGGCGCCACAGCGGACAGCAACAACCCATTGCTTGCGAAGCTGAACAACGCGCTTTTCACGGCGCTGGAGGCCGCAAACTCTGGCACGGGAGATTTGCGGTTCAAACTCAACAAGGAAGCAAGCGGCAATGTGCTCTCACTCCTGTTTCAGGCGAACTATTCGACCCGCGCTGAAGTGGGTCTTGTTGGTGATGACGACCTGCTTTTCAAAGTGTCGCCTGACGGCTCAACATTCTATGAAGGCATTCGGATCGACAAAGATGCGGGCGAGGTCAGTTTTCCCAATGGCGCAGCGTTTGACAACAGCGTCGAGGATATTCTCGAAGCGACGCAAATTCAGGATGCGATCGACGAGATTCTGAGCGGACCTCCCAGGCTCAAACTTCGCTTGCGCCAAACATTGGGACTGACCGACCCGGATAGGGTTCTGCGGGATTATGTGGCTGGCGAGACATGGCTGGCCAGCACGAGCGGCGCGGACAATGAATGGCGTGCCATGTGCTATTCCCCTGAGCTGAGGCTGTTCTGCGCCGTTGCGACCAGCGGCACGGGTGACCGCGTCATGACATCGACTGACGGCGAAAACTGGACGGCACAAACGAGCGCAGCGGACAATGACTGGCAATCTGTCTGCTGGTCTTCGGAATTGGGCCTGTTTGTTGCGGTTGGTTTGACCGGCACGGGTGACCGCGTCATGACGTCACCTGACGGCGAGACCTGGACGGCACAAACGAGCGCAGCGGACAATAATTGGCAGGGCATCTGCTGGTCGAAGGAACTGGGCTTATTCTGCGCCGTCGCCTCGTCTGGTACGGGTAACCGCGTCATGACATCGACTGACGGCGAAAACTGGACAGCGCAAACAAGCGCCGAAGACAATAGCTGGCAGTCTGTCATCTGGGCCCCCGAGCTGGGGTTATTCTGCTCTGTGGCGGCATTTGGCAGCACAGACGAACGGGTCATGACATCTCCCGATGGTGTGACCTGGACCGGGCGAACGGTACCCGCCACGAATGAGTGGCGATTTGTCTGCTGGTCACCAGAACTGATGTTGTTCTGCGCCGTGGCAACCGATGGGGTGGATGACCGCGTCATGACGTCACCTGACGGAGTGAATTGGAGCACACAGACAAGCGCCGCCAATAATAGCTGGCGTGGGGTCTGCTGGTCTTACGAATTGGGCCTGTTTGTTGCGGTGTGTTCCACAGGCTCGGCCAGTCGCATCATGACGTCACCTGATGGTGAGGATTGGTCCCTGAGGCTTGGCCCCGCCACAAACAATTGGCAGGCCGTCTGCTGGTCTTCGGAATTGGGGCTGTTCGCTGCAGTTGGTGTGACCGGCGTCGGTAACCGCGCCATGACCAGCGTTTCAGCACATTCCTACATCTATCGGAGCTAAATTCATGTTTGAGATTGGAGATCGCGTGCTGCGCATTGAAATGCGTGAAACATGCGGGGCGACCGTTGTCGAAGTCAGGTCAGACGAAGACGGAAATCACTACCGGATCTCTTACGATGAAGGCGGTGAAGGCTACTGGCCGGAAAACGCGCTTCAGCCGGAAATTTTATAGAGGAAACAATTCAATGGATGGAGACTGGTTTGGTATGGCTGCCAGCGCAGCTGGCGGCGGCGTGTTTGGCGTTGTGGGGACGGTGCTCGGACGTGTTGCCGGGTATTTCGAGGCGCAGCAACAACATGTCTTTGACAAGTCGCGCTGGCAGCATGAAACGGAAATGGTCCGCCTCAATCTGGAAGTCGGCCAGGCAAAATCAGAAGCAGAGCAGGAGCTTGCGAGCTTGCAGGGCTCTTGGGCGGGACTTCGCTCCAGTCTGGAGGCTGAGGTCAGTCTCACATCGAGCTATCCCTTGGTAAACGCCATACGCGCGCTCACGCGGCCTGCGCTGACCCTTTTGCTGTGGGTGATCACAGCGCTCGTTTTCTTCAATGTCGAGACCGACATGAAAGCCCGCATTGTCGAAACCTCAGTATTCGCGGCCACAGCGGCAACGCTCTGGTGGTTTGGTGATCGAACCGGGCCGGCACATCGCCCACGGCCAGCGTAATCATCGCGGACCAATATACCAGGCTGAAATGCCAAGGCTCAGCGCGCCCACAATGGATTCCACAATCCGGGCGCGCACATAGCCAATCGGATAGTTCGCATGCACATCAAAGGCGAGGATGACCAGATACCCCGCAGCCAATGCATACATGGCGTAAGACGCAAAAGGCGCCACCCCGCGGTTCATGTCATCGCCAATCATCACGCCAAGCACGCAGATAAACGCCATAATTGCGGCAAACAGAGCCATGAGCACGCTCAGCCACAGCGTCGCAGAATCTGGTGTCTCACCCTCACGGCCAATGGTGCCGCCCCAGCGTGAGCCGGAGAGAAAGCACAGCAGGCCCGCGCCATAGAGCGCGATCGCGATGATCGAATAATGCCACAGTGCCAGAATCTCTTCGCCGGTCTCAATGCCCAGAAACGTGGCGGGCTGAAACGGAAACCAGACGAACCAGTCCGCGATTATGAAGGGCGCGGCCCCAAGAAGGGTCAGGATGACGGCATTTGCGCCTGATTTTTGAACCATAGGGGCTCCTTCATCAGTTTCGGACGGTGGCAGCGATGGCCGATTTCCAACCGTCTATCAGTGCATTGCGTTCGCTTGATGACATAGAAGGCTCAAACCGGTCGGCAATCTGGCGGGCATCGTGCCAGTCATCGAGGCTCATCCAACCAAGTTCACCTGCGGCCAGAACCGCCGCGCCAAGCGCCGTCATTTCCGGGCTTGCGGGACGTTCGACAGGACGGTCGGTGATGTCGGCCAGGAATTGCATCAGCCAGTTGTTTTCGGCCATGCCGCCATCAACGCGTAGGACATCCACCGCGCAGCCATCCTGCTCAAACGCCCGAAGCAGATCGAGCGTCTGATAGGCGGACGCTTCAAGGCCGGCTCTCACAATTTGCGCAGCGCGTGTGCCCCGACTGAGACCGGAGATCTGCCCGCGCGCATCGGCGTCCCAGTGCGGCGCGCCAAGGCCGGTGAATGCGGGCACGAAATACACACCGCCATTATCCTCGAGCCCAGCTGCCATAGCCTCAGTATCGGCAGCCGACGAAATCAGCTGCAGTTCATCCCGCAGCCATTTTACCACGGTGCCTGCATTGAAGATTGAGCCTTCCAGCGCCCAATGCGTCCGGCCCTGCGCCTGATAGGCGGTGGTGGCGAGAAGCCGGTGCTCCGACATCAGAATGTCTGTCCCGGTATTCGCCACGAGAAAAGCGCCTGTGCCATATGTGATCTTGGCTTCGCCGGGACGGGTACAGGCTTGTCCGACAAGCGCGGCCTGCTGATCGCCAATAATGGACAGGATCGGGATTTCGCGCCCGAACAGCTCGCGGTCGGTATGTCCGAACTCTCCGCCACTGGAACTGATGAAGGGCAGGATCGACCAGGGCACATCGAACACTTTGCACAAATGCTCTGACCAGGACGAGGCAGACAGATCCATCAGGGCCGTCCGGCTGGCATTGGTGACATCCGTGGCATGTTCGCGCCCGGAGGTCAGCCGCGCCAGCAGAAAACTGTCCACTGTACCAAACGCCGCCCGACCGGCATCGGCAGCGCTTTTCGCAGCAGGATGATTGTCCAGCAGCCAGCGCACTTTTGTTGCAGAGAAATATGGGTCGAGCAGCAGCCCGGTCAGCGATCTGACGACGCTTTCGTGTCCGGCATCTTTCAGCGTCTGACACGCCGATTGTGTCCGCCGGTCCTGCCAGATAATCGCCGGCCCGAAAGGTTCGCCCGTGTCTTTGTCCCAGATCAGGGTGGTTTCGCGCTGATTGGTGATGCCAATTGCGGCGATATTCACCGCGCCGCCACACTGCTCGATCACCTTCCGGCAAACGGCGAGCGTACACGACCAGATCTGTTCGGCGTCCTGTTCAACCCATCCATCCTTCGGAAAGCTGAGCGGAATTTCTTCCTGAGCACTGGCATGCGCACGAAGCTCCCGGTCAAAAGCAATCGCGCGGGTCGAGGTGGTCCCCTCATCAATGACCAGAATATACTCACTCAACGCGCCGACTCCCTTTGTGTTTTCACCAAGGTATCAAACGCGCACTCGGAGAAAACACAAGCGCTGTAAAAATGCGCGTGCGATCTGACGTCACTGTTGCTGAGCGGGGGGCTGCCATTGTTCCAGCGCGCCATAAAGGAGTGTCAGTTCAACAATGAAGCTTCCGCGGGTCACGCCATAATTCGCAACGAGATAATCACGCAACCAGACATTTCCACCATCCATAACGGCCGTCATGAAATTATTATTGGCATTGTATTGCATGACCTGTTGGGCGGTCGGTTGCGTCGCAATGTCGGGTTTCGCCAGCATGATGAGTCCCAGGCATCCGGCAGCCGCGCCACACGCTGTCGGTTGCAGCACCAGCTCCCAATTCCGTGCATCGCTGACAATGACCGCCTCAGAGCCGCCAATGGTCTGACGACGGACATTCAGCCCGACTTCGGTGATCAGCGGCTCAATCGTCTCGGGATTGAAGTTCTGAATAAGCCCCAGCGGATTGGAGATGACCTGTTGAGGAGCTTGCTGCTGGGCCTGTGCTGGAATTGCGCCAAGGAGCGCCAGACCGAGTACGGTCATCAGATATTTCATGCGGAATCCTTCCTATATGCGTGGACGAAAAGCTGTGCCCACGTCCACGCATTTCAATGCCAGAATTGAGGTAACGAGTCTCAGGCGTCTTTTGTTTCAGTCACCCATTCTTCGACCAACTCTTCGAGCATGGCCAGCGGAACCGATCCGTCCTTTAGTACCACATCATGATAGTCGCGAATGTCGAACGCATCGCCGAGTTCACCACGCGCCCATTCACGCAATTCGATGATCTTCATCATGCCGATCTTATAGGCTGTGGCCTGACCTGGCATCACGATGTAGCGTTCAATCGCTTTTCGGCAGTCACCTTCCGGGTTCGGTGTATTGGTGATCAGGTAATCGATGGCCTGTTCGCGGGTCCATTTCTTATCGTGAATGCCAGTGTCGACAACCAGACGCGCCGCGCGCCAAAGCTCCATCGCCAGTCGCCCAAAGTCTGAGTACGGATCTTCATAAAAGCCGAACTCTTTCGGGAAGTATTCTGAATAGAGCCCCCAGCCCTCCGTATAGGCTGTATAGCCGCCATATTTGCGGAATTTCGGAATGCCTTCGAGTTCCTGAGCAATCGCGATCTGCATATGGTGACCCGGAATGCCCTCATGATAAGCGAGCGCCTCCATTTGATACAGCGGCATATCCTTTGTGTTGTAGAGGTTGGCGTAATACGTGCCCGGGCGCGAACCATCCGGCGCAGGACGCTGGTAAAAGGCTTTGCCAGCTGATTTCTCACGGAATGGCTCAACGGCTTTCACCACCATCTCAGCCTGCGGGAAGGTGTTGAACATGTCCGGCAATTCTTCGCGCATGGCGTCGATCATTGCGGTGGCCTCAGCCAGATATTCGGCCTTGCCTGCCTCGGTGTTCGGCTTGAAAAACCGGTCATCTGTCCGGGTGTATTCGAAAAAGTCCTGTAGCGTGCCCTCAAATCCGACTTTCGTCATGATCTCACGCATCTCACCATGAATGCGATCCATTTCGGCAAGCCCGAGATCATGAATCTCAGAGGCGCTCAAATCCGTCGTCGTCATGAGATTGAGCCGCATGGCGTAATACGCGTCAGCGTTCGGCAGTTTCCAAACACCATCCTCGGTGGTGGCGTTCATCCGATCTGTGTCGATATAACTGACGAGATCCTGATAGGCGGGCTCGACTGAGATCACCAGAGCTTCAATGGCAAGATCCAGAAGCGCTTCATGTTCGTCATCGCTGATGTCACCGGCTTCGTGCAGCGCATCAATCTTCTTCCGGAAATCGTCCATCAGAGGGCTGTCCGTCATGCCTTCATTTTCGTTGAACGGGTAGCCGGTAATCACATTCAATGCGTCAGAAATGACATAGTCATAAACGAAGGCGGGGGGACGAATGCCTTTCTCTGCAGCGTTTCTCGCGTTCTCGATATGTCGGCCGAGATACTCATTCACGCCATTCAGGCGGGCGATATAGGCTTCGGCGTCGGATTTGCTGGTGATCTGATGCTGGTTGATCAGAAACGCGGGAATACCTGACTGCTCACCATTCATCTGGTCAAAGATGTAGCCGTGGTCTCGGAACGGGAAGGCGCGTTCTGCACGTTTGAATTCATACTCGAACAGGCGATAAGACAGCTTCGCACTGTCATCGAGTTTTTCAAAGTCGAACTCCGATGTC
Source organism: Ponticaulis sp. (assembly GCA_002692725.1). Classification (GTDB taxonomy): domain Bacteria; phylum Pseudomonadota; class Alphaproteobacteria; order Caulobacterales; family Hyphomonadaceae; genus Ponticaulis. The sequence continues at coordinate 162,574 of NZLU01000063.1, read as the reverse complement.
ATGGTGTCATAGGCGGCCTTTAAAAGCTCGAAATCCTCGACAGCTCTGGCGTCAGAGGCATCATCCCATTGGTCATAATCTGTTTTGATCCCAAGAAAGGTCTGCGTCATCGGGCTGCGCGAAACCTCAAGATTGAACTGCTCTTCCAGAAAAGCATTCAGTCGGGCTGTTTCAGCGGCAATGTCTTCGGCCGTGATGGCGGGCGATGTCATTTGGGTTTCAGCCGGGGCAGGCGGCGTTGGTGTTTCGGTCGCGCAGGCCGTTAGTGTGAGGATGGTCGTTAGTGCGGTCAGGGTGCGGGTCATGAAGGCGTGTCCTGTGAGTCAGAAATTACCGACACGCTAGCACCGGCGCAGCAGGGTGCAATGGCAGGGATTCCAGAAGGGTATTTTCGCGTATTGTGCAGATATGAGTGTCCAAAACGCAGGCAATCGAATTCACTGCGGCGATCCGTGGGAGAAGACGTCTTTCAGCCAGGAGAGGCTTGTTGCAATCTGTTGATATATATGGGAAAAATTGGCGCCTGACCCCGTAGCCATATGTGGGGACAGGGGGGTGACTGATCGGAATCAGGTGCCTCTAAGTTTCTATTGTTAGCATTTTGAACAAAATATGACAAGAGGCGATCAGATAGCGAGCAAGCCGTCTATCAAGGCGTCACCAAGGCCCTGTTTTGAAACGAAACTCCTGATCTACATGCGCTCGTCTCGAAGGATATTCCTTGGACTGAGTATTCCGACTTTTTTGAACTATTGCTTTTCCGGTGGGATTTGTGTGTCAGTGCTATCTGGCAGCCGTCATTCTGACATCACTTTGAGAATGGATTATGGAATGAAACTCTTTTTCTCGCCCACCTCTCCCTATGCCCGTAAAGTCAGAATTGTCCTCCGCGAGACTGGACAGCTCGAGACCGTCGAAGAAACGCCTGCCAACGCACTCGCTGAGGGGGCGGCTGACATGATCGGAAATCCATTAAGCAAGGTGCCTTCGCTCTTGCGCGACGACGGAAGCACTCTGTTTGACAGCCCTGTCATCTGCGAATGGCTCGCTGCGCAGGCGCCGGACTGCGAACTCATCCCTGCGGACGGTGAAGCGCGCTGGTCGTGTTTGCGCCGTCAGGCTCTGGGCGATGGTGTACTCGATGCGGCCTTCAGTTCAGTGATGGAAACAAAGCGTGCCGATGCAGAGCAATCAGCGCACTGGATGACCCGATGGCGTAATGCCATTCTGCGCAGCGTGGCCGAGATGGAGAAAGATGTCGCTGGAGCGGGCGACCGGTTCGACCTTGGGGACATCACTTATGCCTGTGCGCTTGGCTATCTCAATTTCAGGTTGTCAGACATTGATTGGGCCGCCATGTATCCGGGATTGGCTGACTGGTATCAGGCCCGGGCCGCCAGATCATCCATGGTCGAAACGCAGCCGCCAGTGGGCTGAGGCTCGGTCCCGTCAAAACTGCAAACAAAAACGGCCACGTCGAAACATGGCCGTTCTTCAATGACGTCGCGTCGGGTTTATGACGTCGCGCGATTGGTTTCGGCGTAAGCCTGATTGAGCGCTGCGTTGTTCAGCTGAGCGAGAGTTTGCTCAACCAGGTCGCGGGCGCATGCCTTGTCGTACATATTGGCAAGAACTGACGTCTCTTCATAACGGCAGGCCGCAATGGCTTGCTGTTCGATGGATTTCAGCTGAGCCGCAGACGATACGGCATTACGATCGACCGTAATGGCTGCCTCGAATTTGGTCGATGAGCCTGCATGCGCTGCGCCGGTGATCATGAGGGCTCCGAGGGCAAGGGCCAGTGTGCGTGTCATGGATAACTCCCAGAAAGTTTTGAATATATTTTGAAATCAGCTTCCGACTCCTCGCCGGTTGTGGGGGATGGGCGGCATAGGAGAAGCCGGAGCTGATATGTGACATTGTGTCATGATGTGCAAAAAATGGCAACAAATGCTCGATTAAAGAGCATTACACATGTTTGTGAAATTAATCAGTTTGAGCACCCGGCCCGGGAAACTCTCCAGATATCAATGCTGTGGAGGAGGGGAGAAAGAGCGGATGCGGAATGGCGGACACAAAAAAAGGCCGGATATTCCGGCCTTTTCTTGAATTTCAGCTGTAGGAGATGGCGCTATTCAGCGTCGATTTCGCTCTGAACCCAGCGGTCGACACGCTTTTCCAGCAGATCGAGCGGCAAGCCGCCGCCGCCAAGGATGGCATCATGGAAGCCGCGAATATCGAATTCAGGGCCGAGTTCCTCTTCAGCTTTCGCGCGCAGCTCCTGGATTTTGATCATGCCGATCTTGTAGCCAGTCGCCTGACCCGGCCATGTGATATAGCGCTCAACTTCAGCCACAGCCTGCGCATCGGTGATGGCAGAATTCTCTTTGAAATAAGCAATGGCCTGTTCTTTGGTCCAGCCCTTGGTGTGCAGTCCTGTGTCGACAACGAGACGGATAGCACGCCAGATTTCAGACCCTAGGCGACCAAACTCAGACAGGGAGTCCTGATACGTGCCCGGCATTTCTTTCGCGAGCCATTCTGAGTACAGCGCCCAGCCTTCGACATAAGCCGTATAGAATTGCTGCGTCCGGAATTGCGGAATGTCCGTCAGTTCCTGAGCGATGGAAATCTGCATGTGGTGGCCCGGAAGCGCTTCGTGATAGGCGATTACTTCCAGCTCGCGTTTTGGCATCGCCGTCATATCAGACAAATGGGCGTAGTATACGCCGGGCCGGGAGCCGTCAGGCGTGCCCGCATTATAGTGCTGCGCCGCCCCGTCCTGCTCGCGATAGGGTTCAACGCGTTTGACAACCACATCCGCTTTTGGCAGCAGGCCGAAATAGTTCGGCAGCTGTTCCTTGATGTTGTCGATATAATAGGTTGCACCATCAATATATCCCTGACGGCCTTCATCGGTATCGGGGAAATAGAGGCGCTCATCGTCTTTGGTGTCACGCAGGAAAACGAAGAAGTCCTGCAGACTGCCTTCAAAGCCAAACTCTTCCTTGATGGCTTCCATCTGGCTGCGAATGCGGGCCACTTCATCGAGGCCAATCTGATGCACTTCGTCAGCGGTCAGATCCGTTGTTGTGGAGCTGGCCAGTCGATAATCATAAAAGGCTTTGCCGTCAGGCAGTTTTGAAACGCCGAAGCTCTCATCTGCATTTTCGATGTCGGTTTCGAGCCATTCGATCAGCCGGTTATACACGTCGGCAAAAGCGCCTGTCAGTGCCGTCTCCGCATCCGCGATCAACTCGTCGGCACGCTCCTGTGGCATGCCTTCCGAGTCAACGAGATAGGCGACTTTGGTTTTGAAGTCCGACAGAATTGAATTGTCTTCGCCGTCATCAAACGGAGCGCCTTTGACCAGATTCTGCGCCTGTATGAGTGCGCCGCGATAGGCAAATTTTGGCGGACGAATATCCATTTCGGCTGCGGCTTCAGCCTGATCTATCAATTCATTCATTGCAACGGCAAAGCCATCGATACGCTTCACGAAGGCGATCGCGTCTTCTTCGGTGTCCACACGGTGGAACGCGATCAGGAAGTCTGCCGGATAGGTTTGCCAGCCGCCCATCTGTTCGAAAATATAGCCGTGATTGCGCCACTTCCAGCCTTCCTCGGCGCGCTCCAGGATCAGCTTCCACAGATCATAAGAGGTCTGAGCTTCCGGCGTGAGAAGATCGTAATCGAAATTCTCTTCCATTTCCTGGGTCACAGATCGCCGCCATTCGAGATCAGCCAGCTGAGCTGCTTCTGACATGTCGTCGACCTGATCATATTTCTCTTTTCGACCAAGCTGGGTCAGAGAGATCGGACTCCGGAGCAATTGCTCTTCATACTTTTCGTCAAACCAGGCATTCAGACGAGCGGTCTCTTCAGCAATGGCAGGGGCAGTCGGCGTCGCGACGCTTGCCGAGCTGGAAGAGGTAGGTTCGGCAGGAGGGGGTTCTGAACCGCCGCAGGCCGCCAAAGCGATCAGCGCGATAGAAGAAAGAAGAATGGAACGCATAGTGTAGGGACTTTCCCATTTTGAAAAACTGTTGCGAATCATACTGGTTTCTGCGGAAAGGAAAACCCGCCTGCGGTTGTCCGCCAGAATTGCTTTCCCTTTTGCGGGCAAATCGAGCAATTCGCGGCTTGGACATGTGCCATTGGCCCGGGCAGGCTTGACCTGAGTGCGCGATTGGGCACTTTGAGTGTGTATTCCGGAGGGTTTTATGAAAACGATTTTAACAGCAATGTGCGTGACAGGCCTCGCCGTGTCTTTGGCGGCGTGCGAAACAACGCGGGCGGACGGCTCTACAAAGTCGCCAATGTCGAGCACGGTTGGCACCAAGGTTTCGACCAATGAAGCGGGCGAGGAAATCATCTGTAAGCGCGATTACGCAACGGGCTCTCGCGTGAAATACAATGAGATTTGCGGAACCGCAGAAGAATGGGTTCTGATCGAAGAGGCCAATCAGCGCAAAATGCGTGATATGACCGAATCACCGGCAGCCAATTCAAACTAGGCGTCCGACTATCAGGCTCCTGCAATGTGCGGAACGCCTCGATCTCAAACCGTTAACCTGAGCGCACGTGAAGGCGTTCGGGCCTGATGCCCGGGCATTCGGGCATCTTATGCGTCTGCCGCTCCAGCCACACCCGGCAAAAATTGCCGGTCTCTGGGCAATTCTAGACTCTTTATTAACCTTTTCTTTGGATTCGTTAACCGTAGGCAAATGCGGAGTAATGAATCGTGACCGGGATGGAAGTCCTCGACATTGGCAGGGAAGCGCTGTGGACGACTGTCATGATGGCAGGTCCGGCGATGATTATCGGTCTGCTCGTCGGTGTCGCCATCGCGCTATTCCAGGCGCTCACACAGGTTCAGGAGATGACGCTCGTCTTCGTTCCGAAGATTGTGGCCATCTTTCTCGCGCTTCTGATCTTTCTTCCAATGATGGGCAGTCTGATCGCGGCCTTCGCAAACGATGCCTTCGCGCGCATCGCGGCCATGTGACGGGGTGGAACCGCTTCTGCCATATGTCTGGGCTGGCGGGCTGTTGTTTGCTCGCATCGGATCGGTATTGATGCTCGCTCCTGGCTGGGGCGAGCAATCTGTTCCGGCACGCTTTCGTTTAACAGCCGCCCTCATGGCCACCCTGGCGCTCGCGCCCGGGCTGATTGGTACGTTACCCGCGCAGCCTGAAGGGTTGGGAGCTGCCCTGTTTCTGGTGATTGGTGAGGTTCTGATCGGGTTGATGCTAGGCGCGGCGGCACGCATGTTCATGTCGGCCGCGAACGTTGCAGGGCAGGTTACCGCTATGCATACCGGCCTTGCTGCCGCCATGCAGTTCGACCCCATGCAGCAGGCACAGGGCAATTTGATGAGCGCCTTTTTCTCGCTGATCGCTGTTGTGCTGGTGCTGTCAGCTGGGGTTCACCGCTGGATGCTGCAGGGCGCGGTCGACAGCTATACGCTCTTTCCGCCGGGTGTGTATCCGGACATGGCTGACGTCGCCGAATATGGCACACGCGCCTTTGTGGAGAGTTTCCGGCTCGGTCTGCAAATCGCCGCGCCCGCTATCGCCTTTGGTCTGATCTTCAATCTGGCGCTGGGTCTTGCCGCGCGCCTCATCCCGCAGATCCAGATCTTCTTCATCGCTCTGCCCAGCTCCATCATGTTGGGGCTGGTCGTTGTCATGATCGGCATGGGGTCGGGCTTTCTCGCCTGGCTCAATGGCTTTGACAGCTTTCTTCAGAATGGAGGCGGTTAGGCAACCTAATGGCTGACGACCAGGATAAGAGTCAGAAGACAGAAGAGCCCACCCAGAAAAAGCTCGACGACGCCCGAAAGAAAGGTGACGCCGTCCGAAGCCAGGATGTGCCTATCTGGTTCATGATGCTCGGCATCGCGCTCTTGATTGCGGCGTCCGGCCCACTCATGCAGATGATTGCGCGTCCTTTGCAGAGCCTGCTCGACCATCCGCACCAGTTTCGTCTGGAAGACGGGGGGGCCATGCAGCTCACCGAGGCGCTGATCTGGGCGCTTGCGCCTGTTGCTGCTATCGTGTTCGGCGTGCTGGCCTTTACGGCTTTGTCCGGTCATCTGATCCAGAACCGACCCGCCTGGACGGCGGAAAAGATGAAGCCAAAGCTCTCCAAGCTGTCGCCTCTGGAAGGCATGAAGCGGATATTCGGGCCGCAAGGCCTGATGAACCTCTTCAAATCGATCCTGAAACTCGTCGCGATCACCGGTGCGCTGGCCTATGCCGTCTGGCCCAATCTGTCGCTGATCGAGCGCGCTGGCGCGATGGATTTGCTCATGCTGACCGGTTTGCTGCAACAGCTTGCGGGCCGCTTGTTAATCGCAGCGCTTGTCGTCGTCGGTATCATCGCGGCGATCGACTACATCTTTCAGAAACAGCAATTCGACCAGCGCATGAAAATGTCGCGCCAGGAAATCAAGGACGAGCATAAACAGTCCGAAGGTGATCCGCAGGTCAAAGCGAAAATCCGACAGCTGCGGCAACAAAAATCACAACAGCGCATGATGGCGGCTGTGCCTGACGCCACGGTGATCGTTACCAACCCGACCCATTATTCGATCGCGCTGCGCTATGATGATGAAACGCCCGCGCCGATCTGTATTGCCAAAGGGGTGGATGAGGTCGCGCTGCGGATCCGGGAAGTCGCAGAAGCCCACGATATTCCCATGGTCGAGAACCCACCGCTGGCCCGCGCGCTTTATGCCAATATCGAGATCGATGAGGTCATCCCGCGCGAGCATTATGAAGCCGTCGCCAAAATTATCAGCTTTGTCATGCGGACGAAGCGCAAGCCTGCGGGGAGAGCGTGACATGATACTACGTCTCTTTGCGCGAATCGTGACACTTTGTGTAACTTATCGAGTGAGTAAACCGTCATGACTGATGCATCTGACATCAAATCCGAAACGCCTGAAAAAGACGATGCCATGCCCCAATCGGGCGGTCTGGACGTGTTTCAGGCAATGTTCTGGCTCTCGCTGCTTATCGCCGTTGTCGCGGCGTGTATTGCGATTGTGAGGCCGGATGCGGTCGGTCAGACCGGGCCGGTTCTCCTCATCGCGCTGGCATCCGGGGGAATGGTATTCCTCGTCTGGGTGCTGCGGGGCGCGGGTCGAAAGCTCGGCATGTTCCCGTCGCGCGGCGCGGCAGAGGCGGCGGCTTCCGTGAAGAAACAACCCTTCTCATGGATCAATACGCTCGATGAAGCCGTGATCGTCACCGAAGCCGGCGGCGGCGCGGTTGCGGCCAATAGCGCCTATTTCGAGCTGATGAAAGATTTTGGTGCGTCTTCAGAAGGTGAGCGGGCTCTGACGGTTGATCGACTGCTCGGTGCGAACCCGGGGCTCAGTGCGCCGATTTATCGTCTCTCCCGCTCAGCCAAAGCGGCAGAAACTCGTCATGAAGTTCTGCCAGCCATCGCACTTGGTGCGGAGAATATTCCGGTCCAGTTCGAAGCTGTTGTCTCGCCACTCGAGCAGGGACGTACGCTCTGGCGTCTGCGCCGTCTTGCTGGCATGACCCAGGCGCTTGGCGCGGCAGATGCACGGGCGCTGTTCGTGGAGGATGCGCCGCTCGGTTTCTATGTGGCCGGGGCGAATGGCCAGATCACTTATATGAATGGCTGGCTTCGTAATTTCCTTGGTCTGCCTGATGAGTTCGGCGATCTGAAGGTCGACGATATTCTGCGACCGGAATCCGTGAAGGTCTTCAAACGTGACCGACGCACGGCTGAGCCGCTCTGGCTTGATCTGCATTTCCGGGCGCGCGACGGTATGGAAACTCAGATGCAGACCGCCACCACCTGGACAGGGCGTGGCCCGGACTCGGTCTCCCGCTCCATTGTTCTAGCTCCTGCCACGGCCAAAATGAGCGCGCGCGATCGTCTCACTGCAGTCTCCTCATCACGGCCACCGAAAGGCGAATACGATCCGCTTTTCGAGGATGCCCCCATCGGTGTTGCGCGCCTTGAAGGTGACTCGCTGTCGGCGGCCTGCATCATCGACACCAACCGCACGCTTGTTGAAGTTACAGAGGGCGGCGCCATTCCGGGGGGGCGATTTGCCGATCTGTTCGTCTCGGCAAGCGATGACCGTGATGTGGCGCAATTGCTGACCTCTGCGGTGGACACACCCATACTCCTCAAGACCAAAACCCAGCCGGAACGTTTTGTCAGCGTCTATATCACGCTTGATACCGGTGGACGTCCAATGGCCGCCTACGCCATCGATGTGTCTGAAGAATCCCAATTGAAGGACCGTCTGGTTCAGGCCGAGAAAATGCAGGCTGTGGGCACGCTTGCGGGCGGTGTCGCGCACGACTTCAACAATATGCTGACTGCCGTAATGGGCTTTACCGACAATCTGCTCGCCCGCCACCCGGTTGGCGATCCGAGCTTTAATGATCTGCAGGAAATTTCCGAGACGCTGACCCGTTCGGCTGAGCTGGTAAAAATGCTGCTCGCCTTCTCGCGCCAGCAAACCTTCAAGCGCGAAATGCTGAACGTCTCAAACGTGCTTAGCGAGCTCAATTATCTTATCCGCCCGCTGCTCGATGAGCGTGTGACCCTGAAACTGCGCCATGGCCGTGACCTGCCCATGATCCGCGCCGATAAAGGGCAGCTCGAAAACGCCATTATCAATCTGTCCGTCAACGCACGTGATGCCATGGTGGAAAAAGGTGGCGGCGTTCTGACCATCTCGACCAGCCGCGCCACCGAAGAAGATGCGCGCAAACATGGCTTCGAGTTTGTGGCGGAGGGCGAGTATCTGTGCATCGAAGTCGCCGATAACGGCACGGGCATGCCGCCTGAAGTCATGGAGAACATCTTCGAGCCCTTCTTCACAACGAAAGATCAGGGCAAGGGGACCGGACTTGGCCTGGCAACCGTTTATGGCATCGTCAAACAATCGGGCGGCTATATCTGCCCAGCCAGTAAAGTGGGTGAGGGCACCAGCTTCTTCATCTATCTGCCGGCTTTGACTGCCGAAGAAGTTGAAGAGGAGCTCGCCGCGCAGAAGCCGGAAGCCACGCCAGAGCCCGCCAATCGCGCGCCGCGTGACCTTGCCGGGCGCGGTCTTATTATGCTCGTTGAGGATGAAGACGGCGTTCGCAACATCGCCGTTCAGACGCTGAAAGCCCGCGGCTATGAGGTGATCTCCGCTGCTGATGGCGAAGAAGCGCTCGAGCTGATCCAGGAAAATCAGGGCAAGATCGATCTTCTGATCTCTGACGTCATCCTGCCCGGCATTGATGGCCCGAACCTGCTCAAAAAGGCGCGAGAGTTCCTCGGTGATGCGCGCGTGATGTTCATCTCTGGCTATTCAGAAGGCGACCTCACCAAAACGCTGGACGAAGAGCGCGCCATCTCCTTCCTCGCCAAGCCGTTCCGCATGGCAAACCTCGCAGAACGCGTAAAGGAAGAACTCGAAGCGGCTTGATCTAGCGGGAAAAGAAAGCGCCCGACCCTATATATTGTGGGGTCGGGCTTTTCTTTGTTTTCCGTTTGTTCTTTTGGAACAAAAGTGGTACAAATCTCTCCCAATGGAGGGTTTTCGGGCTGGTGATGGCTCAGAGACTCACGTACAGTAGGAGAGAATTATGGGACAACCGGCATTACGTGTCGTAGAAGGTAACGGCGTGGATAAGCAGAAAGCACTCCAGACTGCCCTCGGGCAAATTGAACGCAATTTTGGCAAGGGCTCGGTCATGCGACTGGGCGATAATCAGGCCATGGATATTGAAGCGGTTTCGACCGGTTCTCTTGGTCTCGATATCGCTCTGGGCATTGGCGGTCTGCCAAAAGGCCGAATTATTGAGGTCTATGGACCTGAAAGTTCGGGTAAAACCACCCTGGCCCTCCATGTGGTCGCCGAAGCTCAGAAAAATGGCGGCGTCTGTGCCTTCATCGACGCTGAGCACGCGCTCGACCCTGTTTATGCGGGCAAGCTGGGTGTTGATCTCGACGATCTGCTTGTCTCTCAGCCCGATACGGGCGAGCAGGCGCTCGAAATCACGGACACGCTCGTTCGTTCCGGCGCGATTGACGTTCTCGTCGTCGACTCTGTTGCGGCACTCACGCCTCGCGCCGAACTTGAAGGCGAGATGGGCGATTCCCTGCCGGGTCTGCAGGCTCGTCTGATGAGCCAGGCGCTCCGTAAGCTGACCGGCTCCATCTCAAAATCCCATTGTATGGTGATTTTCATCAACCAGATCCGGATGAAGATCGGCGTGATGTTTGGAAGCCCGGAGACAACATCAGGCGGTAATGCGCTGAAATTCTATGCGTCTGTGCGGCTTGATATCCGCCGGATCGGTTCCATCAAGGATCGTGACGAAGTGGTGGGCAACCAGACGCGCGTGAAGGTCGTCAAGAACAAGACTGCGCCCCCGTTCCGGACTGTTGATTTCGACATCATCTATGGCGAAGGCGTCTCCAAAATGGGTGAGTTGCTCGACCTTGGCGTGAAAGCCGACGTGGTGGAGAAATCTGGCTCATGGTTCTCTTATGGCGGTGATCGGCTCGGTCAGGGGCGCGAGAATTCCAAGAAATTCCTGCGTGATAATCCGGCGATTGCTCATGAGATTGAAGACAAGATCCGGGCTCATGCCGGTCTTATTGCCGATGCCATGCTGACCGGCGAAGACGAGTCCGATGACGATGATGTTGCCGTAAACGAATAAGTGTCAGGAAAGCCAGCCGCGAAGCGGTTGGCGAATGGCGTCCTCATCTATATATCCGGTGATTGGTTCTGCGCCCTGATGAAGGGCGCAGATGCATTTTTGGCCTCCAGGACCCAGCAAGATGACAAGTGTTTCGGATATTCGTTCAGGTTTTCTGTCTTTCTTTGAAGAACGCGGACACACCGTCAAACCATCGGCGCCATTGGTGCCGGAGAACGACCCGTCACTTCTGTTTGTCAATGCGGGCATGGTGCCCTTCAAGAATATCTTTACGGGCGCAGAGAAGGCCTTTGCTCCGCGCGCAACCACGTCTCAGAAATGTGTCCGCGCTGGCGGTAAACATAATGATCTCGACAATGTCGGCTATACTGCCCGACATCACACCTTCTTCGAAATGCTCGGTAATTTCTCCTTCGGTGACTATTTCAAAGAAGAAGCCATTAAGCACGCCTGGGATCTGGTAACAGGCGAGTTTGGTCTACCGAAAGAGAAACTTCTCGTCACCATCTATTCCGAAGACGACGAAGCTTTTGATCTCTGGAAGAAAATTGCGGGATTTTCAGATGACAAGATCATCCGGATTTCGACCTCAGACAATTTTTGGTCCATGGGGGATACCGGTCCTTGCGGCCCGTGTTCGGAGATTTTTTATGATCATGGTCCGGACATCTGGGGTGGCCCTCCGGGTAGTCCTGAAGAGGATGGTGATCGCTTTATCGAAATCTGGAATCTCGTCTTCATGCAGTTCAACCAGCTTGCCGGTGGCGAGCGGGAAAATCTGCCTAAGCCAAGTATCGATACCGGCATGGGGCTCGAACGGATTTCGACCATTCTGCAGGGCGTGCACAATAATTACGACATTGACCTGTTCCAGTCGCTGATCCGTGCGGAGGAAGACGTCTATAAACGCAAAGCATCGGGCGATGATCTGGCGAGTTTCCGTGTCATTGCAGACCATCTTCGGTCGTCTGCATTTTTGCTCGCCGACGGCGTCATGCCATCCAATGAGGGCCGCGGATATGTGCTGCGTCGGATCATGCGTCGCGCCATGCGTCACTCCCACCTTTTGGGCGCAGACGAGCCCAAAATGCACGAACTGACGGGCGCGCTCGTTACCGAAATGGGCGAAGCCTTCCCGGAGCTGAAACGCGCCGAACCGATGATCACCGCACAGCTTGAACAGGAAGAAGCCCGCTTCCAGCGCACGCTGGGGCGCGGTCTGGCGTTGCTTGACGATGCAACGGAAGGCCTGAAAGACGGCGCAGCGCTGCCTGGCGAAACCGCCTTCAAACTCTATGACACTTATGGCTTCCCGCTCGACCTCACACAGGATGTGTTGCGTGGTCGTGGCCTCACGGTTGATACAGATGGTTTTGACGCCGCAATGGCCGAACAAAAAGCCTCAGGTAAAGCCAATTGGAAAGGCTCGGGCGATTCTGCGACCGAAGAAGTCTGGTCCGAGCTGTTCTCGCGATTGGGGCCAACCCTGTTCACCGGCTATTCTGACACCGAAGGCAAGGGCGAACTCCTCGCCATCGTGCAGGGCGGCGGATTGGTAGATAGCGCCGGAGATGGCGATGTCGAACTCGTCTTCGATCAGACGCCATTCTATGCCGAGAGCGGTGGTCAGTCAGGCGATCACGGCGTGATCCGCTTTGCGTCCGGCGCCGAGTTCGAAGTCACAGACACCCAAAAACGAGGTGGCGGTATTTTCAGCCATCAGGGAAAGCTGACCAGCGGCAAGCTTTCTGTCGGTGATCGCGCTGATCTTGCCATCGACACGGAACGTCGTCTGGCCATCAAAGCGAACCATTCAGCAACCCACCTTCTGCACGCGGCGCTTCGAAATGTCCTCGGCTCACATGTGACGCAGAAAGGCTCGCTTGTGGAAGCCGACCGTCTAAGGTTTGACTTCAGCCATGGCCAGCCCGTGTCCAAAGACGAGCTTAAAGCCATTGAAGACGAGGTGAATGCCGTTATTCGCCAGAATACGCCGGTATCCACGGCCGAAATGGCGCCTGAAAAGGCGATTGAAAACGGCGCGCTGGCGCTGTTCGGCGAGAAATATGGCGACATTGTCCGCGTGCTCACCATGGGCGACCACCTCACGGAAGACAGCCATTATTCCATGGAATTCTGTGGCGGTACGCATGTCAGCCGCACGGGTGATATTGCGATCTTCACCATTCTCTCTGAGGGAGGCGTCTCGTCTGGCATTCGCCGGATCGAAGCCACCACGGCCAAGCATGGCTTTGAACATCTCCGCGCGCAGGCAGAGCTCGCGCAATCTGCGGCAGACCGCCTGAAAACACCGCTGAACACGCTCGGTGACCGGATCGCCGCGCTTCAGGATCAGCGCAAGGAAATGGAGCGCGAACTTTCTGAAACCAAGCGTCAGCTTGCCATGGCTGGCCCGTCACAAGGTCCGGCTCAGGGGCCGGAAGAGATCAATGGCATCAAACTGATGGCGCGGGTTCTTGATGGCGTGCCTGCCAAAGATCTCCGTTCACTGATGGATGAGGCAAAGCAAAGTCTAGGCTCGGGCGTCGCGGTGTTCGTGGCGGTCAATGAGGGCAAGGCGGCCGTAGCAACCGGGGTCACCAAGGATTTGATGGACAAGATCTCTGCCGTTGACCTCGTTAAGGCCGCGTCCGCGGCTGTCGGCGGCAAGGGTGGCGGTGGTCGGCCAGACATGGCCCAGGCCGGTGGCCCGGATGGCGACAAGGCCGATGCGGCGCTCGAGGCGGTGCGCGATCTGCTAAAGTCCAGCTGATCGGGCGATTGCACCCTCATGTTCATCCGGCCTTACCAGACAGGCGATTTTGATCGTCTTTACGACATTAATTACCTGTCAACGCCCGGGGTGAGTGACGAAACCCGTGAGGCGTTTGAGGGCATTGTCGGGCTGTCGATCTGCATCGTCATCGGGCAGGAGACAATGCCGGACGGCTTCATCAATCTGATCGAGCCTGGCACCATGGCCTATAAAAGCCCTAATCTGCGCTGGTTCGAAGCCTGGCAGGCCGAACAAGGCGGCAAACTCCTCTATGTCGACCGGATCGCCTTCCACCCAGATGCGCGGGGGCAGGGGTTGGGACGCGAACTCTATGCTTATGTCACGGAATATATTTCCGGCGATTACGCCCTGGGTGCGGAGGTGAATACCCTCCCGAATAATCCGGGCAGCCATCGCTTCCATCAGAGCCTTGGCTTTGAAAAAGTGGGTGAACAGGCCTTCTCGCCAGAGAAAGCCGTTGCCTATTATTTGCGCCGTCCCTAACCGGCGATCTCAGGCAGGTTTGCGGGCACCAGCGGCCCGAATTCAGCTTCAAATGCCTGCTTCATGGAAATGTCGACATCTGCCATCGAAACCGGCAGACCAAGATCCACGAGGCTGGTCACGCCATAGCGTGGGTCGGCCACGCCGCACGGAGTGATGCCGCCGAAATGCGAAAGGTCCGGCTCCACATTCAGGCTAATCCCGTGAAAACTCACCCATTTCTTCAGGCGAATTCCCAGGGCTGAAATCTTGTCTTCACGCTCCGGTCCGCCGCTCACTGTCCGGTCAACCCAGACGCCAATCCGCGGCTGGTCGCGGCGTTCGCCTTTCACATTGAAGTCGGCCAGTGTCTGGATCACCACATCTTCGAGGGCGTGAATGAATTTACGTACATCCTGCTGGCGCTTGCGCAGATCCAGCATGACATAGGCAATGCGCTGGCCCGGCCCATGATAGGTGAATTGCCCGCCGCGACCGGCCTCATAGACCGGAAACCGGTCGGCATCGAGCAGGTCAGACATGTTCGCGCTCGTCCCAGAGGTGTAGAGCGGCGGATGCTGCAGAAACCAGATCAGCTCCGGGGCCTCGCCCGCAATAATGGCCGCAACACGCGCTTCCATCAGGCGCATGGCCTCAGGATAGGGCACCAGTTCGTCTGACACGACCCAGTCAATTGGAAAATCAGCCTTCAGACTCACCGCTTATTAACTCCGCAGTTACCAGCACCGACGACAATCAGGTGTCAGACAAATGGTGATTGGTCATGTCGCGTCAACTTGATGCCGTCAAAGTCGAAATTTCCGTCATTCTTGGCCGGACCCAGATTCCGATGCACCAATTGCTGCGCATGGGTCGTGGTGCGGTGATTCCGCTTGATGTCCGCGAGACCGATCAGGTCTGGATCCTGGCGAATGATTTTCCCATTGCCAAAGGCGATGTCGAAATTGAAGGCGAGCGCATGTCGGTCCGCGTGAAGGGGCCAGCCAACGCGCAGGACTATGCCGCGGCCAGCTAGACCACACCGTGAACCGGTCTGGTTCATATAACTTTATCCCGACTGTGATTTTCTTGAAAATTCCTCTTCACAAGCGGACGCGTTTCGGGTTATGAGCGCCGCTCTGTTTCGGCGTGCGGTCGTGGCGGAATTGGTAGACGCGCAGCGTTGAGGTCGCTGTGGGGCAACCCGTGGAAGTTCGAGTCTTCTCGACCGCACCAAACATTCCGATTTTGCTTCGCAAAAACAATCGCGCCAGTGGCGCGATTTTAGGAATGTTTTGTGTTTCAACGTTTTGATCGCCCGCACTGGCTGCGCCAGCGCGATGGATAGCGCTCAGGGCTGCAGCCCCATTTTGGCATTTCTCCGGCGGATCAAATGTAGGGAAAAATTGTATCTCATCTGCCTCACGCCGTGTGAACCAGCTCTGGCCAGGCGGGCAAAGCCCGGGCTGCAGGTCTGCTGCTGTATGGATATGATGCACAGCATTTTTTTTGTGCACTCACCGCGTCATGCAGCGGCGCTGAGATCACATAACACCACGCTGGTCAAAGACATTAAAAGGCACTCTGAAAACAGCGATGAAATGATTGCTGTACGACGGCGCGCAGCCTAGACTGTCGGTCAGATAATGTCGGGGAGGACTTATATGAAACGCCGTCTGTTCCACAGGCTCATTCTGCCTGTGCTTAGCCTTTTTCTTCTCGCGGCTTGCACTACCAACAAGGTTGAAGGGGAGGAACCTGCCATGAACATCAAAGGTGTAGAACTGACAGAGAAATCAGTGAACGGCATCACCTTACGCGTCGCGGAAGCCGGACCTGAAGATGGCCCGCTCGTCATCCTTGTGCATGGCTGGCCCGAGCTCTGGTATTCCTGGCGCTATCAGATCCCGGCACTGGCCGAGGCCGGATATCGCGTCATCGTGCCGGATATGCGCGGTTATGGCGGGTCTGACGCGCCCGAGGCGATCGAGGCGTACGACATTCACAAGCTCACGAGCGATGTTGTCGGCCTGATTGACGCCTATGGGCGCGAGGATGCCAATCTGGTCGGCCATGACTGGGGTGCTGCCGTGGCCTGGTATTCGGTGCTGCTGCATCCTGACCGGTTCAATTCGCTGGTGACGATGAGCGTGCCCTTCCCGCAGCGCGGCAATCGTCCGCCGACCGAAAGCCTGAACCACGCGTTTGGCGATAACTTCTATTACATGCTCTATTTTCAGGAGCCAGGCGTCGCTGAAGCGGAGTTCGAAGCCGACCCTGAGCGGATTCTGAAACGGCTCTATGCCTCGCCGTCGACACCGCGTGTGCCGCCTGAGATCACCGACCCGAAGGCCGCAGCAGGTGGGTTTGCAGGACGTCTCGGTGCGCCAACAGAACACCCTGAATGGATGAGCCCGTCTGATCTCGACTATTATGTTGAGAACTTCGAGGGCTCCGGTTTTCACGGCGGTATCAATTATTATCGCAATCTCGACCGCAATTGGGAAACCACGCCAGAGCTTGCTGAGGCGACAATCGACATTCCGACGCTGTTCATTGCCGGCGAAAAGGATGTGGTGATTGGCGGCGCAACCGCTGATCAGCTTAAGGCCAGTATGTCACCGCGCGTGACACAGCTTGAAGACATCACGCTCTATCCGAACACCGGGCATTGGGTGCAACAGGAAGAAGCCGACCGCGTGAATGCCGACCTGCTGGCATTCTTGGGCAAAGTTGCAGACTGATCTCACGCGCGCATTTGGCGCTTGCGCGGGGCTGAGCAATGTCAGATGGGTAATCCATGACTGACCGCTCTCCCCGCACACCGGATGACCAGGCTGACCTGTTTCAGACCTATCTCGATCTTCCCTCGCATCGCCTGTTTGGCCTGAGACTGCTCTCCGCCAAAGAGGGCGTGTCTCAGCTTACCTTTGAGACCTCGAATGCTGCGCTCGTGCCGGGCGGTTATGTCCATGGTGGCGTCAGCTCGCTCCTGATGGAGCCTGCGGCCATGATTGCGCTAGTGACTGTCTTGGCCGCCGACCGCTGGACGGTCACCTCCACCAGCGAATATCGCATGCTTCGGGCGGTGCCCCAGGGTTCTGATGTGCTGTTGGAAGGGCGCGTCGCGCGTGTTGGTCGTCATCTCGCTCATGTCGATGTCGCACTCACCATAGACGGTGTGCCGCATGTTGAAGGCCGCTTTGTAAAATCCATCATCCCGGCCTGACGCGACGCAATTTCGATTGACCAGTGCGGCGCACTCTGCGACGACATGGCTTCGCCTTTAAACCTTGCTTTGCGGAGTCTGACATGGATCGGGACCCGGAATCTGAACTCGCTGCAGAGCCTGAACTCACGGAAGATGAGATCGAGGCGGAGCAAGTCGCAGAACTTGAGGACGCAATTGACTCCGGCCGCCCTCAGGAAGTGCTGGATGTGCTGGAACAGCATCACCCGGCCGATGCGGCTGACCTTCTCGAAATCCTGCCGCGTAGCGCGATCACTGAAACGGCTGAATTGCTCGGTGACCGGTTCCCGACACCCGTCCTGCTGGAAATGCGGGACGAGTATCGTGAGCTGGTGGTCGAAAGCCTGCCGGATGAACACCTCGCCGAGGCCATCCACAATCTCGATTCTGATGACGCGGCGCTGCTGCTCGATGATCTGGAAGACGATCGTCAGGCCGTCATCCTTGAGAGCTTCAAGAAGGGCGAACGTGAAGAGCTTGAGCGCGTCATGGCGTTTGATGAGGAGTCCGCCGGACGCCTCATGCAGCGCGAATTTGTGGCTGCGCCGGAATTCTGGACGGTGGGCGAGGCCGTCGACCATGCCCGCGAACATGCCGAGGCTCTGCCGGACGTATTTTTCGAGATTTATGTGATTGATCCCGCTTTCCGCCTACTCGGCGCGGTCTCTCTTCACACCATTCTGCGAAACCAGCGCTCTGCGCCCCTGGGCGAAATCATGCAGCCTGTGCGGGCCGAGATCAGCCCGGATATGGACCAGGAGGATGTGGCCTATATCTTCCAGAAATACGACCTCACCTCGGCGCCGGTGGTCGATGAATCCGGGCGACTAACGGGTATGGTCACCATCGATGACGTCGTCGACGTCATCCAGGAAGAGAACCGCGAAGACCTTTTCGCCTTGAGCGGGGTCTCCTCGGCGGATGCCTTCGATACTGTTCTGTCGACCTTCCGGTCGCGTGCGCCATGGCTGGCGGTGAATGTGCTGACGGCTTTCGTGGCCTCTATTGTGATTTCCTTCTTTGCACAGACGATCGATCAGATCGTTGCTCTGGCAATTCTGATGCCTGTGGTGGTGGCGCTTGGCGGAAATGCCGGATCGCAAACACTGGCAGTCTCTGTGCGGGCTCTTGCTGAACGCGAACTCTCAGGCTCGACAACGCGCCGCGCGATTTTCCGCGAAGGCATGTCGGCGCTGCTCAATGGACTGGTGTTTTCGATTGCTGTCTCATTGATCGCTTATTTCTGGTTTCGTGATGTGAAACTGTCCGTCGTGATTGCAATTGCAATGTTGGCGACATTTCTTTGGGCAGGATTGTCCGGAATCATCATACCACTGACCCTGAAACGCTTGGGGGCCGACCCCGCTGTCGCCAGCTCTGTTTTTCTGCTGACAACTGTGGATATTATCGGCTTTCTCAGTTTTCTCGGTCTGGCGACTGTTTTTCTACTCTGAAGACAGTGCCAGCTCTGCAAGGTGCTCAACTTGCATGTCAGGCAACAGAATGTGCCGAAGTGTGCCAGAAAGAAGCAGGATATGGGTCATTATAACCGTATTTCTAAAACCGGCCTGAACCTCATCAAGGGTTTTGAAGGTCTGCGTCGACGCTCCGAAGCACTCGCTGGCGGGGGGTGGATTGTTGGTTATGGTCACACGCGTTCGGCGCGTGAGGGCGTCGAAGTCAGCGAACGGGAAGCCGAATATCTGCTGCGTTATGACCTCCAGGATGTCGAGAAAATGGTCTCTGAAGCGGTTCATGCTCCGCTGAACCAGAATGAGTTCGATGCCCTTGTCTCCTTCGCCTGGAATGTCGGGCGCCAGAATTTTCATGCCAGCGATGTTCTGAAATATGTCAATGCCGGTGAAATGCTGGCCGCAGCTGAGAGCTTTAACGCCTGGCGCAAAGCGCGTGTGGATGGTCGTCTGATCGTCGTTGATGCTTTGGTGCGTCGCCGGGCGGCCGAGAAGCATATGTTTTTGTCACACCCGTCTGGCGCGCCAAGCGCACCCAGCCAGATTGTCCGACCGGAGCTGGATGTGGCGGCCTCAGTTTTGGCACTGTCGGATGGGGCTTTGTCGATTGAGACGAAGATCAACGAAGATGGAACGGTTCACAAAACCATTCGCGAAGAGGCGCGAGACGCCTCTGAGGCCAATGATGAATTCCTGAAAGCGGCGAACAGCAATGAGGGCCGGACCGTGGCGCTTAGCACCACGCATGATGAAGTTCTGACAGAGGAATTGGTCGAGCAGGAAGCAGATTTTTTTGTCGCGTCGGAAGACCCCGAAGAAGAACCATCTGAAACTGAAGGCCTGTCGGTCTGGGATGCCAGCGACGCCGACGATTATGACGATCTTGACGAGGCTGAACTCGACGAAGATGAGGATGAAGACGAGCTGGACGATGGCCTTCTCGCTGCGGCAATTGCTGCATCCAATCTGTCGCGCGTCGACGACGAAGCGACGGACGCTGAAGATGATGGCTCCGACGACCTGACGCCTGCGGACACCGAAGACGCGGTGTCCGAAGACGTGCCTCATGACGTGTCCGAGGACGACGATGCGGTCGAAGAAGAGACTGCTGAAGACGAAGCCGTCGCTGAAGTCTTTCAGTCTGATGAAAGCGACGAAGATGAAAACCTGACAGACATCGTCGAAACTGACGACGAAGACGATGAACTGGTTTCGGACTTTGCTGACCCTGAGAATGGCTTCCACGACGTCGTTGATGACGAAGACGACAACACAGAAACGCTCCTTGACGCGTATGATGACGAAGCGAAATCTGCCGAAATCAGCGGGTTGACCATCGACACCACACCAGACGTTTCTGAAGACGACACCAACGATGACACCGAAGACGATGTCGGCGAAATCTGGAAGGAAGACGCTGAAGAGACTTTGGTTGTTGTCGAGAGCGAAGATGCGCCGGCTCGCCCGAAGCCAATCTGTATTGTCGATCCGTCTGTCGCGGACAGCTTTCCTGACGAGATGACAGATCAGTACGCAGACGAGCAGGAGACATTTAATCCGGTCGCTGGCGGGCGTCGCGGCGTGGGTGAATTGCTCATTGGTCTTTTGCCATTCCTGATCCTTGCCGTGCTCGGCGCTGCCATGTGTGTTTTCGGCATTATGGATTGGTGGTCGGTCGTGAAATCTGAAACACCGGTCGAGCAGAGCGAATTCTATGCCGGCCCGTTCTTCACGCTGATTGGCGGTCTTGGCTTTGCGTTTGGTGGATATTTCTTCCTGCGCAAACTGGTCGGCGTTGAAGACTGATCGCCCCTCCCGGCCGATAAGTCCTTTCGGCCGGACGCTCTCCCAAAAGCTTGTCACATCACAGATACTGAGCTCTGATAGCCTTCACCAGGCGCATATGGGAGGCAAAATGAAACATCAGACCATCATTCTGGCAGTACTGATGATGGCCGCCTGCTCACAGGATGCGCCGCCCGCTCAGGAACTGCCTACACCTGAAGCCAGCGCCACTTCCACTGCCCGGCCCGACATGATTCCAGACGCCCTTGTCGACACCGATCTGACAGCCCCGCAATCTGACTTTTCGGCCGACTTGCAACCCATGACCATGCAGGTCTTCCGGTCTGGCGAACTGCCGCAGGAAACAATCCAGGCGATGAATGATTGCATAGAGGCGACACGAACATCAGGCGACACCGAAAAGATCTGCGTCGGGTTGATTATGGACACCTGTCCGGAAGACGCCTTCACCACGGCCGATATGGTTGCCTGTGTCGGCTATGAGTTCGACTATTGGACCGATCGCCTGGAGACGGCCGTGGACCGTTTGTCCGAACTCTATTCTGAAGATGATGACGAATTCGGAGAGGAGGGGGCCATTTCGGTTTCACTGACCGGCATGTTCACCGCCGCGCAGGAAGACTGGCATGAATTTCGTCGGTCAACTTGCCAGCTTGAAAGTATGCGCTTCCGAGGCGGAACCATGGGGCGGGTAACAGGCTCGACCTGCATGGTCGAGCTCACCGCGCATCAGGTGATCCATCTCGAAGATCAGATCCTGCTGTTTGAGGATTATTAGATCAGTCTGGCATGTTGAGGAGCTGTAAAGGTATCTGAAACGCGGCACACAATCCCCCATGCCCCGACCGCGACAGCAGAATGTCGCCGCCATGGCTCCGGGCCACATCCCGCGCCAGGGCCAGACCTAACCCAACTCCTGTCCGGTTCTGGCTTCGCGCTTCGTCCAGCCGGACAAAGGGTTTGAACGCGTCTTCGATCCGGTCCTCCTCAATGCCAGGACCATCATCTTCGACCAGTACTGTGACGGCATCATTGGTATTGCTGACTGTCACAAAGACATGATCACCATGATCGGCGGCATTGTTGATCAGGTTGGACAGGGCGCGCTTCACCGCCAATGGCCGCACACGCAGGCGGATGCCGGGAAGAGAGTTCACCGAAACATCGGCCTTCTCCGCAAAACTCAGCGCCACATCATGGGCGAGGACGCCAATGTCGGTTTCTTCATAATTCTCACCTTCCTGGCCTTTGGCAAAGGCGAGATACTCATCGAGCATGGCCGACATATCGTCGAGGTCATCCTTTGCGGCATCCTTGTCCGGCGAGTCCGGCAAGAGAGCGAGCTGCAGTTTGAGGCGTGTCAGTGGCGTTCGCAAATCATGGCTGACCCCGGCCAGCATGGCTGTGCGCTGGTCGGCATAAGCAATAATGCGTTCCCGCATCTGGGAAATGGCGCGGGCAGCCTTACGAACTTCAGTCGCCCCGGAAGGACGCAACTGGCCGATATCTTCGCCGCGCCCCCAGGCCTCCGCAGCTGCTGCAAGCTTCAATACGGAACGCACCTGATTGCGTAGAAACCCGATCGAAACCGCGATCAGCAAGAGCGAGAACAACAAAACCCAGACGATGAAATTATGCCCGGTGGTCGCAAACACGCGTTTGCGGTCGACCAGAAATCGCAATTGCGGCGCGGCGGGGTGACCCGTCAGAACCCTGACCTCAACCTGATCGGGATTGGCGTCGGTATCGAACCAATAGTCTGTGCCCATCAGGCTTGCGGCGAGTTCGTGATCAAGCACCCGGCTCCTCGAGGTCCGCCACCATCCGGGCGGCTCCTGAACCGGCATCTCGTCGGTCTCCAGGACTTCGACTTCCAGCCGCAGTGTCGTCGAGATCGCCGCGATCTGTTCTGGGGTCGGTGCCTCCATTGCCGGATCCTGAAACTTGCGGGCCACTTCGGCCACTTCGCCAGCCACCGATTGCGACAGTTTCCGATTGATCTCCGCGATGTGGGAGTCAAAGAAAAACCAGGTCATGGCGATCAGCAGCAGTACGAGCGGCAAGAGCACGATCAGCAGGATGCGCGCGTAAAAGCCTCTTGGCGTGATGTCGCGAAACCTCAGCATGATCAGGCGTCCGGCATCAGCCTGTATCCAATCCCGCGAACGGTCTGGATATGGATGGGCTCTTTCGGGTCTGGCTCAATCTTCCGTCTCAGACGCGTAATCTGAACGTCCACGGATCGGTCAGCCACGGCGGTACTGGCCGTGGCCAGCGCTTCTCGGCTGACAGGTTCGCCGGCATTCTGCGCGAGCAGTTTGAGCAATTGCGTTTCGCCATCGGTCAGCCGGACATGCCGGTCGCCATCCTTCAGCTCCTCGCGGGCGATATTGAAGATCAGGCCGGACATTTCGACCTCTTCGAGCGGCTCTTCCACAACGACCCGCCGTAAGATCGCGTCGATCCGCAGTGCGAGTTCCTCTGGCTCGAAGGGTTTGGGCACATAATCATCCGCGCCGAGTTTCAATCCTTCTATCCGGTCTGAGCTTTCTCCTCGGGCGGTCAGCAGAATGACCGGCGTTACACGGTCGGTTTTGCGCAAATCTTCAAGAAGTTCAAAGCCAGTCAGGCCCGGCATCATGACATCCAGAATGATCAGGTCGAATGCCAGCTGATCCAGCAGTTTCCTGGCGGCCAAGCCGTCAACAGCCACGGTCACGTGATAGCCGAGCCCGGACAGATAACGACGCGTCAGGTCGCGAATGCGATCATCATCGTCAACAACAAGCAAATGGTTCGGTGCGCGGGTCATGAGGATTCGATATCTGCACTGAGTTCACTGACACCGCCAAGCAATTCCATGGCGCCCGTCACCGACGGCTCACCTGCCTGACGATAAATATGAGTCATATCCTTACGGATTGTCGCCAGCATTCCATCAACAAAATTTATTCCACTTTCTGACAGCCGCAGCGCTTTGCGGCGTCCGTCGCGTTCCGCCTTTGGACGCACAATCCAGCCATCCTTTTCCAGTTTGGCCAGAAGGCGCGCAATTGTCGGTGTGGTGCCGCCAACGCGTTGACGCAATTGTGCGACGTCCAGACCCGGATCATGCGCAATTTCCATCAGAATATCGAATTCAAGCGCGGAGAGTTCAGTTTCTCCTGCAGCATGTCGCAGCAGCACAGACACACGTTTGGCTGCTGCCAAAAGGGTCAGCGTTCCCCGGTCCAGATTTTCCTCGGTCAGGAATAACCTGCCGTCCGGGCGCTCAGCTCGTGATTTTCCGGGTGGGGAATTCATACTCATGCTGCCAGTTTGACACGAATTTGTTGTGCCCTGCCAGCTTGAAATCCATTGCCAAGCGGTCTTGAAACGCTATCAACAATGTTCGAACACTTTCGAACACATCGAATTTACCCAGACTTTATGAAAGCAGACCCATGGCAACGCCAATCGTTCCTTTTGATGACCGTGACGGATTTATCTGGATGGATGGCGAGTTCGTGCCCTGGCGGGAGACGAAAGTTCACCTGCTGACGCATGCACTCCACTATGGCTCTGCCGTATTTGAGGGTGAGCGCAGCTATGACGGCAATGTGTTCGAATCCCTGCGTCACACACAGCGCCTGCACAAATCGGCGCAGATTCTCGATTTCGATATCCCGTTCAGTGTTGAGCAGATCGAAGATGCGAAAGCCGAGGCGCTGGCAAAATCAGGTCTTGAGAGCGCCTATGTGCGTCCGATCGCATGGCGCGGCTCCGAGATGATGGGCGTGTCAGCGCAGAGCAACACCATTCACCTCGCCATCGCGGTCTGGTCCTGGGGTGATTACTTCCAGGACAAGATGAAGGGCATCAAGATGACCCATGCGAAATGGCGTCGTCCTGATCCGGCAACCGCACCGTGCGAAGCCAAAGCGGCTGGCCTCTACATGATCTGCACCATGTCCAAACATGCAGCAGAGAAAGAAGGCTATGCCGACGCCCTGATGCTCGACTGGCGCGGGCAGGTGGCAGAGGCCACAGGCGCGAACATCTTTTTCATTCGTGATGGCGCGATCCACACGCCAACGCCGGATTGCTTCCTGAATGGCATCACCCGCCAGACGGCGATCAAGCTTGCGAAATCCCGCCAGATTGAAGTGGTTGAGCGCGCCATCTTCCCGGATGAGCTGGGCACGTTCTCAGAATGCTTCATCACGGGCACGGCCGCCGAGATCACACCGGTCGCGGAGATCGGCGATGTGAAATACACACCGGGTGAAATCACTGGCAATCTGGTCGACGATTATGACAAGCTCGTCCGTGGGAAGCTGACGCTTTAAAGTTAGCTCCAAGAGGCTTCCAGCTTTCACAATTGTCATCCCCGACTTGATCGTGGACCCAGAAAACAGCTTTAGATTTCAGTATCGTTGGATCCCGGATATGGCCCATCCTTAAACACCCGGCCATGATAGCCTTTGACATCAACAGCGCGGACGAAATCACTGGCAATCTGGTCGACGATTACGACAAGCTCGTCCGTGGGAAGCTCACGCTTGATAGGCTGCTCATTTCTAATCTGACGCTCGATTATATCGAATACGGCATCAGAAAGTTATTGTGATAGTTTATTCGATATAGTATCGTCGGCATTTGCAATTTATTGATATCTTATTATATACCATAGTCAAAATTAATATCTAAAAAGACATCAAATGAGTTATGAAGTCAGCGAAATCACAGCAGCGCTAAAACTGGAACGAGAAGCGCGCGGGTTCACGCAGCGTGAGCTGAGTGAAAGGTCGGGCGTGCCGCAGGCGCAGATTTCCAAATTGGAAAACGGGCAAGCCGATATTCGTATCAGTACGCTTGTATCGCTCTCGCGGGCGCTTGGGCTGGAGATTGAACT
The DNA here is from genome assembly GCA_002692725.1 of Ponticaulis sp. GTDB lineage: Bacteria > Pseudomonadota > Alphaproteobacteria > Caulobacterales > Hyphomonadaceae > Ponticaulis. Next base: position 137,175 of record NZLU01000063.1, on the reverse strand, counting down.
CGTTCCGCGTAAGCATGTGCCTGCTGTTCAAGCGATTACTCGATCTAACAGGCCAGCTGCGGGCCAGAGGCGATATTCACGGAAGAGCGAAGAATTGGCCGCAGCCGTTCAAGCGAGCCAATTTGCGCATACGACAAGTGCAGCGGAAGCGGCGATAGACAGCCGGTCAGAATTGGCAAGAAGCGCACTGGAAGCGGCGGCGGGTGCGGCCAGCATTTCGGCATTGGAGACCAGCGCACTGGAAGCGGCGGCGGGTGCGGCCAGCATTTCGGCATTGGAATACGTTCCTACGAAACCTGCTTATGCCCTGACGGATGATGACGATGAGTGATCTGACGACGCTCGAGATTTTCCTGCACGATCAGAGGATTGGTACGCTCACGCGGCTCCCGAATGAAAAAGTTTTGCTCGCATGGAGCCGGGACTATCTCATCAATGAAAATCGCAACACGCTCAGCCTGTCCTTCAAGGATCAGATGGGCGACCTCATCTCTGACTTCAAACCTGTTGGCCCGGCATTGCCGCCGTATTTTTCCAACATGCTGCCCGAAGGTCGGTTGCGAGACTATCTTGCGGCTCGCGCCAACGTAAAATCAGAACGAGAGTTTTTCCTGCTCTGGGCTCTTGGTAAAGATTTGCCGGGAGCGATCGACGTTCGCCCGGCTGAAGGCGAGCCATCACCCATGTGGAGAGATGCAGTTGTCCCCCAAATTCCTGATCCGGATGGCCCACTAAGGTTTTCCCTTGCCGGTGTGCAGTTGAAGTTTTCTGCCCTTTCAGCCGCTCGCGGCGGGCTGACCATTCCCGCGCAGGGAATGGGAGGCGATTGGATCGTCAAACTTCCCTCGTTGGAGTTCGAAGGCGTTTCAGAGAACGAATTCTCCATGATGATGCTGGCAGGATGGCTTGGAATGCAAGTTCCGGAAGTTCGCCTGATAGAAACGCGTGAGATTGAAAACCTCCCAAACGGACTGCCGAACTTTCGTGGGCAAGCCTACGCAATCATGCGATATGATCGAAAGCCTGACGGCCAGAAGCTGCATCAGGAAGATTTTGCTCAGATTTTTGGTCTACGCCCCTCCCGGAAATATGATCTGGCGAGTTATCGGCGGATCGCACATGTTCTGGCAATTGAAGGCGATGATGACGACATTCGGGAGTTTGTCCGTAGATTAGTCTTCAATACGCTAATTGGTAACGCCGATATGCATTCTAAAAACTGGTCAGTTATTTATCCTGACCGGAGAAATGCATCTATTGCTCCAGCGTATGATTTTGTCTCAACAATAGAGTATCTACCTGAAGACAAATTGGCACTGAAGGTCAGCCGTTCAGCCCGGTTTGATGAATTCAATCTGGATGAGCTGGCGCATATGGCAGCTAAAGCCCTTCTACCCGAGAAGTTGGTATTGGATGTTGCCCGAGAAACGGTTCAGCGCTTTCATGAAGTCTGGCATGCTGAGAAAATGCATCTGCCTATGATGGCAGATGTTCGAGAGGGAATTGATCGTCATCTCGCCCGAGTGCCAATTTTTCATGAAGTCTGAAAGTCAGCCAGCTAGTTTATCAACACGCCTCTCCGACCGGATAAGGCCCATCCTTAAACACCCGGTCATGATAGCCTTTGACACCAACAGCGCGAGCTAGGTCTGAGAGCACTTGCTCGCCAGAGGCAACGCGTTTCAGCACATCTTCGAAATTGTGCTTTGGTTGCCAGCCAAGTTCTGCGCGCGCTTTGGCGTTCACATAAACCCGGTCCATTTCCGGCTGCATCCGCCAGCCGCGCTCTTGATAGACGGTATCAAAATCGATCTTGCGCCGCCGCAGAACATCACCCGGCGCATTGCGTAGCTCCGCGAGATCATCCTGCATAAAGGGCGTTGTGGCGGTGATGATATATTTAGAGAATCCAATCTCCGGCGCTTTCTCAGCGGCCAGAAGGTGCGCTGAGACAACGTCTTCAATGTCCACGCGCCGGTTCAGAAACTCATTGGCCTGAGCATTTTCGCGCGGAAAAGCATCGCGCGTCGCTTTGTCATCCTGATCTTCCGGGAAGAAACGCGACGTCCGCAGCACCAGAACAGGCAAGCCATCTTTCCGATGCGCCAGCAAGCAGAGATCTTCAGCGGCCAGTTTCGTCGCGCCATAAATGTTCTTCACCTGCGGGACCACATCTTCTGTAATCCACGCGGCAGGCTCGCCCGGTGGTGGCTTCAAAGCATCGCCGAATGTGCTGGTGGTGGAGGTGAAGACACAACTCCTCACGCCTTCCCGAATGGCCGCATCCAGCAGGGTCTGCGTGCCGGAGATGTTGGTGTCGATGAAGTCCTGTCGGGTGTGGGTTTCCACATGCGGCTTATGAAGTGTTGCGGCGTGAAGCACATGGCGAACGCCCGGCATCAAACGCCCGATCAAAGCAGCGTTATTCACGCTGCCAACATGATCGGTGAATCGCCCGGGTTTCACATCCACACTGGTCACCTGCGCGCCCTGATCGCGCAGCACCCGCACAAGCGCCTCTCCAAGATGGCCAGAACTGCCGGTCACGAGATAAGTCATGATCACTCTGTTAGTGAGATAGCCCGCACGACTCAATCATCAGGCGATATTTTTTCGCCCGTCATATTGCCACTTCCCCATCGCCTGCGCCATTAATGCGAAAGGGACGAGATTTCAGGGTAGGGTCCAGCTATGGCGGATATTTTCATTTCCTATTCCCAGCGGGACAGGGCGCGCGTGAAGCCTATGGCGGACGCGCTGGAGGGCAGAGGCCTTGATGTCTTCTGGGACCCGGAAATTCCACCCGGCGAGACCTGGGACAATGTGATTGCGCGTAATTTGAAAGCCTCGCGCTGCGTCATTGTGGTCTGGTCTGAAAATTCACAGGATTCAGACTGGGTGAAAGAAGAGGCTGAGTTCGGCAAGCAAAAGCGCACGCTTGTGCCGGTTCAGATCGACAATGCCGGTCCGCCGCTCGGCTTCACGCGCATTCAGACGGCTGATTTGTCGAACTGGCAAGGCGAGCCCAACCACCCGGAATGGCTGAAAGTGCTGGGGCGGGTCACACATCACGGCGCTGACGGTCAGCATGAAGAACGCGATCTCGACCCGCGCGAAACCCGCGAAGCCGGCGGGCTGCGACAGGCGCTCTATGAGGAGCCGGGACACACGCCTTCGCCACCACCTCAGCCGCAACCTGTCTATTCTCCACCACCGCCGCCGCCACCGGCCCCACCCGCTCCGCAGCCCCAAATGCGCGCGGTCTTTTCAGAACCGCAAACTCAAAGCCAGCCAAAATCGCGATCCGCACAGCCTCCCAAACCTGCGTCTTCGGTCAATTGGGGCAGCGTGTTCTTCAATCCACAGGGGCGTATCGGTAAGGGCACCTTCTGGCGGGCTTTTGGCTTGCTGCTTGCGGCCAATATTGCCCTGAGCGTGTTCACATCGGCCACACCTGAACTCGCTCTGATTGTCATGATTGCCAATCTGGCGATCATCTATCCGAATGTCTGCGTCTACGGAAAACGTCTGCACGATATGGGAAAATCGGCCTGGCTCTACCTTGTGGCGTTTCTGGCGTCCATGGTCGCTGCTTTTCTGATGGCGTATTTCGCGGCCGAAGGCGGCGGCTATGATGATGAAATCCTCGGAGCCGCCTTTGTCGGCATGGGACTTGTGATGATAGGGTTCACCTTTTGGGTGGGGTTCGGAAAGCCCGACCCGCAGGTCAACAAACATGGCTATCCGCTCGATGGCGGAGATGTCGCGGACACTTTCTGATCCTGCGACATTCACGCCTTTCGTGCTGTAAGGCCTTGTGTGGCAAATATGACACACCATCTTTGACAGGTGATTGAATGCAAATGCATTCCAACCCCAGTTCGAGAGTTAGAAGCCAATGAATCCAGAGAGTTTTACTGAGCGCGCTCGGGCCGTCATTCAGGCGGGCCAATCTGCTGCGCTCGCCGCCCGACACCAGCAATTTGCGCCCGAACATCTTTTAAAAGCCATGTTGGAAGACAAAGACCAGCTGGCCGCCAATCTGATCAATGCATCAGGTGGCCGGGCCGATCTTGTGCGCTCCGGCGTTGATGAGGCGCTGGCTAAAATTCCGTCCGTCTCGGGCGGCGATGGCCAGCTCTATATGGGCCAGGAAAACGCCCAGATCTTTCAGGAAGCTGAAAAGAAAGCCAAAACGGCAGGTGATAGTTACGTCACCGTTGAGCGTCTTCTTCAGGCGATTGCCGAACATCCGACCAGCAAGGCCGCAGGTATACTCAAGTCTGCGGGCGTGACACCAAAGGCGCTGGAGGACGCCATCTCTAAGCTCCGACAGGGCCGTACGGCGGATTCTGAAAACGCCGAGGAAGGCTATGAAGCGCTGAAGAAATATGCGCGTGACCTCACAGCCGATGCGCGGTCCGGCAAGCTCGATCCGGTGATTGGTCGTGACGAGGAAATCCGCCGCACCATTCAGGTGCTCTCCCGCCGGACCAAGAACAACCCTGTTCTGATTGGTGAGCCGGGTGTGGGTAAAACGGCCATCGCCGAAGGCCTCGCGCTCCGCATTATCGATGGCGACGTGCCTGAAAGCCTGCAGGAAAAACGCCTGCTCGCGCTCGATATGGGCGCGTTGATTGCCGGTGCAAAATTCCGCGGCGAATTTGAAGAACGCCTGAAATCCGTCCTCAATGAGGTGCAAACCTCCGAGGGCGAAATCGTGCTCTTCGTTGATGAAATGCACACCCTGGTCGGCGCTGGCAAGTCCGATGGTGCGATGGATGCGTCCAACCTTTTAAAGCCAGCCCTCGCGCGTGGTGAGCTGCATTGTGTCGGTGCGACCACACTCGATGAATACCGAAAATACGTCGAAAAAGACGCCGCGCTTGCCCGTCGTTTCCAGCCGGTCTTTGTGGAAGAGCCGACCGTGGAAGACACAATCTCTATCCTGCGTGGCCTGAAAGAACGCTATGAAGTGCATCATGGTGTGCGCATTTCCGATGGGGCGATTGTCGCCGCAGCGACGCTCTCTAACCGATATATCACCGATCGCTTCCTGCCAGATAAAGCCATCGATCTGATGGATGAGGCCGCCTCGCGTCTGCGCATGCAGGTCGATTCAAAGCCCGAAGAACTCGACGAAATTGATCGTCGCCTCATGCAGCTGAAGATCGAAGCTGAAGCGCTCAAAAAAGAGAGCGATGACGCCTCTAAGGATCGTCTCGAAAAACTGTCGGGCGAAATTTCAGAGCTGCAGACCAAGTCAGACGAACTCAATGTCGCCTGGAAAGCGGAAAAGCAGAAACTCGCCGGCGCGACCGAAGCCAAGAAACAGCTCGACCAGAAGCGCGCCGAGCTTGCGGAGGCTGAACGCGCCCAGGATTGGGGCCGGGCGTCTGCGCTGAAATATGGCGATATCCCAGCCCTTGAAGAACAGGTGAAAGCCGCCGAAGCCCGCGATGGTGACGGCGTCGAAGAAGGCCTTGTGTCCGAGGTCGTGCGCTCTGAAAACATCGCGCAGGTTGTGTCGAAATGGACCGGCGTACCTGTCGACAAGATGATGGAAGGCGAGCGCGAGAAACTCCTCCGCATGGAGGATGAACTTCGCAAGCGCGTCGTGGGTCAGGAAGAAGCTCTCAGCGCCGTTTCGAACGCTGTGCGCCGTTCGCGTGCCGGCCTTCAGGACCCGAACCGCCCGATTGGCTCTTTCCTCTTCGTCGGCCCAACCGGTGTCGGTAAGACCGAGCTCACCAAGGCGCTCGCAGGCTTCCTCTTTGATGACGAACAGGCTGTGCTCCGGCTCGACATGTCAGAATATATGGAGAAACACGCGGTTTCCCGACTCATCGGTGCGCCTCCGGGCTATGTCGGTTATGATCAGGGCGGTGCCCTCACCGAGGCCGTGCGGCGTCGACCATATCAGGTCGTCCTGTTTGACGAAGTGGAAAAAGCCCACCCGGATCTCTTCAACGTGCTCCTTCAGGTGCTTGATGATGGACGTCTGACAGACGGGCAGGGCAAGACGGTGGATTTCAAGAACACGCTTATCATCATGACGTCGAACCTCGGCGCCGATGCCTTGGCGAATGATGATAGTGGCGAGATCTCCGAAGGGGCTCGCCAGTCGGTTGAGGCCGCTATCCGTGCGCATTTCCGCCCGGAATTCCTGAACCGGATTGACGAGACCGTCTTCTTCAAACGGCTTGGCCGGGCTGAGATTGACCGCATTGTCGACATCCAGGTGGATCGTCTGTCGCGGCTGCTTGCAGACCGTCAGATCATCATCGACCTTGATGGTGAAGCGAAGAAATGGCTCGCCGCCCGCGGCTATGACCCGATCTATGGCGCTCGTCCGCTGAAAAGGCTCATCCAGCGTGAGCTGCAGGACCCGCTCGCCCGTCTCATCCTTGAAGGCAAGGTGAAGGATGGCGAAACGGTGAAGGTCTCCGCTGAGGACGGCATGCTCGAAATCGGCGGCATGCCCACCGCCATGGTCAAGGGTGAGAGGGCGGTATCATAATCTAAAAGTCCCTCTCCTTGAGGAGAGGGGTGGGGGTGAAGTGATCGATCCCGATCATCAAGTCATTACTCGATTACAGCTCCGTTCTGCACTCGGGCAGTCTGCGCCAGAGCTTGTCCCGGACCCTGAGCCGGGACAGCAATCGAATACCCCACGTCGGTTAGTGTTGCTCACCCCCGAATACATTTCGGCGAGTAACCCACCAGAATAAACGGACATGATGGTCGTTAGACTGCACTTGTCTGAATGTGCAGGGCGACAAAGCTGATTGTATTTACGATGCCGTGGGCGAAAATCAGCGGCAGGATATTGCGACGGCCCAACAGATAGAAAATGCCAAACACTAAGCCGATACTACCCGTGAGCAGAATACCGGACAGCCCCTGATAAGCGTGCAGCATTCCAAAAATCACTGCATGCGCAATCAGGGCGATGCCCCATCCAATACGGCCCAGTCCAATTGTCTGGGAAAGCCGGGTCATCAGAAACCCGCGAAAGAGCAATTCCTCGCCGATCGCTGCTGTGGACCAGGCGATTGCCAGAAGGGTAAAAAGTCGGCCCAGCGTTGAAACATCGGGATATTCCGGCGCGGCTGCTACTCCAAATATTCTCTGCGTGACGAACGGCATCAATCCGCCGACCAGAAACACCACCAGTAGAACAGCAAACGTAAATCCTGCAGCCTTCAGAAATCCCCCGATTGAGCGTGGCCAGTTCAGTCCCAAAGTCTTCCAGCTTTCACCACGAAGGCGGAGCAAGCCCCACACGATCATGCTGCACACAGCAATCGCTATCGGACCAGGGAGGGGATTTCCGGGGATGACTGTAACTCCGCAGTAAACAACTGCCACAATCAGAATTTCGATCCATGCGGGCAAACCCGCGGATCGCCGGTCTTTTCGTCCATTCTGCATTGAATGAGTGGAGGTGAGAGGTGGGGAGGCTGCACTTGTCATAACTTATCCTTTCCAAAATAGATGATGCATATATAAATGAATATGAATTCAAATTCAATATCTAATCTGATATTGAAGAATCACGCGAAGTGAGAGATTGAAAGGCATGAAAAAAGTCCAGCAAAAACGGGCAATTGCCACACGTGAGAGCATTCTGGATGCGCTCGAAAAACTGCTGGCTGACTCAGAGTTTGAAACCTTGTCGATTTCAGACATTGCGCGTGAAGCTGATGTCGCGGTTGGTTCGGTCTATAGTCATTTCAAAGACAAGAACGCTTTGCTGCCGGGTCTGCTAGACAGGCATCTGACGCGTACAAAGGAGCGAATCGAGGAAGCGAAAGCCACTGGGCGGATACTCGGTTACCAGCTTGATAAGGCGAATGCGCCGCTTTTGAGGGATATGATCGAGCGCGCGGTGCGTGCGGCGTTGGCTCAGGTAACGCAGGGGCGTGGCATCAGGCGCGCCCTTCTCACTTACCGGCGGCTTCATCCGGATGCTGATTTGCCGCTGGCGACCGAAATGGCCAATGAAGCATTTGAGATTTTTCTGGCCCAACTCTCGCTTTACGCGGACGAGATTTCACGCTCCGATATGCGCGGGGTCGCTAAATTGATCAATTACTTCGTCAATGTGATGTTTCTGGATCAGGTCATGTTTTCAAAGCCTGTTATGCCGGAGGATCTTAGGCCTTCTGACGAAGAACTGATCCTGGCCTATTCAGAGATGATTTATCGGTATCTGACGTCCGCAGCTGAATAGCGCTCAGGATGGTCGGCTCATGAAAATGCTCCGTTCTCTTGCGCCGCTTGCAGAACTGACGCAACGGTAACCTCAAAACGCGAAACGCTCTGACAGGTTCAGGGGAGACATGTCAGGCCGCACAGATGAAATTCGACAACCCGCATGTCAGCCCCAGCTCGCCGCGAAAAGGTAACGCCGTCACGCGATGGATCGGGGATGCCGGTCTGAAGCTCATGGGCTGGAAAGTTGCCGGGCGAATGCCCGATATTCCGAAAGTCGTCCTCATCGGCGCGCCGCATACCTCGAACTGGGATGCGCTGGCCGCCACCTTTTCCATGCTGGCTGTGGGCCTGCACTATACCATCCTCGTCAAGAAGGAATGGTTCTTCTGGCCCATGGGACCGATCTTCCGTGCCGTGGGCGGCTATCCGGTCGACCGGGGCAAGGGCGGTCAGGCGCTGGTAGACCAGCTCACCGAGTTGGTGAATTTGCGGGAGCAGGTTGTACTGGGCTTCCCGCCAGAGGGGACGCGGTCGAAGGTCGAAAAATACAAGACCGGCTATCTGCGCGTGGCCTATGCCACGGGTGTGCCGGTATTTCTCGCCGCATTTGACGGCCCGGGAAAGCGTGTGGTGCTCGACCGATTATTCGAGCTGACCGGCGACATGGCAATGGATAACGCGGCCATCAAAGCTTATGTCGACGCGACATGGACAGGCATTAACCCCGAGAAGCAGTAATCGGCTTAGAATACAGGCTATTGTCCTGCTGTTGCGACTTCATTTGGGGTCGGAATGCGCAAGACGATTGAGTTATCGACCTCCAACACGTTCGTGCAAAAGCCGCGATAGATCGACCCACAATTCCAGTTTTCCATCGCATCGCGATCAGACAAAAGTGTTGAACACACTCTATTTGGTCTGTTGTCTTTGAAGCAGATCAGGTCTTGCTGAGTTCTATAATTCAAAAACGCTTTGGACCAGCGGTAGGAGCTATTGCTCAGCCCCTCATCATGCGCTTGATGGGCCATGCTGAATGGCGTGCGTGCATCAATGTCCCAGACGCCAGAGCGTTGATATCCATAAAAGACAATCTGATCGTAGTCCGCAAATTTGACGCTATTGGTCTCTTCCAACTGCGCCTTAATGTCTTCTGCAAGCATGTCTGCCACGCGAAACTGCAGCATGGTGTGTCTGACCTGTATGGCACCATTGAACCCGACACAGACAATCAGGATCGCGGTGAGAGCCATTCCGGCACCACCCGTAATTTCGCGCGCAGATGAATATCGCACTATTGTGCCTGTCAATAAAAGTACGCCTAACAACATGATCCAGCTGGTGCGGTAGGCCACATAAATGCCGAGTGCGACGGCTTGCAAATGGCACGCAAAGAAGATGCAGACACCCCAGAAGCAGGATTTCAATATGGCTTCAGAAGTGGATTTAGCGTGCTCGTCCGTTTTGGTTTTGGAGACCAACATTGCGGCTAAAGCGGCGACGAATGCGAGCAGCCAGATCGGTGTTTGGGGAAGAAGCGCGCTTATATGCGTTTGGAAAATGCCGGAAAAATACTTAAGGTTTTGAATATAATCCGAAAAATTTTCCGGATCATTATAGATACGCCATCTGGCGATGTGCATTGGGATGTCAGTTATGGCTTCTGAGATGGTGACAGCGCAAAACGCACCCAGCCCGAAAACCGCAAGCCAGAAAACCAGAAGGCCAGCATTCCTTAACAGGCTCCATTCTCTGATCTGGCGTGCCCAGAAGAGTGGAAAGAGAAAAACTGCCGAGCTGAGGCTTCCGAAGAGGAGTATGGCCCCGACAATGTAAACACTGAATCGGAACCGATCGCGTGTCAGGGCGAAAATGGTGAGCAAAATGTATGGCACAAACAACATGGTGGAGGGCCAGAATGACTGCGCAAGCAGGCCACTGTTAAGCCCGATTGCAAGTCCGGCCAGCGCACCAAACGCTTTGCTCCGGCTGATATCTGCAAACAAAAGGCCACCAAGAACAGTCCAGGCGGTCGTCACCAGATACCATGATAGCAAGGGCGGCAGTGCCTTCAGAAAATCGAAGGCATAATAGTTCAACCACCGGCCCTCAGTTCTGAGCTTGACGAAATAATCTTGCAGATAAATCAGTTCATCATGTCGCCAGAATGGCTGTCCGCTTATGGCAAAATAGAGAATGAGGATCAGTGGGAGCAGCAACACTGCTCCGGTCAGAAAAATCCAGTTTTTTGGATCGCCGTGCAAGTCGAAGGGAAGCCGTTGAGTGGTCTCAGCGGCTGTTAAGGGGGCAGTCATCTGGCCGTCCATCATTATGCGTCTGTCTGGTTCAAGTGTTTGGACGTCGTATGTGAACTGGTTGAATCTGATATCCCCACCCCCGCCAGCGCCTCAACATGGTAACGCGGACGGCGTTTGGGGCGCGCCGCTCGGTGCATGTGGCAGATGATACGACCGAAACTTGCAGCAAGTCCTGGCGGGTAACGTCTGCCAAACATGGTAAATCCGTTCCGGTGTCTGGCATCTGTTGCTGTGGCATGTCGACTCCCTGTTCGTTCAATTGACTTATCGTCACGACTGGACCGTTCGCAAGGGATTGTTGAGAAGTACACCTTGCCTTGAGACCTGAGCTGACGCAACGCTAAGTCGTGCGCCGTCGGGATCGTTTCGCGGGTTTAGCGGACAAGTCTCAGGTATACCCAATGAAGTTTGATAATTCACATGTCAGCCCCAGCTCGCCGCGTAAGGGGAATGCCATGACACGCTGGATTGGTGATGCCGGTCTTCCTCGCTGCCTTTGATGATCTCGGCAAGCGTGTTGTGCTGGATCGCCTGTTTGAGCTAACTGGCGATATGGAAGCCGATAACGCCGCTATCAAAGCCTATGTCGATACCAAATGGACCGGCATTCACCCTGAAAAGCAATAATCAGAGAGCATTCAGTGCCGTTCTAACGGTGGGCCAAGCGTGTTTCCGCTGTGGTCTGGAAGCGCATGAACAACGTGCCATTGCGATCCATGACATTCGTGCAGAAGCCGTGTTGAACACCTTGCTGCTTGCAAGCCTGTCGCCATTGATCGCGCAGATCGGCGCAATGGCGACTTATTCCGTGATTTTTTATCTGTGTAACCGGTTTCTGGTCTTCAGATAGATCAGCCGATCGAAACCAGTTCGATATCAAAGTTGAGATCCTGGCCCGCAAGACGGTGGTTTGCGTCCAGAACGACCGCTTCGTCGGTCACTTCAGCGACCGTGACAATCATGGTTTGACCTTCCGGCGTGCTGACTTGCAGCTGATTGCCCAGTTCAAGCGGAATTTCGTCAGGGATTTCGGCGCGCGGCACAGTCTGCATTCCGCGTGGGTCATGCTGGCCATAGGCTTCGTCAGCCGGAACATTGACGGTCTTCTTATCGCCGACTGTCATGCCCGGAATAGCCGAATCCAGCCCCGGGATGATCTGACCTGAGCCGACCGTGAATTCGAGCGGATCGCGCCCTTCACTTGAGTCGAATTTGGTCCCGTCATTGAGCGTTCCGACATAGTGAATGCGTACGGTATCACCGCTTTTGACTTCGGTCATGAATAATCCTGTATATTGGGAGAGTGAATTTATGAGGCTACGCGTTCGCGTAGGTTCTCAAAACGAGGCTCTTACCTAAACCAGAGCGCCCTGGGACGCAAATCTCGCGGCATTGTTTAGCTGCGCAATTACGGGCTAGACCTGATCTGCTCCAGGCGCAGGAAGCAGATAGATAGAGGTAGAGCGCGTCAGGCCTGCATGTTTTGCTCGGCAGAACAAAGATGACACAGCGCTCGCTGCCCAGACGACAAGCCAAAGCAAAACGTCTACGAAATGTCTCAGCATAGTCTTTTCATCCTCTTTGTTCCCGCGCTTGATCGACGCGCGACAGGGCAAAGAGTTCCACAAAAAAGCCCGGCGATTTTGCGGCGCCGGGCTGTTATTTCGGTGGTTGGTTCGAGCCCTATTCAGTTGAACTCGGTTCAGTTTGTGTCGAAAGCGCAAACAATGTGGTGGTTTCTTCAATCCCTCTCAAAGAGTCGATTTCCGAGCGGACGATCTGGAATTCTTTGAGATGCTCGCCGGTCAGTTCGCGACCTGTTGGCAGCTTCAGAGACATGGCGTTCTGGTGTTTGCCATTGTGAATGACTTCATAATGCAGGTGTGGGCCCGTGGAGGCGCCTGTACTGCCCACATATCCGACAATATCGCCCTGTTTGACACGGACGCCAGATTTGATGCCCGGTCCGTATCTCGACATGTGCGCATAGGCCGTCTGATAGCCATTGGCGTGGCGCAGGCGAACATAATTGCCATAGCCGCCATAGCGGGACGAGCGTTCAACAACGCCATTGCCGGCGGCATAGATCGGCGTGCCGGTCGGCGCAGCGAAATCCGTCCCTTTATGAAGTTTCGAATAGCCTGAAATCGGGTGCTTCCGGTAACCGAAATTGGAGGAGAGGCGCGCCCCATTGATCGGTGTTTTCATCAGAAATTTACGCGCGCTTTTACCTTCCGCGTCGAAGTAATCCGTGATGCCGTCATCGGAGGGAGTAAACCGGTAAAAATCGCGATCCGTTGCATACCCATTCAGTGACGCGAACAGAATGTCGCCGCTGCGAACATATTGGCCGCGCTCATCGACATATTCTTCGAACACGATCTCGAACGTGTCTCCCATCCGCATTTCGCGCTGGAAGTCGACATCATAGGCGAAAATCTGAGCGTAATCAAAAACCTGGGCGTCATGCGCGCCGGCTTCCAGTGCCGCTTCATAAAGACTGGTCGCAACTTCACCCTTCACGCGGCGGGTGACCGGCTCAACCCGTGTGTGCAGTTCCGAAGCTGAAAAGGAATCGTCAAAACCGCGAGACACGACGAGCGACGAGTTCCGGTCATGCTTCACGCTCAGACCAATCAGGCTCACGGCATCCGGATCTTCGAAACTTGAGTTGGAATCCATATAGGCCGTAATTTTGAGGCCAGGTCGAACCTTGCGCGGGTCGATAAGTTCGCGATCGTAGAGCGCATAAAGGGCTGAATTGGCTTCGGACCGGCTTACGCCCATACGGTCCATCAGATCGGTCAGTGTTTCGCCCGATTGAAGCGTTTCAGTCCGCTCGATCGTTTTTCGGAACGGTTCGAGCTCCTGAAAACTCGTCAGAAGGACCGGCGCTTCGGTGCTCAACGCGGTATCCGTCAAGGGGCCAGCTTTGGCGACGGTGGTTTCAGCTGTCGGGGGTGGAGAGGCTCCGAAGGATTGGATCAGGGATTTGCCAGCGAGACCGACGCCTCCTGCAACAAGCAATAACGCGCCAACCGAAACAACTGAGCGGACGAGTTTTCGTCCGGATTTTGCTTCCGTCTTTGGATCAAAAACACCGACCACCAGGAAACCTCCAATTCTGTGTAAAGAAAACACACACACAGAGAAAATTCACTCGAAACGTTAACAACGAGACAATACTTTCACGAATTATGCCAATAGTATTGTATCAATATTAATCGAACTTAGCCCCGCCTGTTATGAAGTCGACGGATGATTCTGAAATGCGCAAAACGATGCGTCGATACTGGCCGTGGGGCGCAGCCGGGCTCACCGTTTTCGCTATTCCAGTCACATTATGGCTCTTCCGTATTCCCATTGCAGAAATGGCCGTGCGTCAAGTCTGTGATGGAAGGAATGTCAGTTGTTCGGTAAATATTGAGGCGTTAACTCTTAATTCTATTCACGCAAGCGGCGTTAAGGTTGAAGCGGAGGGCGAAGATCCGGCCACGGTTGAATCGCTCGAATTGTCCGTAAGCTGGCCGGCATTTCTGAAGCCGCAGATTTCTTTTGTTCGTGCTGATACGCCCTCGCTTACGGTGGATGCCCGCAATGGCGGGGTCAGGATCGGCCTGCTTGAACAGCTTCAGACCGGTTCATCCGGTGATGGAGGAGGCGAAATTCCTCCATTTTCGATCACCGATGGGAAGCTGATCATTCTCACCGATGCCGGGCGGGTCAAAGGCGTTGTCAGCTCCTCGGGATCGATCCAGCGCGAAATCCAGTCTCAGATTGTTCTCGAACCTGCGAATTTACAGCTGGAGGGGTATGAGCTGGATCTGGCGGCAGCAAATGCACAGATAGTTCTGGCAGACGGACGCATGTCTGGCGATGCCACTCTGGATGTGACCCGTGCAGAGCTTGAAAACCTTACCATAGATGCGCTCGGACTTGAGCTGAAACTCGAACCGGTCAGCGATCAGGACTATAAGCTCAATTGGTCCTTTGGTGCGACACAGTTCGAGCTGGGCGATTTTCGTTTGTCCGCCGCAGACTCCCTCGGCGATGTGACGCTTCGGACCGATCCAGACAGGCTCAGTGTGGACACGACGGAAATTCTGTCCATTGAAGGCACGCTCAACGCTGGCGCACTTCGCAATGGTGGGCAGTCGCTGACAGATCCAAAGCTCACTTTGGCTTTGACCCCGAACAAACACGGATTGTCCGGCCCGGTGGGATTCGAGGCCGGTGTGATGGCAGACGGTCTGGCGCGGTTTGAGCGCGCACTTTTAACAGGTGACCTGTCTCTCGACAGTCGGAAACCGGTTTTGTCGTCCGGACAATTCTCAGGGGCGTTAGGGCTGCGGGGCGGATCGCTGGATCCTGGATTTCTGGATGCTCAGCTTTCGGTGCTTTCGCTTCCGGATCCGGTATCTGATCATGGTGCTCTCATCCGGGAGAGCCTTCGCAAACTGTTCTTCGGGTTTTCGACCGGAGCGGAATTCGAAGCTCAGTTTGCGCCGGATGCGCCAAGCTTCGCCGTCACGGCAATTCGACCGGTGTCTGTGCAGAGCCTTGCCTCTGAACAGACCCTTTCGCTTCGGCCCGTAGGTGACACGAATTGGTTGGCGTTTGACGGCAACCAATTGCGGGTCAGCGGGGCGCTTCAGTATAACAATCCGGCAACTCAGCTCGGTCTGTCGGCTGCGCGATTGAATGTGGACGGCAATCTCGATCAGAACACCTATTCGATCCTGGCGTCAGACCTTCGTTTAAATGACGTAAAAACAGCCGGACGCACACTCGGTGTGGATCTGAAATCATTAGACTATCGGTCTGTGCCGTCTCAGAAATCGCTGACGCTCTCCGGCATGGCGCGGTTTTCCGGTCCTGCCTTCGGGATGGACCTTGAGGCGTTGCAGCTTCAGACTCGATTGACCGGACGGGATGTCGGTGAGGGCTGGTCGATCAATCTCGCTCAGAATGAATGCCTCAATCTGTCCTTCATCTCGGCCGACCTTCCCGCCGTACAGCTCGGGCCAGCGAACACCATGCTCTGTGCGTCGCCGAATGTCGGGCTGTATTCACCAACATCTGGCGGTTTTCGGGGCCAGGCGCGCGCGGACGCGCTCAGCCTGCCTTTCGAAACCAGTTTTGCTGAAGGGCGTCTTCAGGCAACTGGGCTTCGATATAGCTGGGCGATGCGAGATCAATTCAGTCTCAGCCTGAGTGGCGGCGGGCTCGACATTCCATTCACGGTTTCCGCCGACGAACCGGCCAATGAAAAAACTGCCAATCTTGTGGCCAAGGCCTTCAGTTCAGGTCTCTCCACTCAATCCTCTGGTATCGCGGTCGAGTTTGGTCTTGAGGATGGCGATTTCAGCCTTGAGGCGCTTCCTGTCGATCTTGCTCTCGCCGAAGTCAACGGGCAGGGAGAGGTCGCGGACGACGGACCTCAAATCGACTATTCAATTCTCGGTGCGGTGATCACGGATGCGTTGAACCCTCCTGAAAACGCGTTTTTCTCGCCGCTTTTGTTCTCAGGAACCGGTCAGCTGACAGGCATGGAGGTCGGTCTGGAAGGTCGGCTCAGGTTGGCTGACCAGAATGCGTTTCTGGGCGATTTGTCTGCACGGCATGTCTTCGAATCCAATTCCGGCACGGCAAGGCTTGCCAATGGCAATCTGACGTTCAGCCCCAACGGACTGCAATTGCATGACCTGACCGAACGCATGCGGGGCCTTGCTGTCCGTGCGGAAGGCGATGTCAGCCCATCTGCTGATGTCAGCTGGCAGGACGGCGTCATGGCATCCGAAGGCATGATCGACATACGTGATCTGTCTTTCTCAACCTTCCGGCTCGGCGATGTTTATCGATTATCTGGGCAACTCGCCTTCTCGGATCTTCTTGGTGCGCAAACCTATGCCAGCCAGAAGCTTCAGGTCGAAGAGTTACGCTTTACGCCTACCATTGTGCTTCGCGATGGCGAGCTGACCATGTCCTTGCTTGGGCCCGACGCATTCTATCTGGAATCAGCCGCCTGGCCCTTTGTCGGTGGCGAGGTTGCGATCGAGCCGACCGTCTGGCGGTTCGACAGTCAGCAGCAACGCGTCACCGTGACGGCAAAAGAGTGGGAGTTAAGTCGGCTGCTTGGCTTGTTTCAGGTGCCCGATCTTGACGTCAGAGGCCGGGTTTCAGGTGAGTTTCCAATCGAGATTATCGATGCAAACGCCTATTTCCGGAATGCCCGTCTGCGCGGTGTTGAGGACGGACTCATCAGATATGACAGCAAGATTGCACGCACAGCAGGACAGGCGGATGATTACGCCAAAATGGCTTTCGACGCGCTCAAGAACTTCGAATACAAGGTCTTGTCCGTCGGAGCGAACGGAAACCTGACAGGTGACATCGTGCTTGAGCTTTCGCTTTCGGGTAACAATCCGGATGTTCTTGATGGGCAGGTGTTTAATCTGAACATCAATCTTGATTCACGGCTTGCCGATCTCGTTCATGCTGGGTCAATCTCGACTTCGGTACAGTCCGCGCAGGATCTGGTGGTAGATCTGGTGAAAAAGCGTCGGGAAGAAGAAAACCAGGTCGATCAGAGCGATTGACCTGGCCTCAGCAAACGGAGAATGTCGTTTGCGAAAGACAGGAGACTCTATACGTGAAAGTGCTATATGGACTGCTTCCCCTGATGGTCTGTGCCTGCACGCCAACCGTACGCGTTGCGGCACCAACCGAGCCGATCACAATCAACCTTAACGTCAAGATCGATCAGGAAGTCCGCGTCAAGCTGGACAAGGAAGTTGACGATCTGATCGCCAATAATCCGGACCTGTTCTGATCGGGAGGATGGAAACATGAAATCTCTTAAAACGGCCTTTGCTGCATTCTTTGCTGGCGTCATGCTGATGTTCACCCCCTTGGTGGGCACCGCCATTGCTGGCGATCCGATTATTGATGCCGCCAAGGCGGAAGGCCTGGTTGGCGAGCGGATCGACGGATATCTCGGGATTGTCTCTGATGTGGATCCGTCCATCAAACGTAAGGTCGACGAAGTGAATGCGGGTCGACGCAGCGTTTATTCAGACCTTGCAAGCCAGCAGGGTCAGTCGCTCGAAGATGTGGCGCGGGTCTCCGGACTGAAACTGGTCGAGCGCGCAGAATCTGGTGAATACGTCTATGACGATTCCAATCGCTGGGTCGCGAAGCCCTGATGCTGAAACGCGGACTTATTCTCGTCGGAACGGGCTTCGGCTTCGTTCTGGCGGCCCTTGCCGTTATTCAATTCTCTGGTGTCATTCCAC
This sequence comes from Ponticaulis sp., assembly GCA_002692725.1. Lineage (GTDB taxonomy): Bacteria > Pseudomonadota > Alphaproteobacteria > Caulobacterales > Hyphomonadaceae > Ponticaulis. The sequence goes on along the minus strand of NZLU01000063.1, from coordinate 119,345 downwards.
CGGTTGAAATGTCGGGCCATGGCTGGTTTGCATTTCTTCTGGGCGCTGGTCTTTGTATCATACTGTCGGTTGGCCTGTTTGCGCTCGCCTTTTTCAGCAACCGCGCGGGCTATGACGAAATTTCTGATCCATCCACACAATCCGACGAACAAATCGATATACGAATCGGTTAGTGTCAGCCTTTGTTTAGGAAGTTTGAGCACGGTCCGTTTCCTGCTCCGAAGAGACGATCGTGCTTGTCAGCATCTGAAATGGTGCTCACCAACAAAGGATAATTTCAATGCTGCTCGAACCCAACCGGCTTGCGTCCTATCTGGCATCAAAAATCTGCCATGACCTGGTATCGCCAGTCGGTGCTGCGGCATCTGCCCTCGATTTCATGCAGGAAACCACTGGTGAGATGCGCGACGAGGCAGAAAATCTACTCGAAACCAGCACCAACCGATCGCTCGCGCGACTTCAATTCCTGCGTTACGCCTTCGGATCCATGGGCCTGTCAAAAGGCGCAGCAGAACTTCACGAAGCGAAATCCATCGCAGAAGGCTATGTCGCGACCCACAAAGGCCGGATTGAATGGAATATCCTCGCTGAGAGCCTGTCCTTCGCGCAGGTTCGGGTGATGATGAATATGGTCATGCTGGGTATGGCCTGCCTCTCACGCGATGGCGTTGTCAAAGTCGACATTAATCAGTCAGACACGACCACAATCATTGTTGAAGCAACCGGTCTGAAGGCACGTCTGAGCCCGAGTGTGAAGACTGCGCTCAACCATGAGGAGCCAGAAGACGGATGGGATCCAATGACCATCCAGCCCTATTTTACGACGATGATTGTCGAGGAACTTGGCGGGCATTTTGCATTCCGTGAAGCGGAGGAACTCGTTGAGTTCACAGCCGAAGGCCTTTGAAAGAGTTGAAGAGCCAACAGAATAATCTTGTCTTTCTTGGTTAAAGAATGCGGCAATTTGTCAAATGAGAGCGTAAAATTACTGAATGAAAGCAATTTTTTAACTCCAATGCGCGAAGGTCAGTCCAAATAAAAACCATTTTCCTTTTATCAGGTGGGCTTATGGACGACCTATTAAGTGAATTCCTTACCGAGACTTCAGAATCTCTGGAAGTTATTGATTCAGAACTGGTGCGCTTTGAAGCGGAACCGAACGATCAGGGGATTCTGAATAACGTATTCCGCCTGGTTCACACGATCAAAGGAACCTGCGGCTTCCTCGGACTGCCACGCCTCGAGGCTGTGGCCCATGCTGGTGAAACCCTGCTTGGCAAGTTCCGGGACGGCACGATTGAGGTCACGCCACCGGCTGTGACGCTGGTTCTGGAATCGATCGACCAGATCAAAGTCCTTCTTGGACATCTTGAATCTCACGAAACTGAGCCCGAAGGCGATGACGCTGATCTGATCAAGCGTCTGGAGCGCGCTGCGGACGGTGAGCTTGAGAGTGCACCGGCCAAAGCTGAGGCCAAGCCTGCGCCGGCGGAAACCAAAACAGAAAGCAAAGCTGACGTCTCCGACAAAAAGGCACGTCCTGACGATCTGCCTGCAGATGCGCGCTGGGATGAAGATCTCGGCCGCGAACTTCGTCCTGGTGAAGTATCGCTTGCTGAGCTCGAAGCCGCCTTTGCGTCTGTTGAAGTTGATGACTTCTCCAATCCACCAGATGCGTCCGAAGCGGACGCAGAACAGGCCGAAGAGGTTGCACCTGAGCCGGTCGCAATGGATATGGACCAACCGGCCGAGCCGGGTGACCTGGCCGCGCTTCTGGAAGCTGGCGCGTCTGGCGATGCCGGACAGAAGTCTGACGGTCCGCGCGCATCCCAAAGCATTCGCGTCAATGTTGATGTGCTTGAACACCTTATGAATATGGTGTCTGAGCTCGTCCTCACGCGGAACCAGCTGCTTCAGATGGTTCGCGCTATGGAGGATTCGGAGTTCAAAACGCCGCTCCAGCGCCTGTCCAATGTCACGGGCGAGCTGCAGGAGGCGGTGATGAAGACCCGTATGCAGCCAATCGGCAATGCCTGGAAGAAAATTCCACGGATTGTTCGCGATACATCGAATGATCTTGGCAAGCAGATCAAACTGGTCATGGAAGGTGATCAGACCGAGCTTGACCGTCAGGTCCTCGAGCTGATCCGCGATCCGCTGACCCACATGGTCCGCAACTCCTGCGATCACGGCATTGAATTGCCGTCTGATCGGATGGCGATCGGCAAGCCGGAAGCGGGCACGATTGTTCTGCGCGCTTATCATGAAGGCGGCCACATCCACATCGAACTGCGCGACGATGGCGCTGGCCTGAAAACCGCGCGTATTCGCCAGAATGCAATCGATAAGGGTGTTGTATCGGCTGAAGAAGCCGCGAACATGACCGATGCTCAAGTGCACCGTCTGATCTTCGCTCCGGGCTTCTCTACCGCTGAAAAGGTGACAAACCTGTCCGGCCGCGGCGTTGGCATGGACGTTGTGAAAACCAATATCGAGCTGATCGGTGGCGCAGTTGATCTGACTTCCCGCGAAGGCGAGGGCACGACTTTTGTCATCAAAATTCCGCTGACACTCGCCATTGTTTCTGCGCTTATCGTGGGATCCGGCGGCCAACGCTTCGCTGTGCCTCAGCTGTCGGTTGTTGAGCTGGTTCGCACCGGGTCAAACAACGAAAACCGCATCGAGAACATCAACGGGACAAAGGTTCTGCGTCTGCGTGATCGCTTGCTGCCTGTGCTTCCACTGAACTCTGCGCTCAAGCTCGACAATGGGGATGACGAGAAAGCCAACCGCTTCGTCATCGTCATGCAGGTTGCATCGCAGAAATTCGGTCTGGTCGTCGACGAAGTCTTCGACACAGAGGAAATCGTGGTCAAGCCGATCTCGAGCCTCTTGCGCGATGTCACCGAATATTCGGGTTCCACCATTCTTGGCGACGGGTCTGTCATCATGATCCTGGACCCGAACGGAATTGCGCGTCTCGCGGCGTTCGATACGTCGAAAACCTCCAATCAGAACATTGTCGAGGAGACGAAGAAGTTGCGCGATCAGGGCGATCAGAAAACCAGCCTGCTGGTCTTCTCGGCTGGTACAAAAGAGCCAAAAGCCTGCCCATTGTCACTTGTGACGCGTCTCGAAGAGATCGAAGCCGACCGGTTCGAAATGACCAACCGTGGACCGGTTGTTCAGTATCGTGGCCAGCTCATGCCGGTCATCCAGATGTCGGGTGGTCTCAACATCAATGAGAATGGCCGTCAGCCCGTGCTTGTCGTGAATAATGGTGACAGTGTCGTTGGTATCGGTGTCGACCAGGTGCTCGATATCACTGAAGATGTGCTGAAGGTCTCAATCGGCGACGAAACACCGGGTATTCTCGGAACGGCCGTCATTGGCGGCAAGGCAACCGAAGTGATCGACATTGGTCACTTCCTGGCTCAGGCTGACTTTGACTGGGCATCTGCTGTTGCTGAGAAGCGCTCCGCGCCGAAATCGCTCCTGTTGTTCGAAAGCCACGCCTTCTTCCGCAACATGCTTGCGCCGATCCTTCAGGCCAGTGGCTATAAAGTCACCACCGTTGGATCTGTTGAAGAGGCCATCGCCGCAGACATCGACCCGACACATTACGATCTGGTTCTGTCTGACGTCGACAATGACGAAGAAGCTCGCCGCTTCCTCGATCAGCTCTCGACCGACGACAAATGGCGAGATGTCCCGCGCATCGCGCTGTCCAACAGTGAAGATGCACTCATCACCCCAGACTTTGCCGGCTGTGTCCGCAAGTCTGACCGCCACGGCCTTCTCGCCGTTATCGACCAAACCGCAAGCCTTAAAGGACGTGCAGCATGAGCAGCCAAGAATACATTACGCTCTGGATTGGTGGACAACTTTTCGGTGCTTCCGTCGCCCGTATCCACGACGTCTTCGCACCCACCTCAATCACGCCAGTTCCGCTGGCCCCGCGCGAAGTCGCTGGCCTTCTGAACCTTCGCGGCCGCATCGTCACGGCGATCGACGCCCGCTCACGCCTCGGCCTCGAGCCGCGTGATCCGGACGCCTCCATCATGGCGATCGGGATTGAGAAGGGGAATGAAAGCTTCGGTCTGATCATTGATGAAGTCGGCGAAGTTCTGTCGCTTCAGAGCGAAGACCGCGAAGATGTTCCGAACAATCTCGACCCGGTCTGGGGGCAGATTGCATCAGGTGTCTACCGTCTGGAGGATCGCCTGCTTGTCGTGATGGACATTGATAAAATCCTGACTTTTGAAGCTGAGACCGAAATCGATCGCAGCCCGAAAGCCGCCTGATCTCTTTTTGCTGGGAGAGGAAAATGAAGCGCTGTCTGATTGTTGATGACTCTCGTGTGGTCCGTAAGGTCGCACGTCGGATCATCGAAGATCTTGAATTTTCGACTGATGAAGCTGCAGACGGGTCTGAAGCCCTGAATGCATGCCGGAACAATATGCCGGATGCTGTTCTGCTCGACTGGAATATGCCCGTCATGAACGGCATTGACTTCCTGCGGGCGCTGCGCCGCGAGCCAGGCGGTGAAGCCCCGATCGTGGTGTTCTGCACAACGGAAAACGACATGGACCATATCGCCGAAGCGATCCGGTCGGGTGCCAATGAATACATCATGAAGCCTTTCGACTCTGAAATCATCCAGTCGAAATTCCAAGAAGTCGGCCTCGTCTGATCTGAAAGTCCTGTTATGTCAGTAGTTCAATCCCCTCGGGCGCAGAACCGCGCCGCAATCCGTGTACAGCTTATCGATGACAGCGCAGTTGTACGTGGTCTGACCCGCCGCTGGCTGACGGGATTGGATGATATCGAGCTGATCGTCGTCAGCGCCGATGGCATGCAGGGCGTTGCGGACGCGATCAAGCACAAGCCTGACATCATTATCCTCGACGTGGAAATGCCACGGATGGATGGTCTGGAAGCGCTGCCGCATTTGCGGCGTGCGGCTCCCAAGGCCAAGATCATCATGGCCTCGACCCTGACGCATAAGGGCGCGAACGTCACCATTCAGGCGCTGTCAAAAGGCGCGACTGACTATCTTCCCAAGCCTGATTCAAGCCAGCTCGGCGGCGCCGATGCCTATCGCGACGCGCTGATCGGCAAGGTGCGTGTACTGGGACGCGCAGATGAGGCCGCACGGCCAAGCCCCGCGCCGATTCCGCTCCGCCCGCAATCCTTTCAGCCAAATCAGGCACCGCGTCCGGCCATTCAGATTCCGTCCAAGCCTGAGCTACGCAAGCCGCCGCTGCGCTGGACCCGTCCGAACGCAATCGTCGTCGCCAGCTCAACCGGCGGGCCACAGGCACTCCAGGCTCTGCTGCCTGAGCTCTGTCGCAAGACGGATCTGCCGATTCTCGTCGTGCAGCATATGCCGCCAACCTTTACCAGCATTCTGGCCGACCATCTGAACGCCACCTGCAGCCATACGGTGAAAGAGGGCGAAAAGAACGAGCCGGTTCAGAGCAAGCACATCTATATCGCGCCGGGCGGGTTCCACATGACGGTGGACGGACAGGGCGCAAGCCGCAAGATTGGCCTCAATGAAGATCCGCAGGTGAATTTCTGTCGTCCGGCGGCAGATGTTCTCTTCAACTCGGCTGCGCGCACATACGGCGCTGCACTGACGGCAGTTGTATTGACCGGAATGGGTGCTGACGGCTGTCAGGGGGTCGCGACCATTGTGGATCAGGGCGGGCGATCCTTCGTCCAGGATCAGGAAACCAGCGTTGTCTGGGGTATGCCAGGAGCGGTATTCAACTCAGGCCTCGCACATTCCATTCATCCGCTAAAAGAAATTGCTGAAGCCGTCGGCAAATCACTTCATGGAGTATAGTCATGAACCAATCTGATTTTGACTTTGTGACATCTGAATTGAAGCGCCGCTCCGGTATCGTGATCGGCCCGGACAAAATGTATCTTCTGGAAAGCCGTCTGTCGCCAATCGCGCGGAAAGAAGGGCTGGACAGCATTGACGAGCTCATCGGCATGGTGCGCCGTCGTCGCGACGAAGCCATGATGAAGACCATTGTCGACGCGATGACGACCAATGAAACCTTTTTCTATCGCGACAAGACACCGTTTGATCATCTCGAGCAGACCATCCTGCCTGCACTGAAGGACTCTCGCCCCGGGCAACGCCTGCGTATTCTCTGCGCGGCCTGTTCGACCGGTCAGGAGCCTTATTCCATCGCCATGATGCTCGACCAGCGTCCCGAACTCACTGGCGGCCTGCCGGTTGAGATCGTCGCGGTCGACATCTCCGATCGTGTGCTCGAAAAAGCGCGCGCAGGCGTTTACAGCCAGTTTGAAGTTCAGCGCGGTCTGCCGATCCGCCAGCTGATGACCTATTTCACGCAACAGGGTGATGTCTGGAAATTGTCAGACACCATCCGCTCGCGCGTCGCCTTCCGCAATGTGAACTTGCTGGATCCTCTGACAGGCCTCGGCAAATTTGATGTTGTGTTCTGCCGTAACGTTCTGATCTATTTTGACCTAGAGACCAAGCGCGACATCCTCAAACGGGTTTCGGCTCAGATGAATGAGAAAAGTTTCCTGCTTCTGGGAGCTGCTGAAACGGTTGTCGGCGTTGTCGATTGTTTCTCACCGAACAAATCGGCCCGTGGTCTTTACGAAAAGAGCTCTGGCCAGCGTCCAGGAACATCTGCGTCCGGCATCCGCGCGGCGTAAACGTCTAGGCCACAGTAGAAGCTCGCGAACCTACTGTAAAGGATGGAGCGGAGCAGTGTCGCTCACTTTGAGGTCCTAGACTGCGTCGCGTGCGTAAAACTTCGCGAAAAAGCGGTGTGTACACTAAGTAGTTTGTCGGAATACAAAAAATTTAGATCCCGCGAAATTAAAAAACATTCCGATTCCTGAGGCAAGGGCAAAGGCGATCAAAGAATTGGTTGGCGTATCAACCATGAAACTCAAAACGACAGCAAAACAAATAAAGTTCGCTGTTGCTCCGACGAGTTGAGAGGCCAGATATTTAAAAAACTGTTTGATAATGTTGGTACGTATTTCACTCTTGAAAGTCCATATTCTATTCAGAGTGAAAGTGGAAATTAGTGCTAACGGGAACGAAAAAGAGCGCGCTAAGACCGGATCAAAACCTGCCGAAGTCAAACAATACAATAGTCCTCCATCAACAACGAAACCAACACCGCCGACAACGCTAAACCGAATAACCTGCGCAGCTATCTTCATGTCAGCTAGGGGCCTTAAAGCTTAGATAAGCCAACTTTCTGACCTCATGCCGTCCTCGATGTATAAGGTCTAGAATTAGTCCGGTGAAACTGGCGAAAACCGCCAATAGTCCGATGAATCCGCTCAAGATAAATGTCGGTAGCCGTCTCACCAGGCCGGTCTCGAAATATTCCAGAATGACGGGAACGGATAAAGCTACTGAAAGAACAAACAAACAAAGACCAATCATCGAAAAAAAGAAAAACGGACGTTCGCGACGGACAAGTTGCACAATGGTCAAAAGAATTCGGAAGCCATCTCGAAACGTATTGAGTTTACTGACCGAATTCGGGGGGCGTTCTTTGTATTTTGTCTGAATTTCTGAAATCGGCATGCCGAGTTCCAGGGCGTGTACCATCAATTCAGTCTCGATTTCGAAGCCCGTGGAGGAGGCCGGAAATGATTTGATAAAACGCCGAGATAACGCCTTATATCCCGAAAGCATATCGTCGACTTGGCGTCCGAAAATCCAAGCAACAACCCCGGTGAGCATTTTATTCCCGAACTCGTGTCCAGGTCTGTAAGCTTCCGTTGATTCATGGATGCGTGCGCCGTTTACATAGTCAAATGGCCCGTCCACACAACGTTGAATGAGCTCTGTGGCGGCGGAAGCGTCATACGTAGCATCGCCATCAACCATCAATATGATTTCGGCGTCTACATCTGCAAAAGCTCGCCGTATTGCGAAACCTTTTCCCTGCCGTCGCTCATGACGTACGATTGCACCGCAGTTTGACGCAATTTCGGATGTCCTGTCTGACGAATTGTTGTCGAACACATATATCTTCGCCTCTGGTAATACCTGTCGAAAGTCTTGGACAACACTTTCTATCGTAAGTTCTTCATTATAGCATGGCACAATCACAGCAACGTTTGCGCCATTGGCAAAACGATTTCCTGCTTTTACGAGTTCGGAACTCTCTGGTTTGCTCTCTTGCAATGTCTCATAACTCATCGCTGTTGTGTCCCATAGTTTTTCCGAACGTCGCACTAGTTTAGTTTCTGTTCGTCGATTGGTATATCATTATACCCTAGATAGTTTGTTGTGTTGCAGTTTTGCTGAACCCCGCTGCCGGACGTGTGGATCCTTAGCAAGACGGGTTTAGTGACAACTTGCTTTGGACTAGTGCCCACATGCAATTTTGTTTCGAGAGCGGGCCATTGCTCGAGTGCGGATTCGATTGGAATTACTTCAGAGCTCAGTGTTCGTCCGTCGGCGAAAGTCAGGCCGTCTAATTGGCGTTCGTAATAGGCCTCTGGTTCTGACTGGAATTGTGTTGGATAGGAAAAAGCGAGCGCTGACCAAGCGGCGCGAGTGCTGCCGAAAAGTAATTGGCATCCATTATTTAGTGGCTCGGTAATCGACTGGTTGAAATAGGTATCCGCAGATCCGAGCCAATAAGGCTCGCTCACCCCTTGGCGAGTTGTAGGTATCAGAACGTTTCTGTAAGACCAGTGAGAAACAACTGAAATAACCAAAAGTGCTATCGTCAAAATACTGAGATATTCTTTTCGTTCACCAAATTTACGAAGTATAGATGGAAATTTTACATTGTTCGTTATTAGGCCGATCGCTCCGCCAATTACCAATATAGATATGGGCAGAAGTGGCCAGAGATAACGGTCATTCAGCGGTTGTCCAAGTACTAACGGAGATAGCGAAATGATAAAAAAAGTGTTCACTAATGCGAAGGACAGTCCAATATAGATACAAAATTCAATTGCCCTAAATCGAGATTTTTCACTCTCGGAATATTCTGGCAACAAAGAGTTTACTTTGAAAATTTTTGACGAAAATAAAAGTAAAAAACTGCAAACAAAAAAGGCGAAGTAGGCAATTTTTGACAAATATTCAGTAAGATTTAAAAGCCACCATCTTCGAGCGATGTCAATATATTCGTAATTGTTATAGATGGTCTCCATTCCGGTAATGTGTCCGCCTTGAACTATCGCTTGTGGTCTGCCGAACAGAATATGGGATGAAGATAAAATCGCATTCGTGGATATCGTTTCCACGGCAAAAAGAAAAAGTGTTCCGACGACAGCGATAGTCAATTCTTTCCATCTTTGCCTGAATAATTCTAACAACCCGAGACCAAAATAGAAAAATACGTTTGTTTCTTTTATGCCGTAGACCACGAATAGGCACAAAATCGCCGCAAAGTAGTAAGTTAAATTGGCGGTCATTTCGTATTTGCAGATTAGTGCAATGACGATAAGAAGCCCGAGGCAGGTATAAAGGGAAGGCATAAAGGCCGGTGCCATAAAATAGCTTGTTGGATTCAGAATCCAGAAAGCTGCAGCCAGAATGGAAATTGGTGCGCCTGACACAAAGCGGGTTAGTACTGCTAACAAAGATCCCGACAGTGAGAAGACAAGATAATTTAAGACTAAATAAGACGCCGCTGACGAACCGAAAAGGAATACCCAGACCGTTGCCGGGAAGTTCATTCCCCATCTTAAATTGTGATGGTTCGCATCGAAGTCTGGCAACCGGAATTCTGCCCAGTACGATATTGGAATCCACTTATGTTCGACATCGCCGTTTTCATTGATTGTTTCTGAGCCAACAACAGCTGCCAAGAAACACGCCAAGAAAACAAACGCAGCCAGAACAAGTCCGGAGCGATCAAAAAGCTTCACCATGTTTTTGCTGACCACCCCACCCATTGCAGCAATTAATCTAGCTCATAAATGAGTGCAAATTATATTTTTGCAACTTTGTCAAACTCTAGCGAGAAAGCGCTAGCTGAAGGCAACAAACTGCGCGCTATCGAGGCGGGATTGATTTGTATTCGCGCTCAATTCAGGCGCTTGAATAGCTCGAAACGCTTTATTATCAAAGCAGTTTCCAGCTAGCAGGCGACTATCCAGGCATTCGAAGCGACTTTGGAATGGATTCTGTGAAAGAGCCTGCTGGTTGACTTAACTTCTCAGCAAGGTTGCTGAAGAGACAATGATTCTCATAACTGTCTCATCAATTAAAATTCCCGAAATCGGCGAGTGATGATACACTGCCGCCGGTTGTGGGAGGTGGTGTATGTCGGCGGAGCAGGTCTCAAGCGTTTCGGATGCGCGCGTCTTTCTCTCCTATTGCCGGGAAGACCGCTATTTTGCCCGCCAGCTCGAACTTGTCCTGAAGGATAAGGGCTATGATCCGCTGATCGACACCCAAGCCATTGTTCCGGGCGAACCCTGGGAAGACCGGCTGGCAGGCATGATCGCGCAATGCGATACCGTCGTCTTCATCCTCACGGCAAAATATCTCGACTCCCATTATTGCAATTGGGAACTCACTCAGGCGCTGACCCAGGGCAAACGCATGGTGCCGGTGCTGCCACAGGCGCTGCCGCCCGGCACGCAGGTGCCAGAGGACCTCGCACGCCTGCAATACATCCAATTCTACTCTGACAGCGAGATCCCGGATTCGGGCTTTTATGTCGGCATGGGCAAGCTCGACGAAGCCCTGCGTCTCGATCTCGACTGGCTGCGCCAGAAACGTCGCTATGACGAGCGCGCCGTCGATTGGGGCAATTCGCAATCCAGTGAGCTTCTTCTCAGCGGCGTGCTGCTGGAGGAGGCCGAGACCTGGAGCAATAGTGTTCCCAAGGGAAATGAAATTCCGCCCGAAATCCAGTCCTTTATCGCGGCCAGTCGGGAGCGCGAAGATATCCGCATCCGCAATGCGAAACGCGCGCGGTCCGTCGCCTGGTCGGCTGTTTTCATCACAGCCGCACTCCTTGGTGCGACGGGCTATTTCTACTGGCAGCAACAACAGACACTCGGCGAACTGGAAGACAAGTCAGCCGAACTCATCACCGCCACCAATGACAATCTGGCGCTGGCGCGCGCCGCCAATTTCTGGGCCGATTCCAAACGCCAGCTGGCGCTCAGCGAATTTGAACGCCTCACCCCGGAAGAGATTTTTGATGAACAGCCGCTCGATCAGGCGCAGACCGGCATTCAATTCCTTCAGGACGAGATCAACAGCCTGAGCCCGGCGGCCAAGACGGCGCACCGCGACACCATCCGGTCCATGCGGCGTGACCTCGCAAAGATCTTCTTCTTCAAGGAAAACTCCGACGCCATCGCCACGATCAATGACCTCATCGCCGAACAGCAAGACGATATGGCGGCCCTCAATGCTGAGGATCTGGTGCTTACCGGCGAGGCGCTCGAAATGGCGCGGACCGGACTGCGCGTCCAGCTAGGGCGCGATGTGCTCAGCCGGGCGGTCTATGCCTGCCTCGACAATGCCAGTGTCAGCGATATTCGCGCCGGGCTGGATGAGGTCTCGATTGAGGTCCTGGAAGACCCGCAAGTGCCTTCCGTCCTGCGATTTCTCGACAAGGCTCCCGACCGGTTTTGCGAGAATGCGCGCGCGGTCATTTGCGAGCAATACACACTCTCAGCCTGCGAGCTTGGCATGACGGATGCGGTTCGCCAGCAGAGTATTTATGTCCAACAGCAAATGCCCGCGCCGCTCGCCCCGGCAACCGGCGGGGACAACACGGCTCAGCCTCCGCCGCCGCGTGCTCAGGTGCAGATGCCGATCAGACAAACCCCGGCTCTGAAAGATCGCTCCTATTCCTCTCAGGACAGGTTGGCCTATCAGATTTCTGATCTGGTCATCCATGTCAGCACCCAGGAAAAGATGAAAGCCGCTGAATTGTTCGCCGCAAAACTACGTGAGCGCGGCTATACGGTCTCGCTCGAGCTCGTAAAGGGCGATGCCACACGGTCTATCCGGTATTATTATGACATTCAGGAAGAGCAGGTGAAAACCGATCTGACTGAGGCCTGTATTGCAGCGGCCGAGGCCGCGCTGTCCGATCTGGATCGCTCCGGCGACGCGAACGCACAAACCGAGCAAATTCTAAAAAACTGGAGCAAGGGGTATGAGCGGTTTATCTCCCTTGAGGGCCGGTTCAAAGGCTTGCGCAAAAACCGCGTCGAAATCTGGTTTTAAGAGGTTCTCGCTCATCCCCGCGCAGGCGGGGATCTGGACAAAACAAACACACGCCCCACCACCAACTCCGCCCACATCACGCAGGCGCTCACAGCGTTCATAAAACCCGGTTCACAACCGCATGAATTCTCCGTAAGGAAAAACCATGGCGGACGTGTTTATCTCTTACAAGGCGGAACGGAAAAATGCTGCGGAGCATCTGCGCCACATATTGGAGGCGCATGGCTTTTCCGTCTGGTATGATTATCAGCTGAAAACGGGCACGGATTTCGACCTCCAGATCATGCGCGAGCTGAATGCGGCCAAGGCCGTTGTAGTGCTCTGGGATTCCTTGTCAGCCAACAGCCCCTGGGTGAAGCTCGAAGCCATGACCGCCCGGTATAACGACACTTATGTGCCGGTGATGATCGAAGATTGCACGCTCGATACCGAGTTCGCCAAAGGCCAGTATGAAGATTTGCGCCGCTGGAGCGCCGAACCGGCAGCCTATCGACCAGAAAAGCTGATCGAAACGCTTGAAGAGAAACTGGGGCGTCACGCCACCGCTGATCGCACGACCCTGAAATCCCTCCATGAAGAATGGCGCAAATACGGCAAGCAAAGTCTCGCGAAATTTTCCCTGTCAGCCATTCCCGACAAGCGGGAAGCTGAAAAGCAGCCGCCTGTCGATCTGGAAGCTGCTGCAAAAGCCGCCTCCCGCATGGGTGAGGCCTCTGACACGGCCATAGTGACCGGTGACGCCGCAGCCGAATTCCGTGAGATTCAGCACAGCCTGAACCCGGCGGATTATCGCTTGTTCCTGTCTCATGTGCCTGACGGGCCGATTGCGTTCCGGGCTGCGCGTCAGCTGAAACAGCTGGAAGAGTGGGACGATCTCGATCAGACGAATGCTGAGGCGATTGCGGATTTCCTCTCTCGCCATAATGGGGGCAAGGCGCTTTTTCCGAGGCTGCAAAAACATGTGCGCAGCACGCAGAAGGGCATTCAGGGCAAGAGCCGGAAAGCTGGTACAGGTCGCTCAACGCCTGGCGGCAAACGATGGGGGTGGTTGGAAGCCCCAGCGGCGATTGTTTTGGCGCTTGTTGTCGCTTGGTTTTGTGTGTTCGGACTTCCGAAAATCTTAGACACATCGACAAATAAGCAGCCAATTCAAACCGGCAAATCTTCATCGTCAGCGCCGCCCCCGCTGTCCGATTTTACTCCCGAAAAGCAAATTGCGGGAGTCCGCCTTGATAAAATTCTTTCGGGACATATTCTCTGGGTTTCTTCCGTGGCGTTCAGCCCGGATGGGCGGACCGTGCTTACGGGCGGTGGCAGGACAGTGCGGCTTTGGAGCGTGGAGACGGGAGAGCCCCTCCACACGCTGACGGACCATGAGAGCAATGTCATGTCCGTGGCGTTCAGCCCGGACGGGCGGACCGTGCTCACGGGCTCCGAAGACAAAACTGCGCGGCTCTGGAGCGTGGAGACGGGGAAGACCCTCCACACGCTGACGGGCCTTGAGGACTATGTCTCCTCCGTGGCGTTCAGCCCGGATGGGCGGACAATGCTCACCGGCTCTGGTGACGGGACAGCGCGGCTGTGGAGCGTGGAGACCGGTGAGACGCTCCAAATGCTGACGGGCCATCTGGGACCGGTCTGGTCCGTGGCGTTCAGCCCGGATGGACGGACCGTGCTCACGGGCTCTGATGACGGGACAGCGCGGCTCTGGAGCGTAGACACTGGGGAGACGCTCCACGCGCTGACGGGCCGTCGGGGTCCGGTCTGGTCCGTGGCGTTCAGCCCGGATGGGCGTACCGTGCTCACGGGCTCGTTTGACAGTGCAGCGCGGCTCTGGAGCGTGGAGACGGGGGAGACCCTCCACACGCTGACGAGCCATGAGGGCAGGGTCTCGTCCGTGGCGTTCAGCCCGGATGGACGGACCGTGCTCACGGGCTCTGATGACAAGACAGCGCGGCTCTGGAGCGTGGAAACCGGGGAAACCCTCCACACGCTGAGAGGCCATGAGGCCTATGTCAATTCCGTGGCGTTCAGCCCGGATGGGCGGACCGTGCTCACGGGCTCTTCTGACACGACAGCGTGGCTCTGGGATGTGATTTACGATTAAGTGTCGTGAAAGTTTGTCACGAATTCTCTCAACAGCTGTCCCGGGCGAAAACCCGGGATCTGGATGAGGCAAGCCACACACGCTCATCCCCGCGCAGGCGGGGATCTCCACGAGAGCGCTACCAGACCCCGTCTTTCGACGGGGTGAGCGATGTCTGCTCAACCGATGTGATCACTCCACGATCGCGGGCTCGGTCAGCAAGAGCCGTGCAATCGCACTGAACGTCGCGCCGAACGCCTCTTCATCTGACTGGTTCATATGCATCACCATCACTGTATCGGTATCCGCGCGATAATAGGCGGCTGAGAAATAGCCGGTGATCCCGCCCGTATGGCCCTCGACCTGCGCACCGGCGCGGTTTTCCATGGTTCCAACGCCAAGACCTTCATAGCGGCGTTCGCGGCTCACAAACGGGTCTGCCGTCATCACCTCACCCACATCGGCCAATGCGCCATCCGGAGCGAACAGCGCTCTGTAGAACGTGATCAGATCATCCGGCGTTGCCATGATGCCGCCATCCGGTCCGGTATTTTCCCGGCTCTCGAACATGTCCTCCCAGCCGTCAAAATCCTCGCCATAGCCGTGAATGACATCGCCCGGTGGGTGGAGAACATTATAGCTCGTGTCATCGAGGCCAAGCGGCTCGAAGATCCGGCTTTGCAGCAGCGCGCCCAGCGCTTCACCTGTCTCTTTCTCCAAAATGAGCGCCAGCAGATGATAATTCGTGTTGGAGTAGGCGTGATCCTCCCCCGGTGTGCCGGTGGCACTCTCGCCCTTAATCAGCGAGAGTGCCAATTCGGGCGTTAAAGGCGTATTCGGGTCATAGGTCGCATAGAATTGGGCGTTGTAATAATCCGGAATGCCCGATGTGTGGTTCATAAGCTGTCTGATTGTCGGGTCGAGACCTTCCGGAATGCGGCTCAGCACATCCTCGCCGAGATAGGTCGAAATCGGCGCTTCAAGATCCACCACGCCCTCATTCGAGAGGATCACCGCCAGCGCCGCCATATAGGTTTTGCAGATACTCCCGAGCCGCATGGGCGCATCCGTCGGCATGGGCAGGCCTGTTTCTGTGTTCGCCACCCCACGCGCCAGCGCGATCCGTTTCCCGGGCTTGTCGATCACAACAATGATGCCCGGTACAGTTTCAACGGGCACCTCATGGATGATGGCGCTGACCTCATCTCTGAGCGTCTGCTGATCGGACGCAGCACTGGTTTCGTTTGCCGCTGGTGCGGGCTCCTGCGCGGTCTGTGGGCTGCAGGCGGAAACCATAAGGCCGGTCGTCAGAATGGCAGGTGTCAGAATGTTGGTCAGCCTGGTTCTCAGCATGCGGCGTCTCCCATTGTGTCCGGCCCCCAACTTGGGGGCACATTATCGAACACTCTATGCCGCGCGCATTCAAATACCAATCTATTCCGGCGTGATCGGCGCGCCGGGGGCGGCATCCTCAACGACGTGTTCGGCTTTCTCCAAAGGCTTCTTCGCATCCGGTCCGCGACCACGCAGCTGAATGCGCGGAACGAAAAGAATGCTGATAAAGGCCAGCACCACAATCACGATCGCGCCGGAAAAGATGAAGGTCATAGAATCCGCAAAGGCCGTCTTCAGGAAAGGCGGCAGGTCTGGCACAGCGCCGGGGTTCTCCGCCGACATGAATTGCGCCTGCAGCTTACCCAGATTGACGTCAGGCATATCCGGAAACACGGTTTGCAGTTTCTCAGTCAGCTTGGAGGTCATCAGTGCGCCGAAGATCGCAACGCCGATCAGCGAGCCGGTCTGACGCAGAAACATGCCAGTCGAAGTGGCCACCCCCACCTGCTGAATAGGCGCGGCGCTTTGCGAGACCAGCGTGAACAGGCTTTGCGAGGGGCCAAGGCCCAGGCCAATAATAAACAGCCGCCAGACCACATCCCAGGCGCTGGAGTCTTCCGTCAGGAAGGTCATCAGATAAAGGCCGATTCCCTGCAGAACCGCGCCCGCCAGCATGAAGCCTTTATACTTTCCTGTGCGTGTCACCAGGCGGCCAGACAGGGCCGCGCTGAACATGAGACCACCCATCAGCGGCAGCATGGAAAAGCCGGAATTCGTTGCCGGTATACCGATCACCAATTGCAGGTAAAGCGGCACATAGATAATCGTCCCCATAAACGCCATCGAGATGATGAAGGAAGAAATCATCGAGGTGGAAAAGGCTCTGGTGTTGAACAGAGTGAGCGGCAGAACCGGGTCGCGCACAATCTTTTCCGTCACCAGAAACCCAATGCCTGTGGCCAGCGACAGCGCAAACAGCGCCACCACGTTCAGTGCAAACCAGCCATCGGTGGGGCCAAAGGTCAGCGCCAGCATCAGTGCGCCGAGCGACACCACAATCAGCACGCCGCCCAGCCAGTCGATTTTGCCGCCCGTGCGGATGCCAAGATCGGGCATTTTCCGGCCAATCATATAGAGCGAAAGCAGGGATAGCGGCAAATTCACGTAAAACACCCAGCGCCAGCCTGCGATGTGAAGCCCCATAATCTCGACTGTGCCATGATCGGTGAAAAAGCCGCCAATGACAGGGCCAAGCACACTGGCGAGGCCAAACACGGCGCCAAACAGGCCCGCATATTTCGCGCGCTCACGCGGCTCAAACAGATCCGCAATGGTCGCAAAGGCCGAGGTGAACAGCGCGCCGCCGCCAATGCCCTGCAGCCCGCGAAACACAATCAGCTGGATCATACCCGAGCCCAGCACGGGCAAATCGCCAAACTCGCCTGCCAGACCGCACAACCAGGACCCGACGACGAAGATACAGATGCCGATGATCAGCACCAGTTTCCGGCCATACATATCGCCGAGCTTACCCCAGATCGGCACCATGACCGTCGAGGTCAGCAGGTAAACCGTCGTCACCCAGGCATAGATTTCGAGGCCATGAAGGTCCGCCACAATGCGCGGCATGGCCGTCGAGATGATGGTCATATCCAGCGCGCTCAGCAGGAAGACAATCATCAGGGCGATGAACGTAATACGCTTTTGCTGAGACGAGACAGCAGGGCGTTCATCGTCCATGGGCAGTGCGGCTGTATCAGACATAACGGATCCGTGATTATACGTTGTATAGCTCACGCTTACAGAAGTTGAATGTAGATTGCTATAGCCATCTTGTTTTTTTCCGGCCTTCACGCCGGATTAGCATTGTCCTCAAGCATGTAAGCGCTTACAAAATCCAATAAGTGTCGGGAAGGCCAACGCAGTCCATCGCGCGGCAACAGGGAGGAAATGATGTTGAAACGGATTGTCACATGTCTGCTGTCGGCCAGCACACTCTGTCTCGGAGCTGCCTCGGCGGAGGACGCCTGCGATCAGACCTGCAAATCCCGGCTGATCGATCAATATCTGCACGCGCTTGTCACCAGCGCGCCAGACGAGGCACCCCTGGCCGAAAGCTATCGCGCAACTGAGAACCAGCATGAAATTGCGCCGGGCGAGGGGCTCTGGACTAGCGCAACAGGCTTTGGCCCGATGCAGCGCCGTTTCTTTGATGAGGCAACAGGCAATGCGGCCTTCTATGGCCTTGTTTATGAGGCAGACGGGCCTGCGCTCCTCTCACTGCGCCTGAGCTTTGATGGCCAGGACATCACGGAATCTGAAGCCATTATCGCCCGGGACTTTGAGCCTCTCTACAATCCGGTCGCGGCCATAAAAGAGGCTCCTGACTTTACAAATCCAGCAGATTTATCGGGCCTCACGCGCGAGATGATGACGACGACGGCCGACAAATATTTCGATGGCCTCCGCGATAATACGGGAGAGGGCATTCCGAAAGTGGATGGCTGCAAGCGCATCGAGAACGGCACCCGCGTCACGAACCGCCGCCCCGGCTCAGGCGATCATGCCGATGAAGTCCGCTCAGGCGATTGTACCTCTGGCTTTGAGAATTTCACCTCCATTGCGGAGATTGCACATCGCCGCTATCCGGTCGCTGACACAGAGGCGGGCGTGGTTATGGGTGTTGGGCTCTTCCAACGTCCGCCCGGCGCTGTCGGTCGGGATGGCAACCCACGCAAACGCAATCTGATCCATGAATATTTTCGCACCGATGCCGAGGGACGCATCACCGAAATCTTCGCCGTCATGCGCTATATCGAGGCCGATGAACCGAATGCCACGGGTTGGGAGTAAGTGTTGCTCTTCGGATAAACTGCCAGCCGAGATATTAGCCTAGAGCGTCACCGCGGACCACAATTCGACGGTCGATGATTTTTTATTTCTCAGAATATTGGTTCTGTTTCGATCAAGGGTAATGGATGTCCGATGAATCAAGTTATTTGTGAAGTGTTGCAAACTGCTGGTCCACTGAATGAGCCAAAACAATGCTTTCAAGATCAGAAAGATTGATTGGATCGCCATCCTGGCGTTCTCAATTCCTTTAGCCTATTCGATATTTTCTAACATTCATACAACTGAGCAACTGGATGTTGCCGAAAGCAAACTCTCGGAATCATTGCGAAATACAGAACGGCTCAAGGCGGATCTGGCATCGGCCAATGACACCATCCAGGCCTTGAATCTTGAGTTGGAATCGCGAGTCTCCAGATCGATCCTCGACTCAATTTCAAACGCCCCCACTCTCGATGACTTAATTGCATTTCAGGAATTCAAAACTCGAGCGACCCTTAGAAACTCGGATGTCGGTTATGTAGTGGTTCAGGCCGATTCAAGTGGCAGCTTCTTAACTACTGCAGGCGTTCTGGGCCTGGATTGCGAAGGTTCAGAGACTTGCAGCAACAAGATCTACGACTTCGGAGGCGGAGCGGTCCTGCGCATTTCCAGCTATGAGTGGAATCAGTATCGGGGCTTTTATGAAACGACCGTCTATCGAACGATAAATGGGCAAACCACGACTTTGTATTCAGTAAGCTCGCTGTTCGGCCGCAATGATGAACTCACTCAATATCTTTCGATTAAGAGTGAAATCCCCGTCAATTCGCATATGGGTGGTGCATTTCTGAGATTCGCCGAGTGTGAGGTTTTTATAGCCCCCGAAACGCTGTCAATTGCGTCGGTGCAAACCAACAATCCTGAACTCACCTATTCAGATGGCCGTTCCGAGGATGATCAAGAGAATATGGGACCGATCGGCAGCCAATATTGCAGCGAGCTTATTCCGGGAGAATAGACCCACCCCCAAACACAAAAAAGCCGGTGCATTTTGCACCGGCCTTTTCATTTGGTGTGTAAAAGGGGAGACGCTTAAGCGGCTTCTTCGTCGCGAAGCTGCTGAGCGTTTGGAGACGGATCGCGGAGCACATAGCCACGGCCCCAGACAGTCTCGATATAATGGTTGCCCTTGGTGGCCTGCTGCAGCTTCTTGCGGAGCTTGCAGATGAAAACGTCGATGATTTTGAGCTCTGGCTCGTCCATGCCGCCATAAAGGTGGTTGAGGAACATCTCTTTGGTGAGGGTCGTGCCCTTCCGCAGAGAGAGCAGCTCGAACATCTGATATTCTTTGCCGGTGAGGTGGACGCGATTACCGCCAACTTCCACCGTTTTCGCGTCGAGATTAACCAGAATGTCGCCGGTGCGGATGACGCTTTCGGCGTGGCCTTTCGAGCGACGAACAATGGCCGTGATGCGGGCGATCAGCTCGTCTTTGTTGAATGGCTTGGTGAGGTAGTCGTCAGCGCCGTAACCCAGCGTTTTGACTTTCGCCTCAATGTCCGGGTTACCGGAGAGGATCAGAACCGGCGTATTTACACGGCTCATACGAAGCTGTTTCAGAACTTCAAACCCTGAAATATCAGGCAGTGACAGGTCCAGGATGATGATGTCGTACTCGTAGACTTTGCCGAGGTCGACACCTTCTTCACCAAGATCTGTCTGGTAAATATTGAAACCAGCGGCCTTGAGCATCAATTCGATGCTTCGTGCGACTGCATTGTCATCTTCAATTAGTAGTACGCGCATCGAAGTCTCCCGAATCACAAAACAGTTTAACGCGTTAGCGGCATTCGACCATAGATAAACCGGCAGTTGGTAAGGAAATGGTTAACGGGGAATCGATTGCACCCCTAAGATTTTAACGAAGATTGCTTTGTCGTCATTTAAATCTGTTAACGGCGTCTTAGCTCGACAGCCAGACAATCGCCTTCACGCATTGATTCAGGGCGATTCTCTTTATGCTGCAAGACCTCATCAGAACTGTGAAATCCGTGCCCGTGACAGAGGCGCATGGCCGCGTGGTCGCGCTGGAAGGTTTGCGGCTGGAAGCCTCTGGCCCGCCTGGCGCTCTGCATATTGGCGCCATGGCTCAGATTGGTGGCAAGGATGGACGACTGGCCGAGATTGTCGGTTTCCGGGATGACCTCGCCATTCTTCTGTCCTGTGATGACAAGGGGAGTGTTTATCCCGGCGCTTCGGTCCGCTTTTTGAATGAACCCGCCCGGCTTTATCCGTCGGAGCACTGGCTTGGACGAATTCTCGATCCATTTGGAAATCCGATGGATGGCGGCCCGAATTTGCCGCGTGGATCAATCGGGCGCCCCATCGACGCGCCGCCGCCATCAGCCCATGCGCGTACGCGTATCTATGAGAAACTCCATCTCGGTGTTCGCGTCATGGATTTGTTCACGCCATGCGGTCGCGGACAGCGGCTGGGCCTGTTTGCCGGGTCCGGTGTCGGTAAATCCACGCTGATGGGCATGCTGGCCAAAGGCGCAGATGCAGACGTGATCGTGATTGGCCTGGTCGGTGAGCGGGGCAGGGAAGTGCGCGAATTCGTGGAAGACGCGTTGGGGCCGTCCGGTCTGGCCCGCTCTGTCGTTGTCACAGCCACCTCCGATGCGCCCGCTCCGGCGCGGAAACGTGCCGCCTTGTCGGCCATGACCGTCGCCGAGCACTTCCGGGATCAGGGCCTTCAGGTTCTGTGCCTGCTCGACAGCGTAACGCGGTTTGCCATGGCGCAGCGGGAAATTGGCCTTGCCGCAGGCGAGCCGCCCACAACGCGCGGCTACACGCCGTCCGTTTTCGCTGAATTGCCAAAACTGCTTGAGCGTGCCGGCCCCGGATCGAATGGCACAGGAGCAATCACGGGCCTGTTCACCGTTCTTGTAGATGGGGATGATCATAACGAACCGGTGGCGGATGCCGTGCGCGGTATTCTGGATGGCCATATTGTGATGTCCCGTCAGATTGCCGAGCGCGGGCGTTATCCGGCGGTGGATGTTCTGAAATCGCTTTCGCGCTTGTCCTCATTGTTGCAGGGGCCGGAAGAAAGCCAGCTGATCCGGGAAGTTCGACGGCTTGAGGCGACTTACACCGATATGGAAGAGCTGATCCGCATCGGCGCGTACAATTCGGGCGCGGATCCGCAAACCGACCGGGCCATCCGTCTGCATGATGGGCTGGCCGAGTTCCTCACGCAGAGCGAGTCCGACCCGACTGATCCGCAAGCCGTGCTCACCGCACTGACCCAGATTTATGAGGCCAGCGCCTGATGAGAACACTCGAAACCCTCATCAAACGGGTCAAGAAAGACATTGATGCCCTGTCCGTTGAAGCGGGCAGAGCCCAGGCGGCGAAGAATGACATCATAGCCGAACAGGCCATGCAGGCAGCGAGCCTTGAGGCCGAGGCTGGACAATTTGATGGTTCGCCCATGACGGCGCTTGGCATGGCGGCCTATTTCGATCGCCAGAAAGCGCGGCGGGCCCAACTCGCCACGGCGCTCGACTATGCCGAAAAAGCCTATGAGGAATGCCAGAAAGCCCTGACGTCGGCTTTTGCGGAGCTCAAACGGCTCGAGCATCTGGTCGCTCAGGAAAAACTTCGCGCGCGTCATGAAGCAGAAAAAGCCGAACAGGCAGCCTTTGATGAGCGAAGCGCTCAGCAAGCCGGCCGACGATCTTATTGATCGGCTAGATCAGCAGTTTGATAAAGAGATTGCCCTTGTGGATGTGGACATCCGCTTGTTCGGGCGAAATCGCCAACACGGTCAGCGCCAGCTGGATCGAGGCTTTTGAATCCGGTCCGAGGTGAGGCCCGGCCTGTGTCAGGTCGAACAGAGCGTCTTTTGATGGAATAATATCGCGGCTCACGAAAATGTTCAGGGCGATGCCGTTTTCATCGCGTTCGGACCGCACGGCCATCCGGTCACCTTTTTCACAGGCGCGCAACAGGCCAGCAATCATGTGCTGAATGCCCAGAGAGGCCAGCGGCTGAGAGCCCATCTGGGTAAACCAGGAGGCCTCTGTTTCGAGGATCAGGTCCACGCCGCGTTTTTTGGCTGTGCGAGACATTCTTTCAGCCGTCTCGATCAGCAATTCATGGATCGGCGTCCGCGTTGATTTGCTGAGATCGTCCTGAGAATAGGCGCGAATAGCTTTTACGGTTTCCAGCAAATGCGCGACATATTCGGCCGTGTTGGTTCGTCCTGCATCTTCCATCACTTCGAGCAATGTCTGCAGGCTGAGTTCGACATAAGCAAACGGACCCGTCAGCGTCTCAATCGAGGTTTTCATCTCGCGGGACTGGATGCGATCTTCCGGAACTTCCTGGTTCATCCGGTGACGAATAGAGGAATTGAGAAAGAGCTGACGCAGCAAATTCTTGTTGAGGTCGCCCTTATCAATCACGGCTTCCGCGCCACCAACAAAGGCTTCCCGGCGGACACCCTCAGCGTTTCCAGAGGTTACGAAGACAATCGGGGCGTCCGTGTAAGATCGGACGCGACGGATATCGTCTTCAATCGAAACCGCGTCCGGACGGCGGACATCCAGCAAAACGAAATCAGTCTTGTCGTTCTTTGAAGACTTCAGGAAATCTTCCATGCGTTCGCTTATGTTGAGCTGAATATCACCGTCAGTACCGACCATGTTTGTAAGCATGGCGGCATCACGTTCGTTATCTTCAACATAATGAATACGCATAATCAGGCCTGTTAAATCTCTGACAGAATAGATGTTTCTGTTTTGGATCGCAATATAGTGGAGTAATTTACTCCACAGAATTCAGAAACCAGGCCAAGTCTTGATCGGTTTTTAGTGAAGCTGAACCAGTATTATGTGTGATACATAACTTTGGCCGAACTAAAGCAGTTGCGATGCCGGGGCGACTCAGAATGTCCTGCAGTTATAGCGATTCTCTGCGATGTTCAGCTCGCTCTTAAATCATGTATTAGCGCTGCTTCGGTAGTTTTCAGCATAATTTAATGTCTTTAGACTTTTGGTTCTTTCATGGCTTCCGAGTTTCATTTTGACAAATCAGACAAAGCTGCCCTGTTAAGGCAGGTTGCGTCGTCTCTTTCGCATGACTTGCGGACCCCGCTCCGCCATTCCGGTCAGTTTCTTGAGCTCTACGAAAAGGATATGCTTGCCGGGAAATCGGTATCCGCTGCTTCGCATCTCGAAGTGGTCAAAGAGTCAATTGCCGAGACCTTTGACATGGTCACGGCGATCGTTGGCTATACGCGCCTTGGCATGACCCTGAATGCGCCGGTTCAGCTTGACCTCGCCGAGATAGCGAAGGCAGCGCGGGAGCGTGTCCAGCTGGAGAATTATCTCCTCAAATCGGACTTGCAGTTTGAGGGCGACCGTAAGCTGTTCGGTCATCCGCAATTGCTTGGAGACCTCTTTTTCGAACTGATTCAGAACGCGGCTCAATTTGCACCGGCCGGTCAGGATGTGAAGATATCGATTTCGGGAAAACAGTCAGATGATCAACTCGTGCTGCTGATCTCCGATAATGGCCAGGGCGTACCAATCGGATATGAAGAGCTGGTGTTTGACCTGTTCCAGAAAGTCGACTCAGACCGTCCTTCGAAAGGCGCTGGTATCGGACTGTCCACCGCGCGCAGGATCGCGGAAATTCATGGCGGTTCGTTGCGGATTGTCCCAAAGGAAGATTGCCCCGACACGGAAGGTCTGACGCTGGAGCTCATTCTTCCGCTCCGGCCGTCGATAGCCGGCTGACCGCTCAGCGCGGGGCGTCAGTCTCTTAGCTGATCACGAACGAGGATTGCGATGTCTTCGCAGGCCTTCGCGACCGCGGGAGAGGCGCCCATATACGATACAAATCCGTGGGGCAGGGCGTTATAGCTCCGATACACGACATCGACACCGGCATCGTGAAGCCGGTTCGAATAGGCAAGGCCCTGATCGTGCAGCATGTCAAAACCGGCGGTCACAAGAATGGCTGGCGCGAGCCCTTCCATCTGGGTGCTGTGAAGTGGCGCCAGACGCGGATCCTCAGGGTCTGCGCCCGATGGAAGATAGTGTCCGACAAACCAGTTCAACAGATCGGTCGTCAGCGGGAAGCTTTCTCCGAACAGGCGCATGCTCGGTGTGTCAGAATCCAGCTCGGTCGCAGGATAAATCAGCAGCTGTAATACCGGTTGAGGTTTGTGGTCTAGCTTCATTTCCTGCGCGATGATTGCACTGAAATTGGCCCCCATGGAATCCCCGCCGACGGAGGCCTGTCCGGGTGGCGCGCCGAACGTATCGGCTTCACGCAGCGCCCATTCATAGGCCGCAATGGCGTCCTCAAGGCCCGCTGGCCAGGGATGCTCCGGCGCCAGACGATAGTCGACCGAAATCACTGGGCCTTTGCAGATATAGGCCAGCAGGGCGCAGAACTCATGGGAGGAGTCCAGATCGCCAATCACGCCGCCGCCTGAATGAAAATACACCATGACCGGTATGTTCGGGTCTTGTCCGAACGGGCGGTATATCCGGATCGGCAGGGTGCGGTCTTTCAATTTGATCACGCTGTCTTCCGACCCAACGGAAGTCTCTGCCTCGCCGGCCAGAAGCGCCATGCCGGTGGAAACGGTTTTCCGGGCCGCTTCAACGGACAATTTATGAAGCGGAGGAGCCGAGCGACCGAGCCGCGAAATGAACTGCATATGCGGGTCGAGCACACGTCCAGCGATTGTGATGGGGGGTTTGCCGCTGAGACGGACCAGCAGGCCCGCCGGAAGCTTCAGAATCAAGCGCAGCGCAAATCGCAGAAATTTTTCACGCAATGTCATGAAGAGTCCTTGAAGGTCGAAACGGAAACCCCGGTCTAACGACCGATTTCGTCCGTCATATGGCGAATACCATTAAGAAGAAGGTCTGAAGCGAAATCTGTTGCATGACGGATCGGATCACCGGGACGCTTTTTCACCATTCTGTAGAGCATGCAATCGCCGATTTCGCGTGCAATGCCAATGGCTGAGGCCGTCAGATAATCAGAATCAATCACCTTATGGCCGTCGCGCGCCAGGAAGGATTCAATATCTTTGCGGATTTCCTGGAAAATCGCCTTTACCTCAGGCGATTCAACCAGAACGGCAGTCTTTGAAATATAGGGGGCAGAGAGTTCCAGCACTTCTTCATGCTGTTGCGCCAGAAACTCGAAATAAGCGCCGAATGCGCAGGACAGATAATCCTCCAGCGACATGTCATCGCGTTTCCGCTTACGCAGCAACTCGCTGAAATCGAGAACGGTCTGGCGAACCAATGCATCATGGATTTCGTCTTTGGATTTGAAATAATTATAGAAAGTTCCGCTGGCGAGATCGGTGCGCCGAATAATATCGCGCACAGTAGGCGCATCATACCCAATTTCGGCAAAGACAATCCGCGCCGCTTTCAGAATGGCCAGACGGTTCGCAGCTTTCGCGCGTTCGCGTTTGCCAGCCGGCTCTGAAATTGATTTTGAGTAGGTGTCTGAAAGGGTCACAATATGGATCTATTCTTTAGGCCGAGATTGAAGCGGAGTGTTGCGCTGGTTGCCCGATCAATCAAGTCTGACGGATAAACGCAATCACAACAGGTCATTCGCAGCCGATTTTTCCGTTTCCATACGGGCTCTTTGTGAAGAGGATGCTCGGTGGAGCTCGAACGAGCCCTGATAGGAGCGCGTGCCGAGATCGATTGTCCAGACGCCCGTAATTTTCGCTCCGTCTTCCGTGACATCGCCGCTATAGCCAATCGGGCTCGCTTCGAGGCCTGGCATGGCCTGATAAGTCTTGATGAAGGTCACCCAGTCGCGTCCCGCTTCTCCGGTCAGGTCCGCAAAGAGTTCCTGGGTATCGGTTCTGGCAAAGGTATTGGGTTCCGTCGTGGACCCGGACAAATGTCCGTCCGCCGAAACCTCCAGCCATGCGGTGAACGGAACAGCCGGAACGCGAATTTGGGCGTGATAGGCATACCAGCCGCTCCAATAGCCGGACAGATTAGCTGCGTCCGTCATAACGCCTCTTTCCCATTCGAATAGCTACGACTATAGAGGGCTTTCATGACAGATAATCCCGATTTTTTCGACCTCATTCGTCAATACGCGCCCAAAGTCATCAACACGGTGCCTTATGCCCGGACACTCGGGTTTGAACTGGTTGATCTCGAGCCCGGACGCGCGGTCGCCAAGGCGCCCTACAAGCCCGAAATGGTCGGCGATGTGGAGACCGGGATCATTCATGGCGGCGTAATCACCGCGCTGCTCGACAATCTTTCCGGCGTCGCCGCCATCTCCGCGCTGACCGAGATGCGCTCAACCGCCACGCTCGACCTCCGGATCGATTACATGCGGCCCGCCGATGTCGGGCGGGATATCATGGCTGAGGCCGAATGCTATCACATGACCCGGACCGTCGCGTTCACGCGCGCCTGGGCCTATCATGACAGCAAGGACCGCGTGATCGCCACGGCCTCCGGCACATTCGCGTTGAACGATATCAAAGGCCGCAGACCACAAACGGATGGAGAGGATGAAGATGAGTAGCGAACTCTCCGAACGTAAGGAAAACCTGAAAAATTACATCAACAGCACGCCTTTTGCGTCCTTTCTTGGTATGCGTTGCGAGGTCATGGGCGATGAGATGACAGCTGTTCTGCCCTTTGACGAAAAGCTCATCGGCAATGCCTCTATTCGCGCGCTGCATGGCGGCGCGACAGGGGCATTTCTCGAGCTGACAGCCATGGCGCAGCTCTTCCTTCTGTCGGCTCAGCCAAAGCTCGCAAAGCCGATCAATCTGACAATCAATTACCTGCGTCAGGCGCGCGCCGAGGATCTTTATGCGCGGGCCGAGGTCAGCAAACAGGGCCGACGCGTGGCCAATGTTCATGCGGAGGCCTGGCAGGCGGAACGGGCGCTTCCGGTGGCAACCATGACCGCCCATTTCCTGCTTCAGAACGACTGACGGGATACGATACGCCCCGCTTTCGGGTTAATGGCGCAATGTGAATTTCGCGCGCGTGCAGGCTCTAAACTTAATAAAAACCGGCTATTTCTGAACGATCTGGCACGGGTTCACATGATTGATTTTCGCGAGATAAAAGATCTGTTGCGGCTTCATATTGAAGACGAACCCCTTCTGCGTGCCCAATTGGACGCGATGGAACGTCAGGTTCCGCTCCTCTACCTCATTCTTCTGATCTCCATTGTCGCACAGTCCTTTTTTATGCGACATGACGCGCCTGCTGTGCTGACAGTACTCTTCCCGGCCATGGTGGCGTTGATTATCGGCTATCGTCTGTTCGCGTGGGCCAACCGGTCGCGGGGGGAAGTCCCCATCGACATGGTTATTCGCAAACTCAGAATTCTGGTCGGAGTGGCCGTGGTCGTGACCCTCCTATTCTGCGGATGGGCAGCGCTTATGGCGCGGCATACTTCGGACGGGCAGATGGCGTATATCGCCGTTTTTTCGGTGATCACCATTCTTGCGACGGTGTTCTCTCTTGCGCCTCTTGGGCTTGCTGCCATTGTCGGCGTCGTGATCGGGGCGATCACCATGCTCAGCACATCTGTCGTCCTCCAGAATGATACGCTGCTGGGCGTCGCGATCTGGACCTGCTGTATTCTGGTCGTGGTCGTCGCACTGCTCGGGCGCTGGAATAAGAGCTTCATCTCTGATGTCCATTCCCGGGAAGCACTCCGAAAACTCAACAGTGAGACCCAGGCGCTCAATGACGAATTAAAGGCGCACAAATCCCATCTGGAAGACCTGGTTGAGCTTCGGACGCATGAACTGGCCCAACAGGCGCTCAAACTGGAAGAGGCCTTGCAAGCCGAGCGTAAGCTGAACCAGATGCAGAATGAGTTTGTCTCCATGGTCAGCCATGAATTCCGGACGCCATTGGCGATCATTGATGGCTCGGCCCGTCGTGTTGAACGGAAATCGGATAGCATGTCGGATGAGGATATCGGCGCGCGTATGGCCAAGATCAGGGGCTCAGTTACGCGGCTCTCCAGCCTTGTAGAACGGACCCTCGATGCATCGCGTCTTGCCTCGGGCTGTATTCGATACGAGCCCGATTGGTATGACCCGATTGCGCTCATTCACGAAGTTGTTGACCGCCAAAGGGATGTCACAACCGATTATGAATTTGACTTGCAGCTGAATACGCTGCCTGAAACCGTATTCGGTGACCGTCGTCTCATGGATCTCGTGGTCTCAAACATCATCAGCAACGCCGTGAAATACTCGCCAGAGGTCCGGAAGATTTGTCTGTTTACATCGGTTGATGCAGCAGGCTGGCACCTCATCGTACGCGATCATGGAGTCGGCATTCCGCAGGCAGAACTGGCCAAGGTAACCGAACGGTTTTTCCGCGCGTCGACCGCCTCCGGTATTCAGGGAACGGGGATTGGGCTCAACCTCGTCAAACAACTCGTAGCCATGCACAATGGCCGCATGACAATCGACAGCCAGGTCGGGGAGTGGACAGAAGTCAGCCTTCAGCTTCCTGTGAAAGCCCCTGAAGCCGCAATAGAAACAGCAGAACCTTTGGTAGAAAGCGTTGAGCGCCAAGTGGTCTGACGTCTGTTGTCAGAGGATTTCGCCGAGCGCCCGCCCGCTGCTCCATGCGTCTTCAACGCGGTCTCCCAACAGCCAGTCGCCGCATACGCCGAGATGAAGCGCCTCGTTCAGTACGAAGGGCTTGCCATAAGGGGTGGCATTCAGGGCATAACGCCAGCGATGGGCTTGTCGCGAAAGGGGGGCGGATGGTGCCGCACCCAGCAGGTCAAAGCAGGCCTGTTCCAAGGCTTTGGTGACATCCTCGGGCTCATCCTCAACATGTGCCACACTCCAGTCTGGACTGGCTTGAATGACCAGACATTCGCCGCTGGGATCCCGTCCAGGTTTGCGCTGATTTCGGCTTATCTTCCGGATCGGTGATCCCGTGACTTCGGCCAGGTCAAATTCCAGCTGCAAGGCGGTCTCATAGCCCAGCATGACCGACCAGATCGGAACAGACACGCAGGAGGCGGCCTTTTGCGCGAAGTCCGGCCAGACCGAAGCCAGCAATTCAACCGCCTGTTCATTCGGAATGGCAAGCACCAGCGCATCACAGTCAAAGGTCTCTGGCTGTTCCTGAAAGTGCAGCGTCCAGCCTGCTGACGATTGTTGAAGACGGTTCACGCGCCAACCAAAATGAACCGTTTTTTCGATGGCGAGGCCTTTAATCAGCGTGTTCATGGCGGGCGCGCCAACATAATGTGTCTCGTCGGAAAAAGACCGTGGAGCGCCGCTCGAAAACCGAGCCATGTTGGCGGTCCATTCTGAGACCAGCCCTCGGTCGCGCCAGTCAGCGACAGCCATTTTGAATGCGTCGCTGCGGGCATTGAACGTCATGGTCCCGTGATCGAACCTCAGATCGCCCGAAGATGTGGATGTCCGTCTCGTTGAGAGCCGTCCACCTGCACCCCGGCCCTTGTCAAAGAGTGTGACCTCATGGCCTGCCCGGATCGCGGCCTCTGCGCAACTCAGACCGGCCATGCCGGCACCAACAATACCTAGTTTCACGCAACTTGTCCTTATCGCTCCATGTGAGGAGGGATGTAGGCCGGGCAATCAGAAAGGCGACAAATTCGGTGAGATCAGGCGGCGCCGGACACTTTGCCCGACTTGTCACCAGACGCCTCAGTCTCCAGCCAGCTCTGGAATTTTGTCATGGCAGGCTTCCAGTCTGAAATTGTCTCGGGCGAGAATACTTTCGCCGTTGGATACCAGGGCAGCTGGCCTGTCCCGAGATAGGGCCAGGCGTTCGGCGCACCGATAATAGCCGTGTTTGCCCCGCTTCCGGCGGCAATGTTGGTTGTTGCGTTCATCGGACCAACCACCAGGTCCATCGCCACGCAAAGCGCGGCCAGGTCATCGAGATTGTCTTTCAGGTCGATGCCGTCCATCTGATGGATCTTCACTCCAAACTCTTTCTCGGCGCGCTCAAGATCTTCTGAGCAATCGCCATACTGAAGATTGACCCAAATCACGCCTTCCGTTCTCAGCGTGTCCTTCCATTGCGAAAAGGGCGAATAATATTTCGACCGCTTGGCCGACATCAGCATGGACTTCCAGAGCAGGCCGACCTTCATGCCACTGCCCAACTTGTCCAGTTCAGATCGCCAGTGCGCCACCCGCTCAGGATCTGGCGTCAGAAAGCCGCCTTCCTTGTCGAAATCCTTGATATCTGTGCGCAGAACGCGAAGCACGCTCGCCATTGGGGCCCAGTAATCATAGGTCTCCCAATCCTTGATCAGCGGGCAGCCGCGCATGGGCATGCCGTTCGACCGGATGGTTGAGTGTTTGGTGATTGTGGCGGTCGGGAAGGAGCGTTTGAAGAGCGGTTCCAGACGCGGAACGACGCCAATCGTCAGATGACCTTCAGGCCCAAGCAGGTCGATCAGGTCATGACCGACATTCATGAACATGACCTCATCCCCGAGACCCTGCTCACCCACAATCAGGATTTTCTTGCCTTCCAGAGGCTCGCCATCCCAACGTTTCAGAGGAATGGAGAAACAGGTCGCGCCGGAATAGCGCGGATTATTGCGGCACTCATAAGCTTCCCAGGCTTCATCGAGACGCCCAAGACCAATGAGTGAGCTCGACCGCGCATGCTCGGATTCCGCACGTTCGTTTTCCGGGAATGTGCCGAGTGCCAGACCTTTGTCGAGGTATTCGAGCGCTGTTTCGTGTTCGCCCTGTGTGGCCTTGCAATAACCGATATTGTGATAGGCGCGGGCGAGCTCCGGATCGATCTCAAGCGCCTGCTTATAGAACAGGATCGCGTTCTCAAATTCGGTTTGCTCCATCATCACGGTGCCGAGAGAGTTCCACAGAAGAGAGCTTTCCTGATTGGTGTAGATTGCGGCGCGAAGCACTTCGATCGCATCCCCGAACAAGCCCTTATCGCGCAGGACGCAGGCCAGATTGTTCGGGCCTTCCACCATATCCGGACACATGCGGCTGAAGATGCGGAAGAATTGTTCGGCGACATCATAGAGTTCCATACGCCAGGCGAGCAGGCCAAGGTTCTGGTAGACTTCCGGATCACTGGGATCGATCTTCAGCGCGCGCTCATAAAGGTCAAGCGCCAGGGCGGCGGCGCCCAGCTTGTCGAGCGCAATGGCTGTGATGTGATTGGCCAGCGCAAGGTTCTCGTCGAAATCGAGCGCGGCAAGACCCAGCTTGGCCGCGTCGCGATATTCGCCGTCATGAATTTTGCGAACCGCGCGCTTCAGGATGGGCAGAGCTTTGCGAAGCTTGCCTTCGGCCTTCAGGTTTTTGGCAGACAGAACGGTCTGCAATGCCTTGCTTTTTCCGGCATCGCCGACGGAATCGAAGGGAAGCGGTACGGCATAGGCCGTAGTGTTCAGGGCGTTTTCCAAAGACTGGGTCTGAACTGCGTCGGTCATGAGGCGCTCCGATTGAACTGATTCCTTCAATTCGCACGCTCTCTTTAAGAAACGGCTAACCGCGTCTGAACGCGGTGCAAGTAAGCGTTAACCTCATGAGTGTAATTGTTTCCGGGAACACCTAAGTCTGGCGGGAGAAAACCATGCCATTGAAACTGTCACTGAAGCCTGGCGAACGTTTTGTCGTGAATGGCGCTGTCATGCAAAATGGCGATCGCCGCGGTGTGCTGCTTCTACAGAACAAAGCCTCTGTCCTTCGCGAAAAGGACATCATGCAACCCACGGAAGTGACCACGCCCGCGCGTCGGATCTACTTCCCGGTGATGATGATGTATCTCGATCCGTCGGACGTGTCCTCGCAATACGAAGAGTTCGTGATGCGCATGACAGAATTCATGTCTGCGATCCGAAATCCCGAAATTCTCAAAGAATGCGTCACCTGCTCGAAAGAGGTGATGAGTGGTGAATACTATAAGGCGCTGTCACGGTGCCGATCTATAATGACGTATGAAGAGGAGTGCCTGGGGTATGTCGATCAAGGCGTATCAGCAGACGGCGAGGCGGACAGAGAATCCGCGTGAAGTCGAATACCGTCTCTTTGCCCAGGTGACGTCCGCGCTCACCGAAGCACAAAAGACAGGTAAAACCGACATTCCCAAACTGATGGACGCGCTGGACTGGAACCGGCGTGTCTGGTCGGCGCTGTCAATGGATTGTGCATCCCCGGATAACGGGCT
The DNA here is from genome assembly GCA_002692725.1 of Ponticaulis sp. Lineage (GTDB taxonomy): Bacteria > Pseudomonadota > Alphaproteobacteria > Caulobacterales > Hyphomonadaceae > Ponticaulis. The sequence goes on along the minus strand of NZLU01000063.1, from coordinate 86,605 downwards.
GCCAGCACAATTGCGGGCGAATATCATTTCGCTCTCGATTTTTGTCGGCAAGCATACCTCCGCCATCATGCGGGAAGATGAAGACATTCAGGATCTGATCGACATTAATCGTCTGATCATGCAGGGGCTCGCGGGCGAGTAAACCGCCCGACTTCCGACGCGTTACACGTTTTGCCAGACCGTTGGACGGAGCGGCGCGATTGGTTGCTCGGTATGCCCCTTATGTTAAGGTCTGACTGTTAAATTCGTCGCAAGAACGAACGTAAACAGGGAGAAGAGCCATGGCAGCACCTGTGCTGCTGATACACGGATTAGGTGTCGACGGCTCCATCTGGGATGGCCTGCGCCGTTACCTCGAGAGTGAAGATTTTACGTGCGAAGCGCCAACATTGTTTCCGGAACTCAGAACGGTGGACAACCCAGCTGAGCGACTGAAGGAACTCCGATTTCAGGATTATGTCGACGAAGTGAAAGCCCATGTTTTTCGGATGGAAGAACACTATGGGCAAAAGCCGATCGTCATTGGCCATGCAGGCGGAGGCCTGATTGCGCAGATTCTTGCCGGCCTCGATCTGGTGAGCAAGGCGATTTTCATTACGCCAGCGCCGCCACGGGACTGCAGAAAAAACCATCTGGCGGCCTATGTCACTTATGGAAATCTCGCTTTCGTCAAACGCCACGACAATTATGTGAAAATCTGGAAAACGGGTTTCTCATGGGGCTATCTCAATTGCGTTCCGAAATCCCGGCACGACGAGATTTATTCCCATGTCCGCTATGAATCCGTCGATATCTTCCGCGAAATGTCAGAGGGCGTCAGCATTGACGAGCGGTATGTCCGCATCCCAACGCTTACAATCATCGCCGGAAAAGATCGTGCCGTGTCTCCGATGGCAGGGAAAATGACCGCCGAGAAATACGCCCGGGCGAATTATCCGGGCGATTTCCGTCATTACCCCGACCATGGCCATTGGATCATCGACGAGCCGGGCACGGGCTATGTCGCAAGCGATATGCTCGACTGGCTTGAGAAGGTCTGAGCCTATTCGGCCTCGGTTCTTGCAGGTCGGGACATCATTCCCATCTGCGTCATCACTTTGTGACCATCATCCAGCCAGGCGTTCATGCCGCGATGGGCATTTACATTCTCATAGCCCATCTCTTTCAGAAGCTTTGTCACGGATGCCGCGCGATAGCCGTGTGAACAGGTGACGATGATTTCTGTGTCGGCGTCATAATTGCCGCCTGCCATGCGAAATTCGATCACGCCGCGCGGAATATGCGTCGCACTGCGGATATGGCCTGCGTCAAACTCGGCTTCGGTCCGCACGTCCAGGATCAGAAGATCTTCATTGGCATCGATACGTTCGGCAACATAGGCGCTGTCTACATGATCTACGCCGTCCACCATTGCGGCGACCACGTCTTCAGAGGACCGGATTTCACCAGCGAAGGCGAGGCCGGGCGCGGCGAGTGTCAGCAGGGCGAGGGCGGCATATTTCATGTGGATCTCCCAATGTCTTGTCGTTGTGCCCAATCTACAAAACCCCACGCATCATGCGCCAGACACGTTTTCGCGATACCTCAGCCAGTGCCCGACACAGCTTCCCACACCTCAATATTATTTAGCCGGCCAACGGTGAAGCTCAGCTGCGGATCAATTGCGCTCCGCATCTCGCCGAACAACAAGATGTCATCTGCCCAGGCCTTGTCCGCGTTGTTCAGTTGAGCATAGGCGGCTTCAATCCGGCGCTGGCAATACAGAAGATAGGGCTGCACGGCCATCTGAACCGTCACACCACGATACCGGACCGGCGCAAACCCGACGGCGCGTTGGGCGGGCTTTTCGCTTACGGGCGCGCCATCTGACACGGCCTCATTCGCCTGATGGGCCCGCAGACAGGCGATGCGGTCTGTGAGTTCCGGGCCATAGTCTTCAGCTATGAAGGCCAGCACCGGATACAGCGTCTCCGGTACTTCATCGCCAAAAAGAAACCCTTCTTCAATCTCATATTCCGGCATGTCCGGCCCCGCACAATTCATGCGCTCCGTCCAGCGATAGACATTCGGCGCAAGCCGTTTCATCAGCATTTCCGGAACCGGGTCCCGCCCCAGGTGGGCGCAAAGCGGACCCAGCATGCCATAATCCCCAACGCTCGGCTGACCGCCCAGCAGATAGGGATATTTGGCAAAGTGCGCGTCGAGCAGCCCAAGCAGGGTTTCAAAGCTCGTCTCAATGTGCGGGATCGTCTCCGGCGTCACGCCAAGCACCGGCAGATAGCTTTTCATCCGGTCCATGATCTTTTCCGGCGCGGAGCCATCAGCAAGTCCGAACGCATGATCCAGAAACGCTTTCTGATCCTCGTAATAACTCCAGCGATAATGCATGGCCGGTTTGAGCAAGGCCTGGCTGCCATAGAGGAAGAAAACCCGAGCGACGAGCTGCTGTTTTGGGCCCTGGGGCATGGCGGGCAGGCGGGGCAAAAGCGTTTCGCCGGTCTCAATAATATCGAGACTGTCCTGAATAAGCGTCCCATCCGCCAGCTTCAGCACCGGAATGATGCCCCGGCCAATGGCAGGCACAATCTCACGGCCAAACTCAGGGCGCCGCGAGGAGACCTCATGCACAGTCCAGTGCTGTTTCCGCAGATAGCTCCGCGCGATCAGCGTGTAATAGGAATGCGGCAGGCCGAAGAGTTCTGCCTCTTGAAAACTTATGGTCATCGCGTCTCTCCCTTTTGCGGACCAGCAAACTGATTTTGGAGACCCGGGCAAGGGAAAGATGAGATTACCGGCGCGGTCTGAGTTGACGATAGATTTCGAACTTTCGGCTGCAGGCTCCCGAGGCGTCGGGAGCCCATGCTTAGATTTTGAAATTGGGTGCTTTTTGCTAGGTCTAAGCATATATACCCGCCCGTTCGCGGGTATCTGCGGGATGAGTGGGCACTGAGGGCGCTGCGCGCGCTCCCTCTCCTGGAGAGGAGAGGGGGTAAAGACTTGGATGAAAATTTATCCCCCCGGCACATCCTTCCCATGCGCCTCAAAATCGCCCGGTAAAACATGCCCAGCAGGGCTGGCGGTCTGTGCAATTCTCACAAAAATTCAATGAAATAGGGCGGTTCGTCGTTAAGGTCTCGCTAACCAAAAGGGCACGGGCTTTGCGACATCGCGGGCAGGACAAAATGTCCAGCCGACTAAAATGGTCGGGTCAAAGCCTATCCAGAATGGAAGGAACTCAAAATGGCTGCCCTATCTGTAAACACCAATTACGGGGCGATGGTCGCCCTGCAACAACTGAACAGCACCAATATGGCTCTCTCTGAGACCCAATCACGAGTTAATACCGGCCTTAAGGTCGCGTCTGCAAAGGACAATGGCGCAATCTACGCTATTGCCCAGGGCATGCGTGCCGACGTTAAGGGCTATGGAGTCGTGCTTGAAAGTCTCAATCGGGCCAATTCGACGGTTGACGTCGCGATTGCGGCTGGCGGTGCCATCTCGGATCTTCTCATCGATATGAAAGAGAAGGCTCTGGGGGCGTCCGACGAGTCCCTGACCGCGACCCAACGGTCTGCCTTCAACGAGGATTTCAAGGCCCTCCGCGATCAGATTGCCACCATTGTGTCCAACGCGGAATTCAATGGCGTAAACCTGATCAATGGTTCGACCGCTGAAATCACGGCATTTGCCAACGCTGATGGCAGCTCCGTCATGACGGTGCAGGATGAAAACCTGTCTCTGAGTGGTTCGATCATCACGCTGTCTTCGACAGCTTCCATGAGCACAGCGTCAGTCGCTTCTGGCTATGTGTCCACGATCGAAGCCTCACTCAATAACCTGAACCAGGCGCTGGCGCGGCTGGGAACGGCCTCGAAGGCTCTCACGATTCACGAAAACTTCGTGACCAAGCTGAGAGACTCGCTGGAGGCAGGGATCGGCAATCTTGTCGATGCGGACATGGCGCGAGAGAGTGCAAAACTTCAGGCTCTGCAGACAAAGCAGCAGCTTGGCGTTCAGGCATTGTCGATCGCCAATCAGGCTCCGCAGATCATCAACAGTCTGTTCCAGTAGACCGCTCAACAGTCGGAGGCGGCGCGTCCGCCTCCGATCACTGAGCGCTTTTCGTGATGCGGTACAACAGAACTCATATGGCAGCCGCCGGCGGAGCAATCCCCGGCGGTTTTTTCATGGCCCGGCAGGCAGGTTTTGCCGGGGTAGGAAAGTTTTGCCCGGCAACATTGTCGGTTCAGGAAAATTGCATCCAAAATCGTAAGGTAATCGCGCGTGAATACGGCCGTTCGCGACCCGGGCGTTAACCTTCCGGTCTGGCATCACTCTTGCTCTCTCTTGGGCAGGGCAAAAGGCCTCGGTGAGCAAAATGCTTACAACACATAACCAGAATGGAGATCGCTAAAATGGCGAGTGTGAACACGAATTATGGTGCTATGGTTGCGCTGCAGCAGCTCAACTCTACCAATTCCCAACTTGAAATGACTCAGTCCCGGATCAACACCGGCCTGAAGGTTTCTTCCGCAAAAGACAATGGTGCTATTTACGCGATCGCTCAGGGCATGCGCTCTGACGTTGCTGGTTTTGGCGTCGTGTCTGAATCGCTCGATCGCGCGAGCTCGACCACAGACGTTGCTATCGCTGCGGGCGAAGCGATCTCTGACCTCCTGATCGACATGAAAGAGAAAGCGCTCGGTGCGTCCGATGCGTCTCTCACTTCAACACAGCGTTCGGCTTTCAACGAAGACTTCACAGCGCTTCGTGATCAGATTGCAACCATCGTTTCCAACGCTGAATTCAACGGCGTGAACCTGATCAACAACTCTACGGCTGGCATCGACGCCCTGGCAAATGCCGACGGCACAAGCACACTGACGGTTGCTGACGAAGATCTGCGCCTGACCGGCTCAATCCTCACCATCACTGCGGGTACAACGATCAACACCGTCACCACGGCATCTGCGACTGTGGCGGCGATCGAAACCTCGCTCAACAATTTGAACCAGTCTCTGGCACGTCTCGGTACAGCGTCTAAAGCTCTGACAATCCACTCAGACTTTGTCACCAAGCTGTCTGACGTAACCGAAAAAGGCATTGGCAACCTTGTCGACGCCGACCTCGCGAAAGAGTCTGCGAAACTTCAGGCCCTGCAAACCAAGCAGCAGCTCGGTGTTCAGGCTCTGTCTATTGCCAACCAGTCAAGCGGCCTGGCGCTCTCCTTCTTCCGTTAATCGGTGGAAGGGGCGGGCCCTCCGCTCTCAGAATAACTACAGAAGGTGGCAGCCTTCTTTCCCTGTCGGGCCAGAAATGGCCCGGCATTTTGTTATTTTGGCCCCCGAAAACAGTGTGTTTTGCGCTGTATCGAAAGTGCCGGGTCAAGTTTTCCGGTCGGCAAAAACTGCCGGTTATGCCTAAAATTTCGTTCAAATCACATGAGCGCGTTAAGACGATATCCCCTTGAATACGGGCCGTTTTATTGTCCGATTAACCTCTGTTCTGGCCCGGGACTTGCGTAGTCCTGATACAGGCAAAATGCCTGTCTGAGCAAAATGCTCAGGTCTACATACCAGAATGGAGATCGCTAAAATGGCGAGTGTGAATACAAACTATGGTGCTATGGTTGCGCTTCAGCAGCTCAACTCCACCAATTCCCAACTTGAAATGACACAGTCCCGTATCAATACGGGCATGAAAGTCGCTTCTGCGAAAGACAATGGTGCGATCTACGCCATTGCTCAGGGCATGCGTTCTGACGTTGCTGGTTTCGGCGTCGTGTCTGAATCTCTCGATCGCACGAGTTCGACTGTTGATGTTGCTATCGCTGCTGGCGAAGCGATCTCAGATCTTCTGATCGACATGAAGGAAAAAGCGCTGGGTGCTGCTGATGCATCACTCACCACGTCTCAGCGTTCAGCTTTCAACGAAGACTTCAAAGCGCTTCGTGACCAGATCGGTACGATCATTTCAAACGCCGAGTTCAATGGCGTCAACCTGATCAACAACACAACTGCAGAAGTCAATGCTCTGGCCTCTGCTGACGGAACATCAACAATCACGGTTCTTGATGAAAACCTGTCTTTGGGTGGTTCGATCCTTACCCTGGCTGCTACAGCATCTCTCAGCTCTGCTGGTGTTGCGTCTGCAGCTGTTTCGACGATCGAAACGTCGCTCAACAACCTCAACCAGGCCCTCGCTCGCCTCGGCACGGCGTCTAAAGCTCTGAGTGTTCACTCAGACTTTGTCACCAAACTCTCTGACGTGACCGAAAAAGGTATCGGCAATCTTGTCGACGCCGACCTGGCCAAAGAGTCTGCGAAACTTCAGGCCCTGCAAACCAAGCAGCAGCTTGGCGTTCAGGCTCTGTCGATCGCCAACCAGTCCAGCGGACTGGCATTGTCCTTCTTCCGATAGGACCGCTGACCCGCTATTTCGTGGGGGTGATGGCGGGTTACACAGGCAAGAGCCGGGTCGAAAGATCCGGCTCTTTTCGTCTCTGTAAAGGGCGAGATTACGTGCAAAATCCAGGCCTGGGATTAAGCCCGGATTAAGCTGGGAAAAATCGACCCGGCAATGTTTGCCGATCGGCAAAGACCATCCCTGACCCATGAAATTTGATTGACATTCGACCCTGCTGTTAAGGGAATAATCCCATGGTGACCGGCTTTTTTGCCAAGAGGTTAACCAAAAAGCTGGCCTGATTATTGCGGTTCTTTCGTTGGGCAAAATGCCCCTAACATCGAAGGAGATCGCTAAAATGGCGAGTGTGAACACAAACTATGGTGCAATGGTTGCTCTGCAGCAATTGAACCAGACCAACTCTGCTCTTGAGAGCACGCAATCCCGAATCAACACCGGTATGAAAGTGGCGTCTGCGAAAGACAACGGCGCTATCTTCGCTATTGCTCAGGGCATGCGCTCTGACGTTGCTGGTTTTGGCGTTGTGAACGAATCTCTCGACCGCGTGAGTTCAACTGTCGACGTCGCGATCGCGGCTGGTGAAGCCGTATCTGACCTGCTGATCGACATGAAAGAGAAAGCCCTTGGTGCTGCTGATGCGTCACTGACGAGTTCTCAACGTTCAGCTTTCAACGAAGATTTCACAGCGCTTCGTGATCAGATCGCAACGATCGTCTCTAACGCTGAATTCAACGGCGTGAACCTGATCAATGGCTCAACCACCGGCGTGAACGCTCTTGCGTCTGCTGATGGCTCGTCCACGATCACTGTTGCTGACGAAGCGATCGGCCTCTCTGGCTCTATCGTTACGCTGACTTCAACAGCACAGCTCGACACGGTCACCAACGCTTCTGCTGCGGTTGGCACAATCGAGACGTCACTCAACAACCTCAACCAGGCCCTCGCTCGCCTCGGTACAGCGTCTAAAGCTCTGGGTGTTCACTCAGACTTTGTCACGAAGCTGTCTGACGTGACCGAAAAAGGTATCGGCAACCTTGTCGACGCCGACTTGGCCAAAGAGTCTGCGAAGCTTCAGGCCCTGCAAACCAAGCAACAGCTCGGTGTTCAGGCTCTGTCGATCGCCAACTCTTCTGCTGGTATTGCTCTGTCCTTCTTCCGATAGGATCAGCGCAGTTCAGAATTACAAATATGAGATCCCCAATCTCATTCCTGCCGGGCCTTCGGGTCCGGCATTTTCTTTTTCTAAACAACGATCTTCGAGGAATTCCTCAAGTCTCCCTCAGGCGGGACCGGCAATTTTTGCCGCACAAATTTGCCGATCGGCAAATTCTTCCGGGTGCAAAAATCCCTCCGTCTCCGGACTTCATTTTTGTTAACCAAAACTCTTCTGGCCCGGTCTGGAAAGTCCGAAATCGCGATTAACCATGGGTTTGGCACCGGTTTTGCCAGTCCTTTTTCAGGGAAGAATCCCTCGAGCAAAACGCTCAGATAAGTGCCTGGCGACAGGCCTTAAGACCAGAAAGGAATGCCAAAATGGCAAGCGTAAATACCAATTACGGTGCAATGGTTGCTCTGCAGCAATTGAACCAAACAAACTCGGCTCTCGAAACCACACAGTCCCGGATTAACACGGGCATGAAAGTCGCTTCTGCTAAAGACAATGGTGCGATCTTCGCCATTGCGCAGGGTATGCGGTCTGACGTTGCTGGTTTTGGTGTAGTGACTGAATCTCTCGATCGCGTCAGCTCTACCGTGGATGTTGCTATCGCCGCTGGCGAAGCCGTATCCGACCTACTGATCGACATGAAAGAGAAAGCGCTCGGTGCGGCAGACAGTTCTCTGACCACGTCTCAGCGTTCAGCGTTCAACGAAGACTTCAAAGCGCTTCGTGACCAGATCACCACAATCGTTTCGAACGCCGAATTCAACGGGGTAAACCTGATCAACAACTCCACTGCAGGCGTCAACGCTCTGGCATCTGCTGACGGTTCTTCCACGATCACGGTTGCCGATGAAGCCATCGGTCTGGGTGGTTCTATCGTAACCCTCGCTGCAACAGCGTCGCTCAGCTCTGCTGGCGTTGCCTCTGCAGCGGTTTCCACGATTGAAACGTCTCTCAACAACCTCAACCAGGCGCTTGCTCGCCTCGGTACTGCGTCTAAGTCGCTTGGTGTGCATTCTGACTTTGTCACCAAACTCTCTGACGTGACCGAAAAGGGTATTGGCAATCTGGTGGATGCGGACCTCGCGAAAGAGTCTGCGAAACTTCAGGCCCTGCAAACCAAGCAACAGCTTGGTGTTCAGGCTCTGTCGATCGCCAACTCTTCTGCCGGTATCGCATTGTCCTTCTTCCGTTAAAGGCAGGGTTTCAGGACTGGCGGCGAAAGCGGCCGGTCCTGGACCGCCCCTTTAGGAAAGGCATGGAGCAATGGCTGGAGATATTGACCTTAATCCGATCTCGCCGGTTTTATCGGCAGAAACCCGGTCTCAGTTTGAGACCCGCTATCGGCAGGCCGTAGCCGAGCTGGATGAAGCCGAAGACGAGAGCTTTGAAAAAGCGGATTCGTCAGAAGAGACCCGTCAGGCTCTGGCCGATGCCCTGACTGAAGCTCAGATCGAACCTGATGGTAAGCTGGTAATCGAGCGCGACGAAGACACTGGAAAATTTGTTCAGAAAGTCATCGACCCGACATCTGGCGAAGTACTGAAACAATGGCCGGAAGAGCAATTTCTGGAGCTCGCGAAACAGATGGGCGAGGCATACGGATTGTTCGTAGACCGTAACGTCTGAACTCTTTCGATGAAAACTGAATAGAGTTTTTTTGTTGGCGCCAACGTTTATTTAACTATCGGCGGCGAAAACTTCTCTCAAAGGCAGCTTTAGTTAATCGTAGCTTGCCGGGAGAGATGAAATGGTTTCGAGTATACACACGAACTCAGCAGCTATGAGCGCACTTCAGCAGCTGTCGAAAACCAATTCAGATTTGGAAACAACGCAGGGTCGGATCTCAAGCGGCTATAAGGTCGCCGGGGCACGGGATAACTCTTCGGTGTTCGCTGTCGCTCAGAATGTGCGCGGCGACATTGCAGCATTGACTTCAGTCCAAACAAGTCTGGATCGGGCAAATTCAATTGCGGACGTTGCAATTGCGGGTGGGGAGGCGATTTCAGACCTTCTGATCCAGATGCGCGCTGCAGCCGTCGCCGCAACAGACCCGTCAATTGATGGGGTGGCGCGCGCAGCCTACAACAATGATTTCAGAGCCTATGTCGAGCAGATTGCCGTCATTGTGAATGAAGCCGAGTTTGATGGCGCCAATCTGCTGAATGGCTCCCTCACCAACGGTATTTCCTTCCTTGCAGATGCTGATGCGTCGTCTTCATTGACGGTCGATTCAGAAAACATGTCCTTTGCCGGCTCAATTCTGACATTTGCAGCCACGGCAAGTCTGGGCACGACAACGCTGGCATCCGGTATGGTTGCCGCGCTGAATACGAGCCTTGATAATGTCAACGCAGCGCTGGGACGTCTGGGCGCGAGCGCTAACCGTCTTGATACGCACTCAACATTTGTCTCCAAACTTGCAGACAGTCTGACTTCCGGTGTCGGCAATCTGGTCGATGCGGATCTCTCAAAAGAGAGTGCTCGCTTGCAGGCCTTGCAGGTCAAACAACAGCTTGGTGTTCAGGCTCTGCAGATTGCGAACCAGAACCCGCAGACAATCCTGTCGCTCTTCCAGGGCGGTTAAGGAACACACGCTTTCAGCGATTATGGATCTGGTCTTCCCTAGTCGCTTTACTGGGCCCGGAGGTATCCTCCGGGTCCTTTTTTTATGCGGTGGTTTCGTGCTTGTGCTCGTCAGCATCCGGGTCGGCGCTGTGGTATTCACGGTCTCGCTCGGCGGCGAGCAGGCTGCGCACGGTCTCATAGTCGTAGCCATATTTGCGCAGTGTCTGACCGGCGAGTTGCAGCCCTGTTTCGACAACTTCCGGCACAACATAGTCGGCGCCCGCAATCTCCAGTGATCCGGCATGCCCCTGATCATGGGCTCGGGCGAGGATCGGAATATCCGGGCGCACAGACCGGACAGACCGGACCATGGTCTCAACAATTGCCGGATTATCAACCGTGACGATGAAGGCGGACGCCCCCTCAAGCCCGACAGAGGCGAGCATTTCAGGGCGAGAGGCATCACCAAGATAGGCGCGCAGGCCTTCTTTTCGGGCATTGGTGATATGCCGCATATTGCGGTCGAGCGCGACAATATCTACGCCTTCTTCAATCAGCATACGCGCGACAACCGTGCCTACACGGCCAAAGCCAGCAATCACGACATGGCCGGTATGCGTTGAAAAATCGACGATTTCTTCGACTTTATCTGTATCTGAATCCGCTTTGAACCGAGCGCTCACCCGCCGTCCGGCCATGGCCATGGCGGGCGTGATCAGCATTGAGATACCCGCAATGGCGGCCAGCATGGCGGTGATGTTAGCAGGCAGAATGCCAGCGGCACTGGCGGCCGCTGTGACAACAAATGCAAACTCTCCGGCAGGCGCCAGATAGAAGGAACTTTCAATGGCGATGGTTGTGCTGCCCGTCATCAGGCGGGTCGCGACAAAGCCTGCAATCAGCTTGATAAGCAGCAAAAGCACGAGGCCAAAAATAATGTAATGCGGATTAGCCGCGATGGCGGGAAGGTCGAGCCCCATGCCGACCGTCATGAAGAACAGGCCAAGCAGGAGGCCTTTAAACGGCTCCAGATCGACTTCAGCCTGATGCTTGAATTCGGTTTCGCCCAGCAGAAGTCCAGCCAGAAAGGCCCCCAGTGCGAGCGACAGATCCGCACTGGCGGTAATGGCCGAGGCCCCCACCAGCGTCAGCAAGGTCAGTGCCATGAGAAAGTCCCGCCCGCCCGCAGACGCCACCATGCGGAAGATCCGCCGAAGCGCAAACCGGCCAATGACAAAGATGACACCAATGGCGATCAGCCCCTGAACAAGGGCCCCAACAAGTACGCCGCTCAGGCTCTCACCGGCCTCGATATCCACCAGACCGACAAAGATCAGAATGGGCGCGACGAGAATGTCCTGGAAGAGGAGAATGCCAAAGGTGGACCGTCCGACAGGCCTCGTTGCGTCCTTGTTATCGACCAGCAGCTGCATGACGATGGCCGTCGAGGAGAGAGCGAGCGCCAGGCCACAGACGATCGCAAACACAGGGTCAGGGTTCAGAACCCAGGCGACAGATGCGATCACAATCGTGCTGATGGCCGCATGAATGCCGCCTGCACCGAACACAATCCGCTTCAGGCCCCACAGCTTCTCAAACGAGAATTCAAGCCCCAGAAGAAAGAGCAAGAACAACACGCCGAGCTCGGCGAAGGGCGCGGCCGCAGCCGGGTCCGAGATGGATATGTATTCCAGTATGGGAAACTGTTCGCTCAGCGCACCCAATGCGAACGGACCGAGCGCGATGCCGGAAATCATGAAGCCGACAATGGCGGGCAGGCGGATAAAACGGAAAATCGGAACGGCGACACCCGCTGCGAACAGGAATACCAGGGTATCCTTGATCATGATTTCGTTGCCGTGTCCCGCAGCCATCTCATCTCGCTTAATTGTCTACAAGCCTGAGTGATAACGCAGGCTTGCAGAGTCGATAAGGGCTATTTGGCAACAAAGCGCACAAGACCTGAATTAACCATGATCTCGTGCGTTATCAGGCTATTCTGCCTCGGGATAAATCATGTCCATGGTGAGGGTCAGACCGGTCGGAGGCACGTCAAACCCGACCAGATCAAACGTGGGTGGCCCCATCAGCTTGTCTGCATTGTGCATGGTCCAGCCCTCCGCCGGCATGCCATTTGCGCCCACACTCATTGTCCCATCCTTGTTTTCATCATGCAGGACAGAGGCCGAATAGCGGCCCTCAGGCACATCAAAGGTGAAGGTCAGCGTGCCCGGCTCCGGTGCTTCCACAATTTCACCTGCAATCCCGCCATTCTTCAGGAACTGGTCGCCGGTTTGCAGTCCAACCAGCAATTGGCCGCCACGGGCTTCCACATTCGTCAGGTTAAGCGTGACGGGGGCTGCATGTGCCGAGAGCGGCAGTGCGGTGAGGGCGATCAGCAGAGATGTCATAAGCGGTTTCATAGTTTGTCCTTTCTTGATGCAAATAACTTTGAAAACCAAAGTCAATAGGAAGCTTTGAAACACAAAGTACTCTTCACGTCAACTGGAGTGTGAGATATTCTGAGCGGACAGCATTGGCCCGTCATAGAAATGTGGCTTGCTTTTTCAGGTGAGAAAGTTCACAGCGACCCGATGAACGCAGAACTTATTTCCCTCTTTTCGGCCAGTTTCGTCACGTTTTTTGTCCTGATCGACGCGCTTGGGGTTGCGCCGGTCTTTGCCGGCATGACTGCCCCTGGCGGTCCGGACTATGCGCGCAGAATGGCGATCAAATCGGTGTTCGTGGCCACTCTGATCGTCTTTGCCTTTGCCTTTGGTGGCACCTGGTTGCTTGAGAAAATGCATATATCTCTCGACGCTTTCCGTGCGGCTGGCGGTGCGCTGCTCTTCCTGATTGCGATCGACATGGTGTTCGAAAAGCGGACAGAGCGCCGGGAACAACGCGCTGAAGAATATATGGATGAGCATGAAGATCTGGACGACATCTCAGTCTTTCCGCTGGGCATTCCCATGCTGGCAGGCCCCGGCACGATCGCCACGGCCATGCTATATATGGGCAATGCGGAAGGCAATTGGATGGAGCAGGGCGCGGTGCTGGCGGCGCTTGGGCTGAACATGCTGCTCACTCTGATTATCTTTCTGATTGCAGGCCCTCTGATCCGCCTGATGGGCGACAGTGTGGCTGGTGCGCTCACGCGTATTCTTGGCGTCATCCTTGCCGCCCTCTCAATCCAGCTTCTGATCGACGGCATTAAAGGCGCGTTCAATCTGGGGTGAGGGTCGGGCTTTACTCACTCACAGAAAAGGACCTTAGATCTGTCTCCATAGGTTGAGGCGCGCAACCTATGAGGGTATTCCTTCGAAGTTATTCGGGGGGATTATAAAATGTCAGATTTGCATAAAGATCGCGGGACGCTCTGCGCATTTAGATACGCCAAGCATTTGCTTTGTCTTGTGGTTTTCGTGCTGGGTTTGAGTTCGGCCGTACATGCCGATGAAACAGTCAACCCGTTATATCTGTCTGGACTTTTAGAATGTTCGGATGGTCTCTATTCAGATGAAGAACCTGCAGAACCTGAAAAACCGCCGAAATCACCCGTTCTGCGTCCTGGTGAAGTGTCGTCCGATTGCGTTTTAATGACGCTCCAGAAGAGGTTTAAACTGGTCGCTGCAGATAGTGATGAGTTTCTGCTGTCCACGAAGGCCCTGATAAGAAAGCGCCTCGTTCCAAATTGTAATGGCGTTGAAGCAGAAAAAAAAGCGGAGTGTCGGAGAGAGCCGAAATATGATTCAATTGTTCGTTTCGAAGAACAAGGCGCTGCGTTTCGGTTTCGGCGATCTCTTCTTCGATTATTCGAGGCTGGTTTTTCTGGCGGAACTGAAAAACTAGTTGTCGTTTTCGACCGCGCAGATCTGGACAATTTGGCAAACACGGGACATGCCCCTGCCAATGTGGCGACGACTTGCAGCCTTTATCGCCCCCTTCGTGACCCTTATGCTGATGACAAAGTAATTTCTGCTTTCGTAGATGGTAGTTCGCCTTTGCATGTTTTCAGGTATCCGAGGCTTTCGGACATAGATAAGAAAACTGTGCCCTCAGCTGACCAGCGGCAAATGATTTTGAGCGCACGCAGGGCGGAGCTTGAAGCAGAGCTGATGTCGATAGCCGGTACTGATGATTGTCTTGCCGATCATGAAACAACGCGAACGATCATGACTTTGGTCAGTGCAGGAGATTATCTCGCAAAGAAGAGAGAATATGGCGGGACTGGCGATGACGCAAAGTGGACGGGCAAGTTGCACGTCGTCAAAGGGATTGATCAATTCGACGCTGAAAAACCAGAAGGCGCTGAGCTGAAATTCCCTTTCAACTTTACCAAAAACTCAGATAGATCGTCTGTGGCGTTGGACGCCGCGATCGGTTGGAATTTCAAGACAGACCTCTGGAAAGTCTTCCCATCGATCGACAGTAAAGACGGGAGAAGCTGGTCGCTCGATGTGACGCCATTTGTGTCAATTTCTCAGTCCGAAGTCGAAGAAAAAATCTATGACTTAAATGCGCCGCTGAACCCCGATGGGAGTATGCCGTTAGTACCTGACAACACGGTGGCTTTCGCAAACATTTATGGTGGCATCCGCGTCGATTTGAACGAAAAAGATGTGTGTGCCGAGACGTGTGAGACAGGCAAAAATGATAGGCCCTGGTCGTTTAGAGGTGTAAAAAGCCCCGGACATTCTGTGTCATTCACTGCAGCTGCGATCACGGACAACTACTCAGATCAGCAAGGACTTCTTCTTGAGTTAGGGCTTGAGCCCGGGCTTGGTGGGCACCTATTGGGTTACCGCAAGTATGATATACTCTATGGCAATGATGAAATTTCGAGCCGAAATGTCGGATTGAAAACCGTTCTTGCGCGTACACAATTCAAGTGGAGCGCAGAAGGGGTTCTCGATTATCTGGATTTTAGTCGCGCACCCAAAGACTACTCCGATCCTGACCCGACCGCTCGAAATGACGATGATGAAAAATTTCGATTTGGACTTGATGCCAAGGTCGGCACCTATTTGCCCAACATCTTTGCGACGCCTGGAGAGGATTCCAGGTTTGCGATAGAGGCTGAATGGCAGCACAGAAAAAATATTAGCGGGTCCGAGGATTCATCAGACCTCTATTCAATAGGCTTGACTGTAACAGACGTCATCAATGAGCGACTCGACTTGGGCGTCACCTATGAGCGCGGAGAAGATTTGACGAATGGCAATGAGCTCAAAACCATCGAACTCGAGCTTAAGTCAAAATTCTAGCTAACTTTGCTGACGTCAGACTTCGGAACCTCCGGCAGTTCACCTTGAGCGATGCCGGGGAAGGCCGCGACGAGCATGCTATGCAGGCCGCGAGCGTCGAGGCGTTCCGGATTGCGGTTGGAAGCGTAATAGAAGCCTTCTTCCACCGTGTTTGCACCGCGATCCATCCAGGCCGTCATCAGCTTTTCATCGAGGGCGGGCAGGATGGCGAACCGATCAGGGATCTCAATTGTCGAGCGGCCATCATCTTCGGCGACCATGGTCTCGTGCAGTTTTTCACCCGGACGAATGCCGATGACTTTATGCGGCAGATCCGGCGCGACTGAGCGTGCAAGATCCACAACAGTTGTGGATGGAATTTTCGGAACGAAAATCTCGCCGCCTTCCATCAATTCCATGCTGGAGAGGACGAAATTCACGCCTTGCTCGAGCGTGATCCAGAAGCGCGTCATGCGCTCGTCTGTGATGGGCAGGAAGTCTGCGCCTTCCGCAACAAGTTTGCGGAAGAAGGGCACGACCGAGCCACGTGAGCCAACCACATTACCGTAGCGCACCACTGAGAACCGACAGCCATCCCGGCCTGAAAGATTATTTGCCGCGCAGAAGATTTTGTCAGACGCCAGCTTGGTCGCGCCATACAGATTGATCGGGCTGGCGGCTTTGTCGGTCGACAGGGCAATCACGCGTTTCACATCGGTTCGGATGCAGGCATTCACGACGTTTTCAGCGCCCATGATATTGGTTTTGACGCATTCCATCGGGTTGTATTCGGCAATGGGAACGTGTTTCAGCGCGGCAGCGTGGATCACATAATCAATGTCGCGCATCGCCATTTCGAGGCGAGCCTGATCGCGCACATCGCCGATGAAATACCGCAGAAACGGATGTTGCTGCATCGGAAATTCCTGCGCCATCTCATATTGCTTGAGCTCGTCGCGGGAGAAAATCACAAGGCGCCGGGGCGTCCAGTTTTCCGTGATGGTCCGGACCAGCTGTTTACCAAAGGAGCCAGTGCCGCCCGTGATCAGAATGCTTGCGCCGTTAAGATCCGGGAAGGGGGTGTCGAACCCGCGTGTAATGCCGCCGGGCAGGGAGAAGTCTGTATTCTGCGAGAGTGCCATATCAGAATCCCGTCAATTTCGATCAAAAATTATCGTCTGGGTTAAATATATGGCGGGTTTGCTTTACCAATCCTTAGCGCCTGCCGGGTTTAATCGCGGACATGACTTCGACACCCATTTCTGTCGTGCTGTGCGCGCGCAATGAGGCGAGCAGGATTGAGCAATCCATCCTGGCGATTCAGGCATGTGCGCCGGCAGAATTGATTGTTGTTGATGGCGGCTCGACTGATGACACTGTGGCCATTGCCGAACGTCTCGGTACGCGGGTGGTCCGCTCGGGCGGCAAAGGCCTCGCACCTGACCGTCAGCTCGGTGCCGACCATTCCAGTCACGATCTCATCGCTTTCATTGATGCCGATCATCGTCCGGCGCCGGATGCCCTTCGGTCTCTGAAACGCGATATGGAAGAGTTTGGTCTCGATGTGGTTCAGGCCGGTGTGGGCATTGAAGACAATGGCTTCTGGAACCGGGCCGAGCACGACGCCATGGCGGTGTTCCAGCATCAGCCTGGCCCGCGCACCATGATGATCGGGGTCGCGCCGACGCTCTACCGCAAAGAGGTGTTGCAGGCGGTTCGGTTTGATGAGGTCAACAAGGACCAGTCAGACGATGCGGATCTGTTCAAGCGCATCGTCGATACAGGCCGGTTTACCTTCGGGGTCGGGCGGACAATCGTGCCGCAATATCACCATCCGGAATTCTCCGACTATATGGGCAAGTTCAAATGGTATGGACGTCGGGATGCTGAATTCATTCGCACCCATCCGGACCGCGCCCATTCCATGTGGTTTCATCTTTTTGTTCGTTATCCGCTCTGGCGGCCGCTGAAGTCGATCTTCACCGGCAAGCCGCGGGCCGCGATTTACTGTTGGGTGTGCGGCGGCACACGGCTGGGCGTGGTTCTCTCCCGGCGACTTAGCGCATTGTTCCTGCGTACCTCCCGTAAATCATCCAAAACAGGAGACGCCGCATGACGTTTGCCGTAATCGTGCAGGCCCGTATGGGTTCTTCCCGCTGTCCGGGGAAAGTGATGATGGATCTGGGCGGCGAGCCCTTTCTGAAGCGCTGTCTTGATCGATGCGACCGAATTCCGGGGACAGACCTCGTTGTGGTTGCCGTACCCGATTTGCCGCAGGACGACCCGGTCGCCAAAGCGGCGTCGAGTTGGGGCTATGCCGTTGTACGTGGATCAGAGACCGATGTCCTCTCGCGCTATGCCAAAGCCGCGCATGAAGTTCACGCTGATGCCGTAATGCGCGTAACGTCAGATTGTCCAATGATTGATCCTGATATCTGTGGTGAAACGATCCGTTTCTGGCAGCAATCGGGCGCGGACTATGGCTGCAACAACATGCCGCCTGGGTTTCCGCATGGTCTCGACTGCGAAGTCTTTGATGCAGATGCTTTGTTTGCGGCCGATGAACTCGCAACCGAGCCGTATGAACGCGAACACGTCACGCCGTGGATCCGCACCAATCCGAAGATGAAGCGCTCCTCCATTCAGGGGCCCGGTGGCGGTATCGAAACTCTGCGCTGGACGCTGGATCATCCCGAGGATGTCGAAATGTTCCGTGCCATCTATGAGGCCATGGGAGACGCCGCGCCTTTCGCGACGGCAGCGGATTATCTCGCGCTCTGCCTGCGTCGCCCGGACATTCCGGCGATCAATGCCATCCGGCACGACCCGAAACGTCTCGAGGCAGATCAGGTGGCTGATATGCGCAATGACAGCATGATGCTGAAGCGAGCCGCCTGATGAAAGTGCTTGTCCTCGGTGCAACCGGCCTTCTCGGCACTGAAATCATGCAGGTTTTGCAAGAGCGAGGTATTCGCGCGCTTGGCGCTGCACGGTCGGGAGCAGACCTTACCGTCAACATAGCCGATCCCTTGGCCCTGTTTCGATTGCTTGTGCGTGTGGATGCAGACACCGTCATCAACTGCGCGGCGAATGTAAACCTGGCCCAATGCGAAGACGACCCGGAAATGGCATATCGCGTGAATGGTGCGCCGGCCGGTGTTCTGTCGGCCTGGAGCCAGCAAACCGACGGCCGGTTCCTTCAGGTGTCGACCGACAATTACTTCACCGGAACGGAAAAGACCAAGCATGACGAGCAGGCCATTATTGGCCTTGCAAATGCTTATGCCGCGTCGAAATTTTCCGGCGAAACCATGGCGCGGGAAGCTCCGAACAGTCTGGTGGTTCGCACGAATATCTGTGGCGCGCGGAAAGGCTTTGGTCGCTGGGTTCTCGACAGCCTTACCGACCGTGCGCCGATTGGCGTCTTCACAGATTACTATACTTCGACCATGCATGTCCGGGCCTGCGCCGAAGCGCTGGCGGATCTGCTCGTGACCAAACACACCGGTCTTGTTCATCTCGGTTCGTCCGAAGTGTCGTCCAAGGCTGAATTTGTTCGCGCGGTCGCCGACGAACTCCAGATTGATCCGGACTGGATCGAGGATCGCTCCGCCCGAGGCATGAGCCCGGCGCGCGCGCTCTCATGCGGCATGGATGTCTCAAAAGCCGAGAGTTGGCTTGGCCGAAAGCTGCCAGGCCTCTCAGAAACTGTCCGCTCACTCGTCTCAGAGGATGAACGATGCGTTACGCACATGACTTCGAACTTGGCAGCCGCCGGATAGGCTTTGGCGAGCCAACCTATTTCATCGCCGATATTGCATCTTCCCATGATGGCCAGCTGTCCCGCGCGAAGGAGCTGATCTGGCTCTGCAAGGAAGCGGGCGCCGATTGCGCCAAGTTTCAACATTTTCTGGCCAAGGATATTGTTTCGGATGCCGGTTTTCAGGCGCTTGGGGGGCAGATGGCGCACCAGGCCGATTGGAAAGACTCCGTCTACGATATTTTCGAGAAGTATCAGACGCCGCGCGACTGGACGTCTGAACTCGTGGCCGAATGTAAAAAGGCCGACATCGACTTCATGACCACGCCCTATGACATGGAGGCGATCGAACTCGTCGACCAGCATTTGAAGGCGTATAAGGTCGGCTCGGGCGATATTGGCTGGACGCAATTCATCGAAGAAATCTGTTCGCGCGGAAAACCGGTCTTCCTCGCAACCGGGGCTGCCGACATGGAAGATGTCGAACGCGCGGTTGCAGCGGCGCTCAACCGTACCCGCGAGCTCTGCCTCATGCAGTGCAATACGAATTACACCGGCAGCCTCGAGAATTTCGCGAACGTCAATCTGAATGTGTTGCGTAGTTTTGCGCTGAAATATCCCGGCATGCCGCTGGGCCTGTCTGATCACACACCCGGCCATGCTGCTGTACTCGGTGCTGTCACGCTGGGTGTCTGCGCGGTCGAAAAGCATTTCACCGATGACAATAAACGCGACGGGCCAGACCATCCCTTCTCGATGAATCCCGTCTCTTGGCGGGATATGGTAGATCGCACGCGCGAACTCGAACTGGCGCTTGGAGATGGCGTGAAACGAATTGAAGCCAATGAATTTGACAGCTCTGTGGTTCAGCGGCGCTGCATGCGGCTGACGCGAGATATTGCCGAGGGCGAAACCATAGCAGAGTCGGATCTCGAAGCGCTGCGTCCGCGCCCTGAAGGGTCGGTGGAGCCGTTTGAAGTCGATCTGGTCGTGGGTCAGCCAGTAAAGACGGCGCTCAAAAAGGGCGATGCGCTCATGTGGGAGGCTGTAGGCTGATGCTGACAGGTGACCTCACCGGCCTGCGTGCCATTGAAGAGCGCGATCTGCCGCAATTGCTTGAATGGCGGAATGATCCGCGTCTGCGCCGCTATTTCCGCGAATATCGCGAACTGAATATGACCCAGCAAAAAGGCTGGTTCGATGCGAAGGTGAATAATGATCCGAGCATTCGCATGTTCTCCATCGTCGAGCTGGAAACAGGCGAGCTCATGGGTGCTGCGGGGCTTTGCTATATCGACTGGGTCAACCGGAATGCGGATTTCTCCATCTATCTCGGCGCGGATGACCTTTATATCGACGAAGAATATGCCCCGGATGCGGGGCAGACACTGCTTCGTTATGGCTTTGAAGAGCTGAACCTTCACAAGGTTTGGGCTGAGATCTATTCGATCGACGAGCCCAAACAGCGTTTGTTTTATGAGCTTGGCTTTTCCCGCGAAGGCGTCCACCGCGAAACCCATTTCACCGAGGGCGGTTGGGTAGATAGCCTGTTCTACGGTCTGCTCGCCAAAGATTTTATGTAATCAGCTCTCGTCAGTGGCGATTGAGGCTTCTGAGCACCGTTCCGACAGACAGCCAGCCCATAACCAAACATATGGCGACGAGCAAGGTCGATAAAACGATGAGCCGCATCGTCCAGTCCATGATCGTGGTCGCGGCCTCAAGCGCCTCAGAGCCATTGTATTTGGCCAGCGTCACCGCCCGATCCCCACCGGCATGGGAAATCAGTTCAGCTCGTTTCAGATCACGTAAAGAGGTGACGGTCTCAAGCAGGGTGAGGGCCGCAAAAGTAGAGCGTTCATCGGCCAGTTCAGCAATGCGGGTCAGGTCGGTCACGATGGGCGTCAGCCGGTCGCGTTCGATCGACTCGGCAAAGGCCTGATATACGACATCTGACTGAATTAGCAGATTGGAGTTCTGTGAAAACGCCGCTTTCAGATTGGCGTGTAGCACCGCTTCTGGCATGGCGCGCTGCAATCGGGTGCGGAGCAGATCTTCGAATTCCGGATCGAGACGCCGCGCTCGGATGGCTGATTTGACCAGCGACGCGCCCTGATAAAACCGCCAGTCCGGATCGAAATCTTCGATCAGTCCGTCCTGTGCGATCAGCCCCAGCCCCGAAATTGTCAACGTAAACACGTCTGTGCGATCGCCGCGTATCCAGCCCGCACTCTGATAGGAAAGGTCTCTGGCATTACCGAGAATGAAAAAATCAGGCGACTCAGCCTGAGCGGTCGGTGGAGAGACGCCTGCCAGATCGTCGTCTGACATAGCGTCTTCGTCAGTCTCTATCAGATCGTCCACGTCTGGCGCGATGTCCTCGGTTGCGGGGTCGTCGTTAAGGCCTTCCGGATCTTCGACACTCGTCGTGGAGGCTTTGGTTAAGCTCGGAGGCGAAACGGCGCGCTCATACCGGGCGCGCACATCGTCGGGAAGAAACAATTTTGCAGCCGCCAAAAGCCGTTCATCCATCCTGCCAGTGGTTTCGGTCGTTGCGGCCGCTGTCACGGCTGCGGCATCCCGCTTGTCCAGCATATAAGGCGCTGCCAGAAGAAAGCCTCGTGCGCTGACGAGGTCATCAGCGCGAACTTCTTCGTCAACCTTGGCAGCCCAGAATTCACGGGCGTCCATATCGCTCGGAACCATGTCAGCGAACATGTTACCAATATTCTGATTGGTGGCGGTCACAGCTTCGCCAGTAGGCTCAAACTCTTCGCCAAGAGCGTGCCGCGTTTCCAGAATCAGGAGTCCCAGAACAACCGCGCATCCCAGCATCAAAAGATGGAAGGACAGAGATGCGAGCCAACCAAAAGGGAGGGATGAATTTCGGCGACGTTGTCGCATGAAAATGGTTTCCGGGACGGACAGATTTACGCGTTACCTTTAGTACTTTCGTTAGGTCCGTCACAGATAATGATCAAGGCTCGTATGCATTATCAGGGCATTTGAGCGTCATTTTGGCGAACAGAACATGGAAACGGTGAATTTTGATTTCTCGGCGCTGTCGGGATATTACAACGCTAAGATTAATTATCGCCTGGCTTCAGCTCAGGGGTATACGCCTGTGTCTCCAACCGCCGGGACTCAGTCTGGCGATGCCGTTGCCCAAAGTGATCTTCCATGGCGCCAGGAAATCGAGCCATCTGATCTTCTGCGCAAGGCTTTAGGCGCCGCATCCTTCCTGTCAGACACTGATGCCAAAGATGCGCTGAAGCAGCGCGGCGATGTGCCGAAAATCTTCGCCGCCTACGAAGCGCTGGCTCAGGCGAAAGCAATTGCTGATGCCGCCAAGGATGGCACGCTGCCGGCCGGCCAGGAATCGCGCGCTGAGAAGCGCATGCTGGCAGCCATCTCTGAAGTGAAAAGCTTTCTTGGCAGTTTCGACATGGAGAAATCCATTCTGATCGCGGGTGAGCGCCTGTCGACGGCGCAAAGTGAAGTTGCGATCCAGCGGTCATCTTATGAATACAACACCAAAGTGCTGCACGATGGTGAGTTTGATGCAGAAGTTGCGGCCTTTACCGGCGACAAAGTCTTCACAGTCACGGCCAAACGTACCAATAGCACCGATACCGTCACGATTGATCTCTCCGAAATGGAAGCGACCACAGGAGAGACGGTTCGCAATCTCGACAATGTTGCTGACTTCATCAATCTGAAGCTCGAGGAAGCCGGGCTTCGTACGCGGTTTGAGCGTATGAAGATTGGGAAGGAAGACGAGAATGGCATCATTGAGGGCACGCAGTTTGGCTACAAAATCAAAGGCACCTCAACCGAACAATTGTCGTTCAGTGCGGCTGACGCACAGCCCGCCGCCGTCATGGTTGGCCAGTCCGGGTCGAGCGGCGATAGCGGAGGCCAACTAAGCGTCTGGAGCGATCTTGGCTCGGCTGATCCGACCCGCAGCATGTCGACGCGCCTTGGCGAGGAAGACAAGGACACAACGATCACGGCAACGGCGCAACACCCTGAAGGGGGCTATATCATCGTCGGTACGACCAATGGTCAAATCGGTGATGGCGCGACACGTGGCGAAAACGATGCCTTCATGGCGCGTTATGACAGTCAGGGCAAAATGGTCTGGTCGCGTTCTCTGGGGGCTGCCAGCGAAGCCGAAGGATTGGCGCTCGCGATTTCCGACACAGGGCAGATTGCCATCACGGGCAAGACCAGTGACGATCTGACCAGCTCCGCTGTTGGAGGCGGTGTTGATACGTTTGTCACGCTCTATGACGAAGACGGTATCGAGCAATGGACACGCCAGCGCGGCTCGGCCTTTGACGATCAAGGCAATGCCATAGCTTTCGCTTCAGACGGATCAATCGTGGTCGGCGGTACAACAGCAGCCAGCATGACCAATGACTCACTGGTCGGCGGCAAAGACGCCTTCATCGAGAAAATCGACACGGATGGAAATCAGGTCTGGATTCGACAATTCGGTACGACCGGCGATGACAGCGTGCAGGGCATTAAAATCGCATCAGATGGATCCGTCATTGTTGCGGGTCTTGAGGATGGTGAGGCCGTCATGCGCCGTTATAGCAGCGATGTCGATGATGTCGGCGACTGGACCCATTCTCTGGGCGACCTCGGCGCGGGCCGCATTGGTGCGCTCGAAATTGGAGATGACGGCTCGGTCTATATTGGTGGCGCAACACGTATGGATGGTCAGGACGCCAATGGTCTGACCGGAACCGAACAAACTCATCGTGATGGCTTTGTTGCAAAATTTGACGTGTCCGGCGGCACGCCCTCCATGAGCTGGCTCTCACGTCTCGGCGGAGAAGGTTATCAGTCTGTTGAGGGCATTACGCTGTCGGGCAGTCAGGTGATCGTTGCTGGAACGGGCGAAGCGGTGTTCGGCAGTGGCTCATCGGACAAGGATCAGTCCGCCTATCTGGCTTCGCTGGACATCACAGACGGAACAGAAGGCTGGGTGAACAACATTTCGGGGCGCGGAGGCGTGGCCAGCGCGTCTGACATCATGATTTCCGACAGCTTCTCAAACACGCTTGATGTCTTTGGGCTGCCGGATGGTGACATGGTTATGTCCGATTCAGCATCGGTGACAGATCGATTGGCACTGCGGGCGGGCGACCATTTCTTCATTTCTGTGAATGGTGGTCGCGACAAGAAAATTACGATCGAACAGGATGACAATCTTCGGTCTCTGACGTTCAAGATCAATGCGGCACTGGTGCTCGACGGAAATGCTGATATTCGCCGCAAAGATGGCGGGCAGGCTCTCAAAATCACACCTGGCGAGGGCGTTCAGATCGAATTGTCACATGGTGCGGAAGGTCGGGATGCGCTCGCAGCGCTTGGTCTGCCGACGGGTGTGATTATGGAAAAACCGATCCCCGGGAGTGACCGGGCAAATGAAAGCCCGGAAATTGTCACCATGGGACTGATTGATGGCCTGAACTTTGATACAAAAGAGTCGCGGGACCAGGCCGTTGAAGTGCTCGATAGTGCCTTGCGTGGTCTGCGGACAGCCTATCGTTGGGCGGTCGATGACCCGACGCTTCTCAAACTGAAAAATGGTGATGAGGGGCCCGGTAAGCGCGGCGGTCAGGTGCCAGCCTATCTTTCAGCCCAGATCGCCAATCTGAATGCCGGTCTTCAGAGACTTTCGGCTGGCGGCGGTGGCGTAAACTTCTTTGCCTGACGTTCCGAACCCACATTCATGAGACGTGTGTCTCGCACGTCTAATTCCGGCTGACAGGATCAGATTTCACGCCAGTCGCCCAATACCAATCCATCCAGTGTCCAATCCCCAATCGAATAGCGGATCAGCCGCAGAGTGGGGTGTCCAATGGCTGCCGTCATTCGGCGCACCTGTCGATTTCGCCCTTCAGTAATCGTGAGCGAGAGCCAGCTATCCGGCACGGACTTTCTGATACGAATAGGTGGTTCCCGGGGCCAGAGGCCGTCTGGTTCTGAAATCGCTGTGACATTGGCAGGGCGTGTCCTCCCTTCTTTCAGATCCACACCAGTACGCAATTGGTTTAGGGCGTCGTCGTCGGGTTCACCTTCGACTTGCACCCAATAGGTTTTGGGCTGTTTGAATTTCGGACTGGCAATTCGGTTTTGAAGCTTTCCGTCGCTTGTCAGGACCAGAAGGCCTTCGGAATCTCGGTCGAGCCGACCTGCCGGATAGACATTCGGCACATCAATAAAATCCGACAAAGTCTGTCGCTCTGATCCCTCAACGCCCCGATCTGTAAATTGGGACAACACATTGAATGGCTTGTTGAACAGGAGTGTGCGCGGCATGCCGTGGTTAATCCGGAGCCTGCGGACGTGGAGCCTTTGCTGTGGCGCGTTCGTTCAACATGTCGCGACCTTTCAGACCAAGAACAATGCTGGCGAGAATCAGCGTGACAAAATTGGCGAGGATCACCGGCAAATCGCTGCGAAAAATCCCATAAACGAGCCATGCCGCGACACCGCTGGAAAACATGAGATACATTGTAAACGAGATGCCCGCTGTCTCGCGTGTTCGAATGATCAACACGGCCTGTGGCAAGAAAGACAATGTCGTCAGACACGCCGCCAGAAGACCGATAAACTGAACCATGACTCTCCACCCAAACGCGTGCGCTTTCTCGACCCACCCGAGGGTCAGAGACGATCGAACAAGTCTAGCGTATTCGGATCTTTTCGATGAGTCATATCCTCACCGATGTAGAAACAGGGGTGTTTCAGCGTTTGGAGTCCGCCTTCCGCCTCGAAATGGACCCAGCCTCCGCCAGGCATTTTCACGGTGCGAACCTTTGCTCCACACATTGGACAGACATGGCGATACGTACGAGATTCATGCGTTGCATGACGGGTTTCGCGGACAAGCCAGCTGCCGGCCACTTTGGCATAGCCTCCCGATTTGAGTTTTCGGTCATGCGGTTTGCGATAAATCAGCTGAACAGTCATTCGAAAGCTCCTCACCGGACTTAAAACTGATTTGTCTTAATCAAATGTTCTGCCGCGCCGGGCCTGAGGTCTTTGGAATTGAGTATGGAAAGTTCAGCGCCACTGTGCGATTTCATGAACATGACAGATGCCATTGCCCTTAATCCTGATCTTGATCTGCCAAGCTTGACGGCAGAGTTCGCGCGGACCGGGCGCTTGCGGATTCCGGGTTTTCTGACCGATAGCGCGGCGGAGCGGCTTCACGAAACCATTCAGGCGCTGGACTGGCATCTCGTTCTGAATGATCGAGACCGACATATCGATCTTCCTGTGTCTGAACTGCCCAAGCTTGGACTGGACCGGATCAAAGCCGCGGTGCTTCAGGCGCAAGGGCGCGCGGCCAGTGAGTTTCAATATGTCTATGAAAACTATCCGGTTGCCGATGCTTATCAGTCGGGGCGCCTTCGGGTTGATGGCTTGAGAACCGTGTTTGAATTCATGAACTCAAGCGCCGTTCTCACTGCGCTCAACACTGTTACCGATCGTCCCATCGATTTTTGCGACATGCAGGTCACGAAATACGGACCGGGCCATGTTCTGACATCACATGACGATGGTGTGGAAGGCAAGAACCGGCAATTCGCCTATGTTCTGGGAATGACGCGTGACTGGTCTCCGGTCTGGGGCGGGCAGTTACAATTTCTCACCGATGATGGTCAGGTCGAGCAAAGCTTTGTGCCAGCTTTCAACACCCTGTCCATTTTTGCGGTTCCGTGTCTTCATCATGTCTCTCAGGTCGCAAGTTTTGCGCCGCGCCCGCGCCTGTCTCTGACAGGTTGGTTTCGCACGAAGGATGCATAATGTGACTCCATTCGATTTTTTTACAGATCCCAGTGTCAGCGATATGGCGGCAGCCATTCAGGTTGCGATCGCACCGATCTTTCTTCTTGTGGGGACAGGGGCGATTTTAAACGTCGTGACCGCCCGGCTTGGCCGGATCGTCGACCGCGCGCGTGCCCTAGAAAACATGATCGATGCCGGGGAAGACGCGCGGCTGGAAAACCGTCACAGAGATGAGTTGCTCGTGCTCGACAAGCGTCTGAAATATGGAAACCGGGCGGTCTTCTTTTGTTGTCTGGCGGCGGTCTTCATCTGCATGCTGGTCGCGCTTGTGTTTTTGCTGGGACTATTCGGTGGCGCTGCCGGCGGGCTGGTTGCCCTTATGTTCATACTGGTGCTCGGCTCACTTATTACCGGGCTATTCAACTTCCTCAGAGAAGTGACGGTTGCAACGCGGCTTTTGCGGGTCCGGCAGGAATTCCGGAGCCGGTCAGTCGACGAAGCCAATGATTAGTCTCAATCGACGACTTATCTGACCAAACGCACTTCCACACGGCGGGCCATAGGAACGATCAGATCATCCTCTGTCATGGCGTCTTTCTCACCGGCCGCCGCAATGGCAATGCGTGGAACGCTGAGATTTTCGGCCAGCAGCGCCTCAAGAACGGCATCAGCCCGTTGCTGTGAGACACGAATATTCACGTCCTCGGAGCCGACCGCGTCTGCATAGCCAACAACTTCAATCGCGCTCGGCTCGCAGGCTTTTGCCTGTTCAACGATTGCTTCGATAATGGCAATCGCCTCATCATCAAGATCGGTTTGGCCAGACGGGAAGTAGACGAGGTAAGAGTCATCGAGGCAGCTGACACTGGTGTCGGCTTCAACGGGCGGTGGGGCGAGTGGCGGTGGCGGCGGCGGTGTTTCCGTGGCGGTGCAGGCGACAGCCAGACAGGACAGGCCCAGCACACCCGGCAAGAGTTTCTTCAACGTCATAACCCGCTCCCAATTCCATCAGCCCGTCTAGCTATCTCCGATGCGGCGCGGGTCTGCAAGTCGTAACGCCTTTTGCGAGCTCTGGTTTCAGAGGCCTCTCGAACAAAAATGGTCCCTCGCGTTAAGGGGCCGATTTTATCAACAAGGTTTCAGAAATTTTTCTTCTTGATGAATTAACGCTGAAATTGCGGCGCAGAACAGAGTTACCACCCTGATTCGGTGTCAGATCTTGCCCGTAATATGCGGCCACACCGGTCTTGAATCGTTAATTGACCCGAGAGATTTTCATCTCTCCGGCAAGGCCAGCTTAACCTTACGCTAAGCCCTCCATGAGGTAATTGGCGGGTCCTCAGCAAGGAGCACTCAACAATGATGAAAGACTTCGTGAAGCACGTCGCCAAATCCACCGGTATGAGCCAGAAAGACTCCCGCGTGGCGCTCGGCATTGTGCTGAATGCCTCAGAACGCCAGGGTTCTGAATTTACGACTGAATTGTACAAGAAAATGCCGGGCGCACGCACGCTTTCTGCCAAAATGGGCGATGAAACGGGCGCAGCGACAGGTGTGATTGCTCGTCTGATCGAGCAAACACCCGGCGGCCGTATGGCTGTCGCAACGACCATGATCCGCAATCTTCAAAAAGCGGGCCTGGGTCATGCCCAGATCGCGGGGATCTTCCCGGCAGTTTCGTCTTTCTGCGAAGAGAAATACGGCCTGAAAGGCTTTGGTCACCTCGGTGATCTGCTTGGCTCAGCCAAGGCTGACGAGAAAAAAGGCTACGCTGTCGCCTGACCTTATTGCGCACCCACGCAAGGCTATGTGAGGAGCCGCCCGCCAAGGGCGGCTCTTTGCGTCTGGGGATTTTTGTCTTGCACAGGGCAAGGCGCTCTGAATTATGCGCTCATGTCTGATCTCGTATTGTCTTCCATCTCAACTTTACTCGACGCCTTTCGGGGCGAAGCGCAAGACGCGCTCGGGGCGTGTCACCTCATTTCAGTCGATTATGAGAACGTAAAGCCAGACTGTAAGGGCGAGCGCCGGGTCGAGATGACTCGCCTTAAGGTCTCGGCGCAGTCTTGCTTCCTGCAGGCCTGTTTGCTCGTGGATGACGACATTGTTTTCAAAGGCCGAGCCATTTTCAAGGCAAATTCTGCCCCTCAGGAACGTTAACAAAAGGTTAACAGGCGATTTTCTTTCAATTTATTCCAATTTTGTTCCAAAGTTATCTTTACAAGAGAACAAGAGAGGAATATTCACAGTTCAGGAGAACGGAGAAAGAACATGCGTGCTGTGAATTTTTGTGGTCGTTCGGGACGGGACTATAATTTTGAGCGGATCGGGCCGGATACGGCTTGGGCTGCGAAAGAAGGCATTGCCATTTTTGCCTCCCATTCCGGATTTGGCTGGCGCGTGATCCGGATTGTTGAGCTCGATGGGCGCGCAGATAATGTGCAGCCAATCTGGGCCTGGCGTGACGCCCAGCGCTATGGGGCTCGCGCGGTTTTCTTTGCCCCGTCAAACAAGGTTCTGGACCGAAAGACCAGCATCGCCGATCTGCGTGATGGCCTCGATCCGGTCTGTGACACGCAGCGCGCTTCTCGCGTTGCCTGATTTGCCCAACGTGCATCAACGCCCGATGCTCGCGCCTGAAAGGCCGGTCTTAATGACCGGCCTTCTTTTTTTTTGCACTCGGTTAAGGGCGCTCGCCTGTGCCTTGTGTTTCAAGTGTTTCCTGTGCCGCAGCAGCTTTGGCATTTCGTGCGAGCTGAATGAATTCTGACCGATAGCCGAAGGCATCTTCGCCGCGCGCGGTGAGAGCGAGATCAATCACATCGTCGAAATCAAACCCGTTTGACAGATAGGGCTCGCCTTTCAGGAGCTGACCATACCCCGCAACCGCCGTTGCAAACCGCGTCGCGAGAGGTGCCTCATCGATCGACTCCGACATCATGTCTTTGGTGATTGGCACCGTCAGCAGTTTGGAATTGTCTTCCTCTGGCAGCTTGTAGCGGAGTTTCAGATAGGCCCATTCGCCTGACGTATCGGCGACGGGCGCAGAATTTTCCGCATAACGCCGCTCATCCACCAGGCCAGTCGCGTTGGTCGGTGTCAGTTCATAGATCGCTGTGACGCGGTGACCAGCACCAATTTCACCGGCATCGACTTCATCATTGTTGAAATCGGCTTCGTCCAGAATGCGGGTTTCATATCCGATCAGGCGATATTCTTTCACCGCAGCCGGATTAAATTCGACCTGAATCTTGACGTCCTTCGCAATGGTGAAGAGCGAGCCGGACAGGTCATCGCTGAGCAGTTTGCGCGCTTCGTTCAACGTGTCGACATATCCCGCCATTCCGTTTCCGGACTGAGCAATCTTCTGCATCATGGCGTCGTTATAATTGCCGCGTCCAAAGCCCATGACTGACAGAAAAACGCCACTTTCGCGCTTCCGGGCCACGAAGTCTTCCAGCCGTTCATCGCTGGTAACACCAACATTAAAGTCACCATCTGTAAGCAGCATCACGCGATTCACGGCGTCTTCGTCAAAGCTCTGTTCGGCCAGGGCATAGGCCAGGCGAAGACCTTCCCCGCCTGCTGTCGACCCGCCCGCGCTGAGCCGTTCGAGCGACGCCATGATTTTGGCTTTGTCATCGCCGGATGTTGGCTCAAGAACCGTGCCTGCGGCGCCCGCATAAACAACAATCGCAATTTTGTCATTCTCGGTCATCTGGTCGACCAGCATGCCGAGCGCTTTCTTGGCGAGTGGCAGCTTGTCCTGCGAGTTCATGGATCCCGAAACATCGACCAGAAGGGTGAGATTTATCGGCGGACGTTCATCCGGCTCGATTTCATATCCCTGCAGGCCGATTTGCATCAGCACATTCTCTTCCGACCAGGGCGATGGGACCAGTGAGACATTCGTCGAGAATGGCGGGTCTGCGCTGTCCGGCACCGGATAGGTGTAGTCAAAATAATTGATCAGCTCCTCAATGCGGATCGAATCCTTGGGTGGAAGGATGCCGTCATTCAGAAACCGTCGTGTGTTCGCATAAGACGCGGTGTCCACATCGACAGAGAAGGTCGAGACCGGTTCATCTGCCACGCGCTTCACCGGATTGGACTCGACATCTTCGTATCGGTCCCGGTCAACAGGGGGCGGCGTTATCACCGGCACAGGCATGGGTTCTGCACGACTATAGGCAAGATTGCCGCCCAGGGATTGTACCTGAGGTGATGCCAGAGCTAACGGAGGTGGAGGTGGAGGTGGAGGTGGAGGTGGAGGTGGAGGCGGAGGTGGAGGTGCTGGCATCGGTGTTGCCACCGGGCGTGGCGTGACTTCGGTCTCTGCACTGTCTTGCGTCGTACAGGATGCGAGTGCAACGACGCCGCATGCGGCCAGTAATGTAAATCTAAGTCTGGAATTCATGGATCTGCCTCCCTCGAAAAATCCCCGTCAGATCAATCTTCTGCTGTGTCAGAAATAGGGCCGGAAGGGGGACAGGCTGGTGTCATTCTATGTCATTGCAGTTGGTCTGAGATCCAGTCATCGACGTCCAGTTCGACCAGCTCGAGCGGCCTTGAGCCGCTGGCGAGCAGAGCATCATGAAAGCCGCTGAGTTGGAACCGTGCGCCCAGAACCCCCCGGGATCGTTCCAGCAAATCGGTAAACGTCACATAGCCTTCAACAGCCGCGCAGCCAAACCCGGGTTCAACCTCAACCAGTCTGAGATAGCGTTCCACCTCATCTGCAGACCAACCAAGCCGTGCCTGAACCTGAAGTGTGATGTCCTCCCGGCTCATTTCGCCAGAAAGCAGGTTCGCCTCGGCCTCAGCCAGCGTAAAGACGCCCAGCCTGTCAGCGAGAACTGCGGCGGTCAGTTGCGGTGACCCGGCGAAGGCTTCGCGCTCAGAAAGAGTATGAAGCGCCGCCAAGGGCCAGCCCAGATCATAGGCGAGCGTGCTGAGAGAACGTGCCAGGCGCGGAACATCTTCCCGGCGCTCCATGAGCAGGAGACGAAGATCATACCCTGGATAGCTGGCTTTCAGCAGCGCCACGACATGCTGGCTCATCGGGGCCGCGTTGAGGGCGTCTATTGAGATCAGGAGCTGAAGGGTTTGATTGTCGTGCGGCTCGCTCATGCGCTGGAACAATGGTGGAGCGATTGCTGGCGCAGGGTCAGCGGGGTTCGGGGCGCGTCTCGTCGGGATCGAGAGTTCCGGAAGGTCCGCACTCAGCTCGAGCGCCGGAATACGCGTCCGCGAAAATGCTGGAAGCTCTCCCCATATCCGGTTCATGGCAGATTCAAAATTGACAAAGACCTTCGGTAAGACAGGGGTGCCAGGCGGCGGGATTTCGGCAGGCTGAGCGGGATCGTCTGTCAGGGGGGCGTCCGCAATGCGCTCGTCGAACTCAGGCAGAAAGAGCGGCGCGGTTTCTGCCCAAAGTGCCAGAACAGCGTTCGGAGCCTCCGGAAAGTCTGGCAATGCGGGCGGCGGTGCTGGGTCGTCAATGTTCTGGAGGGGCGCGTTTTCGCCTTCCGGAGCCGCAGTCTCCGGCAATGGCGGAGGCGGCGGAAGATGAGCATACCAGTTCCGCTCAACATGATTCCGGAACTCTTCCTGTGTCTCATCGGCGAGGCGTCGGCTCGTCATGAGGCAGGATTGCGGCGTCATCCGATGTGATGTGACCTGGCTGATCACGCTGCGAAAAAAATCCGGATTGGCAGACGAGAGCGGCAGATCCATTTCATAGGCCGCGATCAGATTGAGAAGCGAAGCCCGAAAGAGCGCGAGTTCCGGCAGGAGTGTTTCTGGTAGCTCATTGGCGAATCGTAACTGGTCCGGCGTCCGCGGCATGTCCCGGGGCGCGCTGGCTTTCCAGGCTTCGAGCCAGATCTGATACTGCTCGGCGCTCGAAAGCGGCGTCTCATCAATGTCGGATACGATCTGGCGTAAAATATGTTCTGGCGGTGCAAAACCGGCAGCCTTATCGAGATCGAGGCGCCTGCGAACCTTTTTGAGTGAATCCAACAGCCCCGGCAGTTCAGCTGCAAGCGTGACATAGCGCGGCGGATTTTCGGTTACCCTCAGGCGCTCAACCAGGTCGATCGCGCGAATATGGGGGCCGTTGACATGATCGGTGACATAAGGGCGGGAATACACCAGTGTTTGAGACCCGTGCCCGGCGCTTGCGGTCGCAACTGCGCTGCGATAGGCGCTGTGCACCTCCCAGAAAGCAGAGAAATCCGGTGCATCGCCTTCCGGGGCTTGAAGTGACGATAGCTCTTCAAAAGCCAGCAGTCTCAAGCGTCGCGCATTCTCAAACTCGGCTTGAGTTTCCACCCCGTCAGATCTTACCCACTCTCTCGGCGACGTTTGTGGAGAGGGAAGTCCGAGAAGGGCGTACTCGGCTCCCAGCCCCTCTTCGAGCCGATCATACTGACGATAAATGTCCTGACGCTCAATGGCGGCTTCACCAGAAGATTGTCGATCCTGCTCTGCGCTACATCCGCTCAACAGCAAGCAGGCGGCGGCAGCGTTCGCCAGTAATCCGCCACGTCGAACCTTGTGTGTTTGCTGTGACACGCGAGAAAAAGTCAGCATCATCGCAAAGTTTCGCCTCATCCCCGTCCGCTGGTCGGTTGTCGGGCAAATTGTTTTCCGTTAAGGACCCGACTGCATTATGTCTTGGAGAGCTTTATGGAAACGACACCTGCGGGACAAGGTCCAGAACTGAGTGGAAACGTTTTATTTTATC
Source organism: Ponticaulis sp. (assembly GCA_002692725.1). Taxonomy (GTDB): domain Bacteria; phylum Pseudomonadota; class Alphaproteobacteria; order Caulobacterales; family Hyphomonadaceae; genus Ponticaulis. The sequence continues at coordinate 52,883 of NZLU01000063.1, read as the reverse complement.
GCAAGCCAGAGCCATTGTCTCTGGAGGCGCACGGCAAGATCGGCGTAAAGAAAATTGATCAGCCATTTGGCTTTCTCCGCGAGGCACACGCTGTTCCGCTGACAGTCAGTGAATTTGGTCTCGGTGCGGCATCATATCCGGTGATTTTCGTCGGGTCTGAAAAGACACCTGTGGCAGTTATGGGTATCCGCCAGGGCCAGAACCTCTTCGTCGATGACGACGGCAAGCCGCTGCCAGATTATTACATCCCTGCATTCGTTCGCCGCTATCCGTTCGTCTTCGCGGCTGACGACAGCCAGGATCGCATGCTGCTTTGCGTCGACCGTGAAGCGCCAATGATCTCTGACACGCCTGACATGCCGTTCTTCGAAGGCGATCAGCCATCGAAATACACCCAGGACGCAATCGAATTCTGTAAAGAATTCGAACGTCAGCGCCGCGCCACGTCTGAATTCGTCAAACTCATCGATGATTATGGCCTGTTCGAGCAGAAAACGGTCACCTTCCAGCCGCGCGATGAGCAAGGCAATGAAGGCCAGCCACAGAAAATCGCTGATTACTGGGCGATTTCCGAAGAAAAGCTCAACCAGCTGCCAACCGAGAAGTTCATTGAGCTGCGTGACAATGGCGTTCTCGGCGCAATCTATGCGCATCTTGTGTCGCTGTTGAACTGGTCTGTGATCATTCAACGTGCCATGCGCGCACAGGCTCAGCCAGGCGCTCCGGTCGGTACGGCCTGATCTTTCTTTGAGTGAAGACTAAGAAAACGCGTCAGCTTGTGCTGGCGCGTTTTTTGTTTGTGTCACATGCTGGAAACGGTCACTCACAAGCCCGCGAGCCGTCTTTTCTTGCGGGGTTTCAGTTCTTATCAGTCTTTATAAGATAATTTGGGCAAAACTTCTGGATCTGGAAATGCATAAACAATCGCTGTTCGGCGTTCTTTCACTTCTCCTTCTGGCGGGCGCACTCTTTGGTGCGACTGAGAAGGCGCAGGCTGAACCGGTGGACTCCGGTCACGCCATGGTGGAGCTGATCGCAGACCATGAAACCGTTGCGCCGGGGCAGAGTTTCCGGGCTGCTCTTGTGTTGGACATTGCTCCCGGATGGCATGTTTACTGGAAGAATGCCGGCGATGCCGGTTTTCCGCCCTCCATCATCTGGGATGAAGGCGCTGAGCCAGACGCCTCAGAATTTTCCTTTCCTGCGCCTTACGAGCAGCCGCTCGATAATACGCTGAATTATGGCTATGAAGATGAGCTGATCGTACCGTTCGAGATCCGAACACCGGAAACAGCCTCCGGCACATATGAAGTCACCGGCAGCGCCGATATTCTGATCTGCAAAGATATCTGTATTCCGGAATTCGCGCCGGTGTCGCTGTCACTGAATGTTGGCGACAGCCCGGTGTTGAATTCTGCGAAGGCGGATGTCTTTACCAAAGTCGACGCGCAACTTCCCATTCCGTTTGACGGCGAAGCCATCATCGATCGATCTGAAGCCCCCTGGCAGCTTTCTTTGAAAAATGAGGCTGTGCGCGCTGCATTCGATGCGGAAATAACAAATGCGCGCTTTTTCCCTGAAGACCACCAAATCCTCCATCCTCCGAAACAACCGGTCAGCCTCGGAGCCGACGGCATAACCCTGTCTCTGACGGAAGCGCCGGGTATGGGCGGAACAGAAGAGATCTCAGGCGTACTTGTCATAGAAGATGTAGACCAAAACCGGATCGCCTTCGAGCTGACCGCGACACCTGGCACAGCCATGGTCGGCACGTTTGGCAATGTTGCGAATATCGGTGGCCCCGCACCGAGTAGCACTGGCATGTTCGGGTCGCTTGGCGTGACGGGGCTTTTGGGAATTCTTGGTCTTGCCTTTATCGGCGGCGCGATCCTCAACCTCATGCCCTGTGTGCTTCCCGTTCTGTTCATCAAGGCGCGCAGTCTTCTGCCTCTCGCAGGCAGTGACAGAATGGATGAGATCAGAGCGCATGGCGTTGTCTACGCGCTGGGGGTTGTGACGTGTTTCGTGGCATTTGGCGCGGTGCTGGCGGCCTTACGGGCGGCGGGTGAAACCGCAGGTCTCGGTTTCCAGCTGCAGTATCCGCCGGTTGTAGCAGGGCTCGCGCTTCTCATGTTTGTGCTCGGCCTGAACATGCTCGGCTGGTTTGATATTGGCGGGTCTGTGATGGGCGTTGGCTCTGGTCTCGCGGAGAAGAGCGGACATCAGGGGGCCTTTTTCACAGGCCTTCTGGCCGCTTTTGTCGGTGCGCCGTGTGTCGGACCGTTTATCGGTGCCGCGACGGGTGTTCTGGTCACCCAGCCGGTCTGGATCATTCTCCTCGTCTTTGCCACGCTTGGTCTTGGCATGGCTGCACCCTTCCTCGTTGTGAGCCTGTTTCCAAAACTGGTGTCCATGCTGCCAAAGCCCGGTGGATGGATGGAGCGCCTCAAGCAGTTCTTCGCGTTTCCTCTGTTCCTCACGGCTGTCTGGCTGGTCTGGGTTCTGGCCAATCAGGCCGGGTCGCTTGCCGTTGGACTGGTGGGTGTGGCTGCAACGCTGATTGCGTTTGCCATCTGGCTGTTCAAGTCCGCCCCTGCAGGCAAATTTGCACGGAATGTGGTGTTCTCCATTGCCGGGCTTATCCTCATTCTTGGCGGCGTTACCATTCCATTCATGCTTCAGGGGACAAAAGGCGTCGGTGTTGATGAGGCGGGCAATGTAACGGCCAAGGGTGGTTATGACGAAGTCTGGGCGCCCGAGACCGTGGCCAGCCTGCAAGCCGAAGGAAAAGGTGTTTTCGTCGACTTCACTGCCAGCTGGTGTGTGACCTGTCAGGTCAATAAACGCACAACGCTACAGTCCGCGAGTGTGCAGAAGGCCTTCGAGGAGCAGGGCGTCTCTCTTCTGATTGCGGACTGGACATCGCGAAACGATTTAATTGCTGACGAACTGGCAAAATTTGGCCGCGCAGGCGTTCCGTTGTATCTTTACTATCCGAAGGGCGGCGGCGCCCCGGAAGTTCTTCCGCAGATTCTGTCGCCTTCGCTTGTCATCGAGACGATCTCAACATCCTGACCGGAAGGGATTATCTATGCAAAATAGTCCTATGAAACTCATCAATCAGCGGATCGGCCTGATCCTTGGCATGATTGCCGCAATCGCCTTGACCGCCGGTGCGATGATCGCAGCCACCGCGCAGGCCGCGCCCGCCATCGTTGGTGATGCAGCGCCGGATTTTTCCGTGGTCGACAGTGAAGGCAATATCAGAACTCTGGATGAGTTCGCTGGCCAGCGCGTGATCCTGGAATGGACGAATCACGGATGCCCTTTCGTCAAAAAACATTATTCAGAACCACGTACAAACATGCAGTCTCTACAGTCAGACTATGGAAGTCTCGAAAACACGGTCTGGCTGTCGGTCATTTCATCGGCCCCAGGCAAGCAGGGCTATTTTGAAGCCGATGAAGCAAATGCCCATGCTACGACCGTTGGCGCATCACCTGATGCCATCCTGCTCGATCCGGACGGTGTGATGGGCAAGTCATACGGGGCACAGACGACCCCACATATGTTCATTATCGACAGTGATGAGAACCAGACCCTGATCTATAACGGCGCGATTGATAACAAGCCGACGGCAAATCCCGCACATATCGATTCCGCGACCAATTACATCATTTCAGGCTTTGAAAAGCTTGCAGCAGGCGAGGCGATCGATCCGGGGACGACCAAATCCTATGGCTGCACGGTGAAATACGCGTCTTAAAGCGCAGACCAGTCAGCCGGGCATTGTCCCGGCTCGTCACCAGCCTGAACGGATTGATCGAGCGCGACCCCCGCTTCGAGGGCGAGGGCGGCGGACTGGCCAACATCCACCGCATCATCAAACATTTTAGCAAGACGCACGCGCGCCGCAGAAATGGCCTCTGCGCTGGCATCTGGCGTCAAATGCGACAGTTGAAGGTCGGTCTCTTCTTCCATGCCGCGAAAGATGCATCCGAGGTCATGCGGAAGCGGATTTTCCGCGCTGCCTGACTCCGCAAGTCGACCGGCGATACGGCCAAAGCGCGCAATCGAGGCCTTTAATTCAGGCGAAAGTCCGCCTTCTGGCGAGGTATTGATCTGCGCTTCAAGCAGGTTCGCCTCTTCAGACCAGCTGCGCGCCAGATCCGGGTTTGCATGCGCCATGGGCAACGTCATGACGAGCGGTAAGATCAGCAGTGAAGAAACAGAATATCTCATGAAAACCAGTATGATCTGTGTCCCTTAACGGGGGCATAAAATCCATATTCAACATTCATACCGGATCGATCTCCGGCTCGTGAGAATCTGGGAGGTTGGCAAGTTGCTCGCAAAGCTCTATCCCCGCGCAAAACCCCAGCGCAAATAGTCTCATGGCCAAGAACAAGAAACCGTCTCCAAAATCTCTCGCCCGTAAGCCGCGCGGCTTTCCGGATAAGCGCGAGGATGTCCTGAAAGCCGAGCTCGACATGATCGAGCGCGTGACGCATGTCTATCGTCTCTGGGGCTTTGAAGGGATCGAAACCGGCGCCTTCGAATATGCCGATGCGCTGGGCAAATTCCTGCCCGATCAGGACCGCCCGAATGCCGGTGTGTTCTCGCTTCAGGATGATGACGAACAATGGATATCGCTGCGCTATGATCTGACTGCGCCGCTTGCCCGTTTTGCGGCCGAGCATTGGGATACACTGCCCAAACCGTTCCGGCGTTTTGCCTATGGCCCAGTCTGGCGCAATGAAAAGCCAGGTCCTGGACGTTTCCGCGAATTCATGCATTGCGATGCCGATACCGTCGGCTCCAAGGGGCCGGCTGCAGACGCAGAGATGATTGCCATGATGGCAGAGGCGCTGAAGGCCGCAGGTGCGAAACGCTTTAATGTCCGGGTCAATACGCGCGACCTCATGTCAGGGCTGCTGGACTCGATTGACGCGCGCGACGAAGGCACCCGCCTTACGATCTTGCGTGCGCTCGACAAGCTGGACCGCCTTGGCCTGTCGGGTGTCGCTGATCTCTTGGGTGAGGGTCGCGAGGATGAGTCTGGCGATTACACCAAGGGGGCCGGCCTCGATGCCGACCGCATCAAACGTGTTCTGGCCTTTGCGGAATCCGGAAAAGCCTCCCGGGGTGAGACGCTGGAATCACTTGCTGCGGTCGTGACCAGCAATGAGGCCTATGATCAGGGTATTTCTGAGCTTCGCGCCATTGACGGGCTGCTCGCCGCCATGGGCGCGCCAGATGATGTCGTGGTGTTCGACCCGACAATCGTGCGCGGTCTCGAATACTATACCGGCCCTGTTTATGAGGGTGAGCTGCTGGACGAAATCACCGATGAGAAGGGCCGTCCGGTGCGTATTGGGTCTGTCGGCGGGGGTGGCCGATATGATGGCCTGGTTTCGCGTTTCCGAGGTGAGGAAATTCCGGCCACTGGCTTCTCTTTGGGGATTTCACGCCTGGCCGCTGCCATGTCCATGACGGGCGAGCTGGATGGTCTCTCTGGGCCGGTTGTGGTTCTCGTGTTGGATCGCGAGTATGTCGACGACAGTCATCGACTGGCGGCTGAACTCCGCTCTGCGGGTATTCGCTCCGAAGTCTATATGGGCAGTTCAGGCATGCGCCCTCAGATGAAATATGCAGACCGTCGCGGGGCGCCGGCTGTGGTGATTGTGGGCGAGAACGAGCGTGAAAACGGAACGCTCACGATCAAAGACCTGATTGTCGGCGCAGAGAAAGCCAAGGCGATCCAAGACAATACCGAGTGGCGGGAATCACGCCCAGGTCAGGTCGAAGTGCCGCGCGGTGAAATGGTTGCCACAATCAAAGGCATGCTGGAGGCGCAGGAATGACCCAGCTCCAATTTAAAGCGATTGGCGGGAATTGGGTGGTCCCGCCGATTCTGTTGCCCGCCAGCATTCCGCTGGAGCTTTCAGGTGAGGGCATTCGCAGCCGGTTGATTACAAGCCCGGACGGACCGGATGAAGAGCTGGCCCTGCGCCCAGACCTCACTCTGGCGGTTGTCCGGCATTTCCTCGAGACAGGGGCAGATGCGCCTGTCAGTTTGCGCTATTTTGGACGGGCGTTTCGGCGGCCCGTGCTTGAAGGCGAGCCTCTGGAGTTTGACCAGACAGGCTTTGAAATCCTCGGCGAAGACAACCGGCTGGATGCAGATGTTCGCACGCTGAGTGCAATCTGCCAGGAAGTTGCGTCCGCCGGTGTGCGCGATGCGCAGCTTTATGTGGGTGATGTCTCCATCTTCAAAGCCGTCCTCTCGGCGCTTGACCTTTCTGATGATTGGCAGATCCGTCTCAGCCGGGCCTTTCGGCGACGTGAAGGCGTGCAGGCCTTGCTCGAGGCGGATGTCGCGGCGGAGGAACATTCCGAGTTGGCGGAAACGTTGTCGGTCATGCCGGCAGATAAAGCCGCTGCGCTACTTGAAGAAGTCATGGCCTTCTCCAAAGGCGGCATTGTCGGCGGCCGAACCCGGGAAGAGATTCTGGAGCGCCTTCGTCTGCGCGCAGCCTCGTCTGCGAACCGCGCTTTGCCGGATCGTGTGAAACAGGCGCTGAGCAAGCTGCTCGAAATTTCCGGGCCGCCTTCGGTTTTCCTCGCACAGCTGAAAGACCTCGCAGTCGAGTTTGACCTCGGTCTGGACGAGGTGATTTCTCGTCAGGAGAAATTCTTTGACGCACTGAATACGGCATCAGTGCCGTTCTGGTCGCAGGCGAATCTGTCTGTCCAGTTTGGCCGGCGCTTCGATTATTATGACGGTCTGGTCTTTGAACTATGCCACACAGCGCTGTCGAGCCGTCGTCCGATCGCGGCGGGTGGACGTTACGATGGTCTCGTATCCTGGCTCAGCAAGGATGAGCGCGCCCTGCCGGCGGTCGGCGGTGTTGTGCGTCCGGATCGTCTGAACCAGGCGCTAACGATCGAGAAAGGCGCGATGTCATGACAAAGCTAACATTCGCCATTCCGTCCAAGGGACGCCTGAAAGAGCAAACCGAAGAGTTTTTCGCAGACTGTGGCATGAAGCTTCGCCAGACGGGTGGCTCGCGCGGATATACGGCGCAGCTTTCCGGCGCGCCTGACATTCAGGTTCTGCTCTTGTCGGCCTCAGAGATTGCCTCAGGCCTTCTGGAGGGCAGTTTGCACCTTGGTGTGACCGGGGAAGACCTGTTGCGCGAGCATGCGCAGGATTTCGATTCGCAGGTCTGGTTGCTGCAGGCGCTCGGCTTTGGCCATGCCGATATGGTGGTCGCCGTTCCGGAAAGCTGGATCGATGTTGATTCGGTGTCTGATCTGGAAGATGTCGGACACGCCTTCCGCGCGCGCCATGGACGTCGTATGCGCGTCGCCACAAAGTATCTGAAATCCAGCCGACGCTTCTTCGCCGAGAAAGGTCTCACACAGTATCGCCTGATTGATAGTGCCGGCGCGACAGAGGCCGCTCCGGCGTCTGGCAGTGCTGAGCTGATCGTTGATATCACCACGACGGGTGCGACGCTTAAAGCCAATCAGCTTAAAATTCTGTCTGATGGCGTTATGCTGCGGTCCCAGGCGCAATTGTCGGCTTCGCTCAAAGCCGAATGGGATGATGACGCTCTGGCAACGATTCGTCAGTTTCTGGATATTCTTGAGGCCAGGCGACAGGCGAGAGACGCCTCAATTCTGACGGGCGGGAAGTCGCTCGCCAGTGAGGCGACAAAATTTCAGGGAAAAGTGAACACTCTCGGCGACGGTCTGGTGCTGCCGAAAGATCAGGCAATTTCTGCCGCGATTTCCTTAACGAGCGATGGCTTTGGCCCCATAGCCGTTCAGAGTCCTGAATTTTTATTCTTTGAAGTAAACTCTGTATTCGCAGAATTTTCCGAAGCCCTTCGGCGGAATGCGTAAAAATTTCTCTTTGATTGCTCAAAACCCGGGCGAATATGAATTTTTTATGTTGACACCATGGTCTCCCTACGGCCATATCAAAGGGCAGTTCGGGAGGAAACGTCCTGCTTTAAAAAGAAAGACGGCGCAGTGAACAACTGCGCCGTTTATAATTTCAGCTACAAATAAGTTTTCACGACAGAATTATTGTTCTTTGTATTCCGCTAACTCGCGGAAAACTCACATTTTTGCGCCAGTACTTATTCAACTATGCTTCATAGTGAATCTTTCCTTGTCCCGAATTCAACAATTGATGAATATAGCGTTACCAATTTTGATGCGGCTGAACTAATCAGCTCAGTTGGATTTGTTGACTTTCTGCTGAGCCGAAACAGCTCGGTACTGCGGAGCAAATTTGCTTTTCGGCGGTTTTTGCCTGATACCCCGCGTTTGCCCGAATTGAGAGGACATATGTTTCTTCGCAGTCTTACCGTGTTTTGTGTTTCCATTCTGTCACTGCTGACGCCGGCATCGGCCGATCCGGTGAGGGTTCAGGATGTGACCGCGCTACTCAGAGAGCATGAGGTCCAGAATGTGTCGAATGCGATCCTCTATGGGCAACCCATTGTCAGTGGGCAGATGAAGCGTTTGAGTTTTCGGATGGGGCTGAGAAATTGTGCACGGCAGTCCACATCTGAAGACCTCTATTGCACTGAAGTAGCGTTCAAGACCTGCGTGGTTCTTGAGCCGACAGAAGACCGGGTCAGTATGCTCGAAGTGACGAACGCTTATAATCTGTCCCGTCGCCTCGGTTACGTTACGCTGGATGGAAATGAGCGCCTGGGCGCGATGCTCTGCGTGCAATCCACCACCTTTTTCGAGGATGAGAACATTCTCGACTTCGACGAAGTCCTTCTCTGGGAGCAGACGGTCGATGATTTCAGAACTTTCCTCATCGAAGAGGAAATCGAACTCTTTGATATGTCGCTGCTGTAAAGGCTTGCTTCAGTCTCAAAACCTGAAACGCATTCACGGCATAGGAGAATGCGTTCAGGCGCCCTGGAGAGGCTAACGTGAAAGGGACAGAAGAGAAGCCGATCAGCAGCTCGGGGGTAGGGGGCAGTGATGAATGCCAACCGGTTCCCTCTGTTCCTTACTGATAAACAATAAGGATTAATTGGAAAACGTCAAGTGTATTCATCGTAATTCGATGAATTTTCGGTAATGGGGCGATAATTTCCGGGAAATCGTCCTGACAGAAAGAGATTGACAGGTTGCACGCCTCACGGCGGCAAGATCAATCGTTAAGTTGGACATGAATATGATCATCATGCCTCGCTGCCCGACAGCCTTGAAAGCGCAATTTATCGTTTTGAAGCCCCAACTCCGTGACGATGTAAGGTTCGAGGAAGATTTTTCCGACTCTGTCATCGTCTGTGAGTGTTGAAAGCAATGTCACCATGCGTTCTTTCTCGAGGCGGTAGTTTGGCCATGCACCCTGGAGAAATGCGAGATCCCAGCGAAGGGTGGGAAAAGCCTGAGGGCAGACAGTCTCCCCCTCTTCAAAAGCAAAATAGCCCATGGGTGATCGGGTTTTGCCCGCAAGATAGTCACCGTTCTCATCCGCATAGTAAAAAGCGATGTCAGCTTTCCTGCCATCCTCGTGGGACAAATGGGGGAGCAGGGGAAAGCCATTGAGAAAAGGGAAGCCCGCATCCAGCACTTGGGTCACTGTATCGGGGTGTCTCGCCCGAACTTGGCGTGCAGCGTCCTCTAGTGTGACTTTGAGTTCAGGCGCAACGTAATGGCGATTGAGGGCACAATAAAATGGCGAGTGGACCTGAAGCTCGCCAACGGGAAGACAGCTCAGCGGCACACGCCCGGTCATCGGGGCAATGAAAATGGCCGCCACTGACAGCAGCGCGTATACGCCCAGAAAGGCCGGGAATTTGTATTTTGGGACTAAGCGCGCGAGGAGCCATGCAAGTCCGCCCAGCTGGCTGATGGCTGTCAGTCCGACTACGAGGACAACATGGCCGATAATTTTCAGCACTTTTATCACGAGCTGTTCCTCCGGTGCGCGAGCCCGAACACACCAAAGCAACAAAAAACGGCGGTCCGAAGACCGCCGTTTTCTTTTTTGCCGTTTAGGGCAGGGGGCGAGCTTAGAAGCCCATGCCGCCCATTCCACCCATACCGCCCATATCAGGCATAGCCGGCGCGTCTGCTTCCTTTTTCGGTGCTTCAGCAATGGCTGCCTCCGTGGTGATGAGGAGGCCAGCAACTGACGCAGCGTTCTGGAGCGATGAACGCACAACTTTCACAGGGTCGATGATGCCGAATGCATACATGTCGCCATACTCTTCGGTCTGAGCGTTGAAGCCGTAATTGGCTTCGGAATTCTCAGAGAGTTTGCCGACAACGATCGAACCTTCAACACCAGCGTTCTCAACGATCTGGCGAACAGGTGCTTCGAGAGCCTTACGAACAATGTCGATACCCGCTTGCTCGTCGTCATTGACGCCTGTGGCTGACAGCTTCAGAGCCGCTTTCAGAAGCGCAACACCACCACCTGGGATGATGCCTTCTTCAACCGCGGCGCGGGTTGCGTTCAGAGCGTCGTCGACGCGGTCTTTACGCTCTTTCACTTCAACTTCGGTTGCGCCACCGACTTTGATCACAGCAACACCGCCAGCGAGTTTCGCCAGACGCTCTTGCAGTTTCTCTTTGTCGTATTCTGACGTTGTGTTCTCGATCTGCTGTTTGATCTGAGCAACGCGCGCTTCGATGTCTTCTTTTGCGCCCGTACCGTCGACGAGGGTTGTGTCGTCTTTGGTGATGGAAACGCGCTTGGCTGTGCCGAGCATGTCGATTGTCACGTTCTCGAGCTTGATGCCGATGTCTTCAGACACAACGGTACCGCCGGTGAGAACTGCGATGTCTTCGAGCATAGCTTTACGGCGATCACCGAAGCCAGGTGCTTTGACAGCAGCGATTTTCAGGCCACCGCGAAGCTTGTTCACAACCAGAGTTGCCAGCGCTTCACCTTCAACATCTTCAGCGATGATGAGAAGTGGACGGTTAGACTGAACAGCGCTTTCCAGGATTGGAAGCATTGGCTGCAGAGAAGAGAGTTTCTTCTCGTGAAGCAGGATCAGTGGCTCTTCGAGTTCAACCAGCATTTTGTCCGGGTTGGTCACGAAGTAAGGAGACAGATAGCCACGGTCGAACTGCATGCCTTCAACGACTTCGAGTTCGGTTTCGAGGGATTTTGCTTCCTCAACCGTGATGACGCCTTCATTGCCGACTTTTTCCATTGCTTTCGCAATCATGTCGCCAATTTCTTTTTCGCCGTTTGCAGAGATCGTACCGACCTGAGCAATCTGCTGAGACGTAGAAACGGTCTGAGACGCGTCTTTGATGTGGCCAACCACTTCAGAAACGGCTTTCTCAACACCGCGGCGCAGATCCATAGGGTTCATGCCAGCCGCAACACGCTTCATGCCTTCGCGAACGATGGACTGAGCGAGAACGGTTGCTGTCGTGGTGCCGTCGCCAGCCACGTCGTTTGCTTTAGAAGCAACTTCGCGGAGCATTTGAGCGCCCATATTCTGGAACTTGTCTTCAAGTTCGATTTCTTTCGCAACGGTAACACCGTCTTTCGTGGTGCGCGGCGCGCCGAAAGATTTTTCGATGACAACGTTACGGCCTTTCGGGCCGAGGGTAACCTTCACAGCGTTCGCGAGAACGTCGACGCCTTTGAGCATCTTTTCGCGAGCTTCTGCGGAGAAATTCACAAGCTTAGCAGCCATGATGTTCTTCCTTTAAGTCTGAAACTGATTTGATGGGTGACGGGCGTAACTAGGCTTCAACAATGCCCAGAATGTCGGACTCTTTCATGATGAGGAGTTCCTCACCATCAACGCTCACCTCAGTGCCGGACCATTTGCCAAACAGGACACGGTCGCCGGACTTAACGTCCAGAGGCACGAGTTCGTTGTCGTCACCACGTGAGCCGGAACCCACAGCGACAACTTCGCCTTCCTGTGGCTTTTCCTTAGCGGTGTCTGGGATGATGATCCCGCCTTTGGTTTTTTCTTCTTCCTGGACGCGGCGAACAAGCACGCGGTCGTGAAGCGGACGGAATTTCATTGACGTCCCTCTCTCCAAATTAGATTGATACCAATACGTCTTTTGAGTGTTAGCACTCAAGCGTGTCGAGTGCTAACAGGCGCCATCTAAGAACAGCGCGATGGGGCGTCAAGGGATAAACCGGGGAAAATTAGCTGGCAGAGCGAGCTGAGTTTTCATGTTCAGAATTGCGGTTCTGACCAAGCACACGTCTGATAGTGAGGTCCAGGGCAGCGAAATCAACCGGCTTATGAACAAAACCGTCGACCCCGGCGTCTTTCCAACGATCCATATGCGCCTGAGAGGCATCGGCTGACAGTCCAATGACAGGGATTTCGCTCTTCGCAGGATCAGGTAAAGATCGAATGTCTTTCAAGGCTGTCGGACCGTCTTTGACGGGCATGTTGAAATCCATCAGGACGAGGTCGATATTCTGACGAGCGATCGACACGATGGCATCTGAGCCGTTGGAGACGCTGATCGTGCTGAATCCCAGCCCCTGGAGGACGCGCGTCAAAACCCGCTGATTGCCCAGACTGTCATCTGCAATCAGGATGGTCGCGCTGCTTGAGTCTTCCACAACGTTTCGGATTTTGGGCAGATCCATCGCGCTTGTGCGTTTGAAGACGCATTCAAAGTGGAAGGCCGATCCGACGCCTTCCTGACTGTCCGCCCAGGCCTCGCCGCCCTGAAGACGTGCCAGATCCGCCACGATGGCGAGGCCAAGACCCGTTCCATGATGCTCAGAGCGTTGCGTGCCATCGACCTGAGTAAAGCGACCAAAGATTTTGCGAATTTGGGAGGTTGGGATACCAGGTCCGGTATCCTGAATGGTTAGCCGCAAACGGACTTTGGATTGCTCTTCATCAAGCGCATTCAGTTGTGCTGTTATCTCGCCTGTCTCCGTGAATTTCACAGCATTCGAGAGATAGTTCGAAATGACTTGTCGAAAGCGCGTCGGGTCCACCAAAAGCCAGAGAGATGCATCTGATTGTTCGACCTTCAGATTGATGCCTTTCATGTCTGCGGCCTGACGAAACTCTTTTACGGTTTCATCAAACAAGGCCATCACATCAGTCGGTTCCGGCAGCAGGCGCAACTCGCCTATTTCTATCTTGGACAGGTCCAAAAGATCGTTGATCAGATTGTGCAAATTTCTGGCAGACGAGTTGGCGGTGGCGGCCATGTCGGCTTGAGCACCGTCGAGTTTCTCTTTCTCGAGCAGCTGAAGCATACCCATCAGGCCGGTCAGTGGTGTTCTCACTTCGTGCGCGATACTGGCAATAAATTCAGACTTCGCCCGATCGGCTTTCTTGGCTGCGTCTCGCGCACGGATCAGACGGTCACGATCACGCGCATTGTTTCGGAAGGCGACATAGCCTGAAATCGTGGCTGACACGCCGACCATGGTAAAGATAAGAGCCAGTCCGAGCGGCGGAGACAATCCAGCAAGATGTGTCGCTTCCTGGGGCGCGTATCCTGCGGCAGTCCACCAGGCGAGGATCAGAACTTCAATCAGTGAGAGAGCGCAGATAATCAGCGCTCCGGGCCGGCTGAGCGTCAGCCAGGACCAGACAATCGGCAGAATGAGGATGGGTGTGCTGGCGCTGGCAATGCCTGCCGTGAAGAGACAGAGTACAAAAACGCTGATCGAAATCGTAAGATTGAAGCACCAGGCAGACAGTTCGATTTTGCCCGTGCGGGCGATGAGAACCGGAATGGCGCTGATGACCAGAATGGCGAACAGGCAAATCGCGTGCAGGAGCGGATAAAACCGGTCGCCAAAAATGTCCAAAAGCAGCGCAATTGTCCCCATAACGGCCTGAACACAGCACAAAACCGTGAGTGTTCGGGCGATCGGAGGAGCCGTTTCCGAGAAGTAATGGTCGTCTCGTCTGGAGGTGATTCTGAGCGCACGCTGGCTCTCTGGTGAATCCGGTTCAACAGATTCACCAATACTATCAGGCGTGTCACCCGCAGAATTGCCAGCGTCTTTCAGCACTTACCTAAACATCCCCCCCGGGAAAAAGTCTGGATACTACCAGAAAGGGCACCCGGTCCAGCCATTTCAAATCATGGATGGCTGCCATCCGTGCGTACAGAAACGACATATTTCGTTTCAAAACCATAAAAAGGGGTGTTTGGTCAAAGTGCCAGAGCGGCTCGCCAGAAGATCAACTTCTGGTCAGATTTTAATCTGAATATCTTCAGAACTGACGCTCAGGTGATCGTTTGCCCCCCATCGATTACGATCATCTGGCCATTCATATATGCCCCGGCTTTCGACGCGAGGAAGACTGCGGCCCCGGCAATCTCTTCTGGTTCGCCAATCCGGTCCATTGGCGTGTAGGCGAGCGCGCGTTTCAATGTTTCCGGGTTTTCCCAGAGTGCGCGGGCAAAATCAGTCCGGATGAGACCCGGCGCGATGCAGTTGACACGAATATTGTCTTTGCCGTGTTCGACGCAGAGGTTCCGTGCGAGCTGGAAGTCTGCTGCTTTTGATATGTTATACGCGCCGATGACGGGAGAGCCTTTCAAGCCACCGATCGAGGAAATGATAACCACCGCGCCGTCTTTACGCTCTTTCATCTGAGGTAGCACCATGTTGATCAACCAATTGTTGGCCACAACATTGTTAGACAGAATTTTCTGAAACTGGTCGTCAGAAATATCCTGCAATGATCCGTAAAACGGGTTTGAGGCGGCGTTGCAGACCACAATGTCGACCTGTCCAAAGGACGCATTGGTTTCATCCACCATATTCTGAAGGTCATCCTTTGACGAAATATTCGCCGGAACTGCGATGGCCGTGCCTTCACCGTATTTGGCGTTAATATCGGCTGCCACTTCCGCACAGGGCTCGGGCTTTCGGGAAGATATCGTCACACGTGCGCCGTGTTCGGCCAGTTCATAGGCGATGGCCTTGCCAATCCCCCGGCTGGACCCGGTGATGATGGCCGATTTTCCATTCAGATCAAACAAAGACACGTGCGCCCTCCCTCTGGCATTCTGTTTCCCGGCGAACATAAAGTCTCTTGAGAAAGGCGACCAGCCCAAAGAACGCGATTGACGGCCTCTATGGCAAATCGCGTTGCACCTTACCCGGCTGGCAGATCCAGTTTCCAGTCGCGGATCAGGAGTGATACCAGACGCTGTGTCCGCTCTTTCACCACGTCGGGTGTCCACTCCGCATAGGCGGCGGCATCGCGCGTGAGTGCGAACTGGCCGCCCGTTATCTTGGAACGGAAAATCTGGTCTCGCTTTTCCAGGAAATCGAGTCGGTCAGCGCTTTGATTGTCTCGTTTGGTGAGAAGGCAGAAATTTCCGAGGGAATCGCAAAGCTCGCGACGTTCGGCGAGATGGGGCCAGACATCCAACCAAGTCGAACCCGGCTCCGGATTTCGTGGCAGAATGTGCTCAACCGTCACGTCAGAGTCAGGACGAACCGTTTCGCCACCGGGCAGAAGGCTGTTCAGCTTGATCACAAGTGAGCGCCTTTGACTGACCGAGCCAAACCGACCTAGCAGACGCTGAGTGAGTTTGTCTCGCTCTTCCTGCGTCAGCGAAAGCGCTCCATCCACAGCAAACAGAGCCGCATCCGACACGACTTCTTCGGACAATCGGCGATACCGACGGACCCGGGCGTCCCGATCCGGCACCACCAGTTGCAATGCAAACGCAAGACGTTCCAGATCACAAAAGAATTCGCGTGTCGTATCCGCATCCCTTTCGTGAAAGACAAGATATTGGAGGGCAGGTGCTCTCCAGCCCAGATGGTCCAGAGAGATGAGCCGTGAGAGATGTTCGTCGACCGCGGGCATCGGGCGATTAAGACGGATGCTGCCTGTATTGAGTTCGACATAAGCGTCAACAAAACGCGGCAGATAGGTCTCGAGAAACTGCCGTGCAGGAATGGCTTCCAGCACTGTGTTACAGAAGCCTGTAACGAAATTTCCGCGCATCTGGCGATCATGCAGTGCGCGAATCTGCCTTAGCAGATCATCAAAGGCTTTCGCCCCCAGCCGGGCTTCGTATTGGATCCAGGCGCGGGAAAAATGATCACCTTCTTCTGAAGTGAGCTTTGCGCGTTCAAACAATTCCGTTTTCAGGATGTCATGTGCGCTTGGCTGGCGACCGCGTGTGTTGAGCACCTGAAAGACTTTGTATCCGATATCCCGGTTGGCGACTTCCACATGCACAATCGGGCAATGATTGAGAATATAGGTCGCAAGAGATTGCAGATCGGATTGAGACAGCGTTTTCAAATGCTCGCGCACAGCAATCAGATTTTCATAAAGAAGCGTATGATCTGTCAGTGGCGCAAACTCGATTTCCACGTCCAGAGTCGACTTTGGCTTCTGAGCCAGGGACCTGAAAATTGGTGCATCGACGTGGTTGAGGGTCAGGCGCCAGCCGCCCTCTCGCGTGTGATCAGAGATGAATTTCTGGAGCTCTGCTTCTTCCGGCGCGGGACCAATCAAATCACGCAAGCAGGCCAGAATGAGAGACAGCGTCGTCAGCCTTTGCTGCCCATCGACAATCTCAAGCACGTCCGGAATGCTGGTCTGAACAGTCACGATTGCGCCAAGGAAATGTGGACGGTCTTCGTCCAGCCCCTCGATCATGTCTTCGATCAATGCGGTCGCATCAGCGATCTGCCAGGAATAACTGCGCTGATAGGTTGGAATGCGATAATGTCGGCCTGGCTGCAGCAATTCGAGCAGCGATGTCGCCTCTGCCTTTACTCCTGCGTTGTTCATTCATTCTTCCGGTACGCATAAAAACTGATTAGACGTCCTATGTCAGACCTCAGAATGCAAGTGATGTAAGCCGTGAAATTTGCAAATTTGAACAAAGATCGTTCGATCCTACCGGTTGTAATCCATGAGAACTACGCGTTTTCGCTTATTGGCGCGTCAGAAACCGGCAAGACCTCTCTGGAGGAAATGTTCACAGACACGGAGGAATTGAGCCGTCTCGCGGACAAAGCGATCCGTACTGAACCACCAGTCAAATTCGTCATGACGGATCTCAGATCACCCATTACACGACCTGGCAAAATTCTGGGGATCGGCCTCAACTATGCCGACCATGCACGCGAAACAGGCAGAGAACCCCCGAAGGCTCAGACCTGGTTCATGAAGCAGTCAACGGCCATCAATGACCCTTTTGGTACAATCACCATGCCATCTGTGTCTGAACACCTCGATTACGAAGCCGAGCTGGTGGTGGTGATCGGGCGTTATGGACGTCATGTTCCGCCTGTACGTGCGCACGAAATCATTGCCGGTTTTACGTGTGGAAATGATGTGTCTGTTCGTGACTGGCAGCGCGCTTCGCCAACCATGATTATGGGGAAGGGGTTCGACACTCACGCCCCGATTGGTCCATGGATCGTTACGCCGGAAGAACTTGGTGATTTTAACAGCTTGGGCTTGCGAACCTTTGTGAATGGTGAGCTCCGCCAGGACGGAACCACCGCAGATTTTCTCAACAAGATCCCGGACATGATCGCGCATCTCACGGCGGCATTTCCACTCGAACCGGGTGACCTCATTTTCACCGGCACGCCGGCGGGCGTGGGCGTTGCCCACAATCCCCCGAATTTCCTGAAGGTTGGCGACACAGTGCGGATTGAGATCGACCGAATCGGGCATATTGAGCACACGATTATTGCCGAGGAGCCGATCACCCGGATCGGGTAGTTGATGCAGAAATCCGCCTGGTTGATATCATTGTTGACGGGACTGGTTCTCGGGGGATTGCTGACTTTTCTTATTGTCAGGTCGCCCGACCCGGCCGACACGACGGTCGATATCGGGCATGTGCCAGCGCCCTCAATCGCGGCGCCCGAACGCTTTCAGATTGAAACATGCCAAACGAAAGAACACGACGCCTTGTCCGTGGCCTCGCCCTGTTTGCTCATTCAGGCTGGCGGCAAAAGACTTCTTTTCGGAGCGCCGTTAAGTGTGGACTGGACCGCAATCGGACCCTTGGATGCGGTATTCCTCTTTGATGGAACGCCAGCCTCCTCAGGCGGACTGATCGGGCTGCGCTATGAGACCTGGTTTGATGGGCGCAAGCGACCGCTTTTATTGGTGAGTGGGGCGCTTTATCTGGAAACCGTTCGCGCGCTGGATGAGGCGCTGTACCTTCCGGACGCGATAAGTCAGGTCGAATATCCGAACCGTTTGGATTCGCGGCAAGCCGGGTTTGCGGAAAAGCCGGTTCCCGGTGCGGAACGGGATGTATTGGTTTTCAATACCGGTGATGTGCAGGTTTTCGCCAATGCCGGTACGAATCGAACTGGTGACGAAATTCTGTCTTTCCGTATGGATTACGCGGGTAAGCGACTGGATATTTTTTCCTGCGATAGCCGTGCGCTTCTTTTTGAAGGGCCTGCAGATGCGGTTTATTTGCCCGCAATGGATCGAGCGCGGCTGACGGACATGCGAAACACCGCAACGGAGCAAAGGCTGACAGCCCGGTTGATGGACATCGAAAAGCTCGGGCGCAGCTGTCCGTCTCCGCGTCAGGCATCGGAATTTGTTCTTCGAACCGGGGCGTCCGACTGGATCGCACCAGCTGATATCGGAACGACTGAACGAACTGGTGAGGCCTCCCTCAACGCGCATTCTCTTCGCAACGGCGCCGTCGTGCTGCACGAGTAGAAAAATCCGGGGCTGTATGTATTTTCAGCAAATTCAAGGCCTTGAAAGACGACGGGGCCCGGCATGAGCCAGACCCCGTTCTCCCCAGATCGCCCCCGTCCGGCCAGAAGGCCGCGGATAGAAGCTGCGTATAGCTGCCATGATAGATTTGAGAGGTCCAGACTGCTGAACACATACATCATCGGCTGTGACCAAATTGCCACTACAACTCATGAGGACTTATCGGGATGCCCAAATCCTGTTCAGCTGACATGCGGCGCAAGCTCAAGACAGGTGACGTCATAGCGTCCGGATCAGGTATAATACCAAGCCTGAATGCGATTCGGTCATACCCGGGCATTGCCGGAAAAGCTGAATCTTGCCCAAGGTCTATTAACCAAAACAAAGCTATAATCGTGCAGCTTTAACTGAAACCTGAGTTCGATCGACGCCTGAATGCCTGTATTTGCTCACATCCTTGTAGCTGCTTCCTACTGCGTCGTGGGCATATTTCTCGGCGTGTCGGTTTACCAGTTTACACCCTATTCACTGGAAATGTCGGTTCTTGCCGGCGTGATCGCGGCCACGGGATCCGGGCTTATCCATGTGATGACGGTCAGCCGTGAGCGCACCAAACAACTTGAGCTCAGAATCCTGTCGCTGAAGAATGACCTTCGGAAATCCAATCAGAAGGCTGAGATTCTGGAAGCCCGGCTGGGTGTCATGGAAGAGACCGTCACCAAAGAGGTCAGCGAGCGTCGCGAAACACTCGTCACCGAGATGCGCGAGCTTGAAACGCTGATCCAGAAGCTCGGACAGACCTTCAATGCCCGGCTTTCCAATGCGCGCAAATCCGGTTCGACAAGCGGGGCGCGGTCAGGCAAACCGGGAGAACGCTCTCCTGAAGAGGCGCTTCAGGCGGTGCAGGATGCGTTGAACGCCAACCGCGTTGATTTGCACCTCCAGCCGATTGTCAGCCTGCCGCAGCGCCGTGTTTGCTTCTATGAGAGCTTTACGCGTCTGCGCGACGAAAATGACGAACTCATCATGCCGGGAGAATTCCTTGGCGCGGCCCGCGATGCAGGTCTGCTCGGCGTGATTGACAATATGCTGCTCTTCCGCTGCGTTCAGATCGTTCGCAAGCTGAGCGAGCGCGATCGTCGTATCGGTGTGTTCTGTAATGTCTCGGCTACATCGCTCGAAGATGACAGTTTCTTCCCGCAATTCCTTGAGTTCATGAAGGAAAACAAGGATTTGTCGGACTCTCTGATTTTCGAAATCGGCGCTCGTGACTTCGCAAAACGTTCGCCTACCACAGCGCGTAATATGGGGCGTCTCACCGACCTTGGTTTCCGGTTCTCGCTTGATAAGGCCGACGGCCTCGATGTGAATTTGCCGGAAATGCAGGCTGAGCACGTCAAATTCCTGAAGGTTGAGGGGCGGAAGCTGCTCGATCAGCTGGTGGAGGGTGGCCCACGTCCGATCTCTTCGATCAATCGCAACATCTCGCCAGTCGATGTTCCGGCTGTTTTCCTGCGTTATGGCGTCGACCTGATCGCGGAAAAGGTCGAAGACGAGAAGGAAGTCGTGGAAATTCTCGACTTTGATATTGGCTTCGGTCAGGGCCACATCTTTGGCGAGCCGCGTCCGATTAAAGACAGTCTCGCAGAGGAAACAGCGCCGCCGACGAATTTTCTCAATCGCGCGACCGGTTAGTGCTTCCACTGTCCCTGGCTTTGAGCTAACCGCTCAGCCATGACCGATCTCCAGTTTCCGCAAAGCCTCACTGAAATCCATGATCGCTATGATGCGATTTTTTGTGATGTCTGGGGTGTCATCCATAATGGGCGTCGCGCTTTTGATGACGCGTGTGATGCCCTGGCGAATTTCCGGCGAGCGGGCAAACCGGTCATTCTGATTACGAATGCGCCCGTTCAGGCGCGCGATGTCGAACGACTTTTTGAGCCGATCGGTGTACGCAGGGATTGTTATAACGCGATCGCCTCGAGTGGTGATGCCACGCGGCTTGTACTTAAAGACAGAGCACCTGGACCGGCCTATCGGCTTGGCGTGAACGATAAATGGCGCAGCGATGACGGCCTGTTTGAAGATCTCGGGCTCGAATTTGCAGGCGTCGATGAGGCTGAGTTCATCATTGCAATGGGACTGGATGACCCGGAGAACGACAATCCGGACGATTATCGCGACCTACTTATCCGTCTTCAATCGCGCAATCTCACCATGGTCTGCGCTAATCCCGATATTCAGGTGCGCGTCGGCAATGACCTTCAATGGTGTGCCGGCGCGCTAGCCAGAATTTATGAGGAATTGGGCGGTGAGGTGATCTATCCGGGCAAGCCGCACGACGCGATCTACGAACTTGCGCGTAGACACCTCTCACGTATTTCTGAAAGGCCTGCCGCTGAGCATCGCATTCTGGCGATTGGCGACGGACCAGGCACGGACATTCTTGGCGCTATGAACCAAAATCTCGATTCTCTTTATGTCGGGACTGGCATAAACATGTCCGAAACCAATTTCGAAGACGACACCCGAAACCTGTTCAGCCGATATGGCGTTATGGCGACCTATGCCATGCCGGGTTTGTGCTGATCCTTCACTGATCTGATTTTATTCAGCCTCGGTTTCGACGATCTTATCCGTGCCGAAATAGGTCGCATAGGTCTCTGTCCCATCCTCTGAAAACAGGATGACGTCGTAGGTGTCAGGCGTGCGTGGAGTTTCCATGCCCGGCGATCCCATTGGCATGCCAGGCACTGAAAGACCGGTCGCGTCAGGGCGCTCAAGTAAAAGCCGGCGCACTTCATCAGCCGGGACATGGCCTTCAATCGCATAGCCTTCGACTTCCGCCGTGTGGCAGCTCTGAAGCTCGAGCGGTACGCCCATTTCCTGACGAACCGGTGTCAGGTTTTCTTTCTCATGAACAACAACGTCAAAGCCAGCGTCTTTCAGATGGTCGACCCAGTGTGCACAACAGCCGCACCAGGGTGTCTTGTGGACGGTCACTGTCTCGGCCAGAGCGGCGAGCGGTGCAGACAATGAGACCAGACCCGCAAGGACCGCAGCGGCCAGTGGTTTTGCAATCTGTTTCATGATGAGGGCCTCATTTTACAGGTGGGTTCCGGTTCTGGCCGAAAATAGGGCGTTCCCCTTATGGGGTCCAGTTACAAGCCTGTTATCACGAGGAATGTCTGGTCGATCGGGTGGGGGACGCGTCCAATATGTTTTCCGAGTAGAGCGCCCCCAAACAAAAACCCCGGCTCAGTTAGGAGCCGGGACCTGTTTTTGGATTGGGGTGGCTTTAGTTGAACAGCGCGTCAATGTCGTCCTGAGAGGCTTCTTAACCGTCCTCATCTTCGCCGGCTTCTGCGAAAAGTGCGTCGATGTCGTCCTGACCGGCGTCGCTCTCATCGTTTGCAAACATGGCGTCAATATCGTCTTGGGCAGTTTCCGGGCCGCCAATAGCCGGACCATTCAGAAGCAGCTCCTGACGACGTTTTTCTTCTGCCGTCATTTCGACTTCGCCTTCATCAATGCCCATGGCTTCAGCGAAACGGGAAATCCGGTCTTCAATATGTTTAAGTGTGGAAACAACCTTCGAAACACGCTGGCCGGTGAGGTCCTGAAATGAACAAGCCTCGATAATCACCAGCATCTTGTCCTGAATATTCGTCGCAAAGTCCGGATCCGTTTCAGGATCTATGGCGAGAACATCCTCGGCCGTCTGCATAATTTTTTCCGTCGCAACTTCTGTATCTGCGACAATGGCTTCCAGTTCCGATCCCGCGCTTGGGATGCGGTTTGTCTGAATGTCTTTTGGTCGCAGATCACCAATTTCATTGCGTGCTTTCTTTATAAAGCCCGCAATATCGACGAATTCGTCTTTGATGGTCTCGTCCAGAGCCGCGAAGAAGTGCCCCATCGCGTCTGTCAGGACGCCCGACAGTTCGAGAACTTCGACCAGTTGACGATCCTTCACACTCTGAGATTTCAGATTGTGGATCGCGTCCTTGACCCGAAGAGCAGCATCATTGGCACCCATGGTGTTTTCCTTTTCATTGACCGCTTGGCCTGCCTGAATAGACAGATGGCGGTTCTTATTTTGCACAGCCCCAAAACAGGCGGGGCAGGAATGCTGTCGACTTAGAAATCACCAATAACCGCTGAAATCTTGGATTTCAGTGTTGCGGCATTGAACGGCTTAACGATGTAGTTGTTTACGCCGGCACGTTTTGCCGCAACCACGTTTTCCGTTTTGGATTCTGCCGTCACCATAATGAAAGGCGTCGGTTTCAATGAATCGTCTGCGCGAACCTCACGCAGCAATTCGTAGCCAGTCATTGGCTCCATGTTCCAGTCTGAAATCACCAGACCAAATTTTTGTTTGGCATCACGCATCTTCTGAAGCGCTTCCTGGCCATCGGCCGCGTCTTCGACGTTTTCAAAGCCAAGTTGCTTGAGAAGGTTGCGAATGATGCGAACCATGGTCTTGTAGTCATCAACAACAAGAACCGGCATTGTAAGATCAACAGCCATATTTTACCCCAGGATCATCCTAATCCGTTATTGTTTGTTCTCTAGGACTAGCGCATTGCGGCAAATAAACGGTAAACCGCGACGGTTAGATTTTTAACGTGGAGTTTGACAGTGGCAGAATACGCCGGAAAATGCTTTGAAGATCTCGAAATCGGGATGGCACACGAAACCCATCACACCATCACAGAAGCCGATATTGAGGCCTTTGCATCTGTCTCCGGTGACTATAACCCACTGCATATGGATGAAGA
This sequence comes from Ponticaulis sp., assembly GCA_002692725.1. Classification (GTDB taxonomy): domain Bacteria; phylum Pseudomonadota; class Alphaproteobacteria; order Caulobacterales; family Hyphomonadaceae; genus Ponticaulis. The sequence continues at coordinate 29,404 of NZLU01000063.1, read as the reverse complement.
GTTTGCCAAAGGCACAATCTTCAAGGGCCGCATTGCGCACGGCGCTCTGACGGCGTCCTATATCTCTGGTATTCTCGGAAACGACCTTCCGGGACCGGGTGCGATTTTTACGGATCTGGCCCTCCAGTTCAAACGCCCGGTGCGGATTGGTGACGAAGTGATTGCCCGCGCAGAGGTGTCAGAAAAAATTGAAAAGGGTGCCCGGGTAACTTTGAGCTGCAAATGCATGGTCAACGGGAAGACAGTCGTGGAAGGTCAGGCGAAAGTGGTGGCACCACGTCGCAAGGACTAATCCGTGGCCCTGATCGTTTCAGATTACCAGGCTGTTCCTGAGAACGCTCGTGGCGCGAGCGTTGCGCTCGGTAATTTTGACGGCGTTCATGCTGGCCATCGCGCGGTGATCGGATCCGCGGCTGAATTTGCCGAAGCCGGAAAGGCTCCCTTGGCAACATTGATTTTCGAGCCGCCACCCCGTCGTTTTTTCCAGCCCGACAGCGAACCTTTCCGGATCATGCGTCCGGAAAAGCGGCGTGAAACCTTGTCAGCGCTGGGCGTTGAAGTCATTTTTGAGCTGCCCTTCAACAAAGCCATGTCGCAAATGTCTCCGCGCGAATTTGTGAAGACTGTGCTGGTTGATGGGATGGCTCTGTCTCATCTTTCGGTCGGGTTCGACTTCCGGTTCGGCAAGGGGCGGGAAGGGGACACGACGACCCTTAAAACCCTGTCGAACGAGTTCGGGTTTTCGTTTTCAGTGCTTGGGCGCGTAACGGATGGAGACGCCAAAATCTCGTCGACGGCCATAAGAAATGCCCTGCAGGACGGGCGACCGGGCATCGCGGCTCAGCTATTGGGCACCTATTGGGTCGCCGATGGTGTGGTCGAGCACGGCGAAAAGCGCGGTCGTACAATCGGCTTTCCAACAGCAAACCTCACACTCGGCAATCTTATCCATCCGCGTCATGGCATTTACGCTGTCTGGGCACGCATTGAGGGTGAAGCCGACTGGCGCGCCGGGGTTGCGAACTATGGTCGCACTCCCACCACAGGCGAACGCGCCCCACTGCTCGAAGTCTTTCTCTTCGACTTTGAGGGCGACCTCTACGACAAACATCTGGAAGTGGCGTTCGTCTCTTTCATCCGGACTGAGGAGAAATTCGATAGTCTGGATGCGCTGGTCGTGCAGATGCACCGCGATACGGAAGCGGCAAAAGAGATTTTAAAGGACCATCCTGCGCCCGTGGCATGAGCTTCTTTTTTGCCGACAGGTTTTGCGGATTTATCGCCTTCCCAAACCCGGAGCGCTCCCCTAACACTCTCGCCAGAAAAAGAGGGGAGTGACGCCATGTCATTATCATTGAACACAGTGTTCGGGCTGGACGGCAAAATCGCGCTGGTCACCGGCGGCGGTCGTGGTCTCGGAAAATCCATGGCTGAGGGCTTTCTCGCGGCTGGCGCCGCAAAGGTCTATATCGCCTCGCGCGATATGGAGGCGCTTGAGGCGACGGCAAAGGAATTGTCACCGGACGGCAAGTGTATTCCGATCCGCGCAAACCTCGCGACTGTAGAGGGCTGCAAGGCGCTTGCTGCGGACTTCGCCAAACTCGAAGATAAGCTGCACATCCTCGTCAATAATTCCGGCACCGCCTGGGGCGCGCCGATGAAGGACTTCCCGGAAGCCGGTTGGGACAAGACCTTCCAGCTCAATCTCAAATCGCCATTCTATCTGACGGGCGAGTTGCGCGAGCTTTTAAAAGCGGCGGGCACACATGAAGATCCCGCCCGCGTCATAAATACAGGCTCGATTGCAGGCGAAGTGGCCACCTCACTCGGCGCCTATCCTTATGGCCTCTCCAAGGGCGCGATCCACCAGCTGACCCAGATGCAGGCGCTCGAATTTGCAGATGACCACATAACGGCCAATGCCATCGCGCCGGGCCGCTTCCCGTCGAAAATGACCGAATACGTCATGAATGACGAGGAGGCCTACGCAAAAGAAGTGCAGGGCATCCCTCTGAAGCGCTGGGGCCGCGATGAAGATATTGCGGGTACGGCGCTGTTCCTTGCCGGGGCTTCAGGGGCCTTCATCACCGGCGCGATTATCCCGGTGGATGGCGGGAGCAGGCTGAAGCGGGGGTAGGGGAACTCGGCAAGTTTGTCGTTACTTCCGCCGACACCAATGACAATTGGTGTCCAAACCTCTGATATTTCAGCACGCCTAAAGTTCAGTGGCGTGGGTACCAGCATTCGCTGGCACCTGCGGGTTGAGAAATCGGGCTCCAATTCCGGCTCTGTGAGAATCGAACAGACAAGGTGACAACCCCGGCTAACCCTGCTAACCGAACCCAAATGTTCAAGCCCGTGCGGATATCCATCATTCGAATTAGTCGCCCGGCCGTCAGCTGAAGCCTTCAGCGCGCGGTCGGGGTTCAGTGCTTGCACCCTTTTCTTCCAAATCCCTTGAACTGAAGACGTCCGAACATGGCCGATACCGATACAAACTTTGAAAACCCAGGTCGCGACTATCGCGAGACCCTTTTCCTTCCGAAGACCGATTTCCCGATGCGCGCGGGCCTGCCAAAGGCCGAGCCGGAATGGATCGCGAAATGGCAGGAGATGAAGCTCTATGAGCGCCTGCGCGAAGAGAGCCAAGGCCGAGACAAATTCGTCTATCATGACGGCCCGCCTTACGCGAATGGTGACATCCACCTTGGCACGGCGATGAACAAGATCCTGAAGGATATTGTCTGCCGCAGCCACCAGATGGCTGGCTATGACGCGGGCTTCATCCCGGGCTGGGATTGCCACGGTCTGCCGATCGAGTGGAAAGTGGAAGAACAATTTCGCGCCAAAGGTAAAACCAAAGAACAGGTGACAGGCTCGGAATTCCGCGCGGCCTGCCGGGACTATGCCGCGCACTGGATTGAAGTGCAGAAAGAGCAGTTTAAACGCTGCGGCGTGTCGGCTGAATGGGATGAAACCCCAGGCAGCGCGGTCCAATCCGGCCCTTATCTCACCATGCGCTTTGAGTCCGAAGCCAAGATCGTGTCGGAGTTTCTACGCATCGCCATGTCAGGCCTCATGTATCGCGGCGTGAAGCCGATCATGTGGAGCCCGGTGGAGCAGACCGCTCTGGCAGAGGCTGAGGTCGAATATCACGACAAGAAAGCCACCACGATCTGGGTGAAATTCCCGGTGGCCAGCGGCGGGCCAGAAAGCGCGAGCGTTGTCATCTGGACGACGACTCCATGGACCATCCCGGCAAACCAGGCGGTCAGCTTCAACGCGGGCATCTCCTACGGACTTTATGAAGTCACTGCGGTCGCCTCTGAAGAAGACCTTGGCTTCAAGCCTTGGGTGGATGCGGGTGACAAATTGCTGATTGCCGATGCCTTGGCTGATCAGGTGCTGAGTGCGGCAAAAGCAACGGACTGGAAAAAGGTCGAAACCGTTGATCCGACGGGCTGGGTGCTGAAACACCCGTTCAATGGTGCAGATTGGGCAAATGGATTCTGGGATCATGATATCCCTCTGCTGGCTGGTGATCACGTCACGGATGATGCCGGTACAGGCTTTGTTCACACTGCGCCTGCGCATGGTGATGACGACTATATGGTCTTCCTCGGTTCTGGCCGTTCAGCGAAAGACATTCGTGACATTGTAGGTCCTTCGGGTGAGTACACCGATGATGTGCCGCGCTTTGGCGGCATGGATATCATTCGCACCTCGGGCAAGAAGCGCGGACAGGATGGCAAGGCGCCTGCGGAAGTGGTCAAAGCCCTGATCGAACAGAACGCATTGCTTGCGCGAGGCTTCACAACCCTGCGTGACGCGCATTCCTGGCGGTCCAAGGCACCTGTCATCCGTCGCGCGACGCCGCAATGGTTCATCGCCATGGATAAGGCAGGCGAAGACGGCACAACGCTGCGTCAGAAAGCGCTGGCAGGCATAGATCAGACCCAATTCGTTCCGGCGAGCGGCAAGAACCGCATCCGCTCCATGGTGGAAGGGCGCCCCGACTGGTTGATCTCGCGCCAGCGGAACTGGGGCGTGCCGCTCACCTTGTTTGTGAATGCCAATGGCGAGCCACACACCGTGCTGCCCAAGGCGGATGAGGTGAATGCGCGCATTCTCGAAACGATTGCAGCTGGCGGCGTGGACGCCTGGTTCACTAGTGACAAAGCCGAATTGCTTGGCGATGCGGCCAATGCGGACGACTGGGAGAAGGTCACAGACGTGCTCGACGTCTGGTTCGATTCTGGCACGACGCACGCCTTCACCCTGCGCCATCGCGGTATTATCGATGAAGACACCGGCCAGGCGAATGTTTATCTCGAAGGCTCGGACCAGCACAGGGGCTGGTTCCAGTCCTCGCTGCTGGAGTGCTGCGCAACGCGCGGGATGGCACCATATAAAACTGTCGTCACGCACGGCTTCATCGTCGATGGGGAAGGGCGGAAAATGTCCAAATCCATCGGCAATACGGTGAACCCGCTCGACGTAGCCCAGAAGAACGGGATCGAGATCCTGCGCATCTGGACTGCCAGCTCAGACTTTACCGAAGACCTGCGCATTTCAGACGAAATTCTCAAAGCCAATGTCGAGAGCTACCGGCGCCTGCGGAACACCTTCCGCTATCTGCTCGGCGCGCTCGATGGCTATGATGGTTCTGAAACGGTCATGTATGATGACATGCCGGGTCTGGAACGCTGGGTGCTGCATCGCATCTCCGAGATCGATGCGACTGTAAAAGCGGCGTATGCGGCATTCGACTATAAGAGGATCATGGCGACGCTGATCAATTTCTGCGGCGTCGACCTTTCGGCGGTCTATTTCGACATTCGGAAGGACACGCTCTATTGCGATCCGCTGCATTCGACGCGCCGCAAGGCGACACGCATGGTGATGCATGAGCTGCTGAAGTGCCTGTGTGCCTGGCTAGCGCCGATCATGCCGTTCACGACAGAAGAAGCCTTCATGGCGAGCCATCTGGCCAAGACGTCTGACAGCGTGCATCTTCTCACCTTTGAAGATGTGCCTGCTGGCTGGAAGGATGACGCACTGGCGGCGAAATGGGCGAAAATCTTCAAGGTTCGCCGCGTCGTTACTGGCGCGCTCGAGGTTGAACGTCGCGAGAAGCGCATTGGTTCTTCGCTGGAAGGCGCTCCGATTGTTCACATTGAAGAAGATGAACTGCGCGAAGCCTTTAAGGGCGAAAGCGCAGCTGACATCTTTATCACCTCGAAAGCCATTCTCACCGACGCGCCAAGTCCCGGCGAAGCTTTCCGCATGGATGACGTGCCGGGCGTGGCTGTGGTTGTGGGAGAAGCCGAAGGCCGGAAATGTGCCCGCAGCTGGAAATATTTTGATCCAGCAGATGCAGACCCGGAATTTCCCGATATAACACCTCGAGACGCAGAAGCGGTAAGAGAGTGGGATAGTCGCGCATGAACATGCTGAACCCGGCGAAGGGTGAGTCAATCAATCTGGCGCGTTTCGCCTGGGGGCTGGCCATTATCGGTGTGATCTTCTTTTTCGATCAGCTGACCAAGTATTTCGTGCTCAACACGGATACCTTCAACGCGCTGGGCTGTCTCAACGGCACCGAGTATTGCGGGCGGATTGAGCTTTCGAGCCTTGTGGATCTCTCCATGGTCTGGAACCGGGGGTTCAGCTTCGGTCTGGCACAATCCGAAGGCATATGGCGCTGGATTTTGGCTGGTGTGCAACTCGCCATTGGTGGCCTGTTCTTTGTCTGGCTTTTGCGAGCGCGCTATCGCCTGACGGCGCTTGCTTTGGCGATGGTTGTTGGCGGCGCAGTCGGTAATCTGGTGGATCGGGTGCGTTTTGGCGCGGTGGTCGATTTCATTGATTTTTCCGGGCCCTGGTTTGGCATTCAATTCCCGCTGCCGGATGCGCTCTCCTTCATTGAAGGCATTTTCACCGCCCCCCGAAATCAGGATGGCGTGCTTGGGCTCGGCTTTCCTTATGTCTTCAATATTGCAGACTCAGCGATTACTGTCGGGGCGATTCTTCTGATCGTGGACCAATTCTTACTGAAGCGTCATAGTTAGAGTGCTGGATCACCCGGAAAAACCGCGCTACACACAACGAGAAACCAAAACGAAAGAGGCTGGTTCGATGAAATCAAAGGCATTGGCATTGGGTAGTGTCGCCATGGCCACTCTGACCGTAACCGGATGCGGCTCGCTCGGTTCGGCTGCCGGATTTGGCAAACGCGCACCGGACGAGTTCAACGTTGTCACAAAGGCGCCGCTTGTCGTGCCGCCTGAATACGCGCTGCGTCCACCAAATGTTGGTGCGGAACTGCCACAGGAACTCGACGCGGGTACGCGTGGCCGCACAATTCTGTTTGGTCAGGAGCTCGGGCAGGATGCGTCTGCTGGCGAGCGGGCTTTGATTGCTTCTGCCGGCGCGACGGCGTCTGACGTCGGTGTCCGCACACGCGTCGACTATGAGAACGGCCAGATCATTCGCAAGAGCTCGAGCTTTGTCGGACAGGTACTGAACTTCGTTCCGCTGAGCAATTCGTCGACCGATGCTGAAGGCAATCCGCTTGACGCTGAGGCCGAAACGCAACGCCTTCGCGACATTGATGCGGCGAACAATGCCACTGGCGGCGAATCTGTGGTCATTCAGCGCGATGCTGGTGGCTTCAAACTGCCAGGAACCTAACAGATTCCGGTTCGGCGATTACAAAATTCAGGAGGCCCCATGCGAACTTTGAAAACACTGGCCCTCGCAGGGGCCGCTCTCATTTTCAGTGCCGGGGCCAATGCCTCCGATACGGACGAATGGGCGCCGGAAACCTTCACACTTGAGAACGGTATGGAAGTGCTGGTGCTTCCCGACCATCGCGCGCCTGTCGTCACGCATATGGTCTGGTACCGTGTGGGTGCAGCTGACGAGCTTCCGGGCAAATCCGGTATCGCGCATCTCTTCGAACATCTGATGTTCAAAGCTACTGACGACATTCCGGCGGGTGAATTTTCAAAGATCGTCGCGCGCAATGGCGGGCAGGACAATGCCTTCACCAGCTGGGATTACACAGCCTATTTCCAGCGTGTCGCGAAAGATCGCCTCGAAACCATGATGGAAATGGAAGCCGAACGGATGACCGACCTCATCCTGACGGAAGACGTTTTCGTATCGGAACGTGACGTCGTGCGCGAAGAGCGTCGTCAGCGCGTCGACAACAATCCGGGCTCTATCCTGTTTGAAATGATGATGGCTGATCTGTTCGTCGACCATCCTTATGGCATTCCGGTGATTGGCTTCATGGATGAAGTTGAGGCCTTAAGCCTCGAAGACGCCACCGATTTTTATGGCTATTGGTATGGCCCGGAAAAGACGGTTCTGGTCGTTGCTGGCGACATCACTGCCGCCGAGCTCAAGCCCATGGCGGAAGAAATTTATGGCGTGATCGAACCGAAGGGCGATCTTCAGGAGCGCGATTGGCCCGAAGTCAAACCTCTGACCGAATCCAAGACGCTGACCCACACTGACCCGAAAGTCCGACAGGAAGCTTGGGATGAATACTGGCAAGGCACGTCTTACAGCCTGCCTGAGGCTGGCCTCGATCCGCATGCGCTCGATGTCGCGACACAAATTCTCGGCGGTGGTCGCACCTCACGCCTTTATCAGGCGCTGGTCGAAGAGCAGAAAATTGCCGTCGATGCCTATGCCTGGACGTGGAATGATCTCAAAGCCAGCGGCTTCATCTCCGTTGGTGCCTCGCCAGCTCGCGGCGTGAGCCTCGATGCCTTGTCAGTTGCAGCTCACGAGGTGATTGATGAATTCCTCGAGAACGGCCCCACTGAAGAAGAGCTGGCGCGCGCCAAGTCCAATCTTGTCGCAAGCGAGATTTTCCAGCGCGATAGCCAGATGGCGATGGCCCAGATTTACGGTTCTGCGCGGGCTCGCGGCGATAGCCTCGAGGCGATTGCCGCCTGGCCGGATGAGGTCGAATCCCTCACGGCAGAGCAAGTACGCACCGCGCTTGCCAAATATCTGAGCGACAAGCCCTCTATCACCACACACCTTCTGCGCCCGGAGAATTGAGATGAACTGGAAACTGCTTTCTCTCTCGACTGCGCTGTTTGCGTCTCTTGCTGCCTGTGCGCCGCCTGAAAAGCCGGATGAGCCGGTTGCGCCTGCAGAAACCGAAACACCTGCTGCGGAAGAGGCCAAAACAGGCCTCTCCAATATTCAGGTCGTTGAGACAGATGATGGCTATGCCGCCTGGCTGGTGACTGAGAATGCCATCCCGATTGTGTCGGTCAATATGGCGTGGCGCGGTGGTGAAACCTCTGATCCTGACGATCTGCTCGGCGCGACAGGTCTGATGACTTACATGATGAATGAAGGCGCAGGCGATCTCGACTCCAAGGCCTATGCTGAGCGCATGCAGGACCTCAATATGAGCTTTGGTTGCTCGGGCGGTGATGACTGGACGAGCTGTTCCATGACAACTCTGGCCGAGAATTTCGAAGAGGCTATGGAGATGGTCCGGCTTGGTCTGACCGAAACCCGGTTTGACGAAGACCCGTTCAATCGCGCTGTGGAGGAAACGGTTGTTGGCCTTCAGCAGGCAGAGACAAGTCCGGGCACGATTGCCGGTCGTGCTTTTTTTGAGGCCCTCTATCCTGAACACCCTTATGCGCGTTGGTCGACGCCTGAAACGGTTCAGGCGGTGACGATCGACGACGCCATTGCACGCCGTGATGCAATCATGGCGAAGGATAATCTCCTCATTACCGTCGTGGGTGATATCACACCGGATGAATTGCGCCCGGTCATAGAAGAGACCTTTAGCGGCCTGCCGGCAGAGAGCGATGTTCCGGTTGTTGAGGATGTGGTTCTGAAACCTGCCCAATCCGAGCCTATCGTGAAGGAACTCCCGCAACCTCAGTCTCTCGTTGCCTTTGTTGCACCTGGCTTGATGCGTGATGATCCGGACTTCTTCGCGGCCTATGTGACAAATTACATTGTTGGCGGCGGCGGATTCTCTGCACGTTTGATGGATGAAATCCGCGAAGAACGTGGCCTGACCTATGGCATCTACACCTCGCTTTCAGCACAAAACCATCTTGGCCGCTGGTCCGGATCGGCGCAGACGGCGAACGAGAATGTCGGTGAACTGATTGGCGTGACCAAAGCTGAGCTCCACAAGATTGCGACGGAAGGCCCGACCGAGAAAGAACTCGCTGACGCGAAGTCCTATCTGACGGGCGCCTATCCGCTCGGGTTTGACTCCAATTCCAAGATCGCCGGCCAGATGATGGGCATTCGTCAGGAAGAGCTGGGCATGGATTACTTCACAACGCGGAACGACATGGTCGAAGCGGTCACGCTCGACGATGTGAAGCGTGTGGCAGCTGAATATCTGGCGCCCGAGAACTTTACCTTCGTGGTCGTCGGCCAACCCGAAGGCATGGACGAGATTGAGAGCCATTACGAAGCAGCTCTTGCGGGTGAGTGAGACTGCTAAGGACGCTGCGGAGTAATCAAACGTCTCGTTAACATTTGGACAGATTGATCCCCACCCTCGGTCGGGAAATCAAATACGATTTCTTGTCCTCCCGAGTCCTCCCCTTTTTAAGAGGAGGAGGGGCAAGTGGCACGGTCTGCTCTCCCCCTTGAGAAGGGGAGCTGGAGGGGGATCCATCCTCAGAAGCAATGCTACGTTAGAAGCTGTCCTTGTGAATAACGGTAGGTGTTGAACGCCCCCGGTATCGCGGGCTGGCCTAATCCATTAACCTTGGCCGGAGCGTTGCTCAAGCTTTGCTGTCCGTTAGGGCGTGTACATCGGCGCCTTGTACTTATAGCCTTCAGGCACTGGTGAAACACCTTCAGGCCGATTTGTCGTAATTCTGGGAGACGTCGCTGCTTTTTCAATTAAACCATCAAGTTCTGTGGACATCTTTAGATAACTTGGACTACCACCCACTTGTCCCCAATGGATGCCACGTAGAGCAATCTCTCCGGTGACGAAATTACATTGATATACTGGCCCACCAGACATCCCTTGAGCTGAATCACACTGTGCACTATCGCTTCTATTCGATCGAACAAGCACCGGTCCGTCCTGCCCCATTGCTCCTAAAACTCCATCTATACTAGAGTTGTTACTAGGCGCACAACTAGAGATCGAAGCATAGGCGTCATCTTGGGTACCTGGAAATCCAGCTACCAGATACGAATTGTCTCGATTTATTCTATCAAATTCAAACTGGCCTCTATCAACTGAGATAGGCCAGATTGAGGTAAACCCATTTGAAGTATAGGCGTCAATGGTAAGAGCTATTTGCTCATATTGGGGGTTCAAAAAGCAACCACCATTTTTAGCACTGTAGACCACAGCATTGGGCACATGACATAAGTAATCTTTGGGGAAATAATCCAATATTCGTCGAGATTCGCCAGTAATGCCATCCGCCTCCCACTGCCTATATTCCGCATCCAAAATACTACTCAGCCCACTTCTCAAACTACAACTACAGGAGTTGTCTGATCGAGTTGTAATTGAGTAGAAAACATGTGCTGCGGTCAAAACAACATGAGGATAATCAGTTACGGCCCCAGAACCAACTCTGTTCCCCGCTACATCTATCCTACCTATAAAGCTACCAGCACAAAAGCTTTGGGCGTTGTATCTGTTCAAAACGTACATACTTGTTGCAAGATATTCATCAAACTCAACGACCTCCTCATCATTTCCGGCAACCGCTCCGCTACCAGATTCCGGGCGAGTGATGCTGGCTGAAGATCTTACCTGATCCCTTATTCCGCCTTGGCAAGCATTATCGCAGTTCTGACCTGCCAACAAAATGGATGCTGTGACGGTGAACACAACGCCTAGAAAAAGTGCTTGTAGAAAACGGGCTGATTTCGTCTCAAGCAGGCTCACAGAAGTCTCCCCTTGAAGCATTCAGCATTATCGTTAACGGCATATGTAGAATGCAATCTAAGTACTAAGTGCATTTTTAGAGTCAAAGTACTAAACCCGCAATACTACCGGAAAAGTTGCGGCTTGTTTTTGCTGTCGAATTGTGGTCTGCGACCTATGAGGCCATCGCAGATAATCCGCTCATTTATCCTTAGACAGACATTCGAGAGGGATATCGGACAAACTTCTACCAATCGGACATCATCTATTTTCGGGTTAAAGCCGATTTCGTGGAGATCATGGCGGTCCTGGGACGGCAAAGCCATGAGGGTTGGTTGTAGAGCTTGTGGAAATCGGTAGGCGGTGAGCTCGCCCGCTATCGTGAGACCGGCTAATCCATTAACCTCTTTCGTATGGCCGACGATTCGTTTTCTCCCTCCAGATCTAACCGCGCAGGCGGCATTCGCCTGTTACCGCCGGAGGCCGTGAACCGGATTGCGGCGGGCGAAGTTGTCGAACGCCCGGCGGCGGCCATCAAGGAATTGGTCGAAAACGCGCTCGATGCAGGCGCGCGCCACATCATTATCGAAGCCGAAGATGGTGGGCGGAGCTTTTTCCGCGTGTCAGATGATGGCTGCGGTATGGACGAAAGCGAGCTGTCTCTGGCGGTTGAGCGCCATGCCACATCGAAATTGTCGTCTGATGCTGAAGGCCATGTTGATCTTCTGAATATTTCCACCCTTGGCTTTCGCGGCGAGGCGCTACCGAGCATTGGCTCTGTTGCGCGGATGACTTTGCTCTCGCGGTCGGAAAGTTCGGACGAGGCTTTCCAGCTGTCGGTTGAGGCTGGCTTGAAGTCCGATCCGAAGCCTGCCGCCTGGTCGAGCCTGTCGCCCCACGGCACCGTGATCACTGTGGAAGATCTGTTCTATGCGACACCGGCCCGCCTGAAATTCCTGAAATCAGAGCGCTCTGAAAGTCTCGCCATTTCGGATGTCTGTCGCCGTCTCGCCATGTCGCGCGCGGATGTCGGGTTTGAGCTGATCCAGAATGGCCGGTCTGTCTTCAAAATGAAAGCCGAAACAGGAAGCCCGGAAGAGGCGCGGCTGGCTCGGCTTGGCGCCATTATGGGCCGCGAGTTTCGCGAGAACGCGATGGAAATCGCCGCCGAAAAGGAAGGCGTTCTGATCTCCGGATTTGCGGGCCTGCCCACCCTCAATCGCGGCAATGCCCAGCATCAATATCTGTTCGTGAATGGCCGTCCAGTGAAGGACAAGCTTCTCACGGGCGTCATCCGTGCGGCCTATCAGGATTTCCTGGCGCGCGACCGTCATCCCATGGCGGCGTTGTTCGTCGATCTCGATCCAGAGGCGGTGGATGTGAACGTCCATCCCGCCAAGACCGAAGTCCGTTTCAGGGACGCACAGCTTGTGCGGGGCCTCCTGATTGGCAGTCTTCGCCACGCGCTGGCCGATGCCGGGCATCGCGCCTCGACAACTGTCGCGGGGGCGGCACTGCACAAAGCCAATGTCGAGACCGAAGCGCCACGACCTAGCCTCTGGCAAAGTTCAAGTTTCTATCGAGAGCCGATGCCGAGCCGTCCGGTCATGTCGTCGCCTGATATTATGCCAGAGCTGAATGGCGGCTTTTCTGAACAGTCCGCCGAGAGTTATGCGCCGCCGCCCTCCAGCGCGCCTCAGCCAGAGGGTGAACCTTATTCCGTCCGGGTCGAGCAGGATCAGTCTACCCCCGCAGTAGAGGCCCTGCCGCTCGGCCTTGCTAAGGCGCAACTGCACGAAACCTATGTCATCGCCCAGACCAGAGACGGCATTGTGATTGTCGACCAGCATGCCGCCCATGAGCGGCTTGTCTATGAGCGCATGAAGTCGGACATGGCCGCCACGGGTGTGCGTCGGCAGGCGCTGCTCATTCCTGAGATCGTCGAACTGACTGAAGATGAGGCCGGGCGCGTTTTGGCCCGCTCGGAAGAACTTCTCGAACTCGGGCTTGAAGTCGAACCCTTTGGGGGCGGCGCAATCTGCGTTCGCGCCACACCTGCTCTGTTCGGCAATATGAATGTGCATGGTCTCTTGCAGGACCTTGCCGATGACTTTGCCGAATATGAAGCCGGTTTGAGCCTCAAGGAACGGTTTGAAGAGGTGATGGGCAATATGGCCTGTCGCGGCTCGGTTCGTGCCGGGAGGCGCCTCACAAGCGACGAGATGAATGCGCTGCTTCGCCAGATGGAAGCGACGCCTTATTCTGGCCAGTGCAATCATGGTCGCCCAACCTATGTCGAGTTGAAACTGGCTGACATTGAGCGTCTGTTCGGGCGGCGATAGCTCCAAAAATCGGGTAAAAAAAAGGGGTGCATGGATCACATGCACCCGAAGGCATTGGGTGTGAGCCTCGTCGCAAAGCGGGGAATGGCGACAACGCTCAGATGGCGTAAATTGGGAACAGACCTAGCGGCCTGATTTGCCTTTTGGCTTTCCGGTGACCGCAGGTTTCACAGCAGGCTGAGCAGGTTTGGCGCCAGGTTTAGATGGTTTGCCAACTTTTTTAGACATGGACATCGTCCTAAGGGTGCGAGCGGACAACTGGCTCGCCAGGCATTGAAGCACACTGCCTCAACAGCGGGTAAATGGGAGGGCAAAGACCTGTCGGCAAGTGGCTTAAAAATTGTTACAAAAAATGTGATTTCAGGCGCGAAACATGGCCGCGAATACCGTCCTTGTCTTATCCCTCAGCGGTGATCCAGCCCCGAAACAACCAGATCAAAACGGGCATAATCAGATAGGTCATCAAGGTGACGATCGTCGCGACGGACAGAATGGTGACCAGAAAGATTTGCTCTGGAAACATTCGAACCAGAAAATCCGGAATAAAATAGACAGGCGCCAACAACCCCAAAAACGTTAGAACAGCCATTCTGTGTTTCGGCAGAGGTTTGCAGGCGGGTAGCTCTTTTCTGAATGATTGAAGCATAGTGGTGGTCCTTGCGATGGGTGTCGCACGGCGCTCATTTCAGCTGAACGCCGCACGCTTGGTTGATGTCAATTAACGCCGGCCATCTGGCTTGCGCTGGCGCGAACCTGACCCACCAGAGCAGCCCAATCCATGTCGAGCGCAGAATAGACATCCATGGCCTCAGGCGCAGCATTATCCGCCAGGATTTCGACCATCAGGCTGGCACCATCAGCTATGATGACGCCGCTCTGGATCAGACGCGCCATGCCGGTCTCCCTCTTTGTGAGATTGAATGTTCCGCTGACGTCGACGGCGACATAAGATTCAAAGCCTTCCCGAACGGCTCGCATAGCTGGAAATGCGGCGCAGACTTCCAGTGATACGCCCGCAAAAATAAGCTTTGTCCGCCCCGTTTCGCGAATGGCTTGCTCCACGCGTGGATCATCCCATGCATTGACGCTGGTTCGGTCGATAAAGGTATGATCCGGCAGCGCTTGCTGCAGCTCCGGGAAAGCCGGCCCCCACAATGTGTCGGCCGATGTGGTCGTTGTCACGATGGGGAGCCCGAGCGCTTTCGCAGCTTTGGCAAGCCCGACAACATTGTGTTTCAGCTCGGCAACCGAGTAATCACGAATGCCGGTCATGAGCCCGACCTGATGATCGACAAGGATGAGGGCGGCGTTACCTGCTGTAAGTGGCTCTGGATTGTAGTTTGAAGATGTCATGTTGGTTTCCTTTTCAGGGATTGAGTTGGTTGATTGTCGGAGGTGATCAGGCGTCGATACTGCCGAGCTTCCCGTCCTTATGGGCGGCGACCATGGCATCGACTTCATCCTGGGTGCTCATGGCGAACGGGCCTTTCTGAACGAAGCGCTCTTCGACGGGCGCAGCTTGCAATATGGCGATATGTGCACCGGCTTCGGCGGTCAGAACGAGACGCTGATTGGCGTCTGATCGTCGGAAAGAGATCGACTCATCACGGCTAAGCATAACGGTTTTGCGATCCAACCTGGCTGTGGCGGCACCATCAATGACGAGAATAAAGGCCGATTTTCCGGTTGGCACGGTGTGCTCAAAGCGACCACCTGCATCCAGCATGACATCGAGAATTGTCATGGGGAGAGCCGGAGAGCTATGGCCCCGGGCATTTCCCGATTCGCCCAGCATCAGCCTCGCTCGGTATCCATTGCCGCTGAGGATCGGCATGTCAGAGGCTTTGACGTGTAGTGATGTTGGCGCATCGTATTTCATCCGTGCGGGCAGATTGACGAAAACCTGAAGCGCATGGGTGTGTCCGCCGGGTCTTGGCTTTTCATCATGCACCGCGCCCCGACCCGCTTTCAGCCAATAGAGGTCGCCAGGCATCAGATCCACGTCGTTTCCAAGGCTGTCCTTGTTATGAAAGCGACCCTGACTGTCTTCAAGCAGGATGGAGACTGCAGAGAGACCGGCATGGGCATGCGCACCAAATGTCGGCTCGGTCATCACGAAATGGTCCACCATGATCAGAGGATCCATAGCGCCCTCATACATGCCGTGTCTGAAGCTCAGTGCGTTGAAGCCGTCGCCGACAGAGAATGGATTTCCTGAAACAATATCGCGGCGCTTATTGGGGGCCGCCTGTGTGTCCGTGGGTGTGTCGAAAGGCATTTTGGATCTCCTCTTAGTGTTTGAGGAATCTAAATTCGAGACGACCGAACGGGAAGATGCTTTACTTCGGACTTATCGTTCCATAAATGGAACCATGAAGCACAATGAACAACTCGATCTGAACGACTATTTTTACTTCTTCCATGTGGTGGAGAAGCGCGGCTTCGCGCCGGCAGGACGCGCGCTGGGAATTCCGAAGTCGCGACTTAGTCGTCACATCGAACAATTGGAAGCCCGTCTGGACGCACGGCTCATTCAGCGCACATCCAGACAGTTTGCCATAACAGATGTCGGAAAAGCCTTCTTTCGTCATGCGAAAGCAGTTGTCGAAGAAGTCAGGGCTGCCGAGGCACATGTGAAGCAAAGCAAAGAAGCCCTCACAGGAAAAATCCGACTGTCCTGTTCCGTCGGGGTCGCCCAATTTGCCTTGGAGGGCCTGATTGCAGACTTCATCAAAGCGCATCCAAACGTCGAAATTGGCCAGTTTGTGACAAATGACATGGTCAATCTGATCGAAGCTGGAATTGATCTCGCGATCAGAGGGCATGTCGACAATCTGCCTGACTCCACTCTTATCCAGAAACGCGTTGCAAATGTGGAGTGGCGCCTGTTCGCGTCACCGCGTTATCTGGCGGATTTTGGACATCCCGCGAGCCCCGATGATCTGAAAGATCATAAAGGTCTGTGTTTGGGCTGGAATTCGGATATCGCGCAATGGAATTTGCGCTCGGACACAGGCGCAGAAAGTCAAATCGAGTTTATTCCGCGCTTGAGCAGTGACGACATGGTGACGCTGAAAAGCGCGAGCGCCTCGGGATTGGGGATTGTGTCCCTGCCTGCTTATGTCTGCCAATCAGATGTGGATGCGGGGCGACTGGAACAAATCCTTCCCGGCTGGTCATCAGGAAGCGCGACACTTTCAATGGTACAGCCCACACGCAAGGGCGTTCTTCCGGCCGTGAGCGCATTCGCTGAACACATCTCGACTGAGCTACCCAAACAGGTGTCCATCAGGCCGTCATCTATGCCGTAAGCTTAGCACGCTGGTCGGGAAGGCGAGACAGCCCGAATAAACTGCGATACGAACGCTCTCATGACTCCTTTCGAGAAAACCTATGCTGGCGAAGAGCCTGTCCGCGTCAATAAATGGCTGGCACAGTCCGGCGTGTGTTCAAGGCGCGAAGCCGAAGGCCTCATTCTGGCCGGCAATATCTATATTGACGGGGAAAAGGTCGAGGATGCCGGACGTAAAATCCTGCCCGGTCAAACCCTGAAATTCTCAGAAGCCGGGGCTGAAGCGCTCGCTGCCAAGAGAACGGTGATGCTGAATAAGCCGGTTGGCTATGTCTCCGCCACACCGGAAGAGGGGCAGGTGCCTGCGATCCGATTGCTGACCGACGAAAACCGTGTCGGTAAAGGGGCGCATGTGTCGGCAAATGACAGCCTTGCACCGGTGGGTCGTCTCGATATGGATTCGCGCGGACTGCTCATTCTGTCTGATGACGGTACCGTCGCCAAAGGCGTGATCGGACCCGAGGCCGATCTCGAGAAAGAATACATTGTGCGGGTGCGCGGACGGATCACGCGGCAGGCGCTAAAACTCCTCAATCACGGTCTCGAGCTGGATGGTTATAAACTGAAACCCGCCCGCGTTTCACAAATGGCCGACCAGACACTTCGCTTTGTGCTCACCGAAGGCCGAAACCGGCAAATCCGCCGCATGTGTGATCTGGTAGAATTGCGAGTGATCGATTTGGTCCGCGTTCGAATTGGTGCCCTTAAAATGGGCGGCATGGCCGAAGGGACTTGGAAAGAGTTGAAGCCTGACGAGATTCAGGCGCTTCTCAGAAACCCAAGTCTTGATGAACTAAGAGGGAAGCGGAACCAATGATCAGAAAACTGATGGTCGTTGCGGCAGGTCTGTTCCTCTCTGCCTGTGCAAATGCCGAGGAGCCTCGCGTGTCTGATCCGACCCAAAAGCCTGACGGCTTCGTCAACGCGACAGAGTATATTCACGGTTTGAAGTCGGATGTGCGGTATGTCGGGAATAACAATTTCATTGGTCGTCCGATCAATGGCTATGACGCTTCGGTCTGTTATCTCACAATTGAGGCCGCTGATGCCCTGGCAGAAGTTCAGGCCAAACTGTCCGGCTTTGGCCTCGGACTGAAAGTGTTTGATTGTTATCGACCGGCCCGCGCTGTTGCCAATTTTGCGAGCTGGGCACGTGATCTGGATGACCAGATAATGAAGTCGGAATTTTATCCGAATGTCGCCAAATCGCGCCTGTTCGAACTGGGATATATCGCTGAACGCTCTGGCCATTCCCGCGGCAGCACGCTGGATCTGACCATTATCGACGCCAAAACCGGCGAAGAACTCGATATGGGCTCGCCCTGGGACTTGTTTGACAGCTTGTCCTGGCCTTCTGATCCGCGTCCGAGTGTCGAACAACGCGGCAACAGAGCTTTGTTGCAAACCATCATGCTCGAAAACGGCTTCCGCGGAATCAAGGAAGAATGGTGGCATTTCACGCTCAACAATGAGCCGTATCCGGACACCTATTTCGATTTTCCGATTCGCTGATCACAGCTCGTCATGCTGCAGCGCAGATTGCTCGCGCGAAAAAGCTGTGAGAGGCTTCTTCCATCCTGAGGTGTGAGAACATTATGAAATCGGTCTTTGCAATTATGACACTCGCAGCGAGCCTCGCACTGACGCCAATGGCGTCGGCAGCGGGTTACATTAAATTTGACGGCATTGAAGGTGAGTCGAAAGACTCAAGGCGTTCAGGCTGGATCAATATTGATCGCGTAACGGAAGGGTATTCACGGCCTTCGCCCGCCGGAGCCGCCTCTGGTCGCATGCGTGCAAGTTTATCAACGTCTGGGCTGACATTCGAAAAAGAAATCGATGCCACAAGCCCGTTATTGCGACGCGCGATTACAAGAGGCGAAAGCTTTAAGGAGGTCAGCGTTGATCTCACAGAGTCGCGTGGCGGGCAACCCTATATGACGATTAAGCTCACCAGCGTCACATTGACCGATCTGAATGCGTCCATGGATGATGGGGAAGCATCTGAAACGATCACGCTGAATTATGAATCCATTGAATGGACCTATCCAAAGGCTGATGCCGGTGGACGCAGTTCCGGCGACGTGACGGCTTCCTACAACTTCATGACAGGCCGTTAGCCGTCCATTTCTTGAGGAGACTAAGCGTTTTGTAATGCACTGACCCTTGTGTCACGAACAGATCACCCCGCAATATGATGTTTAAATTGCGGGGTTGATATGAAACGATTTTTACTTTCGGCGGCCGGACTGGCGGTTATGTCCGGCGCTCAGTTTGCGACAGCTCAGACACAGGGCTGGTATCAGACGCCCGCTTTGAATGATCAGGCGCTGATTTTCGCCAGTGAAGGAGATCTCTGGCGCGCGGAACCGACGGGCGGAACAGCGGTCCGGCTGACGACGCATTCCGAGATCGAGAGCTCCCCCATGCTATCGCCGGACGGTCGTCGGATTGCCTTCGATGCGAGCTATGATGGTCCGTCTGAAATCTACGTGATGCCAGCCACCGGCGGCGTGCCGGAACGAGTCACTTTTGAAGGCGGTGGCGTCACAATTCGCGGCTGGCTCGACGATTCGCATCTGTTATACCGCACCACCAATTTGCCCGGCACCGTTCCGATGATGCTGCGCATTCTCGACCTCACAACTGGAAAAACCGAAGATATTCCGCTGTCTGGAGTCGATCAGGCCGCATTGAGTGACGATGGTTCCACACTGTTTTTCACCCGCTACGGCCTCTCAATGTTCAACGACAATGCCGTCCTCTATCGCGGGGGCCGTATGGCTCAGCTATGGCGATACGAAATGGGCAGCAATGAAGAGGCTGTTCGGCTGGCGGCAAACTTTGAGGCGCCCATTCGCCATCCCATGGTCTCTGACGGCGTCATTTATTTTGTGTCAGACAAGTCTGGTACCGACAATTTCTGGTCCATCCCGGCAGAGGGCGGTGCGCCAACACAGCTCACCAGTTTCAGCGAAGGTCAGATCCGCTCGCCTTATCTTTTCGGCGGTGAAGTGGTTTACCAGTCGGGCGCGGACCTTTTCCGGTATGACATTTCAGCGAACACAGCTGCGAAGCTTGATCTGTTCCTGATGAGCGATGGCGACTATCAGCGCGATCGCTGGATATCTGATCCGCTCAGCTATCTCGAAGATGCGCGAATTGCGCCATCCGGTGACAGCGTGACGATCACCGCGCGCGGGCGGTTCACCACAGGGTTCACGCGCGATCGGCGTCGTGTGGAGTATCAGGTGCCGGACGGGTATCGCGCCCGGTCTGCGAATGTCAGCGGCGATGGCGACTGGGTGTATGTCATTCTTGATGGCGACAAACAGGGAGAGATCTGGCGCTTTCCGACCGATGGCCTTGGTGAGGGCGAAGCGGTGACGTCTGGCTCAGACACCTATATTTGGTCTGTTGTGCCTGTTCCGGATAGCGCGGACTTTCTCTACACCGATAAAAAGGGCCGCTTATTCCTCTATGATGCCGAAGCGGGCGCGGCGAAGGAAATCGACAAGACCCCGTCGAGCAATGATTATGCGTTTGGCGATTTTTCCTGGAGCGGAGATGGCCGTTATCTCGTTTATACCGGCTATGACGGGCGCGATATTCCGCGCGTCATGCTCTATGACACAGAAACCAGCGAAAACCATGAGCTGACCTCTGGCAAATATGAATCGCACTCACCGGCTTTTTCGCGCGATGGCGACTGGCTCTATTTCATTTCCAACCGGCATTTCGACGCCTCGCCCGGGTCTCCATGGGGAGACCGGAATATGGGGCCTGCCTTTGATGAGCGCGGGAAGCTCTATGCTTTGCAGCTGAATCCGGAAGCCGATTTCCCATTCGAGATTCCGAATGAACTGGATCTGGATGAAGATGACGAGTCTGACGCCGATGAAAGCGAAGAAGAGTCCGAGGACGAAGAGGACGCCGCCGAAGATGAGGCGGAAAGTTCGACACTTGTGCTCGATGGACTCGCCGAGCGTCTATGGGAAGTGCCGGTCGAGTCCGGCAATTATTACGGGCTCGCCACCAGCGCCAATCATTTGATTGTTCTCGAAGACGACGGCAGCAGCAACGCCATCATGCGCGTAAAGTTCACGTCTGATGATCCGGATATCGATAAGTATACGGGCGATGTCACCGGTTTTGAAATCTCGTCTGACGGTAAAAAACTGATGGTTCAGAAGGGACGGGGCTCCCGAACAAGCTTCTATCTCGTCAATCCGGATAAAAGCTTTCCATCGGACACGGGCACAAGCCGCATCCGGATTTCAGACTGGAAACTGCGGGTAAACGCCAAGGAAGAATGGCAGCAGATGGCGCATGACGCCTGGCGTCTGCACCGCGATTTTGCCTTTGATCCCGGCCTTCGCGACGTAGACTGGGAGGCTGTCGGTGATCGCTTCCTGCCCTTGGCGGAGCGCATCGGGCATCGGGTCGAGCTAAATGATTTTCTGGCGCAGATGGTGGCTGAACTCGGCATTCTGCACAGTCAGGTCCGCACAGGCGATCTGCCGTCCGATGATGAAGGCGCGTCCTCTGGCTTCCTTGGGGCAACTTATTCGGAAGTCGGAAATGGCCTTCTTATAGACGATATTTATCAGGGTGAGCGCGATCATCCCAGGACACTTGGCCCGCTTCTGAAGCCGGGCGTGGATATCGAGATTGGGGACATCATAACCGGCGTGGATGGGCGTTCGATCAGCAGCAAAGCAGATCTTGGCGTGGCTCTCACTATGAAGGCAGGGGATCAGGTGCTCATCGAATTCACCCGAGCAGGTGAGGAGATGAAAGAGATTGTGACACCCGTATCCTCCGGAACCGTCAGCCGGCTGCGGTATGCGGACTGGGTTCAGTCCCGCCGTGATGCGGTTGCCGAGAAAACAGACGACAAATTTGGCTATTTGCACCTTCGTGCCATGGGGGCATCTGATCTCGAAAGCTTTGTGCGCGATTTCTACGAGCATTTCGACAAGGATGGTCTGATCATCGATGTTCGCGGAAACCGTGGTGGCAATGTCGATAGTGTTATTCTGGCAAACCTTCTGCGTCGCGCCTGGGCCTTCTGGAATGGTCTGGAAGGCGGACCGGTCTACACCAACATGCAGCAGGCCTTCCGTGGCCACCTCATCATCTTGATTGATGAAGGCACGTATTCTGATGGCGAAACCTTCTCCGCCGGTGCGAAAGCGCTCGACCTTGCGCCATTACTCGGCACCAGGACGGCCGGCGCGGGCATCTGGTTGTCTGACCGGAACCGGTTGTCAGATCGTGGTCAGGCTCGGGTCGCAGAGTATGGGCAATTCGGGCTGGACGGCCGTTGGCTGGTAGAAGGTCGTGGCGTGTCTCCAGACATTGAGGTGGAGAACCTGCCTCACGCCTCTTACCTGGGTGAAGATGCCCAGCTGGATGCTGCGATTGCCTGGCTAGAAGAGAAACTGACAACTGACCCGATCCCGGAACTGGTGCCGCAGCCAATTCCGCCTGTAGGTGAATACGGTCAGGATGTGGAATAGCGGCCGCAGCGGGCCGGGTAACCGTACTTTCCACTTGCCAATATCTGGAAACCTCATAGCTTTTCAGCCATGACAGAACAGAATGACTTGCTCGCCCAAACAATTGAGGAAGACAAAAATCTTCTTTTTGGGCGAGTGCTCGACGGACAGGGCGGCGCTCGCACAATTGACTGGGAGAGCGCGAAGACCTGGACCCCCGAAAAACCCGGCGAAGTGCTCTGGCTCCATCTTGATCGGACGCAACCTGACGTCATGGAATGGCTCCGTACGGGGCTTGATCTGCCGGATGCCACCTATGATTTTCTGATCTCGAATGACACCCGGCCAAGGGCGTTTTCTGAGGATGGCTCCCTGGTTGCCACACTGCGCGGCGTGAATTTTAACCCCGGTGCCAAACCGGAAGACATGATCGCCATGCATATCTATGCGAATGAGCAGCGTGTTCTGACCCTGCGGCGCCGGAGATTACAGAGCCCGCGTGATGTCATGGCGGCGCTGGATGAGGGCCATGGGCCTAAAACTGCCGGCTCGCTGGTTACCGAAGTCGTTGAACAGTTGGTTGTGAAGGTCAGCTCGGCCATTCTCAATATGAATGAGCGGCTGGATCATCTCGAAAATCTTGATGTGGAAGATGATTTCGATCAGGCCCTCGACGACATCGCCGCCATCCGCCGGAATTGTCTCGCATTAAAACGCCATATGTCGCCGCAACATGAAGCGCTGTCGTCGATCGGGCGCGAGATGTTCAGCTGGATGAATGAAGCCGACCGTCGCGATATTCGGGAGGGAATTGCCCGGCTGCAGCGCTATCTGGAAGACCTGGATGTCTCCAAGGAAAGCGCGCTGCTGATCCAGGATGATCTCAACAGTCGAGCGGCCAGCCAGTCAAACAAGACCATGTATCTTCTGTCGATTGTGGCAGCAATTTTTCTTCCACTCGGTTTTATAACCGGTCTGCTCGGCATCAATGTGGGCGGCATGCCTGGCGTTGATAGTGCCCACGCATTCTGGATCACGGTAGTTCTTCTGGTCGGCCTGATGGGCGTTCAGCTTTACATTTTCAGGAAACTCAAATGGCTATAGACCGTATTCAGAACGATGAGTCAGACGCGCCTGAACCCTTGCTGACGAGCTTACCGGACGTTTCCGAAATTCAGACGCGCGTGATGGAATTTTACGATGCCTTGCGCGAACAAGTCTTCTCGATCACCGCGCTTTGGCAGGCACTTGCCATCGTTTCCGCGATTCTTCTGGGATATGGCTTATCCCGCTTGCCACGTAAGAAATTGCTCAGCCTCGCTGATGACCGGGACAATTCGAATTTTCTCTATCGCCTGTTTACGTCTCTGTCGAATATCATCTGGCCTCTGATATCGGTCATCCTTTTATGGGCAGTGACCATTCTGTTTGAAGCCCTCGAACTCCCGAATGATGGCTTACGGATCACGGCAAGCCTGCTGAATGCCTGGATCATTGTGCGCTTCATTTCGTCGAACATGAAAGACGGCGTTTTTTCCACCCTGCTTGCGATCTTTGCCTGGGTTGTTGCGGCCCTCTTCATTTTGCGGCTGATCGACCCGGTCAGCGCCGCTCTTGACCGGATGGCGATGGAGGTCGGGGATTTCCGCATCTCAGTCCTCAGCGTGTTGACCAGCGCGATTGTTGCCGGCATGGCGCTGTGGATCGGACGGATCCTGGGCGATGCAGCGCAAAGCCAGCTTAAGGGATCTAAAAGCCTGACGCCGAGCATGGCCGGCATTTTGGGACAGGTCGTCAAGATCGGATTGATGATCCTGGCCGTTCTCATTGCGCTGAACGCCGTGGGGATCAATCTCACCGCGCTGACCGTTTTCTCGGGTGCTTTGGGTGTCGGCGTCGGCTTTGGCCTGCAGGCCATTTTGTCGAACTTCATGTCTGGCATCATCATCCTGTTCGAAAAGACGATTAAGGTCGGCGATTTCATAGAGCTTCAGTCTGGCGTTACGGGGCTTGTGAAGGAAATCAACATCCGGTCGACCCTCGTCACCACCAATGACAATGTCGACATTCTCGTCCCCAATGAAGAGTTCATCAAATCCCGTGTCACCAACTGGACACTGAAAGAGACGGCTCGTCGAATTCGTCTGCCATTCGGTGTCTCCTATGGGTCTGACAAGGAATTGGTGCGCAAAGCGGGCCTTGAAGCCGCTGCAGACGTAGACTGGACAATCAGCCAGATTGAGGGCCGCGGCGCTCAGGTCTGGTTGACCGGGTTTGGCGATTCAGCGCTCGATTTTGAACTGGTCGTCTGGCTGAAAGACGAGGCTGTGGCGCGACCTGCCAAGGTTCAGGCGGACTATTACTGGGCGCTTCACACGGCGCTTCATAAATACGACATCGAAATCCCGTTCCCTCAGCGCGATCTCAATTTCCGCAACTCCTCGCCCGTTCGTGTTCAGATCGAGAATATACCGAAAAGCGAAACGGCGGATTAGTCCGGCGCAGAAGCCTTGGCGTCGATGGTGTAGGAATACTCGCCACCGGCATCAAAAACGATCTTCGCAGGTTTGTCGTTTCGAATCACCAGGCGCGGCTCACCAATGATGGCGGCGTTTTCGCCTTCGCCTTCTTTTATGGTGATGCTCAGAAGATTCTCCTCATTATCTTTTGGTGTAAGTTTCACGAGCAGTACGAGTTGTTGTTGATCTCCCGTGGGTGGTAAATCCAGTACGACATACTCATCATCGGATAACCTGACGGTGGTTTTTACCGTGCGTCGCTCCAGAACGTCACCATTCTGTTTGGAGAAGGCAGCAGAGAGTTCAAGATTGGTCGCCTCCGCGTACGCCAGTCGTGTTCCACCGAAAATCACAACCGCGAGTCCGGCGATGGCTGTTGCCAGTCCGGCGCTTCGTCGTAAATTTGATGTCGGCCGGTCTTCGGTAATCGGGGCGATATAATCATCAATCAGGTCACGCACGGCATTGCTGATCGTCTTGCCTTCCTGACCTGCTTTTTGCCGCAGTCTGTCTTTGGTCTCCGGATCGATCCGGACCTCCAGCAATTCGGTTTTCTTAGGTGCACGCCTGCGAGACATGTGGTGATCATCCGCCCTGATGAGTGACGGCTTCAGTGAGGCGGAATCCGTCGCCGAACTCAAGTTTAATCATAGTCATACAGCCGTGTTTCGTGTCCATACATTTCTATGCGACGCGTTTTGCCGCGAGTGCGACGGGCTTGAAGCTCATCCGGTGAACGGGGCAGGGGCCGAGTGTGGCCAGTGCTTCCATATGGGCCTTCACGCCGTAGCCCTTGTGCTTTGAGAAGCCATAGCCGGGATGGGTTTTGCAGAGCTCGGCCATGAGCCGGTCACGCGCCGTTTTAGCGAGGATGGAGGCGGCCGAAATCTCCGCCACTTTGCCATCACCTTTGATGATTGCTTCTGCGGTGCAGGGTAGATCTTTCGGGCAGTCATTCCCGTCAATCTGAATATGGTCTGGCGCAACGCCCATGGCCTCAATCGCGCGTCGCCAGGCCAGATGCGTGGCCTGACGGATATTGAGCTGGTCGATCTCTTCAGGGCTAGCCCAGCCAATGCCCCAGGCGAAAGCTTTTTCTTTCACCTCAATCTCGAGCGCGAGCCGCTTCTTCTCGGTGAGCTTTTTTGAATCGTTCAGGCCTGCAATCGGGCGATCGGGATGAAGGATCACAGCCGCCGCACTGACGGGGCCTGCCCATGGGCCGCGCCCGGCCTCATCGACACCGCAAAGGAGGTATGGTTTTGTCATTTCGTCAGAAAACACTGAGTCTGGAGGGCTTCAAATGGTCAGGACCAACGCAATCGTCATTCGGGAAACCGGCGGACCTGAGGTGATGTCGTATGACAGCGTTGATCTGCCGGACCCGAAGCCTGGTCAGGCGCTGGTGAAACAGACCGCAATCGGCCTCAATTTCATCGACACTTACATCCGGACGGGGCTCTATCCCGCCAAACTGCCAACGACGCCCGGTTTTGAGGGCGCGGGCGTAGTCGAGGCGGTCGGCGAGGGCGTGACCCATGTGAAACCCGGTGACCGGGTCGCCTATTCCACCTTCAGCGGGACTTATGCTGAATACGCGCTCGGACCGGCGGACCGGGCGGTGAAAATCCCCGATGGGATTGCCGATGATGAAGCGGCCGCTCTGATGCTGAAAGGCATGACGGCCTGGATGCTTCTGTTCGAAATCAAACGCGTAATGCCGGGTGATAAACTCCTCATATGGGCGGCTGCGGGCGGCGTTGGGTCTATTGCGACGCGCTGGGCCAAGGCGCTGGGCGCTTATGTCATCGGTGTGACTTCGACCCCTGAGAAAGCCGAATTGGTGAAAGCAAATGGCGCAGATGCGGTGCTCCTTTCTTCTGAAGATGTCCCGGCCCGCGTGAAAGAGCTGACGGGCAAAGGTGTTGATATCTCCATTGATGGCGTCGGCAAGGACAGCGCCATGGACAGTCTGAATTCGCTGCGCCCTTGCGGGCTGTACATCACCTTTGGCAATGCCTCCGGCGCGGTTGAGCCGATGGCGCCGCTGGTGTTGCAGCAAAAAGGCTCTCTGATGATGACGCGGCCAACACTGTTTCATTATACGACCACACGTGAAGACCTCGAACGCGCCGCATTAGCGGTGTTTGGTGCACTGAAGGTCGGCGCCATCAAGGCCGATATCGGTCAGCGTTATGAGCTGAAAGATGCCGCCCAGGCCCATCGTGACCTGGAAGGACGCTCGACCACAGGTTCGACGATCATTGTGCCGTCGTAACGAATTGGTCGGATAACAAAAGCGCCGGATCGATATAATAATCACCGCCCCGATCGTCGCGGGCGGTGTTTCGCCATTTGACGGCCCAGTGCAAATGCGGACCTGTGGTGCGGCCGGTGTTTCCGGTTTTCGCGATGGTTTCGCCCGCCTTCACTGTTTGGCCATTGGCGACATCGACTTCAGACAGGTGCAGGAATACAGAAATCAGCCCCTGACCATGATCCACAAAAACTGTTCCGCCTTCGTAATAGAGATCCGGGTCAGCCAGGATTACCGTGCCATCGGCGGGAGCCACAACAGGCGTGCCGACGGGTGTGGCAAAGTCCTGACCACGGTGAACGGATGTGCTTTCACAGGGTTCGCCCGAGGTTTTGGAGACACCTGTATATTTCCGCGTGGGGCCGAAGGGTGACGAGGTTGGCATGTCTGCCGGCGCCATTGCACCTTCTGAAAAGCCGGCCCCGGAATGGAAGGTCTTCCAGGCCGCGTCTTTTTTGACCCAGGACTCGCTGGCATGTTTTTTCTGTGCTGGCGTCCGCGCATCGACTTTATCACAATCGAGACCCACGAGTGTTCGGAAGTCATCCTCACGTTCCTCGAGTTTGATCGATTCGGTGAGCTTGCGGCCCTTATCGGACAGCGTGATGTCGAGCTCCAGCGGCGCGTGTTGGGCAAGGCCAATACTGGCGCGGCCGGTTTCGTCGAACTTCGCCATGGCCGAGCCGTTTACCTTCACCAGGGTTCCGGGCTCTCCGTTACAGAGCAGAAGCCCGCCCTGTTTCAGCACCCCGGCCTGACAGCTTGGCTTCGCGCTGACGGTTTCTGTGTTGGCGGGGGTTTCGGGTAGGGCTGGAAGTGGGCTGGTGCCCAGAAAAAGCGGAATCAGAAGCAGTTTCAGCATAGTCTTCCCCTTCATTCGGACGGCTCGGTCTCGATCATCGCCTGATTGGATGCGCCCGCATCGGCATAGGGTTCCTGCTTGTCGACACTCCAGTATTTGAGGTCGTCCAGTGGGATCTTCTTCCCCGTCACGGCGCAGACGACAAAATCGCCCGGCGTGAGGATTTTGAAGGTGAAGTCCAGATATTTGAGCTTGGCCTCTCCGGGGAGGCGGGGCGTTTTGTTCAGCATGAATCGAATATGCCAGTTCTCGGCTTAAGATTGAAGTCGCTTTTCTCAGTAGATTTTTTCAGTCGGTTCGGGGGCGTCCATAGGCGCGGGCGCTCGCCGCAACAGGCCGATCAGATAGAGCAGGCCCGTATAGACAGACAATATAGCCGTGCCCCAAAGCGCGATGATCCAGAGCGTCTGGTAATTGCCGAGATTTGGGTCTGAACTTTTCACCAGTGTCATGATCGCCAGGAACAGGCCGACCACAATGACCTCGAGGAAAGTCTTGATCTTGGCGATGGCGCGGACGGCCATTCGGTCCGACCCCAGACCGATAAACCGCAGCAGGGTGATGGCGACATCGCGAAAGATGATCAGGAAAACCGGCAGCGCGAGCGGGAGCGACCAGTCGGCCACAGCGGCAATGGCGAGCAGCGGAAAGCCGAGCAGGAATTTGTCGGCAATCGGGTCGATCAACCGGCCAAACCGGCTCTCCACCTTCCATTTTCGAGCGAGAAAGCCATCGAGAAAATCCGTGACAGCCGCCGCGACAAACACCAGAAAAGCCATCGCGCCCCAGAAGCTCCGATAGTCTGCGATCATCACCCTGTGCATGTCTCGGGTCGCGCGATCCACCGTGCCGGAGCGAACGATGTCGGCGAGGCTCGCCTCCTGTTCGGCGACCATCACAATCAGCACGGCGACGACAATGCCCAGAAGGCAGCGTAGAACGGTCATGAGATTTGGAAGCCAGAACAGAGGATGTCGCGTCATGCCTCTGTAGTTAGAGCGCTTCCTCCCCGCTCGCCAGATGAAATGATGTTTAATGTCTGGATTGTGAGGAGTTGTTTTGAGTTTGGTGTTTTGTTTGAGTTTGCTCGGTGATGTTTCCTCGCGTCCCGCTCGGATCACCTGCGCCTTCGCGGTCGCTTGTGTGAAGCTCCACACTGACGTTCGAGAAAAGCGGGCTTCTGTTAAGTTTGCTCGGAGGCGTGTCTCGCAGGCTCGACCGTCCTGCGCCTTCGCCTTGCTCGTGAAGGCCCGACACTGACGTCGGTTCGTGGCGCACACAAGCGTGTTTTTTTGCCTCACGCTGCGCAGCAGCTCCGGCGGGGTTTGTTTCGTTTGCTCGGTGAAGTTTCCTCGCGTCCCGCTCGGATCACCTGCGCCTTCGCGTTGCTCGTGATGAGCACCCCACAAACGCATGTGCAGGCGCAGCCGGGGTGAGCGGCACGCGAACCGTATAGGCGAGCAAAAATCAGAGAGAAGAAATCCGCGGAGGCGGTTTCGGATCCACACAACTCAGATCCGGGAGGCCTCGGAACGGGTCCGGTCGAACACCGAGGCCGATTTGCTCAAGCCCCGAAGAGGCGAGCCAGTGAATGAGATTAAAGTC
>NZLU01000062.1 GCA_002692725.1 Ponticaulis sp. | reverse complement strand
CATCGATTATTGGTGCTGTGACTGGCGCGATTTTCTCTTTCCCGCAAGGGCAGACTTATGAGTCTGGTTATGTGACGTCAGAGCTGACCTATCCTCAGCATTTTCAGGCGGGTGTGAAGTTCAAGTATTTTGATATATTTCACTTCAATCTGGATGCTGGCTGGACCGACTTCGATGAATGGGACAGCTTAGACATCCAGTTTGACCGTCAGGTGAGCTTCCTTTCTACGGCTAAAATCCTGTCGCCGGATTTGGTAACTGATACCACTCTGGAAATGCCTCTGAACTTCCGTAGTGTCTGGACATACAATATTGGTATGGCGATGGATCTTAACTCACGTATACAGCTGCGTGCTGGTTTTGAACCCCGTCGTAGCTCAATTCCTAAGGATTCGCGTAGCCTGCAGGCGCCGATTGGCTTTATGCGTATGTACGCTGTCGGCCTTGGCTACCAGTGGGACCTGGATACTACCATCGACCTGTCGATGAGTTTTATGAAATCAGTTGAGCATATCAAGGCGGATCCGCAGGACGCGAGTTCTAATAATGAGTATCCGAATTCAAGTAACTCTCTTAACCGTAACTGTCTTACATGCGTTGTTACCAACCCTTACCCAGGGCTCGATGTCGACACCAAGTTGACCATTGGGCACGCGGGTATCAGCTTCAGGACCAAGTTCTGAGGTTAATATTTCTCTTCCTGCTGTCGTCAGTCGCCATGGCTGACGGCAGTTATTACACTTGGGTTGATGCGCAGGGGCGAATTCATAATGTCCCGCTGAAGCCCGGTGAGGAAGAGCCAGTGGAGCAACCTCCTGGTGACGATAATGACTACCAGACAGAGGAGGAGGTTCAGGAAAAGCTTCGCCAGTACGATGAGGATAATCCTGCCTTTTACGTGATCGTAGAGCCAGATGGGCGTGTTCGTACGGAAACATACGACGCTGAAGCTGAACAAGAAGCCGCTGCTGAGACCATTGTGGGCGATGACGAGGTCATTATTGGGTGGGATCCTATTCTTGCTCCACCATTCAGGGTCGAACAGCAAATGACGCAGGGAGCGTGCTGCGAAGCGTTTACTGACCAGTTTGTTGAAGCCCCTAAGCAATTTAAGTCGGTGCAGCTGTTTGACCCTGTCAGATATCGCTCGTTCCCAACTTCGCAGGGAAATCACACAGCCTGGTACTTTCACATTGGAAAGCCTCCCAAGGCAACTTCGGGTCGTCGATTTCTTGTGCTCAGGCTGCGTGGCGCTCCGGTCGAGGCTAGCCTGATCTCGCTAAACTCAGACCTCAAGCCTCTGTACTACTCGCGACGTTTGCCGCTCGATAGTATTCCCGAAAGCTGGCATAGCGTTGGATATCAGGAGGCCAGGGTGCTTGTCGAAGACAAGGGTGTTGAGAGTTTCATTCTTTATCTTGATATGAAACCCGCGGAAGATATGTCGCTGGAGATTCGTTGGGCTGATGGCTACGCACCGTTTCAGTAAAACCCTCAATCACGGTGATATTGCATCTACGCTCGTCAACTTCGAAGAAAGCATGAGTACAGCTGTGGGTGATTCACGTCGTCTGGTCTTGCTGCATGGTGCTGGCCTGGCCGGAGATCTGACGTGGCGTCTGGTTGTTAATTACCTGACAGAATGGGATGAAGTGCTGATTCCCGATCTTCCGGGAATGGGGGATTCTGTTTGGGTTAATGCAGAGTCTGCGGGCTTTGATGAATACCTGGCTGCTATCGCTGAATTCCTTAGGTATCAGGGTTGGGGTCAGTTTGACCTTGTCGGGTATTCCTTTGGAGGGCTGCTGGCAATGCATCTTGCGGAGCTGAGTGATGCGCCGTTTAAGGTGCAGCGATTAGGTTTGATTGAGCCTGCGGCCTTGTTGGCGAGTAATCCAGAGCTTTTGATACATCGAGCTGAAGAATATGGCGACCAGGCTGAATTGCTGATGTCAGGTAAGGCGGATGCTGTGCTTGGTTTTCTGGATGCTGTATCCCCGTTTCGTGATAAAGCTGGCGATGACCTGGTTGTGCGACGTTTGTCAGAAAACCTGGCTGGGCTCGGCTATGGTGTCAGGGCGGTTAGTCAGGCGTTGACTCGGTATTCAGATCATTATGCTAACTGGATTTCACCAGTCCCAGGTATGAGCCTCATCGGAGGCCTGTCTCCTGAATCAATGCGTATGCGTCATAAAAGACTGGCGGCTGAATCTCCGACGTGGGTGTTGCACGAAGTTCCGCGTGCAGATCATGGCGTTGTTTATTCGAGGCCGAAGCAGGTGGCTTCGGCGATTAATGCACTACGTGCTTGAATATCAGTCGAGAGAGCGCTTCAGCCCTGTGGAATCAAGGATTCTAGTAGAAATTTCCTCGATCGATTTGTCGGTTGTGCTGATGTAAGGGATGTTCTCCCGCTCGTACAGAAACTCCACTTCGTCTACTTCGTGGTAGCATTGCTTAAGTGACGCGTATCTGCTGTTAGCTTTTCGTTCTGTGCGGATCGCTGAGAGGCGCTCCGGGTCAATCGTTAACCCGAATATCTTATGTTTGTGTTTCTGCAGGCTGTCAGGCAAGCGCAGATCAAGCATATCTTCTTCTGTCAGCGGGTAGTTCGCCGCCTTAATGCCGAATTGCATAGCAAGATAGAGGCAGGTCGGAGTTTTGCCGGACCGGGAAACGCCAACGAGTATGACGTCAGCATCTTCGTAGTGGCGGGTGCGTGCGCCATCATCATTGTCGAGGGCAAAATTGACTGCGTCTATGCGGTTCAGGTAGCGCGTACTATCCGCAGGGGAGTGTGACTTGCCGACCGAGTACGAGCTTTCAGTCGCTAATTCCTGCTCCAGTGGATGCAGAAATGCTTCAAAAATGTCGACTTTAAATGCATCCGCGGTGTCGATGATAGAACGGATGTTCTTGTCGACAATCGTATCGAAGAGAATGGCGGGTGCGCCGGAGTCCTTTGCGGCCTGATTGATTTTGGCCACTGCGTTGTTAGCCTTCTCAGTCGAATCAATGTATGGCAGTGTTACACGGGTAAACTGAAGCTTGTCGAATTGGGCTAGCAAGGCATTGCCTAATGTTTCGGCCGTGATTCCTGTACCGTCGGAAATAAAATAGGCAAAGCGCTTCATATGGTAATTTTTCCTGCGTCCACTTAGTATTACGTGCCTGACGGAGTTCCGCAGACGCAGGCAACTATAGGTGATTCATGCGAATCACCCAAGCGTAAAATTGAATCATCAGCACGAAGGAGAGTTTCCTTGACCGATTATGTTCTCAGGTTTAATCAGGTAACCATCAATGACGTTGAGCGCGTTGGCGGTAAGAATGCATCACTTGGCGAAATGATCGGAAACCTCTCGGCCGCTGGCGTTTCAGTGCCAGACGGTTTCGCAACAACGGCAGATGCCTATCGGGAGTTTCTCGCCTATGAGGGCCTGGGCGGACGAATTAATGATGCGCTTCAGGGGCTGGATGTTGATGATATTCAGGCATTGACATCGACGGGTAAGCAAATCAGGGAGTGGATTCACGAGGCACCTTTGCCGCCAAAGCTTGAAGAGAGAGTGCGTGAAGAGTTCTCATGGCTGGAAGATGGCAATGACAACATGGCCGTTGCTGTGCGCTCATCAGCCACTGCAGAAGACCTGCCTGATGCTTCTTTCGCTGGTCAGCAAGAAACCCATCTGAATATTGTCGGTATCGACAATGTGCTTTTCGCGATCCGTGATGTCTTCGCTTCTCTGTTTAACGACCGTGCGATCGCTTACCGTGAGCATCAAGGCTTTGATCATCACAAGGTCGCCCTGTCTGCGGGTATTCAACGTATGGTTCGTAGTGAGACTGCATCCAGCGGTGTCATGTTTACCCTGGATACAGAATCTGGATTCGACGATGTCGTATTTATAACCTCCTCATATGGCCTGGGCGAAACCGTTGTGCAGGGTGCGGTAAACCCTGACGAGTTCTACGTTCACAAGCGTAACCTGACTGAGGGTCGACCATCGATTCTGCGTCGCAATCTTGGTGCTAAAGCCATCAAGATGATTTACAACAAGGAGGCTTCGGTTGGTAAATCGGTTGAGACTCAACGCGTTGATCGTGACCTGCGCAGAATATTTTCTATTACTGATGACGAAGTGCAGTCGCTCGCTCGTCAGGCAATGATCATTGAGAAACACTACGGCCGCCCAATGGATATTGAGTGGGCGAAAGATGGTGATGATGGCAAGCTTTATATCGTCCAGGCCCGTCCGGAAACCGTAAAAAGTCGCGCCAGTAAAAACGTTATGGAGCGCTACCTGCTGAAAGAAACCGGCAATATCCTTGCTGAAGGCCGGAGCATTGGCCACCGGATTGGTAAGGGTAAAGTACGCGTTATTGAACATATCGAAGATATGGACAAGGTGCAGGAAGGCGAAGTACTCGTAGCTGATATGACGGACCCTGACTGGGAACCGGTGATGAAGCGCTCAGCCGCAATTGTTACCAATCGAGGTGGTCGCACCTGTCACGCAGCAATCATTGCCCGTGAGCTAGGCATTCCCGCTGTTGTTGGTTGCGATGATGCAACAGACAGACTCTTCGACGGCCAGGAAGTCACCGTTTCTTGTGCAGAAGGTGATACCGGCTTCGTTTACGAAGGTGCGCTTGATTTTGATGTTCGCACCAATAGCGTGGACTCAATGCCTGATCTCGATCTTAAAATCATGATGAATGTCGGCAATCCGGATCGTGCCTTTGATTTCCAGTCGTTACCGAACGCCGGAGTTGGCCTTGCGCGTCTGGAGTTTATTATTAATCGCATGATCGGTGTTCACCCGAAAGCGCTTCTGAATTTTGATCAGCTGCCTGAGGATGTGAAACCTACCGTCGAGCGTCGTATCTCTGGGTACAGCGAGCCTGTTGATTTCTACGTAGATAAGCTGGTTGAAGGTATATCAACTCTGGCTGCTGCGTTCTGGCCGAAGCGCGTTATCGTTCGTCTTTCTGACTTTAAATCAAACGAATACGCCAACCTGATTGGTGGGCGCTTATTTGAGCCGGAAGAAGAAAATCCAATGCTGGGTTTCCGTGGCGCGTCGCGCTATATCTCCAAGAATTTCCGTGATTGTTTCGAACTCGAATGTCGGGCGATGAAAAAAGTCCGCAATGAAATGGGCTTCACCAATGTTGAAATTATGGTGCCATTTGTTCGCACCGTCGGTGAAGCAGAGCAGGTGGTTGAGCTGCTTGCGGAAAACGGCCTTAAGCGTGGTGAGAATGACCTGCGCCTGATCATGATGTGTGAGCTCCCTGCAAACGCGATTCTTGCAGAGCAGTTCCTTGAGCATTTTGACGGTTTCTCTGTTGGCTCGAATGACCTCACGCAACTGACGCTGGGTCTGGATCGGGATTCCGGCATTATTGCTCACCTCTTTGATGAGCGTAATGCGGCAATTCTGGCTCTGCTTGAGAACGCCATTGATGCGTGTAAGAAAGCAGGCAAGTACATCGGCATCTGCGGTCAGGGGCCGTCGGATCATCCGGACTTCGCACGCTGGTTAATGGATAAAGGTATCGACAGTATTTCTCTGAACCCAGATTCCGTGTTGGATACCTGGTTCTTTCTTGCCAATAAGCAGGACTGAACAACCCAAGTAAAGGACGAACGAATTATGAAGAGCAGCAGTTCGCTGTTCCCCGTGACCTTATCGCGGGCAGATATCCTTGGTGATCTCTCTGAGGATATCTATCTGGTGAAACACAATCGCGATCCTGACCCGAGTGTACAGATAGCGCTGTCGCGGATTGGTCTGGCTGGTAACGAGCAAGGTGAGGACAGAGGGTTTCCGGTTGTTCTCGTTCACGGTAGTTTCACCAATAAAGGCTTCTGGTTGTCGGCGAAAGGGCGCGGCATGGCCAGTTTTCTGGTCGAAAAGGGCTTTGATGTCTGGTTATACGAGCACCGTGGGCATGGCCAGTCTCCCCGTAATGATGACTATCAAAAAAATACTGTTGAGCGGTACGCGCGTTTCGATGTCCCGGCGGTTCATGAGTTTATTCACGAGCAGAGTGGACGTTATCCGGCCTGGCTCGGGCATTCACTTGGTGGGACTATCATCGCGACTGCGGTTTCCGGTGGCTTTCTGACTTCGTTGCCAGCATTTGCCATGTTTGGTACGCAAGTGGTGCGCCCGAATATGGCGTTGCAGGTTCCGCTCGCGGGTCCAATTGCTCGTGCGCTTGTTTCTTTCAGGAAAGAGCTGGACGGTCGCCAGATGAAAATTGGGCCTGAAAACGAACCTGCAGGTGTCATTAATGAGTACCTTGCGCGCCATAGCCTGCTGGGGCGTTGGAAGTTGCCATCGACTGGCGAGCCTCTGTTGCCGAAGTGGAAAGAAGCGACAATTCCGCTTCTGGGTGTTTCTGCAGCGGGTGATACCACGGATCCAGCGAAGTATTGTCAGCGTTTTTATCGAATGTACGGCGGCCCTAAAGAGGAACTTATCCTTGGCGTTGGAAGCGGCTTTAGCAAGGATTTTGCTCACATTGATATGATCATTGGCGAAGATGCCGAACGCGAAGTCTGGCCGAAGGTCAGTAATTGGCTTGGCGCTTATGCAAGCTGAGGAGCCTTACAGTAAAGTTGCGGTTATTGTCGGTGTTACCGGACTGATTGGTTCCCATCTGTTGGAGTGCCTGCTGCAGGAGAACCGCTATCGTAAAATCGTTGCCATTGCGCGTAGTTCTGCGCCGGATTCTGTTAAGAAATACATCGATAGCGGTCAGCTGATCTGGCAGTCGTTCTCTGAGCCTATGCCTGATCATGTTGATCATGTCTTCTGT
>NZLU01000061.1 GCA_002692725.1 Ponticaulis sp. | reverse complement strand
CCAGCGAATAGACATCGGTTTCGACGTCACCGGGTGCAAAGCTGGGGTCACGGACATATTGCGCGCTGGAAGACGCGGTCGTGGATGGCAACAATGCGGCACGCGCCTGTGTCAGACCTGCCCGAACCTGTTCGAGGTTCGCAGCCGACACAGCAAGACTGCGATTATTGGCCAGCGCCGTCTGAACGAGATCGTCCAGAACGGGGCTGTCATAGAGCCGCCACCAATCCTTCGGCAGATCCGTCTGAGCGAGGCCTGCGGCGTCCGCCGAGAGAAGCGCTCCTTCGGCCCGCACGGGAAGCGAACTTTCAGGCACGTTCGGCGCGGTTGCGCACGCGGCCAGGGTCAGCGCGGCCAGCGCGCTTGCTGTGGTAAATTTAAGAGATGTCATGCCTGGCCTCCTTTGACCGGCGTGGAAACCTGATCTTCCTCAGTCCGGTTTGCGCCCGGCAGGATCTTCGACACCATCCGACCGATCACATAGAAGGCCGGGGTGAAGATCAGACCAAAAACGGTCACGCCGATCATGCCTGAGAAAACCGTGATACCGAGGGACTGACGCATTTCTGCGCCGGCACCTGTGGCGAACGCCAGCGGCACCACACCGAAGATGAACGCAAACGAGGTCATCAGGATCGGACGCAGACGCATTCTCGCACCTTCTACCGCGGCTTCGCGTGGCGACAGTCCGTGGTTCTCTTCCGATTGTTTGGCGAACTCGACCAGAAGGATCGCGTTCTTTGCCGCCAATGCGACAAGGACAATCAGACCAACCTGAGCCAGAATATCATTCGCCATGCCGGCAATATTGATGCCGATAGTCGCTGCGAGGATACACATCGGGACGATGAAGATCACCGCAAACGGCAGGGTGAATGACTCGTATTGTGCGGCCAGAACCAGGAAGACAAACACCACCGCCATCACGAAAATCATCGTGCTGGAATTGCCAACCGATTTCTCCTGATAGGCCATTTCGGTCCATTCATAGCTGATGCCTTCTGGCAGAATCTGAGCGGCCAGCTCTTCCATCGCGATCAGCGAGTCACCAGTCGAGACACCCATCGGGGTCTGCCCTTGCAGCTCAATGGCCGGGAAGTTGTTGTGACGTACCATGCGAACCGGACCGGAGGCATCGACAATCTGTGCAAGCGCAGAAATCGGAACCATTTCGCCGGTCGATGAGCGAACCTGAAAGCGGCCAATATCCGCTGCTTTTTCCCGGAACTGGGACTCTGCCTGCGCGGTGACCCGGAAGGTACGCCCCGCAAAGTTGAAGTCATTCACATAGGTCGAGCCGAGATAGGTGCCGAGTGTGGAGTAGACATCCGCCGGTTCCACACCAAGAAGCTGAGCACGATCACGGTCGACCTCGACCCGCACCGTCGGCGAGTTGGTGTTGAAGGTCGTATAGACGCTGGTGACCCGCTGTTCCTGAGCGGCCGCACCCATCATAGCGAAGGTCGCTTGCTGGAGTGCCTGCGTGCCGAGGCCTGCACGGTCCTGGATCATCATTTTGAAGCCACCACCGGCACCCATGCCCTGAACAGCGGGAGGCGAGATGATGAATGCATTGCCTTCAGGCAGGCTGGTCATCAGTTTTCCGGTCAGCATCTGCGAAATCGCAACAGCCGTAAGCTGTGGGTTACCCTGACGCTCTTCGAACGGGTCGAGACGGATGAACATGGTTCCGGCGTTCGATGCAGATGAGAAACTGGATCCGTCCATGCCGACCATAGCCGCCACACCGAGAATACCATCCGCCTGCATCAGCTCTTCGCTGATCGAGGTCATCACCGCATCAGTCCGATCCAGCGATGCACCCGGAGGCAGCTGGACAACGCCGATCAGAAAGCCCTGATCCTGCTCAGGAATGAAGCCCGTCGGCGTTTCTGACAGGCGCCAGCCTGTGGTGGCAAGCAAACCAACATAGACGACCATAACAATGACAAGCAGACGAACCAGTTTGGAGACCACATTTCCATAAGTGCGCGACAGCCAGTCAAACCCGCTATTGAATGTGTTGGCGGCAAAACGGAACGGCGCGAGGATCACACTCTTCTTCTTGTGATCATCTTCGACATGCGGCTTCAGAAGGAGAGCACAAAGCGCCGGTGACAGCGTCAGAGACACAAGCAGCGAGATCACCGCCGCGGATGCAATCGCGACTGCAAACTGCGCGTAGAAAATGCCCGGGATACCGCCGATGAAAAGCGTTGGTACGAAAACCGACACCAGAACCAGGTTCATGGCGATGAGTGCACCACCCACTTCTTCCATCGATTTGATCGAAGCCTGCATCGGACTGAGGCCCTCACGGATGGACCGCTCGACATTCTCCACGACGACGATAGCGTCATCGACCACGATGCCGACCGCAAGCACAAGCGCAAACAGCGACAATGAGTTGATGGAGTAGCCGAGCGCCAGCTGCACCGCGAACACACCGACAATGGATACAGGGATGGCGATGATCGGCACGATGGCCGCACGCCAGGTCTGAAGGAAGATCATGATGACGATCATCACGAGGAAGACGGCTTCGATAAGTGCGTGCTCCACCGCTGAAACCGAGGCTTCGACAAATTCAGTCGGGTTGTAGGGAATGATGTAGTCGAGCCCGTCCGGGAATTCGGCTTTCGCAAGCTCCATTTCCGCCAGGACGTCATGTGCTGCATCGAGTGCATTCGAGCCCGGTAGCTGGGAGATGGCGAGGCCAATCCCGCTTTCGCCATCAAAATAGGCGCGCATCAGATAGTTTTCGGCGCCCATTTCAGCCCGGGCAACATCTCGCAGACGCACAACCGAGCCGTCTTCGCCACGACGAATGACAACGTCACCAAACTCCTGTGGCTCGATCAGACGACCACGTACCTGAACCGGAATCTGAAAGGGTGGCGCGCTGATGTCGGAAAATGGTGGCTGGCCCAGCGTGCCACCTGCTGCCTGAATATTCTGCGCCCGCAATGCGCCAACAATATCGTCTGCAGTGAGGTTGAGGGACGCGGCGCGTTCCGGATCGATCCAGATGCGCATGGAGTAATTGCCGCCGCCGAACATTTCGACGCCGCCGACGCCGTTGATGCGGAGCAGTCGGTCTTTCAGGTTTGTCGCGGCATAGTTTGCCACATAGTTCTGATCCAGTTCACCATCGGGCGATGTCAGCGCGACAAGCAGGAGGAAGCCCGAGGCTTGCTGGTTCACCGACACGCCCGTCTGGCGGACCTGTTCAGGCAGGCGCGGTTCAGCCCGGGCGACGCGGTTCTGCACCTGAACCTGCGCGGTATCGAGGTCAGTTCCCGGCGCGAACGTCACGGTCAGCATGACCACGCCGTCAGCGGTTGAGGACGAGGTCATGTAAATCATGTTCTCGACGCCGTTGACTTCCTGTTCAAGCGGCGCGGCAACCTGGCTCGCGACGTCTTCAGCAGACGCGCCCGGATAGGCGGCGGTCACGACGATGGTCGGAGGCGCAATCTCTGGATACTGAGCCAGCGGCAGACGCGGGAAAGCGAACGCGCCCAGAAGTGTGATAACGACAGAGATCACGGCGGCGAAAATCGGCCGCCTGATGAAAAATTGGGACAAGCGCATGTGTTCGTCTCTCTGCGAGGACAGGGTTTAACGGGAGCGGGAAGGACGCCTGTCGGCGCGCGGTATCAATTGATGCGGCGCGCTGACATGGCAGGACGGCTCTGAACTGATGCCGGGCCTTCCAGTGTGTTTTCGTATTCGAGTTCAACCATGACCGGACTAACCGATGAGCCAGGCTGGGCACGGAGCAAGCCATTGACGATCACGCGGTCACCGGCATTGAGGCCGGTTCTGATGACCTGCATGTTGCCGCTTTGCGGACCAAGCGCGACCGGCGTCGCTTCCACCGCATTCTGATCGTTGACCAGAAGAAGCGTGCGACGCGTGCCGTCCGTCTGAACCGCGGTCTGGGGCACCATCAGCGCCTCATATGGCGCTGAGCCATTGATCCTGACTTCACCCGTCATTCCTGGCCGGATAATGCCGTCGGTATTGTCGATCAGAGCGCGGACGCGAATTGAGCCCGTAGTGGCGCCCATATGGTTGTCCGCGAACACGACTTCTCCGGGTCGGTTGAAACTGGATTCATCCTGCAGCCGGGCTTCAGCCCGCACAACGCCTTCAGCCTGCTGCGCCCGCATATAGCGGAGATAGTCAGCTTCAGAGACGTTGAAGGTAAAATAGAGCTGATCGTCGCGCACAATTGTGGTGAAGATGTCGCCTGCGGAGTTACCCCCTGCGACGAGGTTGCCGGGATCAATATTCCGGGCAGAAACCAGTCCGTCTATCGGGGCTGTCACGCGGGTAAAGCTGAGATCGAGGCGCGCTGACTCAACGCCAGCCTGGGCTGCGGCAACGCTCGCGGTTGCTGCGGCTAGGCGGGTACGGTTCTGCTCGAGCTCTTCGATCGACACAGCGCCGGATTCGCGTAGGGTCTCGGACCGTTCCAGATCAGACCGGGACTGTTCCAGCTCAGCCTGAGCCAGCGCTAGCTGTGCCTCGGCTTGCGCCAGAACGGCGCGGAACGGACGATCATCCAGCGTGAAGAGAAGCTCTCCGGCTTTAACTCTGCTGCCGTCTTCAAAATGAACCGACTTCACATAGCCACCGACGCGGGCACGCACTTCGACGCGCTCAACGGATTCGAAGCGCCCCGTATAGTCGTTCAGGTCGGCAA
This sequence comes from Ponticaulis sp., assembly GCA_002692725.1. Taxonomy (GTDB): domain Bacteria; phylum Pseudomonadota; class Alphaproteobacteria; order Caulobacterales; family Hyphomonadaceae; genus Ponticaulis. The sequence goes on along the minus strand of NZLU01000061.1, from coordinate 2,071 downwards.
CCTGAGCAGAGATCGGGCTGGCCACATCCACCTGCGGCGGGGGCATGTCGTATTGCTCCTGCGCCTGAGGTGCACCGCAAGCGGTCAGCAGAAGTGCAGCCGTCAGCACGGAAACGGGTCCAAAATTGCGCGTGCGCATAACTTTGTCCTTCACAAATCGAGGAAAATCGGGAATTTTCACTGTAAGTCATCAAGTGTTGACCCGCATATGACGCCGGGTCACACATAAGTCAACAGGTGATGACAAATATATTTTTGTCCGTTAGGGAGGACACATGACACAAGCACAACCGGTCAGGCGCAGGGATTCCGCGGCCACGAAAGCAGCAATTAATGCTGCGGCAAGAACCCTGTTTGCGCGCGACAGCTATGACAATGTCGGGATTAGGGAGATCGCGTCACTTGCGGGCGTGGACGCGGCACTTGTGTCACGATATTTCGGTTCCAAGGAAGAACTCTTCGCAGAAGTCCTGTGCTCCGGTGAACGGGGCGAGGATGTGATCGGGTCGGAACTCGAAGGCTTGCCGGAACGCGTAGCCGATCTGTTGCTCGACCCTGACGACGAGGGAAAACAGATAGACGACATGCTCATTATCCTGAATTCCAGCTCGTCTCCGACGGCTGGCGGAATGGTCCGCGATTCCATCAATGAGCGTTTTCACGGTCCCTTCGCTGAAATTATTGGCGGAGAAAATGCCCATATCCGGGCTCAGCTGCTGGGCGCTATGCTTCTCGGGGTCTCGATCAGCAGACAAACGAGCGGAAATTTCAGCACAGACCCCGATCTTCTTCTGACTTTGAAGAAACGTATTGCAGATATTGTGGCCCTGGCCATCTCCCCGCTCTGATCCGGAAGTCTCTGCCGATGATACCCGTAAGTTTCCTGGCGGGCCGTGCGGGATGAAGGTGGGCACTATTGCTACGCGATAGCACTATGATGACATTAACATTTTCGGTTGTTGGCTGGAATGGAAGCCATTTGATACGGAGGTCGCAGGGTGTCCACACATGATCCAGGAGGAGCCGCGCAGAGGCGGGAAAAATTCTTCGGAAGGACGGTTTCAAGGTCCGGCAGGTGTCGTCCAAGTCACCCGGCGTTAGCCGGGAACAAGGGGCGAGGCACTTCATTTGGAAATGGAAAGAACTTCTACTGGCCGGCTGCGGCTTCATCGCGTATCACCATTACTGATGAATTGACCTGATGCAGGACGCTTGACGGGGGTGCCCAATGGAATCGAGGCTGGCCACAAGCTTTGAGGACTTAAAAAGGTGTATTGCAGGGGAAAGGTGACACCCGACGTCTGGTCACCTCTCGGCGCCAAAAGCGTCTCGACGATGAAAAGTGCTGGTGCGCCGATCGGTTTTTAGTCAAGAAAGCGGGACGTGCTTGCGTACTCCTCGCTCGGGCCGGAGCAGTTTGAGGTTGCCTGGAAAGCTGGCATCGATTTTTGGACGACAGTTCCGAAAGAATCCGCGTGGGTGTTCGTTGTAAAGACCGGATTAAAGTCAGATGAACTCGACCTTGTGTGCGGCAAGATTGACTATCCGAAGACGATCCGGGTCGACCAAGGCTCTGAGTTCATCTCCCGTGAACTTCGACCTATAGGCACATCCAAACAATGTGACGCTGGACGCCTCACGGCCCGGAAAACCGACAGACAGTAAGCGCCTCGCCGATCGCCTACGGATTTAGGCATGACATTTTCCGGAATCGTCAGGGCATGAGTTCCTCGATCTGGCTCTGCGGATGGCCGTTGATGATGGCGTCGAAGGTATCTGCGCGGTAGGCAATGGGATTAACGTCGTTGAGCTTGCAGGTGGCCACGACGGATGAGAGCAGCGCTCAGTTTTCGGCCGCGATCTCGTGTCCAGAAAACAGGGCATTTTTTCTGATTAGGCATATCGGCCGGATGGCGTTTTCGACCGGGTTGGTATCGAACTCGAGCCGGCCATCGCCAGGAAGCGGGTGAGCCCTTCCCAATGGGCAAGACCTTAGAGAATGTCTTCGGCCAGCTTAGAGCCGGAGGAGACCCTTGACAATTGCTTTTCAAACCAGGGCTTCAAGGCGGCT
>NZLU01000060.1 GCA_002692725.1 Ponticaulis sp. | reverse complement strand
GTTGAAATTTCACCGAATTGGCCAAGACTTACAACGCTCAGGGCATCCAGAAGCCGGGCGCATTCCCTGAATATCCAAGCGCGTCATAGGTCGCATCGATCAGCGACTGACCGCGCGAGTTCAACAGGATGCCCGGGCCCATCTGGTTCATGGAGTATGCGAAAATCAGATCACGGTCGGGATCGAAGAAGACGCAGCTTCCGCCCATGCCGACATGGCCGAACGCGTTCTTGCCGATAATGAAGGAAGAATCGTGTCCGCCCGGAATATGCCGGTTGTCCATGCTGCACATGAAGCCCTGGCCGAAGCGGGTAGGGATCATCAGCGTTGCGTCATAACGGGTCGCCGTCGAAACATACCCCATGGCCTCGATACGCGCCTGCGAAAAATAGCTGTCGGTCACGCTGGAAGAGAGCGAGGAGAACACCCGCGCCATGGATCGTGCATTTGCGATGCCGCCCGCCGCGCCAAGCTCTGCGGCGTGGGTTTTTCTGACATTGTAATCAATCCCGCCGGTATTCACGAAGGCTTTGGACTGAATGGAGGCTGGGTCACCAATCATTTTCTGCGTAAACGGTGCAATGGGTTCGCCGGGAGCGGGCTTGTAGAACACCATCGGGGCGACACGGCCCTCTTCGCTTTCCGGCAGGCCGATCGAGAAGTCAGCGCCAAGCGGGCCGGCAAGTTCATCTCGCAGAAATTCGCCGAGCGATTTACCGGACACACGGCGCACGAGTTCACCGACCGTCCAGCCGAATGTCAGCGCGTGATAGCCATGCAGTGTTCCCGGTTCCCACCAGGGTTCCATGGCTGCCATCCGATTAATCGTGGCGTCCCAGTCGAGACAGCCATCTGGTTCTACAGGATCATGAAACGCCGGAACGCCCGCTGAATGGTTCAGCATCATCAGGACGGTAGTGTCTTCCTTGCCGTTGCAGGCGTATTCCGGCCAGTAGTCAGCAACCTTCGCATTGAGGTTTAATTGTCCCCGGTCGACCAGCCGATGGGCGCATAGAGCCGTCGCAGCCTTGGTGCAGGAGAATACGATTGAGACCGTGTCTTCCTGCCATTCGGTCGTACGCGCTTCGTCTTTATAACCGCCCCACAGATCAACCACCGTTTCGCCATCCCGGATGACGCAGACTGACGCGCCAAGTTCATTCCGGAATTCGAAGTTCTGGGAGAAGGCATCAGCGACGCCGCCAAACTCCGGATGAACATCCCCTTTGATAGTTGTCTCTCTTGCCATAGACGTGTCTCTCCCGATTAGTTTTGTTCTGTTTTGTCAGTTTGGAGACTAGCAGCCGGAATGGCGACAGAGAAAGCAGAACTTACCCTTCAGGGACTATCAGACCGAATGTCGCTCAGACTGTCGGCTCTGCTTCTTGTTTTCTGGCTGGTAATGCTGGCGGTGAGCGCGGTCTTCGCAACCGGAATGACGTCCGGCTGGAAGCTGGCATTCTGGTCGACCCCGGTGTTCGCCGGTTTGTTCATATTGAGCGTGATTGACCTCAGATCGTTTCGTCTTCCGGATTATCTGACTTTGCCGCTTCTGGGATTGGGGCTGGCGTTTATCTTAGTTGAGCGCCGCGATGATCTGATTTTGCATATTGCGGGCGCAGGTACGGCCTATCTCATCGTCTACGCGCTTTACGCTGTATGGAAATTTCGGTTCGGACGTGCGGGAATCGGTCTGGGAGATGCCAAATTTCTGGCCGTTTGCGGGATGTGGTGCGGTATTTTTGCCATACCCCTGATCTTTCTCATTGCCAGTGGATCGGGTCTGATTGTGACGCTTTTGATACGGTTATTTTGCAGATCTGCGAAAATCGGTCCGAATGCGGCCATTCCGTTCGGGCCATTCATCGCTACAGCCCTTGTCGTTTATTGGCTTTTCGAAGATTTGATCCGCATAGGGCCATAAAACAGCGATGTTATAGAAAACATTTCTAAGGGGCCGAAATTTGAGGCATATTTTATTATTCAGATAAATTTGAATAATTCATTTCGACACTGTCAAAAAAGCGTAACGTTCGTATGTAAATGCCACCCCCAGTCTTGTCCGGAGACGGCAAAAACGCCGCACGGATACAGAGGCTGAATTAAAAACGCCAACAGCTCATTTGAGGGGGCTCAACGTATGAAGATCGCAGGAAGCCTGCGCTCGCTCGCACTCGCGAGCGCTGCCGCCATCGCACTTGTCGGATGTTCCGACACGAGTATTTCATCACCGGGCGCGCCAGCCCCGATCCCGGCACCAACGCCGACACCTACTCCTACCCCAACACCGACGCCGACCGGCACAATCAATCTGGTTCCGACCGCTGGTTGCCCGACAGGCACGTCTGAAATTCTGTTCGACGCGGTTGCTGCTGACGGCTGGTCCAGTGTCTCGGTCTGTGCGCTCGGCTCTTCCAGCGGCACGACGGAACTGACATCCGACATGACGATCCCGGCTGGAACCTCAGTCGCTATTCAGGGTCCGGTCTTTGTTGGCCAGGACGGTGGTACAAGCGCGACGCTGACTGTTGAGTCCGGCGTTCGTTTCTTCGGTGCGTCTGCTTCCGGTTCCGGCACGGCGACTGACGATTACCTCGTCGTTTCGCGCGGCTCTCAGCTTGTCGTGAACGGTACTGCGAATGATCCGGTCCGCATGACATCGCGTTCTGCCATGAACGATGAAGAAGTCGGTTCTTCCCTGATCACCAACAGCTCTCAGGGCCAATGGGGTGGTCTGGTCATTAACGGTTTCGCTCCGATCAATGCCTGCGTCGATGCGACGGCAACCGGCGGTACCGCAGACTGTGAAAAGTCCGGTGAGGGCGCGTCCGGTCTTTTCGGTGGTGATGATGCCGCTGATGACTCCGGTTCGCTCATGTATCTTCGCGTTGAGTATGCCGGTTCCCGTCTGACCAATGATGACGAGCTGAACGGTATCGCATTCCAGGGCGTTGGTAACGGTACTGAAGTTGACTTCATCCAGGTCCACAACAATCTCGACGATGGTATCGAGTGGTTCGGCGGCACGGTGAACGTGAAGCACGCTGTTCTCACAGGTATCGGCGATGACTCCATCGACTGGACGGACGGCTGGTCTGGTAAGCTTCAGTTCGCAGCGGCTTACTCTGACGTTCCGACATCCGGCGACCCGCGCGGCATCGAGGCTGATAACCGCGACGGCGAGAATGACAAAATGCCATTCTCCAACCCGATCGTGTCAAACTTCACGCTCGTTGGTACTTCTGGCAACCAGCAGGGTATTCTTCTGCGTCGTGGCACCAAGGGCATGATCGTTAACGGTGTTGTCACGGGTTACTCTCCGGGTCTCGACGTCGACAGCTCTCAGACGTTCACGAACTTCGACAATGGCGACCTGGTCATCGAATCGATCATGATCGACTCCGACCAGACATTCGCGACAGACGGCGACAACCCGTCCGACGCGTCGCTCGGTGTTCCGGCTTTTGCAGCGGACGACAATGTTGTTGCACGCGGCAACTCTCTGACCGACCGTTTCTTCCCGGGCTCTGCTGAAGGCGGCGTGCCGTCTTACACGGTTCCAAATGATGGCTTCTTTGATGCTGTCACATATATCGGTGCGTTCAGCCCGTCTGAAGACATCAACAGCAACTGGGCATCTTTTGCGATCCCGGGTTCGCTCTTCCCAGAGCAGGCTCCGGCAAGCTGTCCGACAGGTACAGCTGACTCCGGCGACACGCTCGACGGCAAAACGCTCTGCACAATTGATGCGACTGACACGCTGACGGGAACTCTGAACCTCACGAATGGCGATGAACTCATCTATGAAGTTGTCGGCACGCTCTTCGTTGGTGATGACCGTGGTCCGGACCCATCGGCTCCGCTGACAGGCGTTTCTGCAACGCTCAACATCGAAGCTGGTGTGACTGTCGTGTTTGACGGCAATGACGACTACATCGTCGTGAGCCGTGGTTCCAAGCTGAACTCCAACGGTACGGCTGCTGATCCGGTCGTGTTCACCGCTAAAGGTGTTCTGGATGGTACGACGACTGTTTCCAATTCGCTGAAAGGCGTCTGGGGCGGTCTGGTCATTAACGGCCGTGCTCCGATCAACGCCTGTATCGACGCAACGGCTGTCGGTGGTTCGGTTGACTGTGAAAAGTCTGGCGAAGGTGCTTCTGGTCTCTTCGGCGGTGCGACTGCAAACGACGACTCCGGTCAGCTCTTCTACACCCGCGTTCAGTATGCCGGCGTGCGTCTGACGAACGATGACGAGCTTAACGGCATCGCATTCCAGGGCGTTGGTAACGGCACTGAAGTCAGCTACGTCCAGGTCTCCAACAACCTCGACGATGGTGTCGAATGGTTTGGTGGAACGGTCGAAGCAGACCACCTCGTTGTCACCGGTGTTGGTGATGACTCCATCGACTGGACGGACGGCTGGTCCGGTGCGCTTCAGTTCGCAATCGCTTATCCGGGTCTTGCTGGCGCTGATGGCGCTATGTCTGGTGACCCTCGTGGTATCGAAGCTGATAACCGCGATGGTACGAACGACAAGACGCCATTCTCGTCTCCGAATGTATCCAACGTGACGCTCGTGAACTCCGGCGACCCATCCACACAGCAAGGCGTGCTCCTGCGTCGTGGTACACGTGGTCTGCTTGCCAACACGATCATTGCTGGCTGGAACACCGGTCTCGACGTGGACAGCTCTCAGACTTTCACCAACTTCGGTGACGGCACCCTCGAGATCAAATCCATTCTTCTCGACAACACAGCCAACTTTGCGACGGATGGGGACAACCCATCGAATGCAGGGCTTGGTGTTCCGGCCTTTGCTGCTGGCGACAATGTTGTTGAAGGTACGGCTGCTCTGAACGCTGAAAACTTCACCTTCGTGCCTGGCACGCGTGGTGTGGTTCCGG
>NZLU01000059.1 GCA_002692725.1 Ponticaulis sp. | reverse complement strand
TGTCACCAGAAGAGAACTGTCGTGACCCGCCGCCTTCGCCTCAGATAAAAGCTGCTCGATTGTCCGAAGATTTTCGTCTTCGCGAATATCGCGTTGCCCGAACCAGTGCTGCTGTGGGCGCAACAGTAAGGCCACCGCATGGAGCGCTTTAGCGCCAGCAGATTCCGGAAAAGCCCCCAGCACGCTCTCCGTCTGAACATTTAAAGAGTTATCAGCAATGTCTATTCCTGTTGAATCACAAACCGCAAACAGCCGACTCATCAGAGCCAAATTCGACGCCTCATCAGTCATGACATCATTCATCAGCCAGTTACCGCATCGCATGACGTGAGACACGCGAACGAGAAGGCGCATGGCAAAGTCTTCGCCAGCCTGATCACTGAAGGGTAGGTTCGCAGAATACAGCTCTTCCCCGCTCGATCGTATCGAAAGCGCAACCGCCAGAGCCTCCACATCCGCAGATGGCGACCGCCTGAGAGACAGTCTGTAAAGTGCGAATTCGAGATCGTCAGACAGAACATTCCAGCGCCTGTTCGATGCCTCCAGCCCCTGCGAGAATCCGGGAGCCTGGCTTTCCAGATATGCGCGGACATCTGCCGGCAGATCGAGTTCAGCGAGTACGGCGCTCGGGCTCTGGTCCCGATCTGTGGTCGCAAAAAAGACCCACAGACCGATCATCAGAATGATGGCGGCGGGAATGGAGAACAGGGCAAAAAGCCTGCTTCCACGTCTGGCATCTGTCTCAAAAAGTCCTTCGGCGAGATCGGGAGACGCCATGGCGGGGCCCGGCGACTTCACACTCTGTGGCCCAGACTCTTTCGCAAGTCGAACCTCAGCGCGCAGTTTGTAACCGCGCCTTGGCACGGTCTCGATCGGGTCTTCCTGCCCTTCAGCAGGTTTCAGTTGCTTTCGGAGAATGGAAATCGCGCGGGTAAGGCTTTCATCCCCGCCAAAGCTCACCTTCCAGACACGTTCGACGAGATCCTGCCGGGTCACCACCTCCCCCGCATAGGTAGCGAGTTCGACCAGGACTTCCATAATTTTGGGCTCGAGAGAGGTTTCACCCGCCGGGCCGGTGAGGGTCAGCGAGTTCGGATCGACTTCATAATCATCGATCCAGAACGCCTGGACAGGTCTCTCGCGTACCGTGCTCATCTTTTTCCTCGGTCCTCCTTCAGACCAATTAGCACAACACGACGAAAATATACACCGAATAGGTCATTATTTTTCCTTTAAATACAATGACCTCACATTTCCATCAGATAAACTTCAGGTCTCCCTCAGGACAGATCGACCGGCAACAGGTCAGCGTCGATTGACGGCAAACGGATCGCCATCTGATCCGGACGGGAGGGCGCATATGTATGTGATCTTAAAATGTGTGGCTCTCGTCTTTGCCGTCTCCTCGCCAGTTTTCGTCCAACAGGCGTCTGGCGAGGACGACTTTATCAACCGCTTCCGGGTCGCTCCGGACGCACATCCATCGGAGATATATGCCGCATTTATCGAAATTGCAGCGGACCTCTGCCGTGTTGATCGACAGCAGGCTGGCGACGACACGATCAAGGCAAGGATCGAAGCAAACTGCACGGAAGCTCTGGTCGCAGACGCAGTCAGGGCCTCCAGGATGGATGACCTGATCGCCTATCACAACCAGCAGGTCGATCCGCACGTCCGGATCGGTCCGCTGGCCCGGCGCGAATGACCTCACAGAATAACAACAATAAATATACCTACAGGCTCCCCAGGCCTGACCCTGCAGGGTGCCTTTGCCCGGGCACCCTGTAATTTTTTATCTCCGGCCCGGATACCAGTAAACCGTGTGACAGGTCTTGCAGGCCGCATAAAGATTGTCAGACGACAAGCTCAGAGCCTCAGCATCGCGCGCCTCAATCGCATCAAGCGTCCGCTCCGCCTCATCGGCCAGATAGGTCATCATGGCCTTGAAGCCGTCCGGTTCCGCGTCGATGATCGCCTGAACATCCTCAGACGCGATAAAACCCTGCCCTTCATTGAACAGCTCTTCTCCGTCCTCGGCCACGCGGATCTGTTCCGCGGCAGCAAACGCGCGCGATGTATCCCGCAATACCTCGGCAGAGGCCTTCATCGTCGCCCATTGCTCATCGGTGAGGAGCGAGGAATCGAGGTTACCGTCATCGTCGTAAGCCCAGAAGGCCGTGTCCGCGACGCCCTGAAACTCCGGCTGGTAGATGTCCGTCATGGCATAATAAAGTGTCGGCAGTTCCGGTGCCACGGCGACAGGCTCCGCGACAACAACCTCTTCTTCCACTGCGCTGTGCGTGCACGCAGCCATCATGATGGCTGCCGCGAAAATAGCACCTGAAACATATACGGTTCTGATCATGCCCGCCTCCTCCCTTGGTTTTCACTCAGGGTATAACGAGAGCGCACTATATCCAACAAGGAAGTCTGACGTGTTCAAGGTTTTCCGGGAAGCAGACGTCCGCACTGACGCTCATGCATCTGGCGCAGACGTACAACCGCCTGCCTTATCGCCGGACGGTCATCATCATACGTGCTTTCGATGACGATGCCGCGAAGCGACAGGATCAGCACGCGAACATGGGTAAGCCAGGCAGCGAGATCCTCGACGCCCGCTGATTCCGCGGTTTTCCCCGCCTGATCATCGATCTCTGTTTCGACCTGCTCGGCGATCGGCTTCAGTCCCTCTGCAAGCGCTGCATCCCAACGCGCAGCCAGCAGGATCTCTGTCATGGCAATGCCGTGCGGGGTCTGCTGGCCTTTCCAGGTCACATCGAAAAACCCGATCACAGCCTCCCGTGACGTACCAAACTCCGCCAGCAACCGGTTGGAATGACGGATCGTGGCATGCATCGCATAGTCGGCAACCTCAACCATCATTTCGGTCCGGGTTGGAAACTGGTTCAGCACTGAGCCCCGGCTGAGCCCGGTATCCTGCATGATCGCGTCCACGGTCGTAGCCGCATAGCCGAGCCGGTTGATACAGGCGACTGCGCTTTCCAGAATCCGCGCACGCGTCTCCAGCCCTTTGCGGTTCCGCCGCCGGGCTCCGTCGCTTCTTGCAGCGGTCATCGAGGATTCGCTCTCACTCATCCCGCTATTCAACGGCATTGGACGTTAAGGTCAATCAATCTCAATTAGTCATTATTGACTAAACAAGAATACGCGGCATACTCGGTCCAGATTAAAGACTGGCGGTTCTCACACGGGAACACGACACGGTCGCACGGGAGAGAAACATGGCAGACACCGCAACCCTCGGAAATAGTCCCGGAGCCGCAGACGGCTTTCAGGTATTCCGCACATCGACGTCCCCCTCGCTGGATGAGGCGGGACATATGGAACTTGTGAACGCCACGCCAGAGCTAGAAGCCGGTATCGGAGAGGCCCTCGAAGCCGGTTTCGGTGAAGGCACGGTCGTCAAAACATTGTTCTCCCGTCCGGGCTTCAGCCTCACCTATGCCTGGTTCAAATCGGGTTTCCCGCTCCCTCTCCACACCCATAATGCAGATTGCATGTATTATGTCGTCGCCGGCAGCCTCCAGCTTGGTAATGACACTCTGGGTGCTGGAGACGGGTTCTTTGTCGCAAAGCATAAAGCCTATCGCTACACGCCGGGCCCCGAAGGCGTCGAAGTTCTGGAGTTTCGCCATGCGGAAGATTTCGACATCGACTTCCTCGCAAAATCGGCGGGCATCTGGTCGAAGATTGCAGGCACAGTCGCTTCGCGCCGCGAGGCCTGGGCATCCGAGATCCCGCCAAGCCAGGCGTGACCTTCATTCTCTGACAGGACATTCAAATGACTGACCGTTTTACCGGCCGCGTCGCGGTCATCACCGGGGGTGCGTCCGGTATCGGGGCGGCCACCGCTCGCCTTCTTGCAAAGGAAGGGGCAAAGCTTGTCCTCGCGGACATCAACGCCGATGCAGGCGCGGCCATGGTGAGCGAGCTCAGCGGCTCTGACGTCCATTTCATCCGAACGGACGTTTCCAGCGTGGACGATATCCGCGCCCTTATTGATGAAACCGTGAAGCTCCATGGCCGGATCGACATCCTCTTCAACAATGCGGGGATTGGCAGTTTCGGGAACACGGTCGAAACGACAATCGAGCAATGGCAGCAGGTGATCGCCATCGACCTCAACGCCATTTTCTACGCGTGCCACTATGCCATTCCGCACATGCCGAAGGGCAGCGCCATCCTCAACACGGCCTCCATCTCGGGCCTCGGCGGAGACCATCGTTTTGCCGCCTATAACGCGGCCAAGGGCGGGGTCATCAACTACACCAAATCGCTCGCCGTCGATCATGCGCGCGACGGAATCCGCGTGAACGCGCTC
>NZLU01000058.1 GCA_002692725.1 Ponticaulis sp. | reverse complement strand
GGTCATGAGCGGCCGAGTTTTGCGAATGAGGAACTCGCCCAGGAGCGCGTTTATCTCGTGCAGATCCTCACTCAGGGCATTGAGTCCGGAGAGCTGAAATCCTGCAAAGATCTCTATTATACGGCGGAAATGATCCAGACCGCCCTGATGAAGTTCAGCTATCCGCAACTCTGGACTCGTCTGACGCTCGACAAGCTGAAGCGGGAATTCGATGGCGTCATGGATCTGTTAAGCGCTGCTCTAACCTGCAATGAGAAAAATTGAACGCTGAATAATTTTAAAATCATTCATTGATTATCCGGATCCGCTGCCTACATAGCTCCTGTCGGCCACATCATCGGTCGATGATTTGCATATTCAGGAGCATACAATGTTCAATGATGTTCAACGTGACCTTATCGGCTTCCTCGCGGCTATCCCGCTGGCAATCGTCGTTCTGTCACTGACTGTCGCGACATTCGGCTATGTCGTCTGATAAACAAGACAGATTTAAAGTAACTCGTCTTCGCCGGGCTGAAAGCCTGCAATAAGAAAGTCCTCGGTATCGCTCACAATATTGAGTGATCCGAAATCAAAAGCCCGGCGATCAAAGACCAGATCAGAGGGACGCAAGGGGCGGGACAGATCCAGCCCCTCCAGACTGGTCGCTCTGGAAAAGGCCACATAGGCCTGACCATGAGCAAACATTCCATGATCAAAATCGATATAGACCTTATCGAGGGTGAGACCCTGCGATTTGTGGATCGTCACGGCATAGGCGAGACGGATCGGGACCTGTTTGAACGTGCCTATAACTGACCGGTCGACCTTCTCGGACTCTCGGTCCAGTTCGTAGCGGTATTTTTCCCAGGTGGCGGGTTCTATGCGATACGTGTCGCCATCGATTGAGACCATGACCGCGTCGTCATCAAAACCTTCGACCTGACCGATAGAACCGTTGACCCAGCGGCCCTCTGCATCATTCTTGATGAGCATGACCCGGGCGCCGCGCTTAAGCGCGAGCGTGCTTTCTGTGGGGGCTGCTTTTTCTTCGAACTGACCTTCAATCTTCGCATCGAAATAATGTGCCTGACCGTCCAGCTCATTGAGGCGCGCCTGATTGATTCGGAAGGCTGCGGCATTGTTCGGGGTCAGTACGATATGCGTCGCACTGGCCTCAATAGACGAACGCCCGGTTACGCGGGAATTGAGAACATCAACATCGTCCTCATCCAGACGCGCGCGGCGAATACCGTTCAGGAGTTTGAGGAAAGCCGGATCGCTTTGCCGGTGGACATGCTTCAGCGCGACCAGAGCGAATGCGCCCGTCCGGAAGGCGTCAGCGCAGAAGAAATAAGGATTACCATACCGCTCCTGCAGGATTTCTTCTTCCTCGCGCGAGACCACAGGCGGCAGCTGGTGAAGGTCACCGCTGAGCACCATGCGTACCCCGCCAAATGGCTTTTTGGAGCCCCGATTAAACTGCAAAGACCGATCGATCGCGTCCAGCATGTCGGCGCGAACCATCGAGATCTCGTCAATGATGATGGTCTCAAGTTTGCGGACCAGACGTGCATTTCGCAGCCGTTTCACATCATTCCCGTCGAGCAGGCGTGGCGGAAACTTGAAAAAGGAATGGATCGTCTGACCACCCACATTCATGGCGGCAATGCCGGTAGGCGCGAGCACAATGGCCTGCTCTCCTGCGTCGGACAGAAACTTCCGCAACAGAGTGGTTTTGCCGGTCCCGGCACGTCCCGTCAGAAAGACATTTCCGGTTGGGGATCGTTCCCGACCGCTGATCCAGTCGAGGGGGACTGAGTGTTCCGTTTCCGGCAATTCCTTCATCTCCGACTTGCCCGACTGACCGTCTGGCCCCAAAAGAAGGCGAATCTTCCAATGGTGTTCCGATGAGACCAGATCAGATCGAAAGATACAAACGCCATCTCCTCGTGAAGGAAATCGGCGGGCCGGGCCAGCAAAAACTGTTGAACTCCCGCGTTCTGATCATTGGTGCTGGCGCGCTCGGCGGTGTGGCTGCTAAAATCCTCGCCGCAGCAGGTATCGGCCATATTACCATTTATGATGATGACGTGGTGGATCTCTCCAATCTTCAGCGCCAGACTCAGTTTTCCGCCGAGGATGTCGGTGAGGCAAAAGTCGAGGCTTTATCCGCTCATCTGAAGGCGCTGAATGAGGGTGTTAGTCTTGAGCCAGTCCAGAAACGCTGGACTTCGGATGAAGGATTGCACGGCGCGAATCTTGTGCTGGACGGAAGTGACAATTTCGACACCCGTTTTGCGCTTAATGCCGCCAGCCGCCGGGAAGACATTCCGCTGGTTTCGGGTGCTGTCGCAGGCTGGACCGGGCAGACGCTGGTTCTGAATGATCCGAAAAATCCGAATGCGCCCTGCTATCAGTGTTTCGTGCCGTCAGAGCCGCCAAACGCGGGAGATTGTAATGATCTGGGGGTGGTCGGCGCGATCACGCATCTCGTCGCGAGCCAGATGTCACTCGCAGCGATTCGTTATCTGATCGGAGAAACGACGGGGCTGTTCGGTCAGCTGCAGATCACAGATGGTCTGCGGGGTGGTTCGCGCCAGATCAAATTACCCAAAGATCCGGAATGTCCGGTTTGCTCGAAAGTCTCTGCACCCCATTGAGGGGGTAAAACCTTGAATAGCGCCCGGCACTGTGCATTGTCGTGACAGTTTTGTGACGTCGGGCGAGTCCACTACATGTTCAAGCGTATTTTTGTTCTGATTCTTGTGCTGTTGGCTGTTCTCGCCGCCGGATGGCTGGCGATGCGTCGGTCAGACATTCCGTTCACATCGCTCGAGAGCCGCTACAGTACGGATGAGTCGGAATTTCTGACTCTGCCGGGCGGCCTGGTCGTCCACTATAAAGATCAGGGCGACCTGAACGCACCGGTCCTTCTTCTGGTTCACGGGTTCACATCTTCAACGGAGACCTGGTCGGAATGGTTGCCGGGCCTCACCGAAGATTACCGCGTTATTTCAGTGGACCTGCCCGGACATGGTCTGACCCGGGTTCAGGAAAACACTGACTTTTCGACAGCTGGCCTGGTTGAGTTCCTGAAAGCCTTTAGTGAAGCGCTCAGGCTGGAAGCCTTCACCCTGGCGGGTTCATCCATGGGCGGGCACGCGGCCTGGGTCTATGCGTTGGATCATGAAAGCACGCTCGATGCGCTGGTGTTGGTGGATGCCGCTGGTCTGCCCATTGAAGAAAGTGTACCTCAGCCAGATACGCCGTTTATCATAAAGCTGATCAGAAATCCGGTTGCTCGCGCGTTGATCGAGGATCTGGACCCCGGTCCGATGCTCAGAAACGGGCTCGCAGGCGCCTATCATGACCAGGGCTTTGTGACGGAGGACCTCGTCCAGCGTTATTCGGACTACGCACGCGCTCCGGGGCATCGGCACACGATGATGCAACTTTCTGCACGTGATCCGGAGGAAGAAGGAAGACGTTTTCAGGAGCTAAGTGAGCTTTTCCTTCCCGTACTCATTCTGCAGGGGCGAGAAGACCGATTAGTGGCAGCTACCGACGCAGAGCGCTTTCACACGCTCATACCGGGCTCCGAGCTCATCATTTATGAGAATGTCGGGCACATGCCGCATGAAGAGCATGCCGCTGAAAGCCTGTCGGATCTCCGCTCGTTTCTTGCGCGCGTGTACGCGCCGGAAGCCTCAGAAGTGTCTCCGGCGGAGGAAGCCGTCGCGCCGCTCTGATCAGAGCATGGCCGGAATGACGCGGTCCGGTGGTTTGTGACCGTCAACGAAGGTCTTGATGTTGATCAGTACCTTCTCGCCCATTTCCGTGCGGCCTTCTTCGGTTGCGGACCCGAGGTGAGGGAGAAGCACCACATTCGGCATTTCTTTCAGTTTAGGATTGATCGCGGGCTCATGCTCAAACACATCAAGCCCGGCACCAGCCAGCTTTCCTTCTTCCAGCGCGCGCGCCAGAGCGGCCTCATCAATAACTTCGCCGCGTGAGGTGTTCACGAGGAAAGCATGTGGCTGGAGGAGTTCAAGCCTGCGTGAAGACAGGAGGTGATAGGTTGCAGGTGTGTGCGGGCAGTTCACCGAGATGAAGTCCATGCGGGCAAGCATCTGGTCGAGGCTTTCCCAATATGTTGCACCCAACGCTTCTTCGATCGTTGGGCTGACCGGCTTTCGATTGTGATAGTGGATCTGAATGCCAAAGGCTTTGGCTCGGCGGGCGACCGCCTGACCGATACGCCCCATACCGATAATGCCGAGGCGTTTGCCGGAAATGCGGCGTCCCATCATCCATGTCGGGGTCCAGCCTTGCCAGGTGTCGTTCTCGACAGCTTTCACGCCTTCGATCATCCGACGAGGAACAGCCAGCAAAAGCGCCATGGTCATGTCGGCTGTATCATCCGTCAGAACGCCCGGTGTGTTCGTCACCGTGATCCCGCGCTGTGTGGCACTCTGAAGGTCAATATTGTCGAAGCCTGCGCCGAACTGCGCGATCAGGCGAAGATTTTCTCCGGCATGAGCGAGCACGCGTCCATCAATCCGGTCGGTCACCGTAGGGACCAGTACGTC
>NZLU01000057.1 GCA_002692725.1 Ponticaulis sp. | reverse complement strand
GAAGATGATCATTCTGATCACGGCGATGATGAGCACGAGGATCATGGTGAAGATGATCATTCTGATCACGGCGACGATGACCACGAGGATCATGGTGAAGTCGATCATTCTGATCACGGCGACGATGACCACGAGGATCATGGTGAAGACGATCATTCTGATCACGGCGATGATGATCATGACGATCACGAAGGCGAAGAAGGATCAGATCACGTTGAGCTGACGCCAAATCAAGCTTCAGAAGTCGGTATATTTGTATCCCGAGCGGAGCGCGCACCTCTGCGACAGTCTGTGAAACTTCCAGCGGAGCTTCGCTTTGACGCTGACCGGATTGCCGCAGTCTCTCCGAGGGTCAGTGGTCGCATTATCCGTATCACCGCCACGGAAGGCGATGAGGTCACGCGTGGCGCAACACTTGCGGTTCTCTCTAGCCGCGAACTCGCCGACTTGAAAGCTGAGTATCTGACTTCCGCAACCGCCGTCGAACTCGCCAGCCAATCTTTGGCCCGCGAAGAAACACTGTTCGCAGATCGCATCACCTCCGAAGCCGATCTGCAATCGGCACGCGCTGAACTAGCAGCAGCTCGCGCAGGCCTTAGAGGTGTTGAAAATAAGCTTCACGCCGTAGGTGTTTCAGACGGACAACTCGATAGCCTCGCCGAGGCTCCGGACGGGTCGCTAGCAAATGTCAACGTCAGCGCACCTATTGGCGGTGTCATCGCACGACGCACGGCAACACTTGGCGCTGCTGTGTCCGCAGATGATCCTGGGGCTCCAGCTTTATTCACGATTGTGGATGATAGTGTTCTATGGGCTGACATTGCCGTCTATAAACAGAGCGCCGGAGCGGTGCAGCCGGGAGCTAAAGTGGTTCTTCGCACAGAGAGCGACGTGGTTCTTACAGAAGGCGAGATTGCGACAGTTCTGCCATCGATTGACGAAACATCGCGCACTGCAACGGCCCGAATGATCGTGGAAAATCAGGATGCACGCATGCGCCCTGGCCAGTTTGTGACTGCAGAAATCATAACTGGAAATGGTGACTCGCGATTGCAGGTACCTTCAGGAGCGATTGTGACTGTTGAGGAACGCGCGAGCGTCTTTGTCCCGACAGGCGATGGGTTTGAACCACGCGCCGTCACCACCGGACCAGAAATTGGCGGTCAAACTGTCATCCAGTCGGGGCTCATGGAAGGCGATGAATACGTGTCTGAGGGCGCGTTCACACTGAAAGCACAGCTCGAAAAAGACGCCTTTGGCGACGATCACGATCACTAGGAGGACGGACAAATGCTAAACCTAATGCACCGCCTCGCTGGCGGACGACTATTGGCTGCAATTGCAGCACTGGCTTTAACCCTTGGCGGTCTCTTCGCCTTTCGCGCTCTCCCAGTAGATGCGTTTCCCGACCCGTCGCCATCTCTGGTCCAGGTCTTTACCGAGACCGAAGGGCTCTCGCCTGAGGAAGTGGAGCGATACGTAACCTTCCCGGTCGAGACCGCCATGTCGGGTCTCCCTCAGGTAGAGGAGATCCGCTCGGTCTCGAATTTCGGTCTTTCGATTGTCAATGTCTATTTCAAAGACGGCACGGATGTTTATTTCGCCCGCCAGGTCGTTGGCGAGCGCTTGCCTGAGGCGAGCGACGGGATCCCGGAGGGATTCGGCACGCCTAAAATGGGGCCGATTTCATCAGGCCTAGGCATCATCATGTATTTTCGCCTGGTTGATGAGACCGGCGATTATGACCTTACCGAGCTGCGTGAAATCGCCGATTGGATGATTAAATATCCACTCCAATCAGTTGAGGGCGTTACAGAAGTCCTCGCATTAGGAGGATTTGAGAAACAGTATCAAGTCCGTCTTAACCCCGACTCGCTGATTGCATATAATCTTCAAGTCTCAGACGTGATCGGCGCGCTCGAAAGCGCTAATCGTACGACCGGAGCCCAGTTCATAGAAGTTGGCGCCGAGCAATACACCGTACGCGGCGTTGGTCTCGCGCGGACAATATCCGATCTCGAAGAAACGCCGGTTAAAACAATCGACGGGCGCACTGTACGCGTCAGTGATCTTGGATCTGTCAAAATTGGCGGAGGGGCACGCCAGGGTCTGGCAACCGCAAATGGCGAAGGAGAAGCCGTTGCTGGCCTCGTTCTCAAACTGTACGGCACAAATACATCTGACGTGATTGAGCGGGCGAAGGCTCGGTTCGATGAAATCAATGCGTCCCTTCCTGAGGGCGTTCGCGCTGTACCATATTACGATCAGGGCACACTGGTGCAACGTGCTGCTGCAACAGTTACAACGGCGCTCTGGCAAGGTGCACTCCTTGTCGCTGTCGTCGTCTTCATTTTCCTGGGCGGTTGGCGACCGAGCTTGGTCGTCGTGATGTCGATTCCGTTTTCCGTGGGCTTTGCTTTTATTGCGATGAGCGTTCTCGGGATTAGCGCGAATCTGATGTCGCTCGGCGGTGTTGCAATCGCTATCGGCATGATGGTCGATGGCGCGATTGTCATTGCTGAGAATGTCGACCGCGGATTCCGTGAGAGGCGCAATGGCGAAGCCGACCGGGATGTCGTTGCCCGGTCTGCGGCAGAAGTCATCGCTCCTCTGATCGCTGCAGTCGCGGTTGTGATTATCGTCTTCTTGCCGCTCTTTTCCTTGCAAGGTGTTGAAGGCAAAACCTTCAGACCGCTTGCCGCTTCTGCAGCGCTGGCTATGTTTGGGTCGTTAATTTATGCTGCGCTGCTTGCGCCAGCTATGGCTTACGGCCTCATCAAACCTCCCAAGCGACAATCGTCCGGGGAAGGCATTATTGTCGGCTTCGTAAAACCGTTAGCGGCAATTTTTGTCAGGATGCGGCTTGCTGCTGTGGCACTGGCGCTCGCGCTATTGCTCGTCGGTGGACTGGCTGGTTCTAGGCTTGGTTCAGAATTCACCCCTGCACTCGAAGAAGGTGATATCCTGCTCCGGGTTGCGATGGCGCCTTCGATATCACTCTCTGAAGGGCGAGAAACATCAACACGCGTCGAAAAACGTCTGCTAGAAAGCTTTCCGGAAATCGAGTCCGTCGTAAGCCGTATTGGTCGCGGGGAAGTTGGCGCACATGCCGATCCCGTTAACAGTATCGAGGCATTTGTCGCGTTGAAACCGCGCTCTGAGTGGAGATCAGGTCTGACACCAGACGAGTTAAGAGCTGAAATCTCCGAAAATCTAGAGTCCTTTCCCGGCATCCGCGTAAACATCGGACAGCCTATTGCCATGTCAGTCGACGAGCTTTTGACAGGCACAAAGGCGCAGCTGGCCGTTAAAATCTTCGGCCCGGATACCAATGTTTTGTTGGAAGGTTCGCAGGATTTGCAATCAATACTTCAAGATGTTCCTGGCGCGAGCGATGTCCAGGCCGACCAGATTACCGGTGCACCGCAACTTGTTGTATCCGTCGATCGGACTGCGTTGGGCCGCTACGGCCTCACGGTTGAAGACGCGCTCGATACATTGCGTGCGGCGGTTGGCGGTGCCGAGGCCGGGGTGCTTTTTGAAGGCGTGCGGCAATTCCCCGTCGTGGTGCGGTTTCAAGAAGATCGTCGAGACGATGCAGACGCCATCGGCCGTCTAATCCTGGAGAGTGAAAGCGGTGCGCAGATACCGCTTTCCAGTGTCGCGTCAATTCGCGATGTGATCGGTCCGCGTCAGATTACGCGTGAGAATGGCGAGCGCTTCATTACCGTGCAGTTGAATGTACGTGGACGCGATATTGGATCCTTCGTCGCCGACGCTCAAATCGCCACAGAGTCCGCTCTCGAACTGCCGCCTGGATACCGCGTAGAATGGGGCGGTCAGTTCGAACTGCAACAGCAGGCAAACGCCCGTTTCGCTGTGGTCATTCCAATCACGCTTGGAATCGTTTTATTGATCCTGCTTCTGGCATTCGGACGTCTCAAATCCGCGATCCTGATCCTGCTGAACATTCCGCTTGCCTTGACCGGGGGAGCCTTAGCGCTCTGGTTGACAGGCCTTCCGGTATCGGTTCCTGCCACAGTGGGCTTTATCGCATTGTTCGGAATTGCACTTGGCAACGGAATGGTGCTGGTCAGCTTCATGGACGACTTTGCGCGCCAGGGCCGCGACCGTGACGCTCTTGCTATCGAAGCGGCGGGCATGCGGGCCCGGCCGGTTCTGATGACCGCGCTGACGACTGCACTAGGGCTTGCGCCGCTTCTGTTTGCGACGGGCGTAGGCGCGGAAGTGCAGCGCCCACTTGCGACAGTGGTTATGGGCGGGCTCGTCTCCTCGACGGTCCTGACCTTGCTCGTGTTGCCAGCCCTGCACCGGTGGTTCGCACCTAAGCCGGACAGCCATCACTCACTCGTGGAAACGCCGCACCAGGCGGGAACGGCTCCGGCAGAGTGAACCATTCGCGCCTCAGCGAGTTTCTTCGCTGAGGCGCATTTCATTTTTGGGGCTCAGTATGAATACGTCTGAACATAAAAATCACAAACAACATGAAGACCATTCCGGTCACAATCATGATGACATCATAAGCAGCGTCCTCGGCTCCCGTGCAGAAGTGATATTTGCTGGATTGGCGGGTCTTTACCTTCTTACGGGATGGCTCGGTCCGAAAATGAGCATCCTGCCTAACTCTATAGGATTTGGCCTCATAATCGGCGCTTACTTCTTTGGCGGGTATTTCGCGCTGCGTGAAGCGTTCGGAAAAATTCTCAAAGGCCAATTTCAAATCGACTTTCTGATGCTGATTGCAGCAACTGGCGCAGCCATCCTTGGCGAATGGGCTGAAGGCGCCTTCCTCTTATTCCTTTTTGCGATTGGTCACGCCCTTGAAAATTACGCGATGGCGCGGGCTCGTAACGCCATCTCGGCGCTGGCCGAATTGGCACCTGACGAGGCACTTGTCAGGCGCGGAAACCAGACCGAAACCGTGGCGGTTGAAGCGCTTGTATTGGGCGATATCGTGGTTGTCCGTTCTAATGAACGCTTGCCGGCTGATGGCTTTGTCATCAAAGGAGAAAGCGCCGTTGATCAAGCGCCGATAACTGGTGAGAGTGCGCCCGTCGACAAGCATCCTGTCGAAAACGCGGATCTGGCAGCGGGCAATCCTGGAAGTTTAGCCCCGGAAACCCGCGTCTTTGCAGGATCTATCAACGGGTCAGGTAGTCTAGAAATCCAGGTCACCAAGCTCTCCGGGGACACAACGCTGGCGCGCGTTGTAACGATGGTCAGTGAAGCAGAAACCCGTCAGTCGCCAACCCAAAGTTTTACAAAGAAGTTCGAACGCATGTTCGTACCATTTGTCATTGCTCTGGCGATTGTGACGTCTCTAGCCTTCCTGTTTCTGAATGAAAGCCCAGCCGACAGCTTTTACCGAGCTATGGCAGTTCTTGTTGCAGCTAGCCCCTGCGCTTTGGCGATTGCGACCCCAAGTGCTATCCTGTCGGGAGTTGCGCGGGCCGCACGTGGCGGCGTGCTCATTAAGGGCGGAGCACCACTAGAAGCGCTCGGCCACCTCAACGCTATTGCATTTGATAAGACCGGGACGTTAACCGAGGGCGAGCCACGCCTGGTTGAGATCGCACCTTACATCGAAATCAGCGAGGAAACCCTGCTTGAAGTAAGTGCCGCTGTTGAAACACTTAGCGACCATCCGCTGGCGCAGGCTGTTGTGCGCGATGCAAAAGCGCGTCTGGGGCGTGTTCCTGACGGCGCATCAGAGTTTACCAGCATTACCGGCCGCGGTGTGGCGGCCACCTATCAAGGGCAAATCGTCCACATTGGAAAACCCTCACTCTTTGAGGAAGTGCCTGGCGTTCCTCTTCCCGTCGATCTGGCCGCCAAGGTTGACGCGATGTCTGCGGACGGTCGCACCACCATGATTGTCCGGCAAGGTGATCGCTATCTAGGCGCCATTGGTCTGATGGACACACCACGTCCATCGGCCAAAGGCGTGATCGTTCGCCTGCGCGAGACTGGCGTAACCCGAATGATGATGATCTCAGGAGATAATCAAAACGTCGCCAACGCCATCGCCAAAGAGGTCGGGCTCGATGAAGCTTTTGGCGATTTGATGCCCGACGATAAAGTTACGAAAATCAAGGCCCTCAAGGCCGAAGGCGGGGTTGTGATGGTTGGTGACGGGGTGAATGACGCGCCAGCCATGGCCAATGCAACAGTAGGGATCGCCATGGGTGCAGCGGGGTCTGATGTGGCTTTGGAAACAGCTGATATCGCCTTGATGGCGGATGATCTAGAAACGCTTCCATTTGCCTTAGGCCTCAGCCGAGCAACAACCCGGATTATTCGTCAAAATCTCTGGGCCAGTCTAGGTGTCGTTGCATTCTTGATCCCGGCGACGCTGTTTGGTCTCGGCATAGGCCCGGCAGTTCTCATCCATGAGGGTTCAACGCTCATAGTGGTGTTCAACGCCCTAAGACTACTGGCTTTCAAAAATGACCGAATGGGTCATGATCAAGCACTCGAAGCAGAAGGCGCTTTGTGATGATTTATCGTTTTCTGAATAGCGCGTTAGAGATCGTTCCGTCTTTCCGGTCCGGATCTGCCAGTATCGCTAAGCGAAACACCAGTAAAGACGAGGCAAGGGCAGTCTGCGAGAGGCGTCCGTTTCTGACGCGACTCAGCGCTGGCGATGATTCTAGCTTTCTTGAAGATCGCAAAGGATGGCTCTGTTCATCCTCTCGGCATTTACGCCAGAAAGTTGTTTTCTCGTATGCCTCATGACCACCACCACATCGATGACGAAACAGGAGATCGCCGAGTCCTTGTCGCAATTCTGGTCAATTTCGGCTTAACGGTCGCGCAGATTATTGGCGGAGTTCTTTCCGGAAGTCTCGCTCTTATCGCTGACGCCATCCACAATCTGTCTGATGCGCTATCTTTGGTTATTGCGTTTGGCGCGCGCCGGATTGCGCGGCGTCCTGCGAGCAAAACGATGACATTTGGTTACGTACGCGCCGAAACTGTTGCGGCGCTCATCAACTACACAACGCTGATTGTGATCGGTATCTACCTTTCTTACGAGGCTGTGCTTCGTTTCTTTGATCCTCAGGGCGTTGATGGTTGGATCATTGTGATCATCGCTGGAATAGCTCTGATCATCGACGCTTTGACGGCCTTGCTCACCTACACGCTCTCCAAGAATAGTATGAACATCAGGGCAGCCTTCCTGCACAATGTGGCCGACGCCCTCGGATCGGTCGGAGTTATTATTGCCGGAACTTTGATCCTACTGTTCGGCTGGACCATCGTCGACCCTATCGTGACTCTCATGATCGCTGGTTACATTCTCTGGCAGTCCTTTTCCGAGATTGGGCCGGTCATCCGTATTCTGATGCTTGGTTCGCCGCCTAATATTGATGGCGACGCAATCGTTCAGGCCATAAAGGATATGCCAGGAGTGGAAGATATTCATCATGTTCATCTTTGGCGCATGAGCGAACATGAAAACGCGCTAGACGCTCATATCGTTTTGAATTCGGAATTGAACACGTTGGTCTGCCCCACTGCGGTGGTCCACCGTTTATGTTAGTCCGGCGGTTTCCACGTAGCAGCGATCATGCTGCTACCTCCACATGGTAAGG
>NZLU01000012.1 GCA_002692725.1 Ponticaulis sp. | reverse complement strand
CTGCCAAGACATGGAGCAAAGCGGAGGCCGACGGATGTTTAGTGCCTAACCGTGCCCAAGCCTCATGTGCGGCGCGGTCAGTCTGCACGAAGTGGCCACGAGAGGGTTTGCTCGGGAGTGTTTCCCGGTTTTCGGATTGTGCCCGCCCTGGTTCATCCATGACCTACCCCTAGTCCATCGGTGGTTAAATTTGATTCACACATAGTCATTTGTCGATCACGTGTAGTCGGCATTATGCCGTCAAAATTCATCCACGTCTGCACAAATTTCGCTCAGACCTAGGTCATAGCTGTGACCTGGGGGTAGGTCATAGCTGTGACCTACCCCCTCTCCGTAAGGTATTGATTTAAAAGGTGTCATATTTTGCCCTTTCTAATGATCTATAGGAGGGCAAAAAATCCACGCCCGTTCGATCGGGAGCGCGCCCTGACAGCGCTGGCCGAGCGATCGGGCGGGGGTGGAGTTTTTGAACGACGCAGGCGACGGAGGAGCCTGCATCACAGCTATCAAATGGCTGGAACCTCAAAAAAAGAGCTTTCGAACACCAGTAGCCCAACGTGTGGGGATGAGGTGGGTCAGGCAGGGAGGGGAAGGGATATCCTCAACTTCAACTCTCACCGCCTCTCTAAGAAAGACGATGTAACGCTTGTTGGAAGACGGCAGTGACCCTGTACCAACTGGGTAAAACGTTGATTAGGGGAGTGTAACGCTGCCAAATTGCATTTCCTGCTACAGTCCCACCCTTAGAGGCCGTAATCGTCTCCACGATCACGGCTGCGGCTACGCTCCGGCTGAGATGGCTCCACATCACGGGCTTTCTCAACCTCCGGGGTTCGCTCCTGGTGGACAGGTCGGATATGCTGGGGAGCAGATAGGCCCAGATGGCGGTCGTAGCGCTCCACCAACTCCTCCGAGCCCTGTGGCCAGAGGATGCGCGATGACAGATGGCTCTCGGGGTTCTCGATGCGCAGGTTTTTCACGAAGGCCTCCGCTTCGGCGCAGAAGTCCCCGCATTTGGCAATCACCGCCCCGAGGTGCAGCCGGTCGGCAAACGCAGGGAACCACGCACGGCCCGCCTCGTGGCCGTCCTGCTGCTTCAGGCGGTCCCACCCCATCCCGAAGCGGTAAGCTGCCGACACGACGCTCTCTGCGCCTCTGCGGAAGGCGCTGATAAGCTTCCACGTATTCGACTCGAGGTTGGTGTAGACCTCGACCCCCTCCCGGTCGAGGTCGCCCTCCGGCGGGGTGTAGTTGCGGGGATCGTCCCTGTGGCGGCTAATTTCGCCTCTGAGAAGCAGGTAGTCCCTCAGGAGGTCCGTGTCGTCCCAAGACAGCTCAGCGCGCTGTAGGGCCTCTCTGACGCTCTCTACGGGCCTCTGTAGGTCCTCCCGTGCCTTGTCCATGACCGCGCCATAGGTTTCCGGCGACAGATGCTGGCGCTGCGTGATCTCTTTCCGGGTGCCGCGCACGATCTCGGCGTCCAGATGCTCGCGGCACCAATCGGCCCAGGATGTTTGCAGGGCGGAGTATTCGTTCCGCTCGCCGGTGTCCTGTTTCAGCTCCTGCAGCGCCTTGTTGGTCGAGATCACCGGCTTGCCCCGGCTTTCCCGGACCGGGGAGACCATGACGTCGACCACGGCGCCGCCCTTCTCATCGAGATCGAGGCGGGTGGCGATCACCGATCCCTTGCCGCCCCAGCTCTCGGCCCATGCCTTCGCCTGGTCGAAGAGCTGGCGGTTGTGCGGGTTCTCCGGGTCATGGAGGTTTCCGGCCTTCTGCACCCATTCCGGGGACACGACGCAGATGGCTTGCAGACAGAGGGGAGAGCCTTTCCGCTCGCCGGCCCCGAGCTCGGCTTTGTGCGCCCTGAAGGCGGCGAGGTAGTCGCGATCGTCCTCGGCTTTCGACCAGGCAAGGCCGAAGCCGGGTTCCGCATCTTCCCGGACACGGGCCTTACCCGTCTCGTCGTGACGCTGCGCATGAAGGGACGCCCCGCGAAGCTGGGCGATGGTGGTCATCTTGTTGACGCGGATAGCTGCCTTGAACATGGGGGCAGCGTAGGGAGGCTGGGGAGAATTGTCATTTCAAATGACAACCCACTAGGCAATTCTCTGCGAGCCGCTCCGCTAATTGCCATTGGGCCGGAGGTGCTGCGCCCTCCTGGACCTCCTGCTGGAAGCCGCCCATGAATGTCAGGCAGCTTAGCGCAGTTCTTCGTCGTCGCTCTCCCAAGCTCCTTCAGAGATCATCTTGTTCAGGATCGAAAAAGTTGCCTCGCGTTGAAGACCCTCGGATGTCGATCCATCGTTGTGGGAAAGAAAGTTGGCAGCTCTCGTGTGAGACAGCGTGGCGTCATCCTGAACATAGATCTGCTCTCTGGTCTCGTTCAGCTTAATGATGTCGCCCACTTGAGAGTTCAGAATTTCGCATGCTTGTTCGAGTGTCAGTTCGAAGCTGAAGCTCCAGCCTCCCTCAGAGACTGGAACCGTGACCATCTGGGTTGTGTCCATGCTGGTGCTCCGCCTGCTGTGACTCTGCATGAGGTAGGACAATGACTAAGCCCCGAGGCTCAGTCATCGTCTTCCAAATCCGCAAAGAGATCATCGACAGAAGCGACACGGGTCACATCCCCGGCTCTCGACGCCTGAAGAGCGGCGACCGTTTCCTCGTTCGGGGCCTTTACCTCAAACGGAAGGGCTCTCTCTGCCACAGCTTGAACCAGCATCATGCGGATCGCGTCCGACACGGTGATCCCCATTGCCTGGAACAGCTGGGTAGCTTGTTGCTTCGTCGCCGGGTCGATCCTCGCGCGAACAACTGCATTTGCACCAGCCATATCAAACATCCTTGTAGTCACATTGTAGCTACAACTAAGATGATGGCATTAAGGTTTCGTTGCAATGCCCTCCTGCCCCCTTCCGCACCTACCCGGGAGCACGAGCAGCACGAGTAGCACCATCAGCACATGCAGCACGTTCAGCACTGTTGGGATGGTAGCTAATTATCTGATTTTGCTTATTAAAAACCTACTGCTTTGAAACATATGTTGCATCTGGATTGTTTATGTTGACTTATATGAGGTGGATACACATATCCAAGTCTCCTGAATGATGCATATCGTTTTCTGCGAAGACTTACCTAAGTCCTTGAAAATCAACACTATTTGCATCATATTTGATTTGAAAGGATGAACGACATGGCAAGTAAACCCACTTCTACCCGAGAGGCTTCCGCAATCGCCAAAAAGCAGCTGGCGATCAGGGAGCTGCACTGGCCCACGGCCGATCCTTATCTGTGGGATCGCAAGGCTCATAAAGGCTTCACGACGATCCCGAAGACGATGCCCATGATCCTGAAGATCATGGACGAGATGACGAAGGGGGCTCCGGTCTCTTCCACCTATCTCACGCTTTGGTGCAATACTTGGGATAACTCCTTCGTAGTGCTTAACAAAAATGGAGAGATGGCGAACGCCTCCGGTTTTGGAGGACAGAGAGGGGAACACACCTGGCTCACTCGTGTGAAGAAGCTCCAGGAGTTGCATTTTATTGATGTAAAGCCTGGGCGGTCTGGACCGATGGGGAATGCGATTATTTGGAACCCCCACCTCGTGATCCGCTGGCATCAGGGGCAAGGAACCCCGGGCCTAACTGCGGCGAGCTATAACGCCCTTCTGGAACACGCCTTGGAAATTGGTGCGCAGGATATGACGGGAGGTGACGTTCCGGACTTCGCGGCTCTGAGTCCTGAAGTCAGCCGCGATGAAGGAGCAAAGTCGGAATGAAGGACCTCGACTACACGACCAAGTTCCGGCGCGACCTGAAGAGAGAGGTGAAGACGGACCCGAAACTTCAGGCGCTTCTGGAGCCTGTAATTTCGGATCTTCGCGAAGGGAAAGCGCTGCCTGAGAAGATGAAGGACCACCCGCTGAGCGGCGAGTGGAAGGATCACCGCGACTGCCACGTAAAGCCTGACTTGGTGCTGATTTACAAAACCGATGAGGAGGCCGTTACGCTCGTGCGCTTGGGGTCCCACAGCGAGCTTTTCTAGGAAGACTGCTATCTACGAAATGCAGCTGGCCACCGTCAAAAGTCGGTATCGACCCAAGATAGATCAGAGGCAACAAGCAACCACATCGATGTGGTTGCTTGTTGCCTCTGAGTGTCCTGGTGAATGTGTCCAGTGGGAATGAATCAAGACTGCTCGAGAAGCTTTTTCAGTTCCGCTTTCGCGCCTTGATGGTGGTTGCCTGAGAGAAACTCAGACGAAGTGAAACGTTCACTTCCTTCGTTTTGAGATAG
>NZLU01000056.1 GCA_002692725.1 Ponticaulis sp. | reverse complement strand
TGTTCCAGAGTGAGTTTCATTGGAGGCGTCAGGCGTACGGCTTCATCCGTACCTGAAGCACGGATGTTGGTGAGCTTCTTGCCCTTCAGGACGTTCACCTCGAGATCGTTGTCGCGAGAGTGCTCGCCAACAATCATGCCGCCATACACTTTTTCCTGCGGCTCGATCATGATCTTGCCGCGATCTTCGAGGTTCCAGAGCGCAAACGCAACGGCTTCGCCTTTCTCCATCGCGATCAGAACGCCCGTGTGACGACCCGTAATTTTACCTTTATGCGGCTGATACTCGTAGAAGACACGGTTCATGATGGCTGTGCCGCGGGTATCGGAGAGAAGCTCGCCCTGATAACCAATCAGGCCACGGGTTGGCGCGTGGAAGACAAGGCGCGTACGGCCAATACCGGACGGCTTCATCTCGACCATTTCAGCCTTGCGTTCAGACAGTTTCTGAACGACGGCGCCGGAATGCTCGTCATCAACGTCGATCACGACTTCTTCGATCGGCTCGAGGCGGTCGCCATTCTCGTCTTCTTTGTAGACCACTTTCGGACGTGAAACACCGAGTTCGAAGCCTTCGCGGCGCATGGTCTCGATCAGAACGGAGAGCTGCAGCTCGCCCCGGCCTGCCACTTCAAAGGCCTCGGCCTCAGTGGAGCGGGAAACTTTCAGCGCGACATTACCTTCGGCTTCTTTCAGAAGGCGGTCCCAGATCATGCGGGACGTCACTTTGGATCCCTCTGTGCCGGCCAGCGGTGAGTCATTCACGCGGAAGGTCATGGCAATCGTCGGTGGGTCAATCGGCTGCGCCTGCATTGGCTCACCCACGTCGAGCGCGCAGATCGTGTCCGCAACTGTCGCTTTGGTGAGGCCGGCAATCGAGACAATGTCGCCCGCAACGCCTTCATCAATCGGGGAACGCTCAAGGCCGCGGAAGGCAAGCACTTTGGATACGCGGCCCTGTTCAATGATTTTGCCTTCGCGGTCAAGCGCTTTGACAGCCATGTTCGGCTTGACGGTACCGGCTTCAACGCGGCCCGTCAGGATACGGCCAAGGAAGTTGTCAGCAGCCAGAGTGGTCGCCAGAAGCTTGAAAGAGCCTTCCGAAACGCGTGGCTCCGGAACATGGTCCATGACGAGCTGGAAAAGCGAATCCATGTCAGTCGTCGGCTTTTCATAATCCGTGGACATCCAGCCATTCTTGGCGGAACCGTAAAGGATCGGGAAGTCTAGCTGGTCGTCATCTGCATCGAGATTGGCGAAAAGGTCGAAGACTTCATTGATGACTTCGTCCGGGCGGCTTTCCGGCTTATCGATCTTGTTCACGGCGACGATCGGACGGAGGCCGACTTTCAGCGCCTTGGAGACAACGAATTTCGTCTGCGGCATCGGGCCTTCAGCGGCGTCTACCAGAACGATACAGCCGTCCACCATGTGCAGAATACGCTCAACCTCGCCGCCGAAGTCCGCGTGGCCTGGCGTGTCGACGATGTTGATCCGGTGACCGTTCCATTCAATAGAGGTCGCTTTCGCAAGAATGGTAATGCCGCGCTCTCTTTCGAGATCGTTGGAGTCCATCATCCGGTCGGATGTTTTCTCATTCTCCCGGAACGTGCCGGATTGTTTGAGAAGCTCATCAACGAGCGTGGTCTTGCCGTGGTCAACGTGCGCGATGATTGCGATATTTCGCATGGACATGGGGAATTTGCCTTGGAGGGAGGAATATATTGCGCCGCACATAAGCGAAAACTCCCGCCATGGCTATAGCAGAGCCGTGATTGACTGAATTCAGTTGAACCAGTCGGTGCGAGCGATCCTGTAACAGAGGTAAGGCGTTATCTGTCCGCTAAGCTCCAGATCAGCTTCATACATCATCTTTGCGCCGAGTTTTGTCATGGCATTCTGTGAGAGCAGATTGGATGGCGCGACATGGAACCAGCATTCGTCTCGCATTCTGAAGACATGGTTCAGCACTGCCGCTTTCATACGTTGGTTCATGCCCGAGCCACGCCAGTCCATGCCGATCACGGTGTAGCCGATGGCAATTCCGCCATGTATGTCGGGGCACGTGTAAAATGACGACGTTCCAGCTAGTTGATCGCTGTTCGTATCAATGATTGCGAGCGCTCCGTCGAGAGCAAGCAGGCCGTCGAAATAGGGCGCGAATTTTTCCGGTTTCCAGCGATCATATGCAGGATGTGCCTCCCAGACGCGGGGGACACCGACAGCCTTGTAAAGCGCTTCGCGGTCGTTGGTCGTGAGCGGGCGAAGTTCAACACCGTCTCCTGAAAGTCTGGGCTGGAAATCAAAGTCAGGTGCCATGAGATGCGGCTTTCTCAAATGTAATCAAAGTAAATCATGTTGATCATGTAACTGTCGGAAACGCGATCAGATTGAACGTGTTTGTATACAGTGAATCGGTCGTTTCGACTTGGGGATAAGCTTGTGGATAACCCTGTGGTTGAGGTGGAAGCTGCAGAAAACAATAGGTTTTTATATCACATATCGCCTTATTCAAGAATTGGTGTAATATCTGAGGTCTGACGAATCTGATCTATAGGGAGGAAGGACGGCTTAGACTGTCCAGCGGATCAGATGAGGCGGTGTACAGGCGCGTATTGCCGAATATTCGATTAGACTCTTAACTGTTCTACATGTTGCGAACACAAGATCGACACATAGATGAGCAGAATAAGGGTGGGGCCGGAAAAGAATTGAGAAGAAAGAACGACCCATGAACCGAAACACTTCCAAGCCAGTAGTTGCGATACTCGCGACCCACGGGTTCGAGGAAATCGAACTCGTTTCCCCAGCAAATGCACTTGCTCATGCCGGCATTCATACGGTGATCGTTTCACCGGCTGAGAGCCAGGTGCGTGCAAGCAATGGTCCGCACCAGGCCGAATGGTTTGATGTCGACCACACACTCAAATCCGCAAGTGTTGATGATTTCGACGCTTTGCTCATTCCGGGTGGCCTCGTTCATATGGACGAGATGCGGCGTGTATCCGCTGCCGTTGATTTCGTTCGTCGGTTTGCCCGGGCAGGCAAGCCGGTGTTCGCCATCGGCTATGCGCCGCAGATCCTCATTTCAGCAGATGTTGTTCGCGGTCGTCGCCTGACGGCAAGCCGCTCTATCCGGACAGATCTTGCGAATGCGGGTGCGGAAATCATTGAGAATTCTGTTGTGACAGATGGCAATCTTGTCACGTGCCGCAATCCGGACGACTTCGCACGCTTCAATGCGGAGATCGTTTCCATGGTCCGGGCAGACGCCCGCGAGCCTGTTGCGGCCTGAACCACAACACAATTCTTACCGGTAAACAGAGAGGCCGGGCGCTTAAGCGTCCGGCTTTTTCTTTGAAATAAACACGACTTGACTCTAATTAGATAAAAAACTAATTAGAAGTATGTCTAAGGCCTTTAAAGCTCTCGCGCATCCCATGCGCCGCACGATTCTGAACCTCCTCAAGGATGGGCCGAAAGCGTCCGGAGATTTTGCAGAGGTTTTCGATGTGAGCTGGCCAACGGTTACGAGCCATCTGAACGTTCTGAAAGAAGCGGAACTCGTTTCAACAGAGCGACGTGGCAACAGTGTTGTTTACAGCCTTAACGCCAGCGTTCTGGAAGAGGTCGCGCTCGGCCTGTTCGATCTTATCGGCAAAGCAGAAGTTCAGGAAAAGGGGAAGGAAGAGCCGTCATGAAGAATCTCGTTCGTACCGGTCTGATCTGGTCAAGTCTGACGCTCGCTATAATGGTTGCAGCAATCATTTATGCGTGGATTTCACTTCCGCGCGGCGAACAGATCCCGGTTCACTGGAACTTCGCAGGGGAAGCAGACCGGTTTGCGGGTTTCGCCGAAGCTATGTGGATTGTGGCGCTCCCCGCAGGCATTGCGGTACTGACCAGCATCCTGCTGGCAGTCATTCCTTTCGTAACGCCGCGCCGGGAGAACTTCATGAAGAGTTCCAGGGCTTATCTGGCGGCATGGATTGGCTCCAACATTCTGATCGCGGGTGTCACGCTTCTCGTCGTCAGGTCGATGCTGGTCCGGAGCGAAGATACAACGA
>NZLU01000006.1 GCA_002692725.1 Ponticaulis sp. | reverse complement strand
TCATCCTGCCTTACCATGTGGAGGTAGCAGCATGATCGCTGCTACGTGGAAACCGCCGGACTAACATAAACGGTGGACCACCGCAGTGGGGCAGACCACTCGCCGTCCTGATCTTCTCTGCAGCCCGCGTCAGGGCGTTAGGCGGGCATCACGAGATATTCAGCTTCGAGCATGTCAGCCTTTTGGGAACCTTTAATGACGCCATCACCCTAATGATCGTCGTGCTGGGTTTTGCATCCAGCATCATCTCCACCCGCGAAGGGTATGGCGGCTTTACAGACCCCGTGCCGGGGCTTTCAGAGGCTGCAAAGTCCGCCAGTGAGCGGATCAACGATCAGGTGGATGAGGGCACAGAGGCCGCACTCAATCAGATTGCGGATCAGTTCGACGATCTGATCGAAGAGGCAGAAGACGCCCTTGAAGACAGCAAGAAAGAAATAGCGGCTTACCAAAAGGCTATGCTGTCGGCCAATCAGTCAATCCGTGAGCTCAATGCCTTCATAGACGCGGCTCGCCGCGAGGTCATGCTGCAGTTTGAAACCCGTCAGGGGCTTGAAGAACAGATTACGTTGAAAGCCCCGCCTGATCATTTGCGCCCATCAGAGGATTTGTTTGAGGAGCTCAAGCTGATCGAGCTTTCAACACCTGCAATCGGCAACACCGAGCCTCCGGAAGCGCGGGAACTGCAAACCCTGATCGGAGAGCTCCGCGCTGAACGCGCAAAGACCGAAGCCGACATCGAGGCGAAACGATCAGGCTTTTTCGCCTCTATCCCACTCATCAACCTCTTTCCAGAAACCTGAGGAGATACTGAAATGGCAAAATCTCGTACGAAAAACCGTGGCCGCAGAGGCGGCAAGTCTAACAATCTTCTGGTATGGCTCGGCACCGCACTCCTTCCAATCATCGTTCTCGGGCTTGGTGGGCTGGCCATGACCAAAGCCATGGGCGTGGAGCGGATCGATAGTGCTTTCTGCTATGACCGCAGTGACCAGGCCGAACACGTTGTCTTCGTTGACAGCTCTCTGAAGCCCGACCTCTCCGATCAACAATTGCGGGACTATGTGAGCGGGTTTGAACGCGTCTGGGATCGCGCTGCGCCCAATACGCGTATTTCGACCTTCACAACGGCGCGCGATACCGCGACGAGTGTGCCAACACCGCTCTTTCAGATGTGTCGCCCACCACGTACATCAAACGAGCAAGCGGAGATTGGCGCACCTGGCCGTACAGATATGTATCTGCAGCGCGAGTTTGGAGAAGCTGAAGCACTCTATCGAGGTGTGGTCGCGCGCGTTTTGTCAGATGCGCAGAATAGCGAGGTCACAGCAATTGATAGCCCGATTATGGAACAGCTTCAGTCGATCAGCAGATATGACGCATTCCAGGGGCGAGACCGGTCTCTCACCCTCATTTCTGACGGAATTCAGAATTCTGAAACGGCAAGGTTCTGCGCTGTGCAGGGTGATCTTCCATCCTTCTCAGTCTTCCAAAGCCAACCCCGCTATCGGCGGGTTGAACCGAGAAGCTTTGCCGATGTGCGTGTCGATTTTCTCAAAGTGGAATCCATCGTGCTGCCTCAACCCGGCGCGGCATACTGCACACACGATGAAATCAGCATTTTCTGGCAGGATTACTTTGAATCCCAGGGTGTCCGCTCATTCGAGATCAATCGCTTGAGGCATGGCGGTTAAGCGTCCAACGAAAAAGCCCGTCTTCCTGCGAAGACGGGCTTTTCAATTCCCCGCAGCAAAGCTCAGCGTGCCATCAAACGCCTGATGCCAAGCACCCTCTCGCGCGGGAAGGACGTTTCGGTCACAGCGCCTTCAGAGCCTTGATTGCCGCCAATCACATAGACGCGACCAGCGGTTTCTCTCACGAGTATACCGACATGCCCCGAACGCCCCCATCTGGAACCACGCCAGAAGACAACCACATCCCCTGGCTGAGGATCGTGAACCGCCGCGCCAACGCTAAGCCAGCTTCGGGATGCTGGCGTCGCGCCGCTGATATCTGCATCGGCTAAAATCGCAAGCGCCATGACAAAACCAGAGCACCAGGACACGTCATCGCCGAGATCATAACCCGCAACGCGCCAATATTCAGCGATGCGGGGCGTTGTCTTTGGACCCGGTGTTTCCGTGATGCCAAGCTCGCCTCTGGCGAGCATGTATATGCGTTCTCCAGTTTCTAATGACTGCGGATAGGCATGTCCTGCCGCCACACCTATCAAGGCCAGACTTAAGGCCATGTCTCGCACGCGCATGTGAAATCTCCCTTCAGATTGCGTGTGCGGGAGTGACCGAGCTGAAGCGATTTTTCAGGAAAGTTGGCGCCTTGCGTAAGTTTCCTGAGACCTCGGCTGAATAGGCGTGAGGTCTCCCTTTCTCATCTGGAAAGGGTCTTCAATCATGAGCAACGAACGAAACCGCGGCTTTCTCAAACGAGCCATCATGCTCTGCGCTCTGGCCTATGCCTCCCATTGGGTGCGCCCCTATACCGCTTATGAAGAACTGAGCATCTATATCTACTGTCTTTGGGCCGTCACACTGATTGGCGGCCTCTCCTATTTGAAAGACATTTTGTTCTATCTTCCCATCTGGTTTGCGCATCGCCGCGTCATGCGTGCAACTGGAGAGCAAGGCACCGCGCACTTTGCGAGCAAAAAGCATCTGAAGGCCGCAGGATATTTGCGACGTAAAGGATTTTATATCGGGCTCGCGCATCAGGAGCCCATGTTCGTTGAGATCGAAAGCAATGGCCTCGTACTTGCGCCGGCCGGTGCCGGAAAGGGGCAGAAATTCGGTCTTCCGAATGCGCTCTATAATCCTTTGCCGATGATCATCAGTGACGTCAAAGGAGCGAACGCGGCTGTCTCGGCAAAGGTTCGTGCGAAAAAGCTCGGACATAAAGTTTTCTGCATCAATCCTGCTAAAATCTTCGAAAAACAGATTGGCGCGTCGGCCTGTTACAACCCGCTCCTGATCATCGAACAGAACTGGGCTGATCCTAACCGACATCCATATCTTCTCGACGATGTCCGCGACCTGGCCAAACAGCTGATCACAGAGCCAGAAAATTCGGGCGAGAACCAGTTCTTCAGAAATGGTTCGCGTAAGCTTATTTCCTTCGCCATTGTTTATCTCGTTACACGAGACGGCAAAGTTACGCTATCGGACGCGCTCGCTTTGATTTCCGACATGACAGAGCTTGAAACCTCACTTCATCTGGCCAGAGCCTCCGGAGCGCTCAATGGCGATCTTTCGCGCATGGCGAAGGACATGCTCGGCAAATTTGAAGATGGCGACAGAAAACAACTTGAAAGCTTCCGTGAAGGCGCTTTGCAAGCGCTTGAAGCCTTTAGCCCAAGCGGCGCGCTTGCTGCCTCAACGTCTCGCTCTGATTTTTCCTTCGCAGACCTCAGGAAAGGAAAAGTCTCGGTTTACATTATCTGCGATCCAACCAATGCCGAAGTCTATCAGGGCTGGCTTGGACTGGTCATGAAGGCCGCGCTTAAGGAGTTAATGCGCGCACCGGACGGCGAGCCCGTCTGCTTTATGCTGGATGAGGCCACAAACTTCAAAGTGGAAGGGCTTCCCAAGCTACTGACGTCGGCGCGGGAGTTTAAACTCCGCATGTGGATCGTCGTCCAGGAAATCGAGATGTTCACCGAAGTCTATGGCAAGGCAGGTAAAGACGCGCTCCTATCACAGACCGAAGTTAAAATCGTCTTCGGCACACGGTCTTACGATACCGCCAAATACTTCTCTGACTATTGTGGAACGACGTCCTATCGTGAAACGAGTTTCCAAACCGGACGAGATAATCGTGACCAGATCACACGCTCGGTCGCAGAAAAGACGCGTCCGCTCCTACTGCCCGAAGAAGTGATGGGACTGAAGCACATGCTTGTCCTGACAGACAAAGCACCTCCCGCCCTCGTTGAAGGCGTCGGATACAATCAAATCTGGCCTTTGCAAAAATGGGCCGAACCTAATCCATATTTCGGGAAAAAGCGCTTCAAAGGGAAAATCCGTATTCGCCTCTAAAGCTTAGTCATAGATGTTTGAAAGATAGTGCTCCTGCATCGCAAAGGTCAGGAGCTCTAACTTTCCTGAGAACCTGACCGCCTGATTATATCGTTCATAGGCGCACCAATAGCTCTCTTTAGGGCGCTGCTGCGCAGACCGGTACATCAGATCAGTCAGCAGGGAAAAAGCTTCTTCGAAAACCACCGCATCATCATAGCCCTCACGAGCAAGGTCAGCGAAAGTGTGAGCCAGAGCGTTTCTGATCACATCTCTCGATGCGCCCGCATTCGCGACAAGAATGAAGTGATTGTCGTTTGCTGGAGGCATTTGGGTGGTTTGGTTTTTCGCCATGCAATTAGTCTATCAGATCTGATCTGCCGGTTTCAAATTTCAGTCCTGAACCTGAAGGAAACCGCGCCATGGAAGACGATCAAGACAGAAACCTCCGTTTGCAATTTCACACCGTCAATCCGCCAGAATTTGAAAAACTGGCAGGGAATGCTGACGCCTTTCGCTCCATCAAGGAGATCAATGAAGCATACGAGCGTGCCAGGACAGAATTCACACATTTCGTCGAACGCAATCGCTCTCAAATGATCGAGGAGCAAATACAGAAAATCACGCTGGAACGTGACCGGCTTGAGCCAGGATTAGAGCCTGATTTTCCGAAACAACCCATCACAGATGCCGCACGCGAGCGGGTGAATGGATATATTCTGAAAGAGTTTAAGCGCCTCGAGGCTGATCGGGATGCGCGCAGAGCCGAAATCACACAATCGGTGCAAGATACGCGGGCTCAGGAGCAGCCCGCTCAGACGAAGACCGTAGCCCATCCCTTATCGAAGGACACACATCGTACCGTCGATAAAACCTGGGACCGGCTCCACGGTGCGTTCAACTATTTTCTGGATCAGGCCGGTATTGATCAGGCCTCACCTCAAGCCGAAGCCTTTCGGGCAAGACTAGACACTGAAGGTCGCCAGCATCACCGCGATATCGGCAGGGTTTTCAACGAACACGGTATTACGCGCCAATTATCACAAGACAGGGACGGTCCAACCCAGACCTGAACACGTCTGTATTCATAGGACGATATTCCTTTTTTATTCCGGAATTTTTTGAGATGATCCCTTCCATGCTGAGTACACAGACAGAACAGGCGAGCGCCCCAGACGGCCGAATTCAATCCTCACAAATTGACTGGTCACAAGGCCGCTCGCTTGTTTCTGATGACGACCTCGCAGACTATCTCGTTGAAATCGAAGAGTTGGACGCCTCAGACGACGTCAAAATCGAAATGATCTACGCCTGGGCGACAGCGCTCTGGTACATTATCGGCGTCAGGTTTGGGGTCGATCCAGTCTCTCTCGCTATGCCTGAGCCGACTGTGGATAAATCGCTCACAACGAGCGCCGAAACAGTCTTCCCTCCTCAGAATGTGGTAAGATCAGAGCATGCCAAATCTGAAGAAAGGCCAGCCGATGACTGAGCCAAAACTCGCTGTTATTTATGCGCGGGTCAGCACCCACAAACAATCAAAGGAAGCCAACGGGCTTTCCTCGCAAATCCATAATTGTCAGGAATTTGCCAACCGGTCTGGGCTGCAGGTCGTTGCGACATTCTCCGACGACATTTCAGGAAAGGAAATCGACCGCCCCGGTATGACGGACATGCTCAATTTCCTGCGCGCCGCTCCTAACGGCTCCTGCGCAGTATTGGTCGACGACATCTCAAGATTTTCTCGTAACCTCTTTGGGCACCTTCTCCTCAGACAAAAGGTTGAGGAAGTCGGCGGCGTACTGATGAGCCCCTCAGGGCAATTTGGCAATGATCCGCACACCAAGCTCTCGGAGAACATGCAAGCCATGGTGGCCGAACACATGCGGGTGTCTAATGCTATTCAGACACGCAACCGGCAGCGCGCGCATGTCCTACAAGGCCATTGGCTCTGGGGGCTCCCGCCGGGCTACAAGCATGCAGGTGAAAAGAACAATAAATACATAGCGCGTGACGAACCCGCAGCGAGCATCATGCAGCAAGTTCTACATGATTACGCAGATGGTATTCTGGAGACACAGGAAGAAGTCCGCCGGGCTCTTAATACCAATCCACGCTTCCCGAAGGGTCGATCAGGTCTGATCTATAAACAGCGCATCCGAAAACTGCTCGAGAATCCTTTATATGCCGGTTATTTGCAGCTCCCGTCATGGGACATACCACTCACCAAAGCCAATCATGAACCGCTTATCTCGTTAGAGACATGGCAGCGCATTCAGGATCGATTGGCAGGCCGCGCAAAAGTCCCTGTCCGTAAAGACGTGAACGAAGACTTTCCTCTGCGCGGCTTTGTAAACTGTGGTGGTTGCGATACGCCCCTGCGCGCCAGCTGGAGCAAGGGAAGAAGCAAGACCTATCCATATTATGTCTGTCAGACCAAAAACTGTGACCACTACGGCAAGTCAATCAAACGTGCAGACCTGGAAGGCGAGTTTGAAACGCTTTTGACGCGTATCGCGCCAAGCCGTCCCGTTCTGAAAATAACGAGAAAGATTTTTGAGAAACTATGGGCGCGCCGCGCGATGGAATTTGAAGAGCGCAGAAAGACACTGAAAGCAAATCTATCTCAGATCAACAGAGAACTCGATGCGCTTGTAGAGCGAGTCCTGAACGCTTCACAGCAGACACTGATCGACGCCTATGAACGAAAGATCGCTGATTTAGAGCAGCGCAAGTGCGTCCAGCAAGACACGCTGGAGCGATACGACGCTCAAAACCCGACAAAATCGGACAATTTCGAGGACGCGTATAGAACCGCACTAGAATTTCTCTCAAACCCTTGGATTCTTCGGAATTCTAACAGGATACAGGACAAGAAAGCGGTCCTTAAACTCGCTTTCGCTTCACCCCTGACTTACGACCGAAAGGAAGGTTATAGAACCATGTCACTCTCGTTACCATTCAAGGTGTTAGAAGAGGTTTCCACTCCCTCTATCACCCAAAACTTAAAAATGGTGCGGGCAGCCGGACTTGAACCGGCACGGCCTTACGGCCAACGGATTTTAAGTCCGGCGCGTCTACCAATTCCGCCATGCCCGCATCCGAAGGAAAACCTCATAGCGGACTCGGAGGCTGATGACAGCCCCTTTTTGCACCGGGATCCCTGGCTGAGTGATTTTATCGCCTGAATTGCTGTCTGCGTGTCACCGCGTGAGCGTCACGCAGACAACGGATTTCAGCTCTATTCAACCGCCTCGAACACAGCCGCAAGGCCCTGACCGCCGCCAATACACATGGTTTCGAGACCGTATTTCGTACCCCGACGATCCATTTCACGGAGCAGCGTTGTCAGGATGCGCGCGCCGGTCGCACCGACGGGGTGACCGAGTGAAATGCCGGAGCCATTGACGTTGATCCGTTCAAAATCGTCATCGCCAAGACCCAGCGCGCTTGTGCAGGCCAGAACCTGAGCCGCAAAAGCTTCGTTGAGCTCGATCAGGTCCACGTCAGACAGGGACAAACCTGCACGTTCCAGCGCGCCCTGGCTCGATTTGACCGGTCCAATGCCCATGACTTCTGGTCCAACACCGGCAAGGCCCCAGGATTTCATACGGGCGAGCGGCTTAAGGCCATATTTATCGGCGAGTTCACGGGTCATGATCAGACAGGCCGCCGCGCCATCATTCTGGCCGGACGCATTGCCTGCGGTGACGGTGGAGTCTGGATCGATCTTTGATCGGATCGCGCGGAGTTTGGCCAGCGCTTCCATATTGGAATCGTGACGAATGTGCTCATCCTTATCGACAATGATATCGCCCTTACGGTTCGGCACCGTGATCGGCACAATCTCTTCGGCAAATTTGCCAGACGCTTCGGCCTCGCTTGCGCGCTTGTGAGAGCGGACAGACAGTTCATCCTGAGCTTCGCGGGACACATTGTATTCCTTGCGCAGGTTCTCGGCCGTTTCGATCATGCCGCCTTCGACAGGGTGATAATCACCGCCAGCCGTGACACGGCCACGCGTCAGGCCGTCCTTCAGCATCACGCCCGGAGACCCCGCGCCCCAGCGCATATCCACGCTGTAGAATGGCGCGCGAGACATGCTTTCGGCGCCGCCCGCAATCACACAATCCATGCCGCCAGACGCAACAGACATGACACCATTGATGATGGCCTGCAGACCGGACCCGCAGCGCCGGTCAATCTGATAGCCACAGGCCGTGACAGGCAGTTTGGCGTTCAGGGAGATCACGCGACCAATGGCTGGCGCTTCCATAGTTGGATAGCAGTTTGCGAAGATCACATCGCCGACCAGTTCGCCCGGAAATTTGGTTTTTTCCATGATGGCCTTCACGACCGTGGTCGCCAGCGTCTCTGGCTGGATATTCTTGAAACCGCCTGCAAAGGCGCCAACCGGCGTGCGCAGGGGTTCACAGATGACTACGTCTCTCATGCTGTTCCTCGATCAGTTTTTGTTCAGGGTGCGACCGCGTTCTGTTACGGCCTTACGAGCTTCCTCAACACTTTCCGCAGACACGCTGTTGGCGTGCTCAGCAGAACGGCGGATTTCCTCCTCGAGCGCTTCACCGAACGGCATGGCCATGCCGTCATCAATGAGTGCCTTATATTTTTTCAGCAGCACGGGCTGCGTTTTTGTAATGTCTTCAGCCAGTTTCATGGCGGCCGGGACAAGGTCCGCCGGGGCATAGACATGGTTCACCAGACCCCATTTTTCAGCCGTCTCGGCTTCCAGGAAGTTCCCGGTGAAGGACAATTCCTTCGCGCGGGAGGTGCCGATCAGGCGAGAGAGTTTTTGCGACAATCCCCAGCCCGGCACAATGCCGACATGGGCGTGGGTGTCCGCAAATTTGGCATTGGTGGATGCCAGAAGAATATCGCACATCAGGGCCAGCTCAAAACCGCCCGTGATCGCATATCCGTTGATCGCGCCGATAATCGGCCAGGGGTAATTCTTGAGCGATTTGGCCATGTCGATATTACCGCCATCCGCGCCAAGCGCGAAGCCAGTCTGACCAGCTTCTTTGAGGTCGACACCGGCTGTGAACGCCTTCTCGCCAGCGCCTGTCAGGACTACAGCACGGATGGTGTCGTCCGTGGCCAGTTCATCAAAGGTGTTGCAGATCGCTTCCCGAAGCTCCCGACTGAGCGCGTTCAGCGCGTTGGGACGGTTCAACGTCACCAGCGCGACAGCCTCTTTCTTTTCGACGAGAATTACGGGTTCTGACATTGCGCCCCTCCATGACTTTTCAATGTTTCAGAGGTCAATTCACCCGCTGCGAACGCAACGTCAAGTGATCAGTCGACAGAAAGACGTTCAGCGATTAGGCCGGCTTCGCTCACCATTGCGGATGCATCTGTGACAGCCTGCTCCATCAAAGCTTCATCTATGCCGCGAATGACAATGTGAACGCCCGTGTCTTCCGGGCTGCCATACCAGGGATAGGATCCGACGGAGAGATCAGGATAGGCTTTCGCAATCTCGCCGAGTTTTTCCGCCAGGCTTCCCTCGCGTGCGCCTTTTATGCGCAGAGTGGCGGACTGCACCACGGCCCCGCTCTCAAGCCGCCAGCCGACATCTTCGAGCATGCCGCGAACGATGGAAGGCACACCCGCCATAACGAAGACATTTCCGATCTGAAATCCCGGAGCCGTTGAGACCGGGTTTTTGATCAGGCTAGCGCTGTCAGGAATTCGGGCCATGCGCTTGCGGGGTTTTGTGAACTCAATCCCGGTCAGCGAGTAATGCTCGGTCAGGAGATCGAGCGCATCGGGCCGCACGTCGATATGGTCTCCAAAGGCTTTGGCGACGCAATCTGCCGTGATGTCATCATGCGTGGGACCGATGCCGCCCGTGGTGAAAACATAGTCAAACTGCTCGCGTAACTGGTTGAGCGCTGCGATGATCTGGTTTTCAGTATCAGAAACGATACGAGCCTCTGCAACCTGAATTCCCAGGGGCGCGAGAAAGGTCGCGATGGTCTGTAAATTGATGTCGCGCGTACGCCCGGACAGCAATTCATCTCCGATCAGCAAAACAGCGGCGGTTTTCTGGTTATTCAATCTCTTTGCCCCTGTTTCTTCTTCCAACTCAATCGCTATATAGTCCTTACACGTCGGGACACCAATTTACCTGACACTAACCGAAACTCAGCAGGATTATCTGGACGGTAATCAAGGAGACACATTTGGATACGCTCACTGACAAACGCGTCAACGGTATTCGCATTCACACCGAAGAAGACTTCGAGGGAATGCGCAAAGCCGGTCGTCTGGCGGCGGCGTGTCTGGATATGCTGGCGCCGCACGTCCAGCCTGGCGTGACCACGGCCTCGCTTGATGATCTGATCCGGGAATTCGTGCTCGATCATGGTGCCCATTCGGCAACGATTGGTTATCGCGGGTATCGTCACGCCTCCTGCATTTCGCTCAATCACGTGATCTGCCATGGCATTCCGAGCGACCGCGTCCTTAAAGACGGCGACATCGCCAATATCGACGTGACTGTCGTCGTTGATGGCTGGCATGGCGACACATCGCGCATGTACAAGGCCGGCGAAGTGAAGCGCAAAGCCTCACGCCTGATGGATGTCACCCATGAAGCCATGATGGCAGGGATCGCCGCCGTGAAGCCGGGTGCGCATCTCGGTGATATCGGCGCTGCTATCGTAGAAATCGCACACAAGAACCGCGTCTCCGTCGTCGAGGATTTCTGCGGCCACGGATTGGGCCGTGTTTTCCATGACGAGCCAAGCGTCGTTCATGCGGGCCGAAAGGGCTATGGTCCGGAATTGCTGCCCGGCATGTTCTTCACCATTGAGCCCATGCTCAACCTCGGAAAGAAGGATCACAAAGTCCTCAGCGATGGCTGGACCGCTGTGACCCGTGACAGCACCTTGTCTGCTCAGTTCGAACACTCAATCGGCGTGACCGAAGAGGGCTACGAAATCTTCACCACCTCTCCTGCTGGCCTCCACACGCCCCACACGCTCTAACTTTTGAATGGTGGGGGCATGAAAGAAGACAACGCGACGCCGCTCTTTCCTGCATCCGCCAAGGCAAAGCCTGAAGCGGACAAACCCCACTATGCCGGCCATCGAGAACGCCTCCGGAGCCGGTTCCGTGAAACGAATGGCGATGGGCTTCAGGATTACGAATTACTGGAGCTCATCCTGATGGGCTTTCTGCCCCGCAAGGATGTCAAACCGCTCGCCAAACGTCTGATCGACCGGTTTGGCGGGCTGTCGCCCCTGATGGCAGCCTCGCCTAAAGCCCTGGAGGCCGTGGATGGCGTTGGCGAGACCCTCGCCACCTATCTGAAGGCAATCCATACGCTACAGCTGCGAACGGGACAGGAAGAGATAAGACAAGGCGAAGCGTTGAGCTCCTGGACGAAGGTTCAGGACTATCTCAAAATCCGGCTTCAGCATGAGAAAACAGAATCCTTTCGTGTTCTGTTTCTCGACCGGAAGAACAAGCTCATACAGGATGAAGAGCTGGGGCGCGGCACGGTGGACCATGCGCC
The DNA here is from genome assembly GCA_002692725.1 of Ponticaulis sp. Lineage (GTDB taxonomy): Bacteria > Pseudomonadota > Alphaproteobacteria > Caulobacterales > Hyphomonadaceae > Ponticaulis. The sequence continues at coordinate 5,574 of NZLU01000006.1, read as the reverse complement.
GGTTTATCCGCGCGAAATTGCCCGCAGAGTGATCGAACTTTCGGCCAGTTCCATCATTCTCGTCCATAATCATCCCAGCGGTGATCCAACGCCATCACAGGCAGATATCAGCATGACGCGTGAAATTATCGACGCGCTCGACGCCTTTGAAGTTTCTGTCCATGATCACCTGATCATCGGCAAACTTGGCATTGCCAGCATGCGCGCACTCGGCCTGATCTGACCCGTCTCGCCCGCCCCACGAAACGCCTTGCCAATTCACAAAGCATGGATAGTGTGAGGTCACTATAATGAAGCTTCGGTCCAGACCGGAGTTCGGGGAGAGCGCAATGAGCAGCACAACAGCCAGTGAAGGTAATGGACACCTTACAGGGTTCGGCACGAAGGGCTATCGCACCTACGTCCTACTGACCCTGACAATTGTCTACACCTTGAATTTCGTAGACAGGATTCTGATCACCGTCGTCGGACGACCGATCATTGATGAGTTCCAGCTTTCGAATTTTCAGTTTGGTATTCTCACCGGTTTCGCATTCGCGCTTTTATATACACTCCTCGGCATTCCGATCGCCATCGCATCAGAACGCATCAACAGGGTCCGGATTATCGGCGCGTGTGTGATATTGTGGTCCGTTGCAACAATTTTGTGCGGCTTCGCAGTTGGTTTTGCGACGCTTCTTGCTGCACGCGTGCTTGTCGGCATTGGCGAAGCAGGCTGTACACCGCCAGCAAATTCCATCATTTCCGACTATTACAAACCGTCATCGCGTGCGACGGCACTCGGGATATACGCCATGGGAGTGACGGCCGGCGGCTTGCTCGCACAGCTCTTCGGCGGTTCACTTCTAAAGTTCTTCAGCTGGCGTGAAGCCTTTATTTTCGTTGGTGCTCCAGGCGTACTGATCGGGCTTTTGCTGCTCTTTACGGTCAAAGAGCCTCCTCGCGGATATTCAGAACCGCCAACCTCCCGAAAAACAGATTCTATCCCTATCCCACAGGCACTCAGGGAGATCATCACCAAGCCGACCTTCTGGATTATGTCTGCTGGTGCGACAATTGCGGCGTTTGCAGGCTACGCTCTGATCGGCTTCCAGCCTCTCTATATCCAATATGTGAAAGGCGTCAGCGTCAGCGATACAGCCTTGCTCTATATGGCTCCGCTTGCGGTCGCGGGATCTGCTGGTGCATTCCTTGGCGGCTGGCTGACCGAGTTGGCAAGCAAGAAACACCCCACCGCAATTTGCTGGGTGCCCGGGCTCGCTCATCTGCTTTGCGCGCCGATTTATGCGTATTCCTTCGTGATTGGTGGCCTCATTCCTATGCTGATCTTCATGGCGATCGCAGCTGTGCTTCAGTATTTTTATCTCGGCTCACAATACAATATCGCCCAGTCAGTCGTTAGTGTTCGGGTTCGAGCAACCTCCGTGGCGATCCTGCTCTTCATTGTGAACCTGATCGGTTACGGCGCTGGTCCTCCATTCTTTGGCTTCCTCGCTGATATGTTCACCAACAATTATCTCGCAAGCATGGATCTTGGTACAACGCTTGATGCCAGCTGTAGCCTGACTGAGGGTGGCGATGAATTGATCGCTTCATGTCTTGAAGGCAAGGCATTCGGAATACGCTGGGCGAACTTCTCGGCGGCAGGTCTGTTTGCGGTCGCTGGCGTGTTCTTCCTGCTCTCGGGCATGACATTCAAGCGCGATGCTGAGACGGTCACCGGACCAGCAGATCAACCAGCAAGCTGAGACGCAAGACATGACAGATGCAACTCACCCGACCGCCATGGCCCGAGACGGCTATGGCTCCAAGGCCTATCGTTCGTATGTTCTCGGCTCGTTGATGCTGGTTTATGTATTCAATTTCATAGACCGATCCATCATCAACATCCTGACCGAACCCATCAAAAACGAATTCGGGGTCGAAGACTGGATGATGGGCCTTCTGGGCGGGCCCGCCTTTGCGGTGATGTATACCCTTCTGGGCATTCCGATCGCGCGAATGGCGGAACGTCACCACCGGGTCTGGATCATCTCGTTTTGTGTCGCGTTCTGGAGCATCATGACCGCACTATGTGGTCTGGCCATGGATATTTCCTTCATGGGCATCACCATTGGCGGCTTCTGGGTTTTGTTCTTCTTTCGGGTTGGCGTGAGTGTTGGTGAGGCCGGATGTACGCCGCCCTCTCAATCCCTCATGGCGGATTACTACAGCCCGAAAACGCGAAGCACTGCGGCATCTGTCTACGCTTTGGGTGTTCCGATTGGGACGATGCTGGCAGCAATATTTGGCGGCATTATTGCCGATCAGTTGAGCTGGCGCGTCGCTTTCATCGTGGTTGGCCTACCGGGTGTACTGGTGGCCATTCTGGTGAAGATGACCGTCAAAGAGCCACCCCGCGGCTATACCGACCCGTCACTGGCGCAAACGACTGAACATGTGAGTTTTCTGTCTACGCTCAAACTATTGCTGGGAAAGCCGACCTATATTCACATCGTGTTGGGCGCCACCGTGACCGTCTTCGCGAACTACGCGCTCAATCAGTTTACTGTCTCCTTCTTCCGACGCACCCACGAACTGTCACAGCAGAATGCCTCTCTCCTGTTTGGCATCATTCTGGGCGGCATGGCAGCCATTGGCGTGTTCTCATCCGGTTATCTGGCGGACAAACTGAGAGAGCGTCACCCGACCGGCCTGACATGGATTCCGGCACTCGGTCTGATTATTTCGACACCGCTTTATGTTATTGGCTTCATCTCTCAGAATATCTGGATTGCTATACCGCCGCTTATGGTGGCTGCGGCGCTCCATTATTTTTACCTCGGGCCGATGTACGCCATTGCCGGAGGTGTTGTGGATAGTCGCTCAAGAGCGACATCTGTCGCGCTGTCGCTCTTTTCCATGAACCTGCTGGGATATGGTCTAGGTCCGCCCCTGATCGGGACGCTATCAACTTTCCTCAACACACGATTTCTCAATGATCGTGCAGAAGCGCTGGACCTCGAAGTCTGTCGGGCGCCGGAATTGCTCACGGATGCGCAAAACGCTATCTGTACCTCGGCCAATGCTGACGGCCTGCAATGGTCGATGATCATCTTCTCATGTGCTTATGCCTGGGCGGGCATTCATTATCTTCTGGCGGGTCGCCACTTCAAGAAAGACATGATCAGTCTTTGAAGAAGAAATCGTCCGGGCGTTTGCCCTCGGGCTTTGGCCCGTCCGGACGACTGAAGATAAACAGACCAGAGCAAAGCAGGATGGGCACCTGAATGCCGAGCGTCCAGAGCGGCGCACCAATCAGGAGACTGATGACAGGTGCCAAAGCCAGACAGACGCCAGCGCTGATCTTCGCCCGGCGACTGATTGCGCCATACTCATTCCAATTGGTCAGCAAGGGGCCGAACCATTTGTGCTCATGTAGCCAAGTGTGAAAGCGTTTGGACGATCTGGCAAAACAGAACGCCGCCAACAGAAGGAAAGGCGTGGTGGGTATGAGCGGCAGAACCACTCCGACAAACGCGCATCCCGTAAAAAACACGCCTGTAACAAGCCAGAAACCCCGTTTTATCACGTGTTTAGACATGGTCTGAGGTCCGCGAAACGAGATCAATCAGAAGTATGTTCATGTGTCTCGCAGGCAAAATCCGGAAACCAGTCTTAAGGGTCTAACACAGACCCGACAGTCTCAGAAGCTCTGAGACGCCGCCTGTTCGGGTCGCCGTTTAGTTTGAGACAATCAACCGATGGAAATAGGCCATCAAAGCCGGGTCTGCACTGTGTGCAATGATCCGATCGACCTCGCGACCAATGCAGCTGGAGGTGACGGAAACCGTCCGAATATCCGTTCCATCAAACCCACGACAATTGTGCTCTGCCTGCTCTTCGACGCGTCGGAATTTTTCACCAATATCGGCAGCGGGTTGGCGTAAGCCTCTCGGGTCTACCTCAATGATGATCTGTCCCGCCATTTGTTGAACTTCGATTACGGGAGCTGTAGGGCGTGCCAAGGGCGGCAAACCGCTCCCGGCAAGCGGATTGGTCCCGGTCAACATCATCGGTGGGTGATCTCCGATAACTGCATAAGCGCCGGCAGTCTGCGCACCCGGATAAACTCCGGCGATTTGAGGCGCACGGCGCGCAGCGGTTACCAAGGGTTTGGTCGGCTGGGTTTGGGCAGGCTGAGCCTGAATGAGCGCCTCGCGTTTATCCATTTCCATGAATTTGGGCTTTGCGGCGGGTTGTTGTGCGCCCGATTTGCGTATGTCTGGTGTCGTGACGGACACCGGAACTGGCTTTTTGATGTGCCGGACTTCCAGCTTCTGCGGTGACGCCATTGGCGGCACTGTCTGCGCCTTCAGCTCACGCTCGGGCGCAGACTGAGACACCTGTGCAAGTTTTGTTTCCGGGCTCGTCTCTGCCGATTTCAGTGGCGGATCGTCTATGGTCGCCGACGACGGCTGCGGTGACGTCTTTATTGGGTCTGGCCGGGGCTTTTCAGAGGCGATGTCCGTTACGGGTCGTTCCTCGACACGCGAAGGTTTTGATGGTTCTGGCTGAGCTGCTGGCGCACTCACTTTTGCTTCGACGGCAGTTTCTTTCGGCGGTTTTGAATTTGCTGGCGACAAGGGCGCCGGTTTTGGTGTCGCCTTTTCTGACACGACAGGCTCTATCTCCTGCGCCGGCTTAGTCGATGAACAATTGCCTCCAAGTAGCTCTCCGCAATCATCCTCAACAAAGGCCATAGCCCCAAGGCTCACCCAGCCACAGAACAATGCGGCGGACATGCCAATGAAGAGCGGATGGCGCACAGAAACAGATTTGGAACGTTTGGTCATACCAAAAGACTAATCATGGCCATGCGCAGATACGAGCGACTTCCCCCACGACGCTAGAGATTGGGTCCGGAACTCGCGGATTAGGTGGTGTGCGACAGCCCGCTCAGAACACACCTGTATAGACTGTGGTCACAAGGTAACGCCCGTTATAGGGACGACAAAGATACACATCATATCCCGAACGAATATAGACATAACCGTATGCCGGGCGCGGCAGATAATAGCGCGTATAATCTCTGATGATGATCGTGGTGCGCGTACGCTCAATATAGGTGCCTGTTCGATAAGCGGGAGTATAGGCTTTGTATCGCGGCGCCTGATTATAAGGGATATAATATTGATGCCCCGCAAAGCTATGCGGCACATAATAGCCGTGTCCCTGTCCACCATGGGCTGAGGCTGAGTGCACGTCAGTTAGTCCAAAGATCACAGCAGCCGCCAGGAATCCCGTTTTCAATCGCATTAGCTCGTTCCCCTCACCTTTATGGTTAACAGAGTAGGACGAGGCGAGAATCCACAAAAGCGGGTTCTCTTTTCAGGGGAGTTTTCAGACACAAAAAAGCCCGCTGTTTCCAGCGGGCTTTTAAAATCAGATCAGTCTCGTTGAACGAGATCCTGGATCAGGTCCGGGATTGTCTCGTAAGCTCACGCTTATTCGACAACCTTAGACACGACGCCCGAACCAACAGTCCGGCCACCTTCACGGATCGCGAAGCGGAGTTTTTCCTCCATTGCGACC
>NZLU01000055.1 GCA_002692725.1 Ponticaulis sp. | reverse complement strand
TGCACGGTCATTACGCGCGTCGGGATCCAACGGGGTCGTCTATCCCTCTGTGCGAGATCCGGGAGGCTCGTGTCTGGCGGCCTTCTGGCCGGACGCGATTGGCATCCCGGTCCAGGGCCCGCACCTGGCGTTCCACTTTGATGGCGCCGCGATCGATCTCGTTCGCGATGAAACGGATCAGACCGTCTACCGGGTGGCCCATTGAACGCATGCCCCAAGCATTCCTCGGGATCCCGAATACGGGGGAGGGGGCCTTTCGGGCGGTCCTAGCACAAATGCGCCGGTCTCCCTTCGGGTCGCCCGGCGATCAAACTGCTACGGACCTTTTTTGGGTTCGACCCTGACAGAGCAGGTCAAACCCCTCCTCACGCAGCATTATCCGCTTGCGCGGCAATAATGGCGTTACGGTATTGCCAAAGAGCGCCGGCCGCCAGGAGATCAATGATCATCCAGGCCTCCGAGGGCAGTCCAATCGGAGCGATTGCATTAAACGTGATCGCCAAGGCCGCAAGAATCCACATCCAGCGATTATTGATCCGGCTTGTCGCGTAGGCCTGATAGGCCAGGAAGCCACAGCCCAACATCATCGCCAGCCGTAACAAGCTGTAATAGCCATATCCCACAGGGAATATCGCAATCAGGGTCGCGATGATCAGGCCCACCGTGAGATGCTTTTGAATGTCAGCGTATTGCGGCACGGTCGTTCCTTCCACACTATGCACCTGCAACGGTTAGATGATTCGTTTGCGCGTCTTGGTTTTCTGTTTTCTCGCCTTGCTGTCCTGGACTGTCAATTTTGTCTGGGGGGGCCGCATGGCTCTTTTGCGCAGGAGGCAGGCATGTGGGTTCGGCCACTGTCTCTTTTCCTCTTGAGGCTAGAGGCCCTTCACGTGCTGGGTTGGGGCCTCTTATTGCTCATCTCCTATCGCGTCGGCAGCGATTGGGGTGTGCATTGGGTCATTCTTCGCGAGATTGCGGCAACCAGTGCCCACGCCCAAGCACTCGCATTTATCCTCCAGGTGCTGGCCTATCCTATTGCGATCGTACTGTTCCTTCGTCGGAATGTCTGGGCCGTTCCCGCCGCTTGTCTGGCCTGGCTCGCAAGCTCTGCCGACTGGATCATGATGGCCAACCAGCCGTCCTATGCGCTTTTATTCAACGGCATCATGCCCGCCGTTGATGTTCTGGCACTTGGGTTTGCTGCTGTTGGCGCTGCTGGTGTCGCCTACTGCACGCTGCGTCGCAGACTGCGCTGATTGGCGACCTGTCTCATCCGCTATCATTCCCCTGGGCCACAAAATCGGGGGTCAGTTTTCCCACGTCTTGTTTATCCAACGAGCGTTCGCTGGATAAAGCGTTTTGGAGGGTTCACGAACAATCATAAGCTCCGCCAAAATTGAGCTTTTTGGGTGCGATGCTTCCGGTTGAGTTTAGATGTCAGGGCGAGACCTTTTGTCTACGCCACTTGCGCCCGTTCGTTATGGACGTCGCCGGGCCGACGGGTGACACTCGCGTCTACAAGGTCCGCGTCGCATTCACCTCGACACATTGCTTCACCCGAAAACGCCAGCCCGACGACAAGCCTGATGTTTGGGTGAACACATTCGACGATCCCCGCACCTTTTGCCCGGAGCGCTACGAGCGATCGAAGAATATCCGAGAAGTCTTCGTCTGGGCGTCGCGCGGCAAAGCCTTCTTCGCCGACGAATGGCGAGAACGCGAACGGCGCTTCCTCGTCGTGAAGGGCGAGCCGGGCCTAGATCCGTTGATTATTCCGTTCGAAGCAGAGCCGGCTCGCTCGAAGAAACTGGACGTGATCCTCAATGTCGTATCGGCTTATCCAGCCCCGCACGATGCGAGGCTGTCCGATAAGGTCTATTTCCCAACGCTGATCACCAAGACCGCCAGGGGCGAGATCATCTCCCGGCCGAACCCGAATAAGTCTCGCGGCCGCGGGGGCGGCCGTCGTAAGTAATCACGCGGCCATGTCCGGCCAGCCAGCCGCTTCGCAAACGTTTGCTAGAAACTGAAAAGGGTCCCCGCGGGGACCCTTTCGTGGCCTGATGGCCAGTACGAAAACCAGTTGCCGTCGCTCTCCGCGACACCCCCGAAAGGGCTGGCGTACCGTCTTTCATCGCTCTCGGTACACCCTGAACGTATGTCATCAAGACTTGCTGATCAATTAAAATCGTTTGTTCAACTGTAACGCGCCGACACACTGCGGCCGCTTTCGGCCAAACCCGGCCGTAGTTGATATTGAAGGGCTTATCGAACTTCAAGACGAGCTTTCATGCCGTACCAGGTGCTTCATATGAACTGCTGGCGGCCGGGCCGCGGATACACCCCTAAACGGCAAACCGCCCCAGGCCGTCACAGTCGAGCGCGCCTCAATAGGTGGCTCAGCCTTGCTTCGCGCCGTGTCCTCGCAATGAAGTGCTGCGGGCCGGAAAGGGCCGCCGGGCGTCTTGGTTTTCAACCGCGCCCGACGCGATATCCGTCCGTTTCAAAGTAAAGCTGGGGAGGGGGCCTTCGAATTTTCAATTCGAAAGGATGCCCCAATGGCTTCGCTTGCTCGTATCGCATTCGTCACCGCCGTCATCGCCATCATCGGTGCTGCTCTGGTGACCGGCTGGGCCGACCTCACGGGTCAGGCCAGCCTGCACTCCTACGCCACGCTTGTCGGCCTTATGGCCGCCGCGACCCTGGCTCTCGACGGTTTCCTCTTCGCGGTGACCACGAACGATCCCCGAGCGGATCGCTAGGCCAGGTCTGTTCACCTTCTCATTTCCCGGAGACCGATCATGTTTGACATGAGCGATGAGGATGGAGCGATTTACTCCGACCTCTACAAAGACGCGCACGGCTTTCGTCCGCGTCATCCCGTCCACTTCGATACCGAAGCGGATTTCAAGGCCGAGCTGGACGCCCTCGTTCAGTATGCCACTGACGAGGCGGACCGCGCCGCGCGCTCAGCTCGCGCCGCTCTGGTCGACTACGCCGCTCATCTTGATCGGCTGCGTTCGACCTTCGGCCTGAGCTGGAAGCAGGCCGTGTACTGGGATCTGCAAGCCCACGCGTGCGAGCTCGAAGGGCCGGCCGATCACCAGCGCTACGTGCTCGAGTGCCATTTTTATGGCCAGGGCGTGGGGCTTGAAGCCAGCGAGGCGCTGGCTCGCAGCTACTTCCTCGAGGCGGCCTGATCGGGCCGCCTCTTTTCTTTTTCATCAAGGAGTGATCGGCCATGCCCATCACGTATGAAATCACCCGGATCCGTTTGGATGCCAGCGGGTACACTGCGACCGGCGCCTATTATGGCACCGGCGCGCCGCTCTTTTATTTCCAAAGCGAGTGCGAGACCCATTTCGGATGGATGCGCGCTCGCAATCGCTGGGAGCTGCGCCGCAAGCTGCGCGCGCGATATCCCGACGCGAAATTCATTCCCGCTCGGGCGAGTTGAAAGGAGAGGCGGGGGCTTTTTCCCGAATTGCCATTCGGGAGACCCACATGCCTCTTACCCTTTCCACCCTCGACCTTCGCCACGCCTGGGAACACCGCGCCAAAGACGTCTACGTCTTTCTCAAGCTGGACCGTGCTCGCATCGGCACGGCATTCAACACCCTCTGGCTGGTCTGGTCGGCTGAAGATGCCGACTATCCCAATCCCATCGCGTGCGAACTGACGTTCGACACGACCGGTTTCACGATCGGCCATTCCGCCCCCTTCAAGCCAGACAGCTTTCTCGCTCGTGCGCTTGGAGGCCTGCGCCCGATCACGGATCAGGCGCTTTACAGCCTCATCGCGCCCTTGGTCGCGACACGCTAACCCCCAAAAAAGGAGCCTTCTCATGGGCGACCGTTGCCATTGCTCGCTGGTGCTTTACACCCCGCTTCACGGTGTTGCCGCCGCTGAACTCGCTGAAGCTCTCAGCGACTGTCACCGTGCCTACACCATCCTCGATATCGACCAGGAACTCACCCGTGACGGGTATCTGTCGTTCGATGAGGTCAACTACGCCCAGATGGACGAACCGGTCCGCGAGGTCCTCAAGCGCCACGCCATCTCCTATGGCTGGTGGAATGAGGCTGGCTGTGAATACGGCGAAGGCGTTGAGCTTTTCAACGCCGAGACCGGGGAATGTGAGGAGTTTGCTGTCCTGGACCAGGATTTCATCCTCACCCTTCGCGAGGTCGACACCGATCATGTCGACAAGCTGCGGCGCTGGGATGCCTGGCTTAAGCAGATGAACACAGCCCGCCTCGAGCGCCACCAGCGCGCTCTGGAGGCCCTGGCTGCCCCGAACGCTCCAATCGGTCCTCAGGCCACAAGCGCCACGGCCTGACGCCCCAAAAGGAAAATGAGGGTCGATCCTTACGGATCTTGAAGGGGAAGAGGTTTCAAGCCGCCCTTCGACGCGATCTTCCAATCATCAACGGGCCGAGGAAGGCCCATTTCGACAAGGGATTATTCCGATGAACCGTTTTTCTCTGACCGGCAATCTTGGCCAAGACGCTCGCATCCAGTCTGGCCGTCGCGGTGATGGCTCCGAGTACGAATTCGCTCTGCTCAACGTCGCGGTTTCCACGCCCCAGGGGCGCGGTGAAACCCGCACCGACTGGTTCTCCATCGCGGTGTTCAATCCGCGTCTGGTGGATCTCATGAAGAGCTACGGCCACAAGGGCAAGAAGCTCCTGATCGAGGGCGACATGGTTCGCTACACCGAGGGTGAGGGCGACCAGCGCCGCGATCTCACGAAGTTCCGCTGCGGCTTCAATGCCCGCATCGAGCTGCTCTCCCCGTCCGGCGAGGCGCGCGCTCACGCTCGCACCGAGGACACGGCCACCCGGGAATACGCTGCGACGACCGAGCAGGACATGGACGACGAGATTCCGTTCTGAGTCGAACGCCTCATTCCTTCTCCTCCGTTTCCAAAGACGGGCAGGGCGCTTCGCTCTGCCCGTTTTTCTCGTGGTGAACCCAACCCCTTGGAGGTCACCATGATCAACTTCAAGTCCCTCATCGATGAGCTTGAAGCTCAAACCGCTGCCCGCCTTGGGCCGCAGGCCTATGCCGCCCGTAAAGCGCAGCAGGCCCTGGCCGAGGCGCGTGAAGCAGCCGCCACGGTGTTCGACGCTGTAGAATCCTTCAACTATGCCGACGGCACCAATTCCTACATCCGTCAGCGATCTGCCCGCTTCGTGATCGCACCGCGCGCGCAGGACAATCCTGCCCTGGTGGTTCGGTGCCTCGATGGCATCACCGGTCATGAGAGCTGGTATGCCCACGATCTCCTGGCGGTTCTGTGCGGCCGGTTCGGTGCCGAGAAGACCCGCTTCGTCGTGTGTGGCGGCACCAATGGTCGCTATGCCGAGCTCTCGGTGGACATGGCGCCCTTTCGCGACTGGCTGCGTGGCCAACTCGCTCAAGCCTGATCTCAACCCCTCGCAGGCTCGCCCCTCAAGGAAAGCAGGGTGGGCCGGTTCGTAACCACGAACCTGGAGATTTCCAATGGCTCTTATCGCTGCCGGCATGGCCGTCTTCGTCGCCATGTGTCTGCCCGCGCTTCATCGCCTCGTGCGTTGAGCGCGGATCCCATTCTCTTTTCATCGGAGTATCCCGCCATGTCTGAGGCTTCCTCAAGGACCGCGGTCGCCCGCGCTCTTTATCCGTTGGCCTTCGCGCCCATGAGCGTTCACGTCTCCTTCCACTCGCGCGCTCGCGACCAGTCTCGGGCGATCGATATGGCTCGCACCGTGATCGCCAGTCTTGAGATTGTGAACCGGGCCATTGCCCAAAATCGTGATCCAGGTCCGGCATTGGGCATGCTCGCTGGCTTGCTGGCCAATTACCCCCACCTCATCACGGGGACGCACCATGACGCCGCTTAACGCTCCCGCCGATTGCTGGGCGCAGCGGGCTGTCTTCTCGATGGTTCGCGCCAACGCGTCCATCGAGTTCATGCTGGACAAGCTGCAGGCCTATGGCTGTGGACTGCACGCTGCCCAGGATCTCATCGCCGGCGCTCGTCAAACGCGCTGCCGCCGCCTCTGGCTTGCCTTGCGCCGGTTCCTCACGCGCGATGAAGCGCTCGACGCCCTCACATCCGGTGGATCCGAGGCCGTCATGTTCATGGGCGGACGCAAACGCGTCCTGGCCCACGCGCGCCATGTGGCCCGCGTCTATCGGAGGTTCGACCATGTGTAACCCCGTCTCTCGCGTCCTCGCCTGCGGTGAGGCGCGCGATCCTCATCCTCATTGGCACGGCCTGAGCGCCGGTGAACTGGATAGCCCGATCTGCGGCCCGTGTGAGCGGTGCGGCGATCACACATCCGATCTGCCCTACTGCTGGTATTGCGAGCAGCGGTTTTGGGCGGAAGCGGTCACGCATTGAAATCCATGTCTCCGATGGCTGTTCAGTCCTTGTTTATCCATTCTCGATATTTTATCTATTATGGACAGGAGGCACCATGACCACGACAGCTACATCGACCCAGTTCCAGCAAAATGTCGGGCGGTATCAAGATAGCGCTCAGCGTGACCCGGTTATCATCACCAAGAACGGAAGGCCGCACACCGTCCTTCTGTCCGCCCATCAATTCGCCGTGCTGACGCGCGGCCGTGTCGCCGGTAAAACCGCCGACATGGATGACGCTCAAATCGCAGCCCTCGTGAGTGCCCAGATGGATCCACGTCACAACCACCTAAACGCATTGCTCGACGAGGACTAGGGTGGCGCTCCCAGTCCCGGAACCGGGCCTGGTCTTGGGGTATAACTACCTATGGACCCATGAACATGATGCCGGCCTCGAGGAAGGCCGCAAGGCCCGCCCCTGCGCCGTTATCCTGGCCCGGGAGGTTGTGAATGGCGTCGTTCAGGTCAGCGTCGTTCCCATCACACATTCACCTCCCGATGCCGCTTCGTTGGCGATCGAAATCCCCGGCGCTGTGAAACGCCATCTTGGCCTCGACAGTGAGCGTTCATGGATCGTGGTGTCCGAGTACAATGCCTTTAACTGGCCCGGCGCCGATCTCGCACCTGTCTCGCGCGAAACCCCGAACCAGTTCTCCTACGGTTTACTGCCTCCTGCATTGTACGAGCAAATCCGGTCCCTCATGCTCGAGGGTCTTGGCCAGAAGAAAACCCGCCAAGTGACCCGCACGAGCTGACGAGAAAGGAGAGGGAGGGCGTTGAGCGAACCGTTGTTCGCTTTAGGAGCGCCCCATGCCTACCTGGACCGTTGAATGCAGCTGTGCTGCCTATGTCGCCAGCACCCAGATCGTAGAAGCCGATACTGAGGAGGCGGCCTGTGAGGCAGCGATCTTCGCGGCCAATGCCGCCATGGATTGGACCCCACTCGATCACACCGGCGATACGCATTGTGATGCGATCGCCCGGGGGGTTCACAAGACCGCCTGGGATCATGATGTCGGCGTGCCTTACGCTTTCAGCGAGCAAGCCCTTCATGCCGCCCCGAGCATCAGCGATCTTCTCGCGCGAGCCCAACTCGCGCTGGCTGAGCTGTGTGATCGACGTATCGGCCTGGTCGACACGGACGTCACCGCCCTGCTCGTCGCGATAAACGCCGAGCTCGACCGCCAAGACATTCCAGCTCTTGCGCCTAGCACTGCGCACACCCTTCTGCCGCAAATCCTGGCCCAACACGCAGCCCGCCAAGGGGCGTCCTGCTGAAAAGGAAAATCAGGATCGATCCTTGCGGATCTCGAAGGGGAAGAGAGGCTTCAAGCCAACCCCGGAAACGATCTTCCAATCACTAACGCTGGCCCATGATGGCCGCTCATTTCAAGGGAATTTCGATATGAACCGTTTCACGCTGCTGGGTAACCTGGGTTCCGACGCTGCCATTCATTCCAAGACGAATGCCAATGGCGAAGACTACGAATTCGCGATGCTCAATCTCGCCGTCACCACCCCGGAAGGCCAGGGCAAGACGCGCACCGACTGGTTCTCCATCGCCGTCTTCCAGCCCCACCTGGTCGATCTGATGAAGAAGTACGGCACCAAGGGCAAGAAGCTCCTCGTCGAAGGCGAGATGGTGCGTTCTACCGAGGGTGAAGGCGAAGATCGCCGCGATATCACCAAGTTCCGTATCGGCTACGGCGGCATCATCCAGCTGCTCTCGCCGTCCAACAACGCCTCCTCCAGCGAGGCGTAGCGCGGCACCCGCCGCGCGCGAGATCGGGGGCGTCACTGTCCCCCTGCCACCCCGCGCTCCCGGTCTCGTTCCCCCTTCTTCAGTCTGCCATCTACCCCTCCGTCGAACTCCAACCCGCTGGTCGCAAGACCGGCGGGGTTTTCTTTTTTTCTTC
>NZLU01000054.1 GCA_002692725.1 Ponticaulis sp. | reverse complement strand
GGCAAGGGCCGGTTCCTCGACAACATCTTTGTCGAGCGGCTTTGGCGCAGCCTGAAATATGAATGCATCTACTTGCATGCTTGGGAGACGGGTTCAGAGGCCAAGGCTGGCGTCAGAAAATGGATGGAATTCTACAACCACAAGCGCCCACATTCCGCTCTTGGCGGCAAGCCACCTGCCGTGGTCTATTGGCAGAGGAACGAGATCATACAACCCGATCAGCAGGAGCAGAAAGTAGCTTAAATTACGTCGAACCCTGTCCAACAAATGGGGAGTAGCTCAGTAGAACTGGCCGGTCAGATCGCGGAACGCCATGCGTCGCTGCGCCATCCAGTCGGTGTCGCGAAACGGGTTCATGCCATCGGCGAAAGCAAAGGATGGATCGGCGTGTTCGGTCGTAACGATGCGAGTGGTCGTGCCGTCGATGCCATTGGAGCGCAGATGCACGCCATTGCCGACGATGAGGATCAGGGCGGGGCTGTCCACCGGTCCGTTCCAGTTAGGCAGGAAGGTCTTGCAAGCGCGCGCATGGGCGATCTGCGCCGCGACGGCGGAGGCGGAGAACTTGAGTATAGCTATGGGGGTGTCTTTCTGTTCAGTTTGGAAGGGTCGACCCGCGCGGGAAATGCTTCGCGCGGGTCGCGTGAGGCCTCAGGCTGCTGCGCGACAAACAGGATGAGATTCCGCGACAAACAGGATGAGACGTTGCGGCGGGCGTGTGTCGGAGGGAGGGCGTAGCCCGACCGGAGGCACGCGCCCGCCGCTTCGCCCTTTTTTGGGGTCTGTGATCGCGGCCGGCCCGTTACGCTGGTGGTTTTCAGGAATGGAGAACCACCTTTGTGCCGGGGCGCCACGTAACCGATCAACAGACGAGACTTTTCATGAAGCTGAGACAGACCCACCCCATCGAAATCGCCGCGGCCAAGGCCGGGATGAGCCGGGCGACCGGCTACCGTATTTCGCAGGACCCCAAGCTGCCGTCGCAGAAGGCCCAGACGCGAGGCCGGCGGCGCCCGGACCCGCTTGAGCACATTTTCGACGCGGAAGTCGTCCCTCTCTTGCGATCGGCTCCGGGTCTTCGCCCGGTCGCCATTTTCGAGGAGATGCTGCGCCGCCACCCCGAACTGTCGCCCGGCATCCGTCGGACGCTGGAGCGGCGGATCCGGGCCTGGCGGGCCGTTCATGGCGAAGATCAGGAGGTCATCTTCCGACAGGTTCACGAACCGGGCCGGGTCGGTTTGTCGGATTTCACCGACTTGGGAGCTGGAGCCGTGACGATTGCCGGCCAGCCGCTGGAGCATCTGCTTTACCACTTCCGCCTGCCATGGTCCGGCTTCGAACATGCCCATGTCATTCTGGGTGGGGAGAGCTATGTTGCCTTGGCCGAAGGGCTTCAGAATGCACTCTGGTCGGTAGGCGGCGCGCCGTTTTCTCATCGCAGCGACAGCTTGTCCGCAGCCTTCCGCAACCTCGATGCCGACGCGCGGGCGGACCTCACGACGCGCTATGATGCCCTATGCGCCCACTACCGGATGACGCCGACGCGCAACAACAAGGGGGTGGCGCATGAGAACGGCTCGATCGAAAGTGCCCATGGCCATCTCAAGAGTGCAATCCGGGATGCGCTGCTGATGCGGGGCAGTGCCGACTTCGGGGGGCTCGATGGCTACCGCGCCTTCATCGACGAGATCGTCGGGCGCCGCAATGCGGCCCGCGGCAAGCGTATCGCAGCCGAACGGCCATATCTGCGGGGGCTGCCCGAACGCCGCACCACGGATTTCGAGGAGGTGATCGTCACCGTGTCCAGCACCGGCGGCTTCACCTTGCGCAAGGTCTTCTACACCGTGCCGTCGCGCCTGATCGGGCACAGGCTGCGGGTGCGCTTGTTCGACGACCGGCTGGATGTCTTCACCGGGGGCACCCACCTGCTGACCCTGCCCAGGGGGCGGGCCAAGGCGAACGGCAAGCATGACCAGGTCGTGAACTATCACCATGTCATCCATTCGTTGCGCAGAAAGCCCATGGCCCTTCTGAACCTCGTCTACCGCGACAAGCTCTTCCCCCGCCAGGAGTACCGGCGCGCCTTCGAGGCGCTCATCGACCGGCTGCCCGAACGGCAGGCCTGCAAGATCACGGTCGAGTTGCTTGCCCTGGCGCATGAGCGCGGTTGCGAGCAGGCGCTGGCGGCGGAACTGGCCAAGGTGCTCGAGGCCGGCGGGCTCCCCGATCTTGCTGTCCTGCGAAGGCACTTCGCCCCGGATCCGACCTGTTTGCCGACCGTTACAGTGCAATCCGTGTCCTTGGACAGCTATGAAGCCCTCGTCAAATCAGTGGATATAGCAGGAGTGCCGGCATGACGCGCTCCCATACCGTCGATGAGGCCCGCCTCAGCATCATGCTGAACGACCTGCGGCTGCCCACCATCAAGACCCTCTGGCCGCAATTTGCCGAACAGGCCGACCGGGAGGGCTGGCCGGCCGCCCGCTTCCTGGCCGCCATTGCGGAGCATGAACTGGCCGAACGCGCGCACCGCAGGACCGCCCGCCATCTCGCCGAAGCGCACCTGCCGCCCGGCAAGACGATGGATAGCTTCGACTTCGACGCCGTTCCCATGATCTCGAAAGCACAGGTCATGGCCATGTCCGCGGGAGACAGTTGGGTGGCCAAGGGCGCCAATGTCCTGATGTTCGGTCCGCCCGGCGGCGGCAAGAGCCATCTCGCGGCCGCCATCGGTCTGATGCTGATCGAGAACGGCTGGCGGGTCCTCTTCACGAGAACCACCGACCTCGTCCAGAAGCTGCAGGTGGCCCGCAGGGAGCTACAGCTCGAGGCCGCCATTGCCAAACTGGACAAGTTCGACCTGATCATCCTCGACGATCTCGCCTATGTCACCAAGGACCAGGCCGAAACCAGCGTCCTCTTCGAGCTGATCTCGGCGCGATACGAGAGGCGGTCCATCATGATCACCGCCAATCAGCCCTTCGGCGAATGGAACAAGGTCTTCCCCGATCCCGCGATGACGCTCGCGGCCGTCGACAGGCTCGTCCACCATGCCACCATCTTCGAGATGAACGTGGAAAGCTACAGACGGCGGTCGGCCATGGAGGCGAAACGGAAGAGAGGCAGGCCTGCCGCTTACGCGACAATCAAAAATACACCGCTGATTGACGCGGAGCGACAAACAGCAGCCGAAGAAAACCTTGCCAGCGACAATCACGGTGATATCGTCTCCGATGCCGCGACATAGAATCTCATCCTGTTTGTCGCCAGCGTCTCACCCAGATTGTCGCGCTATAAACCGAGACTGTACCGCCTCTTCAACAGTGGCAACTACCGTGACTTCAACTTCAATATGGGAGGGCGTCTTTACTGCGCATCCGATGACAACTGGCAGTCCAGAAACAGCGATGCTCGGAGCCTGATCACGATCAATGGCCAAGACACCGTGGAACTGGACATCAGCGCCAGTCACATGGTCGTCCTGCACGGGATAACAAGAAAGCCCTTGGACACCACAGTCGATCCTTACGATCTCGAAGGCGTGGAAAGAGACGTGGTGAAGAACGTCTTCTCGGCGTGGTGTGGCCTGGGGAGGTCCCCGCGTCGGTGGCCTAAGAAGTTCAGAGAGGAGTACGCCCAGCGCAAAGGCCGTGAACTCAATCAGGTTTACAAGCTCAAGAACGTTGTGGCGGCACTGAGAACACGGCACCCGGCATTGAACAAGATCAAGTCAGGTTCTTTAGACTGGTCTAAACTTCAGTTCGAAGAGTCCGAGTGTTTTCTCTCTGTGATGCTTGATTTGCAGCGCAACTTCGAAGTTCCGGCTTTGCCCGTCTTCGACAGCCTAATCGTTCCAGAGAAGGATTCTGGACTGACTACAGAGATTCTAAAGTCCGCGTATCAGGATCGATTTGGCATCCGGCCCCAAGTTCGGTGCAAATAGTCTGATTGGATCGAATCCGCTTGAGGCGATATGGTTACTACTACCTTAGTGTAATAAGTACTATAATACTAAGGTGGTTACCTGATTAATGGTCCCTAATGGGATGATCAATCAGAGTGAGACCAAGGTCCAAGAAGTTCTCTCTATCAGTATCCAAGGCATAACTATGAAACGTAAGAGGTCTCAGCGCTGGGCCTCTTTTCGTTTGGGCATCTAACCAGCGCTACTCCCCCGAAATCGAAACCTGGCAGACCCGTCCTGCAACCTTGGGAGCAATCTCAGGGCCTGGATGGAGTCTGCCCTAAACAGAAAGAGGACGCCATGACCGCATATAGTCCTGTGCGCCAATGTGCCGTGGAGACAGCACGGTTCAGCGAAATCCATGGGGTAATGCCCCAGATCGAAGACGACCCAACTCTGTCCACGGCTCAGTGGTGGACACCCTGGCATTCCTTCGTTGGCAGAGACAATATTCTAGCTGAGTCTGGGCGAATTAGGGTCGTACTACGAGACGATCAGTGGATGATCCAACGGTATAATGAGGATTGGAAATCCATCT
>NZLU01000053.1 GCA_002692725.1 Ponticaulis sp. | reverse complement strand
TTCAGGCTTCAGTCTCTTGCCCATAGTTCAGCTCCATATCTGAAGCCGGTACTAACTCAAATAATGGACCACTTTTCGGGGAGCAGACCATCGTGACCGGCTGGGCGATATGTTCGGCCTATGTGATGCGCTACGCACTTAAGGTGAGAGCGAACCCCTCCAAATCGATCATTGCCGACAAGTCAGATGAAATCGCTGGCCGGTTCAAGGGCGATGGTCACGATCCGAATGCGCCGCTTTCAAGATCACAAATTCTCACCCTGATCATATTTGCTGCGACCTTTGCCATCATGATTTGGGGTGTCTCTTCACAAGGCTGGTGGATGGACAAGATGTCTGCTCTGTTTATTGCCGCTTCCATCCTTGTTGGCGTTGCCGGCTGGATGGGAGAGGAAGGCTTCATCGACGCATTCATGGCAGGTGCAAAAGATCTGCTCGGCGTCGCTCTTATCATTGGCATCGCGCGCGGGATCGTCGTGATCATGGATGCCGGTAAGATGACCGATACGATCCTGCATGCGGGCGAAGGCGCCCTGAGCGGGCTTGGCCCGATCGGCTTCATCAATACTATGTTTGGAATTGAGCTCGGTCTCTCTTTCCTGGTGCCGTCATCTTCCGGACTCGCGGTTTTGAGTATGCCGATCATGGCCCCCCTTGCTGATTTTTCTGATGTCGACCGCTCGCTTGTTGTCACGGCCTATCAATCGGCCAACGGGCTTGTGAACCTAATCAATCCGACCTTTGCCGTTGTCATGGGTGCCCTTGCGATTGGCGGGGTGCCGTATCAGCGCTGGCTGCGCTTCATGTGGCCGCTTCTGCTCGCGCTCGTCATTCTGATCATGGGGTCGCTCAGTATTGCGACCCTGCTCAACTGAGCGTGGCGGCGCCAATTCCATTGCACGCCACGCTTCATCTCAAACCGCCCGTGAAAGGACACTTCTTATGACAGGCTTCGGTGTACATTCCGAAATCG
Organism: Ponticaulis sp.; assembly: GCA_002692725.1. Taxonomy (GTDB): domain Bacteria; phylum Pseudomonadota; class Alphaproteobacteria; order Caulobacterales; family Hyphomonadaceae; genus Ponticaulis. Next base: position 16,294 of record NZLU01000053.1, on the reverse strand, counting down.
GAAAACTGCGCAAAGTCATTACCTGCCAGCCCGGCCTTGCGCATTCGAGGCTGACGCCGGCCAATGCCGACGTTTTGCTTTATGATGACGTCCTCTGGGTTCAGGAGGCGAAGACCGATCATGCTGATTTTCGCATGAAGATGAGCAATCGCGGGGTTGAAGTCTATGAGTTTCACGATCTGCTGAGTGAGATTGTCGCGATGCCGGAAGCGCGCGACTGGATCCTCGATCGGCGGATTACCGAAGACCAGGTTGGCGTTGGCATGCTTGAGGATTTGCGGGCCTGGCTGTCTGAACTCGCCCCCTATCAATTGGCGGTGTTTCTGGTCGGCGGGATCGCAGTTCATGATCTGCCGTTTAAGGCCAAAGACATGTTTGGCAGCTATTTGGGGCCCGATGGTTTTGTGATTCCGCCGCTCCCCAATACGCAGTTTCCGCGCGATAATAGTTGCTGGATCGGCAATGGCCTGACGTTAAATCCGATGTTCTGGCCAGCCAGACGGCCTGAAACTCTGCTGGTGGCCGCCGTCTACAAATTTCACCCTGCCTTTTCAGGCGGTGACTTCAAAGTCTGGTGGGGCGATCCGGATACCGATCACGGCCCGGCGACGCTGGAGGGCGGCGATGTCATGCCATGGGGCAATGGCACTGTGCTGATCGGCATGGGCGAGCGCACCTCGCCGCAGGCCGTTGGGCAGGTGGCGCGCGCCCTGTTTAAAAACGAAGCGGCAACGCAGGTCATTGCTTGCCAAATGCCGCGAGCCCGCAGCGCCATGCATCTCGATACGGTTTTCTCTCACTGCGACCGCGATGTCGCCACCGCCTTTGTCGAGGTCTGCGATCAGATTCAATGCTATACGCTGCGCCCTTGCGACAAGCCTGATCGTGTCTGTGTCGAGCAAGAAACGCGGCACCTGTTTGCGATTGCGGCCGAGGCTCTGGGGCTCAAAAAACTTAACATCGTTCAGACTGGCGGGGATGCCTACAATCAGGAGCGAGAGCAGTGGGATGATGGCAATAATGTCGTCGCCCTCGAGCCTGGCGTGGTTGTCGCTTATGATCGCAACACCTCGACCAACACGTTGCTGCGCAAAGCCGGTATCGAAGTGATCACAATCCGGGGGTCTGAGCTTGGGCGCGGCCGGGGCGGCGGTCATTGCATGACCTGTCCGGTCTGGCGCGACCCAGTCGATTTTTAGAGTTCAATTGCTGAACCCAAATTTAAGTAAGGACATATGATGGCTTATAATCTTCAAGGGCGCAGTTTCCTGAAACTGCTCGACTTTGATCAACGCGCCGTACGCTATTTGCTGGATCTTTCGCGGGATCTGAAGCGGGCGAAATATTCGGGCATTGAGCATCAAAGCCTGAAGGGCAAAAACATCTGCCTGATCTTCGAGAAGGCTTCGACGCGCACCATGTGCGCCTTCGAGGTCGCGTCTATGGATCAGGGGGCAGGGGTCACCTACCTTGGGCCGTCGGGGTCGCACATTGGCAAAAAGGAATCGATCAAGGATACAGCTCGCGTGCTCGGGCGCATGTATGACGCCATCGAATATCGCGGGTTCTCGCAAGACATTGTCGAGACGCTGGCAGAGTATTCGGGCGTGCCGGTGTTTAATGGCCTGACCGACGAATGGCACCCGACCCAAATGCTGGCTGATCTGATGACGATGCGCGAGCATGCTGACAAACCGCTCACCGATATCTCTTACGCTTTTGTCGGCGACGCCCGAAGCAATATGGGTCATTCCTTGATGGTCGCAGGCTGTCTGATGGGCATGGATGTCCGTATCGGCGCGCCGCGCGAGAACTGGCCTAGCGAGGAATATTTGAGCGCGGCAAAAGCTCTGGCCGCTTCGTCGGGCGCGCGGTTGACGCTGACCGACGATGCTCAAGAGGCGGTGAAAGGGTGTGACTTCATAAACACCGATGTCTGGGTCTCGATGGGCGAACCGGACAGTGTTTGGCAAGAGCGGATAAAACTGCTCAAGCCCTATCAGGTCAATACTGATTTGATGGCGGCGACGGGTAAGGCGACCACCAAATTCATGCACTGTCTTCCAGCTTTTCATAACGCCGAAACCGAAGTTGGCCGCGAGATGCTCAGCAAATTCGGAATCGCAGAAATGGAGGTGACGGAAGAGGTTTTTGAATCGCCTGCCGGTATTCAATTCGAGCAGGCAGAGAACCGGCTACACACGATCAAGGCGATACTCGTCGCGACGCTGGGGGGGTAGGCAATGCGAATTGTCGTTGCTCTTGGTGGAAATGCGCTGCTGAAACGCGGTGAAGTGCTCACCGCAACCAACCAACGTGCGAATGTGCGCCTCGCAGCCAAAGCACTCGCGCCACTTGCGGCCTCGCATGAGTTGATCATTACGCATGGTAATGGACCTCAGGTCGGCCTGCTAGCGCTGCAGGGCGCGGCTTACAAGCCAGATGAAGTTTTTCCGCTCGATGTCATGGGTGCTGAAACCGAAGGTATGATCGGTTACATGATTGAACAAGAGCTCGGAAATCTTCTGCCGAGTGAGGTGCCGCTGGCAACCCTTCTGACGATGATAGAGGTGGACAGCAATGATCCAGCGTTTCAGGATCCGACCAAGTTCGTCGGACCCGTCTATTCAGAAGAAGAGGCCCGCAGTTTGGCGGCGGCGAAAGCGTGGTCGGTCAAGCAGGATGGCGATGCCTGGCGGCGCGTGGTCCCGTCTCCTACGCCCAAACGCATTTTCGAGATCCGCCCAATCAAATGGCTCCTTGAGAAAGGAAGTATTGTAATTTGCGCAGGCGGCGGCGGTATTCCGACGGCCTATGATGCTGATCACAATCTTCAGGGCGTCGAGGCGGTCATCGACAAGGATTATGCCAGCGAATTGCTGGCCCGCGAACTTGGAGCGGATCTATTCATCATGGCGACGGATGTGAATGCTGTCTATGTGGACTGGGGCAAGCCATCGCAACGCGCGATTAGACAGGCCTCGCCGCAGACCCTGCGTGGGTATGAATTTCCGGCAGGATCGATGGGGCCAAAAGTCGATGCGGCTTGTAAATTTGCAAGTGATGCCGGACGTAGCGCTGCCATCGGCGCGCTGTCAGATATGGCGCGGATTGTCGATGGAAAAGCAGGCACGACGGTCAACGTGTCGACCACCGAAATAGCGTGGGGAGCGTCTGATTAGGCGCTTGCGATGCTTCGTTAACCTCGGCTTTATGAACGATCGAAAGACCTACAAAATGACCAGAAGGTTTATTCAAAAAGTGCGCCATACACGGCCAGGGTCTCTCGGCCGGCACACCGTGCTCTATGGAGTTGTGGGCGCAATCATCGGAGTGATCATTCTTCATCCGGTCAACACGCTCGTATTATGGATCGAATTCCAGGACCTGTTGCGGCAAAATCATGATGGAATTGTCAACTTCGCAGCCGCGCGTTTGAGGCAGGCTCCCATCCTGCATCTTGTTGCTATGAACAGTATTTTTGCGGTTCTCGGAAGCATAATCGGTATTGCATATGCCGTGCTTGCAAATTCGCTCGCAGTCCAAGTCAAAAGAACTGAAGGTTTGCTAGAAGACCTTCAGCGCTCGCTGCCAGACGTGATACGGGGCGGCGAGAATGAGGCCACAGAGTTTAAATCAACCTTGCGCTGGGACCTTCAAGAAACACGGGTCAACAAAGCCCTCGAAGGCGTGATTGCGAAAACCGTTGCTGGCCTCATGAACCATGAAGGAGGCCGTTTATTGATCGGAGTTGCCGACGATGGCGAGATTGTTGGAATAGAGGCGGACCTAAACACGATCAGACACAAGAATCAGGATGGGTTCGAACGTGCATTTGTCAGTATCTTGAAAACCAATCTTGGCGCCGTTGCCGCAACCTTCGTCCGCTGCCGATTTCTGGTCGTCGACCAAAAGACCATTTGCTGGGTGCTGGTTGAGAAATCAACGGATCCTGTATTCTTGTCGGCTTCGAACACCGCAAAATATTATGTCAGGGTCGGAAATTCGACACGCGAGCTAAACGCTGCCGAAGCACACGAACATATACAGCGGAGGAATGGGTGAGCGACCTTGATCTTTCAAATCTCATCATGCCGAGCCCATTTGCTATACGCATAGAGGTGTCACCAGAGGATATAGACGCATTCAGTCACGTCAATAATGCCGTCTATCTGAAATGGCTCAATGAGTGCGCCACAGTCCATTCTGCGGCAGTTGGGCTGCCAGCCTCTGAATGTGTGCGCCTCGACCGAGGCATGGCGGTTCGGGAAACTAAATTATTGTACCGGTATCCGGCGCGTCTCGGTGATAAACTGATTGTGGCAAACTGGGTCACGAAAAACGATGGACGATTGCGCGCCAGTCGCGCATTCCAAATCGTGCGGGATCTGGACCGTAAAACACTTCTGCTGGGAGCCTCTGATTACGCTTGTATTGCACTCTCGACTGGTAAACCGGTTCGCATGCCAGACATCTTCAAGGATTCGTATCAGGTTGATCCGCGCGTGAACCACCTTCTATCACTCGACCTGGATTTGCGGTCAAAGCTAATCATCTAGCAGCCCTTCGCGTCGCTTTGAAAAATAGTAAAAGGCCACACCATGCTCACAGACACTGAAAAAGATCTATGTGCGTCTCGCCCGAACAGCGTGAGCTATGACCGTGTCGCGGATCTCCACTTTCTCGGAAACTATGTGCGCCGTCTGCCGGTGAATATGGCCCGAATGATGGAGAATGCGCATGATTGGGAGCATCTTCCTTTTGTTCACGCCTCGTCATTCGCGTCGATCGATCTGATCGGCGAGGGCCCCTGGGGGTGGCGCGCAAAGATCGGACTTCCTGGCGGCGGTGATTATCAGCTTTTGGACCTCATCATTGATGAGACCAGACACTATTGGGTATCCACGGTGTTTTCCGGAATGGGAACAGGGACCGAAATCCATACGCAGGCGACAGAACTCTCTGGCGATGAGATAGAAGTCGATGTCCGGTTCTATTTACCCGAAGCGCCTGCGGACAAGACCGTTGCCGACTTCGTTCTGAAGTATCTGAAAGATCAGTATCGCGTTTTGTACGATGAAGACCTTGGCTTAATGTCAGGGCGACAATCTGCGTTGGATGATCGGATGGCACGGCGCGATGAACCGCCAGGTCCAGCGTCTGCGTTTATTGGAAACGCATCTGAGCTGGATCCGCTTGAAACTCATTTGGTTGAGACGCAAGCCGGTCGTTTCTGTGTGCGGCGATGGCGCGATGAGTGGATCGTGCACAGCGCCGTCTGTCCTCACATGCTCGGCCCGCTGAATGAGGCAGAACTCGATAAACACGGCAACATCACCTGCCCATGGCACGGTTACAGATTTGATGTTGCCACGGGTCAAAACATCGACGCAAAGTGCAATGACCTAACGCAAGCGCCGCGACTGATAGAACGAGACGGTAAGCTCTATTTGGACTGAAGGTCATTCTGAAATCGAAATCTTGAACTATCGTAAAATGGCTCGCCGGCAGCGTCTTTTTCTTACTCATCCGGAGCGTTGCGGCGTTTGCTGCGATTATCCGGACGGGCCGGAAGTCCGTTTGTCACCTTGGGCGTATCCAAATAGGAGCACCAGCGGCCTAGCGGGGTCTGATGAATTGGTTTTACCCAGCGCAGCAGGACAGCTTGGTTACATCCTTGTCGAACCCTTGCGCGGCAAGTTTCAAGCCCTCAACCGTGGTGAGATAAGGGAAGATGGTCTCACCAAGGTCCTTGGCTGTCATATTGAATTTCAGCGCAAGCACGATTGTTTGAATTGAGTCAGCTCCTTCCGGCGCGAGAATCTGTGCCCCGAGCAGACGATCTGTATCTGCATCCGCGACGAGTTTGATGAGCCCTCGAGTATCACGCGCAGCAAGCGCGCGCGGGACCTGATCGAGCGGCGCGATTGACGTTTTTACGTTGAATCCTGCGGCCTGCGCCTGTGCTTCACTCAAACCAACACCGGCAATTTGAGGGTCGGTGAAGACCACCCAAGGCATGGCCGTGTTATCATAGCTCTGCGAGTTACTGTTCAGGGCGTTCTTTGCGGCAAGTTTCGCACCATAGGCAGCCATGTAAACGAAGACGTCACGACCCGTTACATCGCCGGCTGCATAGACACCAGTGCGGCTGGTGCGCATACGCTCGTCGACGAATATGCCACCATTTGGAAGCACATCGATACCAGCTTCTTTCAAGCCGAGCATCTCACTGTTTGGCTTTCGACCTGTCGTCAAAAGAAGCTGTTCTGCTTCCAATGTCTCCTCTCCTTGATCGGTCGAGATGCTGAGACAGACACCGAGTTCAGACTTGGCGGCAGAACTATAGGAGAGGTTGCGTTTAACCGTAATCCCTTCTGCCTTAAGGTGTTCGGTAAGCGCATCAGATATTTCCGGCTCGGCGTCTGGCAGAAGCTTACTTCGGGTCGCAAGGGTAACTTGCGTACCTGAACGCGCGAACATTTGAGCGAGTTCGCAGCCGATATAGCCACCTCCAACCACAATGAGGGATTGGGGTAGCTCACTAAGCTCCAATGCTGATGTGCTTGTTAAATACGGGGTTTCATGAAGGCCCGGAATTTCAGGAATGGCCGGCGCGGACCCCGTCGCGATGATGATGCGCTCCGCAGCTACGATCTGATCGCCGATTTGGACCCCACCATCGATCAGTCGGGCGGCTCCTTCAAGGTAGTCTATCTCCTTGTACTCACTTAGCAGATCCACATACTTTTTTTGGCGCAGGTCCGTCACCAAAGCATCCTTGTCGCCGATGAGGGCGGCCCAGTCTTTAATCGATGCGCTTCCGATAATACCGCTGAAACGATCTGCCGTGCGGGCAGCATATAAGGCTTCGGCTGCGCGGATCATCGTCTTTGAAGGGACACAGCCCACATTCACGCAAGTGCCACCAATCGTTCCATGCCCGATAAGGGCTACGCGCGCGCCTTGTTCGGCTGCTGTGATCGCAGCGGAAAATCCTGCAGAACCAGCGCCAATGACGATTAGCTCGTAACGGTCGTGAGTGGCTTTGGTAAACGGGTCTGCCATGTCGTATTTCTTTCAGTTGATTGGTTTTGCGAGTGGATAGCGCTGAGAGGAAGCCGACAGGGGCAGACTTTAACAGCAAGAGGCCGAGTATCGCGCCGTAACTCTTATTGCCGAGCCAGAGTCTACGGTTTAGCTGTCTAGAAGAGCGGCCGGGTATCCGACACTCGTGGATGCTGCGCCAATTTCAGATGCGTTCGTTTCGTCCGGGTCAAAGACCACGGTTGCAATCTTTGTTGCATAATCAATCTCAACCGATTCCACACCCTCGACCCGTCGCATCGCTTTGCTCACCGCGATCGGACAAGTTGCGCATGTCATGTTCTCGACTGAGAATGTCGCTCTCGTTAGTGTGGCCTCTTCTGCGATGTGCACGGTCGCCTCGTCTGACGATTGCGCCACGATAGTGAGACCGCCCAGAACAATAGCTCCAAAAGCCGCTGCGATAATCAGTTTCCTGTTCATAAGGTACTCCTTGGTCAGTAAAATAGCGGGGCCCAGAAATCAATCGTGGCCGCGAGCAGAACCAGGATCGTCGATGTCCAGAGCGCGGTTTTGGTGAAGCGGCCAGATTCAGCCTTTGCGCAAACCGAACCATCTTCGCACGCGGCTGGTTTTGCAAAGTACACACGCCAGAATCCGACTGCGATGAAAGCGCCCGCAACTGCCATGAATGCAGGTTTGTAGGCTTCCAATGCAGTCAGGCTTCCAATCCACGCACCCGAAACGCCAATGCTGATCAGCATCAACGGCAAAATACAGCATGAAGAGGCCAGAAGCGCGCCAAATACGCCGCCGACCGCCAGCCAGGGCTTTTCGTTGCCGGCCTTTTTATTCTGAGAAGCGATTTCGGACATGAGGTGATGGAACTCGATTGGTGTATAGCGTAGATGATTGTATAAGGTCTGTAGTAACTACAGGCTCAAGAGGAATTTTCAGTATGACGTTCACGGTTTCGCGAGATCACATAAAGCGAGGTGAACTTGCTCGCCGGTCCGCCTGCAATTTGGAAACAATCCGCTATTATGAAAGCATTCGCTTGATGCCGCCGCCTGCACGTACGAAAAGCGGACACAGGCTTTATTCTCCCGAGAATCAGCAGCGATTGAGGTTTATCCTGCGCGCCCGCGAACTCGGCTTTTCGATTGCCGAGATCCGCAGTCTTCTTTCTTTGGTAGACAGCGGCAGCTATACATGCGGAGAAATTCACGGGATCACACAGGATCACCTGCACTCTGTTTCCAAAAAAATTACTGATTTGAAAAAGCTGCAACGCACGCTGATAACAATATCGAACGATTGTGCTGCAGGTGATGAGCCAGACTGCCCAATTGTCGAGACTTTGATTGGTGATTAGCAGCGATGTCGCCGCGGCTGGTGCTGGGTTCGAGTACCCGGGCCCCTTATGGTTTTGAGTTTCAGGCGCGCTGAAAGTGACCGAGGATCATCCAGGCGCCGATCGCGACAAATCCCAAACCTGCAATTATTTTCAAAGGCAGCATACTTAGCCAGCGCTCTGCGGCGGCTCCTAACATGACGGCGATCGCCGTAGAAGCGGTCAATGCGGCAGTGGCGGCAAAGAACACAAACCATTTGTTCCGATCGCCGTCCGATGCAAATAGCAACGTCGCCAGCTGGGTCTTGTCTCCCAGTTCAGCCAAGAAAACGGTTATAAACACTGTGAAGAAGGCTGTCATTTTACGCTTGTTCCCGAATGGCTTGATTGATCGCGTCAGCTAGGGTGACGGGCATTTACAGCGATTTCTGATTTTGCCGGAAGGGCGCAGCGACACACGATCATTCCTCGGTTTTGCTTTCAATGAGCTGCAGCACGCCCAGATCATTCTCCAGGGGCTGGCCGGCCTGCGCCCAGGTCTCAAACCCTTCATGAGCGACAACGCTTTGGTATCCTTGCGCATCGAGCGCTTTTTTGACGAGCGCTGCTCGACTTCCGGTCTTGCAATAAACAATGATTTCGGCTTCCGCGTCGCGTACTTTTTCGGCGACTTCAAATTCGACTCGGCCGCGTGGGATCCAGATCGCATCCGGAATATGCCCAAGTTCGTATTCGTCTTCGGTTCGCACATCGATCAATATCAGGTCAGGATTTTCGGTCTTTCGCTCCTGAACATATGTGTTCCCAACAAATTCGACCCCATCTTTCGCCGCTTCGACAACTGCGTCGCGGGTCATGGGTTCATCTGCATATGCGGCTGCTCCAAAAATAGCGAGCGCGGAAACAGTTAGTATATTTTTGATCATTTATACCTCCTTGGACTGTTCTTTCATATTATCAAAGCACGCGTTTGATCTCGGTATATTCACTTGGCTGTGAGGGAAGATACCGAAGCTCCAAGAAGGGGCCGTCGTAAACCCGAGCAAAACCAACGCTCCGAAAGGTGGCCCGTTCTGGGCTTTGGGCCAGCTAGGACTCGGGCCATGTGGCCCACGGGCACAATGTCGTCTATTTGCATCATGATCAAGTCTTGGGATTGGCATCCAGTGCTCTGTGCGAAATCGTTCCGTACGCGCCGCAAATCTTATCGCTCGAATATCCCAGAAGCGGTGATTACCCACACGACAGGATCTTGCTAAAACTAGATAGAGTGGCTCCTTGTTCATGGAGTCGAGACGACTGCACTATGGCGCATCAGAGCGCCGGGGAGCAGAAGACAGCCACCCCATCTGGTTTTGCTCGCAGAGAACCAGTCCCGTACCCATGGATCTGAAACTAAACATTACTTGCTCTTCACAAACTACGCTTCAGCGGGCATTCATAAGCTAATTGGATGGGTGGCGTATGTTGGAACGAGAAGTATTGAGTTGGGAGGCGCTTAAAGGTGGCGCAAGCTTGGGCCCAATAAAACAGCGACTCGAAAGCAAAACGAACAAAGACCTGTCAGACGATCAGGTGGTGAAAGCCCTGGATGCACTTGCTGCTAAAGAGCTACTGGAAAAATCGGGCAATGAGTGGCGCCTCAGCGAACCAGACCGTGATGAATTATCTTTATACCCACTACTGATAAAGCGATTGCAATCCAAAAATGTACTGGCTTGGCTCGGCGTCCAAGAGGATAGTTGTGTGTTGCAGGATACATCCGCGATCGCTGGGAGCGAAGGAAGATATAGCCGGCCAGACATTACCTTGGCGGCAATCCGTGCTTGGAAATACGATCCCAAACGCACTCTGGAAGTTTACAGTTTTGAGGTCAAAAATCGCAAGGGTTCTAATGTTCCGGCAGTATACGAAGCTTTGGCGCATGGACGCTTTGTAAACCACCCATACCTGGTCATACCTCGAACGAAACTCGATATTGAAAACTCAGAGCTCATTCGAAAGACCTGTGAGCGAGAAGGCGTCGGTTTGATCTTTTTTGATCTGCGGGCTGCAACGATTGATCCGGGGTTTGATATAACAAACCTTTCTTTCGAGGTCGAAGCTGAGCGCCGCCCTACAAACCCGCGCACAATCGAGGATTTCTTGGATGCAAGGTTAGAGACTTCTGCTAAGACGACCCTTGTTCGAATTGCGCGTGGCACCAAAGAATGACTGGGAAAGTCATCACGGTAGTTAATCGCAAAGGCGGTGTTGGAAAGACCACGTTGGCTATAGCGTTGACTGAGGCGATCATAAGTTCGCTCGACAAGGATGAACGAACCGCCGCTGCTATTGCCGTCGATCTGGATCCTCAAGCAAGTCTTACAACAGCAATGATGAATGTCCCTGATCCCAAGGAGCGGCTCGAAAAGTTGTTAGAGATGAGCGCGGCCGGAAAAACGATCAATAACGTAATCGCTTCAAAGCTGGCAGGAATTGAATGGCCCCAACTGGACGACGTCCGGTTCGCTGGTTGTGGGCTGACTAATCTGACCTACTCGCTTATTGGGAACGACGCCGATGGCTGGCAAACGGAGCGAGACTTGCTGGTTGCAGGTCATACAGTTGATCAGATCAGATCGTGTGTGCGCGAGTTCATTGGTTTGCTGACAGATCGTTATCGGTATGTAGTTGTCGATTGCCCACCCGGTCAAACGGCCTTCGCCGAAGGAGCATTGTTGGCTTCGGATATGATTTTGTGTCCGCTAACCCCGGATTGGTTGGCGTTTTGGGGAATGGAGTCGTTCGAAGAGCACTTAAGAGCTGTCCTGGAAGGCGAGGCAAAAAAACCAAAAGTCTTCTGGTTAATGACTCGCTTTGATCCCCGAGCCGGCAAGAACACGCATCAAACTCAAATAATCAACACCTTAGAGAGCCGCGAAAACCCCGTTATCGATTTCCTTCGAGAGGCAGGTGAAGCGGACCCGATGGATCGAAGAATCAGCATTCCATTCGATTCCAAGGTCGCAGATCGGCTCGAAGGGCCGCCTAGACCAAATAAGCCATGGACCTTCGAGAAAGCGTATCGAGAAAAATTTCGTAAAGCGATCAATAGGCTCTCTCGAGCCGTACAAGAGGAATTGGACGATGGTTGACCGTGTTAAATTGCTCAATTGGGCGTTGCCAAATGCCGAATTGAACACAAAACAGAAAGCCGCAATTACAACGGCGGTTGAAAAAGCGCTGGACGAAACTTTATCGGGTGTTCCTCTCTCCGCCGCACTTTCAATCGAAACAAAGCGAGATCTCGTTTTATACCTTTCAGACTTAGCTCCTGCTAAAACCCTTTTAGCCATTTCCAATCGCTGGGAACCTGAACGCAAAAAGATCGACGTAGAGCAGAAGTCGGACCTAAAGCACGACTTAGTTTCGCTTTTAATGGGTGAACGTAAAACATACTCACTCACGACCGCCACTTTATCGGAAGTGAGAGAGATGAACGGCGACGAGTTGGCCACGCTTCGCTATTCAATAAAGCGATTGGCACCGCCCTCAGATTTATCAAAGCTTGTTAAGCGCTGGGATCCCGATCTCCCCAAGAAGCCCACAAAACGTGAAGAACAAGTCCCGCACTTACTCGCACTAGCGACTAAAAAAAGACCGCCACATCCCTCGAAAAAGCTTTCCTTCGAACAATTTCGAGAAAGAGTGGCTGAAGCCGGTGAAATCATACTCGATCAGATTGAGGCGAGAGAAGCAGCTACCGTGGTTCAAGCGAGAGTTAAGAAGTGGGATAGGTATTTACAGCCTCAACCCACGTCTAAAGCAGAGGCGGTTCGACACCTCCGGGCTATAGTTTCAGGTGCCGCCGAACTCTCTCCGAAACCACCAACAAAACGCAGAAAATGACTAATTCATTCGCGTATTTTTTATGACCGCTTTTGCGCACACCTGAGCCGTTCACACCCCTACTATCGTAGGTGTCTCGAGGAATGCTGCATATCTACAGCTGGCATTTCGGTAGGCGTCTTCAAGGTCGGCATCTGGTTGAAAGTCACTTGCGCGCATGCACTGGGTGAGTTCCTCTGACCTGAGACCCGATTGGTCCCGCATTTGAATTGAGAGTCTCTGACAACGGAGACCCAAATGCGAAAGAGCAGATTTAGCGAAGAACAGATCATTTCGATCCTGGCCGAACAGGAGCGCGGCATGTCCACATCGGAGGTATGTCGCCGTCACGGGATGAGCTCAGCGACCTTCTACAAGTGGAAGGCGAAGTTTGGCGGGATGGATGTGTCCGACGCTAGGCGACTGAAGACCCTGGAAACGGAAAATGCGAGACTGAAGAAGCTGCTGGCCGATAGCATGCTCGACAACTCGATCCTGAAAGACCTGCTGGGAAAGAGCTGACGACGCCCCGGCTGAAACGGGAAGCGGCGCTCAAGGCGATGGCGAAATATGACATCTCGCAGCGCCGTGCCTGCAAGCTGGTCAGCGTCGATCCCAAGACGGTTCGCCGGGAGCGTGAGCCGGACAATCCGCACATCCGCAAGCGCATGCGGGAGATCGCTTCGCAGCGGCGTCGGTTTGGCTATCGCCGGATCGAGCTGATGCTGGCCCGCGAGGGTATCATCATGAACCAGAAGAAGCTGAGACGGCTCTACCGGGAAGAAGGCCTTGCCGTGAAGCGACGGCGAGGCCGCAAGCGTGCAACTGGCACCCGGACACCGATGCCGATCCCGGATGGTCCATGCATGCGCTGGAGCCTCGACTTTGTCGCCGATACGTTCGGGGCGGCCAGACGCTTCCGCATCCTGGCCGTGATCGATGACTTCACACGAGAGTGCCTGGCGCTTGTCGCTGACACATCGATCTCAGGACAGCGCGTTGCTCGCGAGCTGGATCGTCTGATGCGGCTCTATGGCAAGCCAGAGACCATTGTCAGTGACAATGGCAGCGAACTGACCAGTCGGGCGATCCTGGAATGGCAGAATGAGCGCGGGGTTGCCTGGCACTATATCGCTCCCGGCAAGCCGATGCAGAATGGCTTCGTCGAGAGCTTCAATGGCAAGCTTCGCGACGAGTGCCTCAACGAAGAAGTGTTTGATAGTCTGGCCCATGCCCGATCGATCCTCGGGCGCTGGCGCCACGACTACAATCATATCCGGCCTCACTCATCGCTGGGCGGGCTCACGCCCGCAGCGCGCCGGTCGCTCGAGCTTGATGGGAGCACCGCTCCCGACGCGCTCGCCAAGCCTCAAACTATGAACTATGGAAAGGCCAGACTCTCATTATGAGTGAGGGACCCAAGGGTCTCAGGTCACCTCGTCACTGATTTTGAGAGCCACAATCAATGGATCGATAGTCTTGGGATGTGGGTTCGCGACCGTGCCGCTCTCGAGCTCGCTGATGCGACGGACCTTGCTCGGCGATTGGTAAGCGTCTTCAGACAATTGCAATTGCGTCAGACCAAGGATCGTTCGTTTTTGCTTAATCAGCGCGCCCAGTGCGGCGCCAAAGCTTTGTTTCTTCATAGGCGCATGTGCTCCGCATCTCTTCCGCAATTCATCCGCATATCCGGCACAACATATCACGCGACGTTGTGACATGGGCTGCCCATGAAGGGCGGCCCGATCAACGGAGCCTTCATGTCATGCAGACCCTATCCATACCGAAATTCACCCTATTGATAAGCATCGCCTTGCTCGCGGGATTAGATATCCAAACGATTTTGATCTTGCTGAGCGCGTTATACACTGTGATTGAAGAGCATTAATTGGTGAGGCCCAAAGCATCGTCAGGCTTCCACGGTGAATTGACCCATCATACCAGCATCCTCATGTTCGAGAATATGGCAGTGATACATGTAAGGCATGTTTGGGTCGCTATAGTCGGAAAATGCGAGCAGAAGCCGAACCGTTTCGCCAGGTGCGACAAGAACGGTATCCTTCAACCCGCTTTCGGCCGCCGACGGCGGACGACCGTTTCGGTCAAGTATCCTGAATTGTACATCATGGATGTGGAATGGGTGTGCCATCATCGAGGTGTTCTCGATGTGCCAGATTTCGCTGGTGTCCAGTTTTACCCGTTCATCAATCCGGGTCATATCCATTGTCTTGCCATTGATCGTAAAACCTCCTCCCATCATCCCCATCGGCATGTTCATGACAAATCTGCGCGTTCGAACGGCGGCGGCTGGATTGGGTCTAGGCAATTGTAGCAGTTTCCCCGGCACCGGCTCGACTGATCGCCGCGTAGGCGCTGGCAGCAGCGATAGAACCGGAAACTCTGGACCCGACCCTCGCATTTGGCGATTGCCCATCCGGCCTCTCATCATGCGCCCGCCCATCATCGAATTCTGTACTGGATGGGCGACAAGCTGAGCGGGCTGACCGTTGCTGAGGTCAACGAGAATCTCTGCACGCTCACCAGGAGAGAGGATAATATCTGTCAGAGGCACCGGTGCCGCGAGCAGACCGCCATCGCTGGCAATTTGGCGCATGCTGCGACCATCATTGAATGAGAATCTGTATATGCGGGCGTTCGATCCGTTCAAGAGGCGCAGCCGAAGCAGGTCGGTTGTATATTCAAATACAGGGTCGATCACGCCATTCACAAGAAGCGTATCTCCGATCATACCCATCATCAAAGTATGCATCGTGGTGCCATAAATAAACTGACCATCACGCTGGAAGGCGCGATCTTGAACAATCAAAGGCAGGTCGGTCACGCCATACTCGCTTGGCAAATCCAGCGCGTCGCTTTCTTCGTCGTGAACATAGATCGGTCCGGCCAGCCCGCGATAGACTTGCGGGCCTGAGCGTTTATGCGCGTGCGAATGGTACCAGTAGAGTCCACCTCTCTGACGAACGACGAACTGAGCTGACCAAGTTTCGCCTGGGGCAATTGCCTGATGCGGATTGCCGTCGAACCTCGCTGGCAGGTGAAAGCCATGCCAATGAAGTGTCGCCGTTTCATCGAGCGTGTTGTGGACATTTAGTTTGACGCTTTCACCCGACTGCATCTCAAGCAATGGGCCAAGATACGGTTGATTGATCCCGATTGTCTCGGTTTGCAAACCTTCCAAGAAATTCGAGGTGCCCGTCTGAAGCTGGAGATCATAAACTGTTTCAGCCCCCTTCCGCGTTCCTTTAAGTATTTCAGGCAGTTTGAAGGAGGATTCGACCGATGATGCTGAGGGCCCCGCATGGCTTCTCAAGTTAGATAGCAGGGATAGGCCGCCGACGGTTGCAACCGCTGCACCACCGAGTCCCCAGAGTGTTTGTCTTCTTGTCGGCATGAGTATTGGTCCTCTCAGACAAGGAGCAAACTGATATACGGCGTCGGCCTTGTGGACGCGGTCCGCAAGTTCTGGAGCGTTCCAAAAACCAGTTCTTTAGCTTCTGATTTGTATTACGCGACATCTCGCGCGCCCCCTCGGAAAACGATTTGTGATGCGTTTCCGTTTCGCGAGTGAGGGCTTCAAAGTCCCCGGCCGATGTGGAGGGACCAGCGGACATCTCCAAGACCTCATACGGCCTCGAATGAGCCTTCTAAGCGGCGTTGCGGCGCGTCATCGCCCTTGAACATCATCCAGACGAGATAGGACGACATCAAAGCACCGCCGAAACAAAAGACCGACACATAGGCATATGCAAAGAAGGTATAGGTGGTGATGAGCACACCGAGCGCCAGCAGGCCAAAGATGCGCACACCGCGCACGGATGATAGCAACAGCGGCAAGATCACGACCGATATATAGATTGCATAAGTGACTTCTCGGCGGCCAACAAAGTCCAGCAGCTCAGTACCTTCATAGATGATCACGTGCGAGAGGAAGCGCGTGTTGAGCCAATCCGCATGCGCGAAGTAAGGCACATATTGCAAGGCGCCGAGCATCGCGCCGACAAT
>NZLU01000052.1 GCA_002692725.1 Ponticaulis sp. | reverse complement strand
TGCCTGATGCTGCCGGTGATCATTGCTGTCCTTCCAATGGTATCTTTCCTGTCTGAGAGTGAATGGGTCCACAAACTGTTCGTCGGGGCGGCCGTTCCGATCTCGGGATATCTGATTGTCAGCGGAAACTGCAGCAGCGGACGGCTGACCTTTCTGACGCTCGCGATTTCCGGCCTGGCTCTGTTGTGCGCGGCAGCCTTTCTGGAGCCGCTGGAAGCCTTTGAAACTCCGGTCACAGTCATTGGTGCGCTCTTGCTGGCGGGCGCACATGTCTGGCGGTGGAAACGTCACAGGCACTGAAACCAAAAGGGGTGGGATGAATGGCCGAGACAGAAGAAAACCCGTTTCTCAAATCCTTTGAGGACCCGGAAGCGGTCGCGAACTATCATTCTGGTCCAACCTTGTTTGTGCCGGGATTTCATGACCTTCACCTCATGACCAGTCTGCTTCTGGCGGAGCGTGTTCCGGCAGACGGCCGGATACTTGTGCTTGGAGCGGGCGGAGGGCTTGAACTGAAGGCTTTGGCTCAGGCACAGCCGGAATGGACATTCGAAGGGGTCGACCCAGCAGGTGAGATGCTGAGCCTCGCCCGGACCACTCTCGGTGAGAATGCTGACCGGGTTCACCTCGTTAA
The DNA here is from genome assembly GCA_002692725.1 of Ponticaulis sp. Taxonomy (GTDB): domain Bacteria; phylum Pseudomonadota; class Alphaproteobacteria; order Caulobacterales; family Hyphomonadaceae; genus Ponticaulis. Next base: position 3,393 of record NZLU01000052.1, on the reverse strand, counting down.
AGGTTATATCGATGATGCGTCGGAAGGCCCTTTCGATGGTGCGGTTTGTCTTCTGACGTTGCATTTTCTTAAGTCGGATGAACGGCGACGAACGTTACGGGAAATCCGCGATCGCCTGAAACCGGGAGCGCCCTTCGTTGCGGCGCATTCGTGCCTGCCCGCAGATCCGGATGAGCGGGCCCTCTGGCTCGATCGATATGCTGCTTTCGCAAGGGCTGCTGGCGCGCCTGCGGAAATGGTGGAAAGAGCGAAGGACGGCGTCTCCAAAATGGACACGCTCTATTCTGATTATGAAGATCTGTCGCTCATCTCGAAGGCGGGTTTCTCAGATGTCACGCTCTTTTATGCGGCACTCACCTGGCGGGGTTGGGTGGGACTGGCGTGAATCCGCCTCCAGGTGATCAGATTTCCGCCCGAGTTTCGCTGGAAAGGGCGGGCATTGAGTGAGACGGACTTTTCGCGCGCTTCTCTTTGCACTAGCGTGCCGGGCAAAGGTCACACGCCGAATCATTCGAGGACCGAGGGATAATGACGGATACAGATTTCGACCGCCTGCAGGCCTTTATGGCGAGTTCGACGCCGCCTGCGCGCGCCCTGCCGAAAAAGACCGTCCCGGCGATCAATCGCGGAACGCTCTACTGGTGTGGCGGGTTCATGGCGATTGCCCTGATATTCCTTCTCTATTTTCAGGTCATCGCACCGGAAACCTTCATCAATGATCTGATGGGTTTTGGCGGGCTCGGGCTTCTCTTCTGTGCCATCGTGTTCTGTCTTTCAGCTGCCGGTGCTTATGGCTATCGCGAGCTGCAATATCGCAAAATGCAGTCCGCACCTGGCTGGGTTGGCGCGGTGGTCAAAGATCGCCAGTTTGATGCCGCCGAAGGGGCTGACTTTATCTTTCTGGAGCTGAAGGATGGCCGCCGCGTGCGCGTTGTGGCGCAAGGCGAGGCGGGGACGGACCTGCGCGCCGGAGATGTCGGCTGGGCGAGCTATAAAGGCGATCGTCTCTTTGATTTTGTGACGGAGTAAGCCCTTGCCTCGTACTCGCGTCAAAGTCTGTTGCATTGCGTCCATTGATGAAGCCCAGATGGCGGTGCGCCACGGGGTGGATGCCGTTGGTCTTGTGGGCGCGATGCCGTCCGGGCCGGGGCCTATTCCGGACAAGAAGATCAAGGAAATCGCGACGCAGATCCCGCCTGCGGTGAGCTGTTTTCTCCTGACATCTGAGACGAGTTCTTCGGGAATTGCAGAGCATTTGCTGCGGACGGGTGTAGGGACGGTTCAACTGGTCCAGCATTTGTCACTGGCCGAGACCATGGCGCTCGACCGTGTGCTGTTATCGACCCGGCGGGGTCAGGTCATCCATATGGAAGGCCCGGAAGCGCTGGAGCTGATCCCCAAATATGAGCCGCATGTGCATGCGTTTTTGCTGGATTCCGGTAAGCCCTCGGCAGAGACGCCAGTGCTGGGAGGGACGGGCGAAACCCATGACTGGGACTTAAGCCGTGCGTTCGTTGAGAAGTCCCAGAGACCGGTCTTTCTGGCGGGTGGGCTGAATGCCGAGAATGTCGGCGATGCCATAGCCAAGGTGAAACCGTTCGGTGTTGATGTCTGTACGGGCGTGCGCACCAACGGGCATCTGGATGTGCGAAAGCTCGAAGCCTTCATGCATGCGGTCCGCACGGCGGACCGGCATAGATAGGTTTTGCTCTCGGTGCCTCCCTCTCCTTTGAAGGCTCGAGCCGAAATAATTGATCCCGTGAATCAATTTTCGGCGAGAGGGACCGAGGGTGAGGTTGAGTTTTCAGAGCCTACTCGGACGCGTCGCTTCTTTAAATATTACCCCACCTCACCCCTACCCCTCTCCTCCCCAAGGAGGAGAGGGGATTGGAGTTGTCAGTGATGAAGCCGATCACTCGTTGATGGTGATCGTGGCCGGGCCCATCGCACCCATGACTTCGAAACTGTCACCCGGGCCCATATCTTCAGGGTATTCGGTGCAGGTCTCGCCCGGCTGCATGCTGGACTCCGTGCAGAGTGAAGCACCATCAATACGCCAGGTGCCCGGGATTTCTGAGCCCATGGCTTCTGCGGTGTAGGTGCCATCAGCGTGATACATGACCGGAATTTCAAAGCCGGACACTGACAGGACCACGCCTTTTTCAATGACATAGTCGAGCGTGGTTTCGGACTCGCCCGCGAGTGCCGGCGCGGTCAGCATTGCGGCTGCAGCAGCGGCGAGAATGAGTGATTTTTGCATAGGTTTCCTCTCCATCGGGATATTTCCCTGAACATGGTTATCATCGTTATACGATATATAAAAGATGGTTTTAGCAGGCTATCGTGAAATTGTGATCAGATGCCGGCACGGTCGAGGAGTCGGCGGAAGGCGGCCCAGAATTGCGCGCGGACCTCATCCGTTTCCATGAGGATTTCGTGGTGCGCATCCTCGATGAAAACCCGCTCCACATTGATGAGATGACGGGAGATCCGGTGATGACTGTCATTGTCGACAAGCGCTTCATCGCCTGCGGTTGCAATGAGGACGGGGCAGGTGACATTCGCAAGCGCGGCGGGCTTTGCAAAAGCATCGATAACGTCGAGAGAAGCGCCGAGCCAGCTCCATGTGATGGGCCCAAGTTCCAATTCCGGTGAGGCCGCGATCAGGCGCTCCTGCATTTCCCAGCGGCCCCGGTCATGCGTGACAAAATTCTCTTCAAACGAGCCGCGGGGGCCGGGCTTCATGGCGAAGTTTGCGCCCTGGCCCATCGTCTTCATCGCCCAGGCGAGATATTTCATACCCATGAACCGGCTTTTGAGGCCCCACATGGGTGCAACAAAGGCTGCGGCATCGACGTCCACAAGCTTTTCAGTGATAGCGCCAAGCGCAATCGCGCCGCCCATGGAGTGGGCGAGGGCGACATGAGGACGAGGAAGGTCGTCGGCCATTTCTTCGAGCGCACGGCGCAGGGCGTTCATGAAAGTGGCGAAGCGGTCGACATGCCCTTTGCGGGAATCCTTGAGAAGCCTTGAGGAAAGCCCCTGTCCCGGCCAGTCGAGGATGAGAAGCGCAAAGCCCATATCCTGGAGCTCGCGTCCGACCTCGAAATATTTCTCGATGAATTCTGTGCGCCCCGGGCAGACGATGACTGTGCCACGGGGCTTCAGAGCATTGAGGGCAGGGGCGACGCACATGCGCAGCTTTCGTCCCTCTGCGCCCTCAAGCCAGCGGATTTTCGCGCCTTTTGGGGCGGGATTGCCCTCAATCTCTACAAAGCCGGATGAGGACATTTACGTTCTCGTGAGCGTTTTCAACGAAAACAGAGCCGTTTGAGGACTCGAGGCGCTTTTGCCCCGGAGAGGCGTCGAAATCCTCGCCCGATGATTGCATCG
>NZLU01000011.1 GCA_002692725.1 Ponticaulis sp. | reverse complement strand
GCTTCAGCTGTCCAGCCGGCCTGGCGCTCTGAGGTCGTTTTGGAGACGTCTTTTCGCTCTCGGGTGAGAAGTGCAATGCGCTCGCGCGTTTCTCGATCGTTGGGATTATGGGCGTCCTTGGCCATTTCGGAGATGGTTTCGGACCGCTTCGAGAAGGTCTCGATCAAAGCCTTGTCGACGCCGCGGATCTCGAAATTTCCATGCTTGTCCATCTCGGTCGTCTTATAGCCGAGCTTTTCGATGTTCTCCTTGAGCGCGGCGTTGTAGAGACGGCTTGCAGCCTCCTTGGCGGCATAGATCGAGCGGCTTTCAACGGCCCGCCAAGACTGGGTAGGGGCATGCCAGGTCCGGTTCATGGCGTAGAGATGGTCATGCATCTGCGGATCGCCGGCCCGCGAGGTGTCGTGGGTGTAGCGACCGATGATGAGATTGCCGGTGCGTTCGGTCTTGATCTGTTTGCCGTCTCGGATCCGGGTCGCAGCCTGGCTCTCGACGAAGGTTATCGCGGTTTTGGTCGCATCGCGGTGAGCCTCCACCAGACGCTTGTCGCCAGCCACCAGAGCCATGATCGACACGGACTTGGGCGCGGAGATCGTGATATCCCAGCCTGGCGTTCGATTGCCGTTCGGATCGCGCGCTTGAGATCCGTCTGGCAACTTTCCTTCGCGCGCCCGGTTGAAGTCGTCGGTCTGGATTGGACCGCTCAGACCGGCCTGCTCGGCCCCTTTGCCCAGCCATTCAGATGGCGCGTTGCCGCCTTCTGAATAGTAGTTGTCGGCTTCATAGTATTCTGCGGTGTTGCCGCCGCTGTCCTTGGAGGCAGAAAGCATGCTGGCAGCTCCTATCGCCCATCATCCAGATCAAGGCCAACGGAGGCCTCGCTCTGGAAATTGAAGAAGGCCTGCTCGGCCTCTACTGCGTCGATGTCGACGCTGGGTGCGTCGTTATTGGCAGTGTCCCAGCCAGCGGGCGCGTCTGTGGCATTGGCATCGGGCGCCTCAGCAGAGGCGTCGTGGGCGTGAACCAGCCTGCCCTCGCCTGTCGCCCCCGCTGTTTCGGTGGAACCGTCCGAAGTGCCGGTGTTGGTCTCGGCCGGATCGCCAGCTGTGCCAGAAGCGCCCTCACCGTCCTCGTCATCGGCCTGATGATCGGCCGCCAAAGCCAGCGCTGCGCTGGCGACGAGTGGCGTATGATGCGCAGTGACTGGGGTGGCGTTGCTGCCGGTCGTGGCCCATGGGGCGGGGCTGGACGCTTCAGTATTGTCGCTCTCGTCAAAATATGTCCCGTCGAGCTCCTCGTATTCGTCTGGGCGTTCAACGAAGCCGGGTGTCTTCTCGTCCAGCTTGGTGAACTCAAGGGTTACGCGGGCGGTAGGAAAAGCGCCCGCGGGAACCAGGTATCCAGAAAGGTTGGGCAGGCGTTGGAGCTGGTCGGACATGACGAGATCGTCGATCTTGTCCTGGATGGTGTAGTTCACGCCGTCACGGGTTTGGTGCGCGCCGAAACCGACCCCGCGTTGAGCCCGCTGGACCTCGGCTCGGCCGATATATTTGGACGCGACCTCGGCCGTCTTCGGGTCACCCAAATTCAAGATCAGTTTGGTCCGCGCCAATCCCGTAATCGTCGTGGCGACATCATCACCGTAGATGGATTCAAGCTGGGACATTGACTGGATCCCCAGGACGTATGCGGCCCCGAATTGTCGGCCCTCGGCGAGACCCTTTTCCAATGAGGGGAGTTTGTAGAGCGAGGGCAGCTCATCGATGAAGAACCAGATGGTGCGGTCGGGATCGCGGTCTTGCGCCATGATCGAGTTCATGGCGAGCTCCATCCAGACCGTGATGAGGCCGCGCAAGGATTCGTGCTTGTCCGACCGCGAGGTCATGAACATGAATGATGAGGCGTCATCATCCTCGACCCATTGCCGGATAGAGAAGCTGTCACGCTCAACACCGGCGCGTTCCATCGCCTGCAAGGAGGCCAATGCGGTCGTCAAAGTCGCGCGAATAGACTGTGAGGTTTTGGGGTTGGATGTGTCGATCAGCGATCCCGCGATGGTGTTGTGCAGGAATGCCGAGAGGTTGGCCAAAGGGGCGCGAAGCAGGAGGTCGATGAGGTCCTTGTTGGTGCGCCGGTTGGCTCGATAGAGTTTGTGGGCGGTCACGGCAAAGACGACGCGCGCACTCTCCACCCAGAATGGATCGGAAGAACCCGGATCGGGCATAAGAGCGGCAGCGATTTGCCGAAAGTCTTCCAGCGATCGACAGTCATGAAAGGGTGACCACTGCGGGCAGCGATCATCCAGAGGGTTGAGGATTACGTCACCACGCGCCTCGTCAAAAAACATCGGCACGAACGAGCGCATCTTGTCGTAGATAATGGCCCGATCCCCGCGCCGTCGGATCTCCTGTAGAAGCGGGACCATTGCTTGGGTCTTACCGGCACCGGTCGTACCGGCAAGAAGCGTGTGGGTGGTCTCTGCGCGAAAGGCGTAAGGGATCCCGGCGAGAGAGTACGGGCGGTATTTTTTGACCTTGAAGCGGCGAGCAAGGGCGTGGTTGGAGGAGTGAATTTCGACGGCCAACTGCTTGGCTTCGACGATGGTCGCGCCGCGCAAGTGGGTATCGGAACCGAGGCGGCGCCCGTGGTTCACGAACCAGTAGAGCATGAACAAAAAGATCGTCGATCCGATGATACCAGCGATGACAAAATTGCGTTCGAGGGCCGCGAAAAAGATGTCGGTTTCTGCGCGAATAAACGGGTTCGCGAGAACCTGTTCGACGGTCATGTGAAGGATGTCGCGGTTCTCATCAATGATCGTCATTTCCCGATCCGATTGCCCGAATTGATCGAAGGCCCAGGCCATCGAACGTGAGCCGGCCAAGCGCGCCGCGATCGGGTCGGCGAAGGTCAAGGCGAACATGAAAGCGGTGCCGAAAGTGAGCACCACACAGACCATGAAAAGCCGCGAAAGCAGCTGCCAGTACATGCGAGCATTGTGCATGAAAATCTGGCCGCCACGCAGAAACGTGGACGAGAAGGATTGGTCGCCGATGGGCGTTGAATGACGAGAATTCATTCCGCCGCCTCCTGCTTGGCGCGCGGATATTCAAGCGCGTCCAGGATGTCGGTCGGTGCCGTGTTTCCTGACAAAAACAACGCGTCAGCCATGCTGCGAATTGTCAGCTGGTCTTCTTCGCAGAGCTGGCTTTTTAGGGCCGCTGCGGAGAGATAGCCCAGGAATGAACCGAGCTCTTCTTGATGACGCCGTGCCGCCTGGAGAGATGGAAGTGTGTTGTCCAGATATGCGGCGCACGCGGCGATAATAAATTCGCCCCGGCTGTGGTAATGGCGCCTTTGAACCAGATCATCAATCTGGTTCAGCAAATCGATCGGAAAACGAATGCGGAGATTCGCTTGAGACTCTGATTTGGTATTCATAGCTGCTCGCCGAATTGGCGGGCGCAGCGAGGTTGCAGTTCTGTATAGCCATTGGGCTTTGCTGCGGCAAGCGCGTATGCCAAGCGCAGGGCATGAATTCGGGCCAGGCGAGGCATTCTGGGGAAAGACAGGGTGCCTGAAGCGCCCTATCGCGGAAGCGCAAAGCGCTGAGGTGAGGTTCACAATGCACCCACCTAAGGATCACATTGAACCTAGGTAGGGTTCAGTCCGAACCCGAGTAAGGTGCACATTGAACCTCGGGTTCACTCTGCACCCCTTCGAAAAACGTTAACAATCGGAATGCTTTAGGATACTGCGGGCAACCGTTGGGCTTCGTGGGTTCAAACCGCACCTACCGACGCCGGAACGCCCCAAATGGCGATAACCTGTTATAATTACAGGCTAATCTCCATCTGCGCACGCAGATGGCACGGTGTGCATCCTGTGTGACATGTCGGACGCTAATGCGTCAGAACCGAATGTTTCGCTGGACCGATCCTGAGGAGGTCCGAGGAACGAGGTTCTCGGATCATGAGAGAGGGTGCGAACGAACCCTCGGAAGTGATCCCCGCCGAGGAAGGCCTGTCTTGAAGCGCAGCGAAAAGCCAGGCCGACGAGAAGGCCGAAGTGTTGGACATACGCGTAGTCGTAGCCGACACGAAAAACCAAAAACGCAGATCCCGGATACCGGCCGAGCAATTGGCAAGCAGGGTCGGTATTGGCTCAGTGAATACCAGAGCGGCACGAGATGGAGCGAAGCAACATCGAGCCGGGGAGTTCGAACGATCATCCGCAAGGTGAGAAAGATGGAGAGATTTGGTTGGCGGACCTGGTCGAAGAGTATCGAAGACCAAGTCCGCGAGATCGGAGCCAGACGATCAAAACCCCGTGACGAGGTGAGACGAGGAAAGGCAAGAAGCGCAGCACTTGGATGCCAAGCTCCCCTCTCCTCCAGAAACCGCCGTCGGCGCCGCAAAGCGAGCATGGCAACCGAGTGAAGCGCGATGGGCGATAGGGTGAAGCCAGAGTCCCGCTCAGGCCCCGGGTTCTGGTTCTCAGGCGCTCGCGCGGAACGCACCGGGCAATGTAGCGCCGTTGGACATAAAGGCGTCTTGCAGGAGGCCTTCGACCATATCAGCATTCAGGTCCGTGTCGGGCGCAGTGGGATGATGTTTCACCAGACTGCGGTAGCGTTGGACCGCTGTAAGGATGGTGCGGTGACGAAGCACCGGATCATTCACGAAGGCATCGATGGCGTTGTAGCCGTAGACCGAGATAGACACCTCGGATTTGTCGCGGATGAGATCGGCGATAGGCCGATCAATCTCGACATTCATGGCCAATGCGGTGCGCGGCACCGCAAAAAGTCGCGCGGGACGGATCAGGAGAAAATTGCTGTAGATCTGGGTGACCAAAGGGCGCTTGAGCGAGGCGGCGTGCCGGCTGCTCTCCGGCGACCATTGAACCACCGTCGCTTTGAGGAAGTCCTGGAAAGCATCACAGTATGCGGCGTCGATACGACAGGCGCAGGACGTTTGAGGGGTGATGCGCTTGCTGGTCACGTAGAAATCCTAAGTGTCGATACAAGCTACGAATGTCGCAAACATTGACAATTGTGGCAAGTGAACCGAGCGCCTGGGCCGACAGGTGAGCAAAAAAAGACCCGGCGGGCGGAGTGCCGGCCGGGTCGGTGACGATGCGCCTAGTGGAAGTTATACCCCCGCTCGGCAAGCAGCTGCGAAGCGGACCGACGTTCGGCGCGCTGGTCGAAACCGCTCATATCGGATTGTGCATCCAGAGCGCTCAGGATGTCCTCGAGGGAACGAAATGAGGTTTGCTCAGGGTCGAAGTCCAGCTGGGACTCGGCGAAAGAAAGAGAATTCATGCGGCTCATTGGTGCCTCCATCAGAGCGTTGCGCGATGGAAACCAAGATCGTGGGGCGACCGGGCGGGCCGATCACCGAGCCAAAGCGAGGGGAACCCCCGAAGTGGGGTTGATCGGGTCGCGAGCGCCACGAGTTTCCATCGATCGAGCAACAGCGATGGACGGCCCGACGCGATGGTACGGCGTCTGATGAGCCAGGAGGCCATTGAAGGGCGGCCCGGATAGAGCAAATCGGGCGACCAAGCCCCAAGAGCATGAGTCTGGAGGACTGCACACGAAGGGGTCCAAGAGACCGTTCAGCGAACCGGGTCGAGAGATGATGTGGCGATGGGATGTCAATGAACGCCCGTCGACCGACCCGGCCGGCTCCCAGAGGTCGGATCGATGGCGAACCGTGCTGAGGCTGCGAGGCACCAAGGAGAAACTGCGGGGCAAAGCCCCGTCGAAAATGGAAGCGGTGAGGCCAACAGCCGAACACGCATCACTACCGAAGCGAAGCACAAAAAAGCCGGATCCGAAGATCCGGCCGAGAGGAAGAAGAGAGGCGACCCTATCGGGCCGCCTGGACGATGCGCTTGCCAGCAATCCCGGCGGCTTCGGCCTTTTGGAGGAGGTTCATGGCCACCCCGTTGGCATCTTCGGGATTGATGAAGACCAGGACCCCTTTGGGCTTCATGGCCACGACCGCATCATTGCGCATGAAGGGCGCCCGCTTGGCACCGTGTTTCTTGAACTCGGGGCGCTGGACAACCACGTCCACCCGGCGCGCTTGAGCCCATGCAGCGGCGATCTTGTCGATACCGCGGTTATTGCCGCCGGTGATGATCTTCAGGTCGTCGTATTTTTCACGGCAGGCATCGAGCACCGTGAAGGCCTGTTCGATGTCCTCGAAATTCGCCGTTCCGGCCACAGCGACCAGAGTGCCGGAAGGTTGAGCTTCCAGAGCGCGGACCTTCTCGGCAGCGTCGAGATAATCGCGAGCCTCCAGGACAGCGCCGGTCGCATTGTGGCGAGTGCGCTTGGACCCGGAGTGCGGGCGCCAGGTCTGACCGGTCATGATGGAGTGGTTGGATGCCATCGTATCGCGGACGAGCTCGAGGGCGTCGATGATCCCGTCCAGTGCGCGGCACTGGGAGGTTCGCTCTTCCAACTGATTGGATTGGATCTCAGAGCCGTCCTGGCTCGCGATGAGATCCTTGATCTCACGGGCAGCTTCATCGCGCTGGCGCTCGTAGAAGCCGATCAGCGAGTGGACCTGGGAGGTCCAACGCGTGGAGAGTTGTTCCAGCACGCCTTCAAGGCCCGTGTCGAGCATGAGGTCGCCCAGCTCATTGCCGATGGCGGTGAAGGTTTGAGAAATGGCCTCTTCGGCGGGGATTTCCGAGTTGGCGAAGGAAGTGGCCGAGTAGCCGTCGTCAAAAGAAAGATTGTCCATTTTAGCCTCCGTTTGGTGCGCGCGTCTGCCTGCGCGATGGACATTTTTGGAGGGGGCGACTGAGGACGGCCCGCACCGAGCGAAGCGAGGGGAACCCCCGAAGCGGGGTTGCGGGGCGTCCGCGCCCCCTCAATGTCCATCTTTGAGTGCAGGTAGACGGGTGTATCGACAAGGAGCGAGCTGAAAGGACCAGCGCAGCGTTGATGACGGCGGCTTGGTCACGTCCGGTGCGCAGCACCGGACATTCTCACCGAAGTCCATGAGCAAGAAAACAACCTGAACCCGGCCAAGAGCAATGTTGGCGGACGCAATAAAACGAGACCGCGGCGCCGGCGTGCTGGAATGTCGAGCTCGACAGCGGCAGGACCGAAAGGGCTGGGAGTGTCCGATCGGCTTTGAGAAGCCAGGCGATACCCAAAGCACCACAGAGATCCCGGATCGAGGAAAGCGGGCAGGTCTTTACGGCCCGATCCGCTCAGTTGGAAGGAGACCCCGCAAGCAGGCTTGCCCTGCGGGGGGATCATCGACAAGCGAAGACGCGAGGGAAGACGCGAATGATGCCCGACCCTTCCCTGACCAGACCAGCCGCTCTCCGGGTGGCATCCAAGCCACCCTGCCCGTGCGGCTGCCATCTGCAACAGGCTCGTCTTCATGAACGCGTGCCAGTCCAGGCGCACAGGAAATTTAGCCGGACGACCTGGCATGTGTGGCAGGCGCATTCGAGGCCATCGAATTATGGGGCCGAAGGAGCTTGATCCTGCCCAATCGTGAAAACCGACGACCAGAGAACCGGCGGCTGTTGAATACCGCATCGACAAGACGGCGCGACGGCATGGATCCTGACGCGCTGTATGGGATTGACCGGCATCTGCCCCGCTTCAAAGAACGCGGTGTTTGGCGGGACATTGCAGCCAAGCAGATGATGAGGCGAGGCGATGGCCAGCCCAATAGAACTGGGGGACGGGAACAATCCCGTGGCCGAACGGCGCGGTGCCCGTTCTCCAAATGACCAAAGCCGCATTGCTGGATACCAAGCCAAGGACAGACGGACAGATGGGACCATCGGGCGTCTCGGCCGGATCTTCGGAGATGGCGCCTCTAGGGCGAAAGCGTAGGTCAAAAACCTTCATCCGCTCGCCCCATAAGGGGCGGGCGGATGGCCATGTCTATAAACACGAAGACGATCGGCTCGTTCCGGCAACCAGAATGCGGAAAAAAGAAATCCGCCCAGGGAAAAAAGAATTCCGCCGAAGGAAAAAAGAAAAACCCGCCGGTC
>NZLU01000010.1 GCA_002692725.1 Ponticaulis sp. | reverse complement strand
TCTGTGAATGGAAAAACAGCTGACCGGCGCAAGCTCGTATTGCAGGAAATCAAGATGTCAGCGGGCGATCCTGTTGCCGTCATCGTTGACCGCAACGGGGCTGAAGTCGCGCTCTCGATCACACCGCGCCGTGAAACACGCACCAATGCGTTGGGGATCAAAGAGCGGACCGGATTTATCGGTGTCGAACTCAGCATTCAGCAGATCGACCGGAACCGTCTGGGCCCATTTGGTGCCGTGAGCTATGGCGTGACAGAGACATGGTCGACCGTGACGTCGTCACTCGAAATGCTTGGACGCATCATTACCGGCAAGGAATCGGTTCAGCAGCTCTCCGGTCCGGTGAGCATTGCGAATGTTGCAGGCAGTATGGCCAATTGCACGCTGAGCGTTGAAGAAGCAAGTCTTGGCACAAGGTTGATGGCACTTGCGATTCAGATGATTCATCTGATTGCTTTTATTTCCGTCGCCATGGGGTTCTTTAACCTCATACCACTGCCGATTCTTGATGGAGGCGTTGTGGTGTTCAACACTTACGAAGCCTTAACTGGAAAAGGACTTTCAGAGGACCTACTGCTGAAGTCCAAGTTCGTAACTCTCTTATTTCTTGCTGGATTGGCAATTTTTATCACAGTAGGCGATTTTGAAGAGGCCGGACTTCTTGAGCTTTTCCGCGGGTTGTAGTTGGTAGCCTTTCGGGGAAGTCTGAAACTGAGTAGGAACGGGTGAGTTATGCGATCAGTGTTTGCCAGTGCGTTGGCGTTTTCTACAATTCTGAGCAGCGCCTCTGTATCGGCTGCCTTGCTCGCGCCAGCCGCTGTTGCGCAACAGTCTCAGACAGATGCAATCCGCCGCGTCGTTGTCACGGGCAATGAGCGTATCGAAGCGCGTACGATTGAATCATATTTGCTTCTTGAGGCGGGCCAGCCGTTTGATCCGCAACGGGTCGACCTGTCTCTGAAAACACTTTTTGCGACCGGTCTTTTCGCCGACGTGGTCATTGCGCGCGATGACTATGATCTCGTCGTGGAGGTGGTGGAAAACCCGATCATTAACCAGGTCCTTTTCGAAGGAAACCGCGCTGTCGACGATGACAAGCTGCGCGAAGAGATTCAGGCAGAACCTCGCGGCGTATTTACCGCAGCGCGTGTTCAGGCTGACGTTCAGCGCATTCTCGAAGTCTATCGCCGTGCTGGTCGTTTCTCGGTCAATGTCACACCGCAATACAAGCCACTGAACCAGAACCGTGTTGATCTGATCTTTGAGATTTCTGAGGGGCCTGTCACGGGCGTCCGCTCGATCAACTTTATCGGTAACGAGGAATTCAAGGACAGTCGCCTCAGAAGTGAGATCGTCACGCGGCAATCCCGCTTGTGGCGATTTTTCTCCTCAAACGACAACTATGACCCTGATCGTCTTGAATATGACCGGGAGCTCCTGCGTCAGTTCTACGCCAATCAGGGCTATGCTGACTTCCGGGTCGTGTCTGCCGTTGCGGAGCTGACGCCGGATCAGGAAGACTTCTACATCACCTTCACCGTCGATGAAGGTGAGAAGTACGACTTCGGTGAGATCAGCGTCGAAACCGCGCTGGACAAGCTCGATAATGACGCTCTGAAAGCTCTTTTGCCGATCCGCGAAGGCACTCAGTTCCGTGGTGACCTGATCGAAAGCAGTGTCGATACACTGACGTTTGCTGCGGGTGTCGCCGGTTATGCGTTTGTTGACGTCCGTCCGCGGGTTGAGCGTGATCCGGAAACCCGCAAAGTGAATATTACATTCGCTATGGATGAAGGCCCCCGGGTTTACATCGAGCGGATCAATATTGTCGGTAACACGCGTACCCTGGACCGTGTCATCCGCCGCGAACTTCGTATCTCTGAAGGTGACGCGTTCAACCGGGTTCTTCTGGACCAATCGAGGAACCGTATTCGTCGTCTTGGCTTCTTTGAGGAAGTTGAAATCGAGGAAAACCCTGGTTCACTTCCGGACCGGACTGTTGTTGATATCGCCGTAACCGAGCAGCCGACGGGTGAAGTCTCCTTCGCTGCAGGTTTCTCGTCGGTTGACTCCTTCCTTCTGGACCTGAACCTGACAGAGCGGAACTATCGCGGACGTGGCCAGTTCGTGCGCGGTAGTATTCAGACCAGTTCTCGTCAGCAAACGGTGGACCTGCGCTTCACTGAGCCGCGTTTCCTCGACCGCGAACTCGTTGCAGGTGTCGACCTTTTCTCGACCCGTACGGACTTCCTCGACATCGCTGACTATGAGGCACAATCCATTGGTGCGAGCGGTCGTCTTGGCTTTCCGCTGACAGAGCGTTCGCAGTTGAGCCTTCGCTACACGCTTCGCCAGGACGATGTTGAAGTTCGTGACCGGAATATCGTCATTGATGCAAATGGCCGGATTGTTCGTGACCCGAACTTCCCGTTCTTTGCAGTTTCTGTTGAGCCGATCCCGGCCAATGTGCCGACGGGCGGTGCGATCGTCGATCAGTGTGCCATTGAGAACCTGGATCGTTTGTCGCTTTGTCGTCAGGAAAGAAGAGATCTGTCATCTATCGTCGGATACAGTCTGAGCTGGGACCGACGGAATGATCCGATCCGACCGACACGTGGTTTCGAAGTCGGATTCAGTCAGGAAGCTGCCGGTCTTGGCGGTGACGTTTTCTATCTGAAAACCGAAGCGGTCGGCACGATTTATCGCGGCATCTGGCGGGACATTATCGGATCGCTCCGACTGTCTGCAGGTTATGTATCCGCGTTTAATGACGACGATCTGCGGATCAATAACCGCTTCTTTAAAGGCGGTAACAGTTTCCGCGGGTTTGATGTTGCCGGTCTTGGTCCGCGTGACGTCATCTACGACTATGATCTGGACGGAAACATCACCAAAGTCCGCCGCGCGAGCAATCAGAGCTCTCTTGGCGGCAAGCTTTACGCGATCGGTACAGCAGAACTCTCGGTTCCGAATTTCCTTCCTGAGGAATACGGTATTAAGACATCGCTGTTCACTGAGTTCGGTACAGTGGGTCTTCTCGATGAAGAAGATAAAAGTCCTGTTCAGATCGCATCAGTAACAGACCCTGCGACAGGACAGGTTTCAGGGTATCAGCTGCTTCGTACAGAAGACGAAACGTCTCTCAGAGCGGCTGCCGGCGTAAGTATTTTCTGGGATTCACCGTTCGGCCCGATCCGGTTCGACTTCTCCCACATTCTTGCAAAGGAAGAGTACGACCGTACTGAATCGTTCCGTTTCAGTACGTCGACACAATTCTAATTCAGACCAAAAGGTTCGAATCTATGTTTCAAGTGAAAAACTATGTTGCCGCTGCTTGTGTGGCGCTGGCGTGCGCTGTCGCTGCACCTGTCGCATTGGCGCAGGACGTGCTGGTGGTAAATGCTCAACGCGTGTTGCGCGACAGCCAGGCTGGTCAGGACATGTATCAGAAGCTCCAGCAGATCGGCGAAACCATGCAGTCCGAGATGGCTCCGGAGCAGCAGGCGCTGCAAACTGAGCTTACGTCTCTGGAAACCCGCACCCAGGGCATGACGGCTGAGCAAATCCAGGCTGATCCTGCGCTCGTGCAACAACTGCAAGCCTATCAGCGCAAGCTTCAGACGAACGCACAGAAAGCTGATCGCCGCTCGCGTGAGCTGGCGCAGACTGAGCGCAATGCGCTTGCGTCCTTCTCTGACGCCATGGAAGGCGCCGTGGAAACCGTTCGTGCGCGGCGTAACGGCCAGGTCGTTCTGGTGGACGCGAATGTCTACAGCGTGACCGCCGAAGCTGACATCACAAGTGAAGTGATCACTCAGCTGAACAGCACAACGCCGACCATCGCCGTGACCCGGGTGACCCTCCCGGCGACGCCGGCCGGAACGCCTCAGTAACCGTTCAGGCTGCGGAGCAGTCTCATGCATGACCTTCGGTTTTATCGCAATCTGGGCAATCTCACGCTGAGTGACATTGCTCAGCGTTGTGGAGGTCTTGTTCAGGGCGATGGTAGCGCAGAGATTTTCTCGGTTGCGCCTTATCAGACCGCGAGCACAGGCGAGATTTGCTTTTTTGACGGTAAACGCAGTGATGCGCTCGACGTGTCGGAGCACTGTTCGGGCTGCATCACTTCGGAAGCGCTTGCCGCAGAGTTGCCCGAAGGCGTCAGCAAGGTGGTTGTTGATCAGCCCCGGGCTGTCTTCGCTGATATCGCCAACTGGATGATTGAGCGCCGCCTGATCGGACAGCCACAGGACGATCTGGGCCCGACCATTCTGCCGGAGTCGGCAACGGTTTCACCCGGATGCGTGATCTCTGACGGTGTAGAGATCGGCGAAGGAAGTGTTCTTGGGCCGAATGTCATCATCGGTCCCGGCGTGCGGATTGGTCGGAACTGCGATATTGGTGCAGGAACGCTCATCGAAGCCAGCCTCATCGGAAACGATGTCACCATCAAAGCAAACAGCGTGATTGGCGGATCCGGCTTCGGTCTTTATGGCGCGAGTGACGGATTGCGCTACCTCCCGCATTTTGGCCGGGTCATCATTCAGGATCGTGTCGGTATTGGTTCATTTGTGAGCATCGACCGGGGCGCGATGGACGACACAGTCATTGGTGAAGGCAGTAAGTTCGATAATCACGTGCATGTTGGCCATAATTGTTCCATCGGACGAAACGTCATCATCGCAGCATTTGGAGGTATCTCCGGCAGTGTGACGATTGGTGATGGGGCACGTCTCGGTGGCCGGGTTGGCGTGAGTGACCATGTCGAAATTGGTGAAGGCGCCAATGTCGCGGGGGACTCTGCAGTGTTCAGACCCGTACCGCCGCGCGAAACATGGGGTGGTTCACCGGCCAGACCTCTCAAACAGTTTTTCCGTGAACTCGCCTGGGTCACCAAGCAATCCCGGATCAAACCAACAAACCGGGGCGACTGACGCATATGCCAGAAATCCACGCGACTGCGATCGTTTCGCCGGAAGCCAGCATCCACCACACAGTTCAAATCGGGCCTTTTTGCATTATCGGGCCTGATGTCACGATCGGCGCCAATACAAAGCTGCACTCCAATGTGATCATCAAGGGAAACGCATCGATTGGCGAAGACTGTGAGATGTTCAACGGCGTCATGGTCGGAGAAAGAGGCCAGATTCTCGGCGCGAAGGACTCAGAGCAGCCGGTAGTCATCGGCAACAGAACGCAATTGCGGGAATATGTTTCCGTTCACGGCG
>NZLU01000051.1 GCA_002692725.1 Ponticaulis sp. | reverse complement strand
GAAAAACATATAGCTGATCGCACCGTCTTTGAATCCCGCCTCAACCTTGCGGAGGAAGGGACCGGCGCGTTTGCGAAGCGGTTCTCCGACGGATGTCCGTGCAATGAAGAAGAGTGTGGTCGCGCCAAGCGTTGCGCCGGTGACTGTCGCGAGGCTGCCGCCCACAAGTCCAAACAAAAACCCGCCAGCGATCGTGATCCAGAGCGCGCCCGGAAGCATGAAGATGGTCGCGAGTGCATAGATCAGAATGAAGCCCACAACAGCAAAGAGCAGATAATCGGAAACGAAGGCCTTCAGCGTTTCGCGCTGAGTCTGAAGCGTATCGATGGACAGATATTTGTAGGCGCCGGAAAAATAGATCGTGGCGAGGCCTATCACCAGAAGCCCGAGCGGCCAGAGGCGGCTCAGCCAGTTCGTCTTTTTGCCGGGTGCTGGTCCGGCGTCGATAAGTGTTTCAGTAGGCGTGTCCATCGGGCGGTCTTTCAGGTCTTATTTCGGAATATCGTTGAGCGACCAGTCATAGCCATGGTCTGCAATATCAGGGCGGGCGCGGATCGCATCGGCGAGCTCTGGCTCAGCATGCTGGAGGAGATGCTCGACCACACCGGCTTCGCTGTCACCAAAGTCTTCTCGGAACCATTTATAGATATTGGAGACTTTCAGGCGTCCGTCCCGGCGGATCGTCACGCCGCGCGGATGATTGATATAATCGCGGGCTGCATCGTTCAGATCCTCATCCAGCGTTTCAGCGACCCAGGCTGACTGGCGGAGATTCGGGCAACCGATAGAGGCGCAGTTCACGGCGTAATGAACGCGGGGGTCATCAAACTGAACCCGCAGAATATCGTGTTCAATATTGTCGAGGCTCAGAACCTCGCCCTCAACGGTGATGATGGCCTGTTTCCACGGACCGATTGAGAGAATGTTCGGTCGGATGTTTGTGATCGATTCGACCGGATACTTCTCAACAATCAGCCGGACAGTGAGCGCGTTATAAAGATTGGCATAGGCGGCGAAGCGTTCGTCCTCCGGCAGCGTAGACAGCGGCAGGGCAGCAAGCGCGTCAATGTATTCATCCAGCGCCGCGCGATCCCCGACATTTGCCTGCAGGCGTGCATAGTCAAACCGGTTGATCCCATCCTCCGGCGTGCTGACATACTCGGTTGTCAGTGCGGTCCATAGCGCATGCAGCGTGGTCATTTCACTTTCGGTCTGCACCCCGGTTCCGGCGTCATCAACGGCGCTGGCCGTCAGTGAAAGCCCGCCCTGAAATGCAAAACCCATGCTCAGGGCGATAAAGAGGTGTTTCAGCACCCGTCTCTCCTGTTTTTTTAGAACCTGTGTCATACGCTGTCCCGGGCAATGCGTCCGCTCACGATTGGTCTCAGAGTTTCAAGTGGATGTGAAGTTCCGCAACGATACGCGTGAACTGAAAATCAGGGTGAAATTCTCGATCAAACTGCTTGACGTCCCCTGGTAAAACCCGTATCAGCGCACGCTTTCCAAGGATTTAAAGGGGCGTGAGCCGTGAAACGCACATTCCAGCCAAGCAGACTGAAGCGTGCCCGTACCCACGGGTTCCGCAGCCGCATGTCAACCAAGAACGGACGCAAGGTTCTCGCGAACCGTCGCGCCAAAGGCCGCAAGCGTCTCAGCGCTTAGGTGATACCGTCGACATTCGTCGGTTGAAAACCAGGCCCGAATTTCTTCGCGTCGCCTCCGGATCATCGGTGCGTAAGCATCTGGTGGTCATTCAGGGGCGTGATCGCGCAGATGGACAGGCACATGTCGGTGAAGGTTTTACCACCACCAAAAAAATTGGCGGCGCTGTTGTCCGAAACCGGGCACGGCGCCGTTTGCGTGTTATCTCGCGTGAACTTTTGCCGCAGTTTGGTCGTCCCGGATATGATTATGTGTTCATCGCACGTGCCGGAACAGCGGGTGCGCCATGGGAACGTCTGCTTGACGATGTCAAAACAGCGTTGATAAGGCTCCACCGGGATTGATCCCAAACCAGTAATTCAGGCGTTTCGCCCCGTACAGCATACAGGTCAGACTCAAATGGAACAGCAAACCAGTCTCCGCAATCTCGTCATTGCGATGGTTCTGATCGGTTGCATCATGGCGATCTGGTCGATTTTCGTCTGGGGCCCGGAAGAACGTTCGCGCGCCGCAGCGCTTCCGGCTGAACCGGCTGTCACCAATTCAACAGAAACCGCGAGTGGCGATCTGGATACGTTGAGTCCCGTAGAACTTAGCGACGCCATCACGGCGACCCAGTCCGACCAGCGTATCGAGTTTGATGGCCCGTCCATGGACGGTTCCATCCTTCTGCGTGGCGCGCGCGTCGATTATCTGCGTCTGCGCGGATATTATCAGACGATCGAAGACAAAGAGACAGAGAACCATGACGGCGAAGTCGTTCTCTTCCAACCGGAAGCAACCGGCGACGGCTTTTACGCCACTTATGGCTGGCAGGTCGCTGATGGTGGTCGTCTGACGAATGCGCAGTCGCAGTGGGCGCTCGTCGAAGGCACTCAGCTCACCCCGGAAACACCAATCACGCTTCAGCACACAGTTGCAGGTCTCGTCATCACGCGTGTCGTGGAGATGGATGAGAACTTCATGTTCACCTATACGGACACGGTTCAAAACACGTCCGGAAGTGAAGTCGGTGTCCAGCCTTACGGTATGCTCCGCCAGTTCGGAAAACCGGATGACCTTGCCAACTTCTACATTCTCCATGAAGGCCTTGTCGCCGCCACCGGTAAGAACCTTCACCTGGCCAAATATGGCAAGCTGGAAGACGGCGATGATTTCAGCGCCAACACGAATGACGGTGGATGGATTGGTCTGACATCAAAATACTGGCTTGGTGCCCTCGTGCCCGATCAACGCTATCCGTTCAGTGTTGAGTATGAGACCGTGAACAGCACGCGTGGCCAGGAGTTTCGCGCCATGTCCGAAGGCGCTGTCACTGTGCTGGCACCAGGCGAAAGCGTGACCTCTGAGAACCGTATTTTTGGCGGCGCGAAGGAATCTGCGACCCTGCGCGCATATCAGGACGAGCTTGGCATTCCGCGTTTCATTGATGCGATCGACTGGGGCAGCATGTTTTTCTGGCTGACCAAACCATTCTTCATGGTGCTGACCTTCATCAACGGGATTGTCGGCAATTTCGGTGTCGCCATTCTGATCCTCACGGTCATCGTGAAAGGTATTTTCTTCCCGATCCAGTCCAAGGCTTATCAGTCCATGGCGAAGATGCGGGAACTTGCTGAGCCGATGAAGAAAATCCGCGAGGAGATCGAGGACAAGCAGGAACAGCAGCGCCGAATGGCCGAGCTCTACAAAGAGAAAAAGGTCAATCCGGTAGCAGGCTGTCTGCCGATATTCATTCAGATCCCGGTTTTCTATGGCCTGTACAAAACGCTCTTCGTGACGATCGAGATGCGCCATGAGCCGTTCTTCCTCTGGATCAACGACCTCTCCGCGCCGGACCCGACGGCCATTGGTAACCTTTTTGGTCTGATTCCGATTTCGACTGATGCCCTCGCTGCAATTCCGCTTCTCGGCGTGGTGCTGACGGTTGGTGTTCTGCCAATACTCTACGGTCTGACCATGTGGGCGCTTCAGTCTATGAACCCGCCTCCGACGGATGAGACGCAAAAGCTGATCTTCGGATTTCTGCCGATCATCTTCACCTTCGTGTTTGCGGGTTTCGCCGCGGGTCTCGTGATTTACTGGGTGTGGTCGAACTTCCTCTCGATGATCCAGCAATACATCATCATGCGGCAGAACGGCGTTCAGACCGGCCTTGACCGGCTGATCGAGAAGTTCTCCGGCAAAAAAGGCGAAGCAGGCGGGTGAGCGAAGACACCTATTCTCCTGAACAGATCGAGACGGGCCGGCTCCTTTTTGCTGCGCCCGTCGAATTTGTTCGGGGCGCTGTAGATCTGCGTGGACTTCCACCTGCGGACTTTCCTGAGATTGCCTTTGCGGGCCGGTCAAATGTCGGCAAGTCCAGCCTGATCAATGGCCTCCTGAACCGCAAGAATCTCGCGCGCTCCTCAAACGAGCCGGGCCGTACGCGCGAGCTCAACTATTTCAATCTGAACGACCATCTCTATCTGGTCGACCTGCCGGGCTATGGCTATGCGCGCGCGCCGAAGACCGAGATTGCCCGCTGGACAAAGCTGACGCTGAACTATCTGCGTGGTCGTCCGACCCTGCGCCGCGTCTTCATGCTGATCGATTCCCGTCGCGGCATTATGGACACCGATGAAGACGTGATGGACCTGCTGGATTCTTCCGCAGTCGTTTATCAGATCATCCTCACCAAGACGGACAAGCTCAAGAAAGCTGAGCGGGACGGGATCTCAGAGGCCGTTGTAAAGCGCCTCAAAAAACGCCCGGCCTTCCATCCGATCGTTCTCGAAACCTCAAGTGAGAGCGGAGCAGGGCTCCCTGAACTCCGCGCCGAAATAGCAAAGCTCTGCTAGGAATAATGCGATGAGTACACCTGAAACCGATCCCGGCTTTCTGTCTGCCCGGACCTTGTCTGAGGCGCTTCCCTTTATTCAGAGCTATCACCGACGAACCGTTGTCATCAAATATGGTGGCCACGCAATGGTGGATGAGGAGTTGTCACGCAGCTTCGCGCGCGATGTCGTCCTTCTGAAACAGCTGGGGGTCAGCCCGGTCGTCGTCCATGGCGGCGGTCCACAGATTGGCGGCATGCTGAAACAGCTCGGCATTGATTCCGCCTTCGAGGATGGTCAGCGCGTGACTGACAGTAAGACCCTCTCTGTCGTGGAGATGGTGCTCGCGGGTACGATCAACACAGGGATTGTCCGGTCCATCAATCAGGCGGGCGGCAAGGGTGTTGGCCTGTCCGGCGCGGATGCGGGCCTTATTCGCGCACGCAAACTGGCACGCACGGTCCGCGATCCTGATTCAGAAATCGAACGCGTG
>NZLU01000050.1 GCA_002692725.1 Ponticaulis sp. | reverse complement strand
GCGATGAGGCCGAAGACCAGAAGGGAGCTATTGAGAGGCAAGTCTTGTCTCATTCAGTTTGGCCCCGTTCTGACAGCGCCTCTATCGCTTCAATAAGATACCAGGCGCCACAGGAGGTCCATGCACCTTCCAGCGGCACTGTTTCCGCGTCAGAAAGGGCATCGCGAACGACAGAATGCCGGCTCGCACTCCAGATGCTGGGCTGGCGGTGAATTGTCTCGTAAAAGGCCGCGGCGACGACATCCGGCGTCTCATGGACCATGCGTTCCAGAGGCAGGTCGCGCCATCCGGGTGCCTCCTGGAAGTTCTGCAGGCCAGCCGCGACGAGCATGTCGTGAACGAGCCCGCCCGGTCCGGACGTCACACCGCCGGGAGTGACATAAAGCGCTGTGCCACCCTCGCGGGCCTCGATTGCGGCCATGCGCGCGTCAAAGTCAGCAAGGATCGCTTCGCCCTTTTCTTCGGCCTCAAGACTTACCGCCATATCCATCAGGACCGTACGTATCCCATTGAAATCATTAGCCCATCCGACCTGAACGACGGGAATCCCGGCGCGTTCCAGCAGAGCGGCAATGTTAGGTCCGCCGCCATAGGAACGGACGACCAGATCCGGTTGAAGGGCCAGAATACTCTCGGCCACGGGGCGGACCTGGCGAATGCCGTCCGCCTGTTCATGAAGATAGGAGAACTTGTTGTCTGCGTCAGGGGAGAGCGCGAGGATCTGGTCTTTGTCAATCAAAGCCAGCACATACTGGTCAGAACAATAGTCGAGACTGATCACCCGCATTGGAGGCCCTTCCGCTCCCGAAGCCGCCTCATGCTCGTGGCTAGCTGAAGAACAAGCGCCGACGAGACAGAAGAGGGCAGAGAGAAGAAGGGCTCTCATGAGTTATCTCAGTTTCAGGCCGACAAACACGGCTGCGCCCGGACCATAATAGCCGAAAACATCCGTCACGGTCTCGTCAAGCAGGTTATTTCCACGAAGTGTGAAGGACAGCGTGTCGTTCACCGGGAATTCTGCGGTGGCCGAGACCAGAACATACTCGTCCAGTGTCACAGTGGTGAACGTCCCGAAATCAGTGTCCAGCTGTTCGCCGACATAATCCAGAGCAACACCTGCGCGATAGCCTTCATTGACGGTGGACTGCCAGTTCAGTGACAGGCTGCCGGTCCATTCCGGGACACGGATTTCAGGTGAACCATCATTGGAGCTGGAATCGGTGTTCGTCAGAGACCCTGAAACCGTCACAGCCTCGGACACCGGCCAGAGAGCGCTCATTTCGATACCGGAACGATTGCTGTCTGCCATACGGTTCGCCGGCGTTGAGGCGAAAGTTGGCGTGTAAGCCGTATAGATTTCGTCTTCCAGATCCGCCTCGAAATAGGTGAGAGAGGCTGAAACCGGCCCGAAATCCTGGTCGATTCCGATTTCCCAGCTGGCCGATTTTTCGGGATTCAGGTCAGGGTTTCCAATGAAGCTGCCCGGATAGAATCCGAAAAGCTCTGTAAATGTAGGGTTTTTTACACCTTCACCGAGACTTGCCCGCAGACGCGTCGTTTGCGTCGCGCGAAAAGCGCCACCGAGACGCCAGGTCGTTGCGTCCTCGAAACGACCGTCATTGTCATCATGGCGGACAGACGCGCTGACCGTCACACGTTCCAGGTTCGCCCGGGCATCAAGCGCGGTGCCGAAGGCCTGGAAGGTCTGGCTCTGGTTCGGGTCGCCATAGAAGCTTGCCACGCCAACGCGCTCATAATCTTCCTGTTCCCAGTCAATCAGACCGGCAACAGACAGATTTCCGCCCGGAATTTCAAACACGCGCGCCGGGCTGTAGGAAAGCTTGAGGCGCTCGCCCGTCGTGCTGTCGGTTGAGCTGTCATCAGCAAAGTTTTCGCGTTCCACCTGATTGAAGCTGGCGGAAACGAGGTGGTCGAACCCAAACCCCTCTGCTGACCATGTGCCGCCGACGAGCCATTGATAGCTCTCCGTCTCGCGATCCGCATTGTCGAGCTGTCCGTCGAAATCAAGATCCGGATCGGTTTGGCTGGTGGAGCTGCGATAGGTCAGGAGACCCGTGAGTTGACCAAAGCCTTCAATGTTCGTCTCGCCCGTGACGAGGCCTGAATAACTATCTGAGCCATCGGTCTCGCCGCCACGGCCGGAACTATCGACGCCAGATGTGGAATAGCCGGAAAGTGCTGCGACGAGTGAAGATGTTTCTGTTCCAAAGGCACCGCTGGCTGTCCCGCGGACCGTATTCTCGGTTCCGATCTCGGCTTCGGCGCGGAAACCCTCACTGTCACCCGTGCGCAGATTGATGACGCCGCCAATGGCATCAGAACCATAAAGCGAGGACTGCTCGCCGCGCAGGACTTCAATACCAGAAACCGGCAGGCCGGAAATCAGGCCAAAATCAGTCTCACCTGTGACCGGGTCAGAGATTTCGATACCGTTCAACAGGACCAGCGTGTGGTTTGCTTCCGCCCCGCGGATACGCACCTGCGTCAGGCCGCCGAGCGAGCCGGATCGGGACACTGCGACGCCCGGTACAAGTCTCAACTGGTCAGCAATATACGGGGTGTTCCGGATCGCCAGTTCAGCGGCGTCGATCTTTGAAACTGAGGTGGTGATATAGTCATCGCGCACGGGACGAAGACCCGCCACGCTCACCGTCTCAAGGCGGTTGATCTGGTCATCGCTGTCCTGAGCAATGGCGACGCCTGGTACAGCCGCGAGCAGAGAGCCTGCCAGCAAGGCGGTTTTATAGCTGAAAAAAGTACGCATATTCTTCCTTCGATCCGCACCCCACCGGGAGCCGGATGATCAAACGACAAGTCTGGTCCGTGAGCCCCTCCGGTGCGGGACGGTGGACGTTTCTGTCGTTACGAAGGGCGGCAAATGCACCGCTTATCCTCGCTACCATTGGCTGTTCCCGGCCGGCAGGCGAACGACGCGATGGCAGGTTTCCTGACTTACCTATCTTGGCTGCCGACCGCCTTCCCGGACGGATAAGTCCAGTGGCGTAGTGGTCGACGGCTCCCGGTTTACAGTTGCGGGCACAGCGCAGGGTTTTCACCTGCTTCCCTCTTAGCCGGATTGCTCCGGCACCATCTGGATTGCTCTATTTCAGATTTGGGCGCGCGCTGTCAATTCTCAAAGGAAAGCATCAGGGCATGAGGCAAGCGAGACGCGTCGCTGTCCCGGGGCACGGCTTGCCACCGTCGATCGTGCTGTCTGGATAATGTCGCGGATGTCTGATGCGCGCTGTGATCCTGTCAGACAGGCGAGCGTTTCTTTCGTGTCACCCGCAATCACGACAGCAAACCCCGTATAGGGATAGCGGTTATAGGCGGCATGAACGCGCTCCAGACCGGCGACATGCATGTCAGTATAAAAGCCCTGCCAGAAGGCATTCTTCTGTTCGCGACTTCCGTCTTTTGTGACGGTCAGATCAATAGTGAGCCATTCTATCGCCGGGTCCGGCATGCTTTCCATCACCTCGTCGAGGCGAGGATCAAACACGCGGCAGACCGGGCACCATTCGGCTGAGAAATTGATGACCTGGACCTGAAACGTGCGATCACCAGCCTGCACGGGCAGGCTGAGGCCCAGGAAAGCAAAGAGAGCTGCTAAAAACCGTTTCACCAATTCGACCCTGACTGTTTCAGACCGGGCGGATGTGCAGGTTTTATGCCTGTTCGAACACCCGTCTGAAAATCTCGTCCACACGCTTGGTATGATAGCCCAGGTCAAACATTTCATCGATCTGTTCGTCAGAGAGTTTTGCACTCACTTCCTCATCGGCTTTCAGAAGCTCGTTGAAAGGCGAGCCATCCTTCCAGGTGACCATCGCATTGCGCTGAACGAGGCGATACGCGTCCTCGCGGCTGGTTCCGGCCTCAACGAGGGCCAGAAGCACGCGCTGTGAGTTATGCAGACCGCCGAGCTTGTTCATATTGGCGATCATGTTCTCCGGATAGACGACAAGGCCATCCACAACGCCGCGCAGACGATTGAGCGCAAAGTCGAGGTGGATGGTCGCATCAGGGCCAATACCGCGCTCAACGGAAGAGTGCGAGATGTCCCGCTCGTGCCACAACGCGACATTCTCCATCGCAGGCACAACGGCTGAACGCACGAGGCGCGCAAGGCCGGTCAGGTTCTCTGTCAGAACAGGGTTCCGCTTATGTGGCATGGCAGAGGAGCCCTTCTGACCGGCAGAGAAGAACTCTTCGGCTTCCAGAACTTCAGTGCGCTGCAGATGGCGGATCTCGGTGGCGAGGCGTTCAATCGAGCTCGCAATCACGCCGAGCGTCGCAAAGAAGGCGGCATGACGGTCGCGCGGAATGACCTGCGTTGAGACGGGCTCACAAGCGAGGCCCAGATGTTTCGCCACATATTCTTCAATACGTGGGTCAATGTTGGCGTAAGTGCCGACCGCGCCTGAAATGGCGCAGGTCGCGATCTCGTCACGCGCAGTCTTGAGGCGGGCAAGGTTCCGGTCGAACTCGGCATAATAGCCCGCGAGCTTCACGCCAAATGTCGTTGGCTCCGCGTGAATGCCGTGGCTGCGACCGATGGTGATCGTCTCTTTATGCTCGTAGGCGCGCTTTTTGAGGCTCTCCAGCAGCGCTTCCATGTCTGCGATAAGGATCTTGCTCGCCCGGTCG
>NZLU01000049.1 GCA_002692725.1 Ponticaulis sp. | reverse complement strand
TAAAGTATGAGATGAATTGTTCGAGTGTTTGATCAACATCAACATTTTTCTCAAGCGTAGTAGCGGCAAATCTTGAGTTGCCTTCTTGCTCAATAAATTCAAAGTACGCTTTGAGAAAGGCAACAAAGGTGGGGTGATCTGACAAGACAAAATCTGGAACCAGACTTGAAAGAAGATTAGACAGCCCTTCGTCAGTCGAAAGGGTCGCTCCCTTTACTGCCGCATAGTAATCAAGATTTAGAATTGAAAAAGGACTAAACAATGACATTATTAGTAGCCTCCACCACCACCGCCGCCACCACCGCCGCCGCCAGGTCTCATCAGCCAGGCTCAGATAGAGGCGCTGGATCTTCCCATGGATGCGCGTGAGCAATCCGTTTCGGCTTCAGCCTGTCTGGTTTTCTCCATAGAGTGATATCCCGGCCCCTTACCGGGTGCGCATTGATCCTTTTCATCAATCGTGAAAGAAGCCAGTCTTTGCGATCCGGGACAGTGCGCGCAGGTTGTCCCGTTCTGAATGGACCGGCTAATGGAACTCACACCTCAGGAATTGCTGTTCGGTATCGGAAACGCCCGTCAGCAGGGGCTGAATGATACAGCAGTGGATATTCTGCGTCGTCTGATGGCAGAGACCGCGCAATCGCCGGAGGTGCTGGGCGAAGCCTGGGAGCAGGCCCTTGAGCACGCCATGGCTCTGGCGGATGAAGACATGGCGATGGAAATCGCGCGCCGTCTCATGGTGCTGTTCCCGAACAATGCGCGTTATGTGATGGTGCTGGCCGAGCGCCTTTCCCGGGTCGGCCGGTCCCGCGAAGCGCTCGAACTCATGAACCTGCTGAAGCCACGAACGGCGGATAATCCCGCGCTTAATTATTTCGCGGGCGTCTATGCGGGACATGTTGGTGAGTTGGACGCGGCGAAGAAAGAATTCCGCGCCGCCGTAACCAAGAAGCCGGATTTCGGTGATGCATGGTCACTTCTCGCCTCATCGGGCGGAGCGAAATCCACAGACATTCCGGCGCTTGAAGCGCTGATCGAAAGCGGCGCCGACCATGCCATGCCGGGCGCAGCCTATGCTCTGGGCGCGATTTATCATGCGGAAGGCAGTCATGCCGCAGCCTGGGCGAACTGGGAGAAAGCCAATCAGTTCGAGCGTACGCGCCGTCCCTTCAACCGAGAGGGTGAACTGGCCGCCATGCGCGCTATCCGCGAAGCCGATGCCCGCATCTGGCAGGGCGGTGACCTCTTAATGCCGAAGCCGCCGCGTGCCATTTTTATCGTTGGTGCGCCGCGCTCCGGTACCAGTCTGACAGAACAGATTATCGGCGCAGCGTCAGAGGTTGGCATGATGGGTGAAACCATGCTCAGCCGACTGGCCACCTGGCCGCTCGGCAATCTGATGGCGGCTGATCTCGAGAAAGTCGGTGCGTTCACCGCGCCGGGCACGACCTGGGAACGTTTCGGTGCTGTCTATCGCCATATGGCGAGCCTGCGGACGGGTGACAGCCGGGTGACGACCGACAAGGGCGCCATCCTTCATCTGTTCGTCGGTGCACTCGCGCGCATGCTGCCGAACGCGAAATTTGTCTGGGTCCGCCGGGATCACCGTGACATCGCACTGTCGGGGTATCGATCCTACCTTACGGATGGAAACCGCTGGCGTCATGATCTGGAAGATGCGGCCGCTTATCTGCAGGGCCATGATGAGATGATGACCTACTGGGCAGAAACCTTCCCGGGTCAGGTCTATGAGCTTCGCTATGAAGACCTCGTCACCACGCCGCAATCTGAAACGCGAAAACTGATGACATTCCTGGATCTTTCATCTGTCGATGTGTCAGAGATCTCGTTTGGCGGTTCGAACGTACCAACGGCGAGCTTTGCTCAGATCCGTTCGAAAATCTCGCCACGTTCCGTCGATGCATGGAAACCTTACGGAGACTATCTCCTGCCGGCCTTCGGTCAGGCCTGATCAGACGCCGCCCGTCTGGCGCAACGCTTCGAACAATCCGATCGCCGCGGCCGTCGCAACATTGATCGACCGCGCGCCTTCAATGAGCGGAATCACCACCCGCGCATCGCACCGGTCATGCACGTCATCCGGCACGCCTGCGCTCTCGCGGCCAAAAAGAAGCCGGTCTGTGGGCTGGAATCGGAACTCAGTTAGCGCAGTTGCACCTCTGGTCGTGAAAAGGACGACACGTTCGCGTGACTTTTCGGCATCAGCGAAAAAGGAATCAGCAGAATCGACCCGGGTGACCTGCGCCAAATTGCCATAGTCCATAACAGCGCGTTTCAGCGCTTTTGCGGTCAAAGGGAAGCCACAGGGCTCAATTATTTCCATTTTTACGCCAAAACATGCGGCCAATCTTATGGTCGTCCCCAAATTCTGCGGAATATCAGGTTGATAGATGCTCAGGCGCAATGTATCGGCTTTCCTCACCTAGGGCTGGGAGTCCAACTTCTCATCTGCGCGACCTTGCGCCGCAAAGTCAGATCGCGGGAAATGAGTATGTTAGGACCTCACCAGAAAGCCGATTTGTGAGGGCATGGCAACGTGACTGACGAGACACTAAACGAAACGGTAGACGAAGAGCGCCGTGATTTCATCCACATTGCAGCTGGTGCAGCTGTCGCAGGCGGCGGTGCCGCGCTGGTCTGGCCATTCGTGGCACAGATGCTTCCGGCGCTGGACACCAAGGCGGCTTCAAGTCTCGAGGTTCCTGTCACGGGAATTCCTGAGGGCGGTGAAATCCGGGTTCTGATCGGCGGCAAGCCTTTCTTCGTCCGCCACCGTACAGCAGCTGAAATTGAAGCTGCC
The DNA here is from genome assembly GCA_002692725.1 of Ponticaulis sp. Taxonomy (GTDB): domain Bacteria; phylum Pseudomonadota; class Alphaproteobacteria; order Caulobacterales; family Hyphomonadaceae; genus Ponticaulis. The sequence goes on along the minus strand of NZLU01000049.1, from coordinate 1,301 downwards.
CGCGCAGCTCCGGAAAGCGATCTGCCTGATCCCGAAACGGACCAGCAGCGTCTCATTCCGCTTGGCGATGGCACTTACAAGCCAGAAATCCTGATCGTGTCAGGCTCCTGTACCCACCTTGGCTGTGTTCCGGTTGGTCCGGGCAGCAACACTGGTGATTATGGCGGATGGTACTGCCCGTGCCACGGCTCGCACTATGATACATCCGGTCGTATCCGTAAGGGCCCGGCGCCGTCGAACCTTCCGGTCCCGACCTACGAATACAATGCTGATGGCTCAGCCGTCACGATCTCGCTTTAACGCACGAATGGGGAGCTCCAATGAGCGGACATGAATCCACATACAAGCCGGGTACCGGTATTGAAAAGTGGCTCGATGCGCGTCTTCCGATTGTGCGTCTGGCTCACGATTCTTTCGTCGACTTTCCGGTTCCTAAAAACCTGAACTACTGGTGGACCTTCGGTGGCATCCTGGCATTCTGCCTCGCCACGCAGATCATCACCGGTATCGTTCTCGCAATGCACTATGTGCCGCATGTCGACTACGCTTTCGCGTCTGTCGAGCGCATCATGCGTGACGTCGAATATGGCTGGCTGATGCGTTACATCCACGCAAACGGCGCATCCATGTTCTTCCTCGCCGTTTATGTGCACATGTTCCGGGGCCTTTATTACGGCTCATACAAGGCGCCGCGTGAGATCAACTGGATCCTCGGTGTTGTCATCTACCTTCTCATGATGGGCACAGCCTTTATGGGCTATGTTCTGCCATGGGGGCAGATGTCCCTTCACGGCGCGAGCGTTATCACCTCTCTGATCGGTGCGATCCCGCTGGTCGGTGAGCAGGTGAAAATCTGGCTGCAGGGTGCTCCATCTATCGGTAACACCACGCTGAACCGCTTCTTCTCTCTGCACTATCTCCTGCCATTCATGATCGCTGGTGTGGTTATTCTCCACATCTGGGCGTTCCACACGACGGGCAACAACAACCCGACGGGCGTCGAGATCAAGGACAAGAAGAAAGACACTGTTCCTTTCCACCCGTACTACACGGTGAAGGACGGCTTCGCGATCATCGTCTTCATGATGATCTTCGCTGGCTTCGTCTTCTATGCGCCAAACGTTCTGGGCCACGCCGACAACTATATCGAAGGCAACCCGCTCAAGACGCCTGCGCACATCGTTCCTGAGTGGTACCTCCTGCCATTCTACGCGATCCTGCGTGCGATCACCTTCGACATTGGTCCGATCCCGGCCAAGCTTGGCGGTGTGATCGCCATGTTCGGCGCGATTGCAGTTCTT
>NZLU01000048.1 GCA_002692725.1 Ponticaulis sp. | reverse complement strand
TTTGACCTCATTGATGATGCGGGTCGCGACCCGGCCAAGGAAGTCATGCGGGAAGGGATAATAATCCGCTGTCATGCCATCCGTTGAGGTCACAGCGCGGAGCGCCAGAACGGCTTCATAAGTGCGAAGGTCGCCCATGACGCCGACAGTGTTGACCGGCAGAAGCACCGAAAACGCCTGCCAGATTTCATCGTAAAGCCCGGCCTTTTTGATTTCTTCGATATAGATGGCGTCCGCCTTACGCAGCGTATCGGCTTTCTCGCGGGTGATTTCGCCGGGAATTCGAATGGCGAGACCCGGTCCGGGGAAGGGGTGACGCCCGATAAACGGCTCGGGCAGTCCAAGCTCACGGCCAAGCGCACGGACTTCGTCCTTAAACAGTTCCCGCAGCGGCTCGACGAGCTGCATATTCATGCGTTCTGGCAGACCGCCGACATTATGGTGCGATTTGATTGTCACTGAAGGACCACCCAGCGCTGAAACGCTCTCAATCACATCCGGATAGAGCGTACCTTGGGCGAGGAAATCGGCTCCGCCAATCTTGTTCGCCTCTTCTTCGAACACGTCGATAAACAGCTTGCCGATGATTTTGCGCTTTTTCTCCGGGTCTGAAACGCCGTCCAGTTCGCCGATGAAGAGTTCGGAGGCATCCACATGGACGAGCGGGATATTGTAATGATCGCGAAAAAGCGTCACCACCTGCTCAGACTCACCAAGCCGCATCAGGCCATGGTCGACGTAAACACAGGTCAGCTGGTCGCCGATGGCTTCATGGATGAGAACAGCGGCAACAGAGGAATCCACGCCGCCTGAGAGGCCGCAAATGACTTTCTTGTCTCCGACCTTCGCGCGAATTTTTGCGACTTCCTCTTCGCGATAGGCGGCCATCGACCAGTCACCTTTGAAGCCCGCCACATTGTGCGTGAAATTCTTCAAAAGCTGTCGGCCATGGATCGTATGGACGACTTCCGGGTGGAACTGCGTGCCATAATAGCCGCGCTCCGGGTCAGAAATCACCGCGAACGGGGCGCCGGGAGAGCGCGCCACCACACCAAAGCCCGGCGCCATTTCGGCAACATGGTCGCCATGGCTCATCCAGACTTCTTCCTTGTCGCCGCCCATAAAGAGATTTTCGAACAAGGGGTCGTCAGAGACTTTCTCGATAAAAGCGCGGCCAAATTCACGGCTTGTGCCACCTTCGATCGTGCCGCCTAGCATATGCATCATGGCTTGCTGGCCATAGCATATGCCAAACACCGGCACGCCCAATTCGAAGACTTTGGGGTCTGGGAGTGGCGCATCCTCCCAATATACGCTGGAGGGGCCGCCGGAGAGGACAATCGCTTTTGGCGCGTAAGCCTCCAGAAAATCCGCATCCACTTTGTTGAAAGGATGGATTTCGCAATACACGCCGCTTTCGCGGACGCGGCGGGCGATCAACTGGGTCACCTGAGACCCGAAATCGATGATGAGAAGATGTTCGTGTGCCGTCATGGCGCTCTATAGACAGGAATCGGGTCTGGATTCAACGCATGAACCGCGCCTGACGCCAGAACTTCTTTCAAACAGCCCGCCTCAGCTCTGTTTATTCACGAGCGAAGCATTGCTGTCAGGCAAATCAAGCATGGAAGTCTGATTCATCTCGTTCAGCGTCTCCCAGCGCGTTGCGCAATTTGGCAGCAAAGGATGCTCACAGGAATTGAGGCTCGACTGGCCATTCATATCGACGAAAATGCTGAAGAGAGTCATCCCGAACATCAGAAGGGCGAAATAATGGATGGCGACATTGATGATGTTAAGGGGAAGGCGGGCGGCCTTCCAACCGATGTTTCTCAGCATGATATGAAGCGCCCAACTCAGTCCAGCGACGGAACCGAAGAACAGCATGTTGGACGACAATTGCATCATGGCAAGTTCAGTCATCTCGACCGGGACTTTGTAATACTCCTGAACCATCCGATTGATCGGTGCTTCGGAGGACGTCAGAAGTATCACCGCGAAAGTCAGAAAGAAAACCGTCAGAAATCGTGCAATATCGGCGTTATAAGCCGGAAATTTGAACTCAGCGATCCACTTCGGAACAGCCATAACATTCCCCTGAGCACCTCCGGTGCCGCTAGTTTCTGGCAGCTAGCAATGCGTACGGATCGTTGTCTTCACAAGACATTGGTTTGCGGGTCAGTGCGGAATGTGACAACTAGTCAGATGACCAGTCGGTGTTCATGTCGTCAAATTTGTACCACTTACCCTCTGGCTCATAGCCCAGAATATCCAGCGTGAAAAATGGACCGACAATGCGGTAGTGTTCAATCGGGCCCATCATGTGCTCCGCCCATTTTGAGCTTTCCACCTTCAGGAGCGGGTATGGCCAGTCCTGCCCCTCAAGGGTCGGGCCGCTATCCCGATCCGGGATGTGCGTGAGTACATCTGCTGATTCATCGGGTCCGCAATAAACAAGGCCGTCAATATAGTGAAAGCTGAGCCTGAGATAGTCTTTGCTTGGAACGACCCTGTGCGCCCCCATATCCTGGATGGCTTTTTCGGCGTCGCTTGGAGATCTTGACGGCGGTGCGTAATAAACATCCCGGGGATGCAAATCGACGACCAACGCACCGTTATGTTGGGTGAAACGCAAGTCGGCGAGTTCCTGCGGAAGGGGGCCGAACGTTAGGATGGGCGCTAATCGTTCACTCATTTGAATACATCACCCAATTGGCAAGTTTGTTTGAAATGCGCAGCTTCACCGTCGAATCGGCAAAACTGAGATACGAAGTGGTGAAGATACTATCGCCCCTGCCATGGCGGGAGATGTCCGAAACCGGGATCGAAATCTGAGGATGGAAAATGCTGAATAGCGGCATGACTTTCAGATGGATATAGCGGGCATCTTTACCGACACTCAGAATGGAGCTGTACTGCCCAAAATTCAGAAACCCGGTCCCTAGAATACCACTCGTCATGTGTTTCCAAACGGCCGCACCGGAGGGTTGGGCCGGATAGGTCGCTGCAAGTGATTGCCAGCCTCCCGTATACGCAATGAAGCCGACAACTCCGCACCAAAACAGCGGAAAAACAATGAGAAAACCCGCTATCACAAGAGGCAGTACAAAAGCATCAGACATTCGAACTCTCAGGCGACTTTTAGACCGTGCTTCATCTTCACCGCGTCAATTCGGGTCTTCAGGCTTTTCACTTCAGCGAGAGTCTCGGCGTCTATACCGTCCACACGATCACCAATATCGACGCTCAGGTCGAAAATGCGCCCAAGCTGCATGCCATAGCTGGCGACATCGCGGATAATTTCTTGCTCGACCTCGGGATGATCCGTTTGTGAGTTCTTTATGAAACCCCAATTGGTATTGGGTTCGATCGTCTGATGATAATCCCTGCCGAAGGGAAAGTAGATTGTTAGATCACCCATGGAGAATGGCTGAAGTGGTGTGCTGGTTTTCCAGAACTCAAGAGCGGACTGATACCAGCCCATCTGCAAACGGGTGAGTTCCTGCCAGTTGGCCAGCCCCACCATCACAGGGTTGAATATAGGTTGAGTCGTCATGGCATCCCCCGCGTCCGAAAGTGAGCGTATCACGAATTTCCTGCGGACTGGAAATGGAGGTTTTACGGACATTGGCGCGAGCTCAGCTGGCCTTCTCCATCACGGCAAAAAAGAACCCGTCCGTGCCAGCTTTCCGTGGGGTGAGACGCACCGCCCCGCCAGGAATCTGGTTGCGACGGACTAGCTCGGCGCCCTGTTCCGTCAACTGGCCGGACTCAATGGCCGACTGGGCCGCATCCAGCTGTTTGAACGCGCTGTTCCGGTCCAGAAAGGCTGCGACCTGATCCTCATCTTCTTCGGCGAGAAAAGAGCAGGTCGCATAGAGCAGTCGCCCGCCCGGTTTCACGAATTCTGAGGCCTTATCGAGGATTTCGGTCTGTTCCTCATTGCGTTTGCCAAGGGCAGATTGCTTCAATCGCCATTTGGTGTCGGGCTTGCGCCGCCAGGTCCCGGTGCCGGTGCAAGGCGCATCCACGAAAACAAGATCCATTTTACCTGTCAGCGCTTCAAGGCTTTCCGGCTCGCGTGGATGACAGAGCTGTACATTATGCGCGCCTGAGCGTTTCAGCCGTGGAATGAGCGCAGAGAGCCTCCGCCCGTCAATGTCATAGGCATAGACCTGACCCTTGCCTTCTAGCATGGCGGCGAGCGCGAGCGTTTTGCCGCCGCCACCGGCGCAATAGTCGAGTACAGTGTTGCCGGATTTCACATTGGCTGCGGCTGCAGCGATCTGCGAGCCCGCGTCCTGCACTTCAACCCAGCCTTTCGAATAGGCGGGAATGGTCTGAAGACTGGTCTCGCGTTGTGATGGATCGGGGGCAGGGATATGATAGCCGTTTACAAGAAGCTCAGAAGGCTGGCCACCTGCGGTTTTCACCGCTTTTCCAGCTTTCTCAGGGTCGGCCTTCAGCGTGTTGATGCGCAGATCAACGGGGGCGCGATGCGACATGGCCTGCGCTTCAACAACCAGATCTTCCCCAAATACACGCTCCAGATGCGGGGTTAGCCATTCCGGGTAATCCCCCTGAACATGGGGCGGTGCGGTTGGATCTGGTGCCAGCAGCAAGCCTTCGCGTTCTTCGCCAGTCAGGGCGGCGGGCGCGTGTTCATCCTTCAATGCGCTCTCAATCTCGCGCATATCCCAATCCCAGGCGTGACGCAGCGCGCCGATGACCAGGGCGCGCGGCGTGTCAGCCCCCATGGCATAGGCGACTGAATTTCGATGACGCAGCGCGTCGAGAACCAGACCCGATACCCAGGCGCGGTCTTTGGCGCCAGCATACCGCGCGCGCTTGCCCCAGTCGCGCATGGCTGATTTGACGGGCTGATGACGGTTTACAACGTCGTCCAGCACTTGGATTGCAGCCTCTATACGCCCGCCATTCTTCATTCGTGTACTCCTGAGCCAAGACTGCGGTTGTTATATTCAAAACCAATCTGCGCAACCCGCTAGCCAAAATCTAAGAAAGTGTGTAAGCGACACATCTGTTGTTTTCAGGGAACGAAAAACCGGCCTGCGCGTATTGTATTCTGGGCCAAGCTGGATGGGAAAAATGTCTTCAGAATACAAGATTGAAGCGCAATGTATTTGTGGCTCTTTTCGCTGGATTGCGCCGGCACCTGAATATGCGCACACCTGCAATTGTGGGCAGTGTGAGGTGGATCACGCAGCGTGGTCGAGTTGCGACCCCAGTGATATTCAGTTTCTGAGCCGTGATGCAGGAGTGGTTGGCAAGCAGGCAGATCGCCAGTCTCCCCGCCACTATTGCTGTGAAAATTGCGGATCATCCCTATGGACCTGGACGGCTGATGCCCACCACATCCGAACCAGCATCGGAAAAACAGATTTCGAAAATCCCAATTTCAATTGGAATGTGCGATTGATGTCCAGGGATTTCACGCAGCCACAGATTTTCTCTTCTACAGACAAGATCAAACTCGAACGCGCCTGACCCTTTTGTGTGGGCCAGGTGCTTCAATAGCATTCTGTCAGCTGGCGCTTATTGCCAGATCGAGCCGATCCACCGGCATGCTTTGTCTGAGTTTGAGCAGGCCGCGACGCAGCCAGCAGCGTACGGTGTTTGGAGATAATGAAAACTCTTCAGCGATTTGCTGGCTGGTCTGACCATGCAGAAACCTGCGCCGGATGATCAGCGACATAATCGGCGGAAGATCATTTAGGCGATGATCGAGAATTTCAGAAATATTTGCCATCTCTGTGGTTTCATCAGGCTCTTTGGATGTATCGGGAATTGTATCGCAAAGAGTTTGATCAGAGCCTTGGCGTTTCGTACGTCTTAATTCGTCTAGTGCTTTGTTTCTCATAATAACCAGCATCCAGGTAAATGCCTTTCCCTTGCTGCTGCAGTAAGTGTCAGATCGTTTCCAAATAGAAATATATCCTAACTGAATAACGTCTCTGGTTTTATCCTCACATTTTAATATACTTCGTATAACATTAAAGAAAATATCGTATGTATTGTCATATATTTTAGAAAAATATGAATAATCACCCTTAGATAATAGAAAAATCCATTCACTCAATTCTTCTTCTGAGCGTTTTGTCCCCATAACGTCTTCCTTCCCGGAAATGCGGCCTTTTAAATATTTCAACAAAACCGGAATTAGGCCGATAAGAAAGGTCGGGAAGTCGACTCTTCAGCAAAAACTAATCAGTTTACTTTGAAAGCGCCTAGTGGGCTGAAAAGTTTCATTAAAAAAGTTAACACTGGGTAGTTTTCTTCCGCACCACTCCGGGAGACGCGAACGTATCAGGCGGGTGAACACCGAAGTTCACTCCCTTGTCGAGACTGACGCGTACCAAAGGAGAAGATGATGAAATCCAGAACCACTTTTAGATTGTCCGGGACGACGGCATTGGCCGGAATTCTGTTTGCCGCTGTGAATTCCCCCACCGCTTTCGGACAGGTGGTCCTCGGCACAGGCGCGACAATTTCTCCAGACGCAGCAGTATGTGTCGGCGATGGCTGCTCAGCCAGCGGCGACGGGGCAGTCGCAATCGGTGATGACACATCTGCAGACGGTCCGGATGCCACAGCAGTTGGAACAGATTCCTCTGCGACGGGCCCTTCAACTTCGGTCTTTGGCGGCGAAGCCGTTGCAACCGGTCCCGGCGCAACTGCAATTGGTTGGCAGTCCATGGCGACCGCTGAACGAGCCCAGGCCTTTGGTCACCTCGCAAACGCTTCGGGTGTGCGCTCGCTCGCAGTTGGTGAGGCAGCAAGCGCCGTGTCTGATAACGCCACGGCCATCGGCAACCTCTCATCAGCAGACGGCATTGATGCTCTGGCAGTAGGTGATGAAGCGTCCGCGACAGGACCTTCAACCACAGCTGTTGGTGGTGAAAGTGTCGCGACTGGACCCGGCGCAACAGCTTATGGCTGGCGCTCTGAAGCGAACTCTGAACGCGCAACGGCGCTTGGCCATCTGGCCACAGCCCAGGGCGTTCGTTCTGTCGCGGTCGGTGAAAACGCCGACGCACAAACAGACTTTGCGACCGCCATCGGTAATGAAAGCATAGCGAACGGCATTGACGCGCTCGCAATTGGCGATGAAGCGAATGCGCAGGGCAATTCCACCGTCGCCCTTGGCGGCGAGAGTGACGCGACAACACCGGGCGCAACGGCGCTGGGCTGGCAGTCACAGGCTACTGGCGCAATGGCAACAGCCGTTGGTCACCAAACGACCGCTTCCGGCGATCAGAGCTTTGCGGGCGGTGAAGACGCCGTCGCCTCAGGTACGAACGCCATCGCCATTGGTAATACCGCAGAAGCCTCGGGTGGCGATTCCATCGCAATTGGCGGCAATCGTGACGGCGCAACTGGTCGTGCAACAGTCGCCTCCGGCCCGTCAACAACGGCTGTCGGTGGTCAGGCGATTGCTCAGGGACCAGGTGCTACGACGTATGGCTGGCGTGCAGAGGCTACGCAAGAACGCGCAACGGCTCTTGGTCACCTTGCGTCGGCTTCAGGCGTCCGATCTGTTGCAGTTGGTGAGAATGCCGATGCGCAAACTGATTTCGCAACCGCAATTGGTAATGAGAGTATTGCCAACGGTATTGATGCGCTCGCGCTTGGTGATACGTCTGTCGCGACCGGTAATTCTACCAGCGCGCTCGGCGGTGAAAGCGTCGCCACCGGACCCGGCGCGACGGCTGTCGGCTGGCGTTCCATGGCAACGGCAGAGCGGGCTCATGCCTTCGGTCACCTCGCAAATGCCTCTGGTGTACGCTCGCTCGCGATTGGTGAAGCAGCCATGGCCGTCTCTGATAACGCAACTGCAATCGGCAATATGGCCTCCGCTGATGGGATTGATGCCTTAGCGGTCGGCGATTCAGCGATTGCAACTGGTCCGTCGACAACGACTGTCGGTGGTGAGAGCGTCGCGACTGGCCCGGGTGCTACGGCTTATGGCTGGCGGTCGTCTGCCGGGGCTGAGCGCGCAACTGCGCTCGGTCACCTTGCCAATGCGGCCGGTGTTCGCTCTGTCGCTGTTGGTGAAGCCGCGTCTGCTGCGGGCAATTCAGCCATCGCAGTTGGCAACGAAGCCAGCGCTGATTTCGACAATGCCGTCGCAATCGGCAATGGTGCCACAGCCACCCGCGCCAATCAGGTTGCCGTCGGTGGTCAGGACAGCACATACACCATGGCTGGCCTGAACTCCGCGGAAAGCACAGCGGCTCAGTCTGGCCCAATCGGCTTTGTGACGACTGACCAGAGCGGCAATCTGGCGACAGATTATACATTCTCTGACACCCTGACGGCGAACCAGTCTGCCATCACGGCGAACTCTGCTGCGATCCAGCAGAACACCAGCCTGATCGGCGCCAATACCGGATTGATCGTCAACAATATTGACGAGATCCGTGAGAACCGTGGCGGCATTGCAGCGGCCATGGCGCTCGACATGCCATACATTCCTGTCGGTCGTCAGTTCGGCCTGTCCGGCGGCGTGGGCTTCTATGGTGGTGAGACGGCGATCTCTGCTGCAGGTGCTTATCGGATTGATGATCACTGGCAGTTCAATGCAGGTCTTGCGACCGGCATTGACCGCGGCGAAACAGGTGGCCGGGTCGGCTTCTCTGCCAGCTGGTAAGATCGTTTCAGACGAATAAAGAAAAGGCCGCGAATGCTCGCGGCCTTTTTTTATGTAGTTTGATCTCGCGCGTATTGGTGCGAGATCAAATCAAACAGTAAACGAACGGCACGCCCGAGCGAAAAGAAAACTAAGCCCTCGGGATTGAATAGTTCGGCGCTTCGCGCGTCATGGTCACGTCATGCACATGGCTTTCACGAAGCCCAGCGCCTGTGATCTGAACAAAGTGCGCTTTCTCGTGCAATTCCTCAATCGTCTTCGCGCCGACATATCCCATGGCTGCGCGTAGGCCGCCAACCATCTGGTGAATGATCGGGCTGATCGGGCCTTTAAACGGAACCTGACCTTCAATGCCTTCGGGGACCAGCTTTTCGTTCGCGACTTCCTTCTGGAAATATCGGTCGGCTGATCCGCGGGCCATAGCACCAAGCGATCCCATGCCGCGATAGGCTTTATAAGACCGGCCCTGATAGAGGAAGACCTCACCGGGCGCTTCTTCGGTTCCCGCAAACATAGACCCCATCATGGCGGTGCTGGCTCCGGCGGCGATGGCTTTCGCAAAATCACCCGAGAATTTGATGCCGCCATCTGCGATAATCGGCGTGGCGGTCTCCTTTGCCGCGCGCGCGGCATCAGAAATGGCTGTCAGCTGCGGAACGCCGACGCCCGCAACAACACGCGTCGTGCAGATCGAACCCGGGCCAATACCGACTTTGATGCAATCGGCACCCGCATCTATCAGGGCGCGCGTGCCGTCATAGGTTGCGACGTTTCCGGCGACCACCTGAACCTTGTTCGAGATCCGCTTGATTTTGGACACCGCGTCCAGAACCGATTGAGAATGGCCATGCGCGGTGTCGATAACCAGCACATCAACGCCAGCCTCCAAAAGCCGCTCCGAACGCTCAAATCCGGCATCACCAACAGTCGATGCAGCAGCAACCAGAAGTCGGCCCTGTTCGTCCTTCGCGGCGTTTGGGTTCGCGACGGCTTTTTCCATGTCCTTCACGGTCAGCAGGCCAACGCATCGATTCTCCGCGTCAACAATCACTAGCCGCTCGATCTTGTGTTCGTGCAGCAGACGGCGGGCTTCTTCGCCATTTACGCCTTCACGGGCAGACACAACGTTTCGGGACATGAGCGCAGAGACGGGCTGGTCGAGATTATCGGCAAATCGAACATCGCGATTTGTAATGATACCCACCACTTTGCCCGGCTTGGCTGGGTCGTCGATCTCAACAACAGGATAACCCGAAAAACCTGTTTTCTCTTTCAGCTTTTTCAGGTCGCGCAGCGTGGTTTGCGGCGTGACTGTCGCCGGATTGATGACAACACCACTCTCGAATTTCTTCACCTGACGGACCTGTTTGGCCTGTTCTTTCATGGTGAGATTTCGGTGCAGCACGCCAATACCACCAGCTTGCGCCATGGCAATGGCGAGCTTGGCTTCCGTCACGGTGTCCATGGCCGAAGACGCGAGTGGAATATTGAGTGAAATCGACTTTGTCAGTCGGGTCCGGACATCGGTTTGCGCAGGCATGACCTCGGAGGGTCCGGGTTCCAGAAGAACATCATCGAAGGTCAGCGCGGAGCGAATCTGCATAGGGTCAGCATCCTTTTTGGCCTAATAGTTGGATGTGCGACCTTCGGCAAGGGGATATCTGCGTTTCTTTTGTGACAGCGGATATGCTCCGACCATCTGAAACAGTGCAGATCATTGAAGTCTGTAAATCAGAAGCGATTGCAGCGGTCTTATTCGGTCCCAACGCAGTTGAGCAGCATTGGCAGAACCGGCAGGGTCTGGATCTGCTGCGCCTGAGGAAGCTCGGCAATGGCATCCTGGGCTGTGTCTGCGCCTTCGCGAATCTTCTCGGCTATCGCGGCCAAAATCTCAGGTGGGAGCGCATTTTCCATCTGCTCATATGAGCAGGTGCAGAAGGCTTCAGACGCGCCATCCGCAGAATTCTGACAGGCGGCAATAATCACATCTTCGTCTGACTTTGCGCATGCTGTGATGGCAAGAACCCCGAACGCCAGTCCGGTGAGTGCTTTTGTCTTTATCATGAAATGCCTCTGATGCCGCTGCTGGCGGTTTACGTCCATCCTTAATAAAGGCTGAGGGGACAAATGAAAGCCGGAAAAAGGAGCCTGAACGTGCTCGCTCAGGCTCTCAGTCGGTCAGTCTTTCAGCTTCTGAAACAAATAGGTGATCTCAAGCGCCACCCGATTGGCCGTTTCCTTCAGATTGGCCGCCGCAGAGTGTCCGCCATCGATATTCTCGTAATAAAGGAAGGGCTTGCCCGCATCTTCGAACAGCTTCGCCATTTTCCGGGCATGCGCCGGATGCACCCGGTCATCCTTTGTTGAGGTCACGAAGAAGGGCTCAGGATAGTCCGCCTCGGGATCGAAATTGTGATAGGGCGACATCTTCTCCAGCCATTCACGCTCTTCCGGGACGTTAGGATCACCATACTCATCAATCCAGGACGCGCCCGCGAGAAGCAAATGATAGCGCAGCATGTCGAGAAGCGGCACCTGTACGACAACGGCGTTCCAGAGGTCCGGACGCTGGGTCAGCATGACTCCCATCAGAAGACCACCATTGGAGCCGCCCTGAATACCCAGATGCTCCGGCGTTGTGATGCCTTTCGCGATCAGATCTTCTCCCACGGCGATGAAATCATCATAGATGATCTGACGCTTGGTCTTGAGGCCTGCCTGGTGCCATTCGGGACCAAACTCACCCCCGCCGCGGATATTGGCGACGACATAAGCGCCACCCCGTTCCAGCCAGAGCTTGCCACGCAGCGCTGAATAGCTCGGGGGCATGGAAACCTGAAAGCCGCCATATCCATAGAGCAAAGTTGGCGTCGTACCGTCCATTGAAATATCGTCTTTATGGACGATGAAATAGGGAATTTTCGTCCCGTCTGTTGAGGTTGCCTCGAATTGTTCGACGACCAGACCGTCGGCATCGAACTTTTCAGGCAAGCTTTTGATCGTTTCAATTTCGCCGGTTTCAGGCATGTAGGCGAGAAGGGAGTCCGGCGTGAGGAAATCCTCGTAATTGATAAAGACCACATCTTCCTTATCACTCGCAAAGGTCACGCTCAGTGCGCCGTTTTCCGGCAGATCGAGCGGGGTGACATCAAAGCCATTCTCACTTTTCTTGATCGAATACACCGCGCCTTTGACATTGTCGTTCAACGTCATCAGCACCTCATCTTTGGTGATGGTGACACTTTCGATCGACTGGCGATCATTCGGCACAAAGACTTGTTGAATTGATGTGACAACGCCTTCCTGGAGAAGCCGGTCAGTCCATGGAATCGCGACGAGGCTACCTGATTTATAAGTGTAAGGCCCGGAGACGCCCTCAAAGGTCCAGTCTTCCTGCAGCGTCACATAAAGCAGGTTTTCAAAGACACCAATCGGTGACGATTTTTCTGGAATTTGCAGCAGCACCGGGGTGTCGATGCCATCCGGGAACATGAAATATTTCGATGTAAAGAAAGTATCCGACTCGACCGCCATCGGAATGCGGGTGCCATCCTCGAGTTCCAGAACGGTCGGCCAGACGCCAACATCGGTCTTGTCGCCTGCAAACATCTCGGTCGCTTCAGACAGTGGCGTCCCGCGCGTCCATTTCTTGACCACTGATGGGTAGCCGGACTCGGTCAGCGTTGAACCATCGCCGCCCCAATCGGTTGCGATCAGAACAGTGTCGTAATGGAGCCAGCTAATTCCGGATTTTGCTTCCGGAACAACAAAGCCGCCTTCGACAAAGGATTTGGTTGCAAGGTCGAATTCGCGGTCCTCTGTGGCATCTTTCCCGCCATCTGAAAGCGAAACCAAGCAGGCCCAGCGATCGTCATCCTTCGCAGAAAAGCAATTTGCGCCCTTGTATACCCAGTTTTTGTCTTCATCAGCGGCGAGCTGGTCAAAGTCCAGAATAGTCTCCCATTCAGGGCTGTCAGTTCCATAGCTCTCCAGAGAAGTCTTGCGCCAAAGGCCGCGCACATTGGTTTCGTCCTGCCAGAAATTATAGACTTCACCATCGCGGACAGAGCCATAAGGAATGCGCTCACTGGCATTCACAATCTCAAGCGCTTCGGAATACAGCTTTTCATAGAGCGGGTCGTCTTTCAGGCCCGCAAGGCTGCGTTCATTTTGCGCGCGAACCCAGTCAAGCGCTCGCTCGCTTTCTACGTCTTCCATCCAGATATAAGGGTCTGTATCCGTTGTCGCGGTCGTTTCAGTGCTGGCTTCGGTTTCTGGGGCGGGTTCAGAGGACACTTGGCTTCCTTGGCTACAGCTGGCCGCGCCGAAAAGGCTCAGCGCGAAAATGGAGGTGAGGAGTTTGGGGCTCATGTGGGGATCTCCGTTATTCGGCGCCAGTCTGATCGCGTGTGATAGAAATGCAAGTCAGCTGAGGGTGTAATCAGCGCGATGCTTCAATCTCTGGCAAGGCTGATTTCAATTGATTGCAGAACTTCTGTCGAAAAAGGCTGACGAAAACATTTTATTTTCGTAACTTAAGAGTGTGTCTGGCGTATCCGGGGCGGCGTAATGCGTGTTCTACACATGAATGGCTGCGGCAATCGATTTGCCGTATTTGATGGGCGGGACTCCCCGTGGCGTAAATCAGCGGACGAAATTCGCGCGGTTGCAAAACCGATCAAGGGCAAGGGTTTCGATCAGATAATCGGTCTCGAATCCTCCATGCGGGCCGATGTTTTTATGCGCATCTGGAATTCTGACGGCGGCGAGGTTGCGGCCTGTGGGAACGCCTCCCGCTGCGTTGGCTGGTTGATGCTGCAGGAAACCGGCAAGGATCAGGTGCTCATCGAAACCGAGGCCGGCGTTCTGAAAGCTTCACGCGCCGATGGTGATCTCATCACTGTGGATATGGGCTCGCCACTGCTCACCTGGGAATCCATCCCGCTCGCTGAAAAAATGGATACTAGGTTTGTTGATCTGAAGATCGGCCCGATGGATAATCCGATCTTGTCGCGCCCCTCCTGTGTGTCCATGGGCAATCCGCATGCCGTGTTCTTTGTCGAAGATGTCTCGGCTTATGATATCCCGACGGTCGGTCCGCTGGTCGAATGGCATCCATTGTTTCCGGAAGGCGCGAATGTCGGCTTTGCGCAAATCCTCGATCGCGACACCATAAGGTTGCGCGTCTGGGAGCGCGGCGCGGGCCTGACGATTGCGTGCGGCACGGGCGCTTGCGCTGCGGCGGTTTGCGCCGCACGTCTCGGGCGGACGGAACGCAAAGTGCGCATGATCCTGGATGGCGGAGAAATTGTCATTCATTGGCGTGAATCCGATGATCGTGTGCTCATGACAGGGCCGATCGAACTTGAAGCCGAACTGGAAATTGCAGGTTAGGCAGAGCTTCGACTTGCAGATAAGGCCTGTCGGCGTCATTTAGCGAGGATGACCGATACTGCGCCCGGCAAATCATCTCTCAAACTCATCACACATGGCTGTCGTCTCAACAGCTATGAGAGTGAAGTCATGCGCGATCATGCCGAAGCTGCGGGGCTGGGCGATGCGGTCATCATAAATACATGCGCGGTCACCAATGAAGCCGTTCGTCAGGCCCGCCAGAGCATTCGGAAAGCCCGCCGGGATAATCCGGAAGCGCCCATAATTGTCACGGGTTGCGCGGCTCAGATCGACCCCGAACATTTCTCAAACATGCCGGAAGTGACCCGCGTGATCGGCAATGCCGAGAAAATGCGCGCCGGCACCTTCCAGCCTGCGAAACTTCTCGACTCGCCGGAGCGCGTGACGGTCGACGACATCATGACCGTGCGAGAAACCGCCGGGCATCTGGTCGATGGCCTGGATGGCCGTGCGCGCGCTTTCGTGCATGTCCAGAATGGCTGTGATCATCGCTGCACCTTCTGCATCATTCCCTATGGACGCGGAAATTCGCGCTCTGTACCGGCCGGTGAAGTGGTTGATCAGGTGAAGCGCCTGGTTCAGCGCGGCCATAAGGAAGTGGTTCTGACCGGCGTAGATCTCACCTCCTGGGGCGACGATCTGCCCGGTAACCCACCACTGGGAAATCTGGTTGCACGCATTTTGAAACTCGTGCCGGATTTGCCGCTTCTGCGCCTGTCCTCCATCGATGCCATCGAAATGGATGAGGCATTGTTTGAGGTCGCAACCGGCAATGATCGCTTCGCGCCTTATCTGCATGTCTCGCTTCAGCATGGCGACAGTATGATCCTTAAGCGGATGAAACGTCGTCACAGCCGTGAGGACGCAATTGCGCTGACGCAGAAAATCCGCGCCGCGCGTCCCGAGATCGCCTTTGGCGCAGACCTGATCGCCGGTTTCCCGACCGAAACCGATGAGATGTTCGACAATTCAGTCAGCCTGATCGAGGCCTGTGACCTGTCTTTCGTGCATGTCTTCCCCTTCAGCCCGCGCGAAGGCACGCCCGCTGCGCGCATGCCACAGCTTGATCGCCCGCTCATCAAGGAAAGAGCAGCCCGTTTGCGGGACGCGGCGGATGCGGCATTGCAGAGACACCTCGCCCGCCATCAGGGTGAGGTTCGCCGTGTTCTGGTTGAGGCAAATGGTCAGGGGCGGCTCGCTGATTTTACGCAAGTCACGGATTTACCTGACGAATTTCCACATGGGGAATTTGCAGAGATCAGAATTACAGGGCAGAGAGACGGGCGGCTGACGGGAGAACGGGTTTGATCCTCTGGTTTGGACGGAAAAAGAAGAAAAAAGCGGAAGATGCGGCGGAGCAGGCGGCACTCGATGCCGCCACGGCACGCGATCCCGAAACAGAGGCGCTGAAGTCTCAGCTCGAGGATGCGGCTGAATTCGCTGAAGCGATGGGCCGCGATGAACGTGCCGAGGAGATCGAAGAGCATATCGAAGCGCTCGATGAGGGCGATGACCCTGAAGACGTGATCGAAGACCTCTCCACCACGCCGGTTTTCGAAATCAAAGACAAAGACTTGGCGCCGCTCGAAAACGAGAGTTTCTCGCCAGAGCCAGAGCCAGAGCCAGAGCCAGAGCCAGAGCCAGAGCCAGAGCCAGAGCCAGAGCCAGAGCCAGAGCCAGAGCCAG
>NZLU01000047.1 GCA_002692725.1 Ponticaulis sp. | reverse complement strand
CGAATACTGCGACCGCGTCGGGTTGATCTTCGCGGGCCATATGATTGCTGAAGGAAGCCCGGCAGAGCTCAAGCTACACGCCGGCAATTCGGAAATGACGCTTGAAGAGGCTTTCGTAGAGCTGGTGACGACCTCGTCGAACTTGCCTGAAGCCACCGCATCATGACCCAGTCGACGCGGCGGACTTTCAGCGCAAGACGCATTACCGGTCTCATCCGCAAGGAGGGACGCCAGGTACTGCGAGATCCCAGCAATTTTGTGGTGGCGATCATTCTGCCCGCACTTTTACTCTTCCTGTTCGGCTATGGCGTATCCTTTGATCCTCGTCACTACGACGTCGGTCTAGTCATCGAGCAGCCGACACCGGAAACCGGGAGCTTCGCAGCCTCTTTAAACAATTCCCCGTTCTTCGATGTTGAGATCACCCATGATCGACGCTTACTGGAACGCAAACTCGTTTCCGGCGATCTACATGCGATCGTCGTGCTTCCGGCGAACTTCGCCGAAGAAGCTTACCGTCGCCACAGCGCGCCTCTTCAGTTGATCGTAGATGGTGCCGACCCCAATACCGCAAATCTGGTGGAAGGATACATCGAATTCCTGTGGATCAATTGGATTGAGCAAGAGCGCATCAGTCGCGGCGACACGATCGCAAGCCTGCCTATATCGATCGAGCACCGGGTCTGGTTCAACGCTGAATTGGCGAGCCGAAACTACCTTGTTCCCGGGTCGATCGCGATAATCCTGACGCTGATCGGGTCCCTCCTGACAGCGCTGGTCATCGCGCGGGAATGGGAACGCGGCACGATGGAGGCTCTACTCGCAACGCCGATCAATGTTGCCGAACTGCTGATCGGAAAACTCACGCCGTATTTCTTCCTGGGCATGGGATCGATGGGGCTATCAAGCCTGCTCGCTGTCATTGTTTTTGATGTACCACTTCGCGGATCCCTCATCGTGCTGATCGCGATTTCGGCCATTTTTATGCTGACATCCCTCGGCCAAGGTTTGTTGATCTCCACATTGACACGCAATCAGTTGGTTGCCGCACAGATCTCGATCCTCTCCTCCTTTCTGCCAGCGTTTTACTTTTCGAATTTTGTGTTCGAGCTGGAAAGCATGCCAATGGCTTTGCAGTGGATCAGTTATGCGGTGCCCGCTCGATACTTCGTCGCCTCATTGCAAAGCGTGTTTCTGGCAGGTGATGTCCCGTCAATCGTGCTCTTCAACGCTGCTGCCTTGGCAGCCATCGCAGCCACGTTTTTCACGATTACCCTTCTAAGAACGCGCACTCGACTGGACTAGTTATGCTGACCCGTCTGCTTGCATTGATAAGAAAAGAACTGCTGGCGAGCGTGCGGGACCGGCAAACCCGATTCATCGTTCTCATCGCCCCACCGTTTTTGCTTCTAATCTACGTATTCGCCATCACACAGGATGTTTCGAACATCGCCATCGGCATGGTCAATCAAGACCGCGGGCGCTTTTCGCGGGAGGTTACTGACCGCATCGTCGGGAGCCCGCGATTTCGGACTGTGATCTACTACGAAACAGTCGAAGATTTGGGCGAGGCCATCGACGCGCAACACGTTCTTGTGGGAGTGTATTTTCAGGAAGATTTTTCGCGCCGCGTGCTGAGGCGACAAACGGCGAATGTACAATTGCTTCTGGATGGCCGCCGATCGAATGCCGCGCAAATTGTTTCCGGCTATCTCTATCGCATCGTCACAAGCTACAATCTTGAACTGATTGATGCCGCTGGCGTTGTCGCTCCGACAACCATCGTTTCGCGAACCTGGTTTAATGCCAACGCCACCCCACTCTGGTCCGCCACGCCCGCTTTGTTCGCCGTGCTCGCATCGATCGTCGGGTTCATGGTGTCAGCTCTGTCCGTCGCCAGGGAACGAGAATTGGGAACCTTCGAGCAATTGCTCGTTTCGCCGCTTACGCCGTTGGAAATCCTGATCGGCAAGACATTACCTGCATTGATGATTGCGGTGGGCAGTTCAATCGTCATGCTGATCTTCAGCGTGTTCCTGCTCGGAGTGCCAATGCGGGGCGATCTTCCAGCCCTCTTCGGATCCATGATCGTCTTCTTGCTGTCGATCATCGGTATCGGCCTGTTTATCTCGTCTCTGGTCAGAACCCAGCAACAAGCCGTCATCGGATTGTTCATCTACATGATACCGGCTGTTCTCTTGTCCGGCTATGCGACACCCGTGGCAAATATGCCAATAGGACTACAGTGGCTGACCCAGACCAATCCGATCACGCATTTCATCATTATCTGTAAAGCGGTTTTTCTAAAAGATGCCCCGCCTTCGGATATCTGGGCTCACACTTGGCCGCTCATTTTAATCGCAATTGTGACCTTGTCCTGCGGCACCTGGCTCTTCAATCGACGCCTGGGCTGACTAACGTTGAGCTGCCTCATTCATCTGACGATGGCGCTGTCGGATATGGTCGGGCCAGGTCGATTTGATATAGGCGATGACGGCTCGAATCTCCTCATCGGACAGGATGTGTTCGTATCCGCCCATATCCGTTTCATACCCGTCCGGAAGCAAGGCCGCCGTCCCATATTTTGTAATATCAAACAGCATGTTGTCCGGATGATGCCAGGTATGACCGGACTCATCGTGCGGCGGTGCCGGCAGCCGTCCATTCGCCAATCTACGGCGCCAGTCGGGCTGACCTTCCAGATTGGCCCCATGGCAGGATGCACAATGGGCCTGATAAAGTAGAGCACCCATCGAAACCAGGCGCTCGTCGCGGTCGTCTATGATCAGCGCCCCCGATGCGGTCATCGTCGATGAGCCCGCGTCCAGATGCGGTCTGACCATAAACCAATACCCAGAGCCAATCATCGAAGCCGTCAAGAAAGTCCCCGAACCAAACAGGACGATCTTTCGGGCAAGGCTAGTGTGTCGGGACATGTTGGTCCTCCTGGCTTGGCCAATTCGCAGCCGCCAACCCGCCGATCACGATCAGCGCTCCAAGAAGCGTCAGGGGGCTGAGTGTCTCGTTGTAAAATGTCCAGCCGAGAGCGAGACCGATCACCGGCACCAAAAAACTAAAGGCGTTGGCGCGACTGAGCTCCATCCTGCGCAGCACGTCGGTCCATAACCAATAAACAAGTGCGGTGCCGGGAAGCGCTAGAAGAACGAGAGACAGTCCGAACGCTCCGGTGAATTCGATCGCTCTATTGGCCTCAAGGAACGGACTGGCTAATCCCAACGGAATGGCGCCAAACACGAGCTGAAGGCCCATCATGACCAACGGATCGATGGACGTCACGGCGCGCTTGATAACCACATTGCTGATTGAGATTCCCAACATGCTTATCGCCAGAAAACCAAAGCCGACGGCCGGACCAGCAGGCCCGTTTTGGCCAAAGCTGGGCAGAGCTATGAGAACGATTCCCACAAAACCGCCAACGAGCCCGCAAAGCGTCTTCAGGCTCAGCGTTTCTTTAAGAAAAACCGCAGCCAAGCCCGCTGCCGCAAGGGGCTGAATGTTCGCGACCACCGTGGCCAATCCCGGCGAAACCCAACGCGCAGCCTCGAACATGCCCCAAAAGCCCAAACTGGTCGCTCCTAATCCAATCGCGCCAATCTGGACCCATGCACGCACCGATGTCGGCCAAGGTCGCTTCAGGGCCGATGCGATTACAAGAAGAGTCAGGCCGGCCAGAAGGGCTCGGAGCGTCGCAAAGACGAGCGGCGGAACGGACGCCTGGCCCAGTTCGATCAACGGAAAGCATAACGCCCACAAGAAGAATACAAGAAGTAACTTGAACACGTTCATCGTGGCTCGCCCGGCGATCTCGAGCGGGTGAGTTCCGCAGATTTTCTGAGCACGGCGAAACCAAGCAGGGCGGAAACCAATGAGGCTGCAAGGATCGACAATTTCGACGTCGTGACCAGGTCATGGTCGATAAAGGCTATGGATGCGATAAAGATGCTCATCGTAAAGCCGACGCCAGCGAGCATGCTCGCGCCAACAAGCTGTCCCCATCCCAAGCCCTCCTGCCGAACGGGCATGCCCAATCGATCCAATATCCACAGACTGCCCAAGATCCCCGCCGGCTTGCCGACAACAAGCGCGATGAATACTCCCACTGCCACCGGGTCCAGAATATCGACGATACGAACCGCCGTAACATCGATCCCGGTATTGAAGAGCGCGAACACCGGTATCACCGCCCAAAAAACCCAGGGCCTCAGCCCGGACTGCACCCGGTTCAATGAGCGTGTGTTGTCTGGGCGCTCACGTTCAAAGGGAATGAGAATCCCGATCAGAACCCCAGCTATCGCCCCTTCGATACCCGCCTCCAGAATCGCTCCCCAAAGAACTACGCTAAGCAGGGCAAGCACGGTCCAGCTAAAGCGCCAGAACCGTGCCACTACATGGGCGAGTATCAATGCCGTTAACGCGACAGCCAGAGGAGGAAATGAGAACCCGTGACCGTAAAACAAGCCGATGATCAGAACAGCGCCGATATCGTCGAACATAGCGAGCGCAGTCAAAAAAACCTTGACGGTTATCGATACGCGGTCGCCCAGGAAAGCTAACAAACCGAGAACGAGAACGATATCCGTCGCTGTGGGAATCGCCCATCCAGCTCGCTGCACCGGGTCTGCGCCTGCCACGACGAGATAGATAGCTGCTGGAAAAATCATTCCGGCGAGCGCAGCCACGGCCGGCACTGTGACCAGGCGCCATGACGATAGGCGTCCAGACAAGACCTCTCGCTTGATTTCCAGACCGACCAGCAGGAAGAACGGGACCATCAGGCCTTCATTGATCCACCACACCAACGGCCGATCAAGCCCGAATGGTCCGAACCGGATGTGAACTGGCAGGTGATGAATGGATTGGTACATTTCTCGCCAGGGCGAATTGGCCCATACCAACCCGACCATCATTGACGCGATCAGGATGGACCCTGTCGTTTTGGCCGTATCGAGATGCGCGCTTGGCATTGCGTTCAGGCCCACCACCTACGTTTCTGGCTTGGCTGCACCCCCGTCCCGCGAGTGACGCGGGTCGGCGAAATCAATTTCCGGCGCATCATGATAATTCGGACACCCCGCCTCGACTTGCAGCGTGGAAAAATAGAATCCGAACCGCTCCCTGAGCTCTGTGTGTGCCTTGTGAAGCACGGCCTCGGTATCTGCCGACTTGTCCACCAGGACATGGGCCGAAAACAATGTCTTTCCGGAGGTCAGGGCCCACGCATGGACATGGTGGATCTCCTGCACCCCGGGAATAGTTGTGAGCGCATCCTCGACCATCTCGACATCGACGTCACCAGGCACCGTTTCCATGAGTACGTTGATGGCGTCACGAGTGATACTCCACGACGCCCAGAACAGGACGAGACCGAACGCAATGCCCAGGATGGGATCAATCGCTACGAAACCGGTGAAATATACGACCACCGCTGCGACAATAATGATGAGACTGCCCACGAAGGTCTGCATCACGTGCCAGAATGCGCCCTTCATGTTCAAATTTCCTCTTTGACCCTTGAACAGCAATCGCAGGGATATGAATTCCGTGATCAGCCCTCCGGCCGCCGCGAGCAGCATCAATCCGTATTCGACCTCAACCGGATTCATGAGCCGGACCACGCCCATGTAGAGAATGAAGGCCGCCATGGCGAAGAGAAATAATCCATTCAACAGGGCGCCGATGATCTCAGCACGAACAGATCCGAATGTACGGTAACGATCAGCCGCTTTTGCGGCGATCCTGCCGGCGACCAGGGCAAGCAAAACCCCTCCCACAGCGGAAAACGTGTGAAACGCATCCGAAAGCACGGCCACGGACCCGCTCAGATAGCCAAGGCCCAGTTCAATGAAGAAGTAAATACCCGTCAGCCAGGAGCTGATCTTGAGCGCGCGCTCATTGGCTGCGAGCATGGCGGACATGTCGTGCCCGGCGCTTGCTCCCGGCGATGCATTCGCGTGAGTGTGCGAAGTTGTCATGGCGTAATTGTCCCGGTTCTGGTCTTGTTGACAATTACGCAGCGCGGCTCGCTCGCCCTCATTTTTCGGCGCACGGCCGAGCCGCGAGCCCGGAGGAGCAAATCGGAAAATGTTGATTGCCATCGTATCGGGCTTCGCACTGGTCGGCTTGACCTCGTTCATGCATTTTCATGCCCTGCATGCTCTATCCAGGCTTGGCCCCGAAACGGAGCCCCGTACCGACCGACGCGTTCTCTATTGTGTGCTGGCCCTGTTCGGCGTGCATGCCATGCAGGTTTCGTTGTACGCTTGCGCCCTGTGGCTGGCATCTGACGTGCTGTCGATTGGTTCTTTCTCCGGTGTGCACAGTGGATCCGCTCTGGATTTCTTCTACATTTCGATTGTCAGCTACACCTCTCTCGGTATCGGCGATATCATCCCTACCGGCCATACCAGACTGCTTGTCGGCCTCGAGGCCCTGAACGGCCTGTTGCTGATCACTTGGTCCGCTTCATTTTTATACATGGTCATGGAGCGGCAATGGCACTCTCCGAATAATCGGGACCCTCTTTAGAACCACCTGAAACATCGGT
>NZLU01000046.1 GCA_002692725.1 Ponticaulis sp. | reverse complement strand
GGCGACAATGTGAAGCTGAATGTTGAGCTGATTCAGCCGGTCGCAATGGAGGAAAAACTCCGCTTCGCGATCCGTGAAGGTGGCCGGACTGTTGGTTCGGGCGTCGTGTCTAAGGTTGTCGAATAAGCGTCAGCCTATGAGACAATCCTGGACCTGATCCGGGATCTCGTTCAACGAGACTGATCTGATTTGAAAAGCCCGCTGGAAACAGCGGGCTTTTTTGTGTCTGGCAAAGCTTGTCAGGCCGATTGCTTAAACGACGTGATTTGCCGAACGATATCTTGAGGATGGATCGGTTTGACCATCAGCGCATCGAACCCACGTGCTCTATATAGCTCACGCTGGTGGTTCATAGCATTGGCCGTAAAGGCCACATAACGTGGGGCAGGGCGGCTTTGCTGGCGATCAATCCGCTGCATCTCCTTAAGAACCTGAAAGCCGTCAAGGTCTGGCATCTGAATGTCCAGGAGTACGAGATCAAAAGACTTTTCAGCATAGAGCTCGATAGCGGCTTTGCCGTCTTCAACCAGTTGTGGGGTAAATCCGAGACTGTTGAACAGAGTCTCTGCAACCCGGCGATTAACCGGATGATCTTCCACGATCAGAATTTTGAGACCGACCGGAAGATGGGAGTCTGGTTCGTCGATGGATGTGTCTGGCTGGGGGGCTGCCATTTGTTTTGGCAATGACAGACGAACTGTGAATGTCGATCCTTCATTGACCGTCGACACCACATCAATTCTGCCGCCCATTTGTTGGATGATCTTCCGGCTGATGGACAGGCCAAGACCGGTGCCTCCATAGCGCCGGGTGCGGGAGTTATCCGCTTGCGTAAAAGGCTCGAAGAGGTGTTCGATCTGCGAGCTTTCCATGCCGATACCTGAATCGGTCGCAGAAAAGCAAAGCTCAGCCATTGAGGCGTCTTCTGCATCTGACGAGAGCCAGATCTCGACCTTCACAAAGCCCGTTTCGGTAAATTTCAGAGCATTGGTAATGAGGTTGTCATAAACCTGCCTGAGGCGAAGCGGATCGCCGATAAGCCTGACAGCTGGATCAATATCGCTTGAAAAGCTGAGTTCTAGGCTCTGATAATCCAGATCACGGACATAAAATTTCTTCATGTCCCACAATAGCTCAACCGGGCTGAACGCGATCGGAGTGATAGGCAGCGTTCCTGACTCGACACGCGCCAGATCCAGAACATCGTCCAGAATACGGATCATTGCTTCGGCCGATCGTTCAATAACCCCGACAAGATCAGACTGAGCTCTGGAGAGCGGGGTCTTTTTGAGGGCGCTGGCCATTCCCAGAACGCCGTTCATCGGGGTCCGCACTTCATGACTCATATTGGCCAGAAAGTCTGACTTTACTTCGCTGAGCCGCAAGGCTTCATCGCGCACACGCAAAAAGTCTTTCTGTTTTCGATAGAAGAGAAAAACGAAAGCGGCACCCGACAGCAATAGCAGAATGCCAAGCCCGCTCAGCCACTGATAGAGCATGATCGCCTGGCTTTGAAGATTGTTCTGCGTTTCGAGCAGTTGAGTTCGTTCGTCCAATCGGTTTGCTTCCTCTTTCAGGAAGTTGAGCTGAGAGTCGGATGTCTGTTGCAGATCGGCCTCAAGATCTTCTGACTTCAGAGTGTAAGCGAGGCGCTGGGCTGTAAGCGCGTCAGACAAACGACCCTCGGCTTCCAATAAGCTGGCCTCTGTCAGCGCAATATCGATGCGCTCGTTGAGAATTTCAGTCAGAGAGGGATAAGTTGAGAGCGTTTCGAAATAGCGCCGCGCCGTTGTGATCTCGCCAGCACCAATAGCGGATTTGACCAGAAGTTTGGCCCATGCCGCTGCACGCGCCTCAGTTTTTGGTACGAAAGGCTCGGCAGACAAGAAGCAGTCGAGTGCTGCACCATAATTTTCCATGCGATAGTGAACGCCACCACACAGATAGAGTGCGTTGAATCTCTGCCCCATTATGTTGTGCGTGGGATTGGCCTGTGCCAGCATATCGGCAACCTTGAGGGCCGCATCGCTCTCGCCAGATTTGCTCAACAGCATTCCGGTATCAAACAGGATCGAGCCGGTGCTGTTCGGCAGACTCAAATCCTTGGTCACATCATAAAGTGACTTATAGGCCTGAAAGACCGGGATTGGATCATCGAGCTTGTAGAAGACAAGCGCTTCAACCGTGTAAATACTGAAGCAGAGGGGCGGGGGCGCTTCTGGCATGGTTTCAGCCGCCCGGATCGCCTGGCGTGTTACGTCTGCGGCTGTAATGAATTCATTGTTCCAGTAATGAAAAATGGCATCCGCCAGCATAGCCCGAATGCGGTTTTGCGGCGAAATTCCATCCTTTTCGACCAGAGCCTCGGCCTTGCTGATTCCTTCCAGATAATGTCCGGAGGTCAGTGTCTGATAGACGAGCTGAGCAATCTCCATGAAGTCATCTGCCTGCTTCGTTCCCTCTGTGGCGTCCAGGGCAGACAGCGCTTGTTGGCCTTCTTCAAAACGCGCAGCATTTGAGTCCATCGCGGCCTGAAACGTGAAGGCTTCGAGCAGGCGGCGCTTCTCCTCCGGAGTGACAGAGCTCAACCGATTTCGAAACCGGAAATCCGGATCGATCAAAACGGCGTCACGTTCCTGCAAGGCTGTTTCGACAAAGAAAATTGCGGCATCCGGCCAATTTTCAATCGAGACCTCATTCCTGTCTCTCCCAATCAGCTGGGCGTGCGCAGAAAGAGCGAGCGAAAGACAGATGAGAAGCCCAACCACGCCGCACCGGAGAGAAGACTGAATTGTGTTAGCGCTCCGCACGATCGTCCTCCCCGACGTGATTCAGAAGCCGAGTATACTCGTTTAAGGCGAAATACTGAAACGCGTGGTGGCGCATCAACGAACTTTCCGGGACGTCAGGTTTTTCAAAGGTTTTTCGCCAGAGGGGATGATTTCTTAGGCTTGGCTCGTTACGAATTGAGTTATACAGCCGCTCGCGAGACGTAGGAGAAAATATGTCCTCACCTTTTACGCTGGGCTGGGAGGAATGGGTTGCCTTTCCCGATCTCGGTTTGCCGGCCATTAAAGCCAAAGTCGACACCGGTGCGCGCACTTCTGCGCTGCATGCCAGTGTGATTGAGCCCTTTGGGCCGATCGACAAACCGCAGGTTCGGTTTCTCATCCAGCCCAATCCGGATGACCTCTCTCTGGAATTTACGTGTTCGGCTCCGGTTGTGGACCGTCGGCAGGTCACCAGCTCGAATGGTGAAGCTGAACTGCGATATGTGATCCAGACTCAACTGAAGTGCGGCGATCGCACCTGGCCGGTGGACGTAACGCTTTCGAACCGTGAAAGCATGCAATACCGGATGTTGTTCGGACGCACGAGCATTGCAGACGATATGATGGTCGATCCGAATCATTCTTTTGCGCAGGGCGTCCTGTCTTTCGATCTTTATAAAGGTCTGCCCAAGCGCAAGCCTGTAAAGCGGCCGCTCCGGATTGCACTGCTGACGAAAGAGCCGAACAATTATTCGAGCAAGCGCCTGATTGAGGCTGGGGAAGCGCGTGGTCATGTCGTTGAAGCGATCGACACCACGCGTTGCTATATGAAGATCGACGCGCATGCCTCGGAGGTCCATTATGATGGACGGGCGCTGCCGAGATATGATGCGGTGATTCCCCGCATTGGCCCGGCCATCACGTCTTATGGACTGGCTGTTCTCCGTCAGTTCATCAATAGCGGCGCCTATTGTCTCAACCAGCCCGATGCGATTGCCGCGTCACGGGATAAGCTGCTCGCACACCAATTGCTGGCGCGGGAACGCATTGGCATGCCCGTCACAACGTTCGCGAACTCTCCGAAAGACACTAAAGATCTAGTCTCGCTGGTCGGTGGAGCGCCAGTCATTCTCAAACTGCTTCAGTCCAGTCAGGGGAAGGGCGTCGTTCTGGCCGAAACCCGCAAAGCGGCAGAAAGTCTTGTCGATGCCTTTCGCGGTCTGGAAGCAAACTTTCTGGTGCAGGAATTTGTCGGCGAAGCTGCCGGTCGCGATACACGATGCTTTGTGATCGGAAACAAAGTCGTTGCGGCGATCCAGCGGATCGCGGCCGAAGGCGAATTCCGGTCCAATCTGCATCGCGGCGGCACAGCAGAAGCGGTTCGACTGACCAAAGAGGAGCGCGATATTGCGCGCCGTGCGGCGCAGACGATCGGTCTCTCTGTGGCCGGTGTGGATATTCTCCGGACGAATGACGGCCCGAAAGTGCTGGAAGTGAACTCATCACCTGGCCTCGAAGGCATCGAAACGGCGACGGAAAAGGATATCGCGACGCTGATCATCCAGAACCTCGAAGCAAAAGTCCGCCCGCTCTCACGCGAGCAGCGCCTCTGATGTCAGACGGCGTGAAGGTCCGGCTTAGCCGAGGACAATGGCTGGCGGGGCTCTGGCTCGGTCTGGCGGTGCTCCTTGCGGAATTGGTCGGGCTGTTTCTGGTCAGGTTTCTGTCCGGGCAGTCACTACTCGCCTGGAGTGGTGATTTCTCACCCTTGGTCGCGAGTTTGATATTCATTATCCCCCTGTCGGGATTTGCCTTTGGCTTCTGGCTAAAGCGGGCATGAGCGCAGATTTTCCGGTCCGGGCGTTCGGCGAGGGCTGTCTCCTCACCGTGCGGGTAACCCCAAAGTCGAGCCGGGACCAGATTGATGGGCTGGCCACAGATGATGCCGGCCGGAGCTATCTGAAAGTCCGTGTGCGGGCCGTGCCGGAAAATGGCGCAGCCAACAAGGCGGTCTGCCAATTGATTGCCAAATGGCTCGGCGTGCCGAAGTCGGCGGCCGCAATTCACGCCGGAGACACAGCCCGGCTCAAACAGATTCTGGTCGATTTGCCGCCGCAGCAACTCGTCGACAAGCTGGCGACCCTTTGAGCGCTATTCGCCTTCGAAGCTGACGAAAATTTCGGCGCCGGCCATATCGGGCAGGGTGATGCTTTCATCCATTTCTGAGTCGAGGAAATAGAGCGGGACATCGTACTCTTCATTCATCAGCATCATGAACGCCTCTTTGCGGGCTTCCGCGATCAGATGCGGCCCTTCGCCGGATACGGGCTGACGAAGCGTGATGGTCGCCCCACCACAACTCGCCGCGATGGGGAGAAGCTCTTGAAATTCCTCCTCAAGCGCCGCTGACGTGCCCTCTGTGAGTTCTGCCGTATCGCCCTGATAGTTCAGCGGGTAGGTGAAGGTCTGCGTGAGACAGTCGACGAGAGTGATCTCGCCATCGGTTTCTGCGTCACTCGTTGCGCTAATGTCTGTTTCAGGCTCTGCCGGCTCGGGCGTGTCTGGCGCGCATGCGGAAAGCGAGAAAGCGGCAATGGCCAAACCGGCGAAAAGAAACTTCATGAGCAATCCTCCCGAATCTCAGAGCTGTCTTTGAAATAAGGTGCTGAGGGGAGAGAAATGTCAAACCTGTGGTGTCTGTGATTGTATGCTCGGTGATGTTTTTCGAGTTTGCTCGCACCGTTTCCGCGACTGTGACGCGGTGGTGCTGCGCCTGCGCCGTAGCTTGTGTGTTATTTAGTTCTGACCGCCCGCTTCGCGGCTGAAGCCGCTTTCGCGATGGGTCGCGCTCAGGGCTGCCGCGCTGAAATGAATTCAGGGTGCTCATCACAAGCAAGTGCGCAGGTGCAGCCGGGTTGAGCCGAAGGCGAGTCACAGAGGCGAGCATAATAAATAAAAAACCGACAAAGGAGCGGGTGGTAATGGTTCACGTCAGAACCCCCGCTTTTCCGTGACGAAACCATGAATACGCTGTTGACACCTCAGACTCAAAAATATATGTGTCGCGCCTCGTGAATGAGGTGGCCGTGCATAACGGTGTCTCCCCTTGTGGAAACACTGGCAAACGCATCCTCCACGAACCGAACAATTTACCTTGTTTGGCCCGGCAGCAAACCGGTGGGTTTCGCTGCTTCGGGTCTAAACTGCTTTTTTGTGCGAACGGATACGTAGCATGGACAGACAGAACATTCGTATTCGCCTGAAGGCCTTCGATCACCGCGCCCTCGACATGTCGGCGAAGGAGATCGTTTCAACGGCCAAGCGAACAGGCGCTCAGGTACGTGGCCCGGTGCCACTGCCGACACGCATCGAGCGCTTCACTGTGAACCGTTCGCCCCACATTGACAAAAAGTCTCGTGAGCAATTCGAGATCCGCACCCATAAGCGCGTGCTGGATATCGTTGACCCGACCCCGCAAACGGTCGACGCGCTCATGAAGCTGGACCTGTCTGCTGGTGTGGCGGTTGAGATCAAGCTCGAGGGAGCCCGATAATGCCTGAGCAAGCGAAACGCTCTGGTCTGATTGCCAAGAAGCTTGGCATGACCCGAGTCTTCTCTGAAGACGGTCTACACGTGCCTGTGACAGTGCTCTCTCTCGAGGGCTGTCAGGTTGTGGCTGTGCGCACCGAGGAAGATCGCGAAACCGAAATCAATCGCGGTTCCAAGAAAGACAAAGTCAAAAAGACCGTGAATGACGGCTATTCGGCTGTTGTGCTCGGCGCGGGTGCGAAGAAAGCGAAGCGCGTTTCCAAGGCGCAGCGCGGCCAGTTCGCGGCAGCCAAAGTTGAGCCTAAAGCGAAAGTCGTGGAATTCCGCGTTGACGCTGACCAGCTTCTGGATGTTGGCGCTGAGCTTTCTGCGGAGCATTTCGCTGTCGGTCAGAAAGTTGACGTTGCCGGTATCTCTATCGGTAAAGGTTTTGCTGGTGCGATGAAGCGCTGGAACTTCGGCGGTCTGCGTGCCTCTCACGGTGTGTCTATCTCTCACCGTGCGCATGGTTCGACGGGTCAGTGCCAGGATCCGGGTAAGGTCTTCAAAGGTAAGAAGATGGCCGGACACTATGGTGTTCAGCGTACCACCACACAAAACATGGAAATCGTCCGCGTCGATGCAGAGCGCGGCCTGCTTCTGGTCAAGGGTAATGTCCCTGGCCCGGAAAATGGCTGGGTTGAAGTGCGTGACGCTGTGAAGAAAGCGCGCCCTGAGGGCGTGGCGCTGCCTGGTGTTGTAAAGTCCAAAGAGGCTGACGCAGCTCCGGAAGCTGAATCTGAGGGAGCTGACGCGTAATGGAACTCGCAGTCACAACGCTCGCTGCCAAGAAAGCCGGTAAGGTTGAACTCGATGATGCTGTGTTCGGCATTGACGAGATCCGCGGCGATATTCTGCAGCGCATGGTGCGTTACCAACTGGCAAAGCGCCAGGCTGGCACGCACAAAACTAAGTCTCGTTCTGAAGTGAGCGTGACGACCAAGAAGTACATTCGTCAGAAGGGGTCTGGCGGTGCGCGTCACGGGTCGAAGAACGCTCCGATCTTTGTCGGTGGTGCGGTTGCTCACGGGCCTCGCGTCCGCAGCCATGCGCACGATCTGCCGAAGAAGGTTCGCGCGCTTGCTCTGAAGCATGCTCTGTCCTCCAAGGCGAAGGCGGGTAGCCTGATCGTTCTGGAAGATGCGAACTTCGACGAAGGCAAGACAAAAGCTCTGCGTGCGACGTTTGAAGGCCTCGGCATTTCGAATGCTCTGATCATCGGCGGTGTTGAGCTGAATGAGGGCTTTGCCCGCGCCGCTCGCAACATCCCGAATGTTGACGTTCTGCCAACGGCTGGTCTCAACGTGTATGACGTTCTGCGTCGTAACACGCTGGTTCTGACCAAGGATGCGGTCGATGCGATCCACGCGCGTTTCAATGGCGAAGCTGCTGTCGCTGGCGCGAAGCCGGGCGAAGCTGGCTTTGTTGACGATGTTGTTCTGATCGACGGCGTGGGTTCGAAGTCTGCAAAAGCGCTTGCGGCTGAAGGTTATGGCGAGCTGACAAAGCTGGCTGAGATCTCTGACAAAGACGCTGACGCGCTGTTCGAGAAAGTCGGCGTTGCAAGCCGTGCGAAAAACGAAGACTGGGTTGGCCAGGCGAAAGCCATCGTAGCCGGCGAAGCGCCGCGTGCGAAAGTTGACCAGCGTCTTCTCGTTAAAATGCGTGCTGCGAAAGCAGCCAACGGAGAGGGCTAAGCCATGGCTGCTAAAGACGCTCAACCCGTCCACTATGACACAATCGTTGCTCCGGTGATTACCGAGAAGACGACTTTCCTCTCTGAGGAAAACAAAGTTGTGTTCCAAGTGGCGATGACGTCCACCAAGCCTCAGATCAAAGAGGCCGTGGAGAAACTGTTCGGCGTGAACGTAACAGCTGTGAACACAGTTGTTGTAAAAGGCAAAACCAAGCGCTTCCGCGGCATTAAAGGTCGCCGGAATGACGTGAAGAAAGCCATCATCACGCTGAAAGATGGCCAGTCCATCGACGTGGCAACCGGACTTTAAGGAGACCTGATATGGCTTTGAAGACATTCAATCCGACGTCACCAGGTCGCCGCCAGCTCGTGCTGGTAGATCGCTCTGGTCTGCACAAGGGCCGCCCTGAGAAGTCCCTCACCGAGGGTCTGACCAAAAATGGCGGACGGAACAACACGGGTCGCATCACAGCCCGCCGTATCGGTGGTGGCGCGAAGAAGCTCTACCGTAAGGTCGACTTCAAGCGTCGCAAATTCGATATGTCGGCGACTGTTGAGCGTCTGGAATATGACCCGAACCGTACGGCTTACATCGCGCTCATCACGTATGAAGACGGCGAGAAGTCTTACATCATCGCGCCTCAGCGTCTTGGTGTTGGTGACAAGGTCATTTCGTCTGCGACGGCTGACATCAAGCCAGGCAATTGCCTGCCGCTGAAAAACATTCCTGTGGGTACCATCATCCACAATATCGAGATGAAGCCTGAGAAGGGCGCCCAGATGGCTCGTTCGGCTGGCACATATGCTCAGCTGGTTGGCCGTGGTGACGGGTACGCTCAGATCAAGCTCGCGTCAGGTGAGCTGCGCATGGTTATGGATCGTTGCCTTGCAACGGTCGGTGCTGTGTCCAACCCGGACAATATGAACCAGAACCTCGGTAAAGCCGGTCGTAAGCGCCATATGGGCAAGCGTCCGTCTGTTCGTGGTGTGGTCATGAACCCATTCGACCACCCACATGGTGGTGGTGAAGGTAAATCCTCGGGCGGTCGTCACCCAGTGACGCCGTGGGGTAAGAAAACGCGTGGACCAAAAACCCGCAAGAACAAGGCGACGGACCGTCTCATCATCCGCCGCCGTCACAAGAAGTAGGACGTTTAAGACATGCCTCGTTCTGTCTGGAAAGGCCCCTTCGTCGACGGCTATCTGCTGAAGAAAGCAGAGGCGGCTGCCGAGTCGAAGAAGCGCGAAGTGATCAAGACCTGGTCGCGTCGTTCAACCATTCTGCCGCAATTTGTGGGTCTGACCTTCCAGGTCCACAACGGCAACAAATTCGTTCCGGTCAACGTTTCTGAGGAAATGGTCGGCCATAAATTCGGCGAGTTCGCTCCAAGCCGTACCTATTACGGACATGGCGCGGACAAAAAGGCGAAGAAGAGGTAGTCATGGGTAAACCTAAGGCACCCCCGAAGCAGGCTGAAAACGAGGCACGCGTTGTTCTGCGCATGCTCCGCATCAGCCCGCAAAAGCTGAACCTGATTGCTCAGTCCATTCGTGGCCTGACAGCAGAGAAAGCGCTCGCTGAGCTCGAGTTTTCGCCAAAGCGTCACTCGGAAGATGTTCGTAAGGCACTGAAGTCTGCGATCGCGAATGCTGAGAACAACCACAATCTCGACATCGACTCTTTGATCGTTGCCGAGGCTTATGTGGGCAAGAACCTTGTCATGAAACGTCTTCGCGCCCGTGCTCGTGGCCGCGCAGCGCGTATCCTGAAGCCGTTCTCGCAACTCACCATCGTCGTTCGCGACACCAGCATGGCTGTTGAGGAGGCCGCATAATGGGTCAGAAGGTTAATCCGATCGGTCTTCGTCTGGGCATCAACCGGACCTGGGATTCTCGCTGGTATGCAGATAGCGCCGATTACGGTCGTCTGCTGCACGAAGATCTGAAGATCCGCGAGTTCATCAAGACAAAGCTCAAGCAAGCTGGCATCTCGAAAGTGATCGTCGAGCGTCCGCACAAGAAGTGCCGCATCACCATTCACACGGCGCGTCCGGGTATGGTCATCGGTAAAAAAGGTGCAGACATCGAAACCCTGCGCAAGCAGCTGGGTAAAATCGTCACTGACGAAGTGTTTGTGAACCTGGTCGAAATCCGCAAGCCGGAAATCGATGCGAACCTCATTGCTGACGACATTGCGCGCCAGCTCGAGCGTCGTGCATCTTTCCGTCGCGCAATGAAGCGGTCTATCCAGTCTGCCATGCGTCTTGGCGCTCTGGGTGTTCGCGTCATGGTTGCCGGTCGTCTTGGCGGTGCGGAAATCGCGCGGACCGAGCAGTATGCAGAGGGGTCTGTCCCGCTTCATACGCTGCGCGCGGACATTGACTACGGCACGGCCGAAGCTGAAACGACCTACGGGATCATCGGCATCAAGGTCTGGGTCTATAAAGGCGAGATCATGGAGCATGACCCCATGGCTCAGGACAAGAAACAGGAAGCTTCCGGCGAAGCACGTGCGCGCTCTACGAGCCCGAACGAGCGCCGCGGTGGCAACCGCGAACAGGCAGGAGCGTAACGAATGCTGCAGCCAAAGCGCACAAAATTCCGTAAGGCCTTCAAAGGCCGGATTCACGGGAATGCCAAAGGTGGCTTCTCGCTGAATTTCGGTTCTTACGGCCTGAAGGCTCTCGAGCCGGAACGGATTACATCCCGCCAGATCGAGGCGACACGTCGGGCGATTACGCGTCAGATGAAACGTCAAGGTAAGGTGTGGATCCGGATTTTCCCTGACCTTCCGGTCTCGGCAAAACCGATTGAAGTTCGGATGGGTAAAGGTAAAGGCTCGAACGACCGTTGGGTCGCGAAGGTCAAGCCAGGCCGCATCCTGTTTGAAATTGATGGTGTGAACGACGAAGTGGCGCGTGAAGCGCTCCGTCTTGGCGCAGCAAAGCTGCCGATCAAGACAAAAGTCGTCACACGTATTGGCGAATAAGCGCGAGAGGAGATCGTTATGAAAGCGGAAGACGTTCGCGCAAAAACCGAAAGCGAGCTGAAGGATCAGCTCGTCGCTCTGAAAAAAGAGCAATTCAATCTTCGCTTCCAGCAGGCCACCGGTCAGCTGGAGAACACCGCCCGCGTGCGCCAGGTGCGTCGTGATATCGCCCGGATCAACACGATCCTACGCGAAAAAACGCAAACCAGCGCTGCGTGAACCTGAGGGAGCAAAAGCAAAATGCCTAGGCGGATTATGGAAGGCGTGGTGGTTTCCACCAAGCAGGACAAAACAGCGATCGTACGTGTAGAGCGTACGTTCCTGCACCCTCTGCTTCAAAAAACCGTGCGTAAATCAAAGCGCTATCACGCCCACGATGAAAATAATGTGGCTGAAGAGGGCCAGAAGGTTTCAATCATTGAGTGCACACCGCGTTCAAAGTTGAAACGCTGGGAACTCATCACTGGTCAGACTGGTGGAGACGCCTAATGATCCAGATGCAGACAAACCTGATGGTGGCTGACAATTCCGGCGCACGCCGAGTTCAGTGCATCAAAGTGCTCGGTGGCGCAAAGCGTCGCTATGCGAGCGTTGGTGACATCATCGTCGTCTCTATCAAAGAGGCGATTCCGAAGGGTCGCGTGAAGAAAGGTGACGTCCGTAAGGCCGTTGTCGTTCGCGTCTCCAAGGACATCAAACGTCCAGACGGATCTGCGATCCGCTTTGACACAAACGCTGCGGTTCTCGTCAACAATAATGGCGAGCCGATCGGAACACGTATCTTCGGCCCGGTTCCGCGCGAGCTTCGCGCCAAGAACCACATGAAGATCATTTCGCTCGCTCCGGAGGTCTTGTAATGGCTGCCAAGATTAAAAAAGGCGATAAAGTTATCGTTCTGGCTGGCAAGGACAAGGGCAAGCAGGGCGAAGTCACGAAAGTGATGCCGAGCGATAACCGTGTTGTGGTGTCTGGTGTGAACATTGTCACTCGTCACCAGAAGCCGAGCCAGATGGATCCAGGCGGCATCAAGCGTTTTGAAGCGCCGCTGCACGTGTCCAACGTAGCTCACATTGATCCGAAAGACGGTAAAGCGACCCGCGTTGGTTTCAAAACCGACGAGCACGGCCGTAAAGTCCGTATCGCAAAACGTTCAGGGGAGGCCATCGATGTCTGATGCCACCACTTACGAACCGCGCTTCCAAAAGCTCTACCGGGACAAGGTTGTTCCGGCGATGCAGGAGAAGTTCAACTACTCTAACCCGATGCAAATGCCGAAGCTCGATAAAGTCGTGCTGAACATGGGTGTCGGTGAGGCCGTCGCGGATTCGAAAAAAATCCAGTCTGCTCTGAAAGACATGGAAGCGATTGCTGGTCAGAAGCCAGTTGCAACGAAAGCCCGCAAGTCAATTGCTGGTTTCAAGCTTCGTGAAGGCATGAGCATCGGCTGTAAGGTTACACTGCGCCGCGAGCGTATGTACGAGTTTCTGGACCGTTTCGTCACGATCGCGCTGCCGCGCGTGAAAGACTTTCGCGGCCTGAACGGACGCAGCTTTGATGGCAATGGCAACTATGCCTGTGGCCTGAAAGAGCACATCGTGTTCCCTGAGATCAACTACGACCAGGTTGATCAGATGTGGGGCATGGACATCATTGTTTGCACGACAGCGCAAACGAACGAAGAAGCGAAAGAGCTGCTGAAGCTCTTGAACTTCCCGTTTCGGAACTAGGCGCGGAGGACGAAATGGCTAAGAAAAGTGCAATTGAGCGGAACAACAAGCGGAAAAAGCTTGTCGCTAAATATGCCGGCCGCCGCGAGCGCCTGAAAGAGATTGCCCTTAATGAGGATCTGTCTCTGGAAGAACGTTTCGAAGCGCGCCTGAAACTTGCGGCTCTGCCGCGCAACTCGGCTGAAAACCGCATTCGCAATCGTTGCGAAGTGACCGGCCGCCCGCGCGCTTACTATCGCAAGCTCAAAATGTCTCGTGTGGCTCTTCGTGAGCTCGGTAACCAGGGCAAGGTTCCTGGTCTCGTCAAGTCAAGCTGGTAAGGGAGGTTATTCATGAACATTTCTGATCCTCTCGGCGATATGCTGACCCGGATTCGCAACGCTCAGATGCGTGGAAAGTCCAAAGTCGAAACGCCGGCTTCAAAGCTTCGGATGCGCGTTCTGGAAGTTCTCCAGAGCGAGGGTTACATCCGTGGTTTCGCCGAGGTCGAAAAAGATGGCAAAAAGAACATCGAGATCGAGCTCAAATATTATGACGGTTCTCCCGTGATTTCGGAAATTCAGCGCGTCTCCAAACCAGGTCGCCGCGTGTATTCTTCCGTAAAGGATCTGCCGCTTGTCCAGAACGGTCTGGGCATCTCCATCCTCTCCACGCCAAAAGGCGTTGTCTCTGACAACACGGCGCGTGCTGAGAATGTTGGTGGCGAAGTCCTTTGTCGGGTCGTGTAAGGAAGGGAAGCAGAAGATATGTCTCGTATCGGTAAACTCCCTGTCGAAGGCGGAAAAGCCACACTGTCTTATTCAGACGGCGTGCTGACTGCCAAAGGCCCAAAGGGTGAACTGACGCTTGAAGTCGTTGATGACGTGAATGTGGAAGTTGGTGACAACTCCGTGACGTTCACGCCTAAAGACGAGTCCAAACGCGCTCGCGCAATGTGGGGCACAATGCGTGCCCGTGCGCAGAACATGGTGATCGGTGTGACCGAAGGTTTCGAGAAAGAACTCGAACTCGTCGGTGTTGGTTACCGTGCTCAGATGCAGGGTTCGGACGTCAAGCTGTCGCTCGGTTTTTCACATGACGTCATCTATAAGGCGCCGGAGGGCATCACGCTCGCCAGCACCAAGCCGACTGAAGTGAAAATCTCAGGCGCTGACAAACAGGCTGTTGGTCAGGTCGCTGCTGAGATCCGCAAATATCGTCCACCAGAGCCTTATAAAGGCAAAGGTATTCGTTATGCCGGCGAGCAGATTCGCCGCAAGGAAGGTAAGAAGAAGTAACCATGAAGACGCCACGCGAAAAAATGATGCGTCGCGCTCAGCGGGTACGCGCCAAACTGCGGAAGCAGGCAAATGGCCGTCCTCGTCTGTCCGTGGTACGCTCCTCAAAGAATATCGCCGTTCAGGTGATCGACGACGCACGCGGTGTAACGCTCGCAGCTGCCTCCACTCAGGAGAAGGATTTCAAATCGAAATCCACTGGCAGTACAGCAGCGGCTGCAGCTGAGATCGGTAAGCTGATTGCTGAACGCGCTTCCAAGGCAGGTGTCGAGGAAGTCGTGTTTGATCGCGGCGGTTATATGTTCCACGGACGCATCAAGGCGCTCGCTGACGCGGCGCGTGAAGGCGGCCTGAAATTCTAGGAGACGGCAATGGCTGATGAAAGAAAAGGCAGCGGTGAAGGCCGTGGTCGCGGTCGTGGCCGGGGCAGAGATCGCGACAGTAAACGCGAAGAAGAGCAAAGCGAGTTTGTTGACCGTCTGGTTGGCATTAACCGCGTCGCCAAAGTTGTGAAGGGCGGTAAAAACTTTGGTTTTGCTGCGCTCGTAGTTGTTGGTGATCAGAAAGGCCGTGTTGGTTTTGGTCATGGTAAGGCCCGTGAGGTGCCGGAAGCCATTCGTAAGGCCACTGACGAAGCCAAGAAGAAAATGATCCGCGTTCCTCTGCGTGAAGGTCGGACCCTGCACCATGACGGCCGCGGCCGCTGGGGTGCTGGTAAGGTTGTGCTGCGTGCAGCGCCTCCAGGTACCGGTGTGATCGCGGGTGGTCCGATGCGTGCGGTTTTCGACGTTCTGGGTCTTCAGGACGTGGTTGCCAAATCTCTCGGATCTTCCAACCCTTACAACATGGTTCGCGCAACGTTTGATGCGCTGAAGCAGCAAAGCAGCCCACGGTCTGTCGCCTCCAAGCGCGGTCTGAAGGTTCAGGACATTGTTGGTCGCCGGACCGATGGTGCGTCTGAAGCGGGCATGGCTGACGCGACCAATTAGGAACTGACACCATGGCTAAGAAAACTGTAACAGTTCGCCAGACAGGCAGCCCGATCCGCCGTAAGCCAGAACAGCGTCAGACGCTGGTTGGTCTTGGTCTGAACAAGATCGGTCGCACGCGCGAGCTGGAAGATACGCCGGCTGTCCGTGGCATGATTGCCAAGGTTCAGCACATGGTTGAAATCGTAGACGAAAAGGCCTGAGCAGGTGGGGCAACCCAAACCGTTCAGCTGAGGTATCGATATGAAACTGAATGAACTTAACGACAATCCGGGTGCCGTAAAAGCTCGTACACGAGTGGGTCGCGGCGTTGGCTCTGGTAAAGGCAAAACCGGTGGACGCGGTGTCAAAGGTCAGAAATCCCGTTCGGGCGTTGCAATCAACGGCTTCGAGGGCGGCCAGATGCCGATCTATATGCGCCTTCCAAAGCGTGGCTTCAAAGCACCTAATGCCAAGAAGTACACCTGGATCAATCTGGGCCGAATCGCCAAGGCGATTGAAAGCGGTCAGATTGATGGCAAGGCCGAAGTGACAGAAGACGTTCTGGTGGCGTCTGGCGTGCTTCGACGGTCTCGCGATGGTGTCCGTCTGCTGGCTAAAGGCGACGCGCCGAAGGGCCTCAACATCACCGTCACTGGCGCGTCCAAGGCTGCGATTGAAGCAGTCAAAGCGGCTGGCGGAAATGTCACAGTCACTGCTCCGGTTGCAGAAGAAACCGAATAAACCCAATTTGGGGCTTCACAAATCTGTATCGGATGCCGATTTAGAGGCCTGTTGCTGTCAGCGACAGGCCTTTTGTTTAAAACAGGCAAGGTAGTAGGGAGGCGCGTGTGGCGTCAGCTTCAGAGCAGCTTGCAAAGAACATGAATTTGGGTGCCTTCGGCAAAGCCAAGGAACTCCAGCAACGTATTCTCTTCACACTGGGAATTCTCATCTGCTACCGGCTCGGCACCTATCTGCCGATCCCGGGTCTCGACCCGCAGGCGTTTGCGCAGATCTGGCAGAATCAGCAGGGCGGTATTCTTGAGAATATGAACGTCTTTGCGGGTGGTGCCGTCGAGCGGATGGGTATTTTCGCTCTGAACGTCATGCCGTACATTTCGGCATCGATCATCATGCAGCTGATGACGACAGCCAGCCCGACCCTGGAGCGCCTCAAAAAAGAAGGCGAGACCGGTCGTCAGCAGATCAACCAGTATACGCGGTATCTGACGGTCTTGTTTGCGCTGGTTCAGTCCTTCGGTATCGCCCAGGGCCTGCCGCACCAGGATCATATCCCGCAATGGTATTTCACCCTGTCGACGGTTGTGACCATGACCGGCGGAACATTGCTTCTGATGTGGATGGGTGAGCAAATCACCGCGCGTGGCGTCGGTAATGGTATCTCGCTGATCATTTTCGCAGGCATTGTCGCAGAGCTGCCGCGTGCCGTGTTTAACCTCATTTCCAATCAGGGGTATTCAGAAGGCCAGATCGTCTTTGTTGGCGGCATTCTTCTGATGGCCATTGCACTGATTGTGTTCATTGTGTTCGTCGAGCGCTCGCAGCGCCGGATTCTGATCCAGTATCCGAAGCGCCAGCAGGGCAATAAGATGACGCAAGGCCAGACCAGCTTCCTGCCATTGAAGCTCAATACGTCTGGTGTGATCCCGCCTATCTTCGCTTCATCGCTTCTTCTGCTTCCGGCGACAGTTGCCAACTTCGCGGCAGGCAATGCTGCGGATGGTGGCAGTGTTGGCATTCTGGGAACGGTTGCCGCCTTTCTCGGGCCGGGCCAGCCAGGCTTCATCATTCTCTATGCCGTGCTGATTATCTTCTTCTGCTTCTTCTACACGTCCATCGTGTTCAATCCGGAAGAAACGGCTGACAATCTGCGGAAGTATGGCGGCTTTGTTCCGGGCATCCGTCCCGGTAAGCGGACAGCAGAGTATTTTGACTATGTGCTATCGCGTCTGACGGTCATCGGTGCAGCATATCTGACCTTTATCTGCCTTATGCCGGAAATTTTGCGGGCACAAATCCCCACAATTCCTTTCTACCTGGGTGGTACTTCTCTTCTGATTGTGGTTTCCGTGACAATGGATACAGTGACACAGATCCAATCTCATCTGGTGGCACACCAGTATGAGGGCATGATCAAGAAGTCTCGTCTCGGGGGTAAGAAATCATGAATATCATCCTGTTCGGCCCACCGGCCGCGGGGAAGGGGACGCAAGCCAAGCGTCTGGTTTCCGAACGTGGGTTTGTTCAGCTGTCGACGGGCGACATGCTTCGCGCCGCGCGCAGTGCAGGAACGGAACTTGGCGAACGTGTGGCGGCCATTATGGATTCCGGCCAGCTCGTTTCTGATGCGATCGTGATCGAACTCATCGAGGACCAGCTGGACACGCACACGGATGCAGCCGGCTTTATCTTTGACGGCTTTCCGCGCACAGTTCCGCAGGCAGAGGCGCTCGACGCCACGCTTGCCAAGCGGGATCAGGAAATCGACTGCGTGATTCGCCTGAAGGTGGATGAGGCGCAATTGCTGCAGCGCGTGACCAAGCGCTATGAAGAGCAGGGCCGGGAAGACGATAATCCTGAGACCTTTGTGAAGCGGATCGAAGCCTATAACGCTCAAACTGCTCCTCTGCTTCCGATCTATGCAGAGCGGAAACGCCTGTATGAAGTTGATGGCATGGGTTCCATCGATTCGGTCGCCAAGGAAATTGACGAGGCTCTCGAGATGAAGTCAGGCGGTGAAAAGCCGGGCTTCTTCGCCAAGCTCTTTGGAAAGAAATAATGACAAGGCGGGCTATGGCCCGCCTTTTTCATATCTGGGGACGAAGACCCAGGCAGGGGGTATGGATGCCGAAATCAGACGACAAGATTGAGGTTGAGAATATCAACCATCCGGGCCTGACCGAACGAGTGGATCGCGCCAAATACGAAGCTATGAAATCTGCGCTTCTCAGAACCCTTCCAAAAGGCGAGCCTGGGATGAAAGCGGGCGAGGCGCGTGAGGCTTTGTTGGAGCATCTCGACACTGAATTGTTTCCGGGCGGGGCCAAGTCAGGCTGGTGGCTCAAATGCGTTCAGCTGGACCTTGAGGCGAAGGGCGTGATTGCCCGCGCCGATATTAAGCCATTGCACCTCTATCGGCTCTGACGTCGCCATAGGATCGAGCGGCGTCGCACCATTGTTCTGTCGAGCGGAATGTACAATCCTGTGCGCGTGCCGTAATAAGAGACTGAAATCGCCGGGTTGAAGAAATTCACATTTAATCGGCATCTCACTGACTCTACACTTGACGCGGCGTATGTGCGCGATATAAGTCGCGGCTTCTGCGAGTCATGGGTAGTTTTTTTGGGTGATTTAAGCCTCGCCTAAAGGGTCCCATTGTCTCGTATCAATGAATTAACGGAGAATTAGCTTGGCCCGTATCGCTGGCGTCAACATCCCGACCAATAAGCGCGTTGAAATCGCGCTCCGTTACATTCACGGAATTGGTCCGGCTATGGCCAAAGAGATCTGTGAAAAAGTCGGTATCACACCTGAAAAGCGTGTGGCTGACCTGACGGACGCTGAAGTCATTCAGGTGCGTGAAACCATTGACGGTGATTACCTTGTAGAAGGCGATTTGCGTCGCGAAACCGCGATGAATATCAAACGCCTGATGGACCTTGGTTGCTATCGTGGTTTGCGTCATCGTCGTGGTCTGCCTGTTCGTGGCCAGCGTACGCACACCAATGCGCGCACCCGTAAAGGCCCGGCCAAGCCGATCGCCGGTAAAAAGAAATAAGGCTGGGGATCGAGATCAATGGCTAAAGACACGACACGCGTTCGCCGCCGCGAGCGGAAAAACATCACCTCTGGCATTTGCTATGTGAATTCCAGCTTCAACAACACCATGGTGACCATCACCGACAGCCAGGGCAATGCGATTTCCTGGTCGTCTGCCGGTCATATGGGCTTCAAAGGCTCTCGTAAGTCTACGCCATATGCGGCGCAGATGGCTGCCGAGGATGCCGGTCGTAAGGCTCAGGAACATGGCATGCGTACGCTGGAAGTGAACGTTCGGGGACCGGGCTCTGGTCGCGAATCTGCACTGCGCGCTCTGCAATCGGTTGGCTTCACCATCACGTCTATCCGTGACACGACGCCAATTCCACACAATGGTTGCCGTCCGCCAAAGCGTCGTCGCGTCTAATCAGCGCCTCACGCTTCGCCTGCTTCTGTCCCGATTTTAAAGGAATTTGCGATGACTGGATCTTCCATCGCTCTAGTGAACGATAAAAATTGGAAAGAGTTGATTCGTCCTGCTCGCCCCGTTGTGGAGCATGGCTTTGATGCAATCCGTAAGGCGACACTGGTCGTTGAGCCTCTTGAGCGCGGCTTCGGCACGACGCTCGGTAACGCGCTTCGTCGCGTTCTTCTGTCTTCTCTGCAAGGTGCGGCAATCACAGGCATGCAGATTGACGGTGTTGTCCACGAATTCTCTTCTATCCAGGGTGTTCGCGAAGACGTCACAACCATCGTTCTGAACCTCAAACAGGTCGCGATCCGCATGGTCTCTGAGACCCAGAAGCGGATGACGCTGCGCGCCTCTGGCGCGGGTCCTGTGACTGCAGGTCAGATCGAAGTGACCGGCGATGTGGAAATCCTCAACCCGGATCTCGTTATCTGTACGTTGGACGAAGGCGCTGAGCTGCGCATGGAGTTCACGGTCGAAACGGGCAAAGGCTATGTGCCTGCGGACCGCAACCGCGCGGAAGACTCGCCGATCGGATATATTCCGATCGATGCGATTTTCTCTCCGGTTCGCCGCGTTGGCTATCGTGTGGAAGACACACGTGAAGGTCAGGTTCTCGACTATGACAAGCTGATGCTTGATGTCGAAACAGATGGCTCAATCTCTCCGGAAGATTCAGTAGCTTACGCTGCGCGCATTCTTCAGGATCAACTGCGCCTCTTCATCAACTTCGAAGAGCCAGATGATAAGTCGGAGCAAGATGATGAGCCGGATCTGGGCTTCAACCCAGTTCTTCTCAAGAAAGTTGACGAGCTTGAACTCTCTGTTCGCTCGGCAAACTGCCTGAAAAATGATAACATCGTCTACATTGGCGATCTGATCCAGAAGTCGGAAGCAGAGATGCTGCGTACGCCGAACTTTGGTCGGAAGTCGCTCAATGAGATCAAGGAAGTTCTGGCCGGAATGGGCCTGCACCTTGGTATGGACGTTCCAAGCTGGCCGCCGGAAGACATTGAAGGTCTGGCCAAGAAATACGAAGATCAGATCTAACGGCGGAAGGCCGATAAGGAAGTTTAGTCATGCGTCATGGACTCGCACACCGCAAACTCAACCGGACGTCCGAACACCGCAAAGCGATGTTCGCCAATATGGCTTCGTCTCTGATTGAGCACGAGCAGATCGTGACGACTTTGCCTAAGGCAAAGGAACTTCGTCCGATCGTTGAAAAGCTGGTTACCCTCGCTAAGAAAGGTGATCTGGCTGCACGTCGTCGCGCAATCTCAAAACTGCGTAACCAGGATATGGCGAAGAAACTCTTCGACGTTCTCGGCCCACGCTATGAAGAGCGCAATGGCGGCTATGTTCGCATCATGAAAGCTGGCTTCCGCCACGGCGACAACGCGCCAATGGCTGTCATCGAGTTCGTTGACCGTGACGTTGAAGCAAAAGGCAAAGCTGACCGCGAGCGTCACGAAGCCGAGCTTGAGCTTGCTGAGGATTGATCCTCACGCGAAAGCGTAAGATTTCTTGAGAAAGCCAGGCCTGATCGCCTGGCTTTTTCTGTTTAAGCGGTATTCGAAGTAGGCCGGGGCTTGAAAGCGGATTTGCGCGTCAGAATATTCCGTTCTATCGGATGTCAGATGGCTGTCGGGACTTCTCAGCTGACTGGCTTGTTCTTCAAACCTGAGTGTGATCTGGGTTAAACATGACACTTGCAGTTCGACGTAAATCCGCCCCAATCGGGCCATGGTCGGAGGGTTAACTCATGGCTATGATAAGACACATCAATAAAATTCTGTTTCTCCTCAGCGCATTGTTTGCAGCCCTCATTTTCATG
The DNA here is from genome assembly GCA_002692725.1 of Ponticaulis sp. Lineage (GTDB taxonomy): Bacteria > Pseudomonadota > Alphaproteobacteria > Caulobacterales > Hyphomonadaceae > Ponticaulis. Next base: position 574,641 of record NZLU01000046.1, on the reverse strand, counting down.
ATGCTGTCATCGCTGATGGCGCCTCCTGCGAATGCACAACTTTTGCCGGACTCGCGCGAAGAGATTCAATTGTCCTTTGCGCCGCTGGTTCAGCGTTCATCCCCGGCGGTGGTGAACGTCTATTCTGAGCGGCTGATTCGCCAATCGCGCTCACCCTTTGCCAATGATCCATTCTTTGAGCGGTTCTTTGGCGGAAATGGGTTTGGCATGCCTGAGGACCGTGTTCAGTCCTCGCTGGGCTCTGGCGTGATCGTCGGGTCAGAGGGCATTATTGTGACGAATAATCACGTGGTTGAAGACGCGAACGCACTGAAAGTTGTGCTGTCTGATCGCCGCGAGTTTGAAGCCGAGCTTGTGCTGGCGGATGAACGCACAGATCTCGCGGTTCTTCGGATTAATCCAGAGGGGGAAGAGCTTCCCTTTCTGGAGTTCGCGGATACGCGCCTTGTACAGGTTGGAGATCTTGTCCTCGCAATTGGCAATCCCTTCGGTGTGGGACAGACCGTGACCAGCGGGATTGTCTCTGCGACGGCGCGGACTGATGTCGGGATTTCTGATTACGCCTTTTTCATCCAGACAGACGCCGCGATTAACCCCGGGAATTCAGGCGGCGCGTTGATTGATAATGCGGGCAAGCTGGTTGGTGTGAATACAGCCATTTTCTCGCGGTCTGGCGGATCAAACGGCATTGGCTTTGCCATCCCTGCGGAGATGGTGAAACGTGTTGTTGATTCGGCGATTAATGAAGGCCGGATTGTGCGTCCATGGCTTGGTCTGAAAGGGCAGGCAGTGACAGCGGATATTGCAAAATCGCTCGAGGTCGACCGACCGGGCGGTGTGCTGGTTACTGAAATCTACCCGGATGGCCCGGCTGACAATGCCAAACTCCGCCGCGGCGATGTCGTTCTGAAGTTTGACGGACGCGAAGTGTTTGACGAAAGCGGTCTGAAGTTTCTGGCGGCAACATTGGGCGAAGGCGATACAGCGCCAGTGAGCGTTTACCGCAATGGTGAGACCCAAGTGATCAATCTGACCGTCACGGCACCACCCGGGGCCACAGAGGCCGAACTGACATTGCTCGAAGGGCGTAATCCTCTGGCAGGTGCAGAAGTCGCCGACCTCTCTCCAGCGCTGGCTGAGAGCCTGCGTCGTGACCCGTTCGATGAGGGCGTGCTGATCAATCGCATTCAGCGCCGCTCCATCGCTTGGCGGTTTGGTGTGCGTCCGGGAGATCTGGTCGTTGAGGTCAATGGGGAAGCTATTCAGACCGTGGAAGACCTGGAGGAGGCGCTGTCGTCGGACGATAATGACGGGATCTGGCAGATTGCGGTCGACCGGAATGGGCGTCGCCTGTCTGAGACCGTGAGGCTTTAGTCTCGGGTGACGGATTTATTTGGGGCTGCAGGACTGGATGAGGGCGCGCCGCGCCCTCTCGCCGAGGCCATACGACCCGCAAAGCTCAACGAGGTTGTCGGTCAGGACCATCTGATCGGGCCTGATGGTCCGCTGGGGCGCATGCTGGCGCAAGGTGAGTTGTCGTCAATCGTTCTGTGGGGGCCGCCCGGCGTGGGCAAAACGACGATCGCCCAGCTTCTGGCTGAAGGTACGGGGCTTCACTTTGAAGCCCTGTCGGCTGTGTTTTCCGGTGTAAAGGATTTGCGCGCGGTCTTCGACAAAGCGGAAGCCCGCCGGTCGACCGGGCAGGGCACGCTGTTGTTCGTGGATGAAATTCACCGGTTCAACAAAGCGCAGCAGGACGGGTTTCTGCCTTTTGTCGAGCGCGGCGTGATCACGCTGATTGGCGCGACAACCGAAAACCCAAGCTTTGAGCTGAACGGTGCTCTGCTCTCTCGCTGCCAGGTGCTGGTGCTGAAGGCTCTGGATGAGGCGGCTCTCGAGCGGCTGCTCGCACGGGCTGAAGCGTATAAGCAACGGCAACTCGATCTTAGCCCGGACGCAAGGGCCTATCTGCTCGATCTGGCAGGCGGTGATGGGCGATACTTCCTCGGGCTGGTTGAGGATTTATTCCGGATTAAAACGACAAAGCCTCTGGAGATTCAGGATCTCAAAAACTGGCTGTCAAAGCGCGCGCCGGCTTACGACAAATCGGGCGAGGGGCATTACAATCTCATCTCCGCGCTGCATAAGGCTGTGCGGGGCTCTGATCCGGATGGAAGTCTTTACTGGTTTGCCCGTATGCTGAAAGGCGGCGAGGATCCGCTGTTTCTGGGGCGGCGGCTGGTGCGCATGGCGAGCGAGGATATCGGTTTGGCAGACCCGACCGCTCTGATGATTGCCGGTGAGGCCGTGCGGACCTATGAGCGTTTAGGCAGCCCGGAGGGTGAACTCGCACTCGCGCATGCTGTGGTGCATCTGGCAACGGCGCCGAAATCAAATGCGGTCTACAACGCTTTCAAAGCAGCCATGGTGGCGGCGGAAGGAAGCGGGGATCTTGCGCCGCCCAAACATATTCTGAATGCGCCAACTGGCATGATGAAGGATCAGGGCTATGGCGAAGGGTATATCTATGATCATGACACCGAGCACGGCTTTTCAGGTCAGAATTATTTCCCCGACGGCGTGAAGCGCCAGAAATTCTATGACCCGAAAGGCGAAGGGCGAGAGAAATCGATCCGTGAGAAGCTCGCTTATCTGGAAGACTTGCGGGTGCGACTGCAAAAAGCCCGCGGAGAGACAACATGAAAAATCGCGAAATCGTCTGGCTGCCTGATGAGGACAAAGACTTTGTTCGGTCGCTTCTGATTGACGAAGACGATGAAATGCTGGCGTTCAACAAGCCGGCCGGACTGGCCTGTCAGACGCGCAATTCAAAGGACCGGACCCTCGACAAGCTGCTCTGGGCGTTTGCGAAGTCGAATGGAAAACGTCCTCGTCTGGTTCACCGCATTGACGCGGACACGACTGGCGTTGTGATCGCAGCGAAGACGCAGCCATCGGCGGCTGCGCTCTCCAAAGCATTTGAAGACCGGCAGATCAAGAAAACCTATCTGGCGTTCACCGAAGGCGATGCGACGAAGGTCACGCGCTGTGACAGCCCAATCGGCACAGTACGCACAAGCGAAGGCGCGACGATTTCCGGCATTGGCGGGCAGGCCGGCGTGAAAGATACGAAAGAGGCGCTGACGCGGTTTAATTGCGTCTGGACCGACGGACATAGAAGCCTTGTGGAGTGCCGCCCGGAGACCGGACGCATGCATCAGATCCGCGTGCATCTGGCGCATTTAGGGCATCCCATTCTGGGAGACGGAATTTATGGTGATGCAGGGAATGCACCGAGACTGATGCTGCACGCATTGCGTTTGCAGGGTCCACATCCCTGGGGCAGTCAGTTTGATTATTCGGCGCCGGTTCCGGATGATTTTGAGCGATTGTCAGTCGACCTGACCTAGCAAATTGGTAACATGATCTGGAACTGACTGCACAATTCAGGATAGGTTCACCCTGCGAGCGCTAACCGGGACGAGTTAGTCCATCAGGGGGGAACCATGAAATTCACCACATCCATAATCAGCGCCTGCGCAGGGCTGGCTGCGTTTGCGACTCTGGCGCCTGCTGCGCTGGCTCAAGATACGAAAGCTTATGATCAGCTCCGCGATCAACTTGTCGGCGAACTTGAGAAGTTTCAGGAAAATTATAGTGTAGCCAATTCGGGCAAGGAAGATTGCCGGGTGCGCTGCAGCTTGATCGCCTTTAAGACCATTGAGAAAGCAAACAAGCTAAAGAAACTCAGAAACGCTGGCGAATTCGTTCTCTCAAAAGCGGAAGAAGTGGTCAAAGCGGCTTCTGCTGTAACGGGGGTCGGCGGCATTTATGTATCAGGCTACGCAATGATCAAGTGTCGATACGACTTTCCTGATGATGAGCAGTATTACGCATGCCTTATTCAGGAGACGGTCGGTTTTTATGCCGGTAATAATCTGCCATCCGGAGTGACAAGCGGGTCGCTTCAGCGTGTCGTTGACAATCTTGTCGGGGATTTGCGTCAGAAAGGTGTCGCGAGGCTATCCCACAATGCAAAGAGCGAAATTCTGAAGGGCTCATATGAGCTGACTCAAAAAAGCGTATCTTCCAATAATTGTACAAGTACCGTCGATATCCGATGGGACCCGAGACCCCGAGCCGGTTATCGCGGCGGAGTGCTCACGGCGCGAGTGAAGTCCGTAAATTGCGACGTTAGCGGTCAAAACGGAGGTCGCGATGCTGTTCAATCCTTCGAGATGGCAGGATTTTTTCCGTTGAACCTGGCGCCAGGCAAAAATCGAGAGGCTGGTTGGAAGATTGACCGTGCAAATTCTTTTATCAGGTTTACGTTCGGGTGCGCTGGAGCCGAACCGTTTACTTCGACAGTGAACATGGCCGGAAAGCGGCATCGAAATTCTTTGCCTGAAGTTGTTAAAACTGAGCCCAAACCCCCAAAACCTACCCCGACGCCCACACCGACTCCCATGACGGAAGCAGAGAAGAAGACGGCTGAGCATGCTGAGCGCCTGGAGGGGTTTATGCGGGAGGATGACTATGTATGTGAAACATGCCGTCCGCAGGAAGAGGGATGGAACTACGCCAACGATGCTCGGAAGCGTGCCGAGGCCGAGTTGACGGCTGCCACTCAGGCGTTGAATGCGGCGCGTACTGCTTTGCAATCAGCGCAGGATGAAATCGGTGCCGCGGAAAAAGCGCTGGCGGACGGTGCAGGTGAGACAGTCAATATCAGCAGCACAAATGCGAATGGCCAGAAGATTGAGATCATCGACATTCAGGGCGCTGACGGACGGGTCACCAGTGCGACACGTGTGGACGGTAAAATTACCAAGTCTGAAGACAAAGGTTATGCGCCAGGCAAGGAGGCGGCCGCCACGCGCTTGCAGGCTGCGCGGGATGCCGTTCCGCGTGCCAAGGAAAGCCTGGATCGCGCGACTCAGCGTCGTGACGCAGCAAAGCAAGCCAGAGACAGAGCCGCAGAACAACTCGCTGAAGCCAAGAAGGATCTCGATGCCTGTCGTGAACGCGCCAAGTGTGAGTTTGGCAAACGTTAGCCTGATCAAGTTGGCTTGAACGCCCGAACCATGGCAAGAGGGGCAGATGTTTGTACAGCATTTGCTCCTTGCCGCTCTGGGTGGCGCGATTGGTTCTGCCGGGCGGTTCGGCATAGGCGCGCTTATGTTGCGCCTGATGGGGCCGGGCTGGCCGTGGGGCACATTCACGGTGAATCTGGTTGGATCGCTCGTTATGGGGCTGGTGATTGGCTGGTTTGCGTATAAGGGCGGCGTGAGCAATGCACAGATCTTTCTGGCAACGGGTGTTCTTGGCGGTTTCACAACCTTCTCAGCCTTCTCGCTCGAGACCGCACGCATGATTGAAACTAAAGCCTATACGGCCGCGGCGCTTTATGCCGGGAGTTCTGTCATTCTTGGAGTGATCATGGTATTTGCCGGCCTCTTGATCATGCGGAAGGTATTAGCGTGAGCGGCGACGTTCGAAACATTGAAGTGACTTATGAGGAATCGGGTGCCCGGCTCGATCGCTGGTTCAAACGAAAGTTTGAAGGCGTGACGCAGGGCCAGGTCGAGAAATTCCTTCGCACAGGCCAGATCCGGGTTGATGGCGCGCGGGCAAAATCGAGCACGCGGCTTGAGCCGGGGCAGACGGTTCGGGTGCCACCGCTGCCAAGCAAGGCAGAGCTGGAGCGCGCGCGGGAGGCACGCGGACGTCAGGTATCAGACAAGGACGCGGCCTTTATCCGCAACATGCTGATCTATCAGGATGATGACATTATCGCGTTGAGCAAACCAGCTGGACTGGCCGTGCAGGGCGGGACGAACACTAACCGACATATTGACGGCATGCTGGACGCTTTGAGTGATGGGGAACACCGGCCAAAGCTGGTGCACAGGCTGGACCGGGATACGTCGGGTGTTCTTCTGCTGGCCAAACACCCACGTGCGGCGGCAGAGCTTGGCGATATGTTCAGGGAGCGGACGCTCAAAAAGGTTTACTGGGCTGTTGTCGCTGGTGTACCTGCGCCGCATCAGGGGCAAATCCGAAGCTGGATGATGAAAGGCTTTGGACCGGGAGATGAAAAAGAGCGGATGGTGCCTGCCTCTCAATCTGACAAAGGCTCTCAGCATGCGGTCACCGAATATGCCGTTGTTTCGACAGCAGCGCAGCGCGCGGCCTGGGTAGCCCTATCGCCGCTAACGGGGCGGACCCATCAGCTGCGCTTCCATATGGAAGAAGTCGGCAATGCCATTATCGGTGATCCGAAATATCCCGGGCGCCGCGAGCCGTTGAACGGGGTGGGCGAGGGGCTGCATCTGCATGCGCGGGCACTGGTTATCCCTAAGAAGTCGGGCCGCGACATTACGCTTGTTGCACCTTTGCCGAAACACATGGATCAAACCTTCAAAACGCTCGGTTTTCTTCTGGAGGAGGCCGGGACGAACCCGTGGGATCCATTTGAATGACGCTCGCAGAGACACTGCAGCAGATACATGCGCTGTATGAGGGGGGACGGCCAGCTGAGGCTGTCAGGCTCGCTGATCGTGCGCTGCAGACGTTTCCGGGACGCAGTGAAATTCTCCAGCTGAAAGCCGTCTCGCTTCGGAAACTCGGGCAATTGTCCGAGGCGATTTCAGCGATGGACGCGGCTGTGAAAGCAACGCCAAATAGCGCCGAGATGCAGAATACCTATGGCAATATGCTGAAGGCTGCGGGCTATGAGGGGGAGGCGGAGGCCGCATTCCGGGCGGCCATTGACGCGCAATCGGATTATGCACCCGCTTATAAAAACCTGATTGTTCTGTTGCTCGACCTCGTCCGGAATGAAGACGCGATTGAACTGGCTCAGGATTATGTGTTGGCTGGTGGGAGACGCGATGCGGATGCGTTTGAGTGCCTCGGCCGGTCTTTGAAACACGCCAAGCGCTGGCATCAGGCGATTGAGGCTTTTGAGGCGGCCATTGCCCTTCAGCCAAAGCATGTGGCTGCGCGGTATGGGCTTGCCTCCTGTCAGATCGAAACGGGTGATCTCAGCCAGTGCGAGGCGCTCTGTCGGCACTTATTGGCGGAAGGCCAGACCGCTCCGCAGATCCAGCGCTTGCTCGCGCGGTCTCTGATGGAGCAATTGCGCACGGACGAGGCTGAAGCGCCGCTTATGCAGGCCATTTCTGCTGGCTCGGACGAAGGACTGAAAGATTATACCAATCTGCTCTGGATGACGGAGCGGGCGGATATGGCGGACCAATTGCTGACCCAGGCAATTGGCGCTGCAGGCAGTCGCCCGGTGCAGGCGATTGCTGCGTTCGATCAATGGCTCGAGATGGAAACGCCCCAGCGCGTTATCGAGCAGTTTGACCGGCTTCCCGGCGAGTTGAAGGCGCATCCCTTGTTGTCGATAAGGCTGTCCATGGCCAAAGACGATCTGGAGCAAACCGAAGAGGCGTACAGGCTTGCCGAAGCGTCTTACGCGTCTGCGCCCGAGGCGCGGATTGTGGCTTATCATCTCACTCAGGCGTGCCTGATGTCAGGGCGTTATGATCGGGCGCTTGAGATTGCGTTGTTGTGGCGAGAAAAGACGCCGCTGGATCAGGACTGGATTGCACTTCAGGCCGATGCGCTGCGCATGTTGGGACGAATGGATGAGTATTCGAGTCTGATGGATTTCGAACGCTTTGTGAAACCCGCGCAACTTTCTGTGCCCGAGGGGTATAGTTCGCTCGAGGAGTTTCATGAGGACTTTATCGAGCAGGTGCATGGCCGCAGCCCTTACAAGACGCATCCTCTGGGGCAGTCTGCACGGCAGGGCATTCAAAGCCCGATCAACCTGTTGTTCGATAAACGGCCCGTGGTTCAGAACTATATCAAAGCGCTGTATGAGCCAGTTCAGGCCTATCTGGACCAGTTAGGGCATGATCCCGAAAACCCGATGACGGCGCGCAATGAGGGCCGGTTCTTCATTGGTGGTGTGTGGTCAATTTTCCTTCTGGCGGGGGGGCGACATGTCAGTCACACTCATCCGCATGGTTGGGTCAGTTCGGCCTATTACATGGCTGTTCCACCCGAAGCCGATACGGACCTGAACCGCGCGGGCTGGATCAAATTTGGCGAGCCACCCTATAAATTACCTGATGAAGCCCAGGCGCTTCACTGGGTGAAGCCAACGCCGGGAACGCTGGTTTTATTTCCTGCCTATATGTGGCATGGCACGGTCCCAATCTCCGGAGCCGCGCCTCGTGTCACCGCGCCGCTCGATATTTTGCCGGGAGCAGCGCATTGAGCCTTCGATTGGTCGTCTGGGATATGGACGGCACCCTTGTCGACAGTCGTAACGTCATACAGGACGCCATGACCCGTGCCTTTGAGGATTTGGGCATGACGCCGCCGCCCTATGATCAGACCCGCCAGATTGTCGGGCTGAGCCTCGATGAAGCGTGTAGGAAGCTGGTGCCAGAGGGGTTTCCTCCTGGCGAACTCGGGCGACTTGTCGAGGCGTATAAGAACGCCTTTATCTTCACGCGGACCCAGCCAGATTTCAAAGAGCCACTCTATGAGGGCGCAGTGGATCTGCTTGAGACGCTGGCCAATCAGAATTGCCTGCTCGCGCTCGCCACGGGGAAATCGCATCGCGGAATTGAGGCCGTGTTTGAGCGCCATGGGATTGGCCGGTATTTCGATACCATCTGGTGCGCGGATGATGGCCCGGGCAAGCCGCATCCATTCATGGTTCTTGAAGCCATGAAGGCGGTCGGGGTTGAGCCGGATCAGACGGCCATGGTGGGCGACGCCATTTTCGACATTCAGATGGGCAATGCAGCTGGCGTGACGACGCATGGTGTGACCTGGGGCTTTGGCGCGCGTCATGAACTGGAAGCGGTTGGAGCCCATCACCTCCACACATCAATGGATGAGCTGTCTCTGGCGCTCAATGAATTTGCAAAGGTCTGAGTGATGGAGATGTCACCCACAGCGCTTCCCAAGCGGTTTTACAAAACGGCCTCCTATTCCAAAGCTGATGATGGCTGGCATCTGGAGCTTGACGGCCGTACGCCTGTGACCATCGCCAAGGCGAAGCTGGCTGTACCCACCGAAGCATTGGCGAAAGCGCTCGCAGAAGAATGGGCGAATCAGACTGACGTCATTGATCTGCCGAATATGACACTCACGCGGCTCGCGAATGTTGCGATTGATCGAACTCCGACAACACGCGACGCCCTGGCGTCTGAGGTGCAGAAATATGCCGAGACGGATCTGGTATGTTTTCTGGCAGAGGGGCCGACTGAGCTGAGAGCGCGGCAGGAAGGACATTTCGCCCCGCTGCGCGACTGGGCTGCGCGGGAGTTTGGCGTGTCATTGGCGGTGACAGAGGGAGTGATTGCTGTGCCGCAAGCCGAGGATAGCCTGGTTTCCGCAAAAAACTATGCTATGTCACAGAATGACTTTGCCCTGACGGGTATTGGCATGGCGCTGGGGCTGTATTCCTCCGCGATACTTTCGATGGCCGTGTGTGAAGGCGAACTGCAGGCGATGGATGCGTATGACGTGTCACGCATAGATGAGATGTGGCAGATCGAGCAATGGGGCGAGGATGACGAAGCCATGGCCAAAGTAGCTGCGACCCGCCGGGAGGTCGCGAAGCTCGGACAATGGTTTGAAGCCCTTCGGGATGTGAGCGTCAGCTGATGGTTGCGCGGAAGGATCTGACCTATGAGGCGCTTCCGCTCCCTGAGAGGCAGACACTCTCTGATGTCGCTTCTATCGAGGCTGCAGAAGCCTTTCATGCCTTTATGAAGCAACGGCATACGATACGGGATTTTCAGGAAAAGCCCGTGCCGAAAGCCGTTATTGAAGCCTGTGTGAAAGCTGCAGGGAGTGCGCCGAGTGGCGCCAATCACCAGCCCTGGCGTTTCGTTGCGATCTCCGACCCCGAAGTGAAACACGCTATTCGTCTGGCGGCGGAGGAGGAAGAGCGGGCATTCTACGAAGGCGGTGGCGGTGATGAATGGATCAAGGCGCTTGAACCGCTCGGGACAGGGCCGGAAAAGCCGCATCTGGATGTGGCCCCCTGGCTGATCGTAATCTTCGCTCAGCGTTGGGGCGAGTTTGACGATGGCACGCGTTATAAGAATTATTATGTGCCGGAGAGTGTGGGCATTGCGACAGGCTTTCTGATCACGGCACTCCATCATGCCGGTTTGTGCAGCCTGACCCATACGCCCAATCCGATGAAGTTTTTAAATGGGCTGCTGGGGAGGCCTGAGTCTGAAAAGCCGGTGATGATCCTGGCTGTCGGGCACGCGGCCCCTGATGCGACCATTCCGAAAGTGGCGACCCTGAAAAAGCCGCTGGACGAGATTCTCACTGTGTTGTCTGGTGATTCAGACTGATCACATTGCTTTTTTGGTGACTGATGCCAGCTTTCTCTGACCCCGAACTTGAACGCCTTGAACAGGCTGCGAGCATGTTGTTTGCGGCAGAGGATCGATTGCCGGTTCTGAAATCTGTCAGTTGGGACCGGGCTCTGGCGGAAGCCTTTTTTTCATCCGGCGAGTGTGAGCTACCGCAACCGAAATATTCTCCGATTGATCCTGAGCCGACATTTGAATTTGTGAGTGCAGCCCGAAAGCTGATTGACGGGCAGTCGCCGGTTCATGACTGGCTCAACCGGCTCGCAGACGTGACAGAACGAACGGCGCTCATGCTGAGCTCGGTCGGGACGCCTGATTTTTACGGTCATAGTTCTGTGCTGTATGGCTCGCCCACCACGTATATCGCCGACGGGCAGAATACGGCGCTGGATCTGGCTTATAGTCTTGACCATTTGCTGTCGGATTTCGATGAGGGGGCCGTCAAGCTTGAGCCGGCTGTGCGCCTCACCGCGCCGGAGTTGAAGGTCAAACTGGACAATGAATTGCCGCTACACTTTGGCGCCCAGGCCCCGGATGTGCTGGTTACGCCAGATGTCTCGGCCAAGGCCGCAGCGGGCAAGGATTACATCAAGATCCGCGACGATGCCGCGTTTTCGGATCTCGATTTCGACCAGCTTCTGCATCATGAGGCGCTGGTTCACATTGCGACCGGTATAAATGGGCGCAGTCATGGCCGGTTCGAGGTGTTGGGGGAGAGCCATCCCGGCAATTCGCAGACCCAAGAGGGGTTGGCAGTCTTTGCTGAGTTTATTTCAGGTGCGATCGATCCGCGCCGGTTCCGGCGTCTGGCCAACCGCGTGATCGCCATCAATATGGCCGCTGAAGGCGCTGACTTTCTGGATATCTATCGGTTCTTCCGCGAGCATGGCGTCTCGGATGTGCCATTTGAGGCGTTTGAAAGCGCGCGGCGTGTGTTTCGCGGTGGCGTCGTTTCGGGCGGAGCGCCCTTCACTAAGGATAGCGTTTATCTTTCGGGGCTTGTCGAGGTGCATTCCTATTTCCGCGCGGCTGTCCGAAGTGGTGATCCGGGGCTGATCCATCTGATTTTCACCGGGAAAATGGATGTGATGGATCTCGAAGCGATGGATATGCTGTTGAAAGAGGGACTGATCCAGAACCCGAAAATTCTGCCGCCCTGGGCGCGGGATATGCGGTATCTTCTGGCTTATCTATCTTACTCCACCTTCCTCAATCAGATCGATATCGGTCAGGTGGCCGCACGGTATGATGGCCTGATTTCGCAGCGGCAGACATAAAAAAAAGCGGGCACAAGGCCCGCTTTTCCGACGCATGATGCAGAAGGGTCTTAGTGAACTTTCAGAAGTTCCACTTCAAAGACCAGTGTCGCGTTTGGCGGGATCACGCCGCCTGCGCCTTGCGCGCCATAGCCAAGCTGGGAAGGGATGACGAATTCGTATTTCGCGCCTTCCTGCATCAGCTGGACACCTTCAGACCAGCCTGCAATCACGGCGTTCAGCGGGAAGTCAATCGGTTGGCCGCGCTTGTAGGAACTGTCGAATTCTTTGCCGTCGACGAGGCGGCCTGCATAATGGACTGTGACCTTATCGGTCGGACCAGGCTTATACCCGGTGCCTTCTTCCAATACGCGATACTGCAGACCGGAGCCGGTTGTCGTGACTCCGTCTTTTTGGGCGTTCTGATCCAGATATGCGATATCGGGATTTGTCATATGCGTTTCCTCTTGGTTTTTGCGGCACTCATGCACAAATTGCGCGCCAAGGTAAAGTCTTGCGAAATAAAAGAAAAACCCGGACGAAAACGCCCGGGTTTTCTACATTTGTTGAAATATTGAGGGCTTAGAAGATTTCGAATAGGCCCGCAGCGCCCATGCCGCCGCCGATACACATGGTGACCACACCCCATTTTGCGCCGCGACGCTTACCTTCAAGGAGGAGTGATCCTGTGCAACGTGCGCCCGTCATGCCGAACGGGTGACCGATGGAGATCGAGCCGCCATTCACGTTGTATTTCGCCGGGTCAATGCCGAGACGGTCACGAGAGTAGAGACACTGAGACGCGAAAGCTTCGTTGAGTTCCCACAGATCAATGTCGTCAACGGTGAGGCCGTGGCGCTCAAGCAGGCGAGGCACCGCAAAGATCGGGCCGATGCCCATTTCATCCGGATTACAGCCCGCCACATTGAAACCAGCAAAACGGCCCAGTGGCTCTTTGCCCTGACGTTCAGCTTCTTTAGATTCCATGAGGACGAGAGCTGCAGCACCGTCAGACAGCTGAGAGGCGTTACCCGCAGTGACGTATTTGCCTTCTTTGACCTTTTGGCCGTTTGCGAACACCGGCTTGAGGCCCTGAAGGGTCTCGAAAGTGGTGCCCGGACGGTTACATTCGTCGCGGTCGCAGACAACGTCCTGATAGGTTTCTTCGCCGGTCTCTTTATTGACGAGCTTCATGCGGGTTTCGAGCGGAACAATCTCTTCCGCCATTTTTCCGCTTTCCTGGAACGCTGCTGTGCGAGCCTGAGATTCAGCTGAGTACTGATCCTGATACTCACGCGAAACGTCATAGCGCTCAGCAACGATTTCGGCCGTTTCAATCATGGTCATCCAGATGGCTGGCCATTCTTTCATCAGCTTGTCTTCCGTATAGCGGAAGGTGTTCATATGGCCCGAGCGAGAGACGAGCGAGAGGCTCTCAACACCACCGCCAACAGCTGCTGGTGCGCCTTCGGCTTTGATGGTCCAGGCCGCATTAGCGAGGGCCTGCAGGCCAGACGCGCAGAAACGGTTGATTGTTGAACCGGACGTCGTTTCCGGGCAGCCTGCCCAAAGCGCTGCATTTCGTGCCACGTTGTGACCGGTCGCGCCTTCTGGCTGCGCACAGCCGAGATACACGTCTTCGATGATGCCTGGATCAACGCCAGCGCGTTCGATCGCGCCTTTAATGACATGGCCGGCCATTGTGATACCGTGGGTGTCGTTCAGCGACCCGCGATTGGCTTTGGCTAGGCCCGTACGGGCTGTTGAAAGAATGACTGCATCACGCATTATTGTTTCTCCTCCGGGTGATCGACGCGGACCCTAGAGGAAGAAAATTGCGTTGACCAGATATTCGTTACGTCAACTTGACTAAACTTGCCAATTCTCCCGGCGGGACTTGAAGCCCCGCCGGGAAGATTGTGAATGCTGGCGAGTTAAGCCTCAGGTTTTTTGAACAGAAGCGTCATGCGGTCGGATTCACCAATGGCTTCGTATTCGGCTTTGTTTTCGTCGCCAAAACGGAGGGTTGGAGGCAAGGTCCAGACGCCGCCTTCATGGTCAGCCGGATCGTTCGGATTGGCATTTACTTCAGACGAACCGACGAACTCGAACCCTTCGGATTCAAAGATCGCAATCACTTCGCTCTGTTTCAGATAGCCCCGGGCACCCTGTGCGAAGTCGCGTGGCGCATCTTCTTTTGCGCGGTGCTGGACGACGCCGACAAGGCCGCCTGGCTTGAGGAGGGACCATGTATCCCCAAGCAGGCTATCGACCATTTCGCGGCTCGTTAGGCCATGAAGCGCACGAAAAACCAGCATGGCATCGAGTGATTCCATCGCGTCTTCCGGAGCTTCGTCGATTTCATAGGCGGTGATTCTGTCGGCTGAAATGCCTGTCCACTCCTCGACCTGGCCCGGAAAGGTTTCAGGGAAGGTTTTTGCGGCTGCAATGCGTTCCGGATCCGAGCCAGCCATATAGCCGTCGACATCCGTGTTGACGGCGACGTATTTGCCTTCAGCGGCGAGGTATGGTGCCAGCACGCGTGTATACCAACCGCCGCCCGGGCTGTATTCGCCAACAGTCATGTCAGGTGTGATGCCGAAGAAAGAGAGCGTATCTGCCGGGTTGCGGTATTCGTCGCGGACGGAATCTTCAGTTCGGATGTCAGACGCCAGAACGGCGCTCATATCGCTCGCTTTGGCCGCAGTTTCATTATGGTTTGCGGCGAGTGCTGGAATGCTGGTGGAGGCCATCGCCGCCATGAGCAGAATTGAGGCTGTGCGTTTCATTATGAAATCCTTCCGCAGAATGTTTTGAGTTTACTTGGATCGCCTATGAGTAAAGTCGTGCGACGCATGGAGGCAATCTGGTTGAGGGCGGTCGTTTTGGCGACAGTCTACACCAAGATGTGAGGTCAGAGTGATTCTATCTGTTCGAGATAGTGCTCGGCTGTTTTCAGATAGTCGGATCTTTTCTCCTGCGACATCCGATCCCAGGTCGAATAGGCGCGTTTGAGGCGGCCATTATCTTTCAGTGTTTCGCGATTGCGGTCCAGGAAATGCCAGTAGAGCGGGTTGAACGGGCACGCACCTTCACCTGTTTTTTGCGAGACCTTGTAATGGCAGTTCTCGCAATAGTCTGACATTCGATTGATGTAAGCGCCGCTCGCAGCATAGGGCTTTGAGCCGAGTTTGCCGCCATCAGCGAATTGAGACATACCAATCGTATTGGGCGCCTCCACCCATTCGAACGCATCGATATACACGGCCAGATACCATTCATGCACGTCATGCGGATCGATACCGGTGATGAGTGCAAAGGTACCGGTCACCATAAGGCGCTGAATGTGATGGGCGTATGCTTCTTCCCGGGTTTGATCCACCACAGCCTTCACGCAGGCCATTTTGGTTTCGCCCGACCAATAAAACCAGGGGAGGGGGCGGTCTGCCTTCAGGGCATTCGAGTCGACATATTCAGGGCCTGAAAACCAGTAAATGCCGCGAACATATTCGCGCCATCCAATGATCTGGCGGATGAAGCCTTCGACTGCGTTCAGCGGGGCATCACCATCATAATAAGCCTGTTGAGCTTTTTCGCAGACCTCCATTGGCTCAAGCAGGCCGACATTGATGTAGGGGGAGAGAATGCTGTGATAGAGGAATTTCTGCCCGCTCAGCATGGCGTCCTGATAGTCGCCAAAATAGGGCAGCATCTCCTTGATGAATTTATTGAGCGCACGAAGCGCCTCCTCCCGGGTCACCGCAAAATGGAAAGGGCGCAGTTCGCCAAAATTGTCGTTGAACTCAGTTTCGACCAGGTCCAGCACCTCGTCCGTCAGATCGTCTGCGCGAAACCTGATGGGCTTTGGCATAAACAGATCGTCGCTGGCAGGCTTGCGGTTCTCGGCGTCGTAATTCCATTTGCTGCCTTCGGGATCATCGCCATCCATGAGCAAACCGGTCTTCCGCCGCATGTCCCGATAGAAATATTCCATACGAAGCGTTTTTCGGTCTTCTGCCCAGCTGATGAAAGCATCAATCGGGCAGATGAAGCGGTGATCCGGACAGAAATCGACTGGAAGAGATTGATTGTCCGCCCAGCCCGATATGTCTTTGTGGACGCGCCATTCAGCCGGTTCCGTGAGGCGGATGCCGTCGGGCTTGAGGTTTTCGACATGGCGTTTCAGTTCACCGACAAAGCTGCCTGAGTTCTTGTCGTCGGTGAGGCGCGTGTAATGAACCGTCCAGCCTTTCTCGCGCAATTCCTCAGCGAAATGGCGCATGGCCGAGAAGATGAAAGCAATTTTCTTTTTATGATGGCCGACATAATCCGTTTCGTCGCGGACTTCACACATCAGAATTTCGTCCTGATCCGGTGAGGCGTCTTTGAGGCTAGATATGTTGTGGCTTAACTGATCGCCCAGGATGAGAATCAAACGTCGTGTCACCACTCAATCTCCCGGCCATCATAGTCGTAGAATTTGCCAGACATGTCAGGTTTGGCGGTGCACACTACTGACATAAGATTCTGGGCACAGTCCTCTGCGGAGTGCGTGAATCGATTGCGAGCATAGGGTTCGGAAAGAGGTGTTTCAATCGTGCCCGGATGGAGGGCGAGGCAGACCGAATCAGAGTTTTTGCGGTGTTGTTCGATTGCGGCTGTCCGAACGATCTGATTGAGCGCTGCCTTAGATGCGCGATAGCTGATCCATCCGCCCATGGAATTGTCGCCAATGGATCCGACGCGCGCAGACAGGACGCCGATGCGGCAAATCCCGCGTCGAGGCATTAAGGGCAGAAATGCCTTGAGCGCGAGGGCCGGACCGATCGTGTTGATATGCAACAGATCCGATAGCGCATCTGCGTCGAGCTCTGAGAATGATTTTTCAGGTGGCGTTCCGTCCGGTGCCGTCAGAATTCCAGAGGAGATCATGAGGCAATTCAGCTCACCGACCTTCTCAGAGATTATCTCTGCTGCTTTGCTCAGACTATCCGGATTGCGGAAATCAATCGATGGTGTGGATGAGCGCGAGAGGCCAAGGACGGTCTGTGTCTCGTCATGGCCTTCCAATACGCGGGTGATGGCTGAGCCAATGCCGCCTGAGTGGCCGATGACCAGTGCGTTTACCTTACCGCCGAATTCAAATGACATGTGAGACCATCCTTTCAGATGTCTCTACGCAGGTTCGCTCCGGAGGGATGAGTCCAATCTCTCTTCACAAATGAAAAGGCCGCATCCTGTCGGATACGGCCTTCCATCGTCCAGTCAGACTGGAGATATGGCAGGTGTCTTACAGAGATTTAGACACGGTGAGCACGAATGTATCGTCGACACCAGACGCGTCAGCATCCCAGTAGCGCAGATCGAGGTCTACGCCGACTGGCGTAGAGTAGGTTCCGCCAAAGCTGAACGCTGTGTAGTCGCCGCCGCCATCGAAGGAATAGTTACCGATAGACGCGTCGACACCGAAGGAATCGGTGACTGCGAAGCCAGCAGCGCCTTCAACGTAGAAGCTCTCATTGTCTGGGTCCCAGTAAATGTAACCGGAAACGCCGAAACCGTTGTCGAAGTCGTTACCAACGCCGCCATAAAGCTCGACGAAATCATAATCGAGATCGCCGGAATCTGGGTAAGCGTAGTAAATGATACCAACGTCCCACCACGCTGTGGTGTCGCCGAAGCTGTTACCGAAGCCAGCGTAGAAGTCCCACTCGATGTTCGTGTCAGACGAGTCCTCGAAGTCAACGTTCGACATCCAGGTACCAGCGTAGAAATTCCCAGATGCGAGGTCGAAACCGCCAGAAACGGCGAGGTCGCCATTAGACTGGGTGACACCACGCCAGACATATTCAGTTTGGATTGCAATATTGCCTGAGACTTCAATTTCCTGAGCCATGGCAGGCGTTGCGATTGCAGCGCTGGCGCAACCAGCAAGCAAGATTTTCCGGATCATATTTTTCCCCATTTTTAAGTTGGTTCGCACGGTGGAACCGTACGAGCAGGCGGACCATTGCGAAAAGGCGTAACCAGAATCACAAAAGAAACCGCGATTGCTCGGAACGAAGTTTTTTGTGCAGCGTCATAGAAATGCAATGAAATGGCGCCTCGCGGCCCGAAAACCGCTAACACTGCCCAACACGTGGGCAGGTATCTGCCCGCTTGTCCATCAATCGGGCTCCGGCAAATATTACGCAAAATTCAGGAGTTAATTGAAATCTGTGTCTTTAGTGCACATGGTTAGCCCCAATCTAGGGAACAAATTACCGCTGACCTCGTTATCCTTCTGTCACATTCATGGAGGGTAATATGGGTAGGTTTCTAAGTTCTATTCTTGTTTTGACGCTGATCGTCTTCGTCGGCGCACTTGGTTATTTCTACATTCAGGAAGGCTCGTTTGAGGGCGCAGGCCAGCGCATGGACACCGAGCTTGCGCAAGCTGCTGAGAAGACCGAACGCGCTGTCAATGAAGCCGGAGATGCAACCGAAGATTTCGTCGAAGACCTGTCGGATGGCGATTCAGTTTCCAACCAATAGTCTTGGAACTGAATGATCACGACTTCGTTCTGGTTCTCATACACACGCAACAGGACATCTAATAATGAAAACTGTTTTGATCACTGCCGCAATGGCGACTGCACTCGCGCTGCCAGGTTGGGCAAATACCAGCTATGAGCCTGAGGGCGTTATCGAGATCGCGAACGAACGCCTCGCAACCTATCTGGAAGATGGCATATTGCAGGCTGGAGAGGCTGAAGAGTTTCTCGACATGATTGCCGTCGAGCAAGTCGGTCGATTTGTTCTCGGAAAGAATGCTCGCAGCGCTTCAGAGGACGAGATGACTGCGTTCCAGACGGCATTTAAAGGTTATCTGGGTGAGCAATTGCAGACCCATCTTGGTGATATGGAGAACGTCTCGTTCAAGGTCACCAACAAGATTGAGCGCGATGCTGAAGACATGGTGATCGAGACTGAGGTCACCGGCGATGCAGACAATCTGTCTGAGGTAAACTGGCGTCTCAATAAAATTGATGGCGAATGGAAGATCGTTGACGTCGAAGCCATGGATATGTGGTTGGCCCTGGAGCAGCGGGCTCAGTTCGACGCCAAGCTTGATGCCAATGGCGGTGATGTAGCGGCACTCGCTGCTGAGCTGTGATTTCGTTCATCTGACATGCATCTGGCGAATGCCAGACTATATGGGTCCGGACTCTACATCCGGACCCATTTTTATTAGCGGGCCTTCATGGGTGCGCCACCAAGATGCGTTCCGGCATCGGTGATCAGCGTTTCGCCGGTCACATGACGCGATGCATCAGTGAGGAAGAACATGGCCGCGTCGGCAATGTCATCCGGGCCGGACGCGACCTGCAGAGGCGTGGCGTTCTTTACGGAATTTTCCATCCGCTCATATTTGTCATCGCCCATATAATCCTTGAACCAGCGTGTGCCGATGAAGCCAGGACAGATGGCATTGACGCGAATGGCGGGCGCAAGTGCGCGCGCCAGAGAGAGCGTCATGGTGTTGAACGCGCCTTTGGACGCCGCATAAGCCACCGATGATCCAATGCCCATCACGCCTGCGATAGAGGAGGTGTTGAGAACGGCTGCAGATATACCGGTCTGCGCATAAGACGCCTTCAGCAAATCCTCACAGGCGCGCACCATCATGAAGGGGCCGACAACGTTCACGGCGTAGAGGCGAAGAAAATCATCCTTATCGAGCCCGGCAAGGTCGGCATGATTGGGGACTTGCTTGGTGATGCCGGCATTGTTCACCAGAATGTCGAGGCGTCCATAAGGTGCGGCCACTTGAGCGAGTTTTCGGCAATCTGCGTCTTCGGACACATCCGCCTGAACACAATGCACCTGCGCCCCCAGTGCGCGGCACTCATCTGCTGTTTTTTCGGCTTCTGTGGAGCTTCGAGAATAGTTGATGACAACAGACGCGCCAGCTTCCGCGAGGCGCAACGCAATGCTGGCACCAAGGCCTGTGGCAGATCCGGTGACGATTGCCACGCGACCTGAAAGATCTGTTGTGAGTGCCATTTGAAATCCTCCCGCTTCTTCCCATTTATTCGTACGGCTTACGGCTTGGCCGATGCGTCTCACTCGTCCATAAGGACATCAAACGAAAAGTCGAGTTCGAATACATGATGTGGTTGTTGATCATCGGCGGTCTGCTCGGGCTGATCGTGGGTGGAGAAATTCTTGTCCGAGGCGCTGTCGGTGTCGCTCGAAAGCTCGGTGTGTCTGATCTGTTTATTGGCGCGGTTCTGGTCGGCTTTGGTACGTCTGCGCCTGAGTTGGTCGCGTCCCTCAATGCGGTATCGGCGGGTAGCCCCGGTATCGCCATCGGGAATGTGATCGGCTCCAACATTGCCAATATTCTTCTGGTGTTGGGTGTTGCTGCCCTTATCTATCCGATCGCGTCCAACCCGAAAGCGCTCGCCCGCGATGGTGTATTCATGGTGATTGCGTCGATCGCCCTGGTCAGTCTTATCTATTTCAATGGGTTTACGACACGCTTTACCGGCATTCTTCTTTTTCTGACTTTGGTCGGAATGATCATTTTCAGTTTTGTCAGCGACCGAAAGTTAGAACAGGGGAATAGCGATACCGCTGAAATGCATCGAGGCGAGGCCGAGGTCATGGACGCGCATTTGCCGATCTGGCTCGCTCTGATCATGACGCTTGGTGGGCTTGCTGGCATTGTACTGGGGGCGAACTGGCTGATATCCGGAAGCGTTCAGCTTGCGCGTATGATTGGCCTGTCTGAGACGGTCATTGGCATTACCATTGTTGCGATAGGCACCTCACTGCCTGAGCTGGTGACCTGTACAATCGCAGCTCTCAAGAAAAAGCCTGATGTCGCCCTGGGAAACGTGCTTGGTTCCAACACCTTCAACGTTCTGGGCATTCTGGGGGTGACAGCGGGCATTATGCCATTCAGCGTGCCGCTTGAGCAGATCAGTGTTGCCCGTGATCTTGGTGCCGTCGTGTTGTCGGTGATCTTTCTTCTGGTATTTGCGTATACCTTCCGGAGACTTGCTCGCTGGGAAGGCGCAGTCCTTCTGTCGGGCTATGTGCTCTACATGATCCTCCTTCTAACCGGACCAGCATCGTGACGGACAAATCTGATCTCACTGGCCTTGGCCAACTTGGCGAAAAAGTCGATGCAGCCTCTTCGCCCGAAGAGGCGGTGCTCGAACGTGTGCCAAACCCGCATCCGGATACGCTTTATTGTGCGCGATTTGTGGCGCCGGAGTTCACCTCGCTCTGTCCGGTGACGGGGCAACCAGACTTTGCCCATATTGTGATCGACTATGCGCCGGGCGAGTGGCTGGTTGAGAGCAAAAGCCTGAAATTGTTTCTTCAGAGCTTCCGCAATCATGGCGCGTTTCATGAGGATTGCACCATCTATATCGCGAAGCGTTTGAATGAGCTTCTCGCGCCGAAATGGTTCCGGATTGCAGGCTATTGGTATCCGCGCGGCGGGATTCCGATTGATGTCTTCTGGCAGTCAGATGAACCGCCCAAGGGCCTGTGGGTGCCGGAGACCGGTGTCGCACCCTATCGCGGGCGTGGCTAGGCGAGCCTAAAAATAGCTGACTTTGTTCTCTGCCGAAGGTCGCGGCCGTTCGGCAAGTTCGCCTAATGCCGTGCCTAGAAATATGTGACCGGCTATCCGCTCATTTTCCGTCAGACCAAGCACGCGATCGATTTCCGGATCAAACGCCCACCATTCTGAGATCCAGCTCGCGGCAAATCCGGACGCGTGGGCGGCGTAAAGCAAATTCATGCACAAGGCTCCGGCCGAGAGTTCCTGCTCCCAGACGGGTGTTTTGTGCGCGTGATCGGGTGAGGAGACCACTGTCACACAAACCGGTGCGCGTAGGAGGCGGTTGGTCTCTTCGATCAATGATGCGTCGCTCGCATCCGGATGGAGTTCAAGATAGCGCTCAGCGAGTTCTTTGCCGAGTTTGAGGCGCGCATTGCCCTTGATCACGATCATTCGCCAGGGTTCGAGTTTACGATGGTCGGGCACGCGCATGGCAGCCGAAAGAATGTTTTCCAGAACGGCGCCCTCCGGGCCTGCGCCATCAGGATTCATCATCTTGATGGGCGTGCTCCGTCGCCGGGAGATTGCGTTGGCAAGCGAAATGACTCCGTTAGGCGTCGGTGACAGCCTTTCATTGATGTCCGGGAGCTGGAAAGGCAGATTTGTCATGTATTAAACCAAGTCTGAAATGCTGTGCGGTGCGGCACCGGGATGTGCCCTTCATATTGGGAGCGGGGATGACGAAGTCAAAACGCTGGACGGTACTGAACGCGGAAAAAGTCTATGAAAATCCGTGGATCAGTCTTGAGCATGCGGATGTGATTGCGCCGACCGGAAACAAGGGAATCTACGGCAAGGTTCACATGAAGAACCTCGCGATTGGCATTTTGCCGATTGATGAGAGTGGCTGGACCTGGCTTGTCGGACAGCACCGCTATTGTTTTGACGACTATTCCTGGGAATTGCCGGAAGGCGGTGGTCCCCGGGCGGAGGCGCCGCTTGAAAGCGCCAGACGTGAGCTTGCTGAAGAAATCGGGCGCGAGGCCGAAACTTACATTCCCATCCTGGAGAATGTCCAGTTTTCGAACTCTGTGACGGACGAGCTTGGCTTTGCCTATATTGCTCACAATTTGCGGCCTTGCGCGGCGCGGCGGGACGAAACTGAATTGCTGGAGGTGCGCCATCTGCCGTTGAAACAGGTCTTCGACATGATGGATCAAGGAAAACTCACCGATATGTTTACGGTTGCGATGTTGTCTCGGGCTCACTACTTGGCGCATACTGGGCAACTTCCTGAAGAGATCGCACGCTGCTTTCTCGATATCTGAGCAGGCCCGAAAGGCAGATGTGAGATGACGACAAAACTGGAAGCAATCAGCACTGAAGATCTGAGCGAAGCGACGCCGGCACCGGTCTGGAAACGGTTGCGATTTGAAGCAGCGGCCAGTGCGGCGGAGGAGCCGACGCTTGCAAGCCTTCTCAACGCGGCGATCCTCAGCCATGACCATCTGCATGATGCGCTGTCCTATTATCTGGCGCAGAAGCTGTCGG
Organism: Ponticaulis sp.; assembly: GCA_002692725.1. Lineage (GTDB taxonomy): Bacteria > Pseudomonadota > Alphaproteobacteria > Caulobacterales > Hyphomonadaceae > Ponticaulis. The sequence continues at coordinate 551,854 of NZLU01000046.1, read as the reverse complement.
GCTCTGAAATGAATGCCCTCCAGATTCGTGAGATATTTGAAGACGCATACGAAAGTGATGAAAGCCTCGCCCGGGCCGCTGAGCGCGATATGAGCGCGGTGCTGGACCGTGACCCTGCCTGCAGGTCCTTCCTTCAGCCCTTCCTGTTTTTCAAAGGCTTTCAGGCACTGCAAACCCATCGGGTTGCGCACTGGCTCTGGAATGAAGGCCGCGACACGCTCGCCTTTTTCTTCCAGTCACGCGTGGCTGAGCTTTTCAATGTCGATATTCACCCGGCCGCGCAGATCGGCTCGGGCGTCATGTTTGACCATGCGACCGGCATTGTGATCGGTGAGACGGCTGTTGTCGGCGACGATACGTCGATCCTGCAAGGGGTTACGCTTGGCGGGACGGGTAAGGAATTCGGCGACCGGCATCCGAAGATCGGAAACGGCGTTCTGGTCAGTGTCGGCGCGAAAGTGCTCGGCAATATCCGGATTGGCGATGGCGCGCGCATCGGTGCAGGCAGCGTGGTGCTGAATGAGGTTGATGACAATTGCACGGTGGCGGGTGTTCCTGCCAAGCCAGTGGGCGGTCCGTGCTGCGGCAAAGCTGAGAATATGGATCAGTCCTTTATCGTGGACGAGTTTGACCCGAGCGTCTGATCCCTTTAAAGGCTGCCCCTTTCCCTAATTCCACGAACTCGCGTTTTGGTGGTTTATTCAAACCAGCAAAACAGACTAGTTTGTGCCAGAAACGAAACAGAAGGACGCTGGTATGAGCCCTGATGAAACTAAACGCGTCGAGACCTATCTCAAGAATAAGGTCAATCCGAATTTGCGCTTTATGCAACGCGACAAAACTGATGATTCCCTCGAAGTCTATCTGGGCGACGAGTTCGTCGCGCTGCTGTTCAAGATCGAAGAAGAGGGGGAAACCTCTTATCAATTCCAGATGACCATTCTGAAAGAAGATCTGGACATGTAGTATGATCAGGGGCCGGTGTTGCCGCTATTTTTTGGATCGAATGTTTCCAGAAGTTCGATTGCGATGTTGTCCGGCCCGACAACAAAGGCATGCCGCATGCTATCAGTATAGTCTTTCGCTCCAGCCAGAATGGCGACACCATTTTCTGTGAAAACTCTTAAAGCTTCATCGAGGTCTTCCACCGTGATGCCGATATGGTCATTCACATCGCCGAGAGGTGACTGGAGCTAGGTGACGCCATGCCAAGCTTCCGGAAAATTGCTCTGAGAAAGCTCAACTGGATAAATGATCATATTGACCTGATCGAATAAGAGTGAGGCTGACGGACCATTCTGGATAACGGCCGTGGTAATGTGCTGCGAGAGGGCGCCGGCCATTGCGTCCGGCAATCCCGAAAAACCTTGCGTAGAAAGCAGCAGAGGCGTTCGGATCGACGGAAATGATCTTCACATGATGCCAGTTTGCGCCGGAGATGATTGGGCCGTTGGGGGCGGTTGGAGTTTGGGAAGACTAAGTTGTCAGTATTGGCGTTTGCTCTTGCGCGCAGCCAACTCCCAACAAAGAAACCATGGCAGCGAGCGCCGAGTTGGAGACAAATTTCATGAGTTCCTCCCAGAACCTCGTATTGCTTTTCTTCGCACTTGTTTTCGGCAGGCGCCAAGAGAACAGAATTTGCTGGCTGGTATTAAGACCCAAGTGGCCGCTGTTACGCTTTTCCCAGACACAAACAGGTTGTGAGTTGCAGATTTCGGACCTCGAGCCGACCCTTTTGAGAAATGCCGATCATTACTCTGCCCACCACAGAAATCGTTCGAGAAGTTCGTGTCCTTCCGGATATGCACTTCGACCAAAGGCGTTGATTATGGGCACGACATCTGCGCCTCTATCTCTTGGGCATTTATTCTCATCGCGAAATGCATATTGCCCGTTCTCGACACGCTCCAGGAGATAGATTGCTGAATGGGAGCAAACGACAACGCAATTCTGAGTTCCATCTGGATTGGGAGGCGGACAATCAGCAGTGAAGTCGTAAGCTGTAGGATAGTCCCAAACAGTATTGGACTGAAAGAGTGACTTGATTTTCAATGCGGAAGTCTGATCCGGTGCAATTTTAATAAACTCAACAATTGTTCCGTTATCGTCGGAATCGTACTCTAGCCGAGTGACTTCTAGGGACCATCCATTGGCACTTGTTTTGTACAAGTGAAAGACAGTGGGAGTTGTCCCCGGCGCGATGACAAGTAGACGATAGGCTTCGGCATTGCTATCGGTCTGGGACAGCTTCCAAAGCGACTCTTTTCCCAGGTCAGCGAAAATACTTCCGTAAATCTCTTCCATAAAGTCCTGATATTCCTGGTCATCAGGGGTGTCGACGAACGCATCGGGTGGCAGGTATGCGCCTTGCGAGTGCAGTAAGAGAAAGAGGGGCAGTATAAAAGCATTCATGCTGCAACATTAAGCTGCAACGGTGATTTCGTCAGCTCTTTAATTCTGGCGATTTGATTAGTTGAAGAGAAGCTGGCCCAATTTTCTGGATTTAACCCTGCTTCTCTGTTTTGGGACCAAACCAGCCCTGCACCTGAGACCAGGCGTTCTTGGAGCCCTGCCAGGCTTTTTCACCAGCGCGGGAGGCGATTTTCGTAATGCCGCCGCTCGCGCTGATAAGGTCGGTGATTACCGATCCGGATTCCTTCTTGACGCCCTCCATGGCCTCTTTCGAGATGGCGCCCGCCTGTTTAAGTGACCAGCTTTCAAAACTGCGGCAACGCCGCTTGGCGAGATAGCCGAGCTTCAGTGTCATCATGGCGTTGATGCCACCATCCATTAAGGGGCCGGCGACAATGCCGCCCATGCGTCCGAGCACGCTGCCAAGAATTTCACCCGTCAGATCTGTCACGTCTTCCAGCGCGCGACTCAGCACAACCATTGCGGCGACATCACGGATGACGAGCAGACTTCCGCGAAAATTCGGGCGCCCGAAATAGAGCCGCGCGATCTTTGCGACCAGATTGGCATTGCGCCAGAGCACGATGAACGCGTCGATTGTGCCATTCATAGAGACAGTGGTTGCAAGGCCTACGCCCACGGCTTCGGAATGGATCAGCTTATCGACCCGTGCGTCGATCTCTTTCAGCCGGGTTTCAATGTGGGTGTGCTCATAGGTGCGGAGCGCCTGCAGGAGCGTTTTATGTTCGTCAGCGCCTCGCGATCTGAGATCTTCCAGAAGAAGTTCGCCCGACGCAATGTCTGCGCGTATCGCATTCGCATCTCCGCTCATTGCCGGGTTTTTGGCGAGGGCTTTGAGGTATTTCAGGTCGTATCTGAGCCGTGTGATGGCTTCAGCACGCGTCGGCAAAGACGGGTCCTGAGGTGGTGGAGGCGGTTTGGCGGCAATTGGCGTCCGCCAGAAAGAGATCATGGGTCGGCCAATCAGCCAGATGAGCAGGCCGGTCAGGATTGCGGCAAAGCTGATGCCAAGTATCGGGTGGATCCGAAAGAAGAGATCATAGAACAGGTACATCTGACCGATGACCAGAAGGAAGGCGAGCACCACCAGAGCCGTGAACAGCCATTTGATGACCCGCCAGGCGCGAGACCATTGATGGGCCAGTTCCCAGGCAATGGGCTGGTCAGGTTTTTCTGATGTGACAACCATGTCAGTCATTCAACGGAATCTCTCGCGGTCTCACGAAACTCATTCAACCATTATGCGGCGAGAATGTGGGCGATGGGAAGAGTGCGGTGCCTGGCTGATGGCCATGAAGAGTCAGACCGGTGGCCCGGCAATGAAGCTTTCAACGAGCGAGCCTGTGAGCAGGCGCCAGCCATCCACCAACACAAAAAAGATCAGTTTGAAGGGCAGGGAGATCGTCACAGGCGGCAGCATCATCATACCCATACTCATCAGGATAGAGGCGACGACGAGATCGATAATGAGGAAAGGCAGGAAGATCATAAAGCCGATCTCAAAGGCGCGTTTGAGCTCGGAGATCATGAAGGCAGGAGCGAGGACTTCGAATGGAAGCTGGTCAATGCTCTCAGGCAATTCCTCGACATTGGCGAGGCCGACAAAGAGCTCAACATCGGCTTCGTTGACGTGTTGGGCCATGAAACTCTTCACAGGCGCGAGCGTACGCGGCACAGCCTCTTCGACGCCGATTGCCTCGGCCATATAGGGTTCAATTCCGCTCTCATAGGCTGCGCCAAAAGTTGGTGCCATGACAAAAGCTGTCAGGAAAAGCGAAAGCGAGATGATGACAGCATTGGGCGGGCTTTGCTGGAGACCAATTGCTGTCCGCAAGAGCGAGAGCACGACAACAATCCGCACGAAACTGGTCGTCATCACGAGAATGCTCGGCGCGAGGCTGAGCACGGTGATGATGGCAATGAGCTGAATGATGTTCCGGTTCAGGCCTGCGCCCGTGCCAAGATCGACCGACACCTCCTGCGCGAAGGCGGGAAGTCCGAAAGAGGCAATCAGGAGAACAAGGGCGAGACCAAACAGACGCTTCATATCAGGTCTCTTCGCCGGATTCGGTAGGAACGTCCTGTTTGGCCTTTCGGCTCGAGATGTGCAGGTCGCCAGCTTGACCGGTCAGCACGAGATGCTCCTCATCACCCCAGCGAATGACGGCAAGTTTTTTCCGGCCGTCGAACGGGCGCCAGGATACGACTTTCAGATCATCTGAAAGAGGGGAGTTGGGCGTCATGTTGGAGAAGCGGCGGAAGCCCCACCACATGGCGAGGATCAGGCCCAGAACGAGCGCGAGCGCTGAAAACGCGCGCATGATGTCCATCATGTCCATCATCAATCCCTGAACAAAGCCGTTCTGGCCGTTAACCTTCGTTAAGAGATTTCGGGCGGAACGGTTAACGATACGTTAATTTGGGTGTTCGCTACGCTTAATCAGCCATTAACCGGACCGGCATAATTTACCGGAATGAAATTGCCGGGTGATCTCTCTGTCTTCCAGCTGCTGAATACGCGCCTCAACATGCTTGAGACGCGACAGCGGACGGTTGCCGAAAACGTCGCCAATGCCAATACGCCAGGCTATGTGCCCAGTGATGTGGATATGGCAAGTTTTGAAAAGGTTTTGGGCCGTCATTCTGAGCCAAAGGCCGGGAAAGTCGGTCTGGCGGTGACAACGACGGGTCATATGTCTGGGAGTTTGCCGGTTCAGCAGGACGTATCCACCCGGACCAGCCCGGACAGTGAAGTCACAATGGATGGAAACGCAGTCGTTGTAGAAGAACAGATGCTGCGTCTCAATCAGGTTCGTACCGATTTTGATACCGCACTGAGCATGTACCAGAAGGGTCTTGCGCTTATTCGACTGGCCGCGCGTTCGCCAAACTAGGATTTTCGCAATGTCTGCTGATCTTTATTCTGCACTTTCGGCCGCATCGACAGGGTTGCGCGCCCAGACTGTCCGGATTCGTCTGGCCGCTGAGAATGTCGCGAATGCGAATACGACATCAGAGCTGCCTGGGGGTGATCCTTATACGCGGCGTGTGCCGGTGTTTCGTGAGTATGTGGACCGGGAGACAGGAGCCAATGGTGTTCAGGTCTCGCGTACCGTGGACGATCTCTCTGACTTTCCGGTCAAATATGACCCGACCCATCCGGCAGCCGACGAGAACGGCTATGTGAAAATGCCAAACGTGAAGTCACTGATTGAGATGGCTGACATCCGCGAAGCCCAGCGGACCTATGAAGCCAATCTGAACATCATTGAAAGTTCGAGAGCCATGATTAATCGGGCGCTCGATCTGTTGCGTCGTGGCTGATTGTCCAGGGAGTTTGTCTGATGGCCATTGATTCCATGAGTGCAGCCAAAGCCTATCTCGATACGGCTCGGGCAATCGCAAACGGACAGAATACAGAAACTCAGAAGACGGCTGAAACGGGGTTCGGCAATCTTCTGACGCAGGCAGTTTCGGCCACGTCTGGCGCTGGCGAGACCGTTGAAACTGCCATGGCTCAGGCTGCTACGGGGAGGGCCGATCTCGTAGACGTTGTGACCGCGGTGGCAGCCGCAGAAGCAACACTCGAAACCGTTGTCGCCGTCCGCGATCAGGTCATTAAGGCCTATCAGGACATTCTCAGAATGCCGATCTAAAGGTCAGACTATGATTTTTCCATTTTCCGTATTTGAACCCCAAACGCCACTCGGTCGACTCGCTGGCTGTCAGCTCGCGTCCATGCCGACCGATATTCCATCTGCCAATGCCGAGCTGATGATGTCCGGTAAAACCCATGGTCAGTTCTATAATGCTATTCATTCAGACACGGCAGATGCCGGACTGACCGATGGTGTGGAACCGATCGTCCGGCAATTTGCCATGCTGAGACAGTCCGCCGCCTGAGGTTTGTCTTGATCTCAGTGAGACGAGACACCTGATTTGGCATCTTCGGCTGCCTGAGCGGCCGCATCCTGATCTCCACGGCTCTGAAGTTCGGCCTCGCGCTGAGACCAGAGCCGTTTCTGATAATTGGTGGAGATGATGTCTGTTACGACGAGTACGAAAATCACCAGATAGAAGGTGGATTTTTCGATCGCGTGGATCTCATAGTCAAAGATGACGAGATGGGCGAGGTGACCACCTTCGGACACCAGAAGCGCGCCGACAATGAACAGAATGAAGAGCCCAAGCACTTCATACATCCGGTTTTTCTTCAGGAATTCAGCGACGGTATCTGCCAGAAGGATCATGGCGATACCTGACAGGATGATGGCAATCGCCATGATCCACACCTGATATTCGATCTCGCCCGTTTCGGTTTTGGTGTTGGCAATGGCCATAGCCGAGAGAATGGAGTCGAAGGAGAAAACGAGGTTCATGGCCACAATCATCGCAATGGCCTGGACCACAGATTTCTTCTTATTGCCCTCTGTATGTTCGATGTGATCGACGGCGAGAAGGTGATTAATCTCCTTCACAGCCGTGTAGATAATAAAGCCGCCACCCACGAGCGTGACGAGAGCTTGCAAATTCATGTCGATCTCGAAAATGCCCTCAATGTGAAATTTGAGGAAAGGTGCTGCGAGCAGGGTGAACAGATTGACGATGATGATCAAAAGGACGATCCGGAAGGCAACCGCCAGTCCGATGCCCCAACGTCGCACCATGCTGGCTTTGCCGCCTTCTTCGCCGACGCGTTTTGACTCAATCGAAATATAGAGAAGATTATCGAAGCCCAGCACCGCCTGCAGCAGGATCAGCATGAGCAGGGTGAACAGTCCTGAAACTGAAAATATTTCCGCCATTTTAGCCCCTCCGGAATTTGAGCTGAGCTAACCCGATTTGCAGAAGCGTTGGAAGCCGGTTCTGACGCTTTGCCCTAAAACGACCCTTAAAAGACGTGAACAAATGCTCATTACGCCATGTTTCAGCCATGATTGAAGATCAAATGCTAGTGATCAATCGCTCACTAAAGTGTGGTTGATCCTTTGGGGATCCGTCCTCGCAACGCAAGGAACAGAGGTTATGAAACGTATTCTTGCAGCCGCGCTCGTCGCGGGACTCTCATTTACGGCTGTCGCTCAGGCGGACAGCTTCAACAACTTCTCGGAGGCCGTCGGGGATTCTGCTGAAGCCGGATCGCGTGTAGTTGCGGCCGGTGGGCAGGTTGCTCTTGGCGCCGTCGCCGTGCCGCTTGCAGCTGTCGGTGCTGTGGTCGAGGGGGCAGGTGACACAGCCGGCAATATCGCCAACGACATGTGGGGTGCTGCAAACACTCCGCTACAGGTGTCGGACGAAGTTGTTGTCGCCCAACCCGCGCCAACACTCAATGTAACGGTCAATGTCGAGGGAGAAGACTAATGGGGGGTATTGCTCGAATTCCCGCCATCCTTGCGATCTCCGCACTGATGATGGCACCGAACGCCTCAGCTTTCGATTCTGCGGCTCAGTCGTCGCCGGGAAATCCAGAATATTTGACTGTGGAACAGGCGGCGGATTTCTCCAAACAGATTGAACGGACGCTCGCCGACAAAGGCGCACGGGTCGCGATGGTGTTCAGGTCCGGTCGGTCACGCGATCGCCTGCCGGACAATGTGAAATACACGCACGGTGCGTTCTGGGTCTATCAGGACATTCAGCGTGAGGATGGCAGCCTGATGAAAGGGTATGTGGTCTATAATCTCTACCACGGGGATGGCGAGACTCTGCCCAAAACCCAATCCTATCTGGAGCAGGACTTTCCGTTTGATTTTACCGGCGCGTCATCGGTGGATGATGTGGCCGTAATCATTCCAGATCCACAGATCCAGCGGCGCATGCTGAACATCATGGCCAGTGATGATTACGAAGGCCTGCATGTGAAGGAGTATTCTCTGATCTCCAATGCAGCGGATGCTGAGTATCAGAACTGCAATGAGTTCATGCTGGATATTGTCGCTGCAGCGGCCTGGCAGACATCTGACTATCCTCAGATCAAAGCCAATCTGGCGGCGCATTTTGACGGAACCGAGATCGAGACCAATCTTCTCGAACGCATTTTCGCGCCGGTTGCAGATGAACGCATCCGGACCGGTGATCATACGGGCAAGATCAAGACTGTGACGTATGAATCACTTGCCGGATTCCTGGCAAAGCACGGCCTCCTTCAGGAGACTTATGTCATCAACCGGCAAGACAAACTGACCTTCTGATCCGCCCACTTGCCCGGTGACTGCCCCGGCCTTCTCTTGGAGGTCGGGGCTTTTTTTATTCGGCTTTCAATATGGCTTCTGCCGCTTTGCGCAAATCATCAGGAATGGGCACGGGGCGGCGGGTTTCAGCGTCCACATAAACATGTGTGAACCGGGCTTCGCCTGCAGCTTCATCGGAATTGGCGCCAAAAATGCCGACAAGATAGGTCACGGATGTCGTGCCGATTCGTTCGACAACCAGTCCGGCATCAACCGGCTCAGGCCAGCCCAGGCTGGCGTGATATACACAGCCCGTTTCGACCACCAGTCCAATGACGTCACCGCCAGGAACCTTCATTCCGACATGGTCCCGCAGCCAGGAATTCACCACCGTATCGACCAGCTGATAGTAGACGACATTGTTCATATGGCCGTAGGCGTCATTATCCGCCCATCGTGTCGTCAGCTGAGAAAACTGTGAATAATCAGAACGTTTTGCGCGATCTCTAGGCACAGATGGATCCTTTCGGCCAAGGGCGGTTGGTTCGGGTGAAAGGATTGCGTCACCGATCAGGCGGGATCAAGTGCACAGAATTCAATTGTCTCAGATTTCCTGAGGTCAGCGACCATCAAAGGCAAATCGGAAAAGGTCTTCTTTTCCACAAGTCGGTAGTCTCAGACCATCAGGCAGACCGCGGGAATCCAGACTACATGCGCCGCTGAAGGTCGCCGTGCTGAGGCCGACGGCGGATGAAAAATCAATGTCGACCAGCTCGGTATCACTGAAGTCGGCATTTTCCAGAGAGACATTGTTGAAAGACACATCGGTCAGTCGTGCGCCAACAAAGCTTGCGCCATCGAGATTGGACTGATCAAAATTCACATCGGAAAGATGCGCCGTGGCGAAGTCAACGCCAGCAAAGTTTGAATGCCCAACATCGACATCCATTAATTGCGCTCCGATCAGCTTGACCTGATCCAGGGTCGACCGGTCGATATTCATGTCCGTGATGTTTGCGCCGACAAAGTTGGAGCCCGTCAGATTCGATTTGTTGATGTTCACTTCGGTAAAGTGAATCCCCGGTGCCACCAGACTCATGGCCAGAACTTGCTCGATATTAAGATCAATGAGCGAGGCGCCTTCCAGATTGGACCAGGATAGATTCGTTTTCAGCAATTTTGAATCAACGAACTGAGCGCCTTTGGCGTTCACGTTCTGAAGAGATGTCTCGGTGAGGTTACAGTCAATGAAGCGCGCACCGCGCATATCTTTGCCGTTCAGGCTTTTCCCTGTCAGATTACTACCGACAATCTGCCCGCCAATGCTCGGCTGATAAAAGACCAGCGGCCCGTCACGTCCGGGGAATGGGAATGCCTCTGCCGAAAGGCCGAGAGCCGCAAGACTGATAATTGAAAGACTACGCACCAGTTTCATGGCGATGTAGATAGCATATTTCCGATCAGGATCGACTTAATTCCGTGTAACGCCAATGTTTTTCCTCAGTGGCCTGAAATTCAGTCGTGTCACCGACACGCAGGAATCGAGAGACCGGCAGGTAGTCGGGTCGCTTCATCACCGCAGGCCGTATTGAGCTGCGCCTGTGTCAGCCCTTTGGCGGTATCAAGCTCTGCGCCGGACAGGTTTGCACCGGAGAGATTGGCGCCAGAGAGGTCTGAGCTGCCAAAGTAAGCGCCGACAAGTACGGAGCGAGAGAGGTTGGCGTCGCGAAAATCAGAGCCTGTGAACCGCGCTCCAAACATGTTGCTGATGGACAGGTCAGAGGCTTCAAAGCTCGATTGATTCATGGTCGACAGGCTAAAATTGGCCTGTTTCAGTCGTGCGCCGGAAAGATCGAGACCGGGAAGGTCGTGATAAGACAGGTCAGCCTGAAACAAATTGCATCCAGGGCAGGAATGGCCGGACTGGACCGCGCCAATCTGGGTCATGTTCTGAGCTTGCGCAGAAAGCGATAGCGCGCCGATTCCGGCGATCACAGCAAAATGTCGGATCATGATGATACTCCCAAACCTCTTCAGAGTGCAGGTGTAGCAAGCAAAGATTACGCCAAGTTTTAAACGCGGCGAAAATTCGAATAGTCTGCACATGAGAAATATTCTCAGAACTCATTCCGGACATCTTGAGAAATCACAGAAGATTTACGCCGGATGCTGTGTTTTTTCGGTTCTGTGTCGGTTTATCGCACTATTCTATAAAACTCAATAAAAACAATGATAAAGTCTGTCTTGAGTGATGGTTCGGGGTTGTGTAAGCCGTTCAATCACGGGATTGAGAAGTGATCTGCGACGAAAGAGTCTTTTTATTTATTGTGTGAATTGAGTAAGGTCACACAAAATTCGGGGACTTTGGGGAAAGGGTCCCGGCCCAAGAGGATTAAAAGATGAAACACCTTGAGGCATTCGAGCAAGCGATCAGCACCATTCGGGATGAAGGTCGCTATCGGGTATTTGTCGATCTGAAGCGTCATCGCGGCCAGTTTCCGCGCGCGACGGCACGTTTCGAACATGGCGAGAAAGACATTATCGTCTGGTGCTCTAATGACTATCTGGGCATGGGGCAGGATGATGACGTAATCGGTGCCATGCATGAGGCTGTCGACAGCTTTGGCGCAGGTTCTGGCGGCACGCGTAACATTTCGGGCACGACGCGATTCCACGTCGATCTGGAGCGTGAACTTGCTGATATGCACGGCAAGTCTTCTGCGCTTCTGTTCACGTCTGGCTATGTGGCGAACGAAGCGACATTGTCGACACTGGCACGCATTCTGCCGAATCTCATCATCTATTCCGACGCCCTGAACCATGCCTCCATGATTGAAGGCATTCGTCGTGCTGGCTGTGACCGTCGCGTGTTCAAACACAATGATCTGGGGCACCTTCGGGCGCTGATGGAAAATGACCCACCCGAGCAGCCAAAAGTTATCGCCTTTGAGTCGGTTTATTCCATGGATGGCGATGTTGCGCCTCTGGAAGAACTTTGTGACCTCGCCGATGAATTCAACGCCCTGACTTATCTCGACGAAGTGCATGCTGTCGGCATGTATGGCCGTGAAGGTGCCGGTGTTGCGCAACGCGACGGCGTGATGGACCGAATCGACATTATTGAAGGCACGCTTGCGAAAGCCTATGGCGTGATGGGCGGCTATATTGCGGCCCATGAGAGCGTTGTCGACGCCATCCGGTCTATGGCACCTGGCTTCATCTTCACGACGTCGACCTGTCCGGTCATGGCTGCCGGTGCGCTTTCAAGTGTCCGCAAGCTTCGCGGCGATGAGGGACGTAAGCTGCGTGCGGAGCATCAGGCAAAAGCGGAACTGCTGAAGCAGAAATTCCGCGATGCGGGACTTCCGCTGATGGAATCAGAAACGCATATCGTGCCTCTGTTCGTCGGAGATCCTGAGCGCTGTAAGGCGCTGTCGGACACGCTGTTGTTTGACTTCGGTGTCTACGTTCAGCCGATCAATTATCCGACTGTTCCAAAGGGTACAGAGCGCCTGCGTTTCACACCGTCTCCGGTGCACACGGAAGCCATGATGGATGACCTCGTAGCGGCGCTTCTTGCAATCTGGAAGCAGCTCGGTCTGCCGAACGCAGACGAAGTCGCTGCGTAACGGCCCATGTCCAAGGGTGAGATCTATATAGAGATCCACCCGGTCGGGCGCGCGCTTGAAATCGTCGCGCTCGATGCCGAAACGGCAACCGAAGTCCGGTTCATTGCCCCAGACTCCGCCAGTGAAGACGAGATCAAAGCGCTGGCTCGTTCCAAAATGAATTATGTGCTGGGAAAAGCCGGAAACGCCCCGAAGGATGATAAGCCGCCGGGGCGCGGTATTATCGTTTGAACTCGCGGATTTCAGTCTGGAGTGATGAAACAGGATGACCTGTCAAATGTCATTCATCAGGCCACGAAGCCCAAAATAGATAATCGCGACAATTCCCACAAACCAAATCAGAGCGATGCCAATAATGGCGAACTTTTTCGGTGTCGATAACAGGCTCCAGGAGGAGGGCGGTTTAAAGTTAGGGGTCAAATCGCTGACGATCTTGAGCAGCGCTTCATAATCTGACTTTGCTCGATTTTTGCTTGTACCGTGGACCAGTTGAGGTGACCAGTTCTCACCAAATTTCATGAATACGCCATCATCCAGATTTTCCGGCAAAGCCTTTGGGAAATATGTGCGCGTGGCATCGCGAAACCTGGAGTAGACCTGTTCCTGCACTTTCGGTTTGAACGGAAAGTACAAGACCAGCTGCTCCGGTCTCAGCATTTCCAGGCACGTTTGAACTTCCCAAAGAGCGTCAGCTGTTTCGGCGTCGGCAAGGAGTACAACCAATTTTGCTTTAGCCAGAAGTTCCCGAACCTTGTCACGCCGTTCGTCGTCATTCACATACAATCGGTAGGCGCCAGTCTCGGGTAGTTTTTCTCCTGGTCGGCCGAGTGCGATCATTGGACCCAGTGTGTTTAATAGAGGTGCGATCGTATCTTCGGCTCTCGGATCAGGAAGGAAGTCCGGCATGCCCAGTTTGTGATCCGACACGGCACGAGTTTGTGAATCATGCTCGAACGACCGCAGGTATAAGACGGGCGGTCGCTCATCTTCCTGAAGCACGTCTTCCGCAGACGGTTGAGTCGCTCGCAAACCTCGCCTGAAGAACCAGACACTGAGCGCTGCTATGGCGCAGCAAAAGAGATAATTCGCCGTGGATTCTAAATCGGGGCCGGTGCCAAACAGGAATACCCCCACAATCAGCTGGCTTACCGCGCCAATAAAGACGACGCCGCTGATCAGGAAATAGAGTGCACCAAGTTTGTGCCGTTTGCTGTTCAAGCCGCCCCCCTTTGCCGCCAACAAATTGATCTCAGAGCGCTCTGTTTGAAGAAATAACGCTTCTGCTCAAACCAAATTCTACGACAATCGAAGTAGATGTGAAAGCGGTCGAATAGCGGTTCTTTACGGCAACGGTATTCGTCGCTCTCGATACCGAAACGGCTGCATTGATTGACTGTTCGCCGTGCAAAAACACTGCCCGACTGTGTCGTGCTGCTCGTTGATTTCGCAGCTGCACAATTTTTCAGGCTTTATGAAGCGATATAACTCGAAGTGTTCACGGGACTGTGAACTCTAGGGCGGCGATCACTCATGATTCGCATGGAAAGGGGCAATCTTATGAACAAATTTATCGTAGCACTGTTTGCAGTGGGCATGATTTCGGCGTGTTCGCCTGCCGAAGAAGAAGAGGTGACGATCGAAGACGTGGTTGAAGACGTCGAAGAGACGACTGAAGAAGCGATCGACGAGGTCGAAGAAGCCGCTGAAGACGCTGGCGAAGAAATGGAAGAAACCGCTGAAGAAATCGAAGAGGCGGTGACTGAAGACGAGTCGCAATAACCAAGCGACACCAGAATCAAGACGCGCCGCCAGATCTGGCGGCGCGTTTGTGATTCAGAATATGCAGTATCCGCCATCCACCAGAAGCGTGTCCCCCGTGTGGAATGAGGAGGCATCGGAGGCGAGATACACGGCGATGCCGCCGAAATCCTTTGGTTCACCCCATCGACGGATCGGCACGCGTTTGATGACATTGTCTTCAAATTTGTCATTGCCTTGAGAATTGGACGTCATGTCCGTCGCGATCCAACCTGGCAGGATGGAGTTGGCTCGAATGCCATACCGTGCGAGTTCAACAGCTGTCGCCTTGATCATCGAGATCAGCCCGCCCTTTGTGGCCGCATACGCCTGATTACGCGCGGCGCCTTCAATGGCGGCCATGCTTGCCGTCCCGATAAGAGAGCCGCCCGGGTCGCCATTTTTCGCCCGTTCAACCATCACTTTAGCCGCTTCGCGCAGGGTCCAGTAGGCGCCGTCGAGATTGACGGACAAGACCTGGCGGTAGGTTTCGGTGTCCTGCTCAACAAAAGGAATGCCGCGTGCCGACACACCGGCATTGGCGATGACTGTATCGATGCGGCCTTTCCAGGCATTGGTCAGCGCCATGCTGTCGATCACGGCCTGCTCGTCCGTCACATCGACCGAGAAGGCTTTGACCTCTCCAGTACCGAGTTCGGATAGCTCAGCCACAACATTGTCAGCGCTGGCGGCATTGCGGCACCAGATCGCGACATTGGCGTTCGAAGCAGCAAGAGCCTCGGACATGCCATAGCCGATCCCGCGATTGCCGCCCGTTACCAGCGCTGTTTTCCCCGTCAGGTCAAAAGGTTGATAGACCATAGATTTTCTCCCTCATACATTCGGGAGACTAAAGAGAGGTCAGAGGCAAACAATCAAGCCCCTCGCAGTGACTATGAGATCGCGTTGTGAGGTCCAGCTCCCTTTTTGCCGAGTTCATCATCGGGATTGTAGAGAGAACAGCGCTCAAGGGAGAGGCATCCACATCCGATGCAGCTTGTCAGATTGCTTCGGGTTCTAGTCAGCGCCGCGATCTGATGATCGAGCCGTTCGAGACATTTTTCGGATATCTTCTCCCAATCCCTTGCAGTGGGCGTGCGACCGCGGGGGAGCGCGTTCATCTCCTGAAGGATTTCCTCAATGGTGAAGCCGATTCGCTGAGCGATCATGACGAAGGACAGGCGGCGTATATCCGATCGCATATAACGCCGATGTCCGCCGGCATTCCGATGAGGTGTGATCAGGCCGCGTTCTTCGTAATAACGGATCGCAGACACGGAAAGTCCCGTTCTTTCAGAGATGTATCCGATAGATAGAATGTCAGTTGGCTTCATGGCATCACCGTTGAAATATTTCTTGACCTAAAGTGAGCTTTAGAAATTAGAAAAGCAATCCTGAATTGTCAAACTGACCAAGAGGGAGCTTTAGAATGACACAGGCAACACTTGAGCACGTGAACTTCACCGCGACGGATCCCCGAAAAACGGCCGAGCGGCTTTGCCGGGTTTTCGACTGGAAAATCCGATGGGAGGGACCGTCATTGGGCGGCGGGACCAGCGTTCACGTCGGAAGCGAAGATTTATATCTGGCGATCTATTCACCCAAGGAGGATGTGTCCGATCAACCGGACAGCTTTCGTACCCGCGGCGGCTTGAACCATGTTGGCGTTCTGGTGTCAGATCTCGAGGCTGCCGAAGAGCAGGTGCTGGCTGAAGGGTATGAAACACACTCGCATCAAACTTATGAACCCGGACGTCGGTTCTATTTCCACAATGAAGATGGGATCGAGTTTGAGGTCGTCAGCTATGGCTGACTGTCATCAAGAATTCATGAAATAGCGGGTATTTCATCCCGGAAAGCACTTTATTTCGCTATCGTAATAGATAGGCTTTCCTGCGCTTCTGGGAGGGGATCTGTTGAAATATCTGCTGGTTTCGATTGCGTTGGTCGGTGCACCGGCTTTGGCGGATGACATCCGTGTGCTGGGTACAACACTCTCATCGGAACGGATTCGAAACGAATTGTTGGGAGTCCATTTGGAGGGGGTGTCGGGCGCTGAAGATTCATTCTGGACCGAGTGCATCGAGCCGGATGGTAAGACGATTTATGAGTTCGCCGGAGCAACCCTCAAAGGGTATATGCGTGTCGGCGAGAACGGCCTTGCCTGTTTTCAGTATGAAGGTAACGAGCGGAGCGGCGCTAATTGCTTTATTGTCATGCGAGAGGGCGAAGGCAATTATGTGTTCACCTCTTCCAGTGGCACAGGGAAGCTGTTCCGAACAACGCGGGTGGTGCGAAACGTCACGGAATGTCCGGTGGCGAGCGCTGGACTTAGCTGAATAGCTTTCTGCGCATGATGCGCTGAACCAGAATGATAAAGCCTGAAATCACCATAATGATGGCCAGAAAGGCGGCGAGTTTCATCCACCAGCTGTCAATCTGATCATCTCCTATAATGTCCAGAATGTGAAAGCGCCAGAACACATCAAAGATGCGCCATTCCGTGGTCCGCACAGCAAGGATATCGCCTGTGGTCGGGCTCTGATAGGCGCGTTCACCAGTGGAGGCCTCAAACACCCAAACCGGCAGCGGCCCTGCATATTCGCGGGGTGCGTTGTCTTCAAGCAGGAAAACCTCACCGCCATAAGATGTCAGGCGACCAACTCCGGCGTCGAAAATGTTCCGGGCCTCTTCCTGTGAGAGGGGAGAGAGTTTCTCACCAGTTCTGGCATCGATCAGCCGCTTGTCGTGTGTGTTGCTGACCAGCCAGACAGGATCGCCCATGAACATTTTGAGTTCAGCCTGAAAGCCCCAGATTCCAGACGCGTCCATAGCCTCTTCGACGCTGATCTGAACATCGTCCATCTCAAGCGTGCCATGTTCGATTGGCGTGCGCAGATGGTCTCCGCGAATCTCTGAGATGGGGAAAAGTGTAAAATAAAAGCCAGACACGACCCAGAAGGCCAGAAGAACGCCGGCCACCAGCCCAATGATTTTATGAACGCGTGAAACATGCCGCGTGAAGACGTTGAAATGCATTGGCCGGTTCCTGAACTCTGCGGCAAGTCGGGGCAGAGTTCAGGGGTAATCGGCCAAGGGTCAAGTGCTATCGTGCGCCGACATTCTCAGTGAATTTTTCGGCATCGACCGACTTGCCGTAATTTGTGTCGCGATATTTGCGGAACTCATTCCGGGCAATGGCGCGTGCATGAACCTCATCCGGGCCATCAGCAAAGCGCAATGTGCGAATGCTGGCATAGGCATCAGCCAGGCCGAAGTCATTGGTCACTCCGGCACCACCAAAGGCCTGAATGGCATCATCAATGATCTGGCAGGCAATGCGAGGGCCTGCGACTTTGATCATCGCAATCTCATTCTTGGCGACTTTATTGCCGACTGTATCCATCATATACGCCGCTTTCAGGGTCAGAAGGCGGGTCATTTCGATGTTCAGGCGGGCCTCTGCCACACGTTGTTCCCAGACGGAGTGCTCGGAAATCGTCTTGCCGAATGCCACGCGGCTGATGAGCCGCTGACACATTTTCTCAAGCGCCAGTTCAGCAGCGCCGATGGTTCGCATGCAATGGTGGATACGGCCAGGACCCAGACGGCCCTGCGCAATCTCAAAGCCGCGACCCTCGCCGAGAAGCATGTTTTCGGCAGGGACACGAACATTTATGAGCTGGATCTCGGCATGGCCGTGCGGCGCGTGTTCGAACCCGAAGACGGACAGCATGCGCACAATCTCAACGCCCGGCGTGTCGAGCGGCACCAGGATCATGCTTTGCTGAGCGTGTTTGGGAGCATTCGGATCGGTCTTGCCCATGACGATGCCGACTTTGCAGTGCGGATCGCCTGCGCCGGAGGACCACCATTTGCGGCCATTGATGACGTATTCATCGCCATCTCGCACGATTGAGGTTTCGATATTGGTTGCGTCGGACGAGGCCACCGCCGGTTCTGTCATCAGAAAGGCTGAGCGGATTTCCCCTTTGAGCAATGGACGCAGCCACTTTTCTTTCTGGGCGCGGGTGCCATAGCGGTGGATGGTTTCCATATTGCCGGTGTCGGGGGCTGAGCAGTTGAAGACCTCGGAGGCCCATGTGACGCGGCCCATCATTTCGGCCAGTGGAGCATATTCAAGATTGCTGAGGCCTGCGCCGTGAAACTCATCATCATCACAGCCGGGCGCAGGCGCCATGAAGAGATTCCATAGCCCTTGTTCGCGGGCTTTCTTTTTCAGGTCTTCCACAATCTGCGGGACATTCCAGGGATCATCAAAGGCAGCGTGCTGTCGCTTATAGGTTTCGAGATTGGGGTAGATTTGCTCGTCCATGAAGGCCGAAACCCGAGCGATATAGTCTTTTGTTTTGTCAGAAAACTCGAAGTGCATGACGAAAGTCCCTAATAATTATAGGGATTAATTACGCCCTTAACCAAAGACTGAATATTGGGCGATTTGTCTCATGCCTGACACCCGTGGTCAGGCCGAAGCTTGCGTGAATTTGGCAACCGCCCTAAGCGGAAAGCCTGCAAGGAAGGAAATGGGCATGAGCGGCGTTGTTGCGGTTATTATCCTCGCGGCGACCCTGGTCACTGCATTCATTTCCGGCATTTTCGGCATGGCCGGCGGGCTCATTCTGATGGGCGTTCTGACCGCGACCCTGCCGCTGGCCATGGCCATGATTCTGCATGGCACCATTCAACTTGTCTCGAACGGATGGCGAGCCTGGCTGATCCGCCAGCATATCTCCTGGCCGATTGTTGGCCGCTATCTGATTGGTGGTGTTGTGGCCATTGGTGTGCTGGTTTTTGTGGCGTGGAGGCCAGAGAAGCGCGCTGTGTTTCTGATGTTGGGCGCGATGGCGTTCATCCCCTGGGTTCCGAAGACATGGTTCGCGCTCGATGCGGCGAAACCCTTTCAGGCTGAAGTCCTCGGATTTATCGCGCAGGCGCTCAATACGTTGGCAGGCGTTGTGGGGCCGGTGCTCGATATTTTCTTCGTCAGAACGGACATGACGCGACAGGAAGTCGTGGCTACGAAAAGTACGACCCAGGTCATCGCGCATTTGACGAAGATTGTGTTCTGGAGTCTGCCGGTCTTTGTCGGCATGGAGGCTGATCTCATACCGCCCTGGTGGCTAGTGGTGGTCGCAGTACCAGTTTCGATGCTCGGCACCTGGCTTGGCGGGCTCGTGCTTCATCGGATGAGCGATGTCGCATTTCGCGACTGGACGAAATACCTGCTGTCAGTGATCGGTGTGGTGTATCTGCTGAGAGGGTTTGGTCTGATCTGAAGATCAGGCCGTCGCCAGTGCATTCATGACGCCTTCGAACAGCGCCCGGCCGTCTGAGCCACCTTCATGACCGCCAATCGCGCGTTCCGGGTGTGGCATCATGCCGAGGACACGTCCATTTTCACTCAGAATACCGGCGATGTCGCGTGCCGAGCCATTCGGATTTCCGGCATAGCGGAACGCGACGCGACCATTGTCTTCGAGCTTGTTGAGGGTGTCGTCATCGGCAAAATAATTGCCGTCATGATGGGCCACCGGGATCAGAATTTCCGTTCCGGTCTGATAGGCCGACGTAAACACAGACGCGTTAGAACTGACCATCAGTGGCTGGTTGCGGCAAACAAAGTTCAGCGCGGCATTGCGAAGCAGAGCGCCGGGGAGCAGGCCGGTCTCGGTCAGAATCTGAAAACCGTTACAAATGCCAAGAATGTGCCCGCCGCGATCTGCGAACTCTTTCAGATGCGGGATGATTGGCGAATTGCCTGCCATCGCGCCGCAGCGCAGATAGTCGCCATAAGAAAACCCGCCGGGGACAACGACGAAATCAAGCCCCGTCGGCCAGTCTGTCTGTTTGTGCCAGATCTGAACCGGATCCTGACCCGTGATATCCTTCAGAGCCGTAATCGCGTCGCGATCACAGTTCGAACCGGGGAAAATGATGACGCCTGCTTTCATGCTTTGAGCATTTACCCGCAAATGCTGAGTC
This sequence comes from Ponticaulis sp., assembly GCA_002692725.1. Classification (GTDB taxonomy): domain Bacteria; phylum Pseudomonadota; class Alphaproteobacteria; order Caulobacterales; family Hyphomonadaceae; genus Ponticaulis. The sequence continues at coordinate 531,822 of NZLU01000046.1, read as the reverse complement.
TGCAAATCCGTTGACGAAAAAAAGGCAGGTGCCGCAGTTCATAGGGGGAGGAAATCTGACACCTGCCATTTCAGTTCGTGTTTCGAGGGGGAACTCGAATGGTGAACACGCGCCCAAACCCTGGAGCGGGGGCATTGCCGGAGGCGTGGGTGCGGACGGGAATGTCCAAGACCTCCGGGTGGGATCAGGCGCGTGCACACAGTTAAAACGTGAGTGCGCTCTGAGTTCCGTCGCCAACAAGCGCTTTAATTTTATGAACTATTTGTCAGAAAGCCCAAGGAAACGACGTTCCTGATTATTGGCGAAGGCTTCGCGCGCGAGGTCGATCTCCAAGCGGAAATCAGCCATCGGCATTTCGAGCAAATGGCCATTTCGCGAAAAGAAAAACCAATCGCCATTCAAAGACAGACCGCTGCCGAATTCGTTTGCTGTTGAGTTGATATTCTTGCCCAGTGTGAATGGGCCCAGCCAGCTTCCATCATCCTGAAGTTCAGCAATCTTCAGATCGACGCCGCCAATAATGGGGCGGACGCGGGAATAGAAGATCAGAGTCTTGCCGTCAGGCGTGATCGAAACGTGGCTTTCGACAAATCGCGAGCTGATCGTATCGGGCAGGGCCTCATACTCCCAGTCGCTGGTCTCTGCATTCAGATTAGCCCGGGCAATATCCTGTCCGCCGAGGCCGCGAGGATGTTTGGAGACAAAGTAGGCTGTACCGTCAGCCGCCATGGCGATATCCGTCTCGTCGGCAGTGGTGTTCACGTCTCCCGGGATCGGGCTGGCCTCTCCCCAGCTGTCACCCTCCCACGCGACAGACCAGATATTCATATCGTCGCGTTCCGGCGCGTCGGGAAGTGGTCGATCAGACGCGAAATAGAGGCGATCGTCATATGCGCTAAAAGCAGGGTTTACGTTCGATACAATTTTGGGCCAGTCGAGCACTTCAGGTTCGCTCCACTGACCATTTTCGGTCTTCACTGACTGGACGAGATCTGTCCCGTCGCGCGTCTCTTCGGTCCAGACCCTCAGATCGCCCGCAGCATTTTCAGTCATGCTATAGGCTTTTCGCGATGGGTCGCGCTCGTGCAGGTCCGGGTAGAGCAGACGTGGGGGCGGAACGGGGTGGACTTCATCGCCCGGGTTTGCTCCTTGAGAGCACCCAGACGCCAGAAGACACGCACACGCACCGATCAGGGAGACCGGCAGGTGTTTGCGTATGTCTGGCCAGAAAGTCCGAATTGTGAAGCCCGTTCAGGTTAGGCGACGGCTGCTATCAGGCCATCACCATTTCCACTTTATAGCTTTCGATCACGGTGTTTGCGAGCAGCTTTTCGCACATGTCTTTCACGCGCGCTTCGGCTGCGTCACTGTCCAGGCCGTCAGCGAGATCAAGCTCGATCCGCTTGCCAATCCGTGCACCCTGGACTTCGCCAAACCCAAGGCGGCCCAAAGTTTCAGAAACGGCCTTGCCTTGCGGATCAAGAACGCCGTCTTTCAGCTCGACATAAACGATTGCTTTCATGGTTTATTTCGCTCCGCTGCGTTCGCCATTAATGTCTACAACCGTGGCCAGATCCGATGTCTGCTTGATGATCCCGAGACGGGTCGCAACTTCAGCATAGGCCTCGGTGACGCCTCCCATATCGCGACGGAAACGGTCCTTGTCGAGCTTTTCATTCGTCTCAAGGTCCCAGAGGCGGCAGGAATCCGGGCTGATCTCGTCAGCCAGCACAGTACGCACGGTATCGCCCTCATAAAGACGGCCAAATTCGAGCTTCATATCTACAAGGCGAATGCCCACAGCAGAGAAGAGACCAGCAAGAAAATCATTCACGCGCAGAGCGGTAGAGACCATATCGTCCATTTCCTGAGGCGAAGCCCAGTTGAAGGCGGCGATATGCTCTTCAGAAACCATCGGGTCACCAAGCTCGTCTTTCTTATAGTAGAATTCGACGAGCGAACGGGGCAGGGATTCTCCTTCAGGAATGCCGAGGCGTTTTGAAATCGATCCGGCTGCCACATTGCGCACAACCACTTCAAGCGGAATGATATCGACCTTCTTCACCAATTGCTCGCGCATATTGATGCGCTTGAGGAAGTGAGTCGGCACGCCAATGCCGGCCAGTCGGGTCATGAAGAACTCCGACAAACGGTTGTTCAGAACGCCTTTGCCATCGAGAACGGCATGCTTCTCTGCATTAAAAGCGGTCGCGTCATCCTTGAAATATTGGATGATTGTTCCTGGCTCTGGCCCCTCATAAAGGATTTTGGCTTTGCCTTCATAAATCTTTCGACGACGCGACATGATCCGTTCTCCGGTTTCGGCGCGGTTTGCGGTTGTGTTAGCTTAAGCTGGCGACTGCTACACGGTTTCGACGCATCTTGCCATATCTGAGTTTTCACCAACATAGCAGGAAGTCCTATGAAGAGTATTTCCTCCACGGAAATCTTCCTCTAGAACCGCGCTGACTTTGATTTGACCAGGGATGAAGACTGTTATGACCTCTTTTGACGATCGCGAACGTGGCCAGGAGGCCAAATTCTCTCTGGACCAGCAATCGCTGTTCCGCGCCACCATGCGCCGCAATAAACTGCTTGGCATGTGGGCGGCAGATCTGCTCGGTCTGGCCGGTGACGAGGCTGAAGCTTATGCCAAGACTGTGGTCATGTCTGATCTGGAAGAGCCAGGCGATGACGATGTGATCCGTAAAGTGGTTGCAGACTTCGATGCCAAAGGCGTCGCCAAGTCGCGCGAAGACATTGCCAAGCAACTTGCTGCACTGATGCCAATCGCGGTCGAACAGATCAGCGCCGAAGGTTAACATAACCATCGAATTTCGAAGGTTCTGTTCCACCGCATTCTAAGCACACGCTGTCATGATCTCCGGAGAGGTGAGGGAAAATCACCTTTCGGGAGATGGACATGAGTGAGAGTTACGACAGAAATTCGTTTGAAGATCGCTTTCTTCGTGAGAACCAGATTTGCAGTTCGGCGTGCCGACATCTGGCAGATTGGGCACTGGCGCATTTCGGCGACCGAACTGAAGGCGAGGCGTATAAGCGAATCGTCCATTCGCTGGCCGTTTCTGGTGCCGATTATGCGATCGATAAAGTCTACAAAGATCTGAATTCACTTGGATACACTTATCGCAGTGAAGCCGTTATGCGCATGTATGAACGGTTCCGCCGTGACGCAGAAATCCGATATGATGTGGATCACGACATCGCGGCATGATCGCTCTCGAGTAAAGTTTTTGCCGTGACAAGATCGCGGATAAATTGTGCTTTTTCCTGATGGGCACCCTCAAACTGCGCGAGCCTCAACAGATATGCCGGATGGACGCTGGCAATAAGCTGCGTCCCATCCTCGAGCTCAATCAGCTGATTGCGATAGGTCTGAAGTTCAACGGGTTTTTCCAGCACACTGCGCAGAGCCGTTGCTCCGAGTGTGACAATGATCTCCGGCTGAACAAAACGGCGCTCCTGAACCAGCCACCAGCGACACGCATCAATATGGCCGACAGACGGAGATTTATGCAATCGACGTTTGCCCCGCGGGGTGAAACGGAAATGCTTCACCGCGTTCGTGACGTAGATATCTTTCCGATCCAGTCCGGCCTCTGACAGGCAGGCATTGAGCAAGTCGCCAGCCGGACCGACAAACGGTCGACCAGCGATATCTTCCCGATCTCCTGGCTGCTCGCCCACAATCATCAGGCGTGCCGTGTCTGGACCTTCACCGAAAACGCTCTGGGAGGCGCAGGCGGAAAGGTCGCAATCTGTACAGCTTGAACAGGCCGCTTTGAGATCATTGAGTGAGCTGATTTGCACGGCGGGTTGCGCAACGTCAGTAGTCCGAGCGGAGAGCGCTCTTGCAGTTTTTGAAGGCAGTGTGGGGCCATGCTCAACCATGGCATTGGCCTGCGCCTGAGACCGCCGGACCAGTTCGGGGATGAGGCGTGTTTCAGGCATGTTTTGCCAATATTTCTTTGGCATTTCCGACCGCATTGCGCCGAGCTTCAGTCGCGCAGGATTGAAAATGGCCGCGAAATAGGTGCGCCAGTGATCTTCCTGCTCGTCATCACTTGGAACGTCCTCCCGGCGACCACCGGCGGACGTCTGCAGAGTCGCGCCGTTCCAGCTGATCGTGGCGTTGGGGGTCACAATAACCCAGTCCATATTGGCGAACCGTTTCTGAAAGAAAGGCGCAGCCAGCATCTCAATCCGGTAGGTCGGTTCGAACCAGGCGGCGAATTGTTCTCGCCCATCCGAGCGCGTGCCAGCCATACGAAACCGGACGAACGCATGCATTTTGTGAATGTCGCGCCGGATGGCTTTCTCACCCTCATTCAACCAGCACACATCCGGATCGGTGATCGTTTCGAACAGCGTGCGATGAGTTTGGTAGCGCCATAAAAGTCGATAGAGCCGGGAAAACCTCTGAGGGTCACTCAGACAGATCACGCGTTCGGCCTTGGTCAGGAACTGACGAGGAACAACAATCTTTCGATCATCCTCGCGGTTTTGTTTGAGCGTGCCGGTTCCTGATCCGGCGGCAAACAGGTCCTGCACAGTGTCCGGCGTTTGCCAAATCATGTCATCAGGCGAGATATCCCGGCGACAGGCCTCGCGAGCGGCAATCCGCCAGCCTCTGAAATCTGTTTCAGATTCAAGTTCAATGATCATGCGGCGAACAGATCGAGTTGTTTGGCTTTCGGGGCAAACCGGGATTTCAGATCGTGAAGGTCTGTCAGTTTTCCGGGCGACCAGTCGCAGGTGAGGATGAAGGGCCTGACTTTGTCGAGGCTCACTCTCAGACGTTGGAGGTCCTGCAAGCCAAGACGCGTATACCTTCGCGCGGACAGGATGCGACTAACGGTCTTCGGCCCCAGGCCCGGCACGCGCAGCAAGGTCTCTTTGGGTGCGCGGTTGATGTCGACGGGGAAGTTGTCACGCCATTTGAGCGCCCATGACAATTTCGGGTCCACGGTGAGATCGAGCATCCCATCTTCCATGGAGGAGGTGATGTCGTCCTGTGAGTAGCCATAGAACCGCAGCATCCAGTCGGCCTGGTAGAGCCGGTGTTCGCGGATCAGCGGCGGGCGGATGAGCGGTAAATCCCGGGAAGCGTCGGGAATGGGACTGAAGGCCGAGTAATAGACGCGTTTGAGCTGATAACCGGCATAGAGCGTGGTGGAGGTCGACAAAATAGCGGCATCATTGGTGTCGTCTGCCCCGACAATCATCTGGGTGGACTGTCCGGCCGGTGCAAATTTCGGAGGCTTGGCCTTTCGGATCAGGCGAGAGCGTGCCGCATCCTTACGGTCATCAATCCGGTAGCGAACATCTGCCATTGTTTTCCGGATGGTGGTTCCTGACTTTTCAGGCGCGAGTTGGGAGAGGGTGGTCTCGCTCGGTAGCTCGATATTTACCGATAACCGATCAGCGTGACGGCCTGCAGTTTCAATCAGTCCTGCATCGGCTTCCGGAATGGTCTTGAGGTGGATATAGCCCCGGAAGTCGTGCTCCTCGCGCAGTTTACGCGCGACTTCGACCAATTGCTCCATCGTATAATTGGCTGACCGGATGATACCGGAAGAGAGGAAGAGGCCCTCAATGTAATTGCGCTTATAAAAATCGAGCGTGAGCTGCACCACTTCATCAACCGTGAAGCGGGCACGTTCAACATTGGAGGATGACCGGTTCACACAATAGCGGCAGTCAAAAATGCAGAAATTGGTCAGCAGAATCTTGAGCAGAGAAATACACCGCCCATCGGGTGCGTAGGCATGACAAATACCCATACCTTCGCTGGAGCCGACGCCTTTTCCGCCGAGTGAGTTTCGCTTTGACGTGCCAGATGAAGCGCAGGACGCATCATATTTTGCGGCATCCGCCAGGATCTGAAGCTTTTCTTTGACCGACTTGACCATTTCGCTCTCCGTGGGGAACAAAAATAGAACAAATTGAATGTCGGTCAATGATCCAGATTAAAGTCTCCTCAGAAAACTCCGAGTTTATTCCGGGCAAACAAGCGGATCTTCTCCCGGTTGACCTGTAATCCCTTTGACCCGCCATTCGGCGATATCCGGCTGCCATTCCAGAGAGTAATTGGTAGCCTGCGGGTCAGGCCCCAAGGGCGTACCGTCCGTCTTGTTACGCGTGAATTTCAGGCCAGACCAGGCTGTTGTTGGGCCGGTAAAACAGATCTCGATCTGGTGGATGGTCGACTTCTCATAGCCTTGCTCTTTCAATCGGGCGAAGGTCGCATCGAGACCTGCTTTTTCTTCTTCGACCGTCGGGCGCATGGCCCAGTAATTTTCGGCAAGCGAGGCCGTGTCGTGCTCATTCCAGGTGTCTGTGTAGCCCTGCATGAACTCACGCGCGCTTTCGAAGGATTGGGCGCTGGCCGTCATTGTCAGGCCGGCGAAAGCAGACAGGCTGATGATAAGGTGTTTCATACGGTGTTCTCTCCCAGATATTTTTATGCCTCAACCATCCTTACGGAAGGGCGATTTCATCACATAGACTTTTTTGGTCTCATCCGGTGTTGCTGACCGGTTCGCCTTTTCCTGGACACTCCCGCCATCAAAACCCGAACTGCCCGGAGGCAGTGCGTTCTGACCAAATGGGAATTGTTCCTGAAGATCTTCCGGCGGGACAATTTCAAAGCCAAGGGCATTGAGGAGGAAGAGAAAACCGACGCCCGTCAGGGCCGCGGTTGTGAGCGTGCGAATGATGAACCGTTTCACGGCGCCGCTGAAGGCTGCGACGAGCATGGTGCTGGCACCTCCGCCAAACAGGCCTGCGCCAGATGCAAGAGCGGCCAGATCAATCTCGCCGCCAAAAAGTTCCTGTAGAGCTTCCATCTGTTCCTCCATCTCCACCAACAGATTATGTGAAGTCGGAGACTAGCCGAGGTTTGATGACCTGGCGATGACGAAGCTGCAGAATATCAGCTGCTGGTTTTGCCGAGAAAGGTCTGGAAGAGGCCGCCGCCAATGGCTGCGAGTTCCTTCCGACGAATGATCAGCATGATGATGGACGTCGCCCAGACGACGCAGGCGGCCATGAATAATCCGCCGCCATCATTGTTCGGATCCACACCAAGAGGGGTGAACAGGTGAAAGCTGATGGCGCCCGACATCACAGCCGTCGCGATGAGGGCTGCAACCGCTTGAAAACGGCGGAAAACCGGAATGATGCCGATCAGATAGAGGGCTGAGGCGAACAATTCGGCTGTGCCGATCACATACTGACTGAACAGCCCCGTCTGCGCGAACAGGCCTTCTGCACCCAAGCTGGCAGCCCAGCCATCAAGGCGACCGAAGATTTCCTGCGTCTCAGGCGCGTTGGTAAATTTATACCGCAGACTGTCGAGAAAAATCGCTGCGGCGAATATTGCGATGGCATGTGGTGCCAGGCCAAGAATGCGTTTCATGTGGCGTCCTGTAGTTTGTTTCCATCCCGGATCAGTTAGGCGCACCGGTCAAAAGCCGCAAAACACTTGCCTTCACTGCTCTGTGTCACATTCAACACCATTTTTGTGATGTTTGTTACGGCTAACGGATATCCATCCATCGAAAATCTATTGGCTGGCTTGAGTTGGCCCGCTGAGCAACTGGTCTTATTGCGGTGCCTGAAGGAGATGAACATGCATATGGATTTCAGCCCGGCGGCACCGGCTTGTGATGAAATCGCGTTCGATGACTTTCTGAAGGTCGACATCCGCGTGGGCACCATCACCCGCGTTGAGCCGTTTCCAGAGGCGCGTAAGCCTGCCTTCAAGCTATGGATCGACTTTGGCCTCACAATTGGTGAGAAGAAGTCGTCGGCTCAGATCACGGTGCATTACTCGCCAGAAGAGCTGGTCGGAAAGCAGGTCGCAGCCGTCGTGAACTTCCCGCCGCGCCAGATCGGACCATTTATGTCGGAATGCCTGACGCTTGGCTTTGCGGATCAAGCGGGCGCGATTGTGCTGTTTTCACCTGATCAGAACGTCCCGAACGGGTCACGCCTCGCTTGATCTCCGACGCACCAGACGCGCGATCGGGCCGCTCGCATTCTGAAGGGCGTGTTTGGTGCTTTGATAACCCGCCTCGACCGCTGTGTCGTATTCTTTCCAATCGCGGAGATCGACATCCGGAATATCGGGCAGGATCAGAATATCGGCGAGTTCCCGGCCTGCAATTGGATCGACGGAGACTGTCGCCGTCCGCATGAGAAGGCTGGCGATGGGTGGTGGGCTGGAAAAGCCGTGGCGCAAGACCCAACCAACAAAGCCCGGAGCATCGACAAAGTCGTCCGCTTTCAGGCCCTCGGGTGCGCGGGCTACATCGCAGCCAATAACAAAGCCGCGATGCATCTGTCGCATCACATCGACCGGGAAGTTGTTCAGAACGGCGCCGTCCACGAGGACTTCTCCCTCATGAACGGAGGGCGGCAGAATACCGGGCAGGGAGATAGACGCGCGGAGGGCATGGCGCAGCTTTCCGTCATCATGAATGCGCACGACGCCGTCGGTGAGATTTGCCGAGAGGGCGAAGAACGGCAGGGTCAGATCGGTGATATCGTCGTCACCAAAATGTTCGGCGAGCCGACGATTCACGCGTTTGCCACGCACGAGAGAAATGACCGGTATGGTGTAGTCGCCCAGAGGATTGCTCTTCACAAAGGCTTTTCTGATGCGTCGATCAATCTCTTCGTCATTCCAGCCTTTGGCCACACATGCCGCAACGACTGCGCCCATGGATGCACCGCCAATAAAATCGATGGGAATATTGGCCTCACGCAGGGCTTTCACGACGCCAATATGCGCATAGGCGCGTGCGCCGCCGCCTGAGAGCACAAGCCCGATAGAGCGGCCTGCCATGACCCGCGCGAGGCGATCGCAATCCCCGCCATCTACGCCTGTCCAGCGAAAACAGCGCGCAGCACCGGCCGCCTCAATCCACTCTTTCGGCTTTGAGATGCGGCGGCCATTCGAGTGTTCGATCAGGACAACGTCAATCAGGCGAAAGGTTTTGGCTGGAGAGGTTTCATCAGGGAGCAGAGGAACGGAAGGCCGCGCATCTGGACGGGCAAGAACCCAGATCCGGTCGGCTTGCCGCATGGACAGCTTGAACCAGCGATTATCGCCAATGGTCGAGATCAGGATCACAACATCATTGGCCGCTTCAAGTTCGTCAAAATAGGAGGCGCCCTGTCGCTCGGCTTCCTCGCCGACAATCGCGGCGCTCAACCCCATACGGGCAAGCGCATCGGCAATAGACCGGGCGCGAAGGCGTAAATCGATAGTGGGCGAGGCGGCGGTGAGGGCGAATACTTTGGGCTCTGCCCGTTGATTTTGCCGCCGGGTCTGGCGCAATCGGACCAGCAGAATGCGTGACAGGCGCTCCATCACTTCTGGGGAAGAGCGCACGAGAGTCATGAAGGTTTTGCGGGGTAGTTTGATGACTTCGGAGTCGCGTACAGCGAGCACGGAGTTTGTATGAGGTTCGCCTGCCAGCATGGCCATTTCGCCAACCGGCTCGCCCGGGCGAATGTGTCCGATGAATTCAGTCTTCCCGTCGGGAGCGCGTCGAAACGCGCCAAGTGTGCCGCTCAGCACGAAATAGATCGCGTCAGAACTGGAGCCTTCGTCAAACAGGCTGCCGCCGCCCGGAACAGAAAACCAGACAGCATCCTTTTCAGCGGCTCTCAGAGCGCGAACCGGAATATCTTTGAGGAAGGGAATACGTTGAAGATTGAGCAAATTAACTATCGAAGTCCTGTACCCTCAAACACATAGCTCAAACTTCTTTCAGCTTTAAGACGATGAGCGACGCTTTGGCAGCTTGCCCTTGGAACAGAAGCATGAGACGCAAAGTTAAACCACAAACTGGTTAAGAAGCTGCCGATAGATCGTTGAGCGATCCATCTCAGCACAATGACGTTTGACAGGGATTCGAAGGGTTCAAAAAATGAGCGAATACGAAACAATTGAAATCGATGCCTCCCCGGGTGGCGTCGCTGTGATTTTGTTGAACCGACCTGAAAAGCGCAACGCGTTCAACCGGCTGATGATCGACGAACTCGCCGATGCCTTCGAAACGCTGGAAGATCAGGATCATCTGCGCATGGTCATTCTGCGCGGCGCAGGTGATGTGTTCTGTGCAGGCGCTGACCTCGACTGGATGCGCAATGCCGCTGAGTTCACGCAGAGCGAAAATGAGGAAGACGCCTATGCACTGGCCGAGATGCTGCGCCGTCTTCACAATCTGCCGCAAATGACCGTGGCGAGCGTTCATGGCGCCGCTATGGGCGGAGGCGCCGGTCTGGTCGCAGCGTGCGATATTGCTGTGGCGCGAAAGGATACGAGTTTCCGCTTCTCAGAAGTTCGCTTGGGCCTGACGCCGGCGACGATTTCACCTTTTGTGATTGAGGCAATTGGTCCGCGCTGGGCAAAGGCATTGTTTGTCACGGGTGAAGGGTTTGACGCGCCCTATGCCGAGAAAATGGGCCTTGTTCAGTATGTCGTGGAAACAGCCGACGAAATGTCCGAAATGCTGGAATATTTGTCGGGTCTGGCCTTCCAGAACGCGCCGGGTGCGGTCGCAGACGCCAAGAAACTGGTCGATGATGTTGTGGGGAAAGAGATCGATCATGATCTCTGTCACATGACGGCACACCGGATCGCGGCGCGTCGGGCCAGTGAGGAAGGCCAGGAGGGGGTGAATGCCTTTCTTGAAAAGCGCAAACCAAGCTGGGCTGACGATAACTGAGCGAGTCGGCGCATAGCCCTAACCGAAGGTTAAGCGCGGCATAAAAACTGCAGTCCCGAAATCAGGTCGATTTTGAGCCTTCCCGGCTATTCATCGACCTGCTGGCAATCGGGACTAAAAATGACACACACTGTTCTCACCGACTGGGATTCTGCAAAAGCAGCTGCTTTTGAGAAAGAGAATATCGTCGCGCATCACAATATGCATGACCGCGAGATTTTTTCTGACGAGGGATTGATCGAGTTGCTCGACCGCTATCCGCGCGAGCGCATGGGCATTTACACCATGCAGATCGACAACCCGCTTGATCGTCGCAGCTTTCGCGCAGGGAACGCCTTCGGCCTGACGGGCGCTGAGCTACTGCGCGCCGTGGAAGATGGCCGCATCTGGATCAATATGCGAAATGCGAATGATTACGTTCCAGCTTATGAAGGGCTGACAGAAGAATTATTCGACTCGGTTGAGGCCGGCACGCCGGGCCTCAAAACACTGAAACATGATACGTCGATTTTGATTTCTTCACCGAACGCACAGGTATTCTACCATTTCGATGTACCATTGGTCATGCTTTGGCAGATCCGCGGTGTGAAGAATGTCTGGCTTTATCCGCCTGAGGAGCCGTATCTGACCGATCACCAGCTCGAAACCGTGGTTCTCAAAGAGACGGAAGAAGAAATTGACTTTGAGATGGCCTATGACCGCGGGGCGCAGAAAGTTCGTCTGGAGCCCGGAATGGTCGCGACCTGGCCTCAGAACGGTCCCCACAGGATTGTTAACGAGGACATGGTGAATGTGTCACTTTCCTGCGAATTTCAGACCCTGCAATCGCTTGTGCGCGCCAATGCCATCTACGCGAATGGTGTTCTGCGCCGAAATTTCGGAATGAATCCAAGGATTAGCGACCACGGTCCACTGGGGCTTTACAGCAAAGCATTTCTTGCGAGATTCTTCAAAATCTTGAAACTTCGGAAATCTTTTGAGTTGAAGGTTCCCAGAACGTTTGAAGTCGACCCAGGGTCAGAAAACGCAGTTCGGGATATTCAGCCGCAGACCTGAAACCCGCTCTGACATCCCCGGGTCCGTGAGAGGTCGGGATGGATTTGGGTTTCATTGCCAGCGCATTCTTGATGGCATCCAGTCAGCCACCACTGGATACGGCGCTGTCGCGTACAGAGCCACCAATAAGTTTGCGCGCGGCGTTTACTGTTGAACTCACCGATGGCGAAGCCTTCCGGGAAGTGCGCTTTGATCCGCGCATTGAACTGGCGACTGACCGCTGGACTGTTATCGCGGCGTCAGGGGAAAGCGAAGATCTGGATCACGCCGTAGAGGCCTGGGGCAACGAGATTTCTCCGGATGGCTGGCTAATCCCTGATGATTTGCGGGCCAGCATGGGCGGTCTCGTCGAGACTGAAGATATGGGGTCGCTCTGGCGCATTCAGTTTGAGCACCAGCCGTCTGATAATGACGGCCCGATTGACATCTGGGCAAGCGAGCATCTGGTTGGTTATTCCTGGCTGGAGCCTGTCAGCGAGCAGTTCACGCGCGTTGAGTACATCGCGCCAGCACCCTTTGACTGGCCGGGCGGCGGGCGTGTCGAAGCTTATCATCATACCTATGTGCTGGCCCCGGACCCGACTTATGGCATTACCTTTGTCGCGGCATTCGAAGTGGATGTGACCGGCGAATTTCTGACGGCCGAAATTTCAAGATCCTATCGTGCCCGGATCACGGATGTTGATTTCTTCTTTGTCGATCCGATTGATGAGGCCCGTTACCGGCCGACCAGGCGAGCCGCACTTCAGGCAGTTGCGCAGTCCAGATAAATTCTTCTCTGGCACTTCGTTTTCTCCCCGGATCTTCTAGATTGGGAGAATGATTCATCTCGTAAAACTATGCGTCGGGGCTGAGAGCGTTTCTGATCTCGAAGACTGGCAAAAGTCTCGCGTTTTCGATCGTATTGCGCGCGGCCTTGATCCGCATCCGCGCCATGAAACCCGGCAAATGCCCAAACGGGCTGAGGAGCTCCTGGATGGCGGGTCGCTCTATTGGGTGATCAAAGGGACGATCCTGGTCCGCCAGCGTATTCTCGAGGTCAATGCGCACACTGATCATCATGGCAAGTCATATTGTGAGCTCGTGTTTGATGGCGAGCTGGTTCTCACAGAACCGCAGGGCCGCAAGGCGTTTCAGGGCTGGCGCTATCTTACACCGGAGGATGCCCCGCCAGATGCGCCCAAAGGGAATTCGGCGAAAATACCGGAAGATCTGGGGCGGGCTTTGCGCGAAGCCGGAGTGTGGTAAGCAACATCGAAACGGGTGGGACAGAGTTTATTCATGACGCTCAAAATCATTGGAGCTGGCTTTCCCCGCACGGGGACTCTCTCCCTCAAAGCGGCTCTTGAAACATTGGGATATGGCAAATGCCATCACATGTCCGATGTGCTGTTCAGCCCCCGGCAGATCGATGATTGGTGTGCGATTGCTGAGCGCCAAAATGGACCTCATAATTGGGATGCGGTCTTTGAGGGCTATTCCGCCTGCGTGGATTTTCCGTCGGCGCTTTATGTCCGGGAGCTGGCCGAAGCCTATCCGGATGCGAAGGTTATTCTCACCGTCCGGCCACCCCGAGACTGGTATGACAGCATGGCCTCAACGCTCTACAAGCTGGAGCAGGCCGTGCCGTCCTGGGTGCAGTTTCTTTTTCCGCGTATTCGAAAGCTCTCAATCCTTGCCGACAAGCTCGTCTGGCAGGGCGTTTTTGAAGACCAGTTTGAAAACAAGGCCTATGCCATCACTGAGTTTGAGCGCCATATCGACGAGGTGAAAGCGGCCATTCCAAAAGATCGTTTGCTGGTGATGGAAGTAAAAGATGGCTGGGCGCCGCTCTGTGTATTTCTTGGCGTGGATGAACCAGACCAGAGTTTTCCGAGAGAGAACGACAAGGAAACCTTCCAGAAAATGATCCGGAATCTGAAGCGACTATCTTACGTGCCGGCTGCGATTGGCGGCGTACTGGCACTTGGGGTTTTGGTGGTGGCGATTTCACTGTTTCAATAAGATGATCTGCGAAGCGAAGCTTAAAGGATGAACGTGCAATGGAATTCCTGACCAATGTCACAATGAGAGGATTGAGTATCCTCTCTACGCTATTCGTTCTGGCCGTTGGCTTCGGGATTCTGGCGCTGGTGCTGCTGTATCTGATCGACTCCAACCAATCGAAGAATGCCGTTCGGCGCAATTTTCCGGTGGTGGGTCGCTTTCGAGACCTCTTCATTCGGATGGGGGAGTTTTTTCGGCAGTATTTCTTCGCACTCGATCGGGAGGAAATGCCCTTTAACCGGGCCGAGCGGGAATGGGTGTATAAGTCCGCCAAGGGAGAAGATAACACTGAGCCGTTCGGATCGACCCGTAATCTGACGCCTGTGGGCACACCTATTTTCGCAAATGCTCCGTTTCCGGTCATGGGCGACACTCATGAAGAATTGGCCCTCACCTTCGGGGCTGGTTGCAAGCAGCCCTATACGATCCATTCCATCATCAATGTGTCCGGCATGAGTTATGGCGCTCTGTCAAAGCCTGCCATTCAGGCGCTCTCACGGGGCGCAAGTCTTGCAGGCTGCTGGCTTAACACCGGGGAGGGCGGTCTGGCACCATATCACCTCGAAGGTGGGTGCGACGTGATCTTTCAGATCGGGACGGCCAAATATGGTGTGCGCGGGAAGGATGGTCAGTTCAGCGAGGCCAGATACAAGGAAGTGACAGCCAATCCCGAAGTGAAAATGACGGAGCTGAAGCTTGCCCAGGGTGCAAAGCCGGGGAAGGGTGGCCTGTTGCCTGCAAGCAAGGTGAATGAAGAAATTTCCCGGATCCGCCTGATCCCGGAAGGCGAAGATTCCATATCGCCCAACCGACACCCCGAAATAGACAGTTGCGATGATTTGCTCGATTTTATCGTGCGGCTTCGCGATTTGTCCGGAAAACCTGTCGGGATAAAAACCGTCATCAGTTCAAAGATCTGGCTGGATGAGTTGTGCGAACGGATCAAGGCGCGTGGCGCGGACTGTGCGCCTGACTTCATCACGGTGGACGGCGGAGACGGCGGCACGGGGGCCGCTCCCATGGCGCTGATGGACAATGTCGGGCTGACCTTGCGGGAAGCGCTTCCCATGCTTGTGGATGCACTGGTCGAGCACGGGCTGCGCGACCGAATCAAAGTGATCGCTTCAGGAAAGTTGATCGTCCCGGCTGAAGTGGCATGGGCGTATTGCGCGGGCGCAGATTCGGTCAACACGGCGCGGGGCTTCATGTTCTCGATCGGGTGTATTCAGGCAATGACCTGCAATACAAATAACTGCCCGACCGGGGTCACGACGCATAAAGAACATTTGCAACATGGCCTCGTGCCCGAAGTCAAAGCCGAAAGCGTTCGCAACTTCGTGGAGAAGATGACCAAGGATGTTGAGATGATCGCGCATAGCTGTGGGGTTGAACACGCCCGGGCGCTGCGACGGCATCATGTGCGGATTGTACAGTCCAATGGCCGATCTGTGCCGATGGATCAGCTTTATCCTGTCGCGGCGTCGAAATAGCCTGTCAGACAGGGATATTGTCGATCAAGCGAGTCTTGCCCATCCAAGCTGCCGCAATGAGCCGGCAGGGGTGATCCGGAAGTTGGCTCGGCACCGGATCAAGGGTCGCTGGGTTGACCGCCTCAATATATTCGACCTTGGCGAAACCGGCGCGTTCAAGTGTTTCCACAGCCTCAGAAATGGCTTCACCGGGCAGGGTGCCATTGCGCATCCGGATCGCTGCGCGGTGTAGAGCCGCTTTCAGACTGGGCGCGATCTGTCGTTCTTCCGGGGTAAGATAGGTGTTGCGTGAGGAGAGCGCGAGCCCGTCAGCCGCGCGTTTCGTTTCGCCAGCAACGATGTCGATGGGCATGGACAGATCGGTGACCATGCGCCGGATAATCTGGACTTGCTGGTAATCCTTTTCCCCGAAATAGGCTTTGTCGGGCCGGACCTGATTGAACAGTTTGGTCACGACGGTTGCGACACCGCCGAAGAAATGAGGACGAAACTGGCCTTCGAGTTTTGAGCCCATGTCCGGCACGCTAACGCGCGTTTCCTCGCCTTCGGGATACATCAAGGCGGCATCGGGGCAGAAAACCAGATCGCATCCAACGCTTTCAAGCGCGTGCATGTCGGCCTGCTCCTGACGCGGATAGCTGTCCAGGTCTTCGTGCGGCGCGAACTGCGTGGGATTAACATAAATGCTGGCAACGGACCGATCGCACTGGCTCACAGACAATCGCATCAGCGATAAATGACCTTCATGCAGTGCGCCCATGGTGGGGACAAAGCCCACCGACAAGCCGTTTCGCTTCCATTCGGAAACGATAGCGCGCAATTCTTCCAATGCCCGCACGATCTGCATCACTGATTCTCCGCTCATGTCCCTGGCCAGTATTGCCAATAGCGCGCGTCAGCAAATTGGCAATGTACGTCAACACTTGGTTAACCGAAACCGTTCAATTTGATCACATGATGATACGGCTCTTCTCTCTGCTTCGCGATTTTATCCGGTTCGCCGGATGTGAACTTTCACTGGCCGCGACGCAGATGTCGCCCGTGAGTGATGGCGATTTTGACAAGTGTTTGTTCGAAGATGTTTCGAAGACATGTCGTTTGTCCAGGCTGCCGCGCTTCCCTGTCGAAGGTGAAGTGACAGAAGGTGAATCTCACCGCCTTGAGACGCTGGCGACAGCCATTTCGGATCTGACAGCAAGTCTCGTCTCCCTTCAGAAGCTTGCGCGATCGACTGATTTTGCGGCGTCTCCAACCATTGCCTCTCAGGTCTATCATGAGGTGGCTGCCGATCAGAATATGATCCGTGTGAAATTAACAGATGCCGCGATGAGCGATTTCCTCTTTGAGAGAGATGCTCACACCGCAAATCTGGATGATGAATTGTTTGAAGCCGCGCCGGATGTCGGGCCGGGACGGCTTGTTCCGCAGCTGGTTGCGGCAAAGGTGACTGGTCGCCTGGAGGAAGTCTCTTCCTTCACGGGTCAGGCCAGATTCTACCGGGGAGGATAGTTCTGTGTTAAGTGGAGCCTGCTCGTGAAACCGGAAGGATTTACCCTAATGGACCGTGCTGACGCGCCGCCCTCTGATGAGAAGGCGGCTGACGCACATGAATGCCGGGTTATTATTATCGGCAATGAAAAAGGTGGCGCTGGTAAATCTACTGTCGCCATGCACCTCTCTGTCGCTTTGATGCGCATGGGCAAGAAAGTCGGGGTCATCGATCTCGATGTCCGGCAGCGCACATTTACCCGTTATCTGGAAAACCGGACGCGCTGGGTGAAGTCGACCGGTTCCACGATTCCTATGCCAGAATCACTGCGCGTTGACGCCAGTGTGGCGCGAAACCTCGATGAGGCTGAATCTGAAGAATCCGAGCGATTTCTGAATAGTCTCAAGCGCCTCAAGCAGGTTTGTGACTATGTGATCGTTGATGCACCGGGGGGTGACACTTTCCTCTCCCGTCTGGCGCACGCATCCGCCGATACGCTGATCACACCGCTGAATGACAGTTTTGTCGATTTTGACCTATTGGGCGATGTCAACCCGCAAAGCCTCGAAGTGGTCCGGCCAAGCTTCTATGCCGAGATGGTCTGGGCGTGCCGCAAGCACAAAGCACAGACGACGCGTAAGCCGATCGACTGGGTGGTGATGCGGAACCGCATGTCGCCGCTCGAAGCGCGCAATAAACAGCGTGTCGGTGAGGCGCTCGATAACCTTGCCAAGCGGATTGGCTTCCGCCTGGCGCCGGGCCTTTCTGAGCGTGTGATCTATCGGGAACTGTTTCCAATGGGGCTCACCCTTCTTGATCTCACCGAAGAGGGCTCCAACATTACCTTTACAATGAGCCATGTCGCCGCCCGCCAGGAGCTGCGCGATCTGCTCATCCTGCTGAAATTACCTGGCCTTGAAGGCAAGGAAATCGGCTTTTAACAGTTTTGTAGAGTACGCGTATTGTGTAGCGGAGGCGCCTCTTCAGGCGCCTTTGTTATGTGCGCTCAATCGAAAACGGCTTCATCGAACTCGTAGATTTCTACAACACTATCGCCTTTTGACGTCGCGAAGGCGCGATACATGCCAGCCGTGTTGAACGACCAGGCGGGTTCGCCTGTCGGGCCAAGAACGATGACGCCGCCATCGCCCTGAAGTCCGGTGAGTTGCTCGTGGATCACATTGTCAGCGGCTTTCTGAGCGCTTTCGTCGAGAAGTTCGACCCGGTTGCAGATGGCGTAGGCAATCGAAAGGCGGATGAAATACTCGCCAGTTCCGGTGGATGAGACGCCACACACTCCAGACTTCGCGTAAGTGCCCGCGCCAATGATCGGGCTGTCACCAACCCGGCCCCAGCGCTTTGCCGTTGTGCCGCCCGTTGACGTGCCAGCAACGATATTTCCGGTCTTGTCCATCACGACGACGCCAACGGTTCCGTATTTCCGGTCGTCAGGGAGGGATAGGCTGGCTGAGTCTTCACCCGGGTTTCCGAAGCGATTTGCAGGCGCTTCAACGCCTCGGCGGTCGAGTGCGCGCATCAGGCTGTCCCAGCGCCGCTGTGTGAAGAAGAAGGAGGGATCGACAATTTCCAGGCCTTGCTCGGCGGCGAATTTGTCTGCGCCTTCCCCGGCCAGCATGACGTGGGGAGACTTTTCCATGGCCTTTCGGGCTGCGGAGATCGGGTGTCTGACATTGGAAAGACCAGCCACGGCGCCGGCGTCCAGCGTGTCACCTACCATGATGGAGGAATCGAGCGAGAAGCCGCCATCTTCTGTCATGACCGCGCCGCGCCCGGCATTGAAGAGCGGATTGTCTTCCATGGAGTTGATCAGCGTTTCCACGACATCAAGGCCTTCAGCGCCTTCAGACAGCATGTCAGAGCCGGTCATCATGAGCTCGGTAAGGGCGGCTGTGTAGGCCGCCTCAGTTTCGGGCGTCATGGCGCTGCGAGTAATGACGCCAGCGCCGCCATGGATGACAATGGACCATTCCAGAGGTGGAGGATCGTTCAGCTGAACATCAAAATCTGCGTCCACATGCACACAGGCAGACAGCGCGAGGCTCGCGATGACGAAACTTCCCAAACCATTGAACATGTCACTCACCCCTCGGATTATATCGGGGTGACTATGCATGGAGTTTAACTCGTCATCCAGCCCGGCATGACAAATGGCAGATTCAGATCGCGTGCGACTGCTTCATGGGCAATTTCGCCATCCGCAACGGTCAATCCTTCAGCCAGATGCGGATCGGCATTAAGGGCCGCTTTCGCGCCTTTGTTTGCGATATTCATGACGAATGGCAAAGTCGCGTTGTTTAGCGCATAGGTCGATGTCCGGGGCACTGCGCCCGGCATGTTGGCGACACAATAATGAAGAATGCCGTCGACTTCATAAATCGGGTCGGCGTGCGTGGTGGCCTTTGAGGTTTCAAAACAGCCGCCCTGATCAATGGCGATATCGACCAGAACCGCGCCCGGGCGCATGGTTTTAAGTTGTTCCCGCGAGACGAGTTTCGGCGCAGACGCACCCGGAATAAGAACGGCACCGATCACGAGATCAGCGTGTTTTACGGCTTCAGCGAGGCTGGCATCGGTCGAGTACATGGTTTTGACCGCGCCATTGAACTGCGCGTCAATCTCAGCAAGGCGGGTATTGTTGCGGTCGAAAATGGTAACATCAGCGCGCATTCCAACAGCAATTTCAGCTGCGTTTGTGCCGGATACGCCACCACCAATGATGACCACTTTGGCTGGTGCCACACCCGGAACACCGCCCAGAAGGACGCCGCGACCGCGAATGGTGCGCATGAGCGCCCAGGCTGCAACCTGCATGGACATGCGCCCAGCGACCTGGCTCATCGGCGTCAGGAGTGGAAGACGACCAAAACGGTCCGTGACGGTTTCATAGGCAATGGCGAGACAACCCGATTTGCGCAGACCCTCTGCCTGGATCGGATCAGCTGCGAGGTGCAGATAGGTGAACAATGTGTGGTCCGGCGTCAGTCGCGCGCACTCTTCAGGCTGTGGCTCTTTGACCTTCACGATCAGCTCAGCACTTTTGAACACCGCATCGGCATCGGGAAGGATTTTTGCGCCGACGGCTTCATACTCTTCATTGGTGCAGGCAGAGCCCAGACCCGCATTATGCTGGACGACAACTTCGTGGCCAGCATTCACCAGCTCGCCGACGCTTTCGGGGGTGAGACCGATCCGGGATTCCTGCTTTTTGATTTCTGTTGGAACACCAATGCGCATACAGCCTCTCCTGATGATAAAGTCTGGCCAGGAATGGTCGGCTGGCCAATCGGATTTTTTGCGTCTCTATCGATTGGCGAAAAATTCTTTCCTCGGCAAGAGGAGGCTGGAATCTAGCACAAAAAAAGGCCCGCTTGGTGCGGGCCTTTCATCAGTTATGGTCAATTTTTACCAGCGACGGCTGTCATATGGATAGCGGTCATTGATATCACGATAACCGTCACCATCGCTGTCTTTCTCATCCGGCTGGTCTGCGACGCCAGGCATGTCGCAGTCAGCAGCTTCAGAGCAGCCCTTTGCCGCCCCAGCACCACCGCCAAGAACGGCACCAATGGCCGCACCGCGGCCGGCATCGCCGTCGCCGACATTGTTACCAATTACAGCGCCTGCTACGGCGCCAGCGGCTGCACCAGCAGCGGCGTTACGTTCGGTATGTCCTGTTGATGTGCATGCGCCCAGAGCCATTGCTGACCCGAGAACAGCTGCGCTAATCGTCAGAATTTTCATGCCATTTCTCCTTTTGAAATACCCCCGAGAAACGAGCTGACTGCGGGTCAGTTCCAATTTTTCTTTTTTGTAATCTCTGCGATTTTTGCGGAACTTCGACCGGGACGTGCGGGTTCCTCAGCCATCGATCCAACTCGGATCACACTGCAAAGAAGGAGACTTCAAATGAAACGTATTCTTGCAACAACCGCTCTTGCAACAGCCCTGATTGCGCCTGCATTTGCGACGCCACCCGCAAACATGAAAACAGACAAAGACGTGAAGACAGAGAAAGTGGTCACGACAGAGGCCGACTTGTTCACGGGTGAGCAAGACATTGCTTCCCCGGAGTATGACGTCGACGCTTATGCCGACATGGATGCAGAGCTCGACACGGTTATCGAAGCTGGCTTCACAGACGAGCATGAATGGGTGGGCACACCTGTCATTGACGTTGCCAACGAGCCAGTTGGCGAGATCGAACGCGTCGAACTCGATGAGGACGGCATGGTGAAGTCGATCGTCGTCGAAACGGGCGGCATCATGGAAATTGGTGGCCAGGAGCTTTGGGTTGATGGCGAGCAGTATATGGTCGTCGCGGATGAAGGCAGCGAAGAGACGAAAATGCAGCTGACCCTGACGGCGAGCGCTCTGTCTGAACTGCCAGTCTTCGATGAAGACGCCGTATCAGACTACCCACTCTCCGACGATGACCTGTTCGATGGCCTGGACGAGCCAGAAGATCTCGAATTTGAGACGGAGACAGACGTTCAGATCAACTAGTGTGATTTGATCGCGAAAAGAAAAGCGGCGCTGCGGCGTCGCTTTTTTTTGTGCTCTTCCGGGCTTCACGAACCAGTGCGCGCGATTGGCATTCGACTAAACGCGATTTAGTCTCCGTCAGAACGATCTGGGATGGAGACATAAATGCGAAACTTTGGACTGCCTGCTGGCATAATGGGCATGGCCGTGATCATGCTGGCGGCCTGTGTGCATGATGATGTTGAGATGACCGGAACAGCGATTGCGGAAGAGGCGGTCGAAGACGCTGGGCCGGAAACGCCAACCGTTTATTATGCGATGACAGACATCTATCAGCCGCAGTTTCAGGGGTATGCGGACACGGCCTTCTGGGTCTGGAACGATGAAGGCGAGCTGGATGCGTCCGGTCTCACAGAAGAGCAGTGGGAGACCATGCTGGTCTCGGCAAAAAATCTTCGTGACATCTCGCTTCAGTTCTCGGAGGAACCGGATATTCGCGTGGCTGAGCCCGGAGAGCAATTGTTCAATGAAGGCAAGGGCTTCATTCCTTCCGAATCTGTCCAGGCGGTGATTGATACAAATCCTGACGGCTTCCGGGCCATGATGGCCTATATGGCCGAGCAATCTGATCTGGCGGTTCAGGCTGTTGAGGCACGCAATGCGCAGGGCGTAAGCGATGCATCCGACAATATTTATGCAGCCTGCAAGTCTTGCCATACGGCGTTCTGGTATCCGGGTCGTCGATAGACTTGAACGGAAAAACCCGCTGAAGCGTGTCGGGGGAAACTTCAGCGGGTTAGATGTGCGGATCGGGCTTCCGCATCGGGGGGAAAGTCCGTAAGGACAAAATTTATACGCGCACCGATGGCACCTGGTTCCATCGGAATTCGCAAATAGCGCGAATAATTTTCAACCCATTGAGTTTTAGCTACAAATTCTGTTCTGACTCATGTCGAAATGGAAGTGATCGGCATGGGCGGCATTGTATTCCGGACCGAGCACTGTTCCGAAAAGTTCGCAGGCGTCATCCCTGATGGCCTCCAGAAGGCGACCTTCGGGAGACTCTTCTCCCCAATGATCGAGAACTGTGATCTGAGTTCCATCAGCGAGAATGATGCCCTGGATGTCGATGGCATTTCCGGTGGCGTGCTGACTATACCGCCCGGTTGAGCGTCCATAGAGGCGGCGACATGAAAAGCTGCCATAGCTCAGCACCTGTCTCGGTGGCGCATCGAACTCTTCTGCCGCCCGAATGACGAGTGACTGGCGTTCCCAGATGGCGAGTGCCGCCGTGAGGGGACAGGTCATGCTCAAAGTCGCATTGTAGGGAAGGGCAGACTGATCGAGCGTCAGCGCGTTGTAAAACCCGCAAGGGTCACCTTTCTCGGACTCGTCCAGCCGCGTGTATTCGATTTGTGAGTTGTCCAGAAACTGAAAGCACGTATTCGGGCGGGTTTGAAAGGTCGCCAGTTTATAAGGTGTTGCAAGGCCGATCGGATCCGAAACCGAAAGCGGCGCAAATGGAGAGTGTTCGGGCGGCAATCGTCCAAACAGAATCCATCCTAGGAGCCCTATTGCGAGGACCCAACACATAATTTTGAACCATTTCCACATGGTGTTGAAATGCGATCCCCATCATGAATTGGAAGAGATGAACTGCAGTTGTGGTGCTGTTATCGGAACGGTTTATGCTAGTTAGCGTTCCATTGAGGGAAATATTCCGGCAAGCGTTCCAAAACGTTGCAGTCCGGTCGTGTCGTGCCCCGAAGGGCCGGGAAGAGTATGTATCATTTAAGGGTGAGTTTGCAGAATTTCGTGACGACCGTCGGTGAAGTGTCCGTCCGCTTTATTGCGCGCGGCCTCGTTCCTGCGATTCTGCTGTCTTCAGGTTTTTCAGGACATTCTGCGCCTGTCGCACTCCGGCTCGAGTCGGAAAGCGTGGATGAGGATCTTGTGTCCATCATGCGCGGTGCCATGGCGGATGAGTCGACGCCCGAAACCATGTTCGAGGCGCGCCGCCAAAGCCGTCGAGCCGCAGATGCGGTTTATAAGGTTCTGAACTCTGAGGGTTATTACGACCCCACGATCGAACCCTTCGTTGAGACCGGGGACAGACTAACCCCCATCTTGCGTGTTGATCCGGGAAAACGGTTCATCGTCAGTGAATTTTCGGTTCGGTATGGGGGAGATTCCCCGCGCGAGGCGGATCAGGCCTCTATTCTCGAGGACCTTGAACTTGCGCCCGGTGATACAGCAATCCCGACGCGGATCATCGATATTGAAAGGGTGCTTCTGAACCGACTTCATGGGCTGGGCTATGCTTTCGCAAGGGCGCGCGACCGGAGCGTTCTGGGCGACCGCGAGGCCGGTGAACTCGAAATTGTTTATAATATTGTGACAGGTCCGAGGGTCCGCTTTGGTGAAATCATCTATCCGGATAACATCCGCACGCGGACAAGATATCTTCAAAAGCTCGAAGCCTTCGAGACGGGCGAATTGTACGATCCGCAGAAACTCAATCTGTTTGGCGCGCGGCTGGATGAAACCCGCCTGTATTCGCTCGCCAATGCACAGCTCGCCGAGACCTCTTCAGGCCAGAGTGAAGAGGGCGATCAGATTTATGATGTGATCGTCTCGTTGGCCGAACGGAAGCGAAACACGATTGCGGCCGGTGCGTCTATCTCGACCGACAAGGGCGTGGGTGTGTCGACGGAGCTGACGCGTCGCAATCTCACCCGCAATGGCGATCTTCTGGTTGCTGCTCTGAATGTTGCCGAGCTCGAGCAGGAGATCGACGTCCAATGGCGTCGTCCGAACGAGTTTGGCTATGGTCGTGGGCTGGTGCTGTCATCGCGCCTTGCAAACGAAAATACCGACGGTTTTGATCGCCAGACGTTTTCACTGGGCGCCGGTATGGAAGTGATCCATGGCCCGCAATTCAGCTACGGGTATGGCGTCACGGCATCTTACGTGCACGAGACGGATGACTTTGGGACCCGGGATCTTCAATTGCTCGGTCTTTATGCGAACACTCGGCTCGATCGCGCTGATGGCGTGCTCAATCCGACGCGAGGCTGGCGTTTCGACGGACGCATTGAGCCAAATGTGTCCTTTGGTGGCCAGACGAGCCAGTTCATCAAAGGTGAAACCTCTCTTCGCGGCTATTATCCGCTGATGGCGGGCAAGCTGGTTATGGCGGGCCGTATCAAGATCGGTTCGGTTTACGGGGCAGACATCAATGAACTCCCCTCAACCAAACGCTTCTTCGCAGGTGGCGGCGGAAGCGTACGCGGATATTCCTATCAGGCGATTGGACCGCGCTCTGACGACAATGTTCCGCTTGGCGGGCGCGGTCTTCTCGAAACCTCTGTAGAAGCGCGTTATATGGTCCGGCCAAAAATCGGAGTAGCCGCCTTCATTGATGGCGGAAGCGTGTCTGCTCGCGAGACACCAGATTTCTCAGACCTTCGGCTCGGAGCTGGCTTTGGCGTGCGATACGATACGCCGGCAGGTCCATTACGCATCGATATCGCGACCCCGCTCGATAAAACCGAGAATGATGATGTGGTGCAGGTCTATATCTCGCTGGGGCAGGCCTTCTGATGACAGCTCCTGACGCACCTTCCCAAACACGGAAACGAAAATTCCCGCTCTGGGCATGGATTCTGAGTGGCATTGCTCTGGTTTTGCTGCTGGCAGTGCTCGTCCTGCGCTGGGCACTCGCCAGCGAGTTCGGCCGGAATATGGTTGAATCTCAACTCGAAAGCCGCGTGTTTTCGGGACAATCTGTGTCGTTAGACGGATTTGATGGAGATTTGTTCGATAGAATATCTATCGAGGAACTGATTGTGTCAGATGAGGATGGTATCTGGCTGACCGCTCGACAATTGGAGCTGGACTGGTCTCCGCTTTCACTTCTTGGCCGTAAGCTCGACGTCGACCTTCTCGGTGCCTCCGAAATTGTCGTCGACCGCAGGCCCGTTCTGCCGGAGTCAGAAAGCAAGGAGGATGACGAGCCGGGTGAGATGCCGCTGAAAGCTATCTCGCTTTCAGAGCTTGCCATCCAGAGAATTGCGCTGGCCGAAGGAGTTGTGCCACAAGCCGTTGCCGGATCGGTCCATGGTGTCCTCGCCTGGACGCCTGAGGAAGCGGATATCAATCTTCAGATTGAGCCTGATAACGAAGGGGGCGACCGCCTCGTCGCCTCAATAAACTGGTCAGCATCCTCGCCCCTGCGTGGTCAGCTTGAACTCGACGGACCTGCTGGCGGACTGTTTGCTACGCTTCTGCGGCTAGAGCCTGAGCAATCTATTGCTGCAGACTTCTCTGCAGAGGGAGAGCCCGACTCTGTGAACGGTCAGCTCTTGGCGCAGATCAACGGAAATGAGTGGGTTGAGTTTGATCTGGCACCCGTGGACGACAGCCACAGTTTTGAAGCTAGCATAGATCTCAGCCGTCACCCTTTAACAACAGAGCTCATGCCTCGGCTCGGAAGCCAGGTCGACATTGTCGGTGAACTCAATCTCGACGACCCTGTCGGAAGCCTTGGCCTGCTTATTCAGGCAAAAGGGCTGTCTCTGCAGGTGACAGAGATCGAGACTGGCGAAGAGAGCCAGTCAGCGCGTCTTCAGTTGGTTTCAGAGGCGCCGGATCGGATTCTCGGTACGAATGCTGTGTCTCTCGGTCGCCTCCGAACGGATGGCGATGTCAGTCTGGTTGATGGGATCCTGGTCTTTAATGGCGATATCCTTGCTGAACGCATCCGGGCAGAGAGCGCGGACATCGAGCGGCTGACAGGACCTGTCATGGTACGCTATGGCGAAAACAAGGTCGAAGTTCAGCCGGAGTTCCGGGCTGAGGATCTGGTGCTCCGATTTCGGGAGGATCCAGCCAGGCTGGACTGGCTATCACTGAGCGCTGAGGCCATTTTCGATCTTGAGACATCGCAACTTCGACTTGCCCGCACCAATATTGAGACGCCAGCCTCATTCCTGCGGGCAAATGGCGCCACAACCATTGACGGAAATCTGCCTGCTGACATTCGCGGAGATATCCGGGTCAACCTTGCCGAATTTGGCCTCTATGAAAGTGGCGTAGTGCAGGGGAAATGGGGCGCTGTGCGTCGTGGAGATCGACGCTCGGCCTTCTCAGCTGATTTGCGGGCTCAGGGGCTCTCGGACGATGAGGCCTTGTCCGACTGGCTGGGCATGGAGGTCAGCCTCATCCTGAATGGCCAGCTGACCGATGATGGCGCAGCAGAGATTCCGCGCTTTCAGCTTGTCACGGCCGCGGGAGATCTGACGGGGACTATCAGTCGCTCTTCTGAGGGCAGACTGAACGCGACAGCAGAATTTTTGACCGGTGACAGCTATCCTCTGGTCGACACTTTGCCGGGGGCGCAAGTGTCGATCAGCGCGAATGGCAAGCCAGATAATTTATCCTTGCGCGCCGGGTTGCAGGCGAATGTTGTTCATCTTGGCGACACAGATATTGAGGCACCGAAGCTCCGCTTTGAAGGAACGCTTCGCGGTACAGATCTGGCCGGTCAGCTCAATCTTGATGGCCAGCTTGAAGGCGACCCGCTCACGCTTTCATCGGACATCGGTCTTCAGGGCGCGGACTGGTCCGCTGCCGCCCTGAATGGAAATTGGCGCGCCATTTCTGTTTCCGGCGGGGCAAGGGGCGAAGCAGGGGATATTGAGACATTCACTGGCGACCTCAGACTTTTTGGAGACCTGCCACAGGAGTTTCCCGCCAGATCGGTCGACCTTACCGTGTATAGAGAGCCCGGAGATCTACGGATCTCAGGCGAACTGACAGAGCTGACATCGGGCCCGCTCCAGAAGTCAGATGTCGCGTTTTCTGTCGCGGGCACAGTTCAGGAAGCGTCTTATGATGTCTCGCTGACGGGCGATCTTGCCGTTACGGACATTCTTCAGGAAACGGAACTCGTCCTGTCGGGTACGGCGTTCAGTCTCCTCGAAGATGATCGGAACACCACCGGCCAGTTCCAGATAAATTGGGGGCAGGAGCGCGTTGAAACCGTGAGACCATTCCGCTTCGCCCAGTCGTCGCGGGGCATTGAGGGGCAGCTTAGCGTTTCGGTGCTTGATGGCGCTCTGGACTTATCTCTGAGCGACCAGCCTGAGGAGCGAGTTCTCCTGAACGCGTCAGAAATTAAATTGGCGCAGCTGCTTCAGGCTCTTGGTCGCGCGCCTTTGGATGGCAGTGCGGAGTTTGAGCTGGCCGTAGCGGACGCTGGTTCGCAATTGCGCGGGACCCTGAGTGGGCAGCTTATCGACTTGGCGCTTCCAGCGAAGGATATGGATCCTGTCAGCTTTCTGTTGGATGGGACGCTTGAGAATGAGAATCTGACCCTGCAGCTGACCACGCCTGAAAGCCAGGTGTTGGGCGCGCTGATAGATGTGCATTATCCGGTGACCACCAGCAATGATCCGATGTCGATCGCACCGTCTGATCGCGAAGCCGGCCTCGTCACAGCGCAGATTGATGGCAGGGTCGACAATATTCTGGCGCTTGTATTGCCCGACCAGATGTTGGTCACGGGCGGAATAGATGCTGATTTCCGATCGGAATTGCCTTTCGAACCCGCCGGGCTGACCGGGCAGCTTATCGTAACAGATGGCCAGTTCGAACATGGCGAGCTTGGTGCTGTCTTTCAGGATATCGCTTTCCGTATCGACATGGAGGACGAAGTTCTGACGCTGGCTGAGTTTTCAGCGATTGGGCGCAGAGGTGGCACGCTCTCCGGATCTGGTTCAATGGGGCTGAACAATCGTGCGGGCAGCAATATTCAACTTGAAGCCAATCAGCTTGTGGTGGTTGATCGCCGCGAGGGGCGCGCTGTCTCAACGGGTACGCTGGGTCTGGAAGTCGTAGACGATCAGTTCCGGGTGATCGGAGATCTCACACTGGATGAAGGTCAGATCTATATTGATCGCCTGCCATCTGCAGGCGTCACCACGCTAGATGTTCAGTTTGTGGATGGAGACACAGATACTGAGATTACCGAAGATGATCCTCCCACCGTTTTGCTCGATATTGCGCTCAAAGCTCCGCGGCGCCTGAAGATCAATGGCAGTGGAATGGATGCAGAGCTGTCTCTGGATACAAAGATAGAGGGCTCGGTCGACGATTTTTCGATCAATGGCCGCGCGCAGATTGTCCGAGGTCGGTTTGATCTGCTCGGTAAGCGATTTGCATTCGTGAATAGCTCTATCAATTTCGCCGGGGATCCGATGGACGCGCGACTCGATATTGAGGCCACACGTGATGCCGGAGATTTTACAGCAAAAGTGGAAATCGGCGGAACGCCACGTCGCCCGACCGTGACGCTGGACGCGGAGCCGAGCCTGCCCGAAGACGAGGTCCTGTCTCGGGTTTTGTTTGGTCGGTCGCCATCACAATTGACCGGTCTGGAAGCGGCACGCCTTGCAGCTGCCCTGGCTCAGCTGAGCGGCGGCGGAGGGTTCGATCTGATGGGCGGTATAGAACAGATGGCGGGCCTCGATACATTGGACGTGTCGCAGGATGCTTCGGGTCAGTTCACCGTCGCGACAGGGCGCTATCTGTCTGAGGACGTTTATCTGGAGGTCAAATCCAATGCGAGCGGCAATGCCGGTGTCAGCGTGGAATGGGAGCCGCGCGACAACATCTCGGTCGGCGCAGAAGCCGTCCCGGGTGAGGGCCAAAACCTATCGGTCCAGTGGAAGAAGGATTTCGAGTGAGGCCTGCCTGACAGGTGTGCCGGAAAAACCTGATTGCCCCTTGCAGGTCACATATCTGAAAAGATCAGAAGGATTTCGCGAGAGAGAAGCCAGCGAAGGATTCCGTCTTGGAAATGGTTTCACTTCCCTGTGCGGAATATTCAGCTTCAGTCTGGATATAGCTGATCGTCAGTTGCGTATCGCCGACATAGGTGGAGACACCAGCTTGCAGATCACCAATGGTAATCTGGTCGCTCAGAGACACTGCCATAGGGTTTCCGTCGCCCGGCGCCAGTCCGCGTGTGTTGATGCTGAGTGCTTCACCGTCTGCTGCCGCGAAAACATACCAGCCGCGATTGGCTGAGTTGCGATCCAGTTGCACCATATTGCCGAGACGGATTTCAGCAGAGTAAGATTGCAGACCTGCGTCAGATGTCCGGAATTGTGAGACGCGAGGCGTGATCATCAGTCGATTATTCACATCCTCATTATCACCAATGACAAAGGATGAACCGGCGCTAAAACGTTCAGCACGATCCGCCAGATGCCAGTCAGCCTGATCTTGTGAAAGGCTCAGAGGCGCAGAGCCGGATGCAGACGGCATAGCCGGACCGATCGGCATACCTGGACGAGCCTGATTGAGGCTCACCGGACCTTTGGCAGGGCCAAATGCGAACTCTTCTTTTTGAAGGGAATAATTTGGTTGGATGCTAATTTTGAAATTGTTTTCGCCTGCCTGGGCCACAGCACAGGGCGCACAAAACGTCAGAAGACTAGACAGACAAAAAGCAGTTCTTTTCATATTCTCTACCACCCAACAACTTCTAGCATACGAGTTAGAAGACATCAAAGACTAAACTGTTCCTAAAAATCTGTCGGTTTTGGGGCAAGAAACGGGCAAGCATACTTAGTTTTTACACTAAAGAGTGTCGTTTTGACTGAATAACTCTGTTTTTACACGAGAAAAATGCTTTGGGAAGCGGGGCGTCGTTGCGTCTTAAGTCTCGGCTGGACCCCGGGGGCAGGGCGAGTTCTATTCACACTCTGAATTAATTTGTGAACACATTTAAAGCGAACTGCGCGCGCCTGATGCAAAAACAGGCGACTTCTCGCCTGACAAGAGATGCATGGATTTAAATATGGCCCTTGAATGCTGAACGACCGGAGGGATTGCTCCGCTCCGGTCGTCAGGAATGCGCTTGTTTATAATACGCTTCGGCCTCTGACAGCTCTTGCAATAAACGTCACGACCAGCAGAGCCAGGAAGACGAAGAACAGAAGCTGAGCAATACCAGCGGACGCACCGGCGATACCACCAAAACCAAAAGCCGCGGCCACAATGGCCAGAATAAAGAAAGCGAGTGCCCATCC
The DNA here is from genome assembly GCA_002692725.1 of Ponticaulis sp. GTDB lineage: Bacteria > Pseudomonadota > Alphaproteobacteria > Caulobacterales > Hyphomonadaceae > Ponticaulis. Next base: position 501,377 of record NZLU01000046.1, on the reverse strand, counting down.
AAGCATAACAATCTCCTCAATATAACCGTGGGTCATTTCCACATGCCAACCCAACGAGCGGTGAATGAGATTAGTTCCGTAAATTTTCTGCGGAACTTCTGGAGCAGGCAGGCGTTCATCACCTGCGTCTATCGAAGGAGAAGGCTATGTCTAACTTTTTGAAATTGTTTGGTTTTGGGCTCGTTGCTTTGACTCTTTCCGCTTGCAATACGGTGGAAGGTGTCGGTCAGGATGTTGAGGCGGCTGGTGAGCAGATCGAAGAGACTGCAAACGATAATAAGTAAGAATTATAGAGAAGGCGGCAGGGTGAAACTTGCCGCCTTTCGTGTGTCTGAAATCCTATGAAATTAACTGCGCTCATCAATTCAAATTCTGGCAGTGTTCCGGCTGACGGAGCTGCACAACTTGAAGCCTTGATGAAAGAGCGGGGCTGGCCCTGCCATATTCTGGCGCCAGATCCTGGAGAATTTCCGAACTGTCTCTCTAAGATTGATCCTGATGCGTGCGATGCGCTGATCGTCTGGGGAGGGGATGGAACGGTTGCTGCTGCGATGCAGAAAACCGGGCCAGACGGGCCACCCATCATTCCTTTGCCCGGCGGCACTATGAATATGCTTCATCAGCGCGTCCATGGTGGATTGGCCGATTGGCAGACCTGTCTGATCGAGGCTGTGCTGCGTCGCCGGATTGACGATATGCCAGCTGCGTGTGTCGGAGATGAAATGATCTTTGTGGGCGCTATGTTTGGCCGATTGACGGGGCTCGCGCAGATTCGTGAAGCCGTTCGGAAATGGGATCTCATGTCGTTTTCGCAAAATCTGGACCTGCCAGAGAAATTCGACCTGACATCAGACATTTTGTTCACGCTGAACCGCAAAAGCGGGACGGCAGAGGGCTGCGCCACAACGTTGGCCGTGTTTGTGACTGAAGATCGGACCAAACAGGAAGATGGCCTGGACGTTATCAGTTCAGAGCCGCGTACGCTGGGCGAGCTGGCGCATATCGGTATGCAGGCGCTTCTCAACCCGCTGACAAATGCCGATGGGATTACGCATTATGAAGCGGACCGAATCGAGGTGAGTTTTGGCGATCGCGTGCCAATGCCAGCGACACTTGATGGCGAGCCGGTTGAACTCACCGAAAATCTTCAGATATCCTATCTGCCAAAAGCCGCCAGAGTTTATGGAGCCGGTCTTTCGTGACCCGAATAGTACAGATTGCAGATGTCCATTTCGGGAGTGAGTGCCCGATCGCTCTCAGAGCGTTCGAAGACCGTCTTCCAGACCTACAGCCAGACGGGATAATTGTCAGCGGTGACCTGACGCAAAACGGTAAACGCTCGGAGTTCAGGGAGGCGACCACCTGGCTTGAAAAACTACAAATTCCGAGCTTTCAGGTGCCAGGTAATCATGACACGCCAATGTTTGACCTCTACGCGCGAATGACATCGCCATTTTCGAGGTATGAAAAATATTTCGGGCCCACCTGTTTTGCCAATGAAATCGGGGAATTGGCCGTGGGTGGCCTGAATACCTCGCGTGGCTGGCAGGTCAGGCGCAACTGGGCCGAAGGTTCGGTCAATCTTGATGACCTTCGTGAGATTCTCGACAGAACCACAAATCTGAAAAAAGAGAGCGACGCGGCCGAACTGTCCTGCCTCGTCTGTCACCATCCGTTTCATTCTCCACCCGGGGCTGCGCTTCAGACCCGAACGCGGCGCGGCCGTCGCGCCAGTGAAATTCTCGCCAAGAGTCCGGTCAATCTTCTGCTCTGTGGTCACGTGCATACGCCCACAGCCAACATCTGGCGTCATGAGGCAGGAGCTTATCTCTGCCTGACTGCAGGAACTTTGTCGACACGCCGACGCGACTGGCCTGTGAGTTTCAACCTGATTGACGTCACGGCGGACCAGATTCATGTCCAGCAATATGACCTTGTGAACACTGAATTTGATTGCACGGTCGAGCGTCGCTGGTCGTCAGATGATTTGGAACCCATGCCAGCCTGATCCGTTCCATCTTTGTGAACATTTCAGGAGGTAAAAATGCTCAGAACTTTACTCGCAGCCGGTCTTGGTCTCGGTCTTATCGCAGCTTGCGACACGAATGACGGCCCGATGGAAGAGGCCGGTGAAGAAATTGACAATCAAGTTGAGGAAACAGCGGACGCTGTAGAAGACGCGACAGACGAATAGTCTGCCTGCGCACTCAATTTCAAACTCATCTCAGGAAAGGACGATTATCAGAATGTCTGTTGAAGCTTTGAATGTTTCACACCCCGAATTTGGTCGGAAAACAGGGATTAAGCCGGAAGACCGTACAGAGCTAGCAAAAGCGCTGGGCGTCGTTCTGGCCGACACCTACATGCTGTTCATCAAAACGCAGGGCGTGCACTGGAACGTGACGGGTCCGGCGTTTGTCAGCATTCACGAGCTGACCGAGAAGCACTACACCAATATGTACGAGGCAATTGATGAAATTGCTGAGCGCATCCGTGCCCTCGGCGAGAAGGCTCCGGCCAGCTACACTAAATACGGTGAGCTTTCGGAAATTGAAGACAAGGACGAGCCGCAAACCGCTCACGACATGTTGACTATGCTGATCGCAGATCATGAGACGGCGATCGCGCATATGCGCTCCGCTGTCGAATGGTGTGAAGGCAAGAACGATTATGTCACTGCAGACATGCTGATTGCCCGAATGGCCTGGCATGAGGAAGCGGTCTGGATGCTGAAAGCTCTAACGACCGATTAGTCTCTTATCGCTCTTATAATAGAGAAACCAACAAGAACCGCCTCAGAAACGAGGCGGTTCTTTTTGTCTGAAGCTGTGTGGGTCAAGCGGCTTTTCGTCTGCGGCAGAATGGGGGATGATCAACTCCACGCAATATCCATTATCGGCATCGGATCCGGCTTTGAATTCAGCGCGCAACTGACGGGCAAAAGCGTCCATAAGTTTTGAGCCCAGACCATCACCTTTCTGTCCCAACGCGTCAGATCCTGACTGCCAGTCGCTTGCGTAACTGGAGTCCTTGATCGTGAGCTCAAGCGTGGTGTCGGTCTTTTCGAGTTTGATCAGAATTTTACCGCCGCTCTCATCGAAGGCATATTTCATCGAATTGGTGATGGCTTCGACGATGAAGAGGGCGATCGGAATGGAATCGTCAGACTTACGAACCACATTGTCGAGCGACCACTCCATCTCGACAGATGAATCTTCCATGCCGAGCGCATTGGATAAGTGTTCGAGCAGACCTTCCAGAAACGGTTTCAACTCAACCGAATCCAGCTGCTCATTCTGGTAGAGCGTTTCGTGGACTGTCGACAAAGCATTGATACGATGCTGAGCTGACGCAATCGCAGAACGAGCGCTTTGATCACGCACGGTGCGCGATTGCAGCCTCAGAAAGCTCGTGACGATTTGCAGATTGTTTTTCACGCGATGGTGGATTTCCTTCACGGCCTGGTCGCGCTTTTCCAATGCTTCCCTGAGGCTGGTGTCCCGCGTGTCTACCTTATGGGCCATCTGGTCCATGGCTTCGGCAAATTCGGCAAATTCCTCCGGCGCGGGTTCGAAATGGTGTGCCGTGCGCAGATTGTATTTGCCGGCACCATAGATTTTCGCAATGCGCTTCAGGCGTGTCAGCCATTTCAGAACCAGCCGATCAACGGAGAACCAGACCGCAATCAAAGCGATGGTGAAGGCAAGCATTGGAAGGCCAAAGCCCGAAATCTGGGCGATGGTAAACTCGCTGAGCAGGCCCGGTGCCGGGCGACTGACAACAACATAAACGCCTTCGGTTGCGACCCCTGTAACCGTGATGTCCCGCTGTACGCCGGATGCATCCCGAAAAACAAGGAGGGGAGGGGGTTTCTTGTCCGATAATTCATCGAACCATTCCGATGGTACCTGGGCGAAATGAACGCTGCCGAACAGGCGGCCATCCCGGTCTGAAATCGCGATATCGATGTCGGGATCAAAATCGTTGAATTTCAGAAGCGTGACCAGAGCGTCTGCCCGCATACTGAATGCGACCAGACCAGTAAAGTTTCCATCCTCATCTTCGAGGCGTTTGAGCAATGAGAAGAAATACGTCTCTGAGATCGGGCCGTAGAACGCGTCCGTGCGGATCATCTGAGCGCCGTCTCTCAGCTCCTCAACCCAGTCCATATTGGTAATAGGGTGGGGGATATCGCTGACGGAACTGCAAACCGATTGGCCGTTCGCATCGAAATGGATGACATTGGTCAGGATGGGCAGAGTTCGTTGCAGATCTGCTTTGATGCGCTTGCATTCTCCGCTGGCGACAACCGGGCTGAAAACCTCGAGCATGGATTCTGCGAGAAACAAGGATTGCTCAAGGTCGTCGACCGCTTCGTCACCAGCTGCCAGCAATTCCAGGCGCCGGCTTTCCTTGGCGGATTGTGCGTTGAAGAAGGATTCGACAGCGCCGAGGATCAGGATGGGAGACAAGGCGGCGGCCAATGTCAGAACAAGTCTTTGCCTGAGAGTGGTCCGCCTTAACACGCTTCATTTCCCCGTCGGATAAAGTCTCTGAGATTGTCGTCTGCTCCCCCCCGTCAGAGCAGACTTTCGAGACGATTGCTACGCTAGTGTGGTTCTGTTCAGCCCGTAGCAGCTGACTGGCTCAGTTTATTGGCCTCAGCCATGATGTCATCGAAGGCATCGCCTGCAGAAAGTTCTGAGTCTGTGTTAAACCCGGCGCCGTTTGACTCGAGAATAACTGTCAGTGCCTGCCTTGCGCGACTGACCCGGCTTTTGATCGTGCCGACGGCGCAGTCACAAATCTCTGCCGCTTCCTCATAAGACAATCCACCGGCACCAACCAGGATCAGCGCTTCACGCTGATCGTCCGGTAATCGGTGGATTGCATTCCGGAGCGCGAGCAATTCCATATTGTCCGCTGGATCATCGTTTGCGACCAAAGTTGCTTCAGCCACCTCTGGATCGAGCGGCTGGCGGCGCCATGACCGGCGTTTTTCAGAATAGAAAACGTTGCGGAGAATGGTGAAGGTCCACGCTTTCAGATTGGTGCCCTGCTGATAACTTTCACGGGCATTCCAAGCTTTCAGCATGGCTTCCTGCGCCAGATCGTCGGCGGTTGCCGCGTTGCCACATAAGTTGCGAGCAAACGCCCTTAAATGCGGGATCAACTCAGCGAGTTCATTCTTGAATTCAGTGTCATCCATGTGACTGGTCTTCCCGGCGTTATTTTTGCTTTTTATTTTTATCAGCTTGGTCAAGAAGCTTCATAAAGTCGTCGGGCACCGGCTCCGTCGCGACCTCATCATAAAGGCGTCGTAGCTGGTTTCCGATACGCTTCTGCCGAGTGCGCCGGTCACGCGTTTCATCCGCGTTTTCTTCGTTTGGCTTATTCATATGACTCTTCAGACTACTCATGATCCTGTCGAACTTTTCTATAATAACGTGCCATAGAAATGCGTCACATCCTTATTGGTTCCTCCGCGGAACAAAAAAACTGCATTTTTTTTTGGAACCAATTCGGATCGCCTGCATTGATCATGAAACTATACGAGAGAGTGTCTATGTCATTTGTCGAGCAAATTGGTCCCCATTTACCATTTCTGCGCCGTTATGCGCGCGCTCTAACCGGCAGCCAGTCAAGCGGAGACTCCTATATCCGTGCTTCGCTGGCTGCTCTGGCTGAAGCCCCTGATCAGTTTGATGACGAATTGTCACCGCGGCTCGCGCTCTACCAGTTCTTCCACGCAATCTGGTCTCAGACGGGTGCCGAGCTTGAGGGAGGAGAGATTGCTCCAACCATCGACCCCGCTGACAAGCGTCTTCAGGCTCTGGCGCCACTTCACAGACAGGCCTTCCTTCTGACTTCACTTGAGGGCTTTACCTTGTCTGAGGCGGCCATTGTTCTGAACACATCCAATGATGAGGTCACATCGCTCATCAATCTGGCTCAGAAAGAAGTCGAGAGCGAGCTTCGCACCAAGGTTCTGATCATTGAGGACGAGCCAATCATTGCAGCCGATATCGAGCAAATTGTTGAAGAACTCGGCCATGAAGTCACGGGCAATGCGACCACGCGTGATGAAGCGGTGCAGATGGCGTCAGACAACCCGCCAGGGCTGGTCCTTTGTGACATTCAGTTGGCCGATAATTCGTCTGGAATTGATGCCGCCCATGACATTCTTGAGAAATTCGACGTTCCAGTGATTTTCATCACCGCCTTTCCGGAGCGCCTTCTTACAGGCGAGCGCCCAGAGCCCACCTATCTGATTTCCAAGCCGTTCCAGGAAAGCACTGTGAAAGCGGCCATTGGTCAGGCGCTGTTCTTCCATCCGTCCAAAGCGGATCAGGAAGCAGCCTGACAGCATAAACCACTATGAAATGAAAAAGCCCGGTCGAAAGACCGGGCTTTTCTCTTTTGGGGTTTGACTTTGCCGGATCAATAACCGCCGGCCAAAGCGCCGACAATGATGCCTACTACCAGGCCCGTTCCAGCGGCAGCCAGATAGGCGTCATTATTGTGTCGGACCCAATAATGGCCGTGTGGTGGCTGATAGAGCCCCCAGCGACGGTAATCATTGATCCGATACCGGTCATAACCGCGGAAGCGTGCACCGACTCTGTAATGGGGCCGATAGTTCGGGCGATAATAGTTCGGTGCGTAAATCACGCGGCGGTTCGGATTCCAGGCATAGCGTGGCCGGTAATTGTTGTGCCCGTAATTCCGAGGCGGCGTGTAGCGATAATGATTGCCGTAATTGCCGCGATAGGAATTGTGTCCCGAATACCGATTGTTATGGTTGTTCCGACCGTAATTGCGGCGATCATGTCCACGATCCCAGCGGCCATCACGGCGATTGTCGTGACGATTCCCGCGATGATCGTCCCGGCGATTATTGTGACCACGCCAGTCATTGCGATTGCCACGGTTATTGCCGTTCCAACGACCATTTCGATCGCGATCATTCACATAAGTCAGCTTAGCTGTGCCAAAGCCTTGAGTATTGGTCTCAACATAGCCCGGCTTTTCAGAGCCAAAGCTCTGAGCAGAGGCCGTTCCGGCAAGTCCGGCGATCAGACCGCCAGATAACAGAGCCAGGCCGACCAGTTTGATGGGTTTCATACGGAGCACCTCCAGTTTGATCCGGTTCGATTCCCCACACACACCTGAAGAGGCTAGAGCCCGCTGCCTGAACCTTAGCTGAACGGCAGATTAACCTGGCTTACGTTTCAGAAGACCGATCTCTTCAAGCCGCTCCAGGAGATATTCATTTGCCGTAATCGGTTCAGGATAGCGATCCGGATTGTCTTCAGTGACGCAGCTCTCAAGCGATCTGATCTGCACGTCCGGTTCGAAATGCAGGAAGAAGGGTAGGGAGTAGCGGCTGAAACGAGAGCGCTCCGGCGCCGGATTGATCACCTGATGCGTGGTGCTTTGAAGCACATGATTGGTCAGGCGCTGAAGCATATCGCCGACATTGATAACGAGGCTGCCTTTCGGCGCTTCGATTGAAATCCAGTCATCATGGCCACGCGGACGCACCTGAAGACCCGCCTCATCGGCGCCAAGCAAAAGCGTGATGACATTGATATCTTCGTGCGCGGCGGCCCGCACAGACCCTTCTGGCGGCGGGGATGTCTGCGCGGGATAGTGAAGCAGGCGCAAAATGGAATTGCCGTAGCGGACCTTGTCAGCGAACCAATCGCGCGGAAGGCCGAGGCCTGAGGCGACTGAGCGGAGCAAGCGTGCGCCGAGGGCGTCAAAGGCCTCGAACAGATCCCGTGTTGCGGTATCGAATGTGGGTACTTCTGAAACCGAAGGTGTTTCCGGCATGATGGCCGCATAGGCGTGATTTTCCGGTAGTTCACGACCCGTGTGCCAGAACTCCTTCAAATCGATGGTCTCATTGCCTTTGGCGTTCTCAGTCCCGAACGGCGTGTAGCCGCGTTGACCGGCGCCCTCTGGATCGAAATATTTCTGTTTTGTTTCTGCAGGCAGGCTGAAGAAGTCTCGCGATACGGCATAGGCCTGATCGATCACGCTCTGATCGAGGCCATGATTTGAAATCACGGCAAACCCCGTCTCCATGAAAGCGGCCATCAGCGCTTTTGTGAATTCAGCGTCGTCGGCCTCGTCGGCCGGAAGGGAGATGGGTTTTAGCGTGGTGAGCATGAAGACCTCAGAATCTGGACGGGGGAGGTATAACTGAGGACCTTACCAGACCAAAGGGGCAGGTTGTCGCTATGTGAGACGAACCATTCTCCTTAACCTTACCGTCAGGGCCTGTGATTTTGAGGCGCTCAAGAATGCGTTCCGACAGAGTAAGTATTAGCACCCTGTCAACTCAAATAAACAAACGGATAACAGGGTGAAAGATTTATAAAAGAGAGACAGCAAAAAGCGAATTCGGTTAACTATAGAGCAATATATCCTTGGCTTACTTTGACTGTCAGCAAGTGCTGACGGGTGATTTGTTGGGATGTAAAATGATCCGGTAACCGGACGGCATCCTGCGATTGGTGTAGGAGTAAGACAAATGGCTTTTGCTGAAAGCAATCTTGAAGCCCCATGTGAAGAATTGGGTCCTGAGTCCGCTGCTGAAGAACTTTACCGCATGGGACTTGTTTATTCGACTGGCCTTGGTGTGCCGGTTGATTATGTGACAGCTCACAAATGGTTCAATCTGGCAGCCCTGCGCGGGTATGCCGATGCCAAGCAGTCTCGCAAAGAACTGGCTGATTTCATGAGTACCGAGGAAATTGCGGCCGCTCAGAAAGCAGCACGTGAGTGGCTGTCTCTCGCAAACTAACACACACAGACAGTGCAGATTAATCGATCTGCCTGTCCGTCTGATTGCTGCTGACCGCCTGTCAGAGGCGCGCTGACCTATTGATTGGTGCGTGCCAGATCGTAGACGAAACTGAAGCTGACGGGCAGGGCGTCGCGAATGTATTGCTGCATGAAGAGATTGTGCTGCGCGATCCGTGTCTTTGGCACGTAGATCACGTCAAATCTCTGTAAAGGGCCTAGATTGGCAATCTGAGGGTCGTTCCATCCCGACCGGACGTCCAGCGAATAGCTGTTGACGGTGCCGTCCGGATCTCTGCGAACAAGAATAACCTGCCGTTCCCGCGCCCGATCGGTAAATCCGCCGGCCATGATGATGGCCTGAAGGGCGTCGACCTGACCTGGCATTTCGATGATTCCAGGTTGTCCCACTTCTCCTCCGACAAATACGGTCTGCGGACCAAACATTGTGACAACCGCGTCAAGGCTCGGATCGACAAGACGTGTCGCCATAGCGTTTTTGAGGAGGGTGTTGATTTCAGGAATTGTCCGGTCAGCCACCATGATGGGTTCGAGCAGCGGAAGTTGTATCCGGCCATCTGGGCCGACAATCAGGTTTTCCTGGCTGAGTTCGGGGGCAGAATAGATGGTCACGCGCAGCTGATCGCCCGGATAGACCCGATAATTGGGGAGGGAGGGCGAGTAGGGTTGAAACCCCTGAACCCCATTCGCCGGAATTGTCGGGTTCGGGTGACTTGTGCACGCCGCAAGAATGCCGCCGAGCAGAAGTATTGCGCGGGTCTTCATCGTTCAGATCGTCCCATGAGATTTCAGCGGTAGGATCACTGTTAATCATCAATGAAATATTAAGGTGAATTTCCCAGAAATAACTCGCGAATACTTTTTTCAGCCGAGGCCGAATCGAATGCCCGCCGATGATGGATGGACGACAAGTCATACGTCTGCTTCTGCCGTGACGTCGGTAGCCGATGCGCCTTATGGGAGACCGCAACTTTCGCTTGCCGATCTTGTGGTGTCGATCTGGCGGTCCAAATTCCTGATTGCGTTTGTGACAATCCCGTTTGTCATTCTGGCAGTGATCGCCGCCATGATGATGCCGGTGAAATATATTGCGACCTCTCGTGTGCAGGTCACTGCTGGCGCTGAACGCGTATTCGATCCCATTGTCGGGCAGGTTCAGAACGCTGTTCTGGGTCAGGAAGAGATCACCGAGTCGGAAGTCGAACTTCTGTACAGTCCCGTGATTTTCGATCGTGTGATCCGAAAGCTCGGCCTGGAAGTGATCGACCCAAGTGCTCAGGCCGCGATGGAAAAGGCTCCGCCAACCGAACAGCCCTTATTGTATGAGCGCGCCATTGAATCGCTGCAAAAATCGTTTTCTGCCGGTGCGGCTCCAAAGAACCCGGTCATTCGCACAAGTTTTCAACATGAAGACCCGCAGGTTGCGGCAGATGTGTTGAACACCATTATCGAAACCTATCTCGAATATCGCGCTGATCTGTTCACGTCGAGCGACCGGTCAGTTCTGACGCGTCAGCGGGAGTCGCTGATGGATGAGCTTGCGCTGGCGGATGCCGCGCTGGAGCGCTTTCTGGTGGACAATCGTATTGGCGATTTCGACACCGAGAAGACGTCAGTTGCATCCAATTATAGCCGGATCACTGATGAATTGTTGCAGGTGCAGGCCCAGAAGAGTGAAGTCGATGGCCGCCTTGGTGCGCTGACGGCACAGCTCTCGCTGACCGAGCCCACGATCGATCTCTATGTTGAGACCAATTATCAGCAGCAATTGCTGGATCTTCGCATTCAGCGCGAGGGTTTGTTGTCGACCTATCTGCCCGATACCCCTCAGGTTCAGGCGATCGATCGCCAGATCGAGAATGTTCAGACGCTGATCTCCAATCAGGGCGAGGGCATGGGCACCATCCGCCGTGGACCAAACGAAGTGTTTCAGGCGCTGGATCAGAAGCGGGCTGAGCTGGACGCAGACTCGTCGGCACTCAAGACGCGTTTTGATGAATTGCGTCGGCAGAAAAATCAGATCGAACGTCGTCAGCTGGAACTGATCCGGCTCGAGCCGAAATATCAGGAATTGGTGCGCGACCGCGCGATTCTGGATAATCAGCTCCGGTCGCTGACGGTCCGTGAAGGCGAAGAGCGCCTGAAACGTGAAGTCACCATGTCTGACTTCGATAACATTCAGATTCTTGAACCTGCGCGTCCGCCATCGCGCGGTAAAAGCATGAAAAAAGTAATCGCGGCAGCGGGGCTGCTGTTTGGGGGCTTCACGGGACTGATTGTTGCGCTGATCGTGATTTTTTCGCGCAACACCATGCCGACGGCGGGGAGCATTGGCCGAACGACTGGATTGCCTGTTCTCTCCAGTGTGCGGGCAATGTGAGGGGATAAGATGGATCTGAGACCAGACCTGACAGACACAGCCAGAGCCCTTGAGCGTCTGCCCTCAAATGCGGGTGGGCGGACAATTATGGTGATTGGTGCGAAGCCCGGCGAGGGGGCCTCCAGCGTGTCTGCGTCGCTGGCTCTGCTTTTGGCCTCACGTTCAGCCAATTCGACCTGGCTGCTTGATCTCAGCCTGATCGACAATCATCAGTTCCGGACCTTCCAGGCCAAACGGTTTCCGCGTCTTGGCCTTCCCGGGCGCGCGCTCGATGCATCGCTGAAGACCCGTCAATTCTATAAAGTTGTTCCCCAGCTGAAGTCGGTTGATGGACGCACACAGGCCAGCCAGCGTCTTCTGAGTGTCCACCGCGTCGAAAACTCCAATCTGATGGTGACCCAGTTCCGGAATGAGTTTCTGAAGCCCGGCCAGAAGGTCCAGATACGGTCCAGCCCGGAATACTGGACGGCGCTCAAATCCGTTTGCGACTGGGCTGTCATCGATGCGCCGCCGATCAACACATCGACTGCCGCGCTTGCTGTCACACGTTATGTGGATGGCGTCATTCTTGTGGTTCAGGCAGATCGCACGCAGGTGGGTGAAGTGAATGCGCTGCGCGATGAAATTGAGGCGCATGGTGGCAATGTGCTCGGCGTGGTGGCTAATCGTGTAAAATCCGATGCCCGGCTTGCCGACCGGATCGTAGGCTAGACGCGTGACTGGGCGGCAGAGCGCAAAACTGGCAAAAGGCTCCATCGAGCCAGCGCTTATACTCATTGCTTTATTGTTGTTTTCTGAAGCCTTGCTGGGGCGCCTGTTTGCATCTGAGCAGAACCCGGAAGGCGGCGTTTTTCTGCGCTTTCTCTGGCTCCCGATCTACGCTTATGCCGCGATTGCTGTCTCAGTCCGTTGGCGAAGTTTTCTGACGATTTGCAGCAAGTCACCAGCGCTGGTCATCTTGTCACTTCTGGCTTTCGTCTCTGCTGCCTGGTCGATTGACCCTTCCACCAGTTTCCGGCGCGGCATTGCGATCCTCTTCACCACGTTTTTCGGCTTTTATCTGGCATCTGCTCTGAGCTGGAAGGATTTGCTGAGGCTCCTCGGTGTGGTCTGGCTGATCCTGGCGCTTGGCAATCTGATTGCCGGCGGATTGGTCCCGAGTTTCGGCGTCATGTACGAAATTCATGTCGGTGCCTGGCGCGGTTTGTGGTTCGAAAAGAATGCTATGGGCGGCAATTTTGCGCGCGCGAGCTTTCTGTTTGGCTTTCTGGTGATGATGGACACAGAGCGCCGGAAAATGTGGGCATTTGGTCTGCTCGCTTCGATCATGCTTGTGTTGTTGTCGACATCGAAGACGTCGCTGCTCGGGCTGTGCCTCGGCATGGCGCTCCTGATGCTGTTCCTCTGGATGAAGCAGGGGCGTGTCATATCTGCCGTAACGGTGTGGTTCATCGTGACAGCGATTGCGTCCGTTGCCTTCATTTTCTTTGTTCAGCCTGAAATTCTGGTGCAGATTCTCGGACGTGATCTGACACTCACAGGCCGGACCGATATCTGGGAGGTTCTGTTCGGACTGATCGAAGACAGGCCAATGCTCGGCTATGGCTATGGGGCGTTCTGGGGTGAAGAGAGCGTGCCGGCGAATGCTGTGAGGCGCGCGACGGAATGGCCCGTTCCCACTGCCCATAATGGACTGATTGAAGTGCTTTTGGCGCTTGGCTGGCTTGGTGGCGGGTTGTTGTTGGTTGACTATCTGATCAATCTCTGCCGCGCGGTTTTTACCCTGAATTCCCGGACAACATCTCTTTTCGCGGTGGGGAGTTTATTGCTGTTTGCATTGTTCAGCATCTCAGAAAGCATTGCACTTCAGCAAAACAGTCTGATCTGGGTGAGCTATGTCACTATTGCCAGCAAGCTTGCCCTCGAGGCCAGTCAGAGAAGCAGGGTGGTAAAACCGACAGCCCCGCGGTCGCGTATCCGAACGCAGTCAAAAGAAACACCTCTACCTTTGAGAGGGCGGTTTCGCTAGGACGGCTTGAACCCGTCAGACAGAGTGATTGCCGTAAAAGCGTTGCTCGAAGGCGCGGAACCAGAACACTTTTCCGATCCCCTGAACCATACGATCGAGCCAGATGGCGCGGTCGGCTCGCCGGGTGAGCCAGGCGAGGCAATAGGCCAGCCCGTACACCAGCGTTTGAGCGGCTCCGACTGTCATCCAGAACAGAATAGACGGAATGTCGGGAGGCGATTGCTGTGCGGCCAGCGTGCACGGTGCCTGTCCATAGGCGAAGGTCCGGCGTAGCGTGTACTTCAGCGTCGCGCGGTGGGCTGGAACATGCTCATTCACCCAGGCTTCGTGCGCCCAACCGAAATCATGTCCTTTCCGTGATATACGGTCGAACAGACGGTCATCTTCGCCGCCGGTTTCGTTGAAGCGCGTGTCGAACATTGGTTCGTTGCTACGCAGGCGCGAGAGATCGAACATGGAATTCCCGCAGCCGTAATAAGTATCGTAAACGCCGCTGCTCTTTGGGCCCTTACGTGCAAAAAACGCTTTCAGATAAGCGATATGTTTCGAGACGCTGTCGGGAAGCACGGTTTCGACAGGGCCGAACGAAATGATCGGTTCATGCGCGTCGAACAAGTCGAGAAAAGCCGCAACCCAGTGAGGTGGCGCGGACTGATCATCGTCGAGAAAAATGATGAGGTCTGACTGAACATTTTCAATGGCGGCATTTCGTGCGTTGGCCACGCCGGGATTGGGTTCGTGACAATATCGCACCGGAATATTCGAGCCCTGAAAGGTGTCGACCACCGGGCGAGCGGAGGCGTCCGGATCGTTATCCACCACCAGAACATCCAGCTTTGAACAGTCAACGCCTTCCTGCTTCAACACGCTGGACACCGCGCGTTCCAGCCCTGCCGGACGACGAAAGGTCGGAATGACGACGGTCAGATGTCGATTAGGCATGGGTGACAAGTCCGGCTTTTCTGGCAGCCAGAGCAGGCGGGAGGATATCAATATCCAATGACTGTGCTTTCTGGATGATTTCTTCAAGCGCCTGAGGTGTCGTGCCAAACTGGCTCGGCTTTTCCGACACATCGTGACTAAAGATAATCATCCAGCCTGGCGCGCGATGAAGGTCATCCAGCGCTGACAAAACATTTGCGACGCTGTCAGGCAGGCCATCAAGTTCAAATGACCGGAGTTGCGCCCGGTCGACCGTTCCGCGATTGATGCCTGGCAGAAGGCCGCGCATGGTTGTGAAGCGATTTGAGAGACTTTTCTTCGCTTGATAACTTGTTTCACCATAGGGGAAGGCGAAGCTTTCAATCCGCTCGAGCTGACAAATCTCGCGTAAACGTTCAACGTTCGTCTGAATATCCGCTTCGATTTGCTCCCGCTCTGCGCAGGCATAATCGAAATGGGCATGCGAATGTGCGCCAACTTCGTGGCCCCTGTTCACAAGTTCCCGGACTTGAGCCGCCGAAGCCATCGGGCCCATACAGGAGGCGCGTCCGAGCAGACCGGTCGCAATGTAAAAGCCACCTTTCACACCGTATTTATCAAGTACACCCGCACCTTTGTGAAACGCAGACTGCGGACAATCATCAAACGTGATGGTCAGAATGGGACGATCCAAATCGATACGCGTTGGGGCAGCCTGGCGCATTTGAGTCATGCGTCGGTTGATTTTCGCATAAAACGAGCGGCTCGGCTGATATTTATCAGCTGCGATCATGACGCGTTCCTCCATAAACAGCGGCGCGGTAAAGCTTCAGTGCTAGCAAGCGCAGTGCCAAAGGCATCAGCCACCCCGGGCATGCGGCGACGCCATAAAGAACCGGTCGCGCCAGTCCAATTCCCGGAAGGCGACTGAACAGGCGTGCTAGCCGTCCAAGGCTGGATTTTTCCAATTCTTCAGGATGCCGGTTGAGCGCCAGCCAAAAATTATCACCTGAGGCGCGGTATTTACGAAGAAGCACCTTCGCAGGGTCCAGCCCGAGATGTGTTGCCGTGTTGTCGATATGCAGAACCGGAAAACGTTTCGAAACCCGAATTCCCCAGTCCACATCTTCCCAGCCCCAGCCTTTAAAATCCGGATCAAAGGGAACAACCATCATGATGTCACGGTGAACCAGCACGTTGCTGGTGAACACATAACGCCCCGGCGATTCTTGCCGGGTTTCTGCGGGCACACATTCTGAGGCTTCGCTCTGCGCCCAATGCAAATCAGTTCTGGACGAAGGTTCCGCCAGCTTTAACGAGAAGCCGCCAACCACCATAAGTGGGCTGTCAGTTTCCGCCATTTGATCGAGATAGCGCGTGATAAAGTCGGCATCATCCGGCAACATGTCGGCATCAAGAAAGAGAAGCCAGTCGGATCGTGCAAGCGTCTGGAGGCGGTTTCTGCCTTCTGCGCGCCCTTTGTTCTCAGCCGAACTGACAAGTGCCGCTGCCCCTCGAAAGCCTTTTACGGCCGATGCCAGATTCGCGGTCAGTTCCTCATCATTGGTGCCATCGTCAAAGACGATGATTTCGACTTCTTTACTGGCATGACAGTGTGAGAGTGTCTGGATGAGCAGATCCGCACTGTCCCGATAAGTTGGAATCAGAATTGACAGTTTGGGTACGACCCGTTTCCAGCGCGCATTACTGAGCAACGTCTCACACGGTAAGGTGGACAGACGAAACTCGCTCAAAGCGGACGGCTTTCTGGCGAGGCTATCGATCATTGCTGGAATCTCCGAGAAGGCATGGCGCCGTCATGATCATGATGTAGAGATCAAACCAGAAGGAGGATCGGTTCACATATTCCATATCCAGACGCACGCGTTCACGGACTTCCTCAGCAGTGTGAACCGGGCCACGCGAACCATTGATTTGTGCCCAACCCGTCAGTCCCGGCTTCACGCGATGGCGGTGGGCATAATCACTGACAAGATGGTGAACTTCAGTTTCTTCGGTCGTCATGCCGACCGCATGGGGGCGTGGGCCAACCAGAGACATCTCGCCTTTGATCACATTGACCAGCTGCGGCAGCTCATCAATGCTGGTTTTACGAATGAAGCGCCCGATTTTGGTCACGCGGTCATCTTCCGAGCGAACCTGTGTAATAATCCCGTCCTCAGCGGCGCGATCGGGTTTCATACTCCGGAATTTCCAGACCCGAATGACTTTATTGTTGAAGCCGTGACGCTTCTGCTTGAACAGAATTGGTCCCTGACTGTCGAGCTTGATCAGCAGGGCTACGAGGACAAGGACAGGCGAGAACGCGATCAACATAAGTGTGCCGAGCACAATGTCTGATGTGCGTTTTACGAATGCGCGGCGGGCATCTGCTGGCGCACCGGAGACATAAGCCGCAGGGGAATCGGCGACTTCAGAGAGGCTTGCGCCATTCGCGTTATACTCGTCGAGATCGAGAAGTAGCACGACGCGATTTGGCAGATAGCGCAGACGCTCGATCAGAAGACGGACGCGGTCCTGCGCTTTCGTTGTCACCGTGACGATGATCCGGTGGACCTCTGGCAGGTTCTCCCAGGCCAGCAGGTCATCCAGCGTTCCCACGACCGGAACGCCATGGATGCGAAGCGGCGCGCGGCCAAGGCGATCGTCGAAAATCGCGATAATATTGAGCTCGCGGTCTTTCGCATTGCGTTCGATGAGCTGAGAGGCGTTTTCTGTCGCGCCGACAATCACCACGTTTTCTGACAGATGACCCTTGCGGATCAGATGTTTGAGCCAGGCGACATGATGTGCATGCAGAGAGAGGACAATCACTGCCGCGAGCAGACAGCATCCGCCGAGGTAATAAAGGTCGCCGCCGAGGCCGAACACCATGCTGCCTGCAAAGACAGCGGCAAGGCTGCTGCCGGCGCCAAGAACCACTTTCCACAAATGGTCGAGAATCTTCTCTGTGAACGGAAAGCGATAGGCGCCAGCTGACCACATGCCCCAAATGGTCAGAACGGGGATGAACATATACGGCAAAGCGGTTCCGAGCGGCAATTGCAGGATAGACAATCCGAGCCCTGATGCAGACACCAGACACAGGATCGCAATGCTCAGAACATCGATCAGGCGCGCACCCTGGCGGATGGTCTTACGATCGAGCAGCGATTGGCGATGAAAGGGGCGGGCATCCTCCAGCGACGGGCGATCTGCCTCGTGCACCTCAAGTACGCGATCAGTCGGTTCGTCCGGATGGTATCCGGTCGGTGATAATCGTGTTGCTGATTCGCTCATACCAGAGTGCCTCTTCTCCACACTCAGGAATAGTCGAACATGTCCAATTTTTCGTAAGGCTCATCGATGAAATTTCATCGAATACTTGGCAAACTACTTTTATTTACGGTGTCCAGAAGCCCGGCGCGTTGCCGGTATAGCCAAGTACTTCATACGTCGCATCGATCAGCGACTGTCCTCGAGAGTTCAGAAGTATACCCCCGCCCATCCGGTTCATGGAATAGGCAAAGACAAGGTCGCAGTCTGGATCATAAAAGACACAGCTGCCGCCCATGCCGACATGTCCAAACGCATTGCGACCAATAATAAAGGAGCATTCATGGCCGCCGCGAATGTGACGATTGTCCATGCTGCACATAAAGCCTTGTCCAAAACGCGATGGAATTAGAAGGGTCGCGTCTTGCAAGCTGGCTGTTGAAACGGCACCCATGGCCGCAATCCGGCTTGGCGAATACATTTCGATTGGGCTGGAGGGCGACAGACAGCTGAAGAGCTTTGCCATGGCGCGCGCATTGGCGATACCGCCCGCACCGCCGATCTCGGCGCGATGTGTTTTCGGATCGTTGAAGCTCAGACGCCCATTGTTTCGCAGGCATTGGGCCTGAAGCGAGTCCGGGTCTGACAATAAAACCTGGGTGAAGGGCGGAAGAGGTTCACCTGGTACAGGTTTATAGGGGATAATGGGCGCAACACGCGTGTCTTGTTCGGCAGGCAGACCAATCCAGAAATCAGCACCCAAAGGCTCAGCCAGCTCGGTTCTGAAAAACTCGCCGAGCGATTTGCCTGAGACCCGGCGGACGAGTTCACCCACGGTCCAGCCAAACGTCAGCATGTGATAGCCATTGCGCGTGCCAGGCGGCCACCAGGGCGCTTCTTCTGCGAGCTGACCAACCGTGTAATCCCAATCCAGAAAACCGCCATCGCGAATGGGGGCACGCGCTGATGCCATGCCGGCGGAATGGTTCAGGAACATAGCAACCGTTGTGTGCTCTTTTCCATTACAGGCATATTCTGGCCAGTAATCGCCGACGGGGGCGTGGAGATTCAGTTCGCCGCGATCAATCAGAAGATGGGCGCAAAGCGCTGTGGCGGCCTTGGTGCAGGAATAGACAATTGAGATTGTGTCTTCTTCCCAGGGCTGTTCGCTCTCCGTGTTTGCCACGCCGCCCCAGATGTCGACCACGCATTCACCTTGCCGATAGACACAAAGTGAGGCACCGACTTCGTTCCGGAATTCAAAATTCTGGGAGAAGGCATCTGCGAGTTCTCCGAAGTCCGGATCGAACTGGCCCTGGATTTGAACAGGTTGGGACATTCAAGGCTCCGTCTGGGAGGGAAAGTAGTGGGACAGATTGGCGAGGATACGCCGCAAGACCTGACGCCAGATCGCGGACTTTCGGCTGCGAAGTCAAGTCGGCTGACCGGATTATGCGCTGTTCTTGGTGTCGCCGTCTGGACCCTTTCTCTCTTTATAGGTGCATCGCAGCTAACGGGGCTTGTGTTCTCGCTCGGCAGTCTCATTCTCGGCGTGGGTCTGCTGTCTTTGATTTGGTTTGACCTGCACGCCTTCCGTCTGCCCAACCTGATCACATATGGCTTGATCGGCGCTGGATTGATTCTCACCTTTCAGGCTACGCCGGGCCGTATCGGGTTTCATCTGAGTGCGGCGGTCCTTGGGTATGGGCTGATCTGGTTTCTTGCACGGGTCACGACATTCATGCGCGGAACCGCCGGTATCGGTCTTGGCGATGCGAAACTACTGGCCGCTGCAGGCGCATGGTTTGGTCTGCTGAATTTTCCGATTGTGCTGCTGATCTCAAGCGGCTTGGGAATTGTGTCTGCCTTGGTAATGTCACTGGTTCGCAGGTCGGCTGCTGACTGGCGAAAGCAGAGACTTCCTTTTGGACCATTCATTAGCCTCGCCATGTGGTTAACCTGGTGTTTTGACCGTCTGATCGGTTTCTAGCGTTTGTCTTGAGGAAAAGGGAGCCGAATTTCGATTGTCTGTTGTAAAATGGTTACCGCGTTCAAAAAAAGCGAACGAAGTTTGACAGAAATATCTACAAAAGTGACCGACAACATAGGAAACCGGTTGGTTTACAAGTTTACATAATTCTTCAACAATTTCAATAATGTATGCGCCTGCGAAAGTTTGGGTGCGCCTCAATTCAACTCGTGGGCTGTAATAGAACCGTCACATAGCCTTCATTCAGTTGTCATCTGGCCCGTCTAAAGCCCGACGAAGCTGCTCGCTTGCGAGTCTGAAAGCTATGAGGGGTATTTATCAATGAAATTTCGCAACACATTTACGGCTTTGGCTTTGATCATGTCAGCTGCCGCCTGTACACAAGGCAGCGATATCGCGTCTCCAGGCGCAACCAATCCAGGTACTCCAACTGGTGGTGGCAGCACACCAACACCGACACCTGGTGGCGGCGGCACTGCAGCCTGCCCATCTGGCTTCTCTGAGCTAACCGGTGTTGGCGGTTTCACAGTTTGCGAAATTGCAGGTGTTTACACGACCAACCTGAACGTTCCTTTCGTTTCTGGCGTTGCTTACCGCCTGAACGGTCGCGTCGACATTGGTATCGACACTGGCGCTGATGGCAATCTGGCCGGCGGCGACGAAGCGACGCTTTCTATCGAGCCAGGCGTTATCCTGTTCGGCGCCGACGGCGACGACCACCTTGTCGTGAACCGTGGTTCGCGTATCGAGGCGGAAGGTAACTCTACCAACCCAATCATCTTCACATCTGAAAATGACCTTGTCCGTCGCGATGCGGATCCAAGCGACAATGGCGGAAGCGCAATTGGCGAATGGGGCGGATTGGTTATCCTCGGCCAAGCGCCAATCAACCGTTGTGCCCTTGCTGGTGCGACACCAGGCACAAACGATTGTGAAAACGCAATCGAGGGTGTTGAGAACCCGAACGCAAACTATGGTGGTTCCGACCCGAACGACGATAGCGGTATGCTTCGTTATATTCAGGTTCGTTTTGCGGGTGAAGAACTCGACACGGGTAACGAGCTGAACGGTATCTCCTTCGGTGGTGTTGGTGCGAACACTGACATCGATCACATTCAGGTTCACAACAACTCTGACGACGGCGTTGAGTTCTTCGGCGGCAACGTCAATGTGAAATATCTCGTCCTGACCGGTAACGACGATGACTCCATCGACACCGACAACGGCTATCAGGGTAACATTCAGTTCGCAGTTGTCGTTCAGCGTGACGATGGTGGCGACAACATGGTAGAAGCGTCTTCCGTTGCTCCAGGCGCTATGCCAGCATCTGACGCGACAATCTCAAACTTCACTTTCGTGAACCTCGGCAACACCTCAGGTAACGGTCTGCGTCACAACACCGGTACCATCGGTACTTACATGAACGGTGTTGTTCTTGAGCCGAACCAGTGTCTCCGTTACGAGACATCTGCAGGTGACGGCGTCGCCGGCTTCACAGCTGGTGCTGATCCTCAGTATCAATCTGTTCTGTTCGATTGCGGCAACGGTCTTGCTCGCGACGACACCGCCACGGCTGCTGCAGCGGTTGCAGCTGATGCGAACAATGTTGTCGGACCAAGCTCTTTGGCTTCTGGCGTTCTGCCGGGTGCGAACGAAGCTGCGATCACGCCAACCGATCCAACCGGTCTCGACACATTCTTTGATGCTGTGACCTATATCGGCGCATTCGCTCCAACAGAAACAGAAACCAACAACTGGGCTTCTGGTTGGACGTTCGCAACATTCCCTGATCCGGTTTGCCCGAACGGCACGACAGACTCTGGTTCTGATCTGGATGGCCTGAATGTTTGTAACGTTTCTGGTCAAATCACCGGTGACGTTCGTCTGACACGTGGCAACTACTACCAGCTTGTTGACCGTGTTGACGTTGGTGTGGATGTCGGCGCTGACGGCATGCTTGCTGGCGGTGACCCAGCGTCGCTGACCATCGAATCTGGTGTGACGGTCTTCGGTGACGACGGTGATGACCACCTCGTCGTGAACCGTGGTTCGCAGATCTTCTCGAACGGTACAGCTGACAACCCGGTTATCTTCACATCTCAGGCTGACCTGTCTGGTTCTCAGGCTGATCCAGTGAATGCCATCGGCGAATGGGGCGGTCTGGTTATCCTCGGTCGTGCACCAATCAACCGTTGTGCGCTTGCTGGTGCGACGCCAGGCACAAACGATTGTGAAAACGCAATCGAGGGTGTTGAGAACCCGAACGCAAACTATGGTGGTGACCTGACTGGTGATAACAGCGGTACGCTGCGTTACACCCAGGTTCGTTATGCTGGTGAAGAACTCGACACTGGTAACGAGCTGAACGGTATCTCCTTCGGTGGTGTTGGCGACGGTACGACTGTCGACTTCCTTCAGGTTCACAACAACTCTGACGATGGCGTCGAATTCTTCGGCGGCAACGTGAACGTGAAGCACCTTGTCCTGACCGGTAACGACGATGACTCCATCGACACCGACAACGGCTATCAGGGTAACATTCAGTTCGCGATCGTAACTCAGCGTGATGCAGGCGGCGACAACATGGTGGAGGCCTCTTCGGTTGCACCAGGTGCGGTTCCGGCTTCTGACGCGACGATCTCGAACTTCACGTTCGTGAACACCGGCAACACTTCGGGTAACGGCATCCGCCTGAACACAGGTACCATCGGTACATATGTGAACGGTGTGGTTGTCGAGCAGAACGAATGCCTCCGCTACCAGGACTCTGCTGGTGACGGCACCGTTGGCTTCACAGCTGGCGCAGACCCTGCATTCCAGTCTGTCCTCTTCGATTGCGGAGCAGGTCTCTCTCGTGACGACACTGTCACGGCAGCCGCGGCTGTTGCAGCTGATGCGAATAACGTCGAAACCATGAACTCCCTCTCCGGCGTCACAAACGGCACGACGGAAACGGGTGTGACGGCTGTGGATCCATCCACGCTGGACCCTTGGTTTGACGCAGTCGACTACATCGGTGCTGTCGAGAACACGACTGATACCTGGTATCAGGGCTGGTCTTGTGGTGTCCCAGGTAGCGACGACTGCTAAGCTGACGACGATTGGCACAGAGCAGCTCAGGGGGGCTGCTCTGTCGCCGTTTTTCCACACATTGGAGGTCGCCGCGTAGATTTCGAAAATCCGCAGACGATCCCGAACAGGTCATGAAGGACATTTGATATGCCCAATATATTTCTAAAACGGTTGCTTCTTCTGGGCTGCGCGGTTGTCGCTTTCCCGGTCACGGCAGCCTACGCTCAGGAAACCGGCGAAGAAGCCGCAACCGAAGACTCAGACCGCGTCATGAATACAATTCAGGTTCGCGGTGAATTCATTCCTGAGCCTCAGCGTGCGACGTCTCAGGTTGCGACTTTCCTTGCACCGGAAGATCTCGAGCGGACTGCAGACTCTAACGCGGCACTCGCACTGACCCGCCTCAGCGGTATCTCGATCGTTTCTGACAAATTCGCGTTTGTTCGCGGTCTTGGTGATCGTTATTCTTCAGCGCTTCTGAACGGTTCTCCGTTGCCAAGCCCGGAGCCACTCCGCCGGACGGTCCCACTTGACCTTTTCCCAGCGAACGCGCTCGACGGTGCAACGGTTCAAAAGACCTTCTCGGCTAAATATCCAGGTGAGTTCGGTGGTGGTATCATCGATCTGCGCACACTGCGTCAGCCGCGCGACAACTTCTTCAACATCAAGCTGGGGACTGGGTATAACTCCGAGACCAACAGCGAAGATGGCCTGTTCGTTCGTGGTTCTGACTCTGATTGGTCAGGCTTCGATGACGGATTGCGTGATATTCCTAGTGAACTCCGCGCTGTGCTCAGCAGCAATCAGGAACTCGGCGATTATGACGATGCAACCATCGAAGCGGCTGGCGAGTCTCTCGTCAATTCGCCTCTGACAGTTCTGCAAACAGGCGAAGTTGACCCTGACTTTGACGGCGAAGTCGAATTCGGCCGCGTGTTTGAATTCGATACGTTCGATCTCGGTCTGATCGCGGTTGGTGGCTATTCAAATGGCTGGACGACCAAGCAGGCAACACGTCAGCGGGTTCAGGGTGGTGTAAATGGTTCGAATTTCGAAACCACAGAAACCACATACTCTGCAACGCTCAACGCGCTCGCATCTGCGACCCTGAATTATGACAATCATGAACTGCAGGGAACAATCTTCTATGTCCACGATACGGACAAGGAAGCTCAGATCAATCGTGGTGCTGACTTCAACGCACCTGATTTCGGGTCTCCGGATCCGAACTATACCGTTCATGACGAATCTTCGGGTTGGTATGAGCGTGGTCTGACCATGGGTCAGCTGCGCGGCGAACACATCTTTGGTGATTTGATCATCAACTGGCGTGGTGCTGTCGCCGAATCTACGCGTGATGCGCCATACGAGCGTTCGCTGCGTCGCTTCATCAATTCGATGGGTGTTCCGGCTTACTCTCTGGCCAACAATTATCGTCTTAACTTCTCTTACCTCACTGACCAGATCACCAGTGTTGGTGGTGATGCGAAGTATGAGACCTATTGGGGCGAAGACAGCCTGGAATTCTTCTTCACCGTTGGTGCCGATTACTCAAAAACCGAGCGTGCTTATGAGCTCTACAAGTTCAAGTTCGCTGGTGGTAACTCTCTGCCTGACGATGTTGAGATCGCTCGCCCGGACTTCCTGTTCTCTCCGGACAATATCGAGCCGGCGCGATTTGAACTGGATGAAGATGGTGACATCAACGACTTCTACGATGGTGATCTGGAAGTTTCAGCACTCTTCGCAGAAGCCGATGTTGAGCTGACCAGCTACATTCGTGCGACAGTCGGCGGTCGTTATGAAGATGGTGAGCAGTCTGTTGTGACGTCTAACCGCTTTGGTCAGTCTGACCCGAATAGCGGCTCAACACTGATTGCGAATTCATACTTCCTGCCATCCGTGTCTCTAACCTGGAACTTTGCGGACGACCTTCAAATGCGTCTTGCATATTCTGAAACGATCTCTCGTCCTCAGTTCCGTGAACTTGCGCCGTCAACCTTCACGGATCCTGAAACCGACCGGACCTATCGCGGTAACCCATTCCTGATGGATACCGAACTCACCAACTTTGATGCGCGCCTTGAGTACTATATGGGCCGTAGCGAGTTCGTGACTCTGGCGGGCTTCTTCAAAGAGATCGAAAACCCGATTGAAGAAACACAATTCTCGACATCGACATTCGTTTTCGAGACCGGCTTCATCAACGTACCAAAAGCTGAGCTGATTGGTGCCGAGTTCGAATACCGGACGCGTTTCGACATTCCATTCGGTGGTGACTTCTTCCTCGATCGTGAAGGTCTGTTCTCTGTGAACTATACCTATACGAAGTCTGAGATTGTTGCCGGGTCTGGTGACACCATCATCAACCCGCTGACCTATCAGGCGCAGGATGCAACATTGTATTCCGTCGATGGTGAACAGCTTCAGGGCACGCCGGAAAACATTCTGAACCTTCAGCTTGGCTGGGAATCAGATGTTGAACAGCTGACACTGCTTCTGGGTTGGGTTGATGAGCGTATCCTGCAGCGCGGTGTTGCGTCTGCAAGTGGTGCTCTGCCGAACATCATCGAGGATCCTGGCTTCCAGCTTGACCTCGTCTACAACCGTGATCTCATGATTGCTGGTCGTGACTTCTCTCTTGGCCTTCGTGCGCGCAACCTGCTCAACGAAGCTCATGAGGAATTCCAGATCAGTGAAGGCGGCCTTGGTCGTACCGAGTTCAACACGTATGACCGCGGTGTGTCGGTCTCTGCCAGTGTGACGGCTAAATTCTGATCTGCTGTTTGCAGACGGACTTTGTCCGATATACTCTGAAAATTGCCGGGGCGGTATTTCCGCTCCGGCTGTTCTCAATGTGAAGGTGATGAATTTTGGGAGACTCCGTTCGCGCAGCCTCAATCGGTTCTGCTGTTCTGGAGCGCAAAGGCGTTCTCGGGAAAGGACTCGGGTTTCTCATCGATCTGTCACTCATCATCGTGTGCGGGATATTGCTGTCGCGACTTGTCTGGATTGTCCTGGCACCGGCCTCGGTGGTTGATTTGCCCGATACCTCCCGAAATCTGTCTGATCGCGTTGATCCGGGACTGATCTATCAGGCCAATCCGCGTATTCTCACCGAATTCAATCCGTTTGATCGTTTTGTCGTCGAAACTGTAGAAGTCGTCGAAGAGGACGCGCCCGAGACAACACTCAATCTGTCTATTGCGTCCATCTGGGCCTCGAACGATGCAGACAGTACGTTTGCTCGCATCCGGCGGCCCGATAATTCGGTCGGGAAATTTTCAGTCGGAGACACAGTGGTGTCTGGTGTTACGATTGATCGCATTCTCAGCGATCGCGTGATCCTGATCCGGAATGGTCAGCGAGAAGCCCTGTACGTGAGTGAAATGCGCGTTCTGGGCGCAGTTACACCCGAAGGTCAGCCAAGCATTGATCCATCCCCTCCGTCGCGTTTGCCCTCAGTCGGGGAATCCGGATCGACTGTGAGCGCCCTGAACCGCTCCCAGAACCAGCAAGATCGCGCGCCAGACAATCCCGGCGAGCCGGACCTGATTTCGAGCAAATCAGTGACGCTGGGTTCGCTGGATGAGTTCAATACGGCCATCGACGTGTTGCGCCGCATGGGCGATGATGGTCGTCCTGAAATGGTCGTCACCGCAAACACATCAGCCGATATCCTGGATTTGGTGAGTATTGCGCCGGGGGACGTGCTCGTTTCCGTCAATGGCCGCCTGTTTTCTGAAGAAACGCCGGCTGAGCTATACGAAGCTATGCAGCAGGAGCGTGTTCTCACATTCGTGTTGCGTCGCGGTTCGCAGGACTTTACCCGAATAATTACAATCGAACCTGGTGTTGGGGATTGATATGAGTATCAAACGATCGAAATTCGGCATCTCGGGTGGCTTGCTTGCCGCTCTGACCGCCAGCACGTTGTGCAGTGCGCCTCAGGCATTTGCCGAAATGGATTCACCTCAGGAACAGCGCCATCGCATCAATCTGAGCGATGTCGAACTGACCGACCTGATCGAAGACGTATCCATCGTCACTGGCTACACATTCATTGTGCATCCCCAGGTTCGGGGACGTGTGACGGTGACCTCCCAGACCCCGTTGACGACTGATGAAGTGTTCGATGTGTTCCTCTCGACTCTGCGCGTTCATCAATTTGTTGCGGTTCCAGCCGGTGATCGCACCTATCGCATTGTGCCGGAACAGACAGCCGGCGCCAGTGCAGGCATTCTGAGCCGCAATTCAGATGGCGAGGCTTTTGTCACTCAGATCCTGAAGCTGAACTATTTCAGTGCGGTCGAAGCGGCTCAGATGGTCAAACCGGTGGTGAACCCCGCCGGACAAGTGGTGGCGAACAAGAACTCCAACACGTTGGTGGTCGTGGACTACGCCTCGAACCTGCCGCGTGTCCGTGAAATTGTCAGCCAGCTCGACGAAGACAAATCCATGGTGAAGACCATTGCCCTGCGCAATGTGCCCGCATCCGAGATGGAAGGCGTCCTGAATAGCCTCAACGACGAGTTTTCGATGAATTTCTCGGTTGTGGCGTCTGAATCCACCAATGCTGTTGTCATTCGGGGAGAGGAAGTGGCCGTTGCCAAGGCCATGCAGGTTGCGCGTAAACTTGATGAGACAGAGCGCGTGCGCGACAATGTCCGCGTTATTCCGCTCAACAATTCCAAGGCTGATGAGATCGTGCCTGTTCTCGAACGCTTAAGTGGTGCGATTACCGAGCAACAGGGGGCAGGCGAGGGCAGCGGCATTGCGCCGACGATTTCTGCCCACCTTCCAACCAACTCGCTCGTGATCAGTGCTGATTATGAGATGCTGGAAGCGATTGAACGCGTGGTGAAATCACTCGATGTACGCCGGCCTCAGGTTCTGGTCGAAGCGATCGTCGTTGAAATGTCTGACAATGCTGTCGATGAATTGGGGCTTCAATTCATTGTATCGGGAACGGATGGTGACATTCCGTTTGCATCGACCAATTTCTCGCGGTCTGCGCCGAATATTCTTGGTCTGACCGGCGCTTTGATCTCAGATGGCGGCGTTTCGTCTGACAGCACCGACACCAACTCCTTTCAGTCTGCGGCGATTTCTTCACTGCTTGGGCTTGAAGGCCTCACGCTTGGCGGCGGCGGTGTTCGTGATGGCACGCTGTTTGGCGTGATCCTCAACGCCGTCGAAAATGATGTGGCTTCCAACATTCTGTCGACGCCGATGCTGATGGCCGTCGACAACGAAACCGCCTCCATTGTTGTCGGTCAGGAAATTCCGATCACCACTGGCGAAGTGCTTGGCAATAACAATTCCAACCCATTCCGAACGGTTGAGCGCAAGAATGTCGGGGTGCAACTCGATGTGACGCCACAGATTTCGGATGGCGATTCCGTTCAGCTGACGATTTATCAGGAAGCTTCAAACGTTGCCTCTGCCATCTCGTCCGGAGAATTCATTACCAATAAGCGGTCTATAACCACGAGCGTAATTGCCGATGATGGCGAGATTATCGTGCTTGGCGGGCTGGTTGAGCAGACATCATCCCTCAGTCAGTCGCAAGTCCCGATCCTGGGCGACATTCCGGGTATTGGGCGTCTGTTCCAGTCAAAAGGTCGAACGAATGACCGGACCAATCTGATGGTCTTCATCCGTCCGACGATTGTTCGCGATGCGGCAGATGTGCGCCAGACGACAGAGCAGAAATACCGCTATGTCCGGGCGCAGGAATTGATGCGGGCGGAAGAAGATGCTTCTCAGCTTGATCGTTTCCTGCAAGATGTATTGAGCACCGTACCACCGGGGCAGTAATTTGCCCTGCGGCTGGTGGGGGTGGACGCCAGTGACGCACTAAGTGAAAGAGATCAGGCATGCCGTCTTCGACGGAACAGGTGATTACATACAGCTTTGCCAAGGATCACGGCGTTCTGGTTCTGCCGAAGGTTGCTGACACCGACCTGTCGCCAACACTTGGCGTGCGGGAAGGGGCGCGGGCCAAAGCCGTTGTCGAAGCACGTCGGGCGGTAGGTAAAATTTCGGGGCTCAAACCGCTCAGCCAGTCTGAATTCGATGCCATGCTCTCGAATGTCTATGCCTCGCGCGGCATTCAGGAAGATTATGACGAATCCGGGCTGGATGATCAGGCGGATTTGTCGAGCCTCGTCGAAGGTATTCCCAAGACGGCGGATCTGCTGGATGCAGACGATGACGCACCGATCATCAAGCTCATTAATGGACTGATTTTCGAGGCGGTGAAGCGCCGGGCATCAGACGTTCATATCGAACCTTATGAAGACAAATTGTCGATCCGATACCGGATCGATGGGGTGTTGCAGGATGTCTTGTCACCCTCACGGCGTTTAGCTCCTTTGCTGGTCTCGCGGATCAAAGTGATGGCGCGTCTCGATATTGCGGAAAAGCGCATGCCGCAGGATGGCCGGATATCGCTCGCGCTGGGTGGTCGGTCGATTGACGTCCGGGTGTCGACCCTGCCGTCCCGATATGGCGAACGGGTGGTTTTGCGCCTGCTCGATAAGGATCAGGCGCGGCTCAGTCTGCGTGATCTGGGCATGTCGGAAGCCGAACTTGAAACCTTCAGAACACTGCTCAGTAGTCCCAACGGGATTGTTCTGGTCACAGGTCCGACAGGCTCCGGTAAAACGACTACGCTCTATTCCGGCCTGTCCATGCTGAACAATCAGACGCGGAACATTCTGACGGTTGAAGACCCGATTGAGTACGGTCTGGACGGAGTGGGGCAGACCCAGGTGAATGCCAAGGTCGGTCTGACGTTTGCCGCCGGCCTGCGCGCCATTCTGCGTCAGGACCCCGATGTTGTGATGGTGGGTGAGATCCGCGACCTCGAAACCGCCGAGATCGCCGTACAATCGAGTTTGACCGGCCACCTTGTGCTCTCAACCGTTCACACCAATTCGGCCATCGCCGCTGTGACGCGCCTCCGGGATATGGGCATTGAACCCTTCCTTCTGAGTTCGACCTTGCGCGGCGTGCTGGCCCAACGTCTTGTGCGTCGGCTGTGTCTGTCATGTCGCGAGGCCTATCAGCCCGCGGATTATGAGATGGAAGCGCTTGGTCTGACACCGCAGGCCGGCATGACATTCTATCGTGAGAAAGGCTGCATGGCTTGCAGCAATACCGGATTTGACGGTCGCGCGGGCGTGTTTGAAATCGTTTCGATTGACCAGACGCTGCGCCGACTGATCCATGACGAGGCCTCCGAGCATGAAATGGAAGCACATGCCTTCCGTCAGGGTGAAAGTCTGTTTCAGAATGGCGTTCGGCATGTGCTCGACGGCGTGACGACGGCAGCAGAAGTCCTGCGCGTCTGTCGCCCGGATGGAGAGGGCAATGCCAACATTTGAGTATGTAGCTCTTTCTCCAGCTGGAAAACGCGAGAAGGGCGTAATCGCCGCCGATTCAGCGCGTGCTGCGCGCCGCGAATTGCGCGTTAGACAGCTAACACCGCTGAAGCTGGGCGAAGCCAAGGAAAAATCCGGGTCTCGCTTTTCAGGCTTCAAGGCGTCTCCCGTCTCGCAATCTGATCTTTTGCTGATCACGCGTCAGTGGGCGATGATGATCGGAACCGGAACACCCGTTGAGGAAGCCATTCAGGCCTCGGCCTCGCAGGCGGATAAGCCTGGATTGCGCAAGGTGATGCTTTCTATCCGAACTTCGGTGACGGAAGGCTATCGATTGTCTGAGGCGCTGGCGGACCATCCCAAAGTTTTCAGTAATCTCTACCGGTCCATCGTTGCCGCCGGAGAAGCGTCAGGCGATCTGGGTTCTGTGCTGGAGCGTCTTGCAGAATATCTCGAACGCTCGCGCAAAGTCCGACAAACGGTGCAGACGGCTCTGATTTATCCGTGTGTGCTTGGCGTTGTCGCGACCGTTGTCATGGTTGGTCTGATGACCTTTGTGGTTCCGAAAGTGGTCGAGCAATTCACGACCATGAACCAACAATTGCCGACGCTCACCCGGATTGTCATCGGAGTGTCTGAGGGTATGCAGAATTATGGTCTGTTTATACTGGCGGCGCTCATTGCGATTGTGTTCGGACTGTCGCGACTGATGAAACAGCGTTCGGTTAAAAAGGCGGTCGACAGGTTTTCGCTCGGGCTACCTGTGATCGGGACCATGCTTACCCAGATGAATACGGCCCGGTTTGCCAGAACCCTGTCCACGCTGATGGGGAATGGCGCACCTGTGCTGGAGAGCCTGTCTGCGGCGCGTGGCAGTCTGGGCAATGCGGTGTTTCAGGATGCGGTTTCCGATATCCTCGTCCGGGTACGGGAGGGGGGCGGCATCAGCCGCACCATGAAAGCGTCCGGTGTTTTTCCATCGCTCATCACACAGCTGGCGTCGACCGGCGAGGCCAGCGGTCAGCTGCCGGAAATGTTGTTGAAGGGCGCCAAATATCTCGAAGATGAGTTCGAAGCTGCAACCTCTGTTGCGCTGGGTCTGTTGGAACCGCTCATCATTCTGGTATTGGGAGGGATGGTTGCGGTTATTGTATTGTCGATCATGCTGCCAATTCTGCAATTGAATACACTCGTTATCGGATAGTCAGGAGTAGAGTGATGAAGGCGTTAGTCACAGCCCTCAAAAAGAGGCTCACAGAACGGCAGACGGGTGAAGACGGATTTAGTCTGACAGAGATCATGGTGGCGGTGTTCATCATGGGGCTTCTGGCAACTGTTGTTGTCGTGAACGTGCTGCCAATGCGGGACCGCGCGATGCAGCAAAAGGTTGTTGATGATGTTCAGAAGCTCGAAGGCGCGCTTTATGACTACAGTCTCGCCATGCGGACCTTCCCAAGCCAGTCACAGGGCCTTTCGGCTCTGATCGAAGCTCCCTCAGGCGTGAACAATGCCGACAATTATCCGGAAGGCGGCTTCCTCCTGCGGAATCAATTGCCGAAAGACCCATGGGGCAATGAATATGAGTATCGCAATCCGGGCGAGCATGGCCGTATCGATGTGTTTTCTTATGGTGCAGATGGCCGGCCGGGCGGCGAAGGGCTCGACGCCGATATCGGCAATTGGGCAGAGGAAGAGTAAGTGACATCGGGCGATCTGAAATCGGATGGGGGCTTCAGCCTCGTCGAAATCATGGTCGCCCTGTTCATTGTCGGACTGGCGTCCAGTCTGGTCATTGTGAACATTCCGCGCACGCCGACACCGCTGGAGGCGGCACGAAGGCAGATTGAAGAGCTGTTGTCGACATCCATGCAACTCGCTGATCTGAGCGGCGAACCCTATGGCGTTGTTCTGGAAGAAAGCGCAGTTCTTCCTCTGGTGTTTCGGGAGGGAGAATGGCGTCGCCCGGTCGGTTATAATGCGCCGAAAATCGTTCGCCTGCATGACGCCGTCCGTCTAACGACCGACGACCTTGAGCAGCCAAGATTTCAGACGACCGAGGACGAAGAGGAAGTTGTGACGGCGGACCTCTGGTTTGATCCATCTGGCCTCGCAACGGAAACGGAATTCGAGCTGGACTGGGACGGCAATAAATACGTCTTCAACGTCAGTCAGGCCGGAAAATTGGATATTCAGAATGTGTCGCGACGCTGAAATATCTGACAAGTCCTCCGACGCTGGGTTTTCCTTGTTTGAATGCATCGTGGCTTTGGCCATTTTCTCAATGGCTGTGCTGTCGGGCATCAGCCTGATCACGCAAAACACGCAGTCCGCCAGTCGGCTGGAAGCGCAGGTGTTTGCCGGGTTCGTCGCAGAAAACGTGCTGGTGGAAACACGACTACTCGATCGTCTGGATCTTGGTGTGAGTGAAGGTGAAGCCGAAATGTCTGGCATCGACTTCGATTGGTCGCGCGAAGTGCTAGAAACAGGTGAAGGCAATTTGCGCAGCGTCGTGGTTCGCGTTCGGGAAAAGGATGCCGATCAGGTACTGGCGATGCGCTATGGCTTTCAGAATGGTGCCCCATGAGACGGGATGCTGGCTTTTCTCTGGTCGAAGTGATGGTGGCGCTGTTCATCCTGTCTGTGATTTCGGCAGCGGGCACGACGATCCTCTTGCGATCTGTCACCGGAAAAGAAGTGCTGGAAACCGCGACAGAGCGCATAAACACCTATACCCGCGTCCATTCGCGTATTCGCGACGATCTGTTGCAATGGGTGCCGCGTCGGGCGGAAAGTCGCGCCACACTCGACCCAAAAGCCGAGTTTCTGGGAGGCGGGATTGGCGATTCAACACTGTTGTTTGCTTTTGTGCGGGACGGGTGGACCAATCCCGGACTGGCCGAGACCCGGTCGGGTCTGATTTCGGTGCGCTATAGTCTCAGCGGCAATCAGCTCGTCCGAACTGTGCAGACGGTTGCTGACCCGCTCTATAATTCAGAGGGCGTGGAAGAAATCCTGTTTGATGATGTGGCCGAAGCCTATGCCGAGTTCCGCCAGGGGCCTCAATGGCTAAACCAGTGGCGTGGAGGTGATGG
Organism: Ponticaulis sp.; assembly: GCA_002692725.1. Classification (GTDB taxonomy): domain Bacteria; phylum Pseudomonadota; class Alphaproteobacteria; order Caulobacterales; family Hyphomonadaceae; genus Ponticaulis. Next base: position 468,397 of record NZLU01000046.1, on the reverse strand, counting down.
CGGCCGGGAAGGTGCACCGATCGCGGTGAGGCTGCATGTCGAGCTGTTGAATGGTGAAGAATTTGACTGGCTGTTTCTGACCCCGTCTGGAGGTCTCACGTGACGCACGGAAACTCCGAACGGCAAAGCCAGGAAAGTGAACGCGGCGCGGCGCTTCTGATTGTGCTTTTGATGATCGCGACGCTTTCAGTGTTGAGCGTGAGCATTGTTCAGATCGTCCTTGTCTCCAAGCGGTCCATGCAATTGAGCGACGCCAAGGGGCAGTCGAACTGGTATGTTCTGGGGATTGAAGAGCTCGCCAAAGTGAAGCTCTCTGAGCTCTGGGAGCTGACCCAGGGCCAGGTGACGCGCTATACACCCGGTCTCGATATTCCAATCAGTTTTCCGATCGATGGTGGCAATATCTCGGCGCGCATTCAGGATAGAAGCAATTGTTTTAATCTGAACAGTCTCAGTCGGCCCGAGAGTAATCTTCCGACCGGTAATGAGGAAGTTTCCGCGAACTCAGAAGCTGTGCCGACCGAAGTGTATGTCGACTTGCTGGAAGCGCTTGGCGTGGGCCCGCAGGAAGCGATTCGGCTCATGTCTACGGCAGCTGACTGGGTCGATGCGGATTCGCAGCTTCGCGCGCAGGGGGCTGAAGCCGGATATTATGCGAGTCTTCGTAAACCGCGTTCAGTCGCGAACACGTTTATGGTTTCACCTCAAGAGCTGCTCGATGTCAGCGGATACACGCCGGAACTCTATCGTGTTCTCGCGCCACTGGTCTGCGCAAAGCCCGATGACACCATCGGTGTGTTCAACGTCAACACCATGGATGAGCGCCATGCGCCGCTTATGTATGCCGTGTTCAAAGGCCTCATCAATGTAGAAGGCATGATCGGGGTGATGGACCAGCAAGGCGATCTGGAACATCCAGACGTGGAGACTTTCCTCGAGCAGCCAACACTTGCGCAGATTAGTTCTGAAGAAAGGCTCACCGGATTGCTGGGAACGACATCAAAACACTTTCGCGTCAGGGGAGAAATTGCTTATCTGGACGCGGTTTCAAGTTATGAGGCGCTATTCGAAATTGAGGACACCGGAAAGGTGCGCCTTCTTCGACATCGTCTCGGAGTAGATGAATGAGTGTTCTGTTCGCGATCTCGTCCGATGGGCAGAGCCTTCCGGAATGGTTTGTATCGCGCACGCCGAATGAGGTGGAGCGCGTCCCAATAGACCAGGTCGAACAGGTTAAGGCGGACCGTATCGTCTGGTTGGTACCCGGTACAGATGTTTTTCTGGCGCATGTCGAAGCAACGGCGCGTTCGTCTTCGGACCTGAGAACCGCAGCTTTGTATCAGCTGGAAGATGACGTCAGTGAAGCTGTCTCAAAGCTCCATCTTGCGCTCGGTCCCCAGCGGTCGGGGCCTTATACAGGGCGACTGGCAGCGATTGTTTCGCTGGCTGAAATGTCGAGGCTTTCAGAAGCGATGGCCGATTTCGACGCCGGATTTGCATCGCGCATTGAACTTATTCCAGAGACGAGCCTCTTTGCGGAGACTGGCGCCGCATTTATTTATGACGGCGATGACAAACTGTTTGTCGGTGATGGCAACTCGCCTCCGACAGCGATTGACCCGCAATTCGCAACCGAATTGCTTCCTGCGCTGATTCATCAGCTGGGGGTTAATGAGGCCGATCTTTATCACGGGGCTGGCGGCGTTGTTTCTGGCGTTCAGCTCCCGCCGACACTGACGTTGAGTGAGGGCCGTTTCCAATCTTTCGCGCAATTTGTTTCGTCGCCGCTTCTGGGCGGTGAGGGGATTGATCTCAGACAAGGCGAATTTGCGCCCCGGAAAAAATTGAAATTTGGCGTGTCTGGCTGGACCAGCAGTCTGGTTCTGGCAGGGCTGGCCTTGGTCATCTGGTTGGCCTCTACCGGGATTGGCGTCGTTCAGCTCAATGCGCAGGGCGACAGATTGTATGACCGCATGACCGAAGCCTATTCGGCGCGTTTCCCCGAGGAGGGGCGGGTGGCAGACCCGAGACGCGCGGTAGCGTCAAAACTGGGCGCCTTGCCCGGGGGGAATGCGGGGCCAAGCTTCATTGAACTTGCTTCAGTTTTCTATACCGGCCTGAGCGAGGTCGAAGGCGTGGAACTCGATAGCTTCTCATTTGACGCAGAGACAGAGCGGCTGACTGCGACCCTTCGTTTTTCCGGGTATCAGGATCGTGAGCAACTGAAGCAGATTTTCGAGGAACAAGGCATTCCGATCTCTCTGGGCGGCGCGCGACAGGAAAATGGCGCAATCGTCGGAGAAGCCATTCTGGGAGGAACCCTCTCATGATGACTTGGTGGCAAGGACTCACCGCCCGCGAACGCATTTTGGTCCTGACTGCAGCCGTATTTGGACTGGTCACGGCCGTGTATTTTCTGTTGCTTTCGCCACTGCTTGACGCACGTGAGAAAGCCGAGCGCGACTTTCAGCGTATCTCGAGCGAAGCGCAACAGGTGTTCAGCGGTCTTGCGCGTCTGGATGCCCAGGCCGGTCAGTCAGGCGCGCAAATACAGGGCGCAAATGAAGGACTGGAGCTCTTGCTCAGCCGCACATCGTCATCGCAGCAATTGGAAATTGTGCGCATGCAGCCCTCTGGAAATGGCCAGCTCACAGTCTGGTTCGATGCGGCTAATCCACAGCGCCTTATGGCCTGGTTGCAGGATCTGGAAACCCGATATGGGATCCGTGTGCGCAAAGCTGATTTCGGAAAACGCAATAATGAGAGCAGCTTACGAGGCAATGTTCAGCTTTTGCGTGGGACGTCCTCATGAAGTGGGTGGGTTATGTATTTCTCACAGTTTTGGTGACGCTGACAGCGCTTGTTGTGACACTGCCTGCCGAGTTTGTGATGCAGAGACTAGTCCGGTCAGAACCGGCAATTCGCTACGCACAGGCGAATGGAACGGTCTGGAATGGCAGCGTGCACGGCATTCAGTATGATCAGCAATCCATAGGCTCTGCCCGCATTGAGACGGACTGGCTTTCAATATTCAGCGGCAAGCTTTCAAGTCTGGTCCGGATCAATGATGGCGTTGTGAATGGGCGCGGACGCGTGAGCGCGGGCCTGACGGGTCAAATCGAGATTGAAGATTTGCGCCTCTCCGGGTCAACTGTTGAGCTGACCAACATTCGAAAAGAAATTCGCGATCTGGCGGGCGAGTATACGCTTTCAATTCGGAATGCGACCTTGTGGGACGGACGTTGCCGTTCCGCCAGCGGAACGGTGTGGACAGACCTTCTGACCAAAATGGATCGAACAGTGGATTGGACCGGGCCTGAGCTGACAGGACCTGTCAGCTGTCGAGATGGGCGGTTTGTACTGACACTGACGGGTGAAACGCCTGGGCAGGAAACGGTCGACGCGACACTTGAGATTGGACTGGACGCGACGGGCGCGTTTGAGGCCGAAGTCACCAATGCTCAACAGGAAACGGGCAGAGCGCTGACGTTGATCGGCTTTCTCAATTCAGATGATGGCACATTTGTCTATCAGCACAGTTTACCGGGGTAAGGAGGCAGGAGATGAGTATGAAGTCACTCAGAGTTCTTGTATTGGGGCTTGCTGTTTCGGGTGTGTCCGCGTGCAGCACGATGTTTGGGACCGAAACCACAGGCGGAACAGCTTCAGAAATTGCGGCCCAGGGGCAGGCAAGTCCTCGAAAAGGGCTCGATCCCGTCGCGTTAGAAGTTGGTGAGTGTGGCCTGTTTCTCTGGACCCGTCGCGAGCAGCCACAATTCGTCTTCCATTCCCGCGCAGGGACAGAGACGGCTCGTCTCTGGTTTGACGGCGCAACATTGGATCTGAACCGCACGGCACTCGGCGGAGATGTGTTTGGTCAACAGCTGACCGAACAGGATTTTGCAATGTCGGATGGTCGCGCAGTGCAGCTCCGTATGACTCCCGGTGATCAATTGATTGGTGGTCAGCGAGTGCCTGAAGCCAGTCTGACGGTCATTGATGCTGAGGGCTGGAAAACGCTCATTCCTCTTGCTGGCGTGACTGCCTGCCAACCTGAGCGGTAGACATTGAAACTGCCTGACTATTCTGACGTCGTTGACGCGGCGGACCGGCTTCGCAGTATCTCGCGGGTCACGCCATTGCTGCGTCATCCAGTGATCGACGAGAAAGTCGGTGTGCCGGTCTATCTGAAAGCCGAGCCGCTTCAGGTCACGGGCAGTTTCAAAATCCGGGGCGCTTATAATCGCATCTGTCGTCTGACCTCCGAAGAGCGCGAGAATGGGGTTGTCGCGTTTTCATCGGGCAATCACGCACAGGGCGTTGCGCGCGCCGCGCGGCTGATCGGGATCAAGGCACGGATCGTGATGCCAAGCGATACTCCAAAAATCAAAATCGACGGCGTCAAACGAGATGGCGCTGAAATCATTTTCTATGACCGGTTCACTGAAAACCGTGAATCGATTGCAGCGCAGATTGCCGATGACGAAAACTGCGTGATCGTGTCTTCCTATGATGATTTTCACGTAATTGCCGGGCAGGGCAGCTGTGGCCTTGAGATTGTGAAAGACTGGCCGGAAGACACGCCACCGCAGATGATGGCATGCTGTGTCGGTGGGGGTGGTCTGATTTCAGGATCGTCTCTTGCCATTCATCATCATTGGCCGGGGACTAAAATCTACGGCGTCGAACCTCTACACTTTGACAGCACCGGACAATCTCTTCGTTCCGGTGAGCGAACCTCCATTGATTACGGGCAGAAATCCATTTGCGACGCGCTCCTCTCGCCGTCGCCGGGAGAGCTGACTTTGGCGATCAACCAGCAACATCTCGCGGGCGGTATCGCGGTCACGGATGATGAGGTTCGCGAAGCCATGCGCGTCGCGTTCAAGACACTGAAAATTGTCGTCGAGCCGGGCGGCGCTGCAGCGCTGGCCTCGGTTCTGGCTGGCCGCATACCGCTGAACTCCGATCAGCCCATCGTGGTTGTCATGACGGGCGGAAATGTTGATCCCGCCCTTTACGCTGACATCCTAATGTCCGCGGACTAGATCTTCAGACAGTCTGAGCGGCGTTGAGCCGCCGGCCAGGCGAGCGCGATAAACCTGAACGTTCTCAAGAACGCGCTGCACATATGAGCGCGTCTCAGAAAACGGAATGGATTCGATGAAATTGATCGGGTCAATCTCACCCCTGCGTGGATCTCCATACTCGCCAACCCAACGGGCTGGGCGGCCGGGGCCTGCATTATAGGCCGCAATCGCCATGATGTAGGAACCATCAAACCGATCAATCATATCGCCTAGAAACTGGCGACCCAGAGTCACATTGTAGACCGGGTCATCAAGCAGCCATGACCAGCGATAAGGTTCGCCTTCCTTGCGCGCCTGAGCCCGCGCAGTTGAGGCCAGCATCTGCATCAGGCCATAGGCACGCGCCGGGGAGATGGCATGCTGGTTCAATTCACTCTCCTGGCGAGATAGCCCATAAATCATCGCGTCTTCGGCTGAACTCGATTTTCCTTTTGGAATATCGAATGAGAAGACCGGGTAGGACGCATTGACCGGCACGATACCTTTCGACAGCCCGGCTTTAGAGCCGCGAATCCCCGCCTGTGTCAGGCCATAAGAGTGCGCCAGTTCGAACAGAAGTTCATATTCAGCTGTCGTATCGAGAATGTCATCCAGGTGATAGGAAATGCGCCGGAACTGATAATCTTCGCCATTTTCTGCCAGCATTCTGAGCGCTCGCACCAGATCCAGGCTTTCAAATTGTTGGCGTTCGGCGTCGGTCGGCACCACGACCGGAGGCAGCGTCAGTGTCGTCTGACCGAGCCGTTCGGCTGAAAGCTGTCCGTAGAAATAGGTGATGTTCTCTGCGCCGCGTTCATAAGCCTCACGTGCCTGAGCCGTTTGTCCCAGTGCAGTGTAGGCTTCACCGGTCCAGTACTGGGCGCGGGATTTACTGAGTGCAGTCGACACGCCGTTTTCGAGGGTCTGGAAATGTCTCAGCGCGACTTCTGGCTTGTTGAGGTATCTCAGAGCGAGCCAGCCTGCGTTGAATTCTCCTTCAGCAAAGTCGACACCAGATGTGAGGCCGTGAGTGGAGGCGAGGTCATAGCCCGTCTGCCACATTTCATCGCGGATCATGCGCCGCAAATGCAGATTTTTCTCGTCCCAGATATGCGACAATGCCTGGTCAGGAAGACCGGTTGGGTCGATTTCGAGAAGTGGCTCCCGCGCATCCTCCCACCGGCCGCGCCGACGACGCCATTTGGAACGTTCATAAAGAAGCCCCGGATTGGCCTGAAGAGACGATGGAACCCGGTTGATCAAGCCATCAACACCGCCAGCCCCTGTTGCCAGACCGATACGCGCATCGACCAGACGATCCCAATCTGACGAAAGATATGGTTTCATCGCGGATGCCGCGCTGCGCTGGGAGGTCCATAGAAGATAATCTGTTCGTTTGATGTGATCTGCCGGATCGAGAATTTCGGCGTGCGCATTCGCGATCTCACGCTGGCGGCTCACAAGAAAGGAGTGCTGATGCCAGGCTTCTTTGATGAGGCGCTCAGCATCGGCCGTGCGGCCCTGGCTCTGATAGGCTTCGGCCAGAGCGATTTTGCCTTCACCGCTGATCGGGCCTGACTCTTCAAGCCAGGCGATGCGTTGTGCGGCTGACAGTGAACTTGTGGAAATTTTTTCTTCAGCCCGTATTTGCAGCTGGCGCAGGCTCGGCCAGCCTCTCAATTCGGTAAGGGCCTGGTTGAGGGTCTCAAACTCTGCGCCGCTCAGGCTCGAATCGGCAATCCGCCAGAAGAGCAGTTTGCGCGCAGTCGGATCATTGATCTGGCCCCGATAGCGCTCCACAATGGTCCAGTCGCCATCTCTGGCAGCTTCGAGGGCCAGAGAGACCCGCTCAGCATCATTGCGCGATAACACGCTTGATTTGTACGGCGGATTTGGTTTCCGGGAAGCGGGTTCAGTAGCTGAAGCAGAAGGGATACAAAGGCTCAGAAAAAGGCTTAAAGACAGAAAAGCGAGTCGCATCGTTGATGATAGGCTCTGTTCTGGAGTGGCGTATGAAGGCAATGGTATGTATATCCGCCAATTCCTGCAATGATTTATGACAACACTAGTGAGTGATTATGTTCAAAGGTTCCATCCCAGCGCTCGTGACCCCGTTTCGCAATGATGAGGTTGATTATGAGACCTATAAAAAGCTGGTGGATCGGCAGATAGAGGCAGGTTCAGGCGCGCTGGTTCCGTGTGGAACGACAGGCGAATCGGCCACGCTCTCCCACAAGGAACATTATGCGATCATCGAGCATTGCGTAGAGAGTGTTGCTGGCCGGGTGCCGATCATTGCGGGGTGTGGATCGAACTCGACGGCTGAGGCGATCGGTCTTGTCAGTCATGCAAAGCGCGTCGGCGCGGATGCGGCGCTTACGGTCTGTCCTTATTATAACCGGCCTGATCAGGATGGCCTCTATGCGCATTTCTCTGCCATCGCAGATGCCGTCGAAATGCCGCTCATTCTTTATAATGTGCCGTCGCGGACTTCGAGCGACATCGCGCCGGAAACTGTGGCGCGGCTGTCTCAGCATCCAAATATTGTTGGTATCAAGGATGCAACCGGGGATCTCGCCCGCGTCACACGTCATTTAAACGAGTGTGCTGAGGGCTTTGTTCTTCTGTCAGGAGACGACCCATCGGCGATTGGCTTCACCGCTATGGGGGGGCAGGGCTGTATTTCGGTAACGGCGAATGTGGTTCCTGATCTCATGGCGGATTTGCACACGGCCTGCCTGTCAGGTGATTTTGAAACTGCGCGCGCGATCGAAGCCCGGGTCTATCCGCTACATAAAGCGCTCTTCCGGTCGCCGAGCCCGGGACCTGCGAAATACGCATTGTCTGTGCTGGGCTTGTGTGAGCCAACAATCCGCTTACCTCTTCTATCTCCGAAGCCAGAGATCCGAGAGGAAATTGAGGCTGCCATGCGGCAGGCCGATATATTGAACTGATATGCCAGCGAATAACCAGATTGCCGTAAACCGTCAGGCCCGGCGTAATTATGAAATAGAAGATACGCTGGAGGCCGGGATCGTTCTGCAGGGGTCGGAGGTAAAAAGCCTTCGGCTTGGCAAGGCGAATATTGCTGAGGCCTATGCAAGCATTGAGGATGACGGCTTCTATCTGATCAATTCGGACATTCCGATCTATCCGGCGGCGAACCGGTTCAACCATGAACCAAAACGCAAGCGGAAGCTGCTCGTTCACGCCAAACAAATTGCAAAAATCTCACAGGCAATAGACCGGGAAGGGCGGACGGCTATTCCTTTAAAGCTCTATTTCAACGATCGCGGTATCGCCAAACTTGAAATCGGCATTGCAAAAGGCCGCAAAACTGTCGACAAGCGGCATGCTGTCAAAGAGCGTGACTGGAACCGGGACAAACAGCGCCTGCTGAAGGAAAAAGGCTGAGCCTTAAATCAGGCTCTGAGCTTTCCGGAAGACATCATGAAACATGTCTTCAGTCAGCCGCCCCGTATTCGTGTTGTAGCGCGAGCAATGATAACTCGAAATCAGCTGAAGCGGCTGATCATGCCAGGGCGATACGCATTCATACTGAACAGCGTGCCCGAAGGGATAATCCTTCAGTTTCAGACCGAGCGTGCGGATCGTGCTGTCATGGGAAATCTTGCCCAATGTGATCATCACCTTCAGCTTCGGCAGCGCTTCAAGGCGAGCATTCAGAAACGGACGACAGGCATTGATCTCGGCGCCGACGGGCTTGTTCTCAGGCGGCACGCATCTGACAGCATTGGTGATCATCGCCGATTTCAACCTCAGTCCATCATCCGGCCGCGCCTGATACTCCCCCTCGCTAAAGCCGAATTTTGAGAGCGTCGGATAGAGCAAATCGCCCGCCCAGTCGCCGGTGAAAGGACGACCCGTGCGGTTTGCTCCGGTTCGTCCGGGCGCGAGACCGATCACCAGAAGCTCAGCGTCTGGCGACCCGAAACTCGGAACCGGCGCATTGAACCAGTCTGGTTCGGCACGCGCATTCTCCCCCCGGTATGCAACTAGGCGGGGGCAGAGGGGACAATCCAGTGGGGCTTCAGGCGGAAACTGGGCGTCAGTCTTCGTCGTCATACTCATCCTCATCGTCATGATCGCCCTCACGTGGCGGTCTTCCGATGAGTTTGGCAAGGTCTGTCAGGTCAATAAAACTGTCAGCGGCCCGACGAAGATCGTCGGAAATCATGGCAGGCTGGCTTTTGACGGTCGAGACCACGCTGACCCGGACGCCTTTGTCCTTCACGGCCTGAACCACGCGCGTCAGATCACCGTCACCTGAGAATACGACGATATGATCGATGTGAGCGGCGAGGTTCATCATATCGACCGTGATTTCGACATCCATATCGCCCTTTACGCGGCGACGTCCGTCGCGATCCGTGAACTCTCGCGCGGACTTGGTGATAACATTATAACCATTGTATTGCAGCCAGTCGACGAGAGGTCTGATCGGAGAATAGTCATCATTCTCAACCAGGGCCGTATAATAATAGGCACGAAGCAGTCGACCGCGTTTTCTGAATTCCTCAAGAAGTTTTCTATAGTCAATTTCAACGCCAACGGTTTTCGCTGCTGAGTATAAATTTGCACCGTCAATAAATAACGCCAAGCGTTCATTTTGATAAAATGCCACTTTTCCTCGCAATTTTCTCTATCTGAAGTATTTCTCTGCACCATCGGGATTCGACCAATTAAATCAACTGGTTGTCTCACAAGAATAGAATTAAATGATATCTATAACGCTACGGAGCTGTTTTGGTTGAACTCTGCCAATGACTTGGGCAGGTGTTTGCCGGCGAAGTTTTGACCTTGAGACAGTTGTGAAGACAGGTTTTCCCTTGTCCTCGCAGACAATCGCGACTATACGGATGAATTGTTTCCCAAACACTGGATGGTCTTATGGCTCGCGTCACTGTTGAGGATTGCCTCGATAAGGTTGATAACCGTTTCCAACTTGTCCTTCTTGCTGCACACCGTGCGCGCATGATCCGCGAAGGCTCACCGCTCGGCGTAGATCGTGACAATGACAAGGACCCAGTGGTCGCATTGCGCGAAATCGCTGACGAAGCTGTGGACATGGTGTCTGTAAAAGAAGCGCTGATCGCCAATTTGCAAAGCATTCGTCCAAGCGAAGAAACCGAGCGCGAAGAAGACAAGCGTGCTCTGGAAGCTGCGCCTACGGCGTCTGAGGAAGACGTCATGAAGGCTTACCAGCAGGAAATCGAATCTGCCCGGGAAGACCGCTACTAAGCGAAGACGCAACAGCCAGCGGTTTTTCTCATTCGCGCTGGCCTTTGCCATTTCATCCTGATCCGGAGCAGTCTATATTATATAGATGGCTCCTGACGGTAATACTGTTTCAGAAATCGATGATGGCGTATCATCTGGTGTTGCGACTGAGCAAACGGCTCCGGCGCCAACGCCAACGCGTATTTTACGCCAGTACGAGCTGGTCGAGCGCGTTAAGGCCTATGCCCCCAACGTTTCAGAAGAACAACTGAACGCGGCTTATGTGTATGCCATGATCAAGCATGGCACCCAGAAGCGGGCCTCAGGCGATCCCTATTATTCCCATCCTGTGGCCGTTGCTGGCATTCTCACAGAACTCAAATTGGATGAAGCCAGCATTGTCGCAGCCTTGCTTCACGATACTGTGGAAGACACCGACGCAACCATGGAGGAAGTCACCGGGCTATTCGGCCAGGAGGTGGCGGATCTCGTCGAGGGCGTCACAAAGCTTGGTGAACTCGAATATACCTCGGAACAATCCAAACAGGCCGAGAACTTTCAGAAATTCATTCTCGCTTCGGTAAAAGATCTGCGCGTATTGTTGGTGAAACTCGCCGACCGTTTGCACAATATGCGCACGCTTCATCACATCAAAAAAGATGAGAAGCGGAAGCGGATTTCCCGCGAGACGCTAGAAATCTATGCGCCATTGGCGCGACGGGTCGGTATTTATAAATTTGCCGCTGAATTCGAAGATATTGCATTTCGGGAGCTGAATCCGGAAGCCTATTCGACCCTGGGCGAACGCATCCGTACGCTCAATGAAAAGAGCGCAATCGACATTTCCCGCGTCAATGTCGAACTGGCTGAAATGCTCAAACGAGCGGGCGTTGAAGGACGTGTCACCGGTCGGCAGAAACAGCCCTACTCAATCTGGCGCAAGATGAACCGAAAGGATATTTCCTTCCGGGATGTCGCAGACATTTTTGCCTTCAGACTGATCGTCCATTCGGTGGATGACTGTTACCGGTTGCTGGGGGTGGTGCATCAGAAATGGTCCTGCCTTCAGGACCGGTTTCGGGATTACATCTCAATGCCCAAGCCCAATGGCTATCGGTCGCTCCACACGACGGTCCGGGCTGCGGGTAATCGCCGGATTGAACTCCAGATTCGAACTGAGGACATGAATCGGACGGCTGAAACCGGGATCGCGGCTCACTGGTCCTATAAAGGCTCGCAATACGGCTTCAACGCCGAAGGCGCTCTGGAGGTCGGGCTCGATCCGTCCCGAAGTCTGACCGCGTTCGCAGACATGATTGGCGATGGGGCGGACGCTCAGGAATTCTATGAGCACGCCAAGCTCGAAATGTATCTCGACCACGTGTTTGCTTTCACGCCAAATGGTCGATTGATTGTGCTGCCGACCGGCGCGATGCCGCTGGACTTTGCCTATGCCGTTCACACCAAGATCGGTGATAGCTGCAAGGGCTGCCGGATAAATGGCGAAACCAGGCCTTTGCGGTCCAAGCTACGAAATGGCGATGTGGTCGAAATTATCCGGGGCGACAAACCAGGTGTCGTTCAGGGATGGGAAGCGCTGACCCAGACCGGGCGCGCGCGTTCGGCGATCAAGCGCCTCATTCGTTCGAGTGAGGCCGCCAGCTTCCATTCTCTTGGCGAAAGTGCGCTTGCGGCGGCACTTGAAGTGCTTCAGATGAAGACGGACGAGATCAACCTCGATGAAATCGCACATCGCCTCAATCTCAAGAATGGTGATGATTTACTTGAAAAACTCGGTCGACAGACGATCGAGGTCGAACGCGTGATTGCGGAGGCATTCCCGGCCAGAGCGCAGGAGATTCTTCGGTCTTTTGAGGCGATGCGCCTTACGGAAACCACGGCCAATCGATTGATCGAAATCAGAGACTTGCCATCCGGCGGTGCACTTCAGCTCTGTCAGGATTGCTCTCCCGTTCTGGGCGACCGGATTGTCGGTCTTCAGAAGAAGGGCCAACCCATTACTGTTCACTGTATTGACTGTAATCGGTTGGGGGATGAGGACGCCGAATACGCGCGCTGGTTCGACCTGTCCTGGTCCGGCCAACCCGATGGCGGCATTATGGCCATGGGGCGTATCAAAGTCACGGCGATCAACCGTCCTGGCGTCATGGCGCAGTTGTGTAGTGCCATTGCCGAGAGTGGCGGGAACATTCTCTCTGTCCAGTCAGGCGAAAGATCGATTGATTTCACCGACCTGATGTTCGATATCGAGGTCGCAGATCTGAAACACCTCACCCTGATTCTTGCGACGCTTCGTGCTTTGTCGGCTGTTGATCGGGTGGAACGCATAAGAGGCTAGTGCCAATGTCACCCGAACAGGTTCTTGAGACTTTCCGCGATGCCGGCGCGCTCTTGGAAGGACATTTCATCTTGTCGTCCGGCCGTCGCAGCCCCGTCTTCCTGCAAAAAGCCCTCGTGTTTTCTCAGCCAGCCGTGTCTGAGAAACTGTGTGCCGCTTTGGCTGAACAGATTCGTGCGAAATTCGGTGACATTACTGTCGTCACCGGGCCAGCCATTGGCGGCATCATTCCAGGCTATGAGATGGCGCGCCAGCTCGGTGCGCGCGCCATGTTTGCCGAACGCAATGAAGATGACGTTCTAATCTACAAACGCGGTTTTGAGTTTAATGAGGATGACCGCATTCTTCTGATGGAAGATATTGTCACAACCGGAAAATCCTTCCGGGAAACCGTCGCAGCTCTGAACGACTATCCCGGCGAGCTGATCGGCGGCGCATGCATTATTGATCGCTCCAATGGGCGCGCTGATGTGGGGACCGATCTGATTTCGCTCGCGGCCTTTGATTTTCCGGATTATGATCCGAACGATCTTCCGCCTGAACTCGCAGCGCTTGAGCCCGTCAAACCGGGAAGCCGGAGGAAGTTCTGATGGCGGAGCGTATCCGTCTCGGCGTGAATATCGATCATGTTGCGACCATCCGAAATGCCCGTGGCGGGCTGCATCCGGATCCCTTTCGCGCCGCCGAGATTGTCAGCCGGGCCGGCGGCGATGGCCTGACCATTCATTTGCGGGAAGATCGACGCCACATTCGGGATGAGGATTTGCAGCGCATTCGGGATGCCACCCAATTGCCAATCAATCTCGAAATGGCCGCCACTGATGAAATGCTCGACATCGCGCTGAGATTCAAACCAGAGACAGCGATGTTCGTGCCGGAGAAGCGCGAAGAACGGACGACGGAGGGCGGGCTGGACGTTGCGCGCGGTCACAATCATCTCGCGCCCTATGTCCGACAGCTTAAAGAAAATGGATCAAAAGTGTCTCTGTTTATTGAGCCAGACCCGGTTCAATTGATGGCGGCACACCAGATCGGCGCGAGCGTGACTGAATTTCACACGGGCCGTTTCGTTGAGCTCTGCCATGCTGAAGAGGGCGCGCTTGCGGGCGAAGAGCTGGAGCGCATTCAGATGTGCGCTGAGAAAGCCGTCGATCTTGGTATCGAGCCTCAGGCCGGGCACGGCCTGACTTATGACACTGTGACCCCCATTGCTCAGATCCCTGAATTGACTGAACTCAATATCGGACACTTCATCATCGGTGAAGCGGTTTTTGTCGGGCTGGAAGCTGCCATTCGGGAAATGCGTCGCCTCATGGATGAGGCCCGCGCATGATCATCGGTATGGGGCAGGATATGGCGGATATCCGACGCATTCGAGCGACACTTGAGCGCTTTGGAGAGCGCTTCAAAAACCGCGTCTATACCCCAACCGAAATCGCGCTGGCTGAACGCCGGAAACTGTCCGCCGAAACCTATGCCAAACGTTTCGCCGCCAAGGAGGCCTGCGCCAAGGCCCTCGGAACCGGCGTGCCGCGTCGCGGTGTTCACTGGAAACACATGGGCGTGGTTAATCTGCCGACTGGCAAACCGACGATAGAATTGACCGGTGGTGCGGCTGATCGATTGAAGGCGATGACGCCTGATGGCTGGGAGCCGTTTGTTCATCTGTCGATCACAGATGATGATCCTTATGCGCTGGCCATGGTCATCATAGAAGCCTTCCCGAAAGGACATTATTCGTGAAGCTTGCTCGCCCCAAACGCACCCGGTTGAGGTCTCGCGCCAAACAGGCTGGTAAGCTGCCACGCCTGAGTGACGATGCGATTGCAGAACTCGAAGAGCGGATTGGATACAAATTCAAAGACAAAACTCTGCTGTCGCGGGCCATGACACATGCCAGCGCTGCTCAGGAGTTTGGCGCACGGTTCTCCTATGAGCGGCTCGAATTTCTGGGCGATCGCGTATTGGGCCTGGTGATTGCGGATCTGTTGTTCGCCAAGTTTGAAGGCGAGCCAGAGGGTGGGCTGGCTGCCCGGCTGAACGCGCTGGTGAACCGGGATGCCTGTGCGACGATTACAAAACGGCTCGGTTTAGACAGCCATCTTTTGCTCGACACCGCAGAAGAAAATGCCGGAGGGCGTAAAAAGGTCTCCATCCTTTCGGATATCTGTGAAGCGCTGCTTGGAGCCATGTATCTGGACGGCGGATTGAAGCCTGCTGCGGTTTTTGTTGAGACACACTGGTCTCCGCTGTTAAAGGGTGTTGGCAAACGCCCGAAAGATCCCAAATCAGCGCTTCAGGAATGGGCGCAAGGCCAAGGACTGGCAACGCCGACTTATGAGATCGTGGGACAGGTTGGTCCCGATCATGCCCCGGAATTCGCAGCCCGCGTTCTGGTCGGAGATTTCGACCCGGTTGAAGGGCGTGGACATACAAAACAGGAAGCCCAGAGGGCGGCCGCCAAACTGATGCTGAATGCTCAGGAAGTTGAAGGATTTGCGGCGGATGACGCCTGATACAGAGAATACACGGGCCGGATTTGTGGCCGTAATCGGGGCACCCAATGCGGGCAAGTCGACCCTTGTAAACCGCATGGTTGGGGCCAAGGTCGCCATTGTGACCCAGAAGGTTCAGACCACGCGCTTCCCGGTTCGTGGGATTGCCATGGTCAATGACGCCCAGCTGGTTTTGGTCGACACACCGGGGATATTCCGCACCCGGCGGCGTCTCGACCGGGCCATGGTGAAGGCCGCTCTGGCTGGCGCCGAAGAAGCCGACGTCATCCTGCACGTAATCGACGCAACCGGTTGGGTTGCCGAGAAGCTCAAAAGGCCTCTGACCCCGGCGCAAAAGCGAAGCATGGAAGACGATCGTCGGGTGATGGACGATTTGAAAGAGCTTGGTCGCCCTGCCATTCTCGCGCTAAACAAAATTGACGAGTTCGACCATCTCGAAGTGCTGCCGGTCATTCAGGAATTGAGTGAACTCGGCATCTATTCAGACATCTTCCCCATCTCGGCCTCAAATGGTGACGGCGTCTCGAAACTGGCTGATCATTTGTCCGGCCTCGTGCCGGAAAGTCCGTATCTCTATGATCCGGAACAGACGGCTGACCTGCCAATGCGTCTTCTGGCAGCGGAAGTGACGCGAGAAAAGCTGATGCTGCGCCTGCATGAAGAACTGCCTTACCAGCTCATGGTGGACACTGAGTCCTGGGAAGAGCGGAAAGACGGTTCTGTCAGAATTCAGCAGGCCGTCATTGTCGGACGCGAGAACCATAAGGGTATGGTGCTCGGCAAAGGCGGCAATTCGATCAAGGAGATCGGAAAGCGTGCCCGGGAAGAGCTGGAAGCCATGCTGGACCGGAAAGTTCACCTCTTCCTGTTTGTGAAGGTGGATGAGCGCTGGGAAGAAAAGAAAGACAGTTATACGCCCTTTGGCCTTGAGTTTGATGTCTGATCGGACCGATCAGACATGAAGCTGAAAGAATTTGTTGCCGACACTTTGGCGCTTGTTTCATTTTTCACCGCGTTCGGTGCGCTGAATGAGCATTATGTCGGCGGAATGTCCTGGCCTGAAGTTCTCCATGCTCGCCTCATTGGCGCGCCATTGATGGTTCTGACGGCCCGGCCCTATGGGGTGTGGCGCGATCATTTTCTGAACTGGACCAGCCCGCCTCTGCCATCTGTGGTCTCTGACGGGATTGCGCTCTTGTCGTTTCAGGTTCCGATATATCTCGGCATTATCTGGGTTAGTGGCGCAGATACGGCGGCGCTCGTGAAAGCCGGAGCCTTTTTCTCCGTGATGATGTTTGTGCTCGGCAAACCTTATGGTCTGTGGTTGGATTTCATTCGGAAGATATTTGGTCTGTCCAAAGGTGGTATGAAACCAATGTCTCCTCAGGGTTAGGGTAGTGTCTGATGGAATGGCGTGACACAGGCATTGTACTGGGGACGAGGCGGTTTGGTGAAAGCGGCCTGATCCTTGATGCCTTCACGCGAGAGCATGGCCGCCAGTCAGGTTTTATCCATGGCGGCAATTCCTCCAAAAAACGTGCTAACTTCGAAGTCGGCACCTCGCTCGAGCTGGAATGGCGCGCGCGAAACGAAAACCAGCTCGGCAATTTCAACCTCTCTGAGGCGACGGCAAACAGGGCAGCCATGTATTTGTCTTCCCGGCTTGCCCTGACGGCGCTCAACTCGGTGACGGGGCTTCTCAATACAGCTCTTCCAGAGGGGCAGGCCTATCCCGGGCTGTATGACGCGACAGAAACCGTGCTTGACCAATTGGCGGACAATGAAATCTGGCCCGCGCTTATGGTCAGCTGGGAGGTCGGCTTTCTCCGAACCGTCGGTTACGGGCTCGATTTTTCAAAATGCGCGGTCTCAGGCCGGAAAGACGGGCTGACCCATGTCAGCCCCAGAACCGGCAGAGCGGCCTGCGGTGAAGAAGTTGCCGAATATGTCGACAAGCTTCTGGCATTGCCGGCTTTTCTTGTCAGATCTGAGGCCGATGCCGAACCGGTCGACATTGGCAAAGGCTTCCGGCTGACAGGGCATTTCATTGCCAACCGGCTCTATGCCGAGGCGCACAAACCTCCGCCCGGCGCCAGGGAATTGATGATCCGGCGCCTGGTCGAAAAAGAGTTGGTGGCGTTCTAGCGCGGCGCCCTTACGCCAGAGGCTGGAGCACGCAAAGACGACAGCCGTGAAGATGGTAGTCGGCATCCTCGACCGAGACGAGCCTGGCCGTGCCGGATTGTTCGAGCTCATCGAAATGTTTGAGATAGCCATCCTGCCAGACATCTTCATGCACGGTCGCCACAACATAGCCTTCAGGCTTGGTCACCCGGATCAACTCATCAAAGCCTTTGGGGCCAACATGAGCGTGGGTAAAGGTGCCGACACAGGTTACGGCATCATAGGAATTGGTGTTATAGGATAAAGGCTGGGTCATATCCTCGACCTTCAGCTCGCCATAGGCATTCTTCTCCCGCGCAACATCCAGCATTTCAGGCGAGATATCCATTCCATCGATGGAGGGATAACCGCGCTTTTTCAGCTCCAGACCGGCAAGCCCAGTGCCGCATCCTGCATCCAGAACACGCGCGGCATTTGCTTTGAGTTCTTTCAATTTTTTGGCGACAACGGCCGGCGCAACATAGCCCATATCCTCGACCGTGTCTTTTTCATAGGACTGGGCCCAGTCTTTATAGGCATCACGCACTTCGTCGGGATCACCCTTGAGCGTGTAAATCTTGTTTAGGATGGGGTTTTCTGAGGCCTTTTCCATAGGGTCCTCCTTTCCGTGTGAGTGGTTCATAAGCGATACGCAAACACACGCGCGGGACCGTCTGACGGGATGCCACGCGCTCGCCCGTTCATCGGGGTAGCTAAGACATAAGAGGGATCAGGAAGACATGCAAACTTATTAGAGCACAAAGTAAAATAAGTGCTCTGTGAGTGCGCGCTGCGCACGAAAGCGCAGCGGCCCGTAGGGGCATGGTCAGACAGGTCAGAGCGGTCTGATCTGTGGGGGATCTGGCGGCTCAAACACGCGAAAGCGGGGAATGCCCAAAGCCTTATCCGGCGGATCACGAAAGCCGATCAGACCCAGCTGCTCATGTGCCCTGAAATGTAGCATGTTCAGATCACGCCGTTCCTCGTCATTCTCGGTGGAATAATAGAGGTCTTCCGGCGGAAGCCAGGCGGTGAGGGGGCGGAGATAGAGCGGGTTATGGTCTGTTTGTTTTGACCGCCCGCTTCCCCCGGGTCTCACGCCCGGGGTTCGCGATGGGTCGCGCTCAGGGCTGCTCGTTACTTGTTTGCCCGCTCGCGATCGCATTGCGCATCCATCTGAATTCGCGGCGACACAAGTGAGTTTGTGTCTTGATGCTCGGTTGAGCTCGTCGCCTGCGGCTCCGTCAACCTGCGCCTGCGCGGTCGCTTGTAAGGCTTTCAACGCCAATCGCTCCGCCATTTTATCCGCCCGTTTGAGCGTGCGGGAGAGGCGGGCGATCCGGGCAAAGAGTTTGGGCACGTCAATTTCGCGCAGGGGATCGGGACGGAGCTTTTTAACCTGGCGCTTATAGCGGCGCGGCTTCGGCAGATTGTGTGGCATGGTGATGGACAGCCCGCTCAGACGGATTTTCCCGGCCTCCATATCGGCCTGAAGCTGATCTTCCTTGAGGAGCCATTTTGGTGTGCCTGGTGTTTTGGATGTTTGACCGCCCGTTTTGTCTTCGTCGTCCGGTGTTGCGAGTGTTCCTTCAGCACCGGAGACCCCAGCGGAGGCTGGGGTCCATGCCTGAGTTTTGACTGCGTGCTCGCCAGTTGATCGGATGCGTGGATACCAGTCTTCGCTGGTATCTACGGGTTGAGTTTGAGACGCCTTGAGTTTCTTAAACACCCGCTCATCCGCCCGCGTGCGTTCAACCAGCATGCCGGCCATCCAGAGGATAAAGCTCCGGAGCATGTGCTCCATCCGGCGGACGTGAATGTCCAGCCGCTCGGCCAGAAGCGCTTGCATGCGCGGGTAAAGGCGATGGAAGGAATGATGGGGGTGAAAGGCGGAAAAGCTCGTCGGGTGCTTGCCCGGCGAGAGGCTCGCATCAAACAGCGCCTCTATTGCCGTTATATAGCCAGCAATCCGGCTCGCATAACCGGCAAACTGGTCTTCAGGCATGGAAGGGGCGGGCAGGTCCGACATGCATTGGAGTTTATGGTCGGGTGGAGAGCGTGGGATAAGATAATTTCTGATCTCACGCGAGTTCGCTTTCGCTCACTGCTCCGATGGGGCGGGCTATCGCCCGTCGCCCGGTTGGGCTCTGCCGAGCTGCGCTCGGAGTCACTTCGCATGAGCTTAGTGACACACTACAGATTGGTTCCGATGTCATCCCGGATGCGGCGCGGTATGGAATGATGCGGGGCTGGTCCGGGACCTTATTGGTTTGTTATTCGCCTAAGTTCCCGTATCTGCAAAGCGTCATGATCATTGGTTTCCGTTCGACTTCGCGAACATGAAACAGGCTCGAGGCTGCCTCGCGCCGCATTGCGCACGGGATGACATTTGTTATTCGCCAATCTGCACACCCCAAAACAGAGATTTCTCCATCGTCGGTATTTTGCGCCGTTTTCTTTTGAACAGTTGGGAGCGCCAACAATGCCTTTGTCATTCCGGAGGCCAAGAGCGGGTCGGGTGAACGGTTGAATCTATCGCGGTTTGCAAGGTTGATTTCAGAGCCGGTTTTGATGACTGATGGGGGGAAGTGTTTGATCGGGGCGGGTTTATGCGCAAACTTCTGGCATTGTTTCCAATTGCTTTTCTGGCTGGTCTGGCTGCCTGTGGTGGCGGAGGCGGCTCGGGTGGCTCAGGTGGCGGAGGCTCAACACCGCCTCCGACCAATTCGGCACCTCAATTCACGATTTCAGCTGACATTACGTCAGATGAGAATGAGACGGTTTCGGTGACCATCACCGTTTCCGATGCCAATGGCGATGCGATCACCGTCTCGCTGTCTGGTGGGGCAGATGCGGCCTTGTTTTCCCTCGATACGTCGTCGCTTGTGCTGACGTCTAACACCAGTTTCGACTTTGAAGCCCCGCGCGATGCCAATGCCGACAATGTGTATGAAGTGACGCTGACCGCCAGTGATGGTCAGACGACTGTCAGCCGGACGTTCATGATCACCATCACGAATGTCATCGAAGGGTTTGCGGATCTGCGCGCCGTGGCGTTTCTCGGCAATCAGGTGAATATGGACACGGGACAAGTGGTGGCTGTGTTGCCCGATATTGATGGCGACAATCGCGATGAGATTTTGTTCGCGGCGGGCCGGTCAGATGTGTCGACCGTCGATTATGAAGGCGCGGTGTATCTGGTCAGCGGAGCCGCATTGGCAGAGTTCACTGAGCCTTATTATGACCTCGCAGATGGCGTGCCGCCCGGCGTGCTTCGCTTTGATGGCTCCGGGCCTGAAGATATTGTCGGCCTTGGCGTTGAATCGCTAGGTGATCTCGATGGAGATGGTCTGGCGGAGCTGACGATCGGGCTCAACAAACTCGACGATGAGAGTGTGTTCATTCTGAAGGGAAGCGCGTTGCGGACGGCGCTGTCCGGCGGGACGCAGACCTTTCGGTTGCGGGAAACCAGCGGCACGGGCATGGCGATCGAAATTGAGGCCAATCCGGATGAGCATGGCGGGGTTGGCACGCTGACGCGACCTGTCGGGGATTTCGACGGAGATGGAAAGCCTGAATTGCTGGTCTGTGCGCCATGGTCTGACAGTGGTGATCCGGGGTTCAAGACCGCCAAGGGCTATGTGCTGTTCGGAGACGCCATTTCAGCAGCGCTGGTGAGCAATTCCAATATTCAGCTCGATCAGGTGGTGTCTGATGGCGATGGCGTTTTGCTGCGCCAGGAAACCGGACAGAATTTTTCGTGCGAGTCGGGCTCTGCGGCGGGCGATTTCTATGCCGATGGCGTGGATGACCTGCTCTATCCCGATCCGAGTTATGACTCTCCGTATGGTCGGGGTGCGACTCATATCGTGTTCGGACAGGCGATTGTGGCGGCGCGTGCCTCGGGCGATCCGATTCTGCTGGGGGATCTGGCGCCCAATGGTCAGGGCATGACATTCTTTCCGGAGCGCACGGATGCCGGGACCGGAGGGAATGCCTATGGTGTCGGGGATGTGAATGGCGACACATACGATGACATTCTGATCACGGGCGGCGGAAACACCTATCCGGATGATATCTATTTGGGCGGTGTTTCTTATGTTCTTTATGGCGGACCCGATTTTTCAGCACTCACCGCGTCGGGCACCTCTCCGGAGCTGGATGACAGCAATACGCAGGGGTTATTTGTCTTTACCCAGGCGATAGACCTGAACCGGGGTGTGCAGCTGAATGGCGCGCGGGAATATGACAATGTGGATATGGAGCGCCTTCCTGGCGGCGATATGGATGGTGATGGCAAAATGGACATCATCATCTCGTCTGGCTTTGCAAATGGCGACGATCTGACGAACTCAGGCGAGGTGTATGTGGTGTATGGGGCGGCGCTCTCTACGCCAGCGCTGCTCAGTCTCGGCGAAGTCGGGGATGAAGTGGCGGGACTTCGGTTTGTCGGCATGGATGCCTTTGATATTGCCGGTAGTGACTCGGCGTTTGGTGATTTTGACGGCGACGGAAAGCAGGACCTTGTGATTGGCGCTTTGGGGGCCGATCCGAATGGCGTCTCGCGCGGCGGCGAGATCTACATTCTTTCAGGAGCGGGCATTGCGGACAATGCGAATTCTGATGGTGAGATTGGCCTGAAGACGTTCTTTCCTGAACTCGACGATCCTGATTAGGGCAGCGTAATATGCGATAATGGGCTGCTGGTCCGGGGCCTTTTTCGTTTGTTATTTGCGCATGGTCCCGTGTCTGCAACGCGTCAATTTGCGCCGCATTGCGCACGGGATGACAATCGCATTGGATTTCTAGGTGTTTCTAATATTTTGCTCGGGCTTGTTCCTCCCGGGGTCGGTCGTGCTGCGCCGTCGCGTTGCTCGTGTCGCCGCGAAGTTATTCAGGAGCGTTTCTCCCCATAATTGCGGGTATTTTGACGCGACAAGACGCGCGACTCGGTTAGATTGAAAGGTCAGGAGTACACAGAATGTCCGACCTTATGGATTCCGGTGAAGAAAACATCATCGATGAACCGCTGAACACGGCGCTGTCGCGGCGCTATCTGGCCTATGCGCTGTCGACGATCACCAGCCGGGCGCTGCCCGATGTGCGCGACGGACTGAAGCCGGTTCAGCGCCGCATTCTTTATGCGATGCGTGAGCTGAAGCTGAACCCGGATGCGAGCTATCGGAAGTGTGCGAAAATCGTCGGCGAGGTGATGGGTAATTATCACCCGCACGGCGATAGCGCGATTTATGACACGTTGGTGCGGTTGGCGCAGAGTTTTTCCGTGCGGTATCCGCTGGTGGATGGTCAGGGCAATTTCGGCAATATCGATGGCGATAGCGCCGCGGCCATGCGGTATACGGAAAGCCGGATGACGGAGGCGGCGAAGCTGCTTCTGCAGGGGCTGGAAGAGAATGCAGTCGATTTCCGCGATACCTATGACGAGCAGGATAAAGAGCCGGTGGTTCTGCCGGCGGCCTATCCGAACTTGCTGGCAAATGGCTCGACCGGGATCGCAGTGGGCATGGCGACCAGCATTCCACCGCATAATGCCGCTGAGCTGATCGATGCGTGCCTGCTGTTGGTGGAGCGCAAGAGCACGACGGTGGATGAGTTGCTGGAGGTGATGCCGGGGCCGGATTTTCCGACGGGCGGCATTCTGGTGGAGCCGAAGGAAAATATCCGCGAGGCCTATGCGACCGGGCGGGGCAGTTTCCGCACGCGGGCGAAATGGCATCAGGAAGATCTGGGGCGCGGCACCTGGCATATCGTGGTCACGGAAATTCCGTTTCAGGTGCAGAAGGGTAAGCTGATCGAGCGGCTGGCTGAGCTGATCGATGGCAAGAAAGTGCCGCTGCTGGGCGATGTGCGCGATGAAAGCGCCGAGGATATTCGCCTCGTGCTGGAGCCGAAGTCGAAGACGGTGGACCCGGATATGCTGATGGAGAGCCTGTTCAAACTCTCTGATCTGGAAAGCCGGTTCTCGCTGAATCTGAACGTGCTGGATCGTGGCGCGCCGAAGGTGATGAATCTGAAACAGGTTCTGCAGGCCTATCTGGATCACCGGAAAGATGTGGTGGTGCGGATTGCCCAGCACCGGCTGGATAAGACGCTGGCGCGTCTGGAAGTGCTGGAAGGCTATCTGATTGCGTTTCTGAATCTGGATGAAGTGATCCGGATTATCCGCGAGGAAGACCATCCGAAAGCCGAGCTGATGAAGACGTTTGGGCTGACGGATAATCAGGCGGAAGCGATACTGAATATGCGGCTGCGGTCTCTGCGCAAGCTCGAAGAGATGGAGATCAAGGGCGAGCATGCCGAGCTGGAGAAGAAGCGCGATAGCCTTCAGGCGCTGATTGGCTCTGATCGCCGCCAGTGGACGGAAGTGGCGAAGGGCCTGAAAGAGGCGCGCGAAGTGTTCGCTCCGGATACGGAGCTGGGGCGTCGCCGGTCTGTGTTTGGTGAGGCGCCGGAGCATGATGGCGATGCGGTGATGGAGGCGCTCATCACGCGCGAGCCGATCACGGTGGTGCTGTCGCAGCAGGGCTGGCTCCGCGCGCTGAAAGGCCATGTCGCAGACCTTTCCAACACAAAATTCAAGGATGGCGATGATCTGGCGCTGTCGGTGCAGATGGAGACGACGGACAAGCTGATCCTGATGTCATCCGATGGCCGGGCGTTTACGCTGGGCGGCGATAAGCTGCCGAGTGGCCGCGGGCAGGGCGAGCCGATCCGGTTCCAGATTGAGCTCGAGGAAGAGCATTCCATTGTCGATATGTTCAAACTGGTGCCGGAGCAGAAACGCCTGATGGCGTCGTCGGGCGGGTATGGATTTATCTGTCCGGAAGGTGAGCTGGTGTCGTCGCGGAAGGCCGGCAAGGCGGTGGTGACGACCTCATCTGACAGCAAGCTCATGATTACCAAAGTGGCAGAGGGCGATATGGCGGCGGTTGTCGGTGAGAACCGGAAGCTGTTGATCTTCTATGCGGCGGATCTGCCGGAAATGCCTCGCGGTAAAGGCGTGAAGCTGCAGAACTATAAAGATGGCGGCCTGGCGGACGCGAAGATCTTCAAATCTGAAGAGGGCTTTACCGTGACCGATGGCGCAGGACGTCAGCGCACCTTCCCGGACTGGCAGGATTATATGGGGCGTCGGGCTTCTGCAGGCCGTATGGCGCCAAGAGGGTTTCCGCGGAATGGGACTTTCTCTGGTTAAGGTGCTCGCTGAGTTTCCGGGCGAAAGCCCGGATCACCTGCGCCTCCGCCATTTTTATTTGCTCTCGCGAGACGAGTGTCTCGCATAGAGCGCGTTCAGGGCTGTTCTGGTTAAGTTGCTCGCCGCTGTTCGGAGCTGACGCTCCGGCGGCTGCGCCTGCGCGGTCGCTTGTGGGGTGCTCCACATAAATGTGAGAGCCTGCTAAGAACTATTTATACATTCCATCACGAAGAATGATGCCGTGTTCGGCATAGACTTTCAAACCGGCAAGCATATGTGACCAGCCCATGCAGTTTCCGTATGAGCCTTTGAGGGCTGTTTCGCGGTCTGATGGCCAGCCTTCCTCGCGAATGGTGACGAGTGTGCGTGTGTTGTCATCCAGCGGTTCAAACGTCATGGTGGCGGTGGTGTCGTATTTCGGGCCATCATAGCCGGGCTCATAAGCTTCCCATTCGAGTACGATGCGGCGGTTCTCCTCGACTTCGACGATCTTAACCGGGAAAGCGCCGGGATAATCGTGAAAATCCCAGATGACGGTCGCGCCGGTTTTCATCCGGCCTTTCGCTCCGCCTGTCGTGAAGTAACTGGAGAGTTTGTCCGGATCGACAACGTATTCGAATGTCTCTTCGACTGATTTAGATATGCGCGCGCTGACTTCGAATGTGAGTTTCACAACACCCTCCATTGTTTGGTAAGAAAATATGTTATAAAAATATAACATGTCAAATGAAGAAATTGAAAACCGGATATTCAAAGCGTTGGCCGCACCGGTGCGGCGGCGGATTCTGGATGCGCTGAAGGACAATCCGATGACGACCGGAGAGCTGGCGGATCGGTTCGACGAGATCGACCGGACGACTGTGATGCAGCATTTGCGTGTGCTTGAAGCGGCAGACCTGATCATCCCGGTGAAGCGGGGCCGGGTGCGGTGGAATCATCTGAACCCGCTTCCCATCAAAGATATTCACGACCGCTGGATCGGCCCCCATGCGGCAGGCGCAGTGGACAAGCTCGCCAAATTGAAAGCCGGGCTGGAAGGTGAGGTAGAGATCAGCGCAAAAGCGTCGTCAGAATAGCGCCGAGCAGGGCTTCAGGCGCGTCTTCCTGCACGAGGTGCGCGGCATCAGGAATGACGGTGAAACTGTCGGCTTTTAGAAGGTCACGGAGTTTTCGGCCGCGCTCGAGCGGAATGAAGCTGTCATGCTCGCCCCAGATAATGTGGATGGGAAAGTCGCAAGGCGCGTATCGCTCAGAGGCTTCAGCAATGTTGTTCGTGTTTGCGTGGGCGATCTGGCGGTAGAAAGACGGCTGGCCGTCCGGCCCGCAATAGGCCGAGAGGTAAATGTCTGACACGTCAGTCGACAGCGGCTGAAAGGCGGCATTCTGGATATACGCTTTGAAAAGGGCGGCATGGGCATAGTTCGGCAAGCCTGCAAAGGCCTCTTCGTGTTGGGCGACGTGCTGATAGAAGGGCGACCCCGATGGCAGAAGCGCAACAGAATCGATGAGGTGAAGCGTTGCGTAATCGACCCCGTGCAGGAAATGAGCTCTGAGCGCAGCGAGACCGCCGAAATCATGTCCGATCATGTGAGGCCGGTCGAGTTTCCAGAAACGAATGAGGTCATGAAGGAGCTGGCTTTGCCGACTCTCATCGACAATCTGATCGTCATGTTTCTCCGACAGACCGGTGCCCGGCATATCGAACGCGTAGACGGTGAAGTTGCACGCGAGCCCTGAGATCAGTTTTCGCCAGGACTGTGAAGACCAGGGAAACCCATGAACCAGCACAAGCGGAGGGCCTGCGCCCCATTTACCCCATGCGATCCTGTCTCTGTTGAACTGAAAACTCTCAGTGAGGGGCAACATCAGGTTTCTCCATATTGTCATATCGCAAAACAGCGATATAACGATGAAATGTCAAATCGAAACGATCAGATGAAGGCTCTGGCGAATGAAAGCAGGGTGGAAGTGCTGAAGATTCTGAAAGATCCGAAAGCGCATTTCGGCCATCAGATGTCTGCTGATGTGTCGGAATTTGGGGTGTGTATCAATCTGCTGGCGGAGAAGCTGGGATTGGCGCAGCCCACAGTCAGCCGACATGTCGATATCCTGAGACGTGCTGGATTTCTGAAGATCAGACGGTTTCAGAAATGGTCGTACTGTTCCAGAGATGAGGCCGCGTTGAGAGAGTATCATGAATGGCTCTCGCAAGATCTCGCGATCGAACATGACAGCTGTAAATAGGCGATGAATGGCAACCTGCCGATGTGGTGTCTCGCAATAACCATCAGTCATTTCATCTGAGAGGCTTTCAGGCCTCAGAACTGAATTTTCTGACAAAATAATTGCAAATAATTCGCAGAAGCAGCTGCAAGTTTGATTTC
The DNA here is from genome assembly GCA_002692725.1 of Ponticaulis sp. Classification (GTDB taxonomy): domain Bacteria; phylum Pseudomonadota; class Alphaproteobacteria; order Caulobacterales; family Hyphomonadaceae; genus Ponticaulis. Next base: position 441,449 of record NZLU01000046.1, on the reverse strand, counting down.
TCTAGATAAGAACGCCTCTCATTAACGCGACGGGGAAATCAATGCAGAGCGTACTTAAAGCCGGGATAGCACTTTCCGGTCTGCTATTTGTTGCAAACGGGCCGGCCGCATTTGGCCAATCTGATATGGAAACTCGCGGGCAATCTACCGACGGCGCTGAAATGACGAAGTCGTCAGACGGCGAGAGCCGGATGGACAATATTGTTGTGACGGCGTCGGGCTTCCAGCAGCAGGTCATCGAAGCACCAGCAAGTATCACGCTCGTGCCACGTCTGGAGCTTGAGCAACAACGTGTGAGCAGTCTTGCAGAAGCACTGCAGAACGTTCCAGGCATTGATGTCGGAAATGGCGTGGGCAAGACAGGCGGCCAAATTATTTCCATTCGCGGTATGCCGAGCGATTACACTTTGGTTCTGGTGGATGGACGCCGCCAGAATGCTGCGGGCAATGTGACGCCAAATGGATTTGGCGAGACGTCTTCCAGCTTTATTCCGCCGGTTTCGGCCATTGATCGGATCGAAGTTGTTCGCGGACCGATGTCGACGCTTTATGGGTCGGACGCCATGGGCGGTGTCGTCAACATCATTACCCGGACGCCGGATGAGGAATTCGGTCTGGATCTGGGACTCGATACAACGCTTCAAAGCGATGACGATTTCGGAAATAGCCTTAATTCGACCGTCTATGCCGATGGCCCGATTGTGCCGGGGCAGGTCGCGTTCGCTGCGCGGGGGCGCTATTTCGAACGCGAAGCTTCAGAGCTGGTCTATGAAGATGCCAATGGCGACCCGATCGAAGTGTCCCGACGCGGACCATCACCGGTTGGCGCTGACGCTGGGGCTGCGCATGGATGATCACAGCGTTTTTGGTGAGCATTTCAGCCCGCGCGCCTATCTCGTCTGGAATGCAAGCGAGATCTTTACTTTAAAAGGCGGTGTCAGTCGCGGGTTCAAGACGCCGCGATTGGAACAGATCGCACCGGGCATTATCGGCTTCCGGGGACAGGGCACGATCCCTGTGCTGGGGACGCCGAGCCTGCAGCCTGAGACGAGCACAACTTATGAAGCGGCAGCCTTCTTTGAGCCCGGGTTCGGCTTTAGCGGTAATGTGTCGGTGTTCAAGAACGTGTTCGAGGACAAGATTGCAAACGGACCGCAGCTCAACAATTGTGCGTTTGGGCTGACTGAGGCCGAGAATAATGCGCTTCCGCCTTCCGATTCTTGCGTAAATTATGGCTTCTGGCCACGCCCGGCGACCTATTCGCAGTCGGTGAATGTGAATTTCTGAGGGGATTGTCCGAATTTGATGTGAAGGGGAGAGCTTCGGTTCTCCCCTGAACCGGGGACGGGCGGCAGATGGAGTCTGAGCTATGTCTTAGAACTTGCCGTGCGGAGACCTTTGCGGGTAACTTCGCGCATATCTGTTTCGGGGAGTCGCACCAATGACTGGACTATACGTCATTCTGGGTATCATCGCGCTGATCGCGGTTATCGTAATTGGCATTTATAACGGCCTTGTGGCCAAGCGGCAGCAATGTCGTCAGGCGTTTGCGGATGTCGATGTGCAGCTGAAACAACGCCGCAATCTGATCCCGAACCTTGTTGAGACGGTCAAAGGCTATGCGAGCCACGAGAAAGAAACGCTGGATGCGGTGATCTCGGCGCGAAATTCTGCCATTGCCGCAAAAGGCCCGCAGGAGACCGCGGAAGCGGAAGCCATGGTGGCGGGCGCGCTCGGCAAGCTGTTTGCTCTGGCTGAGGCCTATCCGGACCTGAAAGCCAATACAAACTTCCTCGAACTGCAGAAAGAATTGTCTGCGATTGAGGACAAGCTTGCAGCGGCGCGCCGGTTCTACAACTCTGCGGTTCAGCAATACAATACGGCGCGGGAAACCTTCCCGGCGGCTCTGTTTGCGAGTTCGTTCGGCTTCAATGCAGAAGAATTCTACGATCTGGGCGAAGAGGTCCGTGCGGATCTGTCTATTGTGCCTGAGGTTAAGTTCTAAAATACCCTGACAGGTTGATTTCGACTCCCGTTTTTTCGCCCATCATGGCATATAGCTGTCGGGTGAAGAATGGGGGACGAAATGCACAGGCCAGAGATTTCAGCCGTACACGCGGCAATGCTCGCCAAGGGATATGTCGTTTTCGACAATCCCAAAGGCTATGACATCAACATTGTCGGCATAAGGGCAACCCAGCGCGTGCCGGATGTGTTTGATGATCTGCTGACTGTGTCCTGGGTGGACCGGGTGACGGGTGAATGGGTGTCGCATATGTGGAATGCGACGACGGATTGCGGGCTATTGGCCGCAGAGCAATCGACCATTGAAGGCGGTCCGGCTTTTCTGGCTCCAGGACAATATCGCAGTTCTCATATGATCCGGAAGCATCAGGGGAAATATGATGCCGTCTGTCAGAAATGGGGGATGAACCTGCCGGTTTTCCGGCTCGGAAATGTGGAGGATTACGGCAAGACGGTCGACTGGAAGCCGTCTTTCACCTGGTTTGGCAATGGGACGGGCATCAATATCCACCGCGCCAGAGAGCAGGGCGTGACGCCGCGCGTCGCCAACTGGTCGGCCGGATGTCAGGTGTTTGAACATGCCGCCGATTTTGAAGCGTTTATGGGGATTTGTCGCGCGGCCAAGAACATCTGGGGGAATTCCTTCACCTATACACTGATCGATGAGGCGGATCTGGAGCCTGGAGGACTGGGCGGTATGACGGCAGACGAAGACGACGTTGATGGCGGGACGGGGCCTGAAACCGATTGAGATTGCGCCTTTTTAAGGAGGCATAAAAAGCCCGCCGATCTGGCGGGCTTTTTCTTTATAAATTGTCTTTCGATCACGCGGCGAGTACGGATACGGCTTTCGCGTTGACGAATTCCTTCATTCCGAAGCCGCCATGCTCGCGGCCAAAACCGGAATTCTTCACGCCGCCAAAGGGCAGGTTTGGTGCGGCGATATCATAGCCATTGATGACCACCATACCGGTGTCGAAATAGGTTTTCGCGAGCTTTTCAGCGCGTTCGACATTGGACGAGATAATGCCGCCACCAAGGCCATATCGGCTATCATTGGCGATGCGCATTGCATCTTCATCGTCTTTCGCCTTGATCACGGACGCGACGGGGCCAAACAGCTCGTCATCATATGCAGGCTGGCCGGGTTTGACATTGACCAGAACCGTGGCTGGATACCATGCGCCCGGGCGGTCTGGAATTTCACCTCCGCAGAGGATTTTCGCGTCTTTCTCGACACTTTCCATGACTTGGTCGTGCAGATCATCGCGGAGCGCCGTGCGCGACATGGGGCCGAGCTTGGTTCCCTTTTCCATAGGATCACCGGGCTGAATCGCCTTCATGGCTTCGGTGTATTTTTCGACGAATGCGTCATAGTGCTTCTCCGTGACGATGAAGCGTTTACCGTTTACGCAGGTCTGTCCGTTATTAAAGATGCGGGCCATGACTGATGTGTTCACAGCAGTCTCCAGATCGGCATCCTCGAGAATGAGGAAGGCGTCGTTAGAGCCGAGCTCCAGCACTGTTTTCTTAAGCATCTCGCCTGCTTTGGCACCGACATGTTTACCGGCTTTGTCGCTGCCGGTGAGGGTAACGCCGCGCACCAGATCGTTCTCGATCACTGTGTCTGACTGATCATGGCTGATCCGCAGAACCGTGAAGAGATTGTCTGGCAGGCCAGCCGCCTTGAAGATTTCGGCGAGGAACAGACCGCTGCCCGTACAGCTTTCAGCGTGCTTCAGAAGAACGCCATTGCCTGCCATCAGGTTCGCGATGGAATAGCGGATTGCCTGATAACAGGGGAAATTCCAGGGCTGAATTCCGTAGACCACGCCAATCGGGGAGTAGGTGATGGTGGCACGCTCGCCATTTGGATGGTCGCGGGTTTCATCAGCCAGTTCGGCGGGACCATTCTTCGCAGTGTACTCACAAATGCCTGCGCAGAGCTCGATCTCCTGTTTTCCGCCGGCCAGAAGTTTGCCGGTTTCGCGGGTCATGAGTTCCGCAAATTCATCTTTCCGGGCGCGGAGCTCTTTTGCAACATTGTTAATGATTTCGGCGCGGTCTTCATGAGAGGTGAGGCGCCAGTCGAGAAAGGCGTTGTGACAGCTCTGAACTGCGTCCTTCAATTCAGCATCGCTCATCAAAGGGTAAGTTTTCAGCGGTTGGCCATTTGCGGGATTTACGGTTTTCAAGTCAGTCATGATGGTCCTGTCTTTTTGTTCGAATATGCAGACTGAACACATGGCTGGAGCGCTGAGTTCCGAAGGTGTTGCGCTAACACGGATCAAAAGAATTTAATGTCTTCAAGGGGTGGTCGCAGGCAGCAAACGCACTACGGCCCGGCATTTGCTGCCGCAAACCGCTCATTTTCCGCTTCGAACATCGCGCGGACCTTGTCGCCGTTTGTGGGTTCTTTTTCGAGGGTTTCCGGGTCCCAGGAATGGCGGTCGGTATCGAAGAAATCCCCGCCATAAATGTGGATGCCGCCTGTAAAGCGTAGGAGCGGATTGGTCACCGAATGGATGGCGTCCTTGCCGAGGGTGGCGACATCGCCCTCGAACAGGCAGTTTGCGCCGAGTGATTTGAGCCCGTCCTCAGTCTCGCGCCAGAAGATATTGTCCTCGCGCCCCGTATAGATGCCAATCATGGCCCACATTTCGTAGTTGTGCGGCAGGAGACACATACGCGGTGTCCAGGTTGCGGCGAAGATGGTCAGGGTTGGCGAGCGGTGGAGTACGTCCATGCCCGCGCTGGTCGGCTCACCAATGCCGCGGAGGACGTCAGATGGATCAGACACGGCGCGCGTCAACACTTCGCGCACTGCACCGATGGCGTCGGTTTCGGCGTTCGCGGCGATGCAGTCAGCGGTGAATTGGTCGCGGTCGAATTTGGTCATGGGCTTATTCTGTCTGCGGTCCAAACTGGAGTAAGATGCTCAGGCGATATACGAAGGCATACAATATTAAGGGAAATAGAGCGATGCGCATTCGATTGAGCTTGATCTCAATACTCCTGATGAGTTTTGCGATCTCAGCGTGTGCAACCTCGAAACAACTCCGACCCGCGACATCAGATTACCTGGATTCAGTGGCAAAGAAAAACAGAGGTGGCGTTTCGGTTGTTCTGAAAAACGGTTGGACCTGGAACTCGAGCGCTTATTCAACTTTCAAATACGATGGCCTCGGGGGCCAGACGCCATATTTCTGCTCCAACTCCTTTTGTGCCGCCTACCGAGACATCGCAGAAGTGAGCTATGCTTCTGGCGGGGCATCGCTTGGAGATGTTTTGTCCGGGGGAGGTCTGGCAACCGGAATTCTTATTGTCGGATTACCAGTGGTCGCAATTTCGGAGTTGGGTGACTTGGTTGATGACGATCAACCGAAGAGTGTGAACGCAGCAGTCGAAACTGTCGACGTCGAACCCGATTTCGAGAGCGATCCTCAACGCCAATTGCGCGCAGACTATGAGGCAAGGTTAAACGAGGCGTGCTACGGCAGCGAGAAGGTGCCAGATGCGAGCATCAGGTCGAGTGAGGCGCGACGATTGTTTGTCACCAATTACGCACGTGAATTATCCGGACATTGCCTGAGTTTTCTTGTCAGAACCCGATGGGGATTGCCCGAAACCGGCGTTTCGATGCAAGTTCGAGCCAATCAATTTCAGGTGTTTCACGCTCTCAAAGCCCTCGGCAATACCAGGCTTGCCTGGGAGGCGGCGCATTGTGATGGCGTCTTTATCGCAAATTACAATCCGATCCGAGAGCTATCCTCGGGAGAGATGCCGTTCAAGTATGACTCCATTGAGTTTAATCAGCAGACAATTGATCAAGTTATCTCGCTGATGAATGACCCAGATCTGTTTAGCTATGAATTTGACTTTGCTCATTTCTGCGAGACTCAGGGATTAGGCACGGTGGCTTCGGACATGTTAGAGCGGAGACAAGAGGCAGTGCTTGAGCTTTTCAGCCCGTTCAGACGACATTCGACTTTGCGACTGAACGGCTCCGAAATGGAGTTGTCCGGTCATCGTGGTAGGATGTTCCCGCCAAACCCCTAAACAGTAGCGCTATCGCGTCAGGCTCGGGAGCCAGGTTGCAAGGGCAGGGATGGCCGCGACCAGGGCAATCATGAGGAGCTGCAGGCCAATGTAGGGCAGCGCGCCTTTCCAGATATCGAGGGTTTCGAGGTCAGAGGGCGCCGCGCCTCGAAGGTAGAACAGCGCAAAGCCGAATGGCGGGGTCAGGAAGCTCGTCTGAAGGTTCAGCGCCATGAGAATGGCGAGCCAGACCGGATCAAAGCCCGCGACGATGAGCGGTGGGGCAACGAGTGGGACCACCACAAAGACGATCTCGATAAAGTCGAGGAAAAAGCCGAGGACAAACATGACCAGCATGGCGACGATGAGCGCGCCCCATTTTCCGCCTGGTGTGGCTGACAGAAGGTCATGCACCAGATCGTCGCCGCCAAAGCCGCGAAAGACGAGGCTGAACAGGCTGGCACCGATCAGGATAAGGAAGACCATGGATGTGATCTCAACCGCGCTTTTCATGGCGGGCATGAGTTGTTCGCGGCGGTGAAGCACGAGCGCTCCTGCTGCGAGGCCTGTGAGGAAGAGCGCTGAGGCGAAGAGCGTGAGCGCAATGCCGATGCCATTCACGGCAGACACGGTTTCAACGGCGATCCGCAGATCGAACAGGTTACGGAACAGGATGACGGCGACGATTGACGCGAGCGAGATCAGGATGAGGCGCGTCAGGCCGGTTTCATTTTCCTGAGAGAGGCGCAGGCCTGCGAGCAGTACGGCGCCCGCTGCACCAACTGCCGCGGCTTCGGTCGGGGTTGCGATGCCGAACAGGATGGAGCCGAGCACGGCGATGATCAGAAGAAGTGGCGCACCGAGCCCGAAGGTCAGCTCTTTCGTCGTGAGTGGTGGGGAGTCATCCTGTTCGACAGCGGGACAGGCTGCGGGTCTGAAGAAGGCAGTGAAGGCGACATAAGCTAGGTAGAAGCCGACGAGCAGGAAGCCTGGAATAAGGGCGCCCGAGAAGAGGTCGCCCACGGAGACAACAAAGCTGGTGCCTGAACCCATGCGGCTCGCGGCCTGACTTGCCGCATTTGAAACGGCATCCGCCAGCAGAATGAGAACGATGCTGGGCGGAATGATCTGGCCGAGCGTGCCGGATGCCGCAATGGTGCCTGAGGCCAGGCGCGGATCATAGTTTTGCTTCAGCATGGTTGGCAGGGCGATGAGGGTCATGGTGATGACGGTCGCGCCGACAATACCGGTCGAAGCGGCAAGAAGTGCACCGACGAGGATGACCGCAAAGCCGAGGCCGCCCCTGACCTTTCCGAGCAGGCGACTTGCAATGTGCAGAAGGTCTTCGGCGACACGGGAGCGTTCGAGAATGACGCCCATGATTATGAAAAGCGGAACGGCGACGAGCGTCTCGTTCTGCATGATGGTTTCGCCTTGTATCCGGCTGGGCAGGGAGCGAAGCATGGGTTCGGGGAATGCGCCGAGGCCAATACCGATCAGTGCGAACAGGAGCGCGACACCGCCAAGGGTGAGCGCCACAGGATAGCCCATGAGCAGCGCGCCAATCGCGGTGAGAAACATCAGGATGGCGAGGATGATTTCAAGCTCCATGACCCGCTCCTTCGCTCTGAGGTGTTTGCGGCTCGAGATGCCCTGTCAGGCGAAGCGCGGCTTTGAGCGCTTCTGACAGGCCCTGAACAATCATCAGGATCGCGAAGATTGGCAGCAGCGTCTTGAAAAGAAAGAGGATGGGCAGGCCATCGGTCTCGCGCGAGCCTTCAAAGATGGTCCATGCACGGGTGAGGCCTTGTTCGCCGGTCTGGAGAATGCGGATCATGATGGGGAAGAGAAAGAGATATATGCCGGTCAGCTCGATCCAGTTGCGCCCGGTTTCACCAAAGCGCGGTCGGAAAATATCAACGCGAACATGAGCGCTGTTTCGCAAGGCGACAGCACTGCCAAACATGAAGAGTGTGGCAAACCCATAGATCACGAGCTCTGACAGCCAGGTGAATGACAGGCCCATTGCATAGGATGCCAGCACGGCAGTCAGCTGGATCAGCACAAGAAACATCGCGGCGAAAATCGAGATCTCAAGTGCGATGCCTGTCAGCCGGTCGATGAATTCGGATAGGCCACGGGAGGGTTTGTGCACGAGATCGGGCAGGATCAGTGTCACTAAGGGCAAGAGAAGCAGAACGGATAGGCCCAGACCCAACCAGTTCAGATATCGGCCGAAAAGAAGGAATATGTCCTGAAGGTCCATAACAGAGACTAGCTGCCAGCTTCTGCGCCGAGTTGGCGGGCGGCGTAATACGGGCCATCGGACACGGCTGCCCAGTCGCGCATTTTGCGAAGGCTTTCTTCAAAGCTTTCATAGATGCGTTTTTCCAGCCCATCACGACCTGAGGCGGCGCGCACGTCGCGGGAGGCTTCGGACATGGCTTTCACCACATCATCCGGGAAAGAGCGCAGCCGGACATCATGTTCGCGCTGAAGAATGTCGAGATACATGGCGTTGAAATGGGTGAATTCGCCGAGTGAGGTGTGGTTCACGCTTTCGCAGGCGGCTTTGACGATTGCCTTTTCGCCGGGGGTGAGATCGTTCCAGACGCGGAGATTCATCCCGACTGCGAGGGATGCACCGGGCTCGTGGAAGCCGGGGCCATAATAATAAGGGGCCTCGCGATAAAAGCCGAGCGTGTAGTCATTCCACGGACCGACCCATTCAGTGGCGTCGATGTTTCCGGTCTGGAGTGCCTGATAAATTTCGCCGCCCGGAAGCGCCTTCGCAGACCCGCCAAGCGCGCGCAGGACATCGCCGCCCTGTCCGGGAATGCGCATCTGAAGTCCGACCAGATCATCCAGCGAGTTGATTTCCTTACGGAACCAGCCACCCATTTGATGGCCTGTATTGGCCGCCTGAATGGATTTGATGCCGTATTGCGCAGAGAGCTCATCCCAGAGTTCCTGCCCGCCACCAAAATCGATCCAGCCCATAAGTTCCTGAGCGGTCATTCCGAAAGGCACAGCAGTGAAGAAGGGGTAGGCGGTGGATTTGGCGGTCCAGTAATATTCAGCGCCGTGATACATGTCGGCAGAGCCGTTTGCCACGGCATCAAAGCTCTCAAACGCCGGGACGAGCTCTCCGGCCGCGAAGACTTTCACCTCTATCAGACCTTCGGACATGGTCTGAATACGCTGGGCCACGCGTTCGGCGGCCTCACCAAGGCCAGGAAGGCCTTTGGGCCAGGTGGTGACCATATTGAAGCGGCGGCGATTGCGGCTGACCGCCGGCGCAGCCAGATCTGCGGCTTTTTCCGGGTTTGCGAATGCCGCGGCTGCGCCACCTGCGCCGAGCAGGCCTGCACCGATAAGATTGCGGCGATTGATCATAACACCTCCCCGATGCCGGACTGGGCTGACTCTTTTCGGTCAGTTGCGCGAAACTATGCTTCGTCTTCTAATATGCGCCACTCGTCACCGTCCAGTATTTCGAGTGGCCGGAAGTCCGCCTTATAGCCCATTTTCGGGCTGCTCTCGACCCAATAGCCAAGATAGACATAGTCGAGGTTCAGTTCCTGAGCATAGGCAATGTGATCGAGAATGATGAAATTACCCATGCTCTGAGTCGCGCGTTCCGGCTCGAAGAAGGAATAGACCATAGAGAGGCCATCTTTCAGAACATCGACCAGGGCGGCGGCAATAAGGGTTGAGTCTGGCTCCGGGCCTTCGCGATATTCAAAGACGACGGTGGGCACAGGCGAGCCTTCAACCATGCTGACATAGTCGCGCAAATTCATGCCGGCCATGCCGCCATGAGCATGGCGACCATCCAGATAGCGTTTCAGGAGATTGTATTGCTCGCGTGTCGCCGTCGGGCGTTTGGGTTCGCGGATAAGCGAGGCATTCTTTTTGAGGACCCGCCGCCAGCGCTTCGTGGGCGAAAAGTCTGCTACGGGAATGCGTGTCGCCCGGCAGGCATTGCAGGCCGTGCAGGCTGGTCGATAGGCTATGGATTGCGATCGGCGGAACCCGGAATGGGATAAAGCATCATGCAGAAGCTCTGCGTCAGAGACGGCCAGATTGGTGAAGACTTTGCGTTCTGACTTGCCTTCCAGATACGGGCAAGGCGCGGGGTTCGTCATGTAAAACCGGAGTTGACGATTCGCGATGCCACGGACTGCGGGAGAATCAATGATCTTCATATCACCGACTATGACACTCAGAGACTGAAGCGAAAAGGCGCAATAACCGTGAAGGCTATCCAGATAACGATAACAAGTGGTCCGCCAAATTTGAGATAGTCCATGAAGCGGTAGTGGCCCGGGCCCATGACAAGAAGATTGGTCTGATAAGCGATCGGGGTCGCGAAGCAACAGTTTGCGGCATAAATGACTGCTAAAACAAAGGGTTTCGGGTCCACGCCCAGGAGTTTAGCCGCTGAAATTGCAATCGGTGTGAAGAGGACCGCTGTCGCGGAGTTCGACAGAACATTCGTCATGACTGCGACAAGAAGAAACAGGATGGACAAAACAGCAAGAGTGCCAAACGGAGAAACAAGGTCGACCACGCCCTGGGCAAGTGTGAGGGCTGCTCCGGATTTGTCGAGCGCCATGCCCATGGCGATAGCGGCAGCAATGAGGGTGAAAATACGAAGATCGAGCGAGCGGGCGGCCTGCCGGATGTTCAGACATCCGGTGATGATCATGGCGACCGCGCCGAGCACGGAGGCGTGAAGAATGTCGAGCGCACCAGTGGCAGCAGCGATGACTAAGCCCAGTGTGATGATGCGCGAGATGTGGCTTTTTTCGGTGACCGGAAGCTCGACCTGAGACCATTCAAGCAAGAGTAAATCGCGACTGACGCGGAGATCCTTGAAAGAGGCGGATGGCCCGCATAGGAGGAGCGTGTCGCCGGCTTCGAGACGTATATCGCCAAGACGTGCGCGGATCATGCGGGAGCGGCGCTGTACGCCGAGCACGAGGGTGTTGGTGAGACGACGGAAGCCGAGTTGCTCAATCGCACGCCCGATCATGCGGGAGCCGGGAGCCACGACCGCTTCGATCAACAAAAGACGCGGCGTGGTATTGCCATCCTCGTCAGTCGCGCCGTCCTTGGCCTGCCACATCTGGCGCAACAAGTCTGGTTGAGAGGCTAAAGTGTCGGTCAGTGTCTTCCGGGTCGCCGCAACGATCAGCATGTCGCCAGCTTGCAGAGTAACGTCATCAAATGGCGGAAGAAAGGAGCTCTCTCCTCGCTGGATCATCCGAACGGTCATTTCAGCCAGATCGGGGAACATGCCCGCAATCGCGGTCTGACCGACGAGCGGATTTCCTTCCGTCACGGCAATCTGCGCGATGAATTGCCTGCCAGAGCGCGATACGAGACTGGCCTCAAGTCCTTCGCGGTTAGGCAAGAGGAAACGCGAGGCGAAAACCATATAGATCACGCCCGCGGCTGCGAGGATGAGACCGACGGGGGCCAGCTCAAAAAAGCCGAGCGAGACGCCTTCTGTTGATCGATAGATGTCGGCAGCGAGAAGGTTGGTTGATGTACCAATCAGCGTCGTCATCCCGGCAAAGACGGAAATGAAGCTCAGAGGCTGCATGAGTTTGGACGGTGAGAGTCTCATTTTCTCGGCGAAGGCCGCCATGATTGGCAGAAACATCACAACGACCGGCGTATTGTTGATGAAGGCCGAGGTGACGAATACGGCTGTGAAAGCAGCGATCAGCGTCAGGAAAGGGCGCGCATCATAAGATGACATCATGAAGCGCGACGGGCCATCCAGTGCACCGGTCTGGAACAGGCCTTGCCCGACAACGAGCAGAGCCATGATTGTGATCAGTGCCGGATTGCCGAAGCCGGATAGCAATTCCTCGGGAGACAGGCTTTCACCGCGATGGGGAATGAACTCCTGGAAATAGAAAACGACGAGTAGAACACAGAGCACGGTAATGGAGACCAGCTCCATCGGATATTTATCACGTGTATAGAAATAAATCGCACCAATGACGACGATCACACTCACGATCATCGGCCAGTTTGCGGCTAGGTCCGCCAGCATGTTCTCTCCCACGGTCAAACGACCTTACGTCCTGAAGGCCTGAGCTTTTTTTTGGGTTAAAGCTCGTGTTCAGGCGGGAGGACAGGTGCCTCCCGAAGGAGGACTATGCTGATACGTCGATTACCTGGCAAGTCAGGATCGTCAGGATAGAGAGGTTCAGACCCCGCTTTGCCAGAGACTCGGGCGAAACGATCTGGCATGACGCCATTTTCTGCGAGAATGCGACGAGACGCGTTCGCGCGATCTGACGAGAGTTCCCAATTGGAATAATCAGGATCCGTGCTGCCTCTCCGGTCGGTGTGCCCTGAAATGGACAGACGATTCGGCAGGCGCGCAATAATCGGCGTGATGGCTTCCATGAGTCGAATGGCACGGGAATTCGGGCGCGATGAGCCCGGTTCGAACATGGAGCGACCCTCTTGGTCGACCAGCTGGATGCGCAGACCTTCAGGTGTTTGGTCGATAATAAGCTGTTTAGACAGCTCTGCCAGTTCCGGCATGCTTTCAATGGCCTGACGGAGAGACTGTTCAGCGCGTTCAAACTCAGCGCGCTCGCGAATGGCGAGCGCCGCCTGAAGCGCATCTTCGGACACCTCCAGATTGACCCGCTGAATGGCTGCTTTCGGATCCCGGATTTCCTGACGATCACGTGAAATCGTCCGAGGGGTTTCCGGCGATAATTGTTCAATGATAGATTTTGATCCCTGAGACCGCGAGCCTTCGGTCGAAATGGCTGTGCCGCCCAGTACGCCGCCTGTACCCGACGTAGAGGATGAAACCGCAGCCGGTGCGAAATAGTCGGCGATGCCGCGTTTTTGTTCGGGACTGGTGGTATTGATGAGCCACATGAGCAGGAAAAACGCCATCATCGCGGTCACAAAATCGGCATAGGCCACTTTCCAGGCGCCGCCATGATGACCGCCGCCAGAAACCTTTTTGACCTTTTTTATGACGATAGGTTGATTGCCCGCCATGGTGTGACATGTCTCTCTTCTGGAGACGAATTCCTAGCAGTTTAGAGTTAAGGCAGAGTGGATGAACACTGATAAATCAACAGAAACGGTGTTTGACACACGGGCCTATCGGGATGCGCTGGGCTGTTTCGGCACCGGCGTCTGTGTGATGCTGACAGAAACTGCTGACGGAATTGTGCGGGGCATTACGGCAAACAGTTTTTCGAGCGTGTCGCTGCATCCGCCAATTATTCTCTGGTCGATCGATCTTCAGTCTGATCGGCGAGATTTTTTTGTCGAGTCCGAGACGTTTTCGGTGAATATTCTGCGTGAGGATCAACAGGACTATGCCCGTCAGTTCGCAAAAGACATGACGGCGACACTGCCGGAGGATCAACAAGCGCGGGACTGGCGGAAAACGCCCGTTTTTACAGGCGGGTTGGCGAGCATGGTGTGTGAGACGTTGTGGCGACAGAAAGCGGGCGACCACATTGTGATATTCGGCGGCGTGAAGTCGTTTCGGTCGGAAACAGGAAGCGCGCTCGGATTTTTCAAAGGCGGATATGTGCCGCTGACCTCAGGGAGTGAGTGACCATGGCCCGATGCAGTTTTCTTGGCCTTGGCGTGATGGGTGCGCCTATGGCTCGCTATCTGGTGAAAGCTGGTCACAAGGTCGTGGTGTGGAACCGAACGCAAGCAAAGTCTGAAGCCTGGCTTGAGGCGGTTGGATCGAAAAAGGCAAATATTGCCAACGATCCGGCACAGGCGGCATTTGGATCGGAATTTGTGTTTTCGTGTCTGGGGGACGATCCGGACGTTCAATCAGTCTATGCTGAATTACAGCCGACCATGGGCGGCGGCATGGTGTTGGTTGATCACACCACAGCGAGCGCAGATCTCGCTCGGCAACTGGATGAGGCGGCGATCAAAAAGGGCGCTCTGTTTGTGGATGCGCCGGTGTCAGGCGGGCAGGCCGGTGCTGAAAATGGTCAGCTGACTATTATGTGCGGTGGCCGGGACGAAGCCTTCAAGAAGGCCGAACCGGTGATGCGGGCTTATGCCAAGCAAATAACCCATATTGGCGGACCGGGCGCAGGTCAGCAGGCCAAAATGGTCAATCAGATTTGTATCGCCGGAATTGTGCAGGGGCTGTCTGAGGGCCTCGCCTTTGCGCAGAATGCGGGGCTCGATCCGGCTAAGGTCATCGAAGCGATCTCAAAAGGCGCGGCACAAAGCTGGCAGATGGAAAATCGCTGGCAGACCATGGTTGAGGGCAAGTTTGACTATGGGTTCGCGATAGACTGGATGCGCAAGGATTTGCGGATTGCGCTTGAAGAGGCGCGGGCGAATGGCTCCAAACTCCCTGTGGCGGCGCTGGTCGACCAATTCTATGCTGACGTTCAGGATATGGGCGGCAGCCGATGGGATACGTCCAGCCTGATCGCCCGGCTGACAAAGGGGGGGACAGGGAATGGCGAAGGCGGAGAATAAAACCAAGGCAACGGATGTTGATCCGAAATCGTTTGTGGCCAACGTGGAACACGATGGTCGACGCGCGGACGCCGAGACCCTGCTTGATGTCTTCACTGAGGTGACGGGCCTTGAACCCAGCATGTGGGGGCCGAGCATGATCGGCTATGGGCGATATCATTATAAGTATGAAAGCGGTCGGGAAGGTGAGTTCCTTATGACCGGGTTCAGCCCGCGCAAGGCCAATATGGTGGTCTATGTTCTGCCCGGTTATACCGATCACTCAGACATTCTGAACCGGATCGGCAAGTACAAGCTTGGAAAGTCGTGTCTCTATATCAACAAGCTGGCTGATGTGGATATGGACGTGCTGAAAGAACTGATCACAGCCGGGTTTGACGAAATGAAAACAAGATATCCGAACTGGAAACCGGAATGATTCTGACGGGCAAATGTCATTGCGGAGCAACGGGCTGGGAGTATGAGGGCGACCCGGGCGATGCGACGGCATGCAATTGCTCTTTGTGTCACCGTCTCGGAACGCTCTGGATCTATGATTATGAGAATGAAAAAGTTCGGCTGACGGGGAAGACGCCCGCAAGTTATGCCCGCCATGACAGTCATGATCCATCGCTCGAAATTTTGTTCTGTCCGGCCTGTTGCTGTGTTCTGTCGGGGCGTTCAATCTGCAACGCCATATGAGTGCGTTTTGTACAAGGATCAGATGCCGGGCGGCGAGTGGTTTCGCGGCGCGAGCGTAAATCTGGCAAGCGAAGCGCTTCGGCATGTCGAGGCGGCTGAAGCCTCAGGCCATCCAGAGATTATCTGTGAAAATGAGCTGGGCGAGGTGCAAACGCTGGGCTGGGCTGGCGCTGAACGGAAAGCGCATCATGGCGAGCTATCCAATGATTGGCGGGATTGATCTCGCGGGCTCGGTGGAAGCCTCCGACAGTCTCAATTTCAAACCCGGCGACAAGGTTCTGGTGAATGGCTATGGGCTGAGCCAGACCCATAATGGCGGATATGCCGAAAAAGCGCGCGTGCCTGCAGACTGGGTGATCCCGATACCGGAAACGTTTTCCACCCGGGATGCCATGGCCATTGGAACAGCCGGATATACTGCCATGCTGTGTGTGCTGGCGCTGGAGCATGGCGGATTGGTGCCGGAAAAGGGCGACGTTCTGGTGACCGGCGCAAATGGCGGGGTTGGGTCGATCTCCGTCGCGATCCTATCCGGCCTCGGATATACTGTGCTGGCTTCAACGGGACGTGCGTCTGAGGCGGCGTATCTGAAATCGCTTGGTGCGACTGATATTGTGGACCGGGAGACGCTGTCAGAGCCGGGACGCCCCATCGGATCAGAGAAATGGGCGGGCGCTGTGGATTCCGTCGGCAGTCACACGCTGGCCAACGTTCTGGCGCAGACGAAATATGAGGGCGTTGTCGCGGCGTGCGGTCTGGCTCAGGGCCTTGATCTGCCCGGGAGTGTCGCGCCGTTTATTCTGAGCAATGTTACGTTGGCGGGGATTGATTCGGTGAATGCTGGCCGCGAGAAACGTCTGATGGCATGGAAGCGACTGGCAACGGATCTGGACCCGGGCAAGCTCGAAAGCACGATCAATGAGATCACGCTCGGCGAGGTGCCGGATTTGGCAAATGCCATCCTAGAGGGCAAAGTTCGCGGTCGGACGGTGGTGAATGTCCAGGCCTGAGTGCCGTGAGCAAATGACTATTGTTGCTGTTGTTCAGGCGGATGCTGTGCGTGCGCCGCCTGAAGCGCGGATAATGGTAATTTCTGTTGGCCGTTCTCATCGAAATTGTCCGGCGAGAGCCAGCGTTTGAAGGCAGCTTTCACGCCCGGCCAGTCATCATCGGTCATGGCGAACCAGGCCGTGTCGCGGCTTGTCCCTTTCATCACCATGTCATTCCGGTGAACGCCTTCGAACTGGAAGCCAAATCGTAGGGCGGCATTTTTCGACGCGGTATTCTTGTTGTGGCATTTCCATTCATAGCGGCGGTAGTGCAGATCGTCGAACACATGAGCCGCCATGAGATACATGGCTTCGGTGGCGGCGATTGTCCGGCGCAGGGCGGGACTGAACGCGACACAGCCGACCTCGATCGAGCCATGTTCAGGACGCTGGCGCATATAGCTTGCCATGCCGAGTGGCCGGGTCGTTTCGCGATCAAGGATCGTGTAAGTCAGCCAATCCTTTTCGATCATCATCTTTTCGAAGTCATGGCCGAAATGGGCGGCTTCCTGGAAGTCAAACGGCATATAATCCCATGTGCCTGCTGCTTTGCCACCGACCAGAACCTGCCCAAGCTGGAAGCCATGGGTTTCCTTATCGAATGGGGCCAGCACGACGTAATGCCCATGCAGAATTTCAGATCCGGGCAGGGGACGCGGATGATAATTGGTGAGGTCGTTTGACATGATCAGCTCAGAAGACGCGCGGCCCGTTCAGCGAAATAGGTGATGACACCATCCGATCCAGCGCGCTTGAAGGCGGACAGGGTCTCGATAATGGCGCGATCGGCGTCGAGCCAGCCGCGTTCGGAGGCGGCCATGATCTGCGCATACTCGCCGGAAATCTGGAAGACATAGGTCGGAACGTCAAAGGTCGAAGAGACGCGCTGAACAATATCGAGATAAGGCAGGCCCGGCTTCACCATCACCATGTCTGCGCCTTCGGCGATATCCATGGCGGTTTCGCGCAGGGCTTCGTCCGTATTTCCGAAATCCATCTGATAGGTTTTCTTGTCGCCTTTCAGGGCCGTGGCAGAGCCGATGGCTTCGCGATAGGGACCATAAAAGGCGCTCGCATATTTGGCTGAATAAGCCATGATCATGGTGTTCTTGAAGTCGTCATCCTCAAGCGCCTCGCGAATGGCAGCGATGCGGCCATCCATCATGTCGGAGGGGGCGACGACGTCGACACCGGCTTCGGCCTGGACAAGGCTTTGTTCGACGAGGCGGGATATGGTCGCATCATTGTCGATCTCATCGCGGGCATTGAGCACGCCGTCATGACCGTGGCTGGTGAAGGGGTCGAGCGCGACATCGCACATGACGCCGACTTCCGGCACTTCATCCTTGATGGCTTTGATGACGCGCGGAACAAAGCCGTTGGGATTGCCGGCTTCGGTGCCTTTTTCATTCTTCAGGGCAGGATCAATGTGCGGAAACAGCGCGAGCGCAGGAATGCCGAGATCGCGGGCCGTGCGCGCAGCTTCGACCGCCTGATCGAGATTGAGCCGATCAACGCCCGGTAGCGCGTTCACCGGAATGCGCGGCTTGCTGCCGTCATGGACAATGAGCGCCCAGATCAGATCGTCTTTGGAAAGAACCGTCTCACGGGTGAGGCGACGGACCCAATCGGCCTGACGAGTTCGGCGAGGGCGGGTGAGCGGGTAACGCGTTGGTACGATGTCAGTCATGATGGGTCAGATTTCACGAATTCTCTTCAATCGCAATCGGCTTTTGAGATTCCGAGCCATTGGCCGCAGGAAGCCGGAGCCAGTTTTTATCCCAACGTCCCGGGCGACGCATGAAACAGCGCAATGAGACGTCCATACTGTGCGCCTGAAGGGTTTCGAGTTCGAGCATCCAGGGCTTCATCGCCTGGCGGGGAAGTTCAGAGAAGCCGAGGCGTCTGTAAAAGGGACCATTCCAGGCGACGTCCCGAAAAGTGGAGAGCACAACGCCGCGCAGGCGAAGATTGTCGGCTTGCTGAATGGTATGTTGGGTAAGGCAGGCCCCGATGCCGCGACGGCCAAACTCCGGTTGTACAGAAATCTGCTCAAGATAGAGGTCCGGGGAGACTTTCCGGCAAAGAACGAAGCCCACAATTGTTTCTTCGATCGCGGCGAGGCTCAATAGACCCGACATGCAACCTGCCTTGAGCGCACGCGTTGGGATGGGAGACTGTCCCGTTGGGCCTTCATTGATCAGACCCGTTGCATCAAATAATGTTCCAGCCGCCAGATCGACAGATTGAATTTCTTCAATATCTTCAATACGAGCCGGATGTATGCTAATTTTCTGCAAAAATGTGGTCATTCGTGCCCCCGTTGACCCTCTGTGTGCATTGACCCCTTTGCCACCTTGGGCCAAGCAGAACAAAATAACAATTCAGGGAGTGAGCGCATGACTCTGGTCTTCACAGAAGAACAGGACATGATCCGCGATACCGCTGCAGGATTTGCGCGGGACCGATTGGCGCCGCATGCTGCGACATGGGATGAGACCGGGCATTTTCCGGTGGATGTTATCAAGTCTGCTGCTGAACTTGGCTTTGCCGGTATTTATGTGCGCGACGATGTCGGTGGATCGGGATTTGGTCGTGAAGATGCGGTTCTGATCTTTGAGCAATTATCCTATGGGTGTGTGGCAACGGCGGCCTATATCTCCATCCACAATATGGTCAGCTGGATGGTGGATAAATTCGGCTCTGAGGATCAGCGACAGACCTGGCTGCCAAAGCTGACCAGTATGGAGTCTCTGGCGAGCTATTGTCTGACCGAGCCGGGTTCGGGATCGGATGCGGCGGGTATGAAGACCCGCGCCCTGAAAGATGGCGATGAGTATGTAATCTCCGGATCGAAGCAATTCATCTCTGGGGCTGGCACCTCAGATGTGTATCTGGTCATGGCGCGTACGGGCGAAGACGGGCCAAAGGGCGTATCGGCCTTCATCGTGCCGAAAGAGGCTGACGGTCTAAGCTTTGGCGCGAATGAGAAGAAGATGGGCTGGAAGAGCCAGCCGACACGTCAGGTGTTGATGGATGGTGTTCGGGTGCCGGCAGCAAACCGGATCGGACCTGAAGGCGATGGCTTTAAATATGCCATGGCGGGGCTGGATGGTGGCCGGCTCAATATTGCGGCGTGTTCGCTGGGTGGCGCGCAGCTCGCGCTGGATAAGGCACTCGAATACACAAAAGAGCGGAAACAGTTTGGCCGCGCCATCGCTGATTTTCAGGCAACCCAGTTCAAACTGGCCGACATGGCAACCGAGCTCGAAGCAGCGCGTGTCTTTCTCTATCAGGCGGCGCGCGGGCTCGATGCCGGACATCCGCAGGCGACGAAATGGTGCGCGATGGCGAAGCGCTTTGTGACAGATGTCGGGTTTAAAGTCGCCAATGATGCGTTGCAGCTGCATGGCGGCTATGGGTATCTGGCCGATTATGAGATGGAGCGCATTGTGAGAGATTTGCGTGTGCACCAGATTCTCGAAGGCACAAATGAAATCATGCGGGTCATCATCTCGCGCGATTTGCTGAAATAGGACCGCTGAATGTCAGACATCACTCCAGTCATCACCCGCAAAGTTGGCTCAGTGGGCCGGATTACGCTCAATCGGCCAGAGGCGCTGCATGCGCTGACTGAAGAGATGTGCGTGATCATGTCGGACGCGCTGCTGGACTGGCGGGAGGATGATGAGATTGGGGTGGTTCTGGTGGATCACGCCGAAGGCACACGCGGGTTTTGCGCGGGCGGCGATATCCGCATGCTGGCGGAGAGCGGTGCAGGCGACGGTAAGGCGGCCACAGATTTCTTTCGCGCTGAGTACCGGCTGAATACGCTGATCCATAATTATCCTAAACCATATGTGTCCATTCTGAATGGCGTCACCATGGGCGGCGGCGTCGGGGTTTCAGTTCATGGCAGTCACCGCATAACGACAGAGAAGACTCTGTTCGCCATGCCCGAAAGCGGGATTGGCCTGTTTCCCGATGTCGGCGGTGGATGGTTTCTGCCGCGCCTGCCGGGCGAGTATGGGATGTGGCTCGCACTCACTGGCGCGCGCCTCAAAGGCAGCGATGTGACCGCGCTTGGGATTGGCACGCATCATGTGCCGGGCGAATTGCTTGGCAATCTGGTCGGCCAGATTGAAAGCGCCGACTTTTCATTTGAGGCCGAGCATCTGCTGAATTCTATTCTCGGAAGTGTGAGCCAGACCGTTCCGCATGCCGAGATCGAAGACTATGAAGACATGATCAATACTTGTTTTTCTGCTGATAGCGTTGAGCGCATTCTGGAATGCCTGGCTTCGCAGGAAGATGACTGGGCCAGAGCGCAGGTCAATATTCTGAAAGAGAAGTCCCCGCTGACGCTCAAGGTGGCATTCCGCCAATTGAGGGAAGGTGCGCATATGGCCAGTTTCGAGGACAATATGGTGATGGAGTACCGCATCGGTGCCCGGATGGTACGAGAAGGCGAGTTTCACGAAGGCGTGCGGGCTGTCATCATCGACAAGGATAACGCCCCCAATTGGCCATCGGGGGATCTGAGCCAGGTTCATGAAAAAAAATTACAAGAAATTTTTGCACCGCTCAGTGTAGATGAGCTGACTTTTCTTTGATTTGTTCCGTATTGGAACAAAAGACATAGTAAAAGGTAAAAAACTTAAGTAATTTAAGCGACTGTTAACTATCGAAGAGATTCGCGATTAGCGATTTCTTAGCATCGTTGATGTAAAACCCATGAAAACCAAACAAAAATTGATGGGTGTTGACATGATGATCGAGGCAAAAAGCCATAACGATGTAGCGGAAGCTACGGTTGGAGAAACATTCCTGAAGAGCCTTACGCTTCTGGAACAAGTGCATCGTCGCCTGCACGATGTGGTGAAAGACGATCTGGAACGCGCTGGCGAACGTTCGCTGACGGGTGTTCAGGCTCTTTTGCTTTACGAGATTGGCGATGGTGAAACACCAGCCTCTGCTCTTCGTGCCCGTGGCGCTTTTGCCGGTACGTCTATGTCTTACAACGTCAAAAAGCTTCAGGAAGGCGGCTATCTGGTTCAGACCCGTTCGAATGATGATCGCCGCACAGTCCGCCTGAAGCTGACACCTGCAGGTCAGGATGTCCGCAAGCAGGTTGCTGCGCTCTTTGAGCGTCAGGCGCATGCGCTTGAGCCAACGGCAAGCGTTCGTCCGGATGATCTGGATGCTTTCAACAAGACGGCGACCCGTCTTGAGCGTTTCTGGTCAGACCAGATTCGCTACCGCCTCTAATAAGCGGCCCATCTTTTTTGATATGAAGAAGGCTCGTCGAAGGACGGGCCTTTTTTATGTGTTCTGAGCCGCCGTCACATGGCCACAGGCGTCGCATCTTACGTCGTCACCATCAGCGCGAAGTGTGAAGTGTCCGCAGGACGGGCAAGGGTCACCCAGATAATTGTCCTGTTCGGCTTCCTCTTCTTCACTGCTTTTCCGACGCTTGTCGAGAATGACGATATTGTCTGGCAGCTGACCGCGGCTGAAGCCTTTTGAGACGATTTGTGCGGCCTCGGCCGGGAATTGGAAAACATCGTCCTTCAGTCCGCGTCCCAGACCATCATGGCTCTGACCTTCAGACAGCTCAGCGAGATCCTCGCGTCCGAGATAAGAGACGGCGAGCTCACGGAAAATATAATCGAGAATAGATGTGGCGCGTTTGATGGAGTCATTGCCGGTGACGTCGCCCGCAGGATCGAACCGGGTGTAGACGAAGGCTTCGACGAATTCTTCCAGCGGCACCCCATACTGAAGGCCAATCGAGATTGCGATGGCGAAATTGTTCATCAGTGAACGGAAGGCGGCGCCTTCCTTGTGCATATCGATGAAGATTTCACCCAATTCGCCATTATCGAATTCACCGGTGTGCAGATAGACTTTGTGGCCGCCAACCGTGGCTTTCTGGATATAGCCTTTGCGGCGGTCTGGCAGACGGAGGCGGCGGGAGCGGCCCTGAGCCTCGCTGTGTGTTGCGTAAAATTGGTCTGATGGCACGGGTTCCGGTTCGGCGTCTTCACGATAGTGCTGATCGGCCTCGCGGCTGTCTTCCACCATGGAAAGAATAGAGTTGATGCGTTCTGAGACGCGATTGACATCCGGATTGACTGTACCGGAAATCTGCATGGTGAGCGCACGACCGTTGAGCAAATCGAGCGCCTGATCGATCAGTGCAGACTGGGTGGCCGGATTGAGGTTTGTTCTGAGGCCAATCGAAATATCCGGTTGGACTGACGTGAAGTCATTCAGCCAGGAGAAAATCGCTTCAGGGTCGCTGTATTGAGACATGCCCGCCAGTTCGAGGAGCGGGGCCAATCGGTCTTCTGCGACATGAGAGAGGAAGGCTTCTGCGGCGTCGATGTCTTTTCTGGAAAACCCAAGCAATCGCAGAATGTCAGGATCTTCTTCGGAGAGCGCTTCTGACGGAAGGTTGAGTTCGGACGAGATCACCTGGTCTCCAAGCATCCACCGGGAACTGGCTTGCGACAGCGTAAGGCCTTCGCCGAGTTTCTCCTCAATCCGGGCAATGGTTTCTGGTGACAGGCCGCGCGATTGAAGCCTTGCCGCATCGACACCTGGCACACCCTGGAGTGAATAGAGCGTTGAAAGGGCAGTTTCAAACTCTGGCAACCGCGCCGGGGACCGTGCACTGAGGCTGTCACGCACCAGAGAGATCGCGTCTTCATTCAGCGCCAGTGTGTGAAGGTCAATCCGGACGGGAGAGGCACCGTCAGATGCGCATTTGAGATGGCTGAGTGCATCTGAGGATAAAAGGTCGAAACTGACGCTCAATTTATCAGATGGTGAGGACAGCGCGGAAAGGAGCTGACCGGCGAGACCTGAGATTTCCGGTGAGAGCCAGTTCAGGCCAAGCTTCAGACTGGCGTCGTGAAGTCCGGCGAGCACCAGCTGGATGCGGGCGTGAGACGCGTCTGAAAGATCAGCGAGAAGTGCGGACAGTGTGGCAATCAGGTCAGGATCGAGTTCGCCATTCGCGATGAGCTGGGGCAGGCTGACCCCAACGGACAGTTCGGCGTGAGACGTTTCGATGGCTTTGCCGGTGAGGATGATGTCGTCGCCGGTTTTCAGAAAGCGCTGAAGTTCAGATGTGAGGCCGGTTTCGGATGCCTCACTGACATAAAACATTTGTCGGTCGAGTTCCGAGGTTCCGAGCGCATCATAGAGTGCAGACAGAGTGCCGCGAATGCCTTCCGGGTGTGACAGGGCGCGTTCGAGCAGGTCAACGCTGAGACCGGCATCCATGGCGGCGGCGATCTCAGGATCGCGCGGGGCCGGGCCGAGGTCTTCCAATTGTTCCGCCGCAGCGCGGAGAAGGTCTTTCTGGACATCGTCGGTGAGACGCCGGGAAATTGCCTGATCAATGGCTGTTGCTGTCAGCGGCGTCGGTGCCGTTTTCTGGATGTCACACAGCAGACTTGAGGGGGCGAGGGGCGTGATGACATGTTGGCCAATCAGCGAGAGATAAAGCGTTTTCTGGTCGTTTGTCAGCTCCGATAACGAGAGCGATGCGGTGAGGTTCGCCCATTCTTCGCCGTCGATCTGATCGTCCGGTTCGAAATCGACATCACGTTGAATGAATGCCTTCGCCGCGGACAAATGTCCGGTCAGCCAGTCAGGTTTAGCGAAATTTTCTGTGATATTTTCGGCCATCGAATCGCTCCGTCACTGGGCACAGTGTGACGGTTTCGCGTGAAACTGGCGAGTCTGTGGAAAACGGCTTTCCACCGAATCCCGGATTTGCTCCACAAAAAAAGCGGACCCGGAAGGCCCGCTTTTCTCTATCAGGTTTTGTGTCTGCTATTCGCCGCCAGAGCCTTGCTCTAACTGAAGTGCGTTGGCGAGGGCCGTAATCTCTGAGCTATCCGGGCTCTGGATTGCCTGGAAGGCGAGGCGCGTGCGCAGGTCTGGTGCCGATGGCGCAGTCATATCAATTGCATCGAATGCGGCTTCGATGAGTTCCTTCACATGACCATCTCGAGCGCGGGATGTCCGGCCACCGAGCATAATTGCAATCACACGGTTTCCGTCGCGCTCTGCGGTCGCCATGAGGTTAAAGCCGGATGCGCGGGTGTAACCGGTCTTGATGCCATCTACGCCTGGCACGGAGCCGAGCAAATTGTTGTGGTTTTTGTAGCGGGAATTGCCCCAGTTGAACTGTCGCGTGGAGAAATAATCGTAATAGGCCTGATGATCTTCCATCATGCGCACCGCCAGCTTGGAAAGATCACGAGCTGTTGTGACCTGACGGGCATCCGGCAGGCCATGTGCGTTGTAAAATCGCGTGTTTTCCATACCGAGTGATCGTGCTTTAACCGTCATCAAAGCGCCAAAGCGGGATTCAGAGCCGCCAAGACGCTCAGCGACAACAACCGCAACATCGTTTGCAGACTTTGTGACGAGTGCCAGAATAGCGTCTTCGACCGTAATGGTAGACCCCGGAGCCAGACCGAGTTTCGATGGTTGCGCGCGAGAGGCTTCAACCGAAACCGGAAGTTCTTCCTCAAGTGTCAGTTTTCCGGAATCAAGCGCGTCGAACACCATGTAGAGCGTCATCACTTTCGTGATGGACGCTGGATAGCGTGGGGAATCTGCAAACCGGTCGTGCAGCACTTGTCCGGATTTCACATCCACAACAATGCTGGCATATTTCTCATTCTCAGCAGTGGCGACCGTTGACGTCGTCATTGCAGCTGCGAACAACACCGCAGCAAATACGCGTTTCAAAGCTCCAAAAGGAATGATCGAGGATAAATTCATCTGGCAAAGTCCTCCTCAGAAAAACCTGAGTGTCCACTTAGGAGATTTCACAAACGTTAATGGATGCGATGGTTCCAGACCATAATTCACACCATTCGGTGAGTTTGTCGTTAACTTAAGTTCAGCACAAAATTGTGCGCTGCACAAAAAAATGTTGCATCCGCACAAAAGGTGCGCTATATACAGACTACCCCAGACCGATAAGGAAAAGTCAAATGGCTAAGTCAGCTTCTAAGACCTTCGAGAGTGCCTTTGATGCATTTTCAGGCAATGCAAACGAAACCATGAAGAAATCATACGAGCGTTCTGTCGAAATGATGGGCGAGTTCGGTGAGCTTCAGAAGCAGAATATGGAAGCGATGGCGGAATCGACACGCATCGCGACCAAAGGCGTTGAAGAAATGGGCACGCGCGCTGCAGCGTATTCCCGAGGCGCTTTTGAGAAAGGCGTTGAAGCCGCTCGCACGATGACTGGCGCTCAATCCGTTCAGGAAGCCATGGAATTGCAGGCGAATTTCACAAAATCTGCCTTCGAAACCTATCTTGAAGAAGTGAACGCAATGACCGGCATGTTCGCCAGCATGGTGCGCGAAGCCGCGGCACCGCTGAACGCGCAGGCTGGCAAGTTCGTCTCTACGGTTCAGAAAACCGCCTGAGACCTCAAACTCTCGTAGTGTGTGTATTGTGTGAAAAGGCTGACCTTCTGGTCAGCCTTTTTTCGTTTGGGTCTTGGCCGTCCACGGATCCGCCCTAAATAGGATGTATGACAGCCTGTTCGTACCCGCTCAGCCAGATTGAGCGGCCCAATTCCCCAAATACAGCCTTCATCGCGCCTCCGGAAACAGAGACCCGTTCCTCTATTGATGAGGTCGCGCCTGTTTTCGCTTGTGATGCCAGCACCTTGTTTGACCTGTGCCTCAATACATGGACCGGTCTCGAGCGCGTCGAATTGGCCGATAGCGATCGCGACCGCCTCACGGCGCATTTCATCGCCCGTTCAGCCATTTTCGGATTTAAAGACGATATATGCCTGGAAGTTGTTGCCTTTGGGGCGCAATCTTCAAGCGTGCTATTATATAGTGCTTCCCGAGTCGGGTATTCCGACTTTGGAGTGAACCGCAAACGCGTTGGTCAGTGGATGGATCTGCTGGGCCAACATGTCGAAAACGCTTGAACCTGACTCATTTTACAGTCAGGCTTCAGAAACCGGACCGAAACATTATCTTTGAACCATGCAAATGCAGAATTTCAGACTTTCGGATGAGACCTTGCCCCTGATTTCGATGTCGGATGAGGGAGAGGGCGACAAGTCCGGTGACGACGGTATCGGAACGGGCATAGCCACACGAACCAAGGTTCGGACCAAACGGCCGAGCATGTATCGTGTGTTGTTGCTGAACGACGATTACACTCCGATGGAATTCGTCGTTTATGTGCTGGAACGGTATTTCAACAAATCCCGTGATCAGGCGACGCAGATTATGCTGCACGTCCACAATCACGGGGTCGGGGTGTGCGGGGTTTTTACCTATGAAGTGGCAGAAACCAAAGTTGCACAGGTGCTGGATCTCGCGAGGCGGAATGAACACCCGCTTCAGTGTACAATGGAAAAAGAAGATTAGGGCCACACTATGCCATCACTGACCCCCAGTCTCGAACGCGCCCTGGAGAAAGCCTTAGCTCTCGCCGCAGAGCGCCATCACGAATATGCCACGCTGGAGCATCTGCTTCTGGCTCTGACTGACGATGAAGAAGCCGTCGAAGTCATGACAGCCTGTAAAGTGGATCTCGAGAAACTGCAGGAAGATCTCACCGATTATATCGATGATGATCTGTCGAACCTCGCGGTCGACGAACTCGACGATCAGGTTCGCCCGACAGCCGCATTTCAGCGCGTTGTCCAGCGGGCCATCCTGCACGTTGAGAGCTCAGGTCGCGACGAAGTGACCGGTGCGAATGTGCTGGTGTCGATCTTCTCTGAGCGTGAAAGCCATGCGGCGTATTTCCTGCAAGAGCAGGACATGACCCGCTATGACGCTGTGAACTTCATCTCTCACGGTGTCGCGAAGAAGCCGGGCATGTCCAAGCCGCGCCCGACACGCCCGACCAGCGAGAAAGAAGAAGAAATTCAAAAGGCTTCGAGCGAAGCGCTTGATGCGTATTGTGTAAACCTCAATCACAAAGCCAAAGAGGGCAAGATCGATCCACTGATTGGTCGTCAGCTCGAAGTCGAACGGTCGATCCAGGTTCTGTGCCGTCGTCGCAAGAATAACCCGCTTCTGGTAGGCGATCCGGGCGTGGGTAAAACGGCGATTGCAGAAGGTCTGGCCAAACGGATTGTCGATGGGGAAGCCCCCACCATTCTGAAAGATGCAACGATCTTTTCACTCGACATGGGCGCTTTGCTTGCCGGTACACGCTATCGCGGTGACTTTGAGGAACGTCTCAAAGCCGTGATGAAAGAGCTTGAGCAGCAGGAAAAAGCGATCTTGTTCATCGATGAGATTCACACCGTGATTGGTGCCGGTGCCACATCAGGCGGCGCGATGGACGCGTCTAACCTTCTGAAGCCTGCGCTTCAGTCCGGTGGCCTTCGTTGCATGGGCTCAACGACATTTAAAGAATACCGCCAGCACTTTGAAAAAGACCGTGCCCTTGCGCGTCGCTTCCAGAAGATTGATGTTGTGGAGCCAACCGTTCCGGACACGATCAAAATTCTCAAAGGTCTGCGCCCGCATTTTGAAGAGTTTCACGGTCTGAAATATTCTGATGAGGCCATCAAAACGGCTGTTGAGCTTTCGGCTCGTTATATCACGGACCGGAAACTGCCGGATAAAGCGATTGATGTGATCGACGAGGCGGGTGCCAGCCAATGGCTGCTTGCTGAAGAAGATCGCAAGAAAACCATCGATGTTGAAACCATCGAAGCCGTGATCGCAAAAATGGCGCGCATTCCGCCGAAGCAGGTCACCAAGTCTGACGCCGAAGCGCTGAAAGGCCTGGAGCTTGATCTGAAGCGCGTGGTTTATGGTCAGGACAATGCGATTGATGCGCTGTCGTCTGCGATCAAGCTGGCGCGTGCGGGTCTGCGAGAGCCGAACAAGCCGATCGGTTGCTATCTGTTCTCCGGCCCAACGGGTGTGGGTAAGACGGAAGTCGCTCGTCAGCTCTCATCCATTATGGGCGTTGAACTGCTGCGATTTGACATGTCCGAGTATATGGAGCGTCACACGGTCAGCCGTCTGATTGGAGCGCCTCCGGGATATGTCGGATATGATCAGGGCGGTCTTCTGACCGATGGCGTCGACCAGCATCCGCATTGTGTGTTGTTGCTCGACGAGATTGAGAAAGCGCATCCGGAAATCTTCAACATTCTTCTGCAGGTGATGGATAACGGTACGCTGACAGATTCGAATGGTAAGAAAATCGACTTCCGGAATGTGATCCTGATTATGACCACGAATGCAGGGGCTTCTGAAGCCGCCAAGAACTCGATCGGCTTCGGGCGCGGTAAGCGCGAAGGCGAGGATGACGAGGCGATCAAGAAGCTGTTCACGCCGGAATTCCGTAACCGCCTTGATGCGACCATCCCGTTTGCAGGCCTGTCGCAGCCGATCATCGAACGCGTTGTCGAGAAATTTGTGCTTCAGCTGGAAGCGCAATTGTCTGATCGTAATGTGACGATTGAGATGACGGATGCAGCGAAAGCATGGCTCGGAAAGAAAGGATTTGATCCGGATTACGGCGCACGCCCTCTGTCGCGGATCATTCAGGAGCATGTCAAAAAACCAATGGCCGATGAACTCTTGTTTGGTGGCCTGAAATATGGTGGCGCGGTGAAAGTCGACATGGAGGCCGACGCTGAAAATGGCGATGGCAAACTGACTTTCGAATACTTCCCGGCGCCGAAACCGGAGACGACTGATGCTGAGTCCGAAGATGATGGAGATGCATCGGATTCCGATGAGAAAGCTCCGGTCAGCTGACCTGATCAGCATTCGGACGACATGAAATTATTCTGGAGAAGCCCGGCCTGTGCGCCGGGCTTTTTCATTTCCGAATCATGGTTAGCCAAATTTTAAGCCCATAGGCGCAATTGTCAGCAAGACGTTCAGAGAAGCTTCCAAAGTGAGGCGATGGCAGTTTTGTAGAGGGTTGTGGAAGTGAGTGGGCTAACGCTTGTTTCGTCAAACACAATGGGCACATGGGGCAACACCTATGTCGACCCAAATGTGCGCGCCGGTGTACAGAGCGATGCTTATGAGTTGATCGACCTGATTGAGGCGCGTTTTGCCTATTCCTATCGGTATCCGAATGGCTTCATTCCCGTTCGCGCCGAACTCCAAACTCAAATTCCGTATCTGAATACACGTAATGATCTGATTGCGTTCTGTCAGAATGCGTTTCATGCGCTGTACGATCATCACTCCATCACCGGAACCGGCCTGATTGACGACTATGCGCTTGTTCCGAGCTTTGCCGATATGTGGGTGGAAAAGACCTGCAATGGCTATGAGATCATGGATGTGCGGCAGGGGTCGCCAGCCCAATTGGTCGGCATTCGTCCGGGCACTGTAATTACCTCGCTTGAAGGTAAACCGGTTACGCAGGCCGTCGCTGACTTCATTGGCTATTACCCGTATGCGCTGAATGATGAGCGTCGCGCTTATGCCGCGCGTGTGATGACGGCTGGCCGAAAGGGTTGGATCCGCCGGATTGGCCTTTATGCCAATGGGCTCGACTGGACGGTGGAATTGCCGACGCTTTATTATTCGCGTCTCCGCCGGGACACGGGCATGCTGAGTGTGAAATCGGTCAGCCATGCCGGACGCCGGTTTGGCGTGATCCGGTTCAATGACAGCCTAAGCTATCCGCAAACGATTCCGGCCTTTGACTATGCGTTGAACACGCTGCAGTCCGTTGATGGTCTGGTTCTGGATTTGCGCGATACGGCAAGCGGTGGCGACACGCTGATTGCGCGCGGGATTCTCTCGCGGTTTGTGTCAAAGGCGACTGCCTATCAGCGTCATGAAATTCCAAGCGATGAGCGCGATTTCGGTGTGCGTCGGTCATGGACAGAAGAAGTTACACCGCGTGGCTGGCAGTTTACCCGACCTGTTGCCGTGATTTCCGGACGCTGGACGGCGAGCATGGGCGAGGGGCTGACGGTTGGCCTCGACGCGATTGGCGCAGCAAGCTTCGGCACAAATATGGCCGGACTGCTGGGTGGGATCACTGAGCACCGACTGAAACAGACCGGTGTCACGGTAAAGCTCACCACGGAGCGTCTCTATCATATGGATGGAACGCCAAGAGAGTTCTTCCGTCCGCGCACTTATTTCAACTATGCCGATGCCCGGTCAGACGAAGGCCAGGATGGCCCGATGAATGCCGCACTGGATCATCTCAGCCAGTTTTAGAACTCCCCTAAAACGGAAAAAGCCGCGCTCGGCGCGGCTTCCGTGAGACATGGTGTCTCAAATGCTTTGTCACAAAGCAGACGCGGACGTCATCTGCGAACCGGAGGCTGCTCCAACTCGCCGATCACACTCACAAGCACTTGTTTCACCTGAAGTATCTCACTCGACATTGGATCACCTCCTTTCGATTGCTAAACCTGAATCCTATCTAGCAGGATTCTCAGAAAAGAACAGTTAACAGATCAAAGTTTCCGTAAGGTCAGCTCAGTGCAGCCCGGATTTTTTCTGCCACGCCTTCAAGTTCGCCGGGATCGGCTTGCCCTGACGCACCATGCCCCTTCATCGACTGGCCTTCCCATCGGGGAATGATGTGGAAGTGGAGGTGGAAAACAGTTTGCCCGGCAGGGGCGCCGTTAAACTGTGTGATGACAAGGCCATCCGGCGTGAGTGCCTTTTCGACGCCTGCGGCAATCTTCTGAACGCGTTGCATGAAGGGCGCGATATAATCCTCTGGTAATTCGAGAAAATTTCGCGACCGCGTTTGTTTCGGGATGACGAGCGTGTGGCCCTCTGATTGCGGGAACAGATCCATGAACGCCAGTGCGACATCGTCTTCGTAAACCTTCACGCACGGGATTTCCGATCTCAGGATTTTGGCGAAGATATTGTCGTCATCATATGTACCGTGCAGACTCATGTCGGTTCCCCTTTTTTGAATGGCTGACGCTGGGCGAGATAGGTTTGTTCCTGTGATACCGCTTCACGCTCCTGAGCCAAATACTGATCGACTGCATGCCGCAGACCTTCATGGCCGATCCAGTGCGCAGAATAAATTGTTTCGGGTCCATAGCCGCGTGCGAGTTTGTGCCCGCCCTGGGCCCCGGCTTCGACGCGTTTCAATCCCTTTTCGATGGCGAAATCGATCGCTTGATAATAGCAGACTTCGAAATGCAGGAAGGGGCGTTCCTCTGACCGGCCCCAATACCGGCCATAGAGGGTTTCCGACCCGATCATGTTGAGGGCACCGGCAATCGGCTCATCGCCATCACAGGCAAAGACCAAAAGGATATGCTCGCGAAGACGGTCATGCAGAAGTTCAAATGTGTTCCGGTTCAGATAGGGATAGCCCCATTTCCGGCTGCCGGTATCCATGTAGAAGTCGAAGAAATAGTCCCAGTCCTGCGCGGTGATGTCGTCGCCGGTGAGCCATTTGAAAGTGAGGCCGTCCTGGGCTTTTTTTCGCTCCTTGCGAAGGTTTTTGCGTTTGGCTGAGGTCAGCTCTGAAAGGAAGTCGTCAAAGCTCTCATAGCCTTTGTTTTCGAAATGAAACTGTTGATCGGTGCGTTGGAGCAGACCGAGGTCTCCGAATGCTGTGTAGTCCGCCTGTTCGAGAAAATTAAAGTGAACTGATGACAGGTCATTATCCTGCGTGAGTTGGATCGCACCAGCTATGAGTGCGTTTTTTAGGCCATCCTGATCCGGGTGATAAGGGTGGATGAATTGGCGGCGGCCCGTGACAGGGGTGAAGGGAATAGCGTTGAGCAGCTTTGGATAATACTGCCCGCCTGCGCGTTCATAGGCATCTGCCCAGGACTGGTCGAAGATGAATTCACCGCGCGAGTGGGTTTTGGCATAGAGCGGCATGGCCGCCAGCAATCCATCCTCAGGGCTCTCGATGATCATGTGGAGCGGGGACCAGCCGGTTTCTGGTGTTGCCGCGCCGGAGGCTTCGAGCGCTTCCAGAAACTCCCAGCTGAGAAACGGATCAAAAGGCAGGCCCGGTGGATTGGCGACCGCGTTCCAGGCTTCAGCGCTGACATCGGACAACGAAGTTAAGGTTTTCAGCTGAAGCTCTCGCATAGTGATTATGTAGGGGGATTGATTGCGGTTACGAGGTCCGGATCAAGCTTTTCGAAGATAGGGGCTGCATTTGCCGCTCGGGCGAATTGGAGGTGCTCTGGCTGGGACACTGTCCACGTGATCAAGGCCTGTCCGTGTTTGCAGATGTGCGCCCGTGCGGGACCGCAATCTACGACATGAGGCGCGTAAAAATCAGCCGTCAGATCGATCAGGGTTCGTCGGGTTTGTGCAATGCTCTCGTCAGTTTGAAGTGCGAGTGGCGTCGTCAGAAGGCCGAGTTTGAATGTGCGCGCCGGGTCCATGAAGTGTTTGAGGATTGCTGTGTCGAAGCTCATAATCCCGACCTTGGTGATGCGCCCCCGGAAGACTTTCCAGACAGCGTCTGCGAGCGCCTGGCGGTCCGTGGTGTCGTCGACTTTCAGTTCGATCAGAAGGGGAAGGTCACCCATAACATCGACGATTTCGGTGAGGGTCGGAATGGTTTCGTGGGGTCGTGAAAAGGTAATTGAGCGAAGATCATCGAGTGCGACGTCGCGAAGGGCGCGGGTGTCACCGAACATACGCTGCAGGGTGAAATCATGATGGACCACGACTTCACCATCCGCCGTCAGATGCACGTCACACTCTGCGCCCAGCCCGTGCGCGGCAGCTGCCTTAAAGGCTGACGCGGAGTTTTCGGGCCGGTCAGCGTTCCAGAGGCCGCGATGGGCATAGGCAAAATCTGTGATCCTGAATGGGTCGTGCATCAGGCGATTTCGAAAATGCCGTCCACTTCCACAGCGACACCCAGCGGCAGGGTCGGGCAGGCGACAGCGGACCGGGCATGGCGACCTGCGTCGCCGAGCACCTCAACCATCAGATCCGAGCAGCCATTGATCACTTGCGGAATGTCAACAAATGACGGCGCCGCGTTTACGAAGCCGCCAAGTTTCACGACACGCTTGATACGAGAAAGTTCGCCAAGGGCGGATTTGCACTGAGCTAGAAGATTGATGCCGCATAGTTTGGCAGCGGCCTGGCCGGCCTCAAGCTCCATGGTCTCGCCGAGACAGCCTTTGACCAGGCCATCCGGACCGAGGCTGACCTGCCCTGAAATGAAGAGCTGATGACCAGTGATCACGAAGGGTACATAATTGGCGACGGCTTTCGCCGGTTCTGGAAGGGTGATCCCGAGGGATTGGAGTTTTTCTTCCGGTGTCATGACGATCCTTTCCAGTGTCACTCAGGTTTTTTGTCGGGCGATGCCGCCGCGCGGCGAGCTTCCCGCTGGGCTATCATTCGCATACCGCGTCCGGTGGAAACAGCCTCTTTTCCAAATTTTGCCTTGGCGAGATCAGCCGCCCGTTCTGCTTTGGCGCGTTTGATCGTGGAGGGGTCGATAAGGTCTGCGACGTCGGCGCCTGCGGGTTCGAGTTCGGTCAGCCCGACCCCGATTAACCGGAAGCGCGTGCCATCAAGTTCCTTGAGCATGAGTTGCCGCGCGGTGCGGAACAGGGGATGAGCAAGCTGGGTTGGACTGGAGAGCGTAATCCGGCGTGTTCTGGATTTAAAATCAGATGTTTTGAGTTTGAGCGTGACCACATGGCCCTGCAAACCGGTTTCCTTGGCTCGGAATGCCGTCTTTTCGCACAGCCACCAGAGCTGGTCTTCCAGCAATGCGAGATCAGAAATGTCTTCGAAAAACGTGGTTTCCGCCGAGATGGACTTACGCTCGGAGTGTGGATCGACTTTGCGGTCGTCAATTCCATTGGCGCGCTGGTGCAACCACAAGCCCTGTTCGCCGAAATGCCGGATCAGGGTTTTGATATCGGCAAGCTGGAGCTGGCCCAGGGTTTCAAAGCCTTTACCGCGGATCTGTTTGGCAAACGCTGGACCGATGCCGTGGATGAAGTCGACGGGCCTTTCCGCTAGGAAGGTTTTCGTTTCAGCGCGGCCGATGACGGCAAAGCCATTGGGTTTGTCGAGTTCCGACGCCGACTTCGCAAGGAAGCGGTTGTGAGAGAGGCCAATCGATACGGTGATACCAATGTCTGTCTGAATGCTGCGCTGTAGCCGCGACAGGAGTTCAGCCGGGGGCGAGCCATGGAGTTTTTCCGTGCCAGACAAATCGAGATAGGCCTCATCAATCGAGACCTGCTGAACAAGCGGTGTAAGGGCATCCATCCGCGCCCGGATTTCGCGTGAGGCGGTTTTATATTTGTCGAATTCGGGTTTGACGATGATCGCGTCCGGGCAAAGTTTCAGCGCCTTGAACATGGGCATGGCCGACCGGACGCCAAACAGTCGGGCCGTATAGCAACAAGTGGCAACGACGCCGCGTCTGCCACCTCCAATAATCACTGGCTTACCATGCAGTGAAGGATCGTCACGCTTTTCAATCGCCGCAAAAAATGCATCGCAATCGATGTGAGCGATCGACAAATCCCGAATTTCGGGGTGTGCGAGGCGATTTGCCTTGCCACAATATGCGCAAATCGTGCTGTCAGACTGAATGCGAGAACAGTCTCGGCAGAGAAAATACATATCTGAAGGCGGAATTCGAGCATCCATTTTCATCATATTAACAGATCGATGTGAGCTTGCAGCCCATTCTGTAAACAAGACTTAAGACAATATGGGTTATGAAGTGGGCTGTTCGCAGGTTTGTCCGATTCGCGGGGAAGAATTCGAGCTTATGTCCGAAGGTGATCGCAAAAAGGTCCTCGTGATTGAGGACAACGAACTGAACATGAAACTGTTCTGCGATCTTTTGACCGCATTCGGTTTCGTGCCCGTTCAGTCGCGCGATGGCGTGAAGGCTCTCGAACTTGCTCATGAACATAAGCCGGCGCTTATCATCATGGACATCAATCTTCCGTCAGTATCGGGACTCGATCTGACGCGGTGGATTAAGGATGATGAAGAGCTTGCCGATATTCCGGTGATGGCTGTGACGGCATTCGCCATGCGATCGGATGAGGATCGCGTGAAGGAAGCTGGCTGTGAAGCCTATATGTCCAAACCGATCCAGATGATGCCGTTCCTGAACCGGGTTCAGGAGCTGACCGCGCGAGAGGCAGTGCGTTGAGCGCCAGGGTTCTCGTCGTCGACGATATTCTTGCCAACCGCAAACTGCTTCAGGCGAAGCTGAGCCATGAGTATTTCGAAGTGGTGACGGCTTCGAATGGGCGCGAAGCCATTGATGCCGCAATCACCGAGAGCCCGGACATTATCCTGCTTGATGTGATGATGCCGGAAATGGATGGTTTTGAGGCGTGTGAGATTCTCAAGACCAGTCAGGACACGGCGCATATACCCGTCGTGATGGTGACCGCACTCGGTGACCGTGAGCATAGGCTGAAGGGTCTGACGGCGGGGGCAGATGACTTTCTGACAAAGCCGGTCGACGATTTTGCGCTTTTGTCGCGTATTCAGGCGTTGACCAAATACAAGCTTGTTCTGGATGAGCTGCGACTGCGCGAGGCAAGCGGTCGACGCATTGGCGTCATTGAAGGTGAAGATTCGCGCGGACCTGTTGAGCCGGCCCGAATTTTGGTGATCGATGACAATGAGCGGCAGGCGCGCCGCATCGGGCTGACGTTGAAACAGGAACATCGTCCGATTCTCTGGACGGATCTGAAGTCACAGGGCGGTTCGGGCAGTGCAGCGATCGATCTGATCGTTCTGACGCTGGATGCCAAAACTTTCGATCCGCTTCGTCTTTGTGCGCATTTCAAATCTCAGAAATCGACACGTGATCTGCCGATTCTGATTGTGGCGGACTTCGAAGAAGAAGCAAAAGCCATGCGGGCGCTTCAACTGGGTGCCAGTGATGTGATTATGCGCCCGATCGACACCGAAGAATTAAGCGCACGTGTGCGAACACAGGTGCGAAAAAAGCGTTCGCTTGATGCCATTCGCAAGCGGCTCGATGAGAGTATGGAGCTGGCGATTACCGACCAGCTGACCGGCTTGTTCAATCGCCGCCATATGATGAAACAATTGGGACAATACCTGAAGCGCGCCAATACAGGCGGCCCGCCCGTATCTGTCTTCATTGCCGACATCGATCACTTCAAGCGGGTGAACGATACCTATGGCCATGATGTTGGTGATGAGGTGCTGCAGGAGTTTGCAGCGCGCATTAAAGATAATGTCCGGCCTGGCGATATTCCCTGTCGTCAGGGTGGCGAGGAGTTCGTGGTGATTATGCCAGACACGACAGGTGACCTGGCCAGTGCGGCAGCGGAGCGTCTGCGTCGCAATATCGCCGGTAAATCCTTCTCGGTGGATCGAGATCGTAGATCGTTGGATGTAACGGTCAGCGTCGGTGTATCGACCTCAGACAATCAGAAATGCACGATTGATGAATTGATCAAGCGTGCAGATGAAGCTTTGTATGAGGCCAAGGAGGCGGGCCGTAATCAGGTGAAAAGTCACGCGGCCTGAGCCATCTTGAAAGCAAAAAAAAGCCGGCGATTATCGCCGGCGTTTTTCTGAGCCTTCAAAAGCTGATCTTACTTGATCTTACCTTCTTTGAACTCGACATGCTTGCGCACGACGGGATCATATTTACGCATCACCATTTTCTCAGTGATGTTGCGTGGGTTCTTTTTCGTGACATAGAAAAATCCGGTCCCTGCCGTAGAGTTCAGGCGGATTTTGATTGTGGCTGGCTTCGCCATGACAGCAGACCTCGGTTAGAATTCGAAGCGCGCATAAACACCGGCTTGGGGGATTAAGTCAAGGGGCATTTGCGGCATTTTCTGCGTCAGATCCGTTCGCGGATCGGACGGCTGGGAGAATAGCGCAAGAAGAGCGGGTCATGCGCTTCCTGAGGGGCCTTCAGACGCGCAGAGACCTCATCCAGCATGCGCTGGGTGATCATGGGCAAGTCGATGTCCTTTGTGTCGTCGAGCTCAATCCACTGGACATCCACAAGCTCGGCGCCCGCGCAGGCGGGACGTTCGTCAATCAGGGCTGTTTCGGCTTCAACCATGAAAAAGCGCGCATCAAATCGACGAGGGCGATAAGGCGGAGTAATGGCCCTGCCAATGAATTCCAGATTGGTGAGGCAGGGCAGGGCACCCTGATCCAGAAAAGGCTGCCAATTGGCGGGAGCTCGCTTTTGGTCGGCAAAGTTCTGACCGATGATCAGACCGGTTTCTTCAAAGGTCTCCCGAATTGCAGTCAGACCGAAGGCTCTGGGTTTCCGGCGAGCGCGGTAGGAGAGTTTGTGCTCAACAGCCTCGCGCAACTCAGACACTGACGGCGCGCGACCATCTTCGGTATCAACCCGCCCGCCCGGAAAGACATATTTTTCCGGCATGAAGACATGCTTGTTCGAGCGCTTCCCGACGAGCACACGGGGCTTGGGACCATCGCGACGAATCAGAATCAGCGTGGCGGCATCTTTAGGACGGATGGATTTTTTAGTTCGATCGACAATGTCGCCATCTTCGAGCTTGTCGAAGGTGCTGGTGTTGGCGTCTGATTTCAACGTGGTCATCGTTTTCTTTTTTTGGCTTTACCTGACCCACGACGTGGCGGGCCGGATCTCCCCGGGCGTTTGTTTGACATAGCACGTTTGGGGCCGCGTCTGGAGGATGGCTTCTCACCTTCGCGCTTGGGGCGCGGCTCTGAGAGCATTTCGAGCAGCAGGCTGGCTGACATGGCGTCCGCCTCCTGAAGACGAACCCGGACGGGTTGGCCAAGCTCAAACCGGCGCCCGGACCGCTCTGCAACCAGCGCGGAGGCTTTTTCATCAAAGATCCAGAATTCATCGCTGAGCGAGCCTGCCGGAATGAAGCCGTCTGCGGCAGTTTCTGCAAGGCGTACGAACAGTCCGAATTTCGCGACGCCTGTAATCCGGCCATCGAATTCAGCTCCGACCCGATCTGCAAGAAACGCTGTGAGATAGCGATCGGTTGCGTCGCGTTCTGCGGCCATGCTGGCACGCTCACGTTCGACGAGATGGCTTGCGACTTCCTCGAGTCGAACACGTTGTTCGTCTGGCAAACCGTCCGGACCGAGGTCATACGCGCTGATCAGTGCCCGATGAACGATAAGGTCCGAATAGCGACGGATCGGTGATGTGAAATGCGCGTATCGCTGCAGGTTCAGTCCGAAGTGTCCGTTATTGTCGGGCGAATAAATGGCCTGGCTCTGGCTACGCAGAACGATTTCTGAAATTTCGTGATGGCGGTCAGTTTCCCGAGCGATCGCAAGCAGTTTATTGAAGCGTGCCGGCGTGACGCGCTCGCCGCGGGTCCAGTCGAGGTTCAGTGTATCGAGGAAGGTGGCAAGGCCATCGATTTTCTCGGAGGATGGTTCGTCATGAACGCGATAGATCAACTCTGAGCGTTTGGCTTCAAGCGCCTCAGCAGCACACACGTTTGCCTGGATCATCATTTCTTCGATGAGCATATGCGCATCGAACCGGTCACGTATTGTGACACCGAGCACTTCACCATCTTCTGATAATTCGACCTTTCGTTCCGGCAGGTCGAGATCGAGCGGCGCACGCTGAGATCGTTTTTTCTTAAGAGCGTCATACGCCGCCCAAAGAGGCTTGAGCACGGGTTCCAATAGCGGGCCAGCGCGATCGCTTGGATCGCCATCAATCGCAGCCTGAGCCTCTTCATAGGATAACCCGGCAGCCGAACGCATCATGCCGCGTATCAGGCGATGTCCGAGTTTGGAGCCGTCCTTTGAAATCTTCATTTCGAATGCGAGGCAGCAGCGAAGCTCGCCTTCTTTCAGAGAACACTCACCGGCAGACAGCGCCTTGGGTAGCATGCTGGCAACGCGATCCGGAAAATAGGTCGAGTTGGCGCGTTTATAGGCTTCGCGATCGAGTTCGCCATTGTAAGGCACGAAGGCAGACACATCGGCGATGGCGACCAGAACTTTCCAGCCGCCCGGATTTTTCGGATCGTCATCGGCGCAGGCATAGACCGCGTCGTCATGGTCGCGGGCGTCTGCAGGGTCGATGGTAATGAGTGGAATCTTGGTGAGGTCTTCCCGTTTGCATTCGACCGGCTGTGCCTCTTCAGCCGCCTTGATGACTGACGGATCGAACTGGTCGGGAATGTCGAAGGCCGCCATGGCAATGAGGCTTGCCGCGCGCGGGTCTTCGGAATTGCCGAGAACTTCGATAATCCGACCGCGTTTCGGGCCATGTCCGCGAGAGGGCAGGGGCTCACATCGGACAAGGTCTTCATCCTGAGCGTCACCGGCATCACCGGGAAAGACCAGAAAGGAGCGCTTGTCCTTGCGGGACGTGCCCTCAACGGTGCCACCACCATGGGCGTTCTTTTCAAAGACGCCGATCAGGGCTTCGCGCCGGTTTTCAAGTTTCTTGATCATGCGGGCCCGCCAGTGGCCATCGCGGCCCTGTTCGACATCACACAAGGCGC
The DNA here is from genome assembly GCA_002692725.1 of Ponticaulis sp. Taxonomy (GTDB): domain Bacteria; phylum Pseudomonadota; class Alphaproteobacteria; order Caulobacterales; family Hyphomonadaceae; genus Ponticaulis. Next base: position 401,660 of record NZLU01000046.1, on the reverse strand, counting down.
GATCTTTTACGCCGGGATCAGGATCTCGGCGACGTCCTCTCGGACCAGAATAGAGAATGTCGGGACCAAACAGGCCTTCCTTGCCGACGGCTTTGCCAATCAGCTCGCCGTGTTCATCAAGATGGGTGAATTCGACGACGCCCGTAGGCGGTGGTGCGTCAGCCTTGGCGAAGGAGCGCTTTCCAACACGGGAAATCACGCCTTCTTCCTCGAGCGCCTTCAGGATCATGCGCAGCTCGCGCCGCGCCTCTCCGTTTACACCCAAACCTTTGGCAATATCCCGCTTGTTGGTGTCACCCGGGTTCTGGGCGAGATAATCGAGAACGGTCTGGCGTGTGATTTCGGTCATTCAGATTTGGCTTTAGACGTCTTCTTTTTGGCCGGCGCTTTTTTCTTGGCCGCGGGCTTTTTCTTCTTCGGAGGAGATTTGGCCTTGGCGGCGATCAATTCAACCGCCTGTTCGAGCGTAACCTCTTCCGGCTTCTGATCCTTCGGCAGGGTCGCATTGGTTTTGCCATGCTTCACATAAGGCCCGTAGCGACCCTCGAGAACCTGAATTGGCTCCTCGTCCGTCGGATGCTTGCCAAGATCTTTCAGAACCTTTGGTGCCGCGCCACGGCGGCCCGGATTTGCGCGTTTGTCGGCGATGACAGAGACCGCGCGGTTCAGGCCGATCTCGAAGACTTCGTCTACGCTTGGCAGGTTGGCGTAGGTCTTGATGTGCTGAACATAGGGGCCGTATCGACCGATATTGGCGAGGATAGGCTCGCCATCTTCCGGGTGTTTACCGACTTCGCGCGGGAGCGACAGAAGCATGAGCGCCTTTTGGAGGTCGAGCTCATTCGGATCCCAGCCCTTCGGGATGCTGCCGCGTTTGGGCTTCTCGCCCTCTTCAGCGGCCGCAAGTTCGACATAAGGACCGAACCGCCCGGTTTTGAGCGCGACGTCGAGGCCGGTTTCCGGGTCCTGGCCAAGCACATTGCCGTCCGGATTGATGGCGTTCTGTTGTTCCTCTGCATCGACCGAAAAGGCGCGCGTGAATTTGCACTCAGGATAGTTTGAACAACCTACAAAAGCGCCGTGACGACCCAGTTTAAGGCTGAGCAGACCATCGCCGCAATTCGGGCAGGCGCGCGGATTGACGGATTCATCTGCGCCTTCTGCCCGTTGGAAGACATAAGGGCCAAGGACTTCGTTCAGCGCGTCGAGCACTTCACTGACACGGAGATCGGAAATCTCTCCAATGGCGGCCTGGAAGTCTTTCCAGAAATCGCGCAAGAAGACTTTCCATTCGAGATCGCCAGCGGATACGAGGTCGAGTTTTTCCTCGAGATCGGCAGTGAAGTCATACTGGACATAGCGCTGGAAAAAGCTTTCGAGGAAGCCGGTGACCAGACGGCCTTTGTCTTCCGGAATGAAGCGCTTTTTATCGATGCGGACATATTCGCGGTCCTGAAGGACCGAAATAATGGAGGCGTAGGTCGACGGACGACCAATGCCGAGCTCTTCAAGGCGCTTGACGAGTGAGGCTTCAGAGAAGCGCGGCGGAGGCTCAGTGAAGTGCTGGCTGGAGCGTGCTTCCAGAAGCTCAGGCTTCTCGCCCTGTTTCAGAGCCGGCAGTCGATTGTCGTCGTCCCCATCAGACGGGTCGTCTGTGCCCTCCTGATAGAGTGACAGGAAACCATCAAACATGAGAACCGAACCGGTGGCGCGAAGGCCTGCTTCCTTGTCAGCGGACATGATGTCCACTGTGGTTCGCTCAAAACGCGCTGCTTCCATCTGAGAGGCGACAGCACGGCGCCAGATCAGGCCATAAAGACGAGCGAGGTCGGCGTCGGCTTTGATTTCGTTCGGATGCAGTCGGAAATCAGTCGGGCGGATGGCCTCGTGTGCTTCCTGAGCGTTCTTGGCTTTCGAGGAATAGCGGCGCGGCTGATCCGGAAGATATTTGCTGCCATGATCGGCGCGGATTACGTCACGAGCCGCGTGGTAGGCCTCTTCGGCCATCTGCACGCCATCGGTTCGCATATAGGTGATGCGCCCATCTTCGTAGAGTTTTTGCGCCGCCTGCATGGTGCGCTTGGCAGAGAAGCCGAGGCGGCGAGAGGCGTCCTGCTGAAGCGTTGAGGTGATGAAGGGCGGTGGAGGATTGCGTTTGACGGGCTTGGCTTCGACCGCGTCGACCGTGTAGCCGCCACGACGCACGATTTCGAGCGCGGCAGTGGCATCTGCCTCGTTGGACAGCGAGAACTTTTTAAGTTTCTCGCCTTTCAGCTCGACAAGCCGGGCTTCGAACTTAGACCCGTCAGACGCTTTCAGATCTGTGGCGATCTGCCAGTATTCTTCCGGTTTGAAGATTTCGATCTCATGCTCGCGTTCGCAGATGAGCCGCAGGGCAACCGACTGGACCCGACCCGCAGAGCGGGAGCCGGGCAGTTTGCGCCAGAGCACTGGAGACAGTGAGAACCCAACGAGATAGTCGAGCGCACGACGTGCCAGATAGGCATCAACCAATTCCTGATCGATCGCGCGCGGATTGCCCATTGCGGAGGTGACAGCAGACTTGGTGATCGCGTTGAAGACCACGCGGCTGACATTCACATCTTTTAGAACACGACGGTTCTTGAGGGCTTCGAGAAGGTGCCAGGAAATGGCTTCACCTTCGCGGTCGGGGTCAGTCGCGAGAATGAGGTCGCTTGATCCCTTCACCGCATCGGCGATTTCCTTGATGCGCTTGGAGGATTTGGAATCGGCCTCCCAGACCATGGCGAAATCTTCATCCGGATTGACCGATCCATCCTTGGATGGAAGGTCGCGGATATGGCCATAGCTGGCGAGAACTTTATAGTCCGAGCCGAGATATTTGTTGATTGTCTTAGCCTTCGCGGGCGACTCTACGACAACGACTTTCATCAATGAATTCCAGATTCCCCGTTCGAGCGGAAGGTGTGTTTCAGTACAAGAGAGGTCAACCCCGGCTCACCCATCTTCCAGATAGGCGATGGCAGTCAGGGCTGTAAACAGTGCAAATAACGGAGGCGCAAAAGCTGCCACGGTTCTTGGTGTCGCGCCTGCTGCCCCAAGGCCATGCGTCAACTCGTTCACAAAATAAAGCATGATCGCTGCAAAAGCGCCCCAGGCGAGCAAGGCTCCGGTTCCACCAAGACGCGCCAATCGAAGGCAGACCAGGGCCCCGATCAGCGCCATAGCGACAAACAGAATAGGTTTGGCGATCAGGGCCTGGTAATGCATTTGATAGCGCGAAGCATCGAGGCCGGCGCGTTCAGTATCCTGAATAAAACCGGGAAGGCTCCAAAAACCAATCGTTTGAGGCGAGGCAAACTTGTCCAGAAGCTTTGCAGGGTCGAGATCGGTCGGGATGGAGAGCGCATCCTTGCGGACCGTCTGTTGCCCCGGCATGTTTTCGACGACGTCGATCAACTCCCAGAATCCGTCTTTGAGAGTCGCCCGTTCAGCTTCGATGCGACGTTTGAAATCAAACTCGTCCGTGCCCTGGCTGCGGGTGTAAATTCGCTCGTATTCGAAGATCTTCACGTTCGTCAGAACGACGCCGCTCTGTTCTGTTCCCGTAGCGTGTATGACGAATTGGTCGGTATCGGAGCCCTGGCGTAACCAGACGCCATTGGTCTGAGCCTGAGAGCGGGCGCTGGACGAGCCGACAATGCGTTCGCGCGTCGTCTCGAAATTGCTGTTGAGATCCGCGCCCACAGGATTGAGCACCAAGGTCGAGAAAAAGCCCAGACAGAGCGCAATCAGAGCTAATGGAGCCAAAAAGCGCCAGGCGGAGAGGCCCGCGGCTCGCATGGCCGGAAGCTCTGTCAGCCGCGATAGTCTGGAATATGCCAGCATGGCGCCGATCAGCACAATGAAGGGCATTGTGTGCTCAAGCAGCATGGGCATTTTCATCAGAGATAGCTGGACCGCCATGAAGAATGTGATGCCAGCCGCATTACCAACCGTCCGGAACTGCTCCACGACGTCGACCAGCAAGATCGCACCCATGATGATGCAAACTGTCAGGAGCAGAGATGAAAGGCATTGTTTCGCCACATACCATTGAAGTCGTCTGAGAAGCATGGGTCAGGCGGCCTCCGGCTGTGCGAGTTTTGAACGCGATGGTTTGCGCCGGAATAGTCGCGGCAAACCACCCGTGAGATAGACGAACATGATGATGAATGCTGTGCCCAGCGGCAGCGCGTACTGGAGCGCGCTGAGCTCGGGTGTTGACGCGGCGTTCGGTGGAATGGCGAGGGTCAGAATTGTGAGGACCGTCGCACTGACGGACGCAATGATGATGCGTTTCTGATAGCCTCGACGACTGAAATTTCCGCCAACAACGGCAATGATCGCAATGGCCGCCATGGCCAGGTTCAATAGCGGAAGGGCCAACCGGGTATGCGCTTCTGCCCGGTATTTATCCTGGTTTTGATTTTGGTTCCAATCACCAAGATCCGGGAAAAACAACTCATAGAGGAAGCGGTCTGACGGCTTCAGGATGAGGTCCGAATCCTCAGCCAGAAAGCCGGTCATGTCGAACACATAGTCATCAAAATCAAGAATGGAGAGCTGACCCTGCGCGTCTAGCTGTTGGATCTGCCCATTGGTCATCTGAATGGCCGGAACGCCTTCGATTTCGATAATGCTGCCAATCTGTGCGATGTAATCAACCGGCGAACCAGCGACACGCGTATCGGAGATCAACATGCCGCGCATGAGGCCTCCGCTTGATTCGCGGGCATAGATGGTGAGCCCCTCGGCCGGATAAGTGAAGGCACCGGGGCGAATAAAGGAAGCAGCGAGATCTGCCTGAGCGTCTGCAAGTGTCTGACGGAGCTCTCTCTGCGCCATTGGCTGAACGAAGAGGTTGACGAGGAGGTGAGCAATCGCGGCAAGAATCGCCAGGCGGAAAACAGGCGATGCGATCTGCCAGCGGGTCAGGCCCGCAGAGTGCGCGGTGACAACCTCGCTGTCGCGCTGAAGGCGATTCAGTGCGTTCAGACTGGCGACAAATAGAGCAATCGGCGCGAGAACGGCGATGATCTGAGGCGCGCCTAAAGCGACAACGCGAAGATAGGTGAGGGCGCTCTGCCGGTTTTCGACAATAAGATCGGTTTGAGAAATGCCTTGAACGAGAATCGCAATCAGGGCGAGTCCCCCGACAATTGTGACGACTGCGCGCAGAACATTGAAAAAGATGTATCGCTGAATTTTCTTCATAATGTCACTATTGCTTAGCTTCCCAGCGCCGAGACGCCAAACATCTTCTTCAACCGGTTGCCCGAATACGCATCAGGGCTTACTTCGGATTCAATTGGAGCAAAAGTATGAACTTCGAAATAAAAGACAGTCCTTCCGCCCAGGTGCTTATCGTTCTGGCAACAGAGGACAATTCTATCCCTACCAGCCTGAATGATGTTGAGGCAGGATTGAGCGATAAACTGACCAAAGCTGCCGAGGCTTCGCGTTTTCGTGGCAAGTCTGGTCAGTCGCTTTCCTACATCACCAATGGTGATGAACCGGCGAAGATTATTGTGATCGGCGCTGGAAAGCTCGATGGCGACACAGCCCGTGCATTGGAAGAATTCGGCGGTCAGGCCGTGAAGCAGACTTTGACGTCTGGTTACACATCTATCGCAATCATGGGCGTTGGTGGTGCGGATGATGCCCGCATCCTGCTCGGCGCGCGGCTCGCTGCATATCGCTTCGACAAATACATGACGAAGCTGACGGATGATCAGAAACCATCGCTGGAGACTGTGTCTCTGGTGACATCAGTGTCGGATAGCGTGACCGCGCTCTGGAAAGAGCTGGAAGCCGCTGCAGCGGGCACTGAGATGGCGCGTGATCTCATGAATGAGCCACCAAATGTACTTTATCCCGAAAGCTATGCGGATCGAATCAAAGAGATGGAAGCGCTTGGCATCAAAGTGACCGTTCTCGGCGAAGACGAAATGACCAAGCTGGGCATGAATTCCCTGCTCGGCGTGGGGCAGGGCTCTGTTCGTGAGTCCCAGATGGCCATCATGGAATGGAATGGTGGAGGCGATGAAGCGCCGCTGGCACTTGTCGGTAAGGGCGTTTGTTTTGATACGGGCGGTATTTCCCTCAAGCCCGGCCCGAACATGCAGGACATGAAGGGCGATATGGGCGGATCGGCGGCTGTTGTGGGCGCGATGAAAACCCTCGCAATGCGTAAGGCCAAGGCCAATGTGGTCGGACTGGTTGGTCTCGTTGAGAATATGCCAGACGGTAATGCAAGCCGCCCGGGCGATATTGTCTACACCATGTCAGGCCAGACGGTTGAGAACCAGAACACCGATGCCGAAGGCCGCCTCGTTCTGTGTGATGTGCTTTGGTATGCGCAGGAAACCTACAAGCCCAAGGCCATCATCGATCTGGCAACACTGACCGGCGCGATCATTGTGTCCCTCGGTCATGAGAATGCTGGCGTGTTCTCAAACGACGATGCGCTGGCTGATCAGCTCATTTCGTCAGGTGTGGCAGAGGGCGAAACCTGCTGGAGACTTCCACTGTCACCGGCGTATGACAAACTGCTCAAGTCTCAGTTCGCAGATATGAAGAATATTGGTGGTCCGGCGGCCGGGTCGATCACGGCTGCGCAATTCCTGAAGCGGTTCATCAAAGATGGTACGCCTTGGGCGCATATCGATATTGCCGGAGTTGCCTGGAAGACAGGTGACAAATCTGCAATCGACCCGTCATGGGCGAGTGGCTTTGGCCCGCGCCTGCTCGATCGTCTCGTAAAAGACCATTACGAGGTCGGATAAAACATGGCTTGCGAGTGGTGGTTCTATCATCTGCAGCAGCCACCGCTCGCCGCTGCTCTCGCGCCCTTGTTCGAGAAATGTCTTGAACGGGGCTGGCGCGTGCTGGTCGTGTCTGACAACAGCGCAGAGCTTGCCAGTATCGATGCCGATTTATGGAAGTGGCGGGATGATAGTTTTCTTCCGCATGGTCGGGACGGAGAGCTGGCAGAGCGCCAGCCCATATTGCTGAGTTCGGAACTCGCTAATCCCAATAAATCCCGCGTGCTTGTCTTGCTGAACGGAAAAACGACTGAGACATCTGACCTGCCGTTTGAGCGGGTTATGGTCGTGTTCGAAGATCAGGATCAGGCCGCGCGCGCAACCGCCAGGCAGCAATACAGCCAGGCGAAAAAGAACGAGCAAAGTGTTCGCTATTTTCAGCAATCTTCAGGCTCTGGCTGGACCGAAATGAAAAGCTGATCGAAGGCTGAACGCCGATTTTCCCATAAACCCTGTTGGCAGAGCGTCACTTGCCCTCTATAGCGGCGGGAATTTCGATTTCCCTTTCAAACAAAAGGTTCTGGGACAGCTATGGAACGTACATTCTCAATTATCAAACCGGATGCGACAAAGCGTAATCTGACTGGCAAAGTCAATGCGATGATCGAGGGTGCTGGTCTTCGCATTGTGGCTCAGCGTCGAATTCAAATGACGGAAGCTCAGGCGAAACGCTTCTATGAAGTGCATGCTGAACGCCCATTCTATGGCGAGCTGGTCGAATTCATGACGTCTGCTCCGGTTGTCGTTCAGGTGCTGGAAGCAGACAATGCCGTTGCGAAATATCGCGAAGTCATGGGTGCGACGAACCCAGAAGAAGCGGATGCTGGTACGATCCGTAAGGAAGTTGCGCTTTCGATCGGCGAGAACTCTGTACACGGGTCTGACAGCCAGGAAAACGCGGCAATTGAAATTGCTCAGTTCTTTTCTGAAGCTGAGATCGTCGGCTGATCCTTCTGAAATTCAGATACAGAAAAGCCGGGTTTTGAAACCCGGCTTTTTTGTTTTGGTCTTTATTGTTCAGATCGTGACTTGTTCAACGAAGGCGAAGGCCATTACCGCAAAAGACACGGCAGATGCGCCAGTCATCAACGAGAGCGCTGCGAGAACGCCCTTTTTGTTTGGCTTTGAATTTGTGAAGGTTTTTTGATCGTCAGTCGGGTTCATCATCATAAATCTCCTGCCAAATCCAACGGACGACCGTGGAGGTGGTTCCGAGACTTTTCAAAAATTCCTGACTGTGTTTAAGCGCGTCCCAAAGATGTCCATTCGGTCTCAATAATTTCTGGAAGCGCATGGTCTCGAAGCATTTCCACCGCGCGTGACAGCGCCGCCTCGAGGACTGATCTATGCCGGTCGGCGATTTGACTAGCTTCTTCAAGGCTGAAATTTTCCACTTCGAGCAGAGCCAGGGATATGCGTTCAACTCGCGACAGCTTTCTGATGTCGCGGGATAGCTCCGGGCGCTTTGTAGATGGTTGCTCCAGAAAAGCGACTTTTGGCCGGTTATTCAGCGACCGTTCAAAGGCACCAATGGCTAGTGTAAACACCTCGACGTCAATTGAGCGTTCCGTATGCGCGTGCATGAGTTCTTTGAAGCGGGTGCGGACGGAATCTTCCAGAATGTCATCCGTTTCCTGCTGGCTACCCATGATCAGCCAGCCGGAGCGACGGAGCCGTCCGTATATGCGTTGTGTGGGTTGATCGTGATCTGGTAGTTCCATCGTATGCCTTCCCGGCGATCAGGCTGTCACAGAACGCCGGCGGGTTCGTTGATGCAGGTTAATCCGCTGCGTCAGCTTCTTTCCGGCACCTGAAAAAGAGGCTTTTCCGGGCGTCGGACGTGCAAATAATCATCATCAAAATGGCAAATCTGTGCCAGCATGCGCCGATCGATGATCCGGACGGCATGATTTTCCTCTTCAATGAGGTTGTCGCGTCGCATCGCCGACATTGTCCGCGAGACGTGCACCGACGTAAGGCCGAGCGCATCTGCGATGTCAGTTCGCGTGATCGGCAGGCCGACTTCGTTCTGCTCGCGTCCGAGGCCTGCATTCTGACGGCGTTGAAGCTCCAGCAGCAGGTGACCAATTCTTTCTTTTGCGGACAAGCGACCCACGCGCACGATCTGCTCCCGCAGGATCGCTTCCTCCTGAACCGCTGCCCACCAGAAAGCGCCTGCCAATGGAGCTGAACGCGACAGCGCAGACATGAAGCTCTCTTGCTGGACGAACGTAATGTCGCAAGCCGTAACAGCCGTCACGGTATGGTCCGCTCTTAGTGTAGCGAGAGCCTGTAGATCGAAAACATCGCCCGGAAGCATGAAGTTTACGATCTGACGGCGACCGTCATCGAGCATCTTATAACGAATAGCCCACCCACGACGGATAACAAAAATCCGATCAGCAGGCTCGCCCTCCTTAATAACGTCTTCCCCTGGGAAGAACGTCATTTTCTGCCTGTCCAGACGACCCATCTCAGCCCAGATTGGATCCGGGATGGGGCTGAACTGCGAAAGTCTGTTACGTAGTGCAATCATGCTACCGATAACGAAGATTGGTTCTGATCGTTCCCGGGAAGAATGGCGCTTTCACCAAATTGCCCAAATTATACCCATCGGTGTCGGGCTTCTGGTTTTGCGGAACACTTGCTCGATTGCTGCGTTGGTTCATCACGCAGAAAGGAGAGCAATAATGTCGACCAACACTATTCCACTACCGACTTCAGATGAAAAAAAAGAGGTCAAAGAGATTGATTCAGACGTTGAGGCGCTGAAGTCAGACTTTGAGTCTCTGAAGGGCAACGTAAATTCTCTCATGGCAAGCGTCTCACGTCTTGCTGGGAAGCAGGCTGAGAAAAGCGCCGACAAGGGCAAAGCTCTGGCTGATGATGCGGTTGATACGCTCGAATCAACACGCGACTCGATCCAGTCACAAATCCGCAGCAAGCCGCTCGCAGCAGTTGGTATAGCAGCTGGCGTGGGCGCGCTGATCGCGATCGCGACCCGCCGGTAAACGCACATGGATAAAGCAAAACTAAGATTGCTTGCAGGCGTCAGCGGAGCTGTTTTTGGCTTCGCTGGCGTACTTGCGTTGTCGGCGGCTGTCACGATGTTGCTGGCCAATTGGATGCCGCTTTGGGTGGCAGGGCTATCGACGGGCGGATTGTTGTTCCTTGTCGCTGCGCTTTGTGTGCTGTTCTTCCTCGATATTTTCAAATCGGCTGATGAAGAACTGGATCAGTTTGAGGACGCGACAGCGGATATGCTCGCAGATCTGCCTTTCGATACGATCTCTGCAATTGTCGAGAAGCGGCCTGTAACCGCTTTGGGTATCGCAGCGCTTGTTGGCTATGCGGCAACGAGCGATCCAGACCGGGCCGTCAAGAATGCGGAACGGGTTATGTTTAGCCTCCTTTGAGGCTTGCATTCTGGGGGCAGGTGACCGACCTAGTTGATCATGTCCATCTGGAATCTGAAGAATCTGATCTCTATCGCAGCTGGCGTATCGGCGTCAGCTGCTGCTGTGCGTCAGGTGCTGGGTCGAGAGGTCGATCGACGGACGGACAAAGCAATTGCAGACGCAGCCCAACAGGCGCGACAGCGTATTCGCGAACAAGCCCATCTATTTTTCTCAGATGGTTTTATTCGTTTTTTTTGGACAACTCTGGGCAAAGCCTCAATCATACTGACCATCGCCTCCTTGTTCCTGATGGGGTGGGTGGCCGACCATTGGTCGGCGGCGGCGCTGGCACTGATGTTTGTGGTCTTCACCAGCTATGATGCCTGGCGCATCTTTCCTTCTGCCAAATTTCTGTTTGGTGAGCTGCGGAAGTTCGGCTGGCGTCCCAAACTTATATTAGCAGAGACTGTTTCAGCTCAGGTTTTCGAGCAAGTCCTGGAAGAAGCGCGGCAGCTGGAAGTCAAACAATCTGAGAATATTCTGCTATTGCTGGCTGGGCGAAAGCGGGATGACCTGACCGAGAAGCTTGCCCGAGCGGTCGCAGATATCGCGGCCGAAACGAGCTGGAAAGATATCAAGCCAATGGTTTTTGGCTTTGTGGTCCGCTGTGGAATTCTGTTCTTCCTCTATTCCTCGCTCGTCTGGACATTGGTCTGGATGATCCGGCACTAATCGGCGAGGGCACCGCCTACCACACGCGTTTCAGACTTCTCATCGCGCGGTGCCATGCGATTCCTGGCGTGCCCGATGAATTGTTTGAAAATCTCTCGTGCGAACCGCTTATGGATCAAAAATTCAGGGTGGAATTGAACGCCCACCATAAAGTCTGCATCCTTGTGTTCGATCGATTGTATCAGGCCGTTAATCTCGTGCGCGGACGCAGTAAAGCCATTACCCAGCGTCTGAATGGCCTGTGTGTGAATGGAGTTCACAGACAGAAGATTCTTGCCGGTGATGCGGGCCAGCCAGCTGTCAGGCTTGATCGCAATCGATTTCCTGAAAAACAGCCGCTTAAGGAACGTCATCGGATACTTGATGTCGTCATACTTGCTAAGATCGCTCGACAGAGTCCCTCCTTGGAGAACGTTCAGCATTTGCATGCCGCGGCAGACGCCAAGAACAGGAATGTTCTGACGCAGGGCGGTTTTCGCCCAGGATTCTTCCAAAGCATCGCGTGCGTGATCATACTGATATCCGGGTTTGATCTGGCCTTGATAGTGCTCGGGATACACATCCGATCCGCCTCCAAAGAGAAGCCCATCGATAGAGCGGGGATCGCGCGGCGCGGAAGAAGTGATTTTGACGGGTGAACCACCCGCAAGCCAGACCGCGAGTTTCATGGCTAGATATGCGAGAAAATCACCCTTTTCCGGCTTTGTGATACCAATCACAGGACGATCCGTTTTGCGCGGTTTGCGCTCCGGTTGAGCTGGTTCCTCTTCGTCTTTACCGGGGGCTTCGAATTTAAGTTCGGGTGGCAATTCGCCGTGACGCGCCAGTGAACTGAGCGCGAACAGAATGCCGAGGCCGACAGCCGGATCGTCATCCGCTGAAAACTCTGACGGAAGGTCGTCATGGCGTGCCACTTCTTTCTGCAGTGTCGACAACATGCCTGGCGTGGCTGCACTATGACCTGCACTTTTGAGAAAATGAGACGTTGCCTTGAGGATATGGCCACGGGAGGCATGATATTTCATGCGCACCCATGCCCGTCCGGACTGCTTCAGATGTTCGTCAGAGCTTGCAGTTTCCTCTGCGATTGACAGCAGCCAGGCACCCGGCGTTTTGGATTTGAAGCCAATCTCGGCCGACATGTCCTCTGAACGATCGATTTCGATATCTGCGGCCAATGCAAAAGCGAGCCACGGGAAATCAATACCCGAGGCGGTCGAATGGAACAGGCCTGCCCAATAGCGCGGATTGATTTCGATAATTTTTGGCGGGGTATCCGGATCGCCATTCCAGCGGAAATCGATCTCAGCTACGCCATGCCAGTTGGAGAGTTCCAGGAGTTTTCGAGTGCTTTCCAGAAACGGCGTTTCATCGACCGTCTCCCGAATAGCGCCCGCGCCGGCATCATTCGGAAACTGGCGCAGATTGTGATAGGTCACTGCGCCCAGCAGTTCGCCTTTATTGGCAACGACGGAGACGCAATAGTCTTCCCCTTCAACAAGTTCTTGTAGCAGGATTGGCGAAGACGGATCAGCAGCGTCGACATAGTCTTTCAGCTTCTCCAGCGAGGCAATTTTCTCGACGCCGCGGCCGCCAACACCATCGACGGGCTTTGCAATGCGCGGAAAGTCGACAGAGGCGTAATCGTCCGCGTTGAAGTCTTCGGGCTGGATGATGTGGGTTTCCGGAATGTCCAGATCGTGTTTCTGAGCAAATTCTGCGAGTGCATCTTTCGGGTCGATTTTAGAAATGGACTCGATCTCGGGCGCCGCGATCTGGATCAGCGGCTCGAACCGGTTGCGATGTTTTGCGAATAGCTTTGCATCCCGAAACGCCGGGATGAGAACATAAGGTCGGTCATCCTCCGGCGCATATTTCCTGACGGCCTCTTCGAAATCGTTCAGAGCTTCGTCTTCGTCTTTCTCGAGGCTGGCATGGATGAAGGTGTCTTTGACATGTTTGGAAAAGGACAGCACCGTCATGCCGACATCATCGGCACCGATGACCTCGATGCCCCGTTCGTGAAGAGACCGCGCAATCACCAGGGAAATCAGGCTGCGGCCATAGGTGACGATGGCGCGCCCTTTAATGGCGCGTTCGTCAGCTGGGGACGGTTTTGAAGTCATTTCTGCTTCAGGGCTCAAAGTATGCACATCCATTCTGTTCGACATGCAACTGAAACGCACGTTGACTAGCGCAGTTCCCACCCTGTCTGCTGAAAAGTGTTAACGCTGCAGGGTAGTGAAAAAGCACTATGTGGGAACATTAATGCCGCCAGTCGGTCGGACTGAGGATAACAGGCTTGGCGGATTGCAAGCTTCTTCAGCATTGCCTATCCAGAGGGCTTGTGATGCTGGAGAATAATTATGGACGTTCGTGTTAAATGGATCGAAGAGCGCAGTTTTGTCGGCGCTTGCGACACCGGACATAAGATCGCATTTGGTGCCGTGGGTTCGGACGGCCTGAAGCCCGGCCCAAGTCCTATGGAGCTGATCCTGATGGGGACGGGTGGGTGCTCTGTTTATGATGTCGTCGCTATTCTGGAGAAGGGGCGGCAGGCTGTCGAAAATGTTGAGGTCGAGCTTCACGCGGACCGGGCAGAAACGGACCCCAAGATTTTTACACGGATCCATATGCATTTCATCGTGAAGGGACGACAGCTCGACGAAAAGCGTGTGTCGCGTGCTGTGGAGCTGTCGATTGAAAAGTATTGTTCGGCCTCTGCGATGATGCAGAAGTCCGCCGAGCTGACGCATGATTTTGAAATCATCGATACCAGCGAAAGCTGAGCGCAGCGCGTAGTGCCATGCTGCGGCAGACCTGCCATCGGGCTAAGGCCCGCCCGGCCGGAGGTGGCTCTCGCGACGCGAGGTAATTTTAAGAGAAGAAATTCAGCGCCCGCCTATGCTTCACTTCGGCGTGGCATCCGTTTCGCGCTTCGGCATATCGCGCCGAAGCAAAAATTTGATTTCATCAAATTTTGCGAAGGCGGATGGTGCCCGGGGGCGGATTTGAACCACCGACACGCGGATTTTCAATCCGCTGCTCTACCCCTGAGCTACCCGGGCATCTGGGGTCTGCTTGAAAAGCGAAAGCGCTGTATAGTGATCTCAGAGCGGCCTGTCCATCACCAAACTGCGGGTTTTCCAGCTTTTTTTATTTCAACGGATAGCGGAGGCGAGAGCCGGCTTTCAGCTGGCCTGAGCCCACAGGTTTTCGCACACTTCTGCGATCCGCGCAGATTTCTCAACCAGCGCCTCGGAAATCCGATAGGAAATCATCGCGGTTCCGGCGAGCGCAGATTTTGAGTCCGGATCGTCCGGCCAGCGCGCGCCTGCGATACCGCCGGCCTCCAGGTCTGCCAGATAGGCGCCGAATTCGTCCTCACGGCCATCTTTGAACAGGGGAAGCCAGATAAGGATGATGGCATCAGGCCAGCGTCTGAGCGCTTTTGGCACCCATTCGATCAGAGCTTCGAGATCGCCCAGAGTTTCGTAGCTGGGATCAATCAGAACGACCATGCGCTCACGGGAGCGGGGGGCGAGCGACAGTGCGCCGCGATACCCGTCAGCCTTTTTGATCTGAACGCGCGGATCGCCACCGAAATTCTTCGTGAGAGCCTCGTGTTCTTTTGGATGAAGTTCGAAGAAGCTCAGGCGATCATTGGGTCTCAGGAGTTTGGAGGCAATCGCGGGAGAGCCCGGATAAATCTGAAAACCATCGCCTTCGTTGAAGCTGCGCACGAGATCGGCATAAGACCGCATGGGTTTGGGGATATTGGCTTGGGTAAGGAGCTGACCAATGCCTTCGGGGTACTCGGCGCCTTTCTGGGCTTCCGGAGAGGAGAGGTCGTAAAGCCCGCGTGCGGCATGGGTTTCCACATAGCAAACAGGTCGTTTCTGCGTGGACAGTTCGGACAGAATTTCTGTCAGAACGGCGTGTTTGAGAACATCGGCGCGATTTCCGGCGTGATAGATGTGTTGATAGCTCAACATTGTTGCGGGCCTTTAAAACGAAACGGGCCCACTCTGATGAGCGGGCCCTGAGAATTCAAGATTGAAGTCAGCTTATTCGCTGTCGGTTCGTGTGGCCAGATCGGCTTCACGGATGGCTTTGAATTCATTGCCTTCGAACCAGGTTGGCCAATCATCTGACTGCGCGATCTGAAAGCCGACTTCGAACAATGCGGTGACGTCTTCGACCATGCCAGCCATGTTCCAGTCTGGTGAGTACTCATCCTGTGGCTTGTGATAGCGATTGGCGGTGTAATCCCGTCCAGCCGCCTGGCCTGCGGCCCGGCCACCCTCAATCATGTCGTCACCACCGTCAGCATACAGCATTGGCACACCTTTCTTGGCGTAGCTGATATGGTCTGAGCGGTAGAAAGAGCCGTTCTGAGGCATTGGGTCTGGCTTCACAACGCGGTCCTGACCTTCAAGCACCTCTTCCAGAATGGTCTCGAGTTCAGACGCGCCATAGCCAACCACGACCATGTCTTTCGTGCGTCCGATTGGGAGTGCGCCATCCATATTGATCCCGGCAACGATCTGATTGTGCGGGACGATCGGGTTCTCAGCCATGTAAGCTGAGCCCAGAAGGCCGGATTCCTCGAGGGTAACGGCGGCAAACAGAACTGACCGGGCAGGAGCTTCTGCCTTCATCTTCTCCGCGATTTCGAGCAGGGCAGAGGAGCCTGTCGCATTGTCGACGGCGCCGTTATAGATCAGGTCTTCTGATGCAAAGGTGAAGTTCGGGTCGTCAGGCGTCGCGGCATTGCCAAGGTGATCCCAATGCGCGGTGTAAAGCATGTATTCGTCAGGCGTTTCAGTGCCTTCAATCATGCCAATCACATTGCGGGATTCTGCTTTTTCGACAGTTTGAACAATGCGGCCTGAGGCCTTGAGGTCGCCCATCGGGACTGGCTCAAAGCCTGGCTTTTCGGCAGCCTTTTTCAGCGTCTCGAAATCAAGACCGGCTTCTTCAAACAGTCTGACGGCAGTATCCTTCGTGACCCATCCTTCCATGATGGCGCGATCGGCGCCGCCATTTTTGCGGACGAGATCAGCCTGGGCGCCCGTCCAGGAATTGCGGACGACATCCCAGCCATAAGATGCAGGTTCTGTCTCGTGAATGACGATGGCCGCGTCCACACCCTGGCGGGCGGCTTCTTCGAATTTATACGTCCAGCGACCGTAATAGGTCATGGCATTGCCGTTGAAGAGGTCGGGGTCCTGAGTGGCATAACCCGGGTCATTCACGAGCATGACGACGGTTTTGCCTTTTGGGTCGAAGCCTTCGTAATCGTTCCAGTCATATTCCGGGGCAACTGCGCCATAGCCGATGAAAATAACCTCAGAGTCTTCAAAAGACAGATCGAGTTCTTCCTGACGTTTTGTCCAGTAAACGGCTTCCTGACGCATGATCAGGGGATCGGCGTCCGGGGCAGAAGAAATAGTCAGGCCCGAAAGTCCCTCGTCGACAAACTGGTTCACCATGCCAACAGTCTGGTACCAGGAGCCGTCGACGGCTGGGGTCAGGCCGATCCGCTCCATTTCCGCAGCGATCCAGTCAGCCGCAGCTTCACCGGCTTCGCTGCCCGGTCCGCGCCCTTCAAACGTGTCGTCAGCCAGAGTGGAGAGACGTGCACGCAGGTCTGCTTCAGTGATCTCTGAGGTCGTTCCGTCCGGAAGTGGCATCAGAAGCGCAGAGTCTGTTTCGGCGTCTGAGGAGGGTGTTTCGGTCGGTGCAGGTGTTGCACCTTCAGCTGGTGTGGTCTCGTCTTCTGGAGGGGCACAGGCCGCGAGCAGAAGCGCGAGTGCTGAACTGGCGAAAAGGCGTTTCATATAAAGAATCCTGTTTCCGATTTTGGCAATGATCTGGCATGGCCCACCCGTCAGGGCAAGAATTCTGGGCTATTTCATCAATTTCCGAACGGAATTTGGCAAGGCCAGTGCACCAGTCGCAATGTCTGAATTGAAATAGACGAGCTTTTCAGCACTGACATGCTCAAATTTCGGAATAAGCGGATTGTCATCGCTGAAAATACCGCCGCCCCAGTCACCCGAAATGTAGAAAGGTGTGGGCATGAGGAAGGGTTTGAAATGGGCGAATTTGCCACCAAGCTTGTGATACATCATGCGGACACCGCCTGTGTAGAAGGTCGGGCTGCCAATCATCTGACAGGTCACGCCGCCGGGCCGGATCGCCTTTTTGATATTGCGGTAGAACTCATCTGAAATGAGCGGGTTTGCATTGTCGACTTCGCTCACCGCTTCGTCGCAGACATCGGTGGAATCGATGATGATGGCGTCGAAGGCTTGTTCCTGTTCTGCCAGATAAGCCGCGCCATCGCCAATCCGGATTTCGACGCGCGGGTCTTTCAGGCCTGTGGTGAGTTCCGGAAGGTAATCCTCAGACATTTTCACGACCACACCGTCGAGTTCGGCAAGGACGATGCGTTCAATGCCATCGTATTTGACGAGTTCGTTCACCGTGCCACCATCGCCGCCGCCAATGACGAGGACCGATTTAGGCGCTTCGATGCAGGCGAGTGGCAAATGCACCATATGCTCGTGATAGACATGGTGGGTGTCTTCAGAGAGCATCAGGACATCATCTATCAGCATGACGCGCCCATGCGTTTCGGTCTGGACGATTTTGATGTCCTGCCATTCCGATTTTTCGTGCGCGATGAGATCACCTTCGACATAGGAGCCGTAAGATGGAGTGTGCTGGTCGTCGAATCTTTGTTTAGTCATGTGCGCTTTGTAAAAACTTGCGAGGGAACTCGCAAGTAATTGTCAGCTCCCAGGAGGTGCTTCTGCTTCAGGATCTCCAGGCAGGGGGATATACTCATTCTCATTAGGTGGCATGGCAAAGGGCGTGTCGACCCAATTGCCTGCGATGGAGGCGCGCCAGTCCTGCTTGGCCTGGTCGATACGCTCTGGAGATGAGGCGACGAAATTCCACTCGATCCATCGGCGACCATCGATCGGGGCGCCGCCTGCCAGCATGACACGCGTGTTTTCAGCCAAAGTGATTTTTGGCGCACCGCCGGGTTCGAAGATCACCATCTGACCTTCCTCATAGACAGTGCCGAGCGTTTCCATCTGGCCGCTGACTACATAGGCGCAGCGTTCAACAACGTTTTCGGGAAGGTTGAGCGTCCCGCCTGAGCGAGTTTCGACCGCGGCATAGAGGATGGGATGAGGGAAATCGACCGGAGAGGTGAGGCCATAAGCTGAGCCTGCAATCATACGGATCGTAAGCCCGTCTGTCACGAGTACGGGCAGAGTTTCAGCTGGATGATGATCAAATCGCGGCTCACATTCTTCGTGGGATTTGGGCAGGGCGACCCAGGTCTGAATGCCGTGCAGATGGTATCCTTTGGACAGATGTGGCTCGGGCGTGCGTTCTGAATGCGCGATGCCTTTTCCGGCTGTCATCCAGTTCACGGCGCCGGGGTGGATTTCGATTTCCGTGCCCAGCGTGTCGCGGTGGAGCATGGCACCTTCAAAGAGATAGGTGACTGTGGCCAAACAGACATGCGGGTGAGGGCGTACATCAATGCCTGAACCAGCCGGGAAATCGGCGGGTCCCATATGGTCGAAGAAGATGAAGGGACCGACGGTTTTCTGCTTTGAACTTGGAAGAACCCTGCGGACGGTGAATGCACCGAGACTTTTTTCCTTTGAGGTGAGAACGAGTTTCGGAGCACCGGACATGAGGCAATCACTTTTATCTGCGTGTTGGATTAACCTATTTTGTTGTCTTTCCGGCTGAAGTCCAGAAGATGAGAGCATGACCCCCAAAGAAAAAGACCTGATCGAACGCATGAGAGCGTGCCAGATCTGCTCGGAAGGGATGCATCCGCTCCCGCACCCGCCTAATCCCGTGTTTCAGCTTCATCCCGATGCCAGCGTGCTGATTTGCGGGCAGGCGCCGGGTAATCTGGTTAATCAGACTGGCCGCCCCTTCACTGATCCATCTGGCGATCGATTGCGGAAATGGATGGGGATTGGGCCTGAGATATTTTATGACGAAACGCGGGTGGCGATTCTGCCCATGGGGTTTTGTTTCCCCGGCTATACAGCAAACGGATCAGACAAACCGCCCCGAAAAGAATGTGCAGCAGAATGGCGTGAGCAAGCGCTCACAATTTTGCCAAATATCCGTGTTTCATTGTTGATCGGCGCGTATGCGCAGAAATGGCATTTGAGGAAGCATTATGCAGGTTCGGTTACGCAGACGGTTGAAAACTGGCGGCAGTTTGCGCCTGATAGCTTTGTCCTTCCACATCCAAGTTGGCGAAATAACGCATGGTTGAACAGACATCCCTGGTTCGAAGACGACCTTCTTCCGGAACTCAAAAACGCCGTGCACTCAGCGCTCTGATCGTGCTGAGTGCCATTCTTGGCCTTGTAGTGAGTTGCGCAACACCGCAATTTTCACCTTATCCTGAGGAACAGACTTCCATGCCGCAATTTGATGTAGAGCGAGAGCGATTCATCTCGTTTGATGGTTCCGAGCTTGGGCTCACAGTATGGGGCGAGGAGCAGCCGGAGCACGTGATTGTTGGTGTGCATGGCATGAATGACTATGCGAACGCCTTTCATATGGCTGCGCCTTACTGGGCGGAGCGCGGTGTGCGGACTTACGCATATGATCAGCGCGGGTTCGGACGATCACCCGGGCGTGGCTTCTGGCCAAACGAAGATGCGATGCGGGAAGATCTGCGAACGGCAGTTCAGGTTGCTAAAGACCGGCATCCGGACGCTCAGATCAGCGTCGTCGGCATTTCCATGGGTGGCGCCGTCGCAATGTCCCTGTTTGGCGGAGAAAATCCGCCGGAGGTTGATCGGTTAATTCTATCAGGCCCCGGGTTGAGAGGGTGGGGCGCCATACCCTGGTATCAGGCGCTTGCCTTACGCATCTCAACACAGGTGCGACCCGGCTGGATCGTCGTTCCGCCGAAGGGAATCGTCAAAATTGAGCCTTCCGACAATATCGAAATGCTGCAGAGAACCTGGTCTGATCCGCTCATGCAGAGAGATAATCGAATCGATCAGGTCTACGGAGTCGTCAGCGTGATGGAGAGTGCGCACAAAGCGGCACCGCGACTGCCGGAACGCACTTTGTTGCTTTATGGCGCCAAGGATATTGTGATCCCTGAAAGTGGCATGAAGCGCACCGCCAAACATCTGCCAGACCATGTGCGCACGGCTTATTATCAGCGCGGCTATCACATGCTGATGCGGGATTTGCAGGCTGAAAATGTCTGGAAAGATGTGCTGGCTTTTCTGGATGACCCGGCGACCGAGTTTCCATCCGGAGCCGAACCGCTTCCCTGGGGACGGAAACCGTGAGGGTTGGAAGTCTGGTGTTAAGATTTCACTCTTATGCTGAATCGAATTGTGTAAGTTGCAACGAGCCCGTTTTCCATGGTGGCTGCCCTTAATAAAATAACCGGCGGAAATTTCGCTGGACGTTTTGCTGCATGGTGGAACGGGCAGGATTATGTGCCCGGGCAAGAGCCTGTGGCTGAGAGTAAGCCTAAAGCAAAACCTGTATCTGCACCTGTTTCCAGTCCGTCTGAGACGTCGGGGCCGGTGTTGTCGTCGGCGGAAAGTCGCATTTCGGCTCTGGAGACCTTATGGGGCGAGGGCAGGTTTTCGCCAGCAGGCGGCCAGCTATATGCGCGTGTGACTGAGAATCTGCCGGAACTCGAAAAGGGTGCGCTCGACCGGTTTGGTGTGATCAACACAGACCCCGCCTGGCTAACTCAGCTTATTAGCCGTCTCGGTTGTTGCCCTGTGATCAGTGAATGGCGCCCTCCTTGCGAAACGCGATTTGGAGAGTCCCATCCGGATTTTGATGTGATTTCTGGCGACCTCGATCGTCCGACATTTACCCCTGAATCGCTGCAAATGGTGTTCAGTCAGGATGCGTTTGCTTTTGCGGATCACAAGTCAGGCCTTGCGGTTCGGGTCTGGAGAAGCCTGAAGCCGGGTAGTCAATGGCTCGTGCTCGATACGGTGCGTGGCAATGCCAAAGGCAATTTATCACCGGCTTTTGCGTCGTCCTGGGCGGAACCGCAGCTCTGCCGCGGAGACGAAATTGTCGAGATTTGCGAATCAGCAGGGTTCGAACTTGCCCGTGATGAAGACGATGTCACCGGAGATGTCGTGCAGGCGTATCGTTCATCAATTGCACGGTTTTCCGATGAGATGGAAACGCGGTTGCCTGAGCAGCTCAAGCATGTGAACAAGGCCGTGTTCATGCAGGAACTGGGTTGGGAAGCGGAAAGCTGGAAATGGCGACAGCGCGCTCTGGCCGGTGAGCTCGTCCACGTGAAGCTGTGGAAGTTTCGTAAGCCTGCAAACTGACATTTTTTGGGATATACCGCCCAAAAAGCTTGAGTGTGCGCAAGATAACTGCAACAGCGCCACGAAGTTTAACCATTGTATGCCCGAGCTGACACATGTTCGATTTCGATGCCTATGACGCCCATGAAAGTGTCCACTTTTTTCATGACGAAGATACCGGGCTGAAAGCAATTATCGCCATTCATTCGAGCGCGCTTGGGCCGGCGGCTGGCGGCTGTCGAATGTGGAATTATGCTGACAGCACGGCCATGACGCGCGACGTTCTGCGTCTTTCGCATGGCATGTCCTATAAAAATGCGATGGCAGATCTGCCGCTGGGCGGCGGGAAGGCCGTGATCTGGGGCGATGCAAAGACGGATAAGACCCCGGACATGTTTCGTGCCTTCGGACGCGCAATCGAGTCTCTGGACGGGCGTTACTGGACTGCGGAAGATGTCGGTCTGACGCCTACCGATCTTGCCTATGCGCGGGAAGAAACCCGCTATGTGGCCGGTCTGTCAGAAGGCGAAGCCGCGAGCGGCGATCCGTCTCCGATCACCGCGGAAGGCGTTTATCGGGGCATTCGTGCCGCTGTGAAAACACGCTTTGGCTCGGACGATCTCGAGGGGCGAAGTGTAGCAGTGCAGGGCGTTGGGCATGTCGGTTCTGATGTGGTGCGCAAGCTGTGCAAAGCAGGTGCGCAGGTTCAGATCGCTGATATTGCATCTGAGCATGTGGCCAGGCTCGCAGAGGAGACGGGCGCGCGCATAGGATCGGTTGACGATATTCTGTTCCAGAAAGTCGACGTGGTCTCGCCAAACGCTCTCGGTGGTATATTGAACCCCGAAACACTTCCCAAATTGAATTGTGAAATCGTAGCCGGCGGTGCAAACAATCAATTGTCGACGCCTGACATAGGTGACGCGCTTCTCAAGAGAGGCATTCTCTACGCGCCCGACTATGTGATCAATGGTGGCGGCATCATCAATGTTGCGGCGGAGATTTCTGGCACTTACAGAACGGAATGGGTGGCTTCCAAACTCGATCGGCTTGTTGAAACCCTTCAGCACGTTTTTGAGCGCGCCGAATCAGAAGGTGCGGCGACCAATCGGATTGCCGATGAGATTGCACGGACGCGAATTCGCTCCGCAAAGCACGCCAAGGTTTCTTAAGGCGTAAAAACTGGGTGGTTGTACCTAGTTTGTTTCAGCTCATCCACAGCAGTTTGGGTGCTGACGACAAATACCCCCCCATTTTTGGGTATGGCGTTCGCAGAAGCGTCACTCTATGCTGATACCAAACTGGGCGCAGACCTGGGGGATGTAGATTTCATGTCGGACGTTGTGGTTCACGTCGCAGTCAACGATGATCAGGCCGAGAGCAAATTTCTTGCTACCATCGATCAGTTCGCAAGACTGCGCGACGAAAACTCAGGTAATGCAGGCGGAAGCGAAGCGCCGGTCATTATGACGAAAACGATTTTGCGCGGAGCGAATCATCGCAAGGCCGTTATTTTTCAGGATCGCCAATCAGCCGCTGAATTCCTGAATCTCTGGCGTCGAGCTCAGCAATCAGCCTGAGGCGCTGTTCTGATTATTCTGATCAATGGCGATAATGAGCGCCCTCATGCTCTGGTTTGAGCTGCCGAAACTTCCCCGGACAATCAAATGATCCGGAAGATCAAGTGCATCTGGTTCTCAGATTTGCGGACCTGTGTCGATCTGTTGGCGACCAGCGAGACGAAAAGCGTCTTACGCATGGCTGACTTTTTTCGCTGGACTTAAATGTAGCACACTCTAGGTATTCGTCTGGCATGGCCCAGAAGAACGGTGTGAGTTGGTGTATAAACGCTGCCAGACCGACACAGGCCCAGAATCGTGACTCAGGGGAGAGATGTTTCATGAACTTTATCGGCGAACCAACCGAAGATCAGCTGGCCATCAAAGATGCCGTTGAGCGCACTTGTGCGCAGTTCACTGATGAATACTGGCACGATATTGATGTCTCCGGAGAGTGGCCGGAAGAATTCACCAAAGCCATGGCGGACGGCGGCTGGCTTGGCGTGGCCATGCCTGAAAGCGTCGGCGGCGCCGGACTGGGACTGACTGAAGCGTCTATCGTGATGCACACCGTTGCGCGCTCAGGCGCCGGCTTTTCTGGGGCTTCGGCTATCCATTTGAACATTTTCGGGCCAAAGCCGCTTGAGATTTTCGGGTCAGATGAGCAGCGAAATGTGCACCTGCCCAAGATTATCTCCGGTGAGCAGAAAATGTGTTTTGCCGTGACAGAGCCAAATTCGGGTCTGGACACGTCAAATCTTGAATCCCGCGCAGTAAAAGTCGATGGCGGATATATGTTGTCGGGCCGTAAGATCTGGACAACAGGTGCGCAACGCGCCGACAAAATTCTGATCATCGCGCGGACAACACCAAAAGAAGATGTCGCCAAGCCTTATCTTGGTCTGTCGCTTTTCTATACGGATTTCGACAAGGTGAAGGCCGGGGCTAAGCCGATCCCGAAAATGGGGCGTAAGGCTGTCGAATGTAATATGCTCTATTTCGACGATTACTTCATTCCGCAGGAAGATCTGATCGGCGAAGAAGGGCAGGGCTTTAAGTATCTGCTTCATGGACTGAACCCAGAGCGCGTTCTGTTTGCCGTCGAGGCGATTGGGCTCGGTCAGGCCGCACTGGCAAAAGCGACCCAATATGCACGCGAGCGGACGGTCTTTGGTCGTCCGATCGGGCAGAACCAGGGCATTGCGCACCCGCTGGCCAAGTGTTGGGCCGAACTCGAAGCAGCGGAGCTCATGTCTTACAAAGCGGCGTCGAAATTCGATCAGAAGCTCGATTGTGGTGCTGAGGCCAATGCCGCCAAATATCTCGGTGCTGAAGCGGGCTTCAAAGCCTGTGAGACAGCCGTGTTGGCACATGGCGGCATGGGCTATGCACGTGAATATCATGTTGAGCGTTATATGCGCGAAGCCATGATTGCGCGGATTGCACCGGTGAGCCGAGAGATGATCCTGAACTACATCGCTGAACGCGTGCTTGAGTTGCCAAAATCGTACTGACAAAGCTGATTCCAGGCGCGACTGCGTCGGGAAGCTCTGGCAGAAGTGCGGTTTTAATCTCTTGGATGTCTGATCTGACGCCTGCCAGGCGTAGTATTTCGTCGTGTTGCGAGCCAAAAATGCGGATTTCGGTTCACTTCGGCGGCAATCCGATCTAATCAGCGTGTTCCATTTCAAGTAAGAGTGAGTGTCCGTGTCTGCACAGACCCAACAGCGACGTAAAACCGTTCTCGATATAGCCAAAGCCAAACAGGGCGATCCACTGGTCTGTCTCACGGCTTATGACGCGCCGCGAGCCGCTTTGCTGGACCCATTTTGTGACCTGATCCTGGTTGGCGACAGCGTGGGAATGGTCGTCCACGGTTTGCCATCAACAGTCGGTGTCACCATGGAGATGATGATCCTACATGGTCAGGCTGTCATGCGCGGATCGAAACAGGCGTTCATCGTCGTCGACATGCCGTTTGGCTCCTATGAAGCCAGCCCGGTTCATGCCTATGAAAATGCAGCCCGCATCATGAAGGAAACCGGCTGTCAGGCCGTGAAGATCGAAAGCGGCGAGTATGCTGGCGAAATCATCGCTTTTCTCGTGGAACGTGGCATACCGGTTTTGGCGCATGTCGGTCTCAGGCCGCAGGCCATCCATGTCGATGGCGGATTTAAGGCTAAGGGCCGGACGAAGGAAGAACGCGAGAAAGTCCTTCGTGAGGCTAAGGCTGCCTCAGATGGCGGTGCATTAGCTGTCGTCGTCGAAGGCGTCGCCGAAGATCTGGCTCGCGAAATCACTGAGACGATTTCGATTCCAACGATTGGCATTGGTGCCAGCGCAGCGTGTGACGGGCAGATCCTGGTGACTGAAGACATGTTGGGTCTATTTGACTGGACGCCAAAGTTTGTCCGCCGGTACGGAAATGTCAGAGGCGAGATTACCGCTGCGGTGGAAGGCTATGCGGCTGAAGTCAAAGCGCGTAGTTTCCCGGGTGCAGACGAGACCTACGCTCTGAAATCTGAGAAATCTTTAAAGATTCCCCGCGTTGCTGGTCAGCCCGGCAACAGCTAAACTCGAACGAAACAGAATGAACAAGGTGTTCGCGTGAGTGATATTTTTCAGGAAGTCGACGAAGCTGTTGCCCAGGATCGGCTTAGCAATATCTGGGGTCGCTTTAAATACGTCATTTTTGGCGCGATTGCGGCTTTGATACTGGGTGTCGGTGGCTGGGAATTCTATAGCTGGCAGAAAGACAAAGCCCAGGATGTTGCAGCGGAAGCCTTTTATGAGGCGCAGATTGCACTCGATTCCAATGATTATGTCGCGGCGGAAGCACTTTTTCGAGAGATTCATGAGTCCGATAGCCCGTTTGCTGAGATGGCCGGCCACTATCTTGCGCTAACGCAGTTTGTCGGGATGGGGGACCGAAATCAGGCTTTTGAGGTCCTGAAATCTACCGGTCGGGACGATGACGTCTTCTCACAGGCCGCATTGATCAAAGCGGCCTATCTGAAAGCCGACGACCTCGAGATGGCGGCTTTGGAGGAACTTCTCGCGCCAATCCGTGATAATCTCGACTCGCCCTATCTCTATCTCGCTGACGAGATCCTGGCGGCAAAAGCCTTCCAGACCGGCGATCTCGACGAAGCGCGGAGACGGTATAACCGCATCGCTGGCGCGCTCGAAGCAAGTGATGTGACAAAAAACCGTGCAACTCAGGCCGTGGCGGTATTAGATGCCATGAAAGAAATTCAAGGGACAGCGCAATGAGAACCTACACCAAGCTCGGTCTCGTCACTCTGACCGCGATCCTTTTGTCATCCTGTTCGACAATATCGCAGTTAAATCCGTTCGGTGGCGGAGGTGAAGATGAGGCAGATGCGGCTGATAAGGCCGGACGCATTGCCATGGTTTCGTCCGACTCCGTTCTGGAGCCCGACCCGGATCTGGTGGCAACCGCCATCATTCTTCCGGATTCCACGCCTGTGACATCCTGGGCGCAAGCTGGACGCAGTAGTTCAAAAACGATCGGGCATGTCTCGGCTGGCGCGAATTTTGATGTTGCCTGGACATGGTCAGGTGCCGAAGGGTCTGGCAAGAACAGTGCGCTATCCGTTCCCCCAGTCGCGGCCGATGGTCGTATTTTCGTTCTCGATGCCGATCAGACTGTTTTTGCTGTCGATTCTGAAACCGGAAAGACCATCTGGGAGAAGGATCTGGAATCTGGAAACCGGCGTGACAAGCGGGCCTTTGGCGGCGGCCTCGCCGTCGCTGGCGACAGGTTGATTGTTGCGTCAGGTTTTGGTTTCGTCGCTGCCTTTGATGCAAGCACTGGATCTGAAATCTGGAAGCGGGAAACGGAAGCGCCGATGACAGGGTCGCCGGCGATTTTTGAGGACCGTATTTTCATTGTTTCCAACAATAACGAGTTCTCGGTCTTGTCGCTAGACGACGGCGCGTTGGAATGGACGGACCAGGCGATTGCAGAATCCGCTCGCGTCTTGTCGTCTCCAAGTCCGGCAGCGATTGAGGATGTCGTGGTGACGCCATATTCCTCAGGCGAGGTGATTGCCTATCTGCCAGCAAATGGCCGCCGTCTCTGGACGGACTCCCTCACACGCGCCAATCGGTTCACACCGATTTCAGCCATCAACGACATTGCATCACGTCCGGTTCTGAGTGCGGGCATGGTGTATGCAAGCAGCCAGTCTGGCGTGCTGGCGGCGATTGACGGCCGGTCCGGCACACGAGTCTGGGCGTTGCCGTTTGGAACAACGCAAGCCCCGCTTGTGGCCGGAGAATTTCTGTTCGCCGTCGGTGTGGATGGTCAGCTGATCTGCGTTGAAGCGGTAACCGGACGTGTGGTCTGGGTTCAGCAATTGCAGAATTATGAGAATATGGAGAAGCGAAAGAACCGGATCTCCTATGCCGGACCACTTCTGGCGTCTGGACGTCTGGTGACTGTTTCTTCTGATGGTCGCCTCTCGGCCTATTCTCCGCAAACGGGGGATATGATCGAAGAACAGCAATTGGTGAAAACCGGCCGCTTTGGCTCTGATGCTGGTTTCTTCCTCGAGCCGATCGCTTATGGTGACCGCATTCTGCTGCTGGCGGATAACGGCACTCTTTTCTCTGTAAGGTAGGGCAAATGCCCCTGAAAATGGCCATTGTTGGCCGTCCGAATGTAGGTAAATCTACGCTTTTCAATCGATTAGCGGGCCAGCGGCTCGCTATCGTTGACGATCAGCCGGGCGTGACGCGTGACCGACGGGAAACGCCGGCAGAACTTGCTGGGATGAAGCTTCTCATTATCGACACACCGGGCTTTGAGGACGTTCACGATACCTCTCTTGAAGCCCGCATGCGACAACAGACCGAGCAGGCCGTCGCCGAGGCGGATGTTGCGTTGTTCATCATTGATGCCCGCGCAGGCGTGACGCCGCTGGATGAGCGTTTCGCTGAATTGCTACGGCGGTCGGGCAAGCCGGTCGTTCTGGCGGCGAACAAATGTGAAGGCAAAACCGGGGATAATGGGCTCTATGAAGCTTATGGGCTCGGCTTCGGTGAGCCTGTGGCTTTGTCTGCCGAGCACGGCGAAGGGCTGTCTGATCTCTATGCCGGAATTGTGGAAGCCGTTCCGGGCGCAGATCAGCAGGTGGAACCCGAAAAAGAGGTTGAGGCGCCATTTGACCCGGATGCCGAAGACCCGCCGGAAATTCCACGCACGGCGCGACTGATCATTGTCGGACGACCCAATGCCGGAAAATCCACTCTGGTAAATTCGCTGCTTGAATCTGATCGTCTGTTGACCGGACCTGAAGCGGGCATCACCCGGGATTCAATTGAGATCGCCTGGGAATATGAAGGCCGAACCATTCAGCTGGTCGACACAGCCGGGCTGCGCAAGCGCGCCAAGGTGCATGAAACGCTGGAGAAGATGTCGACGTCTGACACAATTCGGTCGATCCGGTTTGCTGATGTCGTGGCTCTGGTCATGGACGCACGCGATGCGTTCGAGAAGCAGGATTTGCAGATTGCCGATCTCGTGGTTCGGGAAGGGCGCGGAATTGTTTTTGTGATTTCGAAATGGGATCTGGTCGAAGACCCGGATGCATTGGCGAAAGCACTGCGCGAAAAAGCTCAACGATTGCTGCCGAATGCGTCAGGCGCGCCAATTGTGTTCCTATCGGGTTTGACCGGGAAACGAATTGATCGGCTGATGCCTGCAGTTCTGAGCAATTTCACGGACTGGAACGCCCGGGTCAAAACCAAGGATCTGAACGACTGGCTGCGTCATGTGGTTGAACGTCACCCGCCGCCATCGGTGCATGGTCGGCCGATCAAGTGCAAATATATGAGCCAGATCAAGACCCGGCCACCAACATTTGTCCTGATGGCCAATCGCGGCGAACATATGCCGGAAGCCTATAAGCGCTATCTGATCAATGGTTTGCGCGAAGCGTTTGATCTGCCCGGCGTGCCGATCCGACTCTATGTCCGTCAGGGTAAGAATCCGTTTGCCGACAAGTCCTGAAAAGGTCTCACAAGGGCTGATCTTTTCCTTGCAATTTGGAGCGCATAATCTTAGAAGACGCGTTCCTTTGGTTTGCCGCCTTAGCTCAGTCGGTTAGAGCGCTAGATTGTGGATCTAGAGGTCCCCCGTTCGAACCGGGGAGGCGGTACCATACTTCCGGTGACATCCAGGGCAGATTTTTAACCAGCATTCTACGTGAATGAGGTGGCAATCAGCCCTGTTTCGGCATTAGTCTGACGAAGACCTGCACAGACCCGCAGGTTCAGGACAGACGAATGGAGATGCACTGTGAGCGCAGAAAAAACACTCTTTGATGTACCAGAGGGGTTTTCACGCCCGGGCACAGCTGATCTGGCGCTCTATGAAGAAAAATATGCCGCATCAATTGCTGATCCCGAAGCTTTCTGGGGCGAAGAGGCGCGTGCGCGGTTAGACTGGATCAAGCCCTTCACAAAAGTGAAGAATACAACGTTTGAGTATCCGGACGTCTCCATCAAATGGTTCGAAGATGGCGTTCTGAATGTCTGCGCCAATTGTGTCGATCGCCATCTCGAAACCCAGTCGCATGAAACGGCGATTATCTGGGAAGGGGATGAGCCGCATACAAATAAGCGCATCACTTATTCCGAGCTTCACCGGGAAGTTCAGGTTTTCGCGAATGTACTGAAGGCGCGCGGCGTCGGCAAAGGCGACCGGGTGATCCTCTATATGCCGATGATCCCGGAAGCGGCCTATGCCATGCTGGCCTGCGCGCGGATCGGCGCCGTGCATTCGGTCGTGTTTGCCGGCTTTTCCGCAGATGCTCTCGCGGATCGAATCAATGATTGCAGTGCAAAACTGGTCATTACGGCCGACACGGCGCCGCGTGGGGGACGCCACACTGCGCTGAAAGCCCATATGGATGAGGCGCTGAAGAAGTGCGATGCGTCGGTGAAAACGCTGGTTGTCCGCCGGACAGGTGATGAAGTCGCCTGGGATCGAGAGCGGGATGCCTGGTATCATGAGTTGGCTGTGAGCGTGCCTCAGACTTGCGAGCCTGAGCCCATGAATGCGGAAGACCCGCTCTTTATTCTCTATACCTCCGGATCGACGGGCAAACCCAAAGGCGTGCTGCACTCGACGGGAGGGTATCTCCTCTGGGCCAGCATGACCCATGAGTATGTGTTTGACTATAAACCTGGCGATATTTATTGGTGTACGGCGGATGTCGGTTGGGTCACCGGGCACACCTATATCGTTTATGGGCCTCTTGCGAACGGCGCAAAAACTCTGATGTTTGAAGGCGTGCCGACATATCCGGACGCCAGCCGCTTCTGGCAGATTTGCGAAAAATATAAAGTGAATGTGTTCTACACGGCACCGACAGCTATTCGTGCGCTGATGGGCAAGGGAACAGCCTATGTTGAGAAATGCGATCTCTCAGCTTTGCGTTTGCTTGGGACGGTCGGTGAACCGATCAATCCTGAAGCCTGGAACTGGTACTATACTCATGTGGGCGAGGAAAAGTGTCCGATCGTTGACACCTGGTGGCAGACTGAGACCGGTGGCGCGATGATCACGCCTCTACCGGGTGCGATAGCCATGAAACCTGGTTCTGCGACCAAGCCATTTTTTGGCGTTCAGCTGGAGGTCCTGGATACCGAAGGCAATGTTCTGGATGGCAATGGCGTTTCAGGTGTTCTGGCGATCAAGGATAGCTGGCCTGGCCAGATGCGCACAGTTTACGGAGATCATGAGCGCTTTGTCTCGACCTATTTCGAGACCTTCAAAGGCTATTACTTCACGGGTGATGGCTGCCGACGCGACGAAGACGGCTATTACTGGATTACAGGCCGGGTTGATGACGTCATCAATGTGTCAGGTCACCGTATGGGGACAGCCGAAGTAGAAAGTGCGCTGGTCGCGCATTCGAAGGTCTCAGAAGCCGCTGTGGTTGGATATCCGCATGAGATCAAAGGGCAGGGCATTTATTGCTATGTGACATTGATGGAGGGCGAACCCGCTTCTGACGAGCTGGTTAAGGAATTGCAGGATTGGGTTCGCCATGAAATCGGACCAATCGCCAAACCTGATATCATTCAGTGGGCGCCAGGCCTTCCGAAAACCAGATCAGGAAAAATCATGCGTCGTATTCTGCGCAAGATTGCCGAGAATGAGACGTCATCTTTGGGAGATACTTCAACTCTGGCTGATCCATCAGTCGTCGATGATCTTGTCGCCAACCGGAAGAATAAAGACTGACATGTCATCACGATACACACTGTAGATGTATCGCCATGTTCCATGGACAATACATCTGAATTCGACCAGAACTCTCAACTTAGCAGAAGATACTGAATTCTGTGTTTTCAGTATCTTGTCAGCCGAACCAAAACCTTACGCAGAAAACACCAGTGGGCATGGTGCGAGTGGAGTTTGAGGTCGGGTCTGATTGATGATCTGAATTCCGGAGGCCCCTTTTTGGCTGAATTGAATGTCGACCGTATCGCTGAAGAAGCGTTTGCTCTGGTCAATGAGAAAGGCGCAGGCGCATTCACGCTTCGGGCAGTAGCACAGCGATTGGGTGTGACCCCTATGGCGTTGTATCATCACGTGCCCGACAAAACTGCGTTGACGGGACTTGTGATCGATCGAGCGATTCTTTCGCGGGCGCTTCCCGATCTGACGGATGATTGGAAATATGACATCCTGACGTTTGCGAACTGGATACGCGCTGGTGCGCGTACCTATCCTGAGATCACAAATCTCAGACGGTCAAATATGGTTATGACCCCCATGATTCTGTCTCTGAGCCAGCATTGGCAGTCCATCTGGGACCGGTCTGGCCTTGAGAGTGATGCCAGTACGCAGGCGGCCATTATGAGCAGTCTGGCCATTCACGGCCTGGTTTATGAGGCGATGGCGATCCGGTCTCAGGAAGTTCCAAACAAGAGTGCACTTGAAAAAGACCCCACGATCGCTCGATTTGTCAGCCTGAACCCAGATCCTGATCATTTATTTGATCTGACAGTACGCTCAATTGTCGATGGGTTTTATGCGCAATTGTCCAGCAAGAAATAATAATCTGGCCAAGGCGTCGATTCGCTTACGCACTGGGCCTTTTCCTTCGTCAGACGCGTAACAAAAAAGCCGCCCGAATCGGACGGCTTTCCTGTTTCTGGGTTGTGGGCCTGACTTAGTTGTCGCCACCCGTTGCGCCTGCGCCGCTTTCAGACGGTGCCGGATTGTCAGCGCGATCTGCACCGCGGAACTGGCGACGCATCATCATTTGCGTTGCAGCGCCCATTTCTTCTTTGGACAGGGCGTTGTCGCCGTCTTTATCAAACTGACCCATCATCATTGGAGCCATGGCTGCAAATTGACCGCGCTGAACTTCAGCGAGTTCGATTTTGCCGCTCATATTATCGTCCAGTGCGCCAAACAGCATACCGGATTGAAGCTCTTCCTGAGTGTCTTCGAACAGATTGTCAGTTGTCTCACCAACCCACTGATAGGTCAGACGCGTGTACATCATTTCTTCGAAAGACTGGTCGCCCCATGTCACAACCTTCTCCGGATCAGGGTTGGAGAAGTTACGCTCAGAGTTGTCATACCAATAGCGTGTGACGATGCGGTCACCAGCTTTGATGTCCAGTGGCTCTTCAAAGCGATAGTCGAACTGCCAGTTGAAGTCATAGCGCGGAATATTCAGAAGTGTTTCTGATGTCCCATCCTTGCGCTCTAGAACGACGAGCGTCCGTGCGAGACGGAAGTGTCCGTGCGGATAGATGCCGTAAAGCGTCGCATCAGCTGGCCAGTCCATATAGGCGACTTCTTCGTGATATCCGTCACCCGCTGGCAGTGTGATGGTCGGATCGATGATCACATAGCTGCGTGTGTAATGCTTTGGCTTTTCGTCATGGAAATAGAAACCCACCTTCGTGGTGTCGACCACTTCCTTGCCGATTGGCGTGTAGTGCATCTGGAAGCCAATTGCGCCACCAGCCGGGAACGGGCTGCCTGAGTTATCCATGTGGATCATAGGCTCTTCACCAACAGCGTAGGTGCCGGTGGAGAATTCCCAATTGCTTTCGCGTCCTTCGCCATTGGCTGGCATTTCAGACATATAGCCCGTCAGTGCGTGGTGAACCGCAGAGCGGTCGCCTGGGATAATGGCTGTCGCTTTGAGCCATTTATCTTCGACCTGCGGGTTGGCAACTGCCGGATACTGATAGTCCACGATACCGGTTGCGGGGATGGTGAACTCCGGAACTTCCAGTACGAGATCTGGTTCGCCGAGATCTGCAGGCCATTCAGGTGCTGCAAAGTTCAGACCTTCGAACGGATCTTCGCCTTCACCGCGAGGTGCGCCAGCATCAATCCAGTGAATGAGGGTTTGCTTCTCTTCGATCGACATGGCGCGAGAGTCATGCATCGGACGGTAAGTTGTGTCCGGACCCCAAGGTGGCATGCGGTCATCCATGACGACCTGCTTCATCATAGGTGCCCAGCCACGGATCTTTGTGTAATCCGTCATCGCCCAAGGCGCGATACCGCCTTCAGCGTGGCACTCAGCGCAGTTTTCGATGAGGATTGGAGCGACGTCTTCAGCGTAAGAGATGTTCTGAATTTCAGCGGCATTATCACGCTCAGGAAGCGCAATATAGGTGCCCTTCAGGCCGTCAGTCGCAGACGCAACGGTCACTTCTTCACCGGCCACAGCCTGATCAAGTGCTGCTTTCAGAGAGCCTTCCGAACCTTCAACAGCGCCGTGATAAATGACTTTGAAGCCTTTCTTCGGAGACAGGACGAACACTTCACCCGCACGGCTCACGCCGAGGTCTTCGCTGACCAGTTTGGTCTCATCCATCAGGATTGGCGTGGTCCAGCCATTGGCTTCAGCCTCAGCTGCAACAGCTTTTCGCGCATCACCAGTGGAGTTGATGGCCATGAAAGGGATCTCGCTGTCGGCATAGTCGGCTTTCAGCGTTTCAATGGTGTTGAGTGTTTCGGCAGACGCCTCACAGCCTTCGCAATGAGAAATCAACACAACCGCTGGAACATCTTTCCAGTAGAAAAGCTGGTGACCTTTACCGGTCTGATCAATCAGACGGAAATCACCAAGGAAGCTGGCAACTTCAACGGCTGGCGCATCCGCAGCCGGAGCGTTTGCCGCTGTTTCTTCTGTACCAGACTGCTGTCCACAGCCCGCCAGCATCAATGCTGTGACGGCTGCACCACCTGCCAGTATCGTCTTCCAGTTCGTCCTCATCAATTTTTCTCCCGAGGGTTGGTCGGTTTTCTTACTATGTATAGACACTAGGTGCACATATCATGAATTCCAGTTTAGGTAACCTCACTCATGTGTGAACACCCGGAAAACCTTCGGAAATCAGGTAAAACGCGGCAATCTTGTCACGCGTTCTGAAGTCTTGAACATGTTTGACTTTGAGATTGGTAGTAATTGGTTATGAACTACTCAATCAGAGCGTTCCCAAAAAGCCTGAAATTGCGTTTACCGCCTCGGGTTCGTCTAACACAGGCGCGTGGCCGACACGGGGGATGGTTGCAAGCCTGGCGTTGGGATGTGAATCCATCATTCGAGCGGCCGTCTTTTCCGAAAGCAGCTCGGAGCGTTCGCCGCGAATCAACAACAAAGGGACTGAGTTGGTCGCGTTGAATAGGCCCCACAAAGCCGGATCGTCTTCATTCAATTCTGTCGGGACGGCAAAGTTTTCAACAATGCTCGCATCATAATCCGGTTCGAACTGACCATCAGGTCGTTGGCGCCATGTTCTTTCGGCAAAGGAGAGCCAGTCAGCGTCGGTATAGTCGGGGAAGACGTCTTTCTGGTTCGCTTCAATTTTGGCGGCCGCATCAGACATAGACGGAAGTGGATCGTTCTTACCGAGATAGGTCGATATGTTCTGCAGGCCTTCGAGCTCGATCACCGGCCCGATATCATTCAGTACAATCCCGTCAATGCGCGTCGGAATCATTGTCATGAGCGTCATGGAGATGAGCCCGCCCATCGAAGTACCAATCAGAGTGACCTTTTCCAGCCCGAGCGTATCGATTAATCGCACGGCGTCTGACGCATAATTGGGGAGGGCATAGCGACTGGGATCCGGATCATAAGCTGATTTACAGCGCCCGCGCGTATCCCAGGCGACAAACCGAATGTCAGGATGGGCCTCGCCCAAGGCCTCGATCATGGGTTCGAAATCTTTGTGATTTCGAGTCAGGCCATGAAGACAAAGCACCGTTCGGTTGGCCGTGGCGGGTCCGTATGATTTCGCATAGAGGGTCAGACCGTCTTCGGATTTGTAATGAATGTCGGTCATGTGGTTTTCCTCCCGGTTTTTCAAAGATTATTAGTTCAACGCTTGTTGAGTGTGCAAGCGGAACCAGGCAGGTAAGTCGCCGAAATCCTTAAATATCCGGGATAAAACCGCTGCGTGCTTGCAGGATCAGATTAGATGAGTGAAGCTGGCTATCATGACGGGGCAGGAAACAAGAACCAAAAAACGCGAGCTCATCCTGGATGCAGCGGAGGCGTTATTCTCCCGTCATGGGTATGACGGGGTTACACTGCGCGCGATCGCCAAAATGGCAGATGTCGACGTCGCTTTGGCAAACTATTATTTCGGTCCGAAACGCGACCTCTTCGAAGCCGTTTTCATGCGCCGCGCCAAGGTGCTCAACAGTTGGCGCCTTGAGGCGCTCGAAGCGGTGATTGAGGAGGCGCAGCCCAATGCGCCCAGTGTGCGCTGTATTATTGAGGCTTATTTCGCACCGCTTCTGACACGCTCGCACGTTCATGATGAGGGCTGGAAAAATTATTACGCGCTGATTGGTTATGTGAACTCGTCACATGAATGGGGCGGTCAACTGATGTCGCAGCAGTTCGACCCCTTGATCGACCGGTTTTTGGAGGCGCTGAAAATGGCGATTCCAGATGTCAGCGAAGAAAACCTCTATTGGGCTTATCATTGCCTGTCCGGTGCGCTCACGCTCGCGCTGGCTCAGACGGGGCGGATCGACCATTTGTCGAACGGATTGTGTCGGTCAGATGATTTGTCCGGCGCGCATAGTCACATCGTCAACTTCATCACGGCCGGATTTGAGCAATTAAAAGACATGCCGGAGAAAAAGAAGACGGCGACGCCCGGAGACGCCGCCGCACCAGTCTAATGAGGACTGGAGGGGGAAGTTGGCGGAGCGCGTTGCCGCGCTCCGTTCGGAAGGAAGATTAGAATTCGAAATCCACACCGAGCGTGAATGTTCGCGGATCGCCATAGAAGCCGGTCAGCGTGCCTTCGAGGCCGAGTGTCGGTGTGAAGGTGCCATTGGCATTGATGTTGACGAAGTTATAGCCCGCAACAATGTAGCGCTCGTCGGTCAGGTTTTTACCGTTCAGGCTGACACCCCAGTTTCCGCTCTCAGCTTCCCAACGCATTGACGCGTCCCAGAGGGTGAAGGCGGGCTGATCGAGAAACGGGTTCGGCGCTTCAAACTGGCTCGAAGCACCGCGATAAGCGACCAGCGTGTTGAGCAGCAGGTTGCCGTTATTGTTGGCGATGGTGAATGGCGTGTCGTACGCAAGACGCAAGCTGGCAGTCCATTCCGGTGTGTTCTGGATGACTCGATCGTCGGAAACGTCCACACCAGATGCATCGATGAATTCATCATAGCCTGCATCTAGATAGCCAACAGACCAGCTCGCATTGAACAGATCGCCCGCTTTGAAGACGTCATCACCGAGGATGGCGCTGCCTTCAAATTCCACACCTGCGATCGTCGCGGCACCGGCATTGGTTGTGACGCCGGTAAAGGTGTCATTCACGCCGTCATTGTCTGTATCGACGCCGACAGAGCCCGGGACCTGAACATCAGAATAGTCGGAATAGAAGGCTGCGATGGCATAGGTAAGGTCGCCACCAAAATGGCTCGCCTTATAACCCACTTCAAAACTGTCCACTTCTTCCGGATCGAATTGCATGAAATCGTAGACTTCCTGAGCAGACACGGTTCCGTTGCCATCGAAGTCCGGAGCCGCTGTTGTCTGACCGCGTGGGTCGAAGCTGCCACCTTTGAAGCCCTGAGAATAAGTGAAGTAGAGATTCGTTTCGTCGGTCAGATCATACGCTACGGAAACGCGTGGGCTGAAATCGTCGAAGCTTGCTTCGCCTTCGAAATCGGATGTTGTCGCGATCAGGATCGGATTGCCACCGAAGAATTCAGAGAAGCCGCCAATAAAGGTGCTGCGTTTGACAATCGAGGAGCGCGTGTCTTCGGTGTAGCGCGCGCCAAGAGACAGGTGCAGACGATCGGTGAAATCGTATGTGAAGTCACCAAAGAGCGACCAGGTTTCGGTGCCGACATCGCCGAAGGTCTGGGCGTTAAGGCCGGGAAGCCCCAGAACCTGACCCGTCGTGTCGAGCAGCACGTCAAACACAGTCGAAGCGTTGGCATCCAGATAATAGAAGCCAACCAGGCCGTTCAGGCGGTCACCTGAATAAAGAACCTGAAATTCTTCGGAGAACTGATCATTTTCATAGATCGCAGGCACATCGATATCGGCTTCCGGAAGGCTGTCGAAATCGATTGGCGTTGTGCTTTCATCCTGACGGTAAGCAAGGATATTTTTCAGGGTGATTGTGTCGTTCAGGCGAAATTCGCCGACGAGTGACAGTCCATAGCCCTCAGATTCTTGCTGAACAACGTTCAGGCCTGCGCGTGTGTCGAACACGTCACCAAGCACCGGATAGGTGAATGGCGGAAGCTGGTCTGGAATGAGACGATGACCCTGACGCGGCGCAGATGTATCGCGAATCGCATCAGCTGCGAATTTGAGATCGAAATCGGGCGTCACATCCCACTCGGCGGAAATCCGACCAGCGGTGACTTGCTTGTTGTAATTTTCCTGCCCGGTGTTGAGGTTGGTGCCAAAGCCATCACGCGTCAGGATTGCCAGAGAACCGCCGACGCGGAAGGTGTCCGCAATCGGAAGGCTGGTAGTGAGGGTGAGGTCTTTTTGATTATAGGATCCGAGTGCGGCACGTCCTTTGAACTCAGGAACGTCAGAGAGACCGCGCGTCACGTATTTTACCGCACCACCAATGGTGTTCCGGCCGTAGAGCGTCCCCTGAGGGCCGCGAAGAACCTCGATGCGCTCGACATCAAACACGTCCAGAACTGCGCCCTGAGGACGGTTCAGATAGACGTCATCCACATAGATACCGACGCCCGCTTCAAAACCGGCAACCGGATCCTGCTGACCAACACCCCGGATGAATGCCGATAGGGTCGTGTTTGTGCCCCGAGAGACTTCGAGTGTGACGTTCGGAGAGACTTTTGCGACCTCTGTAAGGTCAGTCACACCGAGATCTGCAAGCAGCTCACCATCGAACGCCGAAACAGACAGAGGCACATCGAGCTGGCTCTGTTCACGGCGCTGAGCGGTAACGCTCACTACGCCAAAACGACGCTCTTCCGCACTTTCTGTCTCAGAAGTGTCCTGAGCATAGGCTGCCGTCAATGGTGTAAGTAGAGTGGTCGACAGTGCGACAAACGCAAATTTATTGAAAGTTTTTCCCATTTTTCTTCCCTCATTAGAAAACCCGGCTTATCGCTGCCGGTATTCAACAGATGTTGAATTTTAGGTCAGAGGGATTGTTTTTTGTCAATCTGGACGAGCGCTGATTTCAGAGGATTTCGACTGAAAAATCAGGGTGAATGCGTTCACTGTGAGAAATTTATCCTATGACTCACAGCTGACGTTACGGAAACTAGATGCCCAGCCGTATGGATCAGGGGAGTGGATTGTCATCATCCTGAAGGATTCGCTCAGCGGCACCCTTGGGGTCATCAAACTGTCCGGATCGAAG
The DNA here is from genome assembly GCA_002692725.1 of Ponticaulis sp. GTDB lineage: Bacteria > Pseudomonadota > Alphaproteobacteria > Caulobacterales > Hyphomonadaceae > Ponticaulis. The sequence continues at coordinate 362,853 of NZLU01000046.1, read as the reverse complement.
CGACCAGAGAAAGGCAACCAGCCCGATCAGGCCCATTCCGAGAGCGACAGGAATGAGAAAAAGCAGTGCCGTCATTTCGAGCCTCCACTCCGAACTCGCAGGGCGTTGAGCGTGACAACAATCGATGACCCGGACATAGCAAGGGCGGCGATGAGGGGCGTTACCCAGCCTGCCAGAGCAATCGGCACGGCGATTAGATTGTAGATCAGCGCGAGCGAGAAGTTTTCGCGGATACGCTGACGCGACGATTTGGCGATCAACAACACGGTTTCAATGCCTTTGAGCGAGTCAGCAGAATAACCCGCATCACTGGCGGTGCGAGCCACATCAATAGCGCCGCCAGGTGTCAGCGCAGCATCGGCCAGCGCCAGAGCGCCCGCATCATTCAGACCATCACCAATCATGAGAACATGTTTGCCGCTGGCGTTCAGGGCCTCGACGCGAGCGGCTTTGTCGGTCGGTTTCATCCCGCCTTGCACGTTTTTGATTCCAAGCCGTTCCGCGAGATCTGAGGCCCGGCTCGGATGGTCTCCTGAGCAAACTTCGTAGGTGATACCAAGATCAGTGAGCCGGTCGAGTAATTCGTTCGCGCCCGGTTTGATCGTCTCCGCAAGTGGCAGCGGCACCGGGGCGCGCCCCTCTATCCAGAACCAGAGGCTGGCATTTTGAGTTTGGGCAGGGGCTTTACCGTCACTGACCCATTCCCATGAGCCGAGACGCGCTGGCTTTCCGTGAAGTGTGCCGGACAGGCCAAGCCCTTCATGTTCGGTTACATCGTCGGCAACCGGGCCGGGGCAGGCTGCGTTGACGACTGCGCGGGAGAGCGGGTGTCGGCTGGCCCGCGCAAGTTCGGCGGCGAGATTGATATCATCCCGGCTTGTTCCATCGTCTTCGAAATCCGGGTTGAGTTCCGTCAGCGTACCAGTTTTGTCGAAAATGACATGGTCACATGCTGCAATACGTTCGAGCGCATCGCCGGATTTGAGGAAAATACCGTTCTGGAAAAGCCGTCCTGCGGCAACGATCTGGACAACAGGTGCAGCAAGGGCGAGCGCGCAAGGGCAGGTGATCACCAGAACAGAAATGGCGGTATACAGTGCGATCCGAATGTCGCCGGTGGCCATCAGCCAGCCGACCAGAGCGGCGGCTGCGAGTGTATGGACTGCCGGGACATATATCTCTGCCGCCTTGTCGGCAATCTGGCGATATTTCGACCGTTTCTGCTCTCCGGCATCGAGGAGCTTGGAGATTTCTCCGATCAGAGAATCGTCTGTGCGAGACGCGACGCGGACATGAATCGGATCGCCCAGATTGATGGAGCCAGCATAAATACGGCTGCCTTTATGCTCATCCATTGGCAGACTTTCGCCTGTCACAAGGCTGGTGTTCAGCGTGGCAGACGGGCTGGTGAGCGTCGCATCAACCGGAAGGCGCTCACCTGTTGCGATAATGAGGTCGTCGCCGAGCTCGAGCTTGTGTGAGGCGACTGTTTCGTATCCGCCCACCTTGCCAATTCGCGTTACGGTGACGGCCTGAAGTGCGGCGAGATCATCGGCAGCCTTATAAGCCTGTCGCTGAAGCCGGGCTTCGAGGAAGCGTCCGATCAGAAGGAAGAAGAGAAGCATGACCGCGGCGTCGAAATAGGAGTGTTCGCCGCCATGGATGGTTTCATAGATGGACAGGCCCAGCGCCAGAATGACCGCCAGCGAGATGGGGACATCCATATTCACATGGCCAGACTTCAGCGCACCGAAAGCTGACTGAAAAAACGGTCGTCCCGAGAACGCGACAACCGGCACCGCAATCAGAGCGGACACCCAATGCAGCAGCGTCCGCGTTTCATACGACATTTCATCTGCGCCAGCCCAGATTGAAACAGACAGGAGCATGATGTTTGCTGCGGCGAAGCCTGCGACCGCCATGGCGGCGAGTAAGCCTTTTTCTCGTTTGAGACGGCTCTGATCCATCTGATCCGGGTCAAAGGGTTTTGACGGATAGCCCAGACCCGAGAGCGTTTTGAGGATCAAGTCTGGGTTAAACCCGGTCGCAGTCCAGTCGACTACGAGACGTCCCGTGGTCAGATTCATACGGACATGATCGACACCTTCCAGGCCGCCGATATTCTTTTCGATCTTGGACAGGCAGCCGCCGCATTTCGCGCCTGTGACGGCCAGTATGAGCTCCGAACGCCCGTTCTTCTCCCGGACGAAAGGGGCCGCACTGGATTGAGTGCCGAGATCGATTTCGGCAAAAGAGGGGGAGGTTACGGTGCCCATAAGACAGACTTTTCAGCGGTCAGAGTGTCACCGTCCGTAGTGGTGGCAACCATCTGAATTTTCCAGGATCCGGCTGACAATTCCGGAATACTAGCTGTGTAGCGGCCATTTCCGACCGGATCGAGTGTCAGGTTGAGTTTGCCGTCTTCGCTCGCCGGGCGAATGAGTTGTGCATTGACGGCCAGGTTTGAAAGTCCATTGCCGGAGCTATCCGTCCAGACGGAGATGAGTTCGATCGTCTCACCTGTGTTTGCCTCCAGCCCGATCTGGGTATTGATGCCCATCTCGGCCTGGTGCGCCCGGTCTTCCAGGGTCTGATTATAATTCAGACCCTGGAGATAAGACTTCTCCACCTGCTCACCAGGAAAGGATTTCACGGCAAAAACGGTGAAAGCTACATTCACGGCGACCATGACTCCGAAAAATCCGAGCAGGATGAAAAGGACATGATAGCCGGTGAGCCGGCCTTTTGCTTTCGCCGTCATGGTTATTTCCTCGCACTGGAGAACGGAACAAGGTTGGTATCTGCTTCGCCCGTTTGCGTATCTGTGGCGGTTATACGCAGGCGTTGATTGCTCTTCAAACCTTCTGATGGCGCTTTGATGACCAGGCGATAACGTTCGACCTGCTCGCCTTCAATGGTCACCGTCAAATCATTGTCGTTTTCACCGACGAGGCTGACTTCAGCGCCATCCAGACCATCAATGGTGAGGTGAATGGATTTGTCCTTCACACGTTTGTTCACAAGTTTCAGGGTGTATCCATTCTGAATTCGGCCGTCAGACAGCTGCACAAATGGCGGGGCGCGGTCTTTCAGGACGTTGAGCTCAAACGTAGATCGGGTGACCAGCCCAAACAGCATGATGCCCGCCACGGCAGAGATCAGCACCGCATAGATGATGACGCGTGGACGAATCAGTCGAAATGGCTTGGATTCGAGACCGGCCGCGCGGCGTTCGACATTCTTGTCCGTGTCATAGGCAATCAGGCCGGTCGGCCGATCGACTTTTTTCATGATCTCGTCACAAGCATCGATGCAAAGCGCGCAATGGATGCATTCGAGTTGAGACCCGTTCCGGATATCAATACCCATCGGGCAGGCCGTGACACACGCATTACAGTCGACGCAGTCTCCACGCCCCTCCCAGGTCTCATTTTTCTTGTGAGGTCCGCGAGGCTCGCCGCGATCCCAGCGATAGGTCACATTGAGCGCGTCTTCATCTGTCAGAGCAGCCTGAATACGAGGCCAGGGGCAAAGATAAGTGCAGACCTGCTCACGCATGGTTCCGGCGAGCGAATAGGTCGTGAAGGTCAGAATGCCGACGAAGACGTAAGCGGTTGTCGGCGCATGGCCTGTGAAGAAGGTGTAGACCAGCGATGGAGCATCGTGAAAATAGAACACGAGTGCTCCGCCTGTGAGGGCCGCGATGAGAATCCAGACAATGTGTTTGGCGCCCTTGCGCCAGATCTTGTTGAAATTCCACGGTGCGCGGTCGAGCTTGATTCGCTTGTTTCTATCTCCCTCAAAGAAGCGCTCCACAGCAATGTAGAGGTCGGTCCAGACAGTCTGCGGGCATGCATAGCCGCACCAGACCCGTCCGAAAAGCGAGGTGACCAGAAACAGGCCGAGTGCCGACAGGATGAGAATACCGGTAATGTAATAGACTTCCTGAGGCCAGATTTCGATCGGTCCGAAATAGAAACGGCCGCCCGCGAAATCGAACAGGAAAGCCTGATCAGGTGCGTTGGGGCCTCGGTTCCAGCGCAACCAGGGCAGGCCGTAATAAACCGCAAGGGCCAAAGCCATGAACAGAAATTTGAAGGATCGGAACTTACCGCTGACCAGTTTTGGATAGATTTGCTCGCGTTTCTTATAGAGCGGAGCGGCATCAGCTGGCGGGACGGGTTTATGCAGTGACATGGCACCTGACTTTCGATGGATATCTATAGTTTAGTGATATCTAATATAAAGGTCGTCTGTGGTCGCGATGGTATGTTGTCACAGGGTAGGAAAGGCCGGGACAAACCCGGCCATATCCAGAGACGTGTCAGGATTCGCCACCGCTGAGCGAATAGACATAAACAGCGAGCGCTTTGACGGTGGCGTCATCATAACGCTCGCCCCAGGCTGGCATTGCGCTGTTTCGCGCGTTGTAAATGGTCTCATAGACGGTGTTATAGTCATCGCCATAAAGCCATTCACTGTCGGTCAGATCGGGTGCACCTTCTGACACCATGCCCTTGCCATTTTCACCGTGGCAATCGACGCAATTGTCCATGTAGATCTGACGCCCTTCGCGCGATTCCTCAGAGGCGGGCTCGAGGTTGGACAGGGTTCTCACATAGTGCGCCACGTTGCGGATGTTTCCGGTTTCGATGAGCTGGTCCCGACCAAAGGCCGGCATCATAGAAAAACGTGTCTCGTCATTGTCCTGACGAATGCCGTATTTGATTGTGTGCTCGATCTCATCGAGTGAGCCACCCCAGAGCCAGACATCGTCCGCCAGCGTTGGATAGCCGGGGAAGCCCTGACCACCAGACCCGTGACAGGTCGCGCAATTGTCACCGAATGCACTCTCCCCAGCTGCCTGAGCAAACTGACGAAGCGACTGGTCGCGCAGGATTTCATCAAGCGATGCATTGACCAATTCCTGCCCCTGAGCCGACCGTGCGTCACGGAGTTCTGCGACGCTTGCGGCGACCAAATCTCGGTCCGAATGGTTCCGAAGACCTGGTGTGTTCGTGCCCATGCCGGGCAGGGCCGGCCAGGCCGGCATGAAGATCATATAGATCACAGCCCAGACTATGGTGGCGTAGAAAATGTAGAGCCACCAGCGAGGCAGCGGGTTATTCAATTCCCGGATGCCATCCCATTCGTGACCGGTTGTTTCCACGCCGGTTGCGGCATCGATTTCTTTATCGTGATCACTCATTTGATCGGCTCCTCATCATCATTCAGAGGCATGTGTGCTGCGTGTTTGAATTCTTCCCGCTTGGACGGCCAGAGGGCGTAGGCAACGGCACCTGAGAACAGGATGACGAAGTAGAGAAGCCCCCAGGTCTGAGCGAAACTCGAAAGTGTGTCATAATTCATAGGACTTACCTCCGGTTCTGAAGATCGTCGGCCTCATAGGTCGAGAAATCGACCAGAGTACCGAGCATTTGCATATAGGCGATGAGCGCATCCATTTCGGTGAGATCAGTCGCATCGCCGTCGAACGCGCGAACTTTGACCGTACCTTCACGTCCGGCAATAGCTTCATACCGGTCAGTCAGCGCGTAATCATAGTCGACATTCTCCGGGAAGAAGTCCGGATTGGCCTGAGCCTGAATGTCGAGTTTCGCGTTCTCGATCATGTCGTCGCTATAGGGTACGCCGATCAGTTTGAGTGCCTTCATGTCGTCAGCAATGGCATCAAAGTGAAGCCGATTGTCAGCCAGGAAGGCGTAGGGCGGCATGATGGATTCCGGAACCACGGAGCGTGGATCCATGAGGTGATCATAGTGCCAGGCATCGGAGTATTTGCCGCCGACGCGTGCAAGGTCCGGACCTGTGCGTTTGGAGCCCCATTGGAACGGGTGGTCATACATGCTCTCAGCCGCGAGAGAGTAATGACCGTAACGCTCGACTTCATCGCGAAGCGGGCGAACCATCTGAGAGTGACAGACATAGCAGCCCTCTCGAATGTAGATGTTGCGCCCAGCTAGTTCGAGCGGAGTGTACGGACGCATGCCGTCCACCTTCTCGATCGTGTTCTTCAGATAGAAGAGAGGAGCGATCTCAATGATGCCGCCAATGGCAACAACAACGAGGATCCCGACAGTGAGAAGCAGGGAGTGCTTCTCAAAGATTTTGTGTTTGTCGAACAAAGACATTGTTGAACCCCCTATTCGGCAGGCGTGGCAGCAGCCTGAGCTGGCATGCCATCATTGGTTGGAGCATGAACGTGATCCTCTTCGCCTTTGCGAACCTTGCCGCGAGCGGTCATGTACAGGTTGAATGCCATGATCAGCGCACCGACGAGGTAGAGAACTCCGCCCAGAGACCGGATAATATAGGAAATGTGCTTGGCTTCGACCGTCTCGACAAAGGTGTAAGCGAGGAAGCCGAACTCATTATAGGCACGCCACATCAGGCCTTCCATGATGCCGGACACCCACATCGAACAGATGTAGAGAACGATACCGATGGTCGCCGTCCAGAAGTGCCATTCCACCATCGCTGCGGAATAGAGCCGATCACGTTTCCAGAGCCATTGTGCGAGGCAGTAAAGCGCGCCGAAGGAGATGAAGCCAACCCAGCCGAGTGCACCTGAGTGAACGTGGCCGATTGTCCAGTCTGTATAGTGAGACAGTGAGTTCACTGCACGGACAGACATGAGCGGGCCTTCGAAGGTCGACATGCCGTAAAACGCCAGAGACACCACCATCATCCGAATGACCGGGTCGGTGCGGAGTTTGTCCCACGCCCCGGACAGCGTCATCAGGCCGTTAATCATGCCACCCCAGCTCGGCATCCAGAGCATGATAGAGAAGGTCATGCCGAGGGTTTGAGCCCATTGTGGGAGCGCTGTGTAGTGAAGGTGGTGTGGACCCGCCCAGATATAGATAAAGATCAGCGCCCAGAAGTGAACGATGGACAGCCGGTATGAGAAGACCGGACGCTCAGCGCGCTTCGGGATGTAGTAATACATGATGGCAAGGAAGCCAGCGGTCAGGAAGAAACCAACCGCGTTGTGACCATACCACCACTGGGTCAGGGCATCCTGAACACCGGCAAAGATAGGATAGCTTTTCGCGGAAAGCGGGCTGACCGGAATCGCCAGATTGTTGACGATGTGCAGCATGGCGATTGTCACGATAAAAGCGAGATAGAACCAGTTCGCAACATAAATGTGCGGCTCTTTACGCTTCCAGATCGTGCCAAGGAAGACCAGCAGATACGCGACCCAGACAACAGTCAGCCAAAGGTCAACATACCATTCCGGCTCAGCATATTCTTTCGATTGTGTGATGCCGAGAACATAGCCGGTTGCCGCCAGGACGATGAATGCCTGGTAGCCCCAGAAGACGAACCATGGCCACATTCCACCGGCAATGCGTGTGCGGCAGGTCCGCTGCACAACGTGGAAACTTGTTGCGAGCAGCACATTGCCGCCAAACGCAAAAATCACCGCCGAGGTATGCAATGGGCGCAGGCGACCGAAATTTGTGAAGCCGAAATCCTCAAAATAGAGAATGTTCGGAAAGGTCAGCTGAAGCGCGATGACCACCCCGACCAGAATGCCGACAACGCCCCAAAACATGGAGGCGGCGACACCGAACTTGATCAGTGTGTCTTCGTATTTCAGCGGATCGAAGGGCTGAGCCTTCGTATTGTTTGCCGTCCAGAAGAACAGTCCTGCAATGGACAGAACGCCGAGTGCGATTCCAATCCATCCGTGAACTTCAAAGAGAGGGTCCTTCGTCCACGCTGCAATGAGCAGCGCAAAGAAGGTAAAGACCCCGATGAGGAGGCCGACTGTCATGACACTGAAGTCGACCCCTGGTTTTTGCGTAGCTGTACTCGCCATTTTGCCCTCTGAGATTTACCCGAGTATTGGAGTGGGATTGTCACGATTTTTCCATAAAGAAAATGCGACTATTTGGCCCCACAAAAAGTAAGAAATTTATGTTACAGCCAATGGCAGCATTGCAAAGGGATTGTGAAATGAGTCGGACATTCTTGATGTGGGTTGAGCACAATAAACTCTTATTAATCAGCGTTGTGACAGTTATTTTTGGGTTGGTGATCAGAAGCTGCGGCGCGGCGGCCGGTCAGACTCTCCTTCCGCTTTGCAGTGGAAACAATGCCTTGCTTGTCGCTGATTCGTTGTCTCATGCGCACTGCGTGGGTTGCTTTGTCGCAGTACTCGGCTGTGCATTCGCAACTGCAGCAGTTGTTTTGCGCGCTATGCGCAAGCAATCGGTAAAAAAATACTCCGCTCTGCACGTGAAATACTGATTTCCGTACTCGCGGATAAAATAAAAACTCAATTAAAACAGAATATTAAGTGGCGTCTGCCGAAAGAGCGGGCAGGCGGGAGGCTTAATCGTATCTATTTCGATATCTGCGCGATCGCTGCAGAAATTTGCTCATTCTCTATTGCACTGCGGCAATGATCTGGCAGACTATGGCAATAAATTGGCATGAATGGGTGGTAATCATGACCGACGTCGTCGTCAAAATCGAAGTTCAGGATCCTGAATCGGAAGCCAGATTGTTTCAGGCTGTGAATTCATTCGCGGCAAATCGCGGCGCTAAATCCTCGGGTGCCACTGATTGTGAAGAGGCGCCGCAGATCATGGTGAAAACAATTCCAGGCGGCGAGTTCTTTCGCAAGACCGTGATTTTTCAGGATCATAACGATGCTGAGGAGTTCATGTATTACTGGCATCGGATCAAACAGGTGGCGTGAGCCCCGATGATGGTATCAAGCTAAAAAGAAACCTCCGAAGCTGCCTTCGGAGGTTTTTTTGTGTCGATTCGCGCGGCGCTTACCGATTGGATTCGATCAGCATATAAGCAATGACATCGCGGCGATCATTCGGTCGGCGAACGCCCGCAAAACTCATGCGATTCCCTTCCAGGTATTCTTTCGGACTCGCCAGCCATTTATCGATCTCTTCGGGCGTCCACTGGAAATCAGCTTCCTCAAGTACCTTGGAGTATCTGAACTCTTCAGCGGCACCGGAATGACGATCAAAAATACCATGAAGATTTGGTCCGGTACGATGACCATCGGCCGGATCGAGGCGGTGGCACGTCGCACACTGCTTCCAGACCCGTTCTCCTGATTTGTAGTCAGCTTCATTGTATGGAGCTGGTAAAGCTGCAATCAGTTCAGCCGTATCATCAACTTCCGCTGCAGCTTCTTCTACTACGGGCGTCTCTTCGACCGCGGGGGGCGTCCCTGGTTCAGGCAGAGGTGTTGGTGTGACGACTTCAGCGGACGGTGTGCTCGCTGATGTTGCAGGTTCCTCTGATCCACCACACGCCGCCAACATCAGGGCCATGGCCGTCGTGGTAAACAGTATGCGCATTCAATTCTCCTCACTGGTCCATTCGGAATACTCGTATTCCAATGCTGCAGTGCAAACTATATCCATATATCAAGCCTGTCATGCCCGATGGAGGTGCTGACAGGCAGTTTCCGTTCACTTCGATGTAAAAGTGAGCCTTTCAGGTTACAGCGGAATATTGTCGTGCTTCTTTTCCGGGTTTTTGACGCTCTTGTTTTTCAACTGGCGCAAGGATTTTGCAATTCTGCGGCGGGTTGAGTGCGGCATAATAATGTCGTCGATATAGCCCTTGCGTGCTGCGACAAACGGATTGGCGAAATTGTCTTCGTATTCTTTCGTCTTTGCAGCGATCTTTTCTTCATTCCCGAGATCGCCCCGGAAGATGATTTCAACGGCACCTTTTGCGCCCATGACGGCGATTTCAGCCGTGGGCCAGGCGTAATTCATGTCTCCGCGCAAATGTTTCGAACTCATCACGTCATAGGCGCCACCATAGGCTTTCCGTGTGATGACCGTAATTTTGGGGACAGTGGCTTCTGCATAGGCGAAAAGAAGCTTCGCGCCGTGTTTGATGAGACCACCATATTCCTGCTTCGTCCCTGGCATGAAGCCTGGCACGTCGACAAAGGTGATGATCGGAATGTTGAAACAATCGCAGAAACGTACAAAGCGCGCGGCCTTGCGGGATGCGTCGATGTCCAGAACGCCAGCAAGCGTCATGGGTTGGTTCGCAACGAAACCAACAGTCTGCCCCTCAATCCGGCCAAACCCGGTTAGAATATTTGAACCGAAATCCTTGCCGATTTCATAGAAGTCGCCTTCATCAGCTGTCTTTTCTATGAGTTCGCGCATGTCATAGGGCTTGTTCGGATTGTCCGGTACAAGCGTGTCGAGCGCTTTATCAATACGGTCGGGATCATCGAAACTCGGCCGAACAGGTGTTGGCTCCCGATTGGAGAGCGGGAGAAAGTCAACCAACCGACGGATTTGAGTGAGGGCTTCAATGTCATTGTCGAATGACCCGTCGACGACCCCTGACTTTGATGCGTGCACTTTCGCGCCACCAAGATCTTCGTGACTCACGGTTTCATTTGTGACTGTTTTTACGACGTCCGGCCCCGTTACATACATGTATGAGGTGTCTTTCACCATGAAGATGAAGTCTGTCATGGCTGGCGAGTAAACATCACCGCCCGCGCAAGGACCCATAATCACTGAAATCTGGGGGACAACACCGGACGCGAGAACGTTTTCGACAAAAATGTCAGCATATCCGGCCAGGCTTGCGACACCCTCCTGAATGCGCGCACCACCGGCGTCGAACAGACCAATGACTGGTGCGCCATTCTTCATTGCCGCTTGCTGGACCTTCACGATCTTCTGCGCATGCGCATTTGAGAGCGATCCCCCGAACACTGTGAAGTCTTTCGAGAACACATACACAATACGGCCGTTGATGGTGCCCCATCCGGTGACAACGCCATCACCTGGCGTCCTCTGGTTTGCCATTCCGAAATCGGTGCAGTTATGTTCGACGAACATATCCCATTCTTCGAAGGAATTCTCATCCAGGAGCAGCTCGATTCGTTCGCGTGCACTCAGCTTTCCCTTTTCGTGCTGGCGCTCGATTCGTTTATGCCCACCCCCGAGCCGCGCTTGCTCTCGTTTGTTTTCAAGTGCTTCCAGAATGTCCTTCATACCCGGCCTCTTTTTCGATTTCAGACCACTTGTTACTGGCAGTGCGATGAATGGCAAGCGATGCGCGTTTAGATTCTGATCGTATTCAGAAAGTGCTTCCCAAAAGAATATGCCCGCAAAGGCCATTTTCCGGCCTTTACGGGACATCCTTTCACATTAATTCGTCCGCTCGATTAGAAGCCGATGCTGACGCTAAAACCAGTTCGGCCTCGGTTACGATTGCCATGGCCTCGGCCACGATGACCTCGGATGACCGGATCAAAGTCCATATTGACAACGCGGCCATGGCGGATCGTGCAGGAGGCAGGAACAACTTTGCTGTCGAACCGGTTCGTTACGCGAACGGGTCCCTGAACAACAAGCGCTCGTCCTGCTCGTCCCGCTTGATAGACGCGAGGGCGGCGCAAGAAGTCAGCATCTCCAAAGCGACCAGGGTAGAAACGATCCGTCCGGGCATCGAGCGCCTGAGCGCACTGCCTTACGGCCTGTCGGCGAGACTGGCCGAAACTGCGATCTCGTCGACTGTTATGGTCATTCCAGTCCCAGCGGTCATATCGGTTGTATTTGTCATTGCGATGCCAAGAATCGAACCGACCCTGGTCCTGACCCTGACGATGACCGCGCTGTTCAAACGATCGATTGCCTCGACGATCATATCCGTTGGACAGCTGTTGAGTAGTGACTTGTCGTTTTCCTTCGGCACGATCTGGCGCAGCCAGTGCGGAAGGGGCTAGAAGCGTAGCTGCAGCAAGGGCAACAGATACAGCTCCGGTTGATATGATGCGTTTCATCATGAAAACAGATTGCCGAATCCGCCTTGAGCCTTGTCTGAATACGGAATTCATCCCGCAGTCATGCGGAAAGTGACGCGGACCTCGCATCTCTGTCTTATCCGAAGACGCAGAATTGTTTTCCAAACTGTGCGGAGATGCCTTGCGTTTTGAGGCGTTTCGACATAGTGACACCCTTCGGCCTAGGGGTATAGCTCAGTTGGTAGAGCATCGGTCTCCAAAACCGAGGGTCGGGAGTTCGAGTCTCTCTGCCCCTGCCAGGCCAAAAACGTCCCACAAAATCGATCACACGACGTCTGAAATACTTCCACACGCATTGTGTTTGGATCGTGCCGGGAATCTTGGATATGCACACCGCAATACAGTTTTGTGGAGTGAGCCATGCAATTCATCGACCTTCATGCCCAGCGGGCCCGGATAGAAACCGAGGTCAACACGGCCATCGCTAACGTGCTGGCGCACGGCATGTTTGTGATGGGGCCTGAGGTTCGTGAATTTGAGGCGCAGATGGCAGCATTTTCAGGCGCGAAACATGCGCTTGGATGCGCAAATGGGACGGATGCGCTGGCTCTGCCGCTTATGGCCTGGGGATTGAGGCCCGGCGACGCTGTCTTCTGCCCATCATTTACCTTCTGTGCGACGGCCGAAGTGGTGCCATGGCTCGGGGCGGAACCGGTTTTTGTCGAAATCCTGCCCGATACCTTCAATATGGATCCAGCTCACCTGGAGGCGTGTATCGAGGCGGTCATCGCTGAAGGACGACTGACACCGAAGGTGATCATCGCCGTCGATCTGTTTGGACAGTCTGCCGATCACCCGGCTATGCGCCGGATCGCAGACAAATACGGTCTCAAACTGATTGCGGACAGTGCACAAGGGTTTGGGACCACGCTTGACGGAAAGCATCCGAGCGATTGGGCGGACATTGTGACGACCAGCTTTTTCCCAGCCAAGCCGCTTGGCTGTTACGGGGATGGGGGGGCTGTTGTGACCAATGATGATGAACTGGCAGAATTGCTCGACAGTATCCGCATCCACGGCAAGGTGACGCCGAGTGACCTCAAAGATCAAACCTTCGAACACGATCCGAAGTATTTCAATATGCGGATCGGCATGAACTCGCGACTGGATTCCATTCAGGCCGCAATCCTGATCGAGAAGCTGAAGATTTTCCCGGACGAAATCGAGCTGCGGAACAATGTCGCAGACCGTTATGCGGAGGGTTTGAAAGGGTCTGTTCTGAGTGTGCCTGGGACGCCTGAGAATGTTGTGTCGGTCTGGGCGCAGTATGTCATTGATCATGAAAATCGCGACGGTCTGCAGGCGCATCTGAAGTCGCAAGGTGTGCCTTCAGCAGTCTATTATCCAGTGCCGATGCATGTGAATGGCGCCTATGCGCGATATACGGCTGGCGCGGGAGATCTCAAAGTCACTGAGGCCAAAATGGCGACGGTTCTGGCGCTGCCCATGCATCCCTACCTCAGCGAAGAGGATCAGGATAAGGTGATCGAGGCCGTCCGGTCGTTCAACGGCTAGGATCAGATTCGGTCGTCGAGTGATCGGTCTGATCGGATATGACTTTCCCGGAAAGCCGGCTCTATGGCGGCGATCCAGTCGGTCAGATCATCGCTCGTGAGCGTTTCGAGCTGGGAGCTGATTGAATAATACTCCAGTTTTTCAATGAGCTCAACGAGGGCAGATTGTGACAGTTCCGATGTATACGGAACGGCGTTTAGTGCGGAGAAGGGACCGGGCAGCAAGCTTTCATTCGATCCGACAAACTCTTCATAAGGCTTTTCACCAGCGGTGTCGGATGGCGTCAGAATGAGCGGCCATTTCTTGTCAGCTTTCAGACGATCAAAATCCCGGAAGGCCTGGTCTTGTTGCTCTAGAGCATAGATTTCTGCCGAATAGCCGTTCGCAGATAAGAAAACTTCTGCAGCAGTACGCATCTCGATCAGATGGGCTTGGGGATCAAGATCTGGAATGTAGATCTGACCCGCCTCTCCGAGAATGCTGGCGAGCAGGCAGAACTCTCCGGATTCCTCAAGTGTCATGAAGAAGCGTTTTATGCCATCTGGTGCGGCAAGCGGCGTGTCTGTTTCAATACGCTGGACAAAGCTTTCGAGCAGTGAACCCGCGGAATAGGCGACATTGGCAAAACGTGCTGACGTGGCGCCGGATTCGAAGGCATCGGTGTTTGTTTTCTGAAACGTGACGTGTTCCATCACCCGTTTGCTGGCGCCCATGAATGAGACCGGGTTTGCAGCCTTATCCGTAGAGACGCTGAAATACCGGGCGGAAGGGGAATGGCTTTCCAGCCAGTCTAAGAGACGCGCCGGTTTCAGAATGTTCGTGTCGAGCATCTGGAACGTTGTGAGGGTGTCTTTTTCAGACCGGACGTGTTTCAGCGCGGCGAAATTCAGAACGAAATCGAATGCCGGAAGACGATTCATTGACGCGTGGAAGACCGCCGACCCGAAATCATAGGGGAGGGTGGTGATCGATTCAGCCCTGAGCGTTTTGGGGTGACCTCGAAGTCGACGTGTCAGACGCGCCAGGCCATTTTCGTCCTGATCAACAATCACGAGATGGCGAAGCGGGTAGTACGCCAGCAGCGAAACTGTCTCGCTCCCGATCGACCCGGCTCCGCCAATGACGAGCACAGACTTGCCGGACAAAGCCTCAGTCAAACCATCAGCATGATTGGCCAAATCGACTTCCAGCAAAGATTGTGTGCGGCCTGTCAGTGCATGTGTGGGTCGTTGAATCATAGTGTAATGCCTCAATCACCCCGTCTTTATCAGGCAAACGTCGACAAAGACCAGCTAGCGAGCACGAAACTCTCTTGTCTCGCTTGCTTTTCCTGTTCGATCTGACCAAAACGCAAATGGAATTGCGTCGTCGGAGTATGGAATATGTCGGAAACGACAACAGCCTTGTCTTATCATATCCCGGGCGAAGACGTTGATATCTCAGATTTAATCCGAAAAACGGGGGATGTTCGGCTACCGGCTGAAAAGCGTCCTGAAACCGTTGTAATTATGGCTGGCGGCATGGGTGTGCGGATGATGCCGCTGACCAAAGAGACTCCCAAGCCAATGTTACGGATCGATGGAAGGCCCATACTTGAGCACGTAATCGCTCAAATGATTTCTCAGGGGTTTCATAAATTTGTATTCTCGGTGCGCCATCTCGCGGATCAGATCACCAACTATTTTGGCGATGGATCGCGCTGGAATGTTTCAATCGATTATCTTCACGAACCCAAACGCCTTGGGACGGGTGGTGGCCTGGCGCTTATCCAGCGCACTAACGATTTGCCCATGATCGTTGCGAATGCCGATTTGCTGACCGATCTGGACTATCGCAAAATCCTGGCGGCGCATTCATCTGGAACACTGGTGACGATGTGCACGCGACAAGCCGAATTTCAGGTTCCTTACGGCGTGGTTGAAACATCAGGTTTGAATGTTCTGTCTGTGGTGGAGAAGCCAACGCAGTCTGTGACCATTAGCGCAGGCATGTATGTCATCTCACCTGAGTTGATATCCTATATCGACGACGAAGAGCATATCGATATGCCGGACCTCATCCAGCGCGTAATTGATCAGGGGCAAAAAGTTGAGGCGCAATCCATCACAGACCGATGGGTCGATGTGGGCCGTCGAATTACTTACGAGCGTGTGCTGGAGCAATTGGACGCTCAGAGCTGAAGCATATGGCTCCTGAAAATCTGCTTTAGACTCACTGAAACTCGACGCGCTCCTGAGAAAAGAAAAACAGGGATTCTGTGTTCTTATCGAGCTTGTCGGCATCGACGTTGAGTAAGGTATGCATCGCCTGTTTACGATCTTCGAGCCCATGGAGGAAGTCCCGCTCGATGAGATCCTGTGTGCCTGAAGCTTCCACCTGGTTCTTGATCTCTGCGAACAACTCGACCGACCCGGCCAGGAAAATCGCTTCGTACGCAATCTTTGACGCAATTTTTTGATCGATGTTCTGATAGGCGAGCTGGCCGAACATGGTTGGCTTGCTTTTGCAGATATAATCGACTTCCTCGCGATAATCCGGGTGACGGATATAGTAGAGCTTAAAGCTCATCATTTCGGTATCGATCAATTCGATATATTCGTCGGGCAGGCCATCATGCACGATGATGATGTCAATATCTGAACCGTTCACCATTTCACCAATGCTGGCGACTTCGCGCGGTTCGCGGTGTGCA
Source organism: Ponticaulis sp. (assembly GCA_002692725.1). Taxonomy (GTDB): domain Bacteria; phylum Pseudomonadota; class Alphaproteobacteria; order Caulobacterales; family Hyphomonadaceae; genus Ponticaulis. Next base: position 346,798 of record NZLU01000046.1, on the reverse strand, counting down.
AGAAAATAAGCGATATCGCCAGCGATGAAGGCCGCAATAATCTGATGGTATTGCGCAGGAATTTTCCGCATGATCTGCCGAAGAATGCTTCTGGCGATGCGGAGTTTCTGCATGCTGACCTGGCGATGATGGTTGGAGAGCGTCACCTGCCGGTCAATGACCTGGTCGCGCTGGTCTGACAGCGAAAACAAGGTGAAGGAAAGAAAATCCCGCAGGATTGACGGGCTGAGACGCACCGAGTCTTCGCGTGTGATGTCATAGCGCAGATAATATCTGGAAAAGTATGAGATCAGAACTTCGGAACTGGTAAAGCAGGCCTGCCACAGCTTGAGATAGTTTTGCTCCGGAAGAAGATCAGCCAGTTCTTTCCCCAGCAGGGGGCCGTTATTGCGAATCGTTGCGACCACATCACGCTTGGTTTCTTCCAGATCCGTCATTTTGTGATCTCCAATCCCATTTTTCACTTTCTGACCTAGCATGGGAGTTGTCATCAACCGGTAAAGTGTGACACTCGAACGGGTCGTTTTATCAGTCAGGTCAGCACGTTGGCTCAGTCGCCTTTTTTTTCGATTCTCATTATCAACTATAATGGTGGCGACTATTTGCAGGGGGCTGTGGATTCTCTGGTAGCGCAGCAATTCCAGGATTTTGAAACAATCATCATCGATAATGATTCACAGGATGGGTCTCTGGAACGTCTGGATGTAAGTGGTCTTAAAGCCTGCCGTGTCGAGGCGCTCGGCCGAAATAGCGGATTTGCTGAAGGTAACAATATCGCGGCACAAATGGCGCAAGGAGAATGGTTGGCGCTGTTGAATGCCGATGCGGTTGCGGAGCCAGACTGGCTGGCGACACTTCATAAAGCGATTGCTGACCATCCTGACTGCGCCATGTTTGCGTCCACTCAAATCAGCATGGACGATCCGGACATGCTGGATGGGGCTGGGGATGGATACACATCCTGGGGGTTTGCGTGGCGCGGATGTTATCGGCGGCCGATCCGCGAGCTCCCCCAATTTGGCGAAACATTTGGTCCGTGCGGCGCGAGTGCGGCCTACCGCCGGGAGACGTTTCTCGAAATTGGCGGATTTGAAGAGCGTTTTTTTTGCTTCATGGAAGATGTCGATCTGGCGTTTCGGCTCAGACTTCAGGGGGAGTATTGCCTGTTTCTTCCAGAGCTGCGGGTTGTTCATAAAGGCGGCGGTCTGTCGGGCGAGAAAAGCGAGTTTGCGGTGGTGCACGGTGCCCGAAACCGGATTTGGACCTATTGGGGCAATATGCCGTCACTCTTGTTATGGCTGACACTGCCGGGGCATTTGTTTCTTCTCAGCTATCTGCTCGTGGCGCATTTTGGTCGTCCATTTGGAAAACACGTCTGGAAGGGCAGTGTGGCCGGGTGGAAGGAGGCTGGCGCATTCAGAAAGGCGCGCAAAGCGCTGCGTACCGAGCGGAAATTATCTCTTTGGGACCTATCGAGAAGTTTCTTCTGGAATCCTATTCCCGCTTCCATGCACACGTCGGCGGTCAGGCGATTGCGCCGATCTCAGAAGAACTGATCAGGGGCCGAAATCTCTAGTGGTTTTCTGGCTCAGCTGTTACATTCACCCAAGACGGGAAATCTGACGAACAGCGGGGGCTAAGAGTTTGAAACGCGCTCTTTTTTTAATTTTGGTAAGCCTGTTGATGGGGGCGGCTGCTGCCTTTTACCTAGACCGATCCGCTGATTTCAGACCGGCAATCGATCAGATTATCGACCGATTTTCTCCGACACCCGAAGTCCTGGAAGGGGGACGTGACCGATTGGGGGCGGCAGTCCTGGCCGAACACACGATGCTGCCGTGCTTTGCGCGAAATCCAGAGTTTCAGGACAATCCACCGAGTTGGTTAGAGCGTCGGCAATTAGGACCACTTTCCAGTCAGAAAGAACCCTTGCGGGATTTTCCTGACCTTTCAAAAATGCCGGGCCTTGTGAAGATTGAGCAAATCTTGTCCAGCGGCGGCAATCAGCGTCATCACTGTGCCGCCACTCGGGTTGGGGAACATTGGTTTGTTACGGCCAATCACTGCGTTCTGATGCGTGGAACGTCTGCTGTGGTCGTAGATATGGTTGTGATCGCACCTCAGAATGATGTCATGCAGGAAGATGCCGTAATTGTTCCGGTCACGGGGGCTGTCTGTAACAGGTCCTGGTATTCCGACACCGGTAAATTTGATGATGATATCGCGCTCCTCTATATCGAGGATGTGTCACGCCTCTCCGACGTCAAAATAGCGACCATGGATTCTGCCGCTGCGCCTCTGCCCGTTTCCGAATATGAGGACGCTTATTTTGCAGGATGGGGAAAGAATGGTGAGAACCGCTTTCTCCAAGGCGGCCCGCTGACGATCTCTCATATTGGTGGCGCCTTTATCATGGCGAATAATGGAGGCGAGTTTTCTCCATGCGTCGGAGATAGTGGCGGTCCGCTTTATGTCGGACGAGACGGACAGCCGAGACTCGTTGGCGTTTTGTCTTCGGTCACAATGGACGCGTGTCCGCCCTACGATCTTGCCTTTTATGTTCGGTTGAAAACCTATGATGTCTGGCTGCGCAACGTCATGAAGCTCTGTGAGCAGGGTGGGAAATTCGTCTGCAAGCCAAATCGATCCGGAGTTTGATGTGTCCGATCAAAAACCAGCTGCACTTGAGGACCGACATCAGGAAGACGGAAGGCTATTTTCACCTTCTGCCGGACGAAATCTGGCGCCAATCATGTCAGCATTTGAGGCGTTTGAGCTAACGACCGGGCAGGTGATTGAGTTTGGGGCTGGTACCGGAGAGCACGCAGCACATCTCGTCAAGGCACATGCTGAGCTCAGCTGGCTTGCGACGGAAAGAGACCCGGGGTCTCTTGAAAGTTGTCAGGCCTGGTCAGATCATTTTCAGCTTGGCGATCGCATGATTGTGCAGGCATTGGACTTGCTGACGGAATTTCCGGAAGCGAAACTTCCCGTTGCAGACATTCTTTATTCATCCAACGTCGTCCACATTGCCCCCATACAAGTGCTGGAAAATATACTGGCTTACTCGGCTCACGGATTGAAGTCCGACGGATATCTGGTCTTCTATGGTCCGTTCCGTCGAGATGGAGTTCACAATTCAGACGGCAATGAGAATTTCGATAAATCGCTGAAGAACCGCGATCCGCAATGGGGCGTGCGTGATCTGGAGCAGGATATACTGCCCAGAGCCGCAGATGCCAGTCTTGAGCTCCGGCATATACGAGACATGCCGGCCAATAATTATTTTGTTGTGTTTCAGAAGGCCTGAATGGCTGGATCAGCCTTCAAGCTGTTCCTTCAGGACGGATTCCAGAAGCGGTTGGTTGAAGCCGACGATCTGTTCGCCATTGATAAAGAAACCCGGTGTGCCATCAATGCCGCCTTCGCGACCAATGGCCAGATTATCAGCCAGATGTTTCTCGGTTTCTTCACTCGCCATGGTTTCTTTGAGCTGGTCGACATCCATGCCGACTTCATCAGCCGTTGCAAGGATGATCTCTTCGGTGAGATTGCTCTTCTTCATCAGGGTCTGGTGAAATTCCAGGTATTTGCCCTGCTCAATAGACGCGATGGCCGCTTTGGCGGCAAAATCTGACGGATCCCGGAGTACAGGGTATTCCTTGAAGACGACACGGACCTGTCCTTCGTGTTCGTCGACCTTGTTCATCAGCCAATCGACGGATCGTTTGCAGTATCCGCACTGATAATCAAAGAATTCGACGATGGTGACAGGCGCATCGTCCGGCCCAAGCGTGAAATCACGTTCGTCATCCAGCATGGATGAGTAAGCAATCTTTGCGCGCTCAGCCTGAGCTTCCTGATCCCGTCGATCGAGTTCCCGCAACGCTTCGACGATGACGTCCGGATTCTCAACGATGTAGGCGTGAACAATCTTCTCGATATCGTCTCGGGACGTCGCGTGAGATGGCACATCTATCGCTGAAGTCGATGTATCTGCATTGTCGTCAGCTGACATATTACAGGCGGAGAGCCCGAGGGTCAGCACAAGGCAAGTCGAAAGCGAAAGAAGTGATCTCAACATCAGAAAGTCCGTTCGGTTCTATCAGTTTAACTGGTGTGTACAGGAAGACGTTTAACGTCTGGCCTCACGTTCAACCTGAGTTGAACAAATCTTGGTGATATCGGTCGCGCGAATACTTTTGGGTGAGTTGTATTCGAGGTCTTGAATGGCACGCATTGAAAAGCTCAAAGCGCGTCGGCAATCGCCATAGAAATAAGCCTGTTCAGCGATTGCGAGCTGGGCTTCAGGTCGGCGGTCCAATTTTTCGAGCACTTGTGACAATTCATGCCAGGCATAGCCATTCGTGGGTTCAAGGGACGCGGCAAAGTTCAGGAGATCTTCAGCTTCTTGCAGATCTTCCTCCTCACCGCGGGCGTTCAGTGAGCGAGCCAATCCGACAAGCAGGAGCGGCTGACGGCCGCCAGCCAGTTCGAGTGCCTTGCGGTTTGGATCAACGGATTCATCAATGCGCCCGTTTTCAAAAAGGATCTGGCCTTTAAGTTCGTAAAAATATGGATTTTCGGGCTCTATTTCGATCAACTCGTCCACGAGCTCAAGCGCCTGAACCAGACTGTCATTCTGAAAGGCCGAAATCGCGCGCGCATACTTGGCCGGAATGGACTGATCTGATGGCGGGTATTCGCGCTGCACATACATAGGCGGTCGAATGAAGCCAAACAGCTTGGCTTTCATGATTTCCAGTTTGTAGACATCTTCCGGATCTTCCTCGAGATCCAGCAAACCTGATTTTTCAGCGCCATTTCGAAGGGCTTCAATCCGATCAGATGCGAGAGGGTGAGTGTAGAAATATCTATAACGTTCGCTCTCGCCATAAAGCTGGACATCCCGGAAATTCTCAAAGAATTCGAGAAGGCCAGCTGGGGTGCGACCCGTCGCAACGAGGTAACGAAGTGCGGCCTGATCTGCTGAAGCTTCCTGCGCGCGTGTGTGGGTTGCAAAATTCAGATAGGAAAATTGAGGCGCACTGGCGATGAGCGCAGCGCCAGCATCACCCGCGCCAGCGGCAATTGCCAGAAGACCGAGACCGATCGAAATGTAAGCCGGTCCGCTGGCGTTACGCATGTCAGCAAGCCGCCGGACATTATGCCCGCCTTCGATATGGCCAGTCTCGTGAGCGATGACGCCGATAAGCTGGCTCGGGGTTTCTGATGCCAAAATCAGGCCTGTGAACAAATGGATGTTCTGGCCTCGTGCAACGAAAGCGTTGAGTGATGGGTCGTTCAGCAGAATGACGTCGACGTCTTCCTTGTTGAGGCGAGCTGCTTCAAGCACGGGATCCGTAAAATCGCGCAGGATTTGCTCAATTTCGGCGTCGCGAATCTGACTTTGAGAATGCGCTGGCAGCGACAACAAACCAACACACAAAACCAAGATCGCATTCAGTCTGGCGAACAAACCTGATGACACTTTCTTCTCCATTTCGCCCGCCCGCACGATCATTTAATCACAGTTCGACAGCCAGTGCGAGAGTTGGACTGCTCACAGCTGGCTGACAGAGATTAAATTGCAGAAAGGCTAAGGAGCGCTGGGATTAGCCGGCGCTTTTGCGTTGCCACCAACCCCGACGGATTTTGCGTGGTTTTTCGGTTTCCGGAAGTTCGGCAGGCTCTTCTGCGTCTTCTGGAGTTGCCTCCGCCGGTTCTGGATTGAGTTCAGTCACATTGTCTGAGACTGGCTCTTCAATTTTAGTGGTGGCCTCTTCCTGGGCAGACGTAGGTTCGTCAGCGGTTTCGACTGCATCCGGCTCGACTTCCTTTTCAGCCGGTTCCGGGGCCTCAGCCTCCGGTGCCGGTGATGGAACTGATGTTTCGGCTTCGGTTGCTGGCGCTTCGCTGACTTCTGCTTCAGCCTGAAGAGGCTCGGCAGAAATCGGCGTTTCCTCGCCAACAAGCGTGATCACATTCGTCGCCGCTTCATCGAGTACAGCGCCGCCGTCTTCAGTGACCTGGTCATCATTCAATTCGACCAGTTCGATGTTGTTATCCCGACCGCCGCGTCTGCGACGACCACCACGACGACCGCGTCGACGGCGTTTACGTGGAGAGTCTGTGTCGCCATTTCCGGATTTGTCATCGCCAAGTTCGACAGGGCCATCATTGTCGTCTCCAGACTCAGAAGAGTCTTCGTCGATCACGCTGAGATTATCAGATGACTTGTTATTATCACTGCCGCCCCGACGGGAGCGTCGTCGGCGACGACGACCTGAAGAGCGCTCCGTTGGCTCTTCTGTCGTTGTTTCGTCTTCATCAACGACTTCATCTTCAATCTCCTCATCGTCATCGATGATGGGAGCAGCGGGTGGTTTGGCGATTTTTGGCGCTTCGACAGTTTTGCCATCAGCATTGGTGACGCGCAGATCGTAATCGCCGTTCTGAATGTCGGTACGGGCCGAAATCTGAACATTCACGGAGTGACGCGCTTCGATTGCGGTCAGAGCCTGGCGTTTCTCATTCAGAAGGAACAGCACGACTTCGGTGGGCGCGGTGGCTTCAACTTCGCCACCATCGAGGCCGGCACAACGTCCTTCAATTGCGCGAAGGAGGTGGAGCGCTGCCGATTCAACCGATCGGACGTGCCCTGTACCATTACACGCATCACAGGGGTCGGAGCTGGAATCCAGAATGCCAGCGCGACGCCGCTGACGCGAGATCTCCATCAGACCAAACATGCTGATCTTATTGTTCTGAACGCGCGCGCGGTCGAACTTCAGGCAGTCTTTCATTTTTCGTTCAACGGCCCGATTGTTTTTCGACTCCTCCATATCAATGAAGTCGATCACGATCAGACCGGCCAGGTCACGCAGCCGCATCTGACGACAGGCTTCTTCGGCCGCTTCCATATTCGTGCGGAGGGCGGTTTGTTCGATATTGCGTTCGCGCGTTGACTTACCGGAGTTCACGTCGATTGCGACGAGCGCTTCGGTCTGGTGGATGACCAGATAGCCGCCGGACTTGAGCTGAACGGTCGGGCTGTAAATATTGTCGAGCTGCTGCTCGACGCCGTAATTGGCTAGAACGGGGACGCCATTGCGGTGCTGCTGAACCTTTTTGGAATGGCTCGGCATCAGCATTTTGGCGAGATCCTTGGCTTCGCGGTATGCGGTGTCACCGTCCACTAGAACCTGATCAATGTCTTTGTCATACAAATCACGAAGTGCGCGGTGAACCAGTCCGGCTTCTTCATTGATCATGCAGGGGGCAACGGAGCTAAGGGTCAGCTCGCGGATCTTCGCCCAGAGTTTGATAAGATACTCGAAATCGCGCTTGATCTCGGTTTTGGTCCGCTTGGCGCCTGCCGTCCTGACGATCAGGCCCATGCCTTCCGGCACGTTCAGTTCGCCAACGATCTTTTTCAGACGCTTGCGGTCAGCGGCATTGGTGATCTTGCGGGAAATGCCGCCGCCACGAGGCGTGTTCGGCATCAACACACAATAGCGACCAGCAAGTGACAGATAGGTCGTCAGAGCCGCGCCTTTATTGCCACGTTCTTCTTTGACCGCCTGAACCAGCATGATCTGCCGGCGGCGGATCACTTCCTGGATCTTGTATCGTTTTTGTATGGACGAGCTGACTACAGGACGGGCTTCATCCTCGTCGTCCGAATCGACATCAACATCGTCGCCATTATCGGATTCAACCGAGGATGCTTCAGCGAGAAGGGCCTCTCTGTCAGCCTGTGGCAGCTGATAATAATCCGGATGGATTTCATTGAAGGCAAGGAAACCGTGTCGATTGCCGCCAAAATCCACGAACGCCGCCTGAAGAGACGGTTCGACACGTGTAATTTTCGCGAGATAGATATTTCCTCTTAACTGCCTTTTCTTAGCGCTCTCAAAATCAAAGTCTTCGACTTGTCCTTTGTTGACCACGGCGACCCGGACTTCCTCCGGATGGACCGCGTCGATCAACATCATTTTTGTCATTAAGGGTGTTCCTGCTGCACACACCGGCAAGCCGCGCTTCAGTTCGCAGTCGCCTGCTAAACCGGTGGTGATGATATTTGGTGATAGTCGTTTGGTACTCAGGCTGAGGCGAGTTCCACGTCATGGATAAAGATGCCATCAGAATTGTTTTCCCAAACAATTGTTTCGAAGCAGCGACGGTTTCGGGCCGAAATGCCCTCCGCGCCGATGAATTCAGACTTGGTCGCATCGACTTCCGATGCGACTCTCTTACACTGCCTAAACTGGAACAAAAAATAAAGGGAAAAGAATAGGATTCAAGTTTTTCAAATTTGTTAATCTCCGTAAATATTGCGTTAACCAAGTTTGAGTTAGGCTTCAGGTACAGATAAAAATGGTGGCGATTGCGATGAAAAATCTTTTCTCGCTCATTCTGTTTCTGGTCATTTCTTTGTGTGGCGTCACACTGTTTGGCGGCGCAGCTTCGGCCGGTTCAGCAGAAATCCGGAATGTGCATATCGGGTTTGATGGCGACCGCACGCGTGTGGTGATTGATGCCAATCAGGACCTGGATTTTCGCCAGCTCGCACTGAGTTCTGGTGGCATTCGCTATGTCCTGGATTTTGATCGCCTGACCTGGGCGCTACCTGACCTTGCGGCTCATCAGGGTGAGGGGTATGGCGCAGGGGATATTCAGCGCTTCCGGTATGCGCATAACTCACCGACCACGTCTCGGCTCGTCTTTGATCTTGAGCGGCCTTTGATTCTTGAAAGCTCGTTTACGATTACGCCGTCATCCGGGACTGATCTTTACCGGATTGTGCTGGATTTTCGTGAAACCGATATGCAGACTTTCAAGCGCGTGCGTCCGCTGGGGCTGGCCAATTGCGGCGGAGATTCTGATACTGGTGCGGCGTCTGCTGCGCCAGTCCTTCCGCTGGCTCGTGCGCCAGAGCCACCAAAGTATGTCGTTGTCATTGATGCGGGTCATGGTGGAAAAGATCCTGGAGCCGAGGGCATCCGCGGAACGTTTGAGAAGGATGTTAATCTGAATGCAGCACGTCAGTTGCGGGATGTCCTTATCGCGTCTGGTGACTATGAAGTGGTGATGACACGCGACAGCGATGTCTATGTTGATCATGATAACCGGATTGAAGTTGCTCGCGCTGCAAAAGCCGACATTTTCATCTCGATTCATGCTGATGCTGCCGGAAACCGCGCAGTTTCAGGAGCGTCTGTCTACACGCTCTCGACAGCGGGTGACGCGCGCGTTGAAAAGATGATCGATCAAAAGGGATGGTCCATCCCGCTAGAGGTCGAGCCAAGTGGTCAGGCTGCAAAGGATATCCTTCAGGATCTGGTCGCCCGTGAGACGCTTACGAAATCGGCACAATTCGCCGACATTCTTATCCCGCAATTGGAGAAGGTTGGCCCTATCCTGAGAAATTCGCATCGTCAGGCGAATTTCTATGTATTGCTGGCTCCTGATGTTCCGGCTGTTTTGCTTGAGGTTGGTTTCTTAACCAACCCCAATGATGAGAACCGACTGATTTCAGAGACAGGTTTGTCTGATGCGGTAGGCGCCGTGAAACGCGCGATTGATCTCTATTTTGAGCGTGAAGAACAAGTGATGGCCGCATTCGAAACGAATGCGGGTTGAATTGAACTGTCAGACCTGACAATTCATGGCCAGATGCTGACCTAAAGCCTAGTGCTTGGCGCATCCCCGACATAGTATTGTCTAAGTGTTGGGTGATTCCGACACACCTCGCCATCAGAACCGATTGAGAGATTATGTCCCTGAAATCCAATCCCGTGATTGTTACGCTTGGCAAGATTGCTGGCTCGGTTGGTCGCTTTTTTCTTCGGCCGGTTTTCCGAATGATGGTGATAGCCTGTGCCGTTCTCGGGTTCGGCGCGACGGTTGCTGTCTGGTTTTACGTGCTCTCTTCGACACGCGAACTGCCGTCAGAATCTGTGCTGGCAGAGTATAACCCTGAGGTCACAACGCGTGTGCATGCCGGTGACGGCTTGTTGATTGCCGAATTTGCGAGCGAGCACAGGATTTATGTTCCTTACGAGGCCATCCCAGAGCATGTGATCTGGGCGTTCATCTCGGCTGAGGATAAGAGCTTTTTCACGCATGGCGGGATCGATTATTTCGGTATGATCCGTGCCAATCTCCGCAATCTGAGGAATTATCTGGCTGGTGCTGATGTCAATCTGCAGGGCGGTTCTACGATCACCCAGCAGGTGATGAAGAATATGGTGCTCGAAGACACCTCGCAGGTGATCGACCGAAAAATCCGCGAAATGGTTCTGGCGCGCCGAGGCGAGCAGGCGTTTTCTAAAGAGAAGATCCTCGAGCTCTATCTCAATGAGATTTATCTGGGCGGCAGTTCCTACGGCGTGGCATCTGCGGCGTTGAACTATTTCAATAAATCATTGCCTGAGTTGACGGTTGAAGAAGCCGCGGTTCTGGCGGCGATGGCGCAGCGCCCGGGCGATGTGAACCCGTTCCTGAAGCCGGAACGCTCTAAAATTCGTCGGAATTACGTGCTCGGCAGAATGGCGATCAATGGCCATATCAGCCGCGAGGAAGCTGAAGAAGCACAGGCGCAACCTCTTGTGACACGCGAGCGTTTGAAGGGGCCTGAGTATGCGGCCGCGACTTACTTCGTTGAAGAATTGCGCCGCGATTTGAGTGAGCTTGTTGGTGAGGAAGAGCTGAAAGCCGACGGTTTATCCATTCGCTCAACGCTGGATACAAGGCTTCAGCTGGCTGCCCAGGATGCGCTTCAGAGCGGATTGGAAACCTATGATCGCCGACACGGTTATCGCGGGCCGCTGACCACGCTCGAGCTTGGCGACGGCCAGTTAGAGGCCTTGGCGCAGGTCGAACTTCCCGGCGGTTATGGCTCAAAGGAAGCCGCTCTTGTTCTCACAGCCACGAATTCTGCGGTTCGTCTTCTGTTGAACGACGGATTCGAAATCGATCTTGCGCCCGACGATGTGGAATGGTCGCGCAGCTATCGCCCTGAAGGCGGCGGGCGAGGCTTGTCTCCCGGTGATGTTGTGATGGTCGCGGTCGAACGCGAAGTCGAGGTGATGGAAGGCGAGGAGATCGCCAATCCTGCAGGTGATCCCGTCGAATCTGAAGAGATTTCGACCCAACCCGAAACAGACGCTGACGAAGAAGACGAGCTGGCCGTTGAAGAGCCAGTTGCCCAGCCTGTGGGTGATGCCCGTCTGGGGCAGATCCCAGAAGTCGAAGGGGCTTTGCTTGCGCTCGACCCACACACCGGTCGGATCCTTGCCATGGCGGGTGGATATTCGTTCTGGAAAAGCCAGTTCAATCGGACGGTTCAGGCCTATCGCCAGCCAGGTTCGTCATTCAAACCCTATGTTTATGCTGCAGCGCTGGAGTTGGGTGATCCCCGGACAGGCCGTGCAGCGTTCTCACCTGTCTCGAAAATCCTCGATGCACCGTTCATCGATTGCGACTACACACGTGTTGAAGATCAGTGTTGGTCGCCAACCAATTACACATCAGGCCGATTTTATGGTCAGAGCACCATGCGTGTTGGTCTCGAATTATCGCGAAATGCGATGACTGTCAGACTGGCTCAGGACATTGGCATGCCTCAAGTGGCCAGGTTTGTCGAAAGGCTTGGGCTGGTGAATGAGCTAGAGCCTTACCTTCCAATGTCGCTTGGCGCCAAAGACGTCACAGTCTGGAATATGGCAAAGTCTTACGCGGCATTCGTGAATGGTGGGAAGCAGGTCACGCCGACCCTGTTTGACCGGGTGCAGGACCGAGAAGGTAACACTCTGTTCCGCATGGATGACCGCGAGTGCCCGGAGTGTAACGCAGAATATGAAGGACAAGCGCCACCTGTCCTGGCAGATGTGCGCGAACAGGTCATCGATCCGATTACGGCGTTTCAGATCACCTATATGCTTCAGGGCGTTGTGGAGCGAGGCACGGCCGCCGGTATCCGGCGCGGATGCCCTGGCGGTGGGCCACAGGCCGCGCTGGGTGTCGAAGATGCCGCGACACTTTGCAAGCACACACTTGGCGGCAAAACCGGAACGACGAATGATTATAAAGACGCCTGGTTCATGGGCTTCTCGCCGGACCTCGTTGTCGGGATTTATGTCGGGTTTGATGAGCCGGAATCCATGGGAAATGGCGAATCCGGTGGCCGGGTCGCGGCTCCAATATTCGGCGAATTCATGGATACGGCTTTGGAAAGCTATGACCCCATCCCATTCCGCGATCCGAGCGGCATCCGGTTCATGTATGTTGATTCTGATACAGGAGCGGTATCAGCTCAGGGAAGAAGCGGGGCAATCCGGGAAGCCTTCCGTCGCGGATCAGAACCTGGGTTTGAAATGGATGTTGGGCAAGGACTTGGAAGTCTGATCGGCGATGTAAATACCAATTCCGGCATCGGTGATCTTCCGACTGACCCGATTGATGGACCCGTTCTGCCCGGCACGCGACCCAGCCAGTCTCAGGAAGACGAAGACCTGGATGGAATTTACTAGTCGGTCCGCAGTCTTTAAACCGTCCTATCTTGAAAACGAATAATAATGGAGTGCAGGCATGACGCCTGAAATGGAAAATTTGGCCTCCCGCATCGAGCAGTCAGTGGAACTGCTGAGGAGGCGTCTTTGACTGGGATCGCTCCCAGAAACGATTTGATGAGCTAACGGCACTCTCTGAACGTCCCGATTTCTGGGATGATGCTCAGGAAGCCCAGAAACTGATGCGAGAGCGCACAAAGCTGGGCGACCAGATGGAGGCCATCCAGACGCTTGAACAGGATTTGTCAGATTCCGCTGAGCTTTACGAGCTTGCGAAGGAAGAGGGCGATGACGACGCTCTGGCTGAAGTCACGGAGCTGCTCAATTCTGCGGTTGAACGTGCGGAACGCGCTGAGCTTGAGGCGCTGTTATCTGGCGAGGCCGATGGCAATGACTGCTATGTCGAAATTCATGCCGGGGCAGGGGGAACGGAGAGCCAGGACTGGGCCGGAATGCTGCGTCGCATGTATGTCCGCTGGGCGAATGCACATGACATGAAGCTTGACGAGGTCGAGGAGCATGGCGGCGATGAAGCCGGGATCAAGTCCGCGACTCTGCAGATTAAAGGCGAAAACGCCTATGGCTGGCTGAAAAGCGAATCCGGTGTTCACCGGCTGGTGCGTATCTCTCCGTTTGATTCCAATGCGCGACGCCATACGAGTTTTGCGAGTGTCTGGGTATATCCCGTGATCGATGAAACGATCGAAGTCGAAATCGACGAGAAGGATGTTCGAACAGACACTTATCGGTCGAGTGGCGCGGGCGGTCAGCATGTCAACAAGACGGATTCCGCGGTTCGTCTGACCCATGAACCCACGGGTATTGTGGTTGCGTGTCAGAATGGTCGCTCCCAGCATCAGAACCGGGCAACGGCCTGGGATATGTTGCGGGCGCGATTGTATGAACTGGAGTTACAGAAACAGCGTGATGCTGCCGATGCGCTGCAAAGCACCAAATCTGAGATCGGTTGGGGGCATCAGATCCGATCCTACGTGCTTCAACCCTATCAGATGGTGAAAGACCTACGGACAAATGTCGAAACCTCAGATACGCAGGGCGTATTGGATGGAGATCTCGATCAGTTCCTGGCGGCGTCATTGTCACACAGTCTGACATCCGCGTCTGATACATCTGCGGACGCTGAATAAGGTCCGTGCACAACAGGATAGAAAAAGCCGCCCATTGGGCGGCTTTTTTAGGGGAAAGCGTCAATGGCGCTCGCTTACTCAGCCGCAGCGGAAGACGGTACCGGCTTCGGACCGCCAGCTTTCAGCGGATCTTCAGCGTGACGAACCTGGCCTTCAAACACAGCATTCGCTTCGATTGACAGTGAAGCGTGTGTGATGTCGCCTTCAACTTTCGCAGAAGACGCAAGCTGCACCTTACGCGCGCGAATGTGGCCTTTCACCTTGCCGCGAACGACAACTGTTTCGGCGACCACTTCGCCGTTGATCTCGCCAGAATCGCCGATCGTCAGCGCTGTCGCTTTGACATCGCCTTCAATTTTACCGTCGATCTGGATTTCTCCGTCTGAACTCATCGAACCTTTAACATTCATATCGCTGCTGATGAGCGATGGAGCTGAGCGTGCAGCGGCCTTCGTTGCTGCCTGGCGCAGCGGTTCACCCGGAGCGGATGGTTTTGATTGGGTTGGAGACGCCGGAGAAGAACCTTCTGGTTTACCCTTTGTGAACATGTTGGCCTGCCCTCAGAAAATTTACAGGATTGTACGTTTTGCCGCGGAACCAAACTTCGTAATGGAGATGCGGACCAGTACTCCGGCCAGTGCTTCCCATTGAACCAAGTTGAGTTCCAAGTTGGACTTCATCGCCCACTTTCACGTTTACGCGCAAAAGGTGACCATATCGTGTCTTAAAGCCTGGAGCATGTTCGATTTCGACAAGACGCCCATAACCACTGCGTGGTCCGGCCCAAGTGACTTTGCCTGGACCTGACGCCACAATTGGCGCCCCGCGGTAAGCGGCCATGTCCATTCCGGCATGAAAAGCCGGACGGCGGTTAAACGGGTCAGTCCGAAGACCGTAACCGGATGTTTCTCGACTGGCGACGCCGATCGGTGTTCCCAAAGGAAGTTTTTCGATCAGGTCTTCATAATACCGCATCTCGTCGAGACGTGCTGCGACTTTTGACACGCGGTTTGCAAATTGAATGTCATCTTCGCTGAGGCCATCAGGTGTGTTCAGCGCAGTCAGCTGGACAAGCGGGCCGCCCAATTCGCGCTGTTCTTCGAAACGACCAATACCGACACCCGTCAGCTGCAATACGCCGCGGGCTTCTTCAGCACGCTCAACTGCAACCTGTTCGGCGTCATCCAGGAATGTATTTGTCTCTTCGCGCAGCCTGTCGATTTCGGCACGGAAACCTGCAACTTCCAGAGACGCATTCACAATTGGCGTAGAACGGGATTGTCGCGGCGCACCTTCTTCTATACTTGCTTCGATGAGGAAAGAGGAATTATTCCCGCGAAGGCTGGTGGCGTCGATCGTCTCCGGAGAACTTAGTCCGGTCAAAATGACTTTAAGGTTGTCAAGACGCTGGTTGAATTCCTGTGTGGCGTTCTGAAAGGCTGCCGTGCGTTCTTCGAGAAGGGATTGTGCGGTCGACGCTCGGGCATTCGCTTCGCTCACCCAACGCTGAGCCTTCGCTTCACTGCGGTCAAGCGCATCGCTTCTCGCGGACAGTTTCGGCCCCTGAGACAGAACACTTACCGTCGCAAAGACGCACCAACCAGCCGCGAGCGCAGCTCCACCGGCAGCGAGCATTTGCTGACGTGGTGTTATGGAGATGTACTTAACAGTGCCACCACTGCGGTGATAGATTTGACGTTCCGGAAACGTCTTCTCGAGCCAAGAATTAGCTTTGCCCTGCATATCTTTCATTTACGCCGCCCGATACTGAAACACTCATGCCTTCCCCATAGCACGACTGTTGTTTTTTTGTGACCCTAGACGAAAAAAACGCCGCCGCGAAGCCCAAAGTGCCAATTTTTACCATCAATTTAGACTCGAACGGTAAATTGCGTCTTAACTGTTCACTTCCTTGAGTTAATTGCCTCTGAGACGGCCTGAAGAACGGTTTCTGCGTGCCCCGGGACTTTGACTTTTTGCCATGCCTGGTAGAGCTTTTGGTCGGGATCAAACAGAAATGTAGATCGAATGATCCCCCAGTAAACTTTTCCATACATTTTTTTCTCAGCCCAGACGCCGAAGGATTCGCACAGATTTCCGTCCTCATCTGAAACGAGGTCAATTTTCAGATTATGCTTCTGAATAAAATTCTCATGTTTTTTCGGGCTGTCCTTGGATACGCCAATCACCTTCACGCCAAGTTTTTCAAATTCTTCAATATGTTCGGAAAATGCGAGCGCTTCTTTTGTGCAGCCCGGTGTATTGTCTTTGGGGTAAAAATAGACGACCGACCAGTTTCCAGAGAGATCCTCGCTGGACAAAGTTTGGCCTGGAATTGTTGGTAAATTAAATTTTGGAAGTGTATCGCCGATTTGCATGTCGTCCGTCTCTGAAGCAAGTATGAATAACCAATACTGGACCGGTGAATCGTTCGAACCGGTGACCAGCGCTCTTTAATCTTGGTGAGTTGTCTGCGTGCGTCAAACCACAGGAATAATAATTCTTGAAGGACTGACTGGACTGGTGCTGTTGATCGGCCTCGGTCTGGGCTTGATTGCATGGCGACTTGTCTCGGGGCCGACCGATCTTGCTTTTGTGAAATCAGATATTGAAGCCGCGCTAACCGATGCACGCGGCGGCAAACCCGTTTCTATCGAAACAGTCTCATTGCGCTGGCAGGAAGAAAATAACGAGTTTCAGATTTTTGCAGAAGGCTTGCGCTTCTTTTCTGACACATCTGAAGAAGTCGCGAGTGCCGGGAATGCGGTTATTGATATCCGCGCGACCAGCCTGCTGGCTGGTGAAGTGCAATTAAAAGAGCTTCAGATCGCTGAAGGAGTTCTATTACTGCGCCGGGAAAAAGACGGCGTAATCTGGCTGGCCGGGGAGAAAATCGAACCCGTTCGCCCAATTCATTTTCATGAGGGGTCTTCGCCGTTTCAATATCTGGAGCAAAGCCTGCTCAGCGTTGTCGAGAGCCTTGCAGAGTCTGCAATTTTGGCTGACCTCAGACGGGTTCAGCTGAATGAGTTTACGGTCAATCTTCAGGATGTTCCTTTCGATATTGATTGGACCCTCGAGGACGCAGAGATTGACATTCTCAAAGAGGGTGACGCGTTCCAGATCCTCGCACAAGGCGATGCATTTGGCGGGGGTGCACCGGAGCATGTCGATTTCAATCTGACGTTCCAGCCCGATGGCAGAGCGTTTTCAAGTCAGCTGCAAATGCAGAGAGCTGAGTTGTTTTCACTACCTTTTCTGGATGGATACTCGGATCGCTTTTCTGGAAATCTGCTTGCCGATATCGGTATTTCTTTCAGCGTACGTGAAAATGGAATCGAGTCCTTTGCGATAGATGTCGCAAACGAGCCTGCAGCCATTCAGCTCGGTGAGCATTTGATTGATGTCCAGAGGAACGATTTGGGTCTTGTCCTCGACATGGATGAAAACTCCTTGTTGATCGATGGTCGAGAGATCTCTTTTGGCCCTGCCAATGGCGATGTGATTATTTCAGTCTCAGATCTCGTCGGCCTGTTGGAAAACGGCATCGAGCAGCCCATTGATCTGACCTTGTCATCAGACAATTTCAATCTGAACTTCCAGCCAATGTTTCAGGACGTCATTCGACTGTCTGACAGCGATCTGACGGGGCGCGTCGATCTTGAAGATCTCACACTCGACTACACGTCCTTCACGACGACGATGGAAGGCGTCCAGATCTCATCCGAAGGGGCTGCCTATCTGGCATTGGAGAAAGCACAGCCAGCAGACTTGCCATTTGGAATTCGTCTGACCGCCGAAACGGACGGAAACATCACTGCCGAGACCGTACTCAAATACTGGCCTGTCGATCTTGGTGGTGGCGCACGAGACTGGGTGCGAGAAAACCTGCGAGGAGGCAATGTTTTTGAATCTCAGCTTAAGCTCGATATGCCGCCGGATTCTCTCCGGAAGGGATATCTCTCAGACGAAGCCTTGCAGATCGATTTTTCGTTTACGGATGGCGCCGCAAGCTTTCTGGAGGACTTGCCGCCCATTTCTAACGGCAGTGGCAGTGGCCAACTGAAAGGCAACTCTTTTTCACTTGATCTGGCCAGCGCAGAGTTCAGTGAATGGCAGCTGACAGGCGGAAATGTCTCCATTCCCTATTTTATGCCGAAAGGCGAGGAGCTTTTTATCGAAGCGTTCGGTGAGGGCGATGTGACCACAATGCTGCGGACGATCAGCGAATCTCGCCTGCAATTAGAGGCTCAATACGGCTTGCCGGTCGGTGACATTTCAGGTCAGGGACGTATGCGATTTCGAATGTCGCGTCCGACTTTGTCGAATGTCCCTTATGAAGACACGCGCTTTCAGTTTTCGGGATCGGTTCAGAACGGTCAATTCGTAAATCTGATGAATGAGATGACGTTAAAGGCCGAAAACCTGGACGTTGAGGTTAATAACCAGCGTATTCGGGTCGTTGGATACGGACAGCTTGATGAGGCGCCTGTCGAGTTTGACTGGCAGGATCGTTTCATGAGTGAGGCCCCTGATCGGCAGGTTCTGACGGGGTCGGGATTTGTTAGTCCTGATGTCCTCAATCGCTTGGGTGTGGCCGTGCGGACCTATATGACCGGGGACGTGCTGGCAGAATTGCGGGCGACCGGGCCTTACGCCGGAGAGTTCGACATTGTGGATGTTGATCTGGATCTCGAAAGCGCCCGGCTTGAAATTCCCGAATTTAACTGGAGTAAGCCAAGCGGATTGCCCGCGGATGCGTCTGTTTCCTACCGATATACGACCAATGAGAATATCAGCCAGGTCTCATTCAAATCCGACGATGTTGATTTTCGCGGGAACATAAATCTCACTGATGCCGGTCGCCTGGACCATTTGATGGTTGATCGGTTTTATCTCGAAGACCAATTCGATCTGACTGGAGAACTCGTTCGGACCGATCCACTGTCACTCAGTCTCAAAGTAAGTGGCCCATTCCTGAACGCCGAACCCGTGCTCGATAGTTTACTGGAGGGGGGCAGTGATGATGGAGCGTTGCCCGTTTTCGGGAATGTCAGTTTTGAGGCTGACATTGAGCGTCTTAGATTAAGGCGAGGATTTACTGTCGAGGATGCGCGTCTTCAGACGCGGTTTTCCGGCCCTGTCATGGCCTATCTCGATGTGGCGGGAGATCTTGATGGTCGCGAAGACTTCTCTTTGAGAATTGAAGACAACGGAAATGGTAGCCGTAATCTCAGTGCGGAAGCCAGCGACGCGGGCGTGATGTTTGAGGCGTTGCTGGGGCAGGCGATTGTCAGAGATGGATCGCTCAAGCTTGATGGCGTATTGCGATCCGGTGATGAGGCCAGCACGCTCAATCTGAGCCTCTCAGAGGTCCGCCTTATGGACGCGCCATTGCTGACGCAGATTCTGTCATTAGCATCCCTGCGTGGCTTGGCGGACGTCATGTCCGGGGAAGGTGTGCTGTTTACATCCGTGGACATTCCGTTGCTGATCGACAATTCCGGATATTATATTCAGGGCGCGAAGGCGTCCGGTCCTGCGCTGGGCCTGACATTGAAAGGGTCTATCCGGGATAGCGGAAATGATATCACGATTGATGGCGTTCTCGTGCCGTCATTTGGTGTGAACTCGGCGCTTGGTGGCATCCCTATCATTGGTGATTTGTTTGTTTCCCGGGAAGGCGAGGGTGTCTTTGCGATGACGTATTCCGTGCGCGGCTCGCTCGAGGAGGCGCGTGTGTCGGTCAACCCGCTCTCCGGGATGTTGCCGGGCGTCTTGCGGCGCATTTTTGAAAATCCGGCAGAGCCTATGCCAGAACCCAACGTCGCCGAAAACTGATGGATTAATCCACCAGTTTCAGGCGAGCGTGACGCTTTTTGCCAACAGACAGCGTGGCGAACCCGTCCTGATCAAAGTCAGACAGAGCAAGGACACGGTTTTCGTCTGACATCGCCTCACCATTGATTTTGGTCGCGCCCGCTTTGGTCTGACGACGTGCATCACCATTGGATTTGGTCAGGCCGGCAAGTGTGAAGCCGGCCGCGGCCAACATGCCGGCTTCGACTTCAGATTTTGCGAGATCAAAGGTTGGCAGGGCTCCACCCGTTCCGCCTTCTTCAAACACTTTCGCGGCAGACGCTTTTGCGGCTTCTGCGGCCTCGGCCCCATGCAGCATGGTGGTTGCGGCGTCGGCGAGCGCGATTTTGGCGTCATTAATCTGTGCGCCTTCGAGGGCTTCAAGCCGCGTGATTTCGTCCAATGGAAGATCGGTAAACAGCTTTAGAAAGCGGCCAACGTCAGCGTCTTCGGTGTTGCGCCAGAACTGCCAGTATTCATATGGCGTGCGCATTTCAGCATTCAGCCACACCGCACCATCGGCAGTCTTTCCCATTTTGCCGCCGGAGGCCGTGGTGATCAGATGAGAGGTGATGCCGAAACCGGTTTTCCCATCCGCTTTGTGGATGAGGTCGGCACCCGCAACGATATTGCCCCATTGATCTGAGCCGCCGAGCTGGATCATGCAGTTATAGCGCCGCGATAATTCCAGAAAGTCGTAGGCCTGAAGGAGTGTATAGTTGAATTCCAGGAAGGTGTAGGGCTGCTCATTCTTCAGGCGCCGTGCCACTGTATCCTGTTTCACCATGGTGTTGATGGTGAATAGCTTACCAATGTCTCGCAGGAATTCGATATATCCAATTTTGTCGAGCCATTCGGCATTGTTGACCATTATGGCGTCTGTTGGACCGTCGCCAAACGTCAGAAACGTCGAAAACACTTTTTTGATGCCAGCAATGTTCTTTTCGATCTCAGCCTCTGACAGGATGGGCCGCGAAGCCGCCTTGTCAGTAGGGTCGCCGACTTTGGTCGTGCCGCCGCCCATCAGGACAACAGGTTTGCCACCTGCCTGCTGAAGACGGCGCAACAACATGATCTGAACAAGCGAGCCGACATGCAGGCTTTCAGCAGTTGCATCGAATCCGATATAGCCCATCGGCACGCCTGACGCACAATAAGCATCCAGTTCCGCTTCGTGAGTGGTTTGCTTGATGTAACCTCGCGTCTGCAGCGTATGCAGGAAGTCGGATTTGAAATTAGTCATTAGGGTCTCCAACAAGCGTCGCGCTCTAGCATGAAGGGTCGAAGGATTGAACACTGAAATCGGCGAAAAATCATCTGTCTGGGCAATTGGCTTTATGAGTGGGACGTCAGTGGATGCCGTGGATGCGGCGATCATCCGGACAGATGGGGTGCAGGTGTTTGAGTTTGGTCCGGTCGCCGAGCGCGTTTATACGGCTGAAGAGCGCGATGCGATCTTCGAGGCGACCCACGCGGCCAGAGCATGGAACTGGCAGGGGGAGCCGCCGACGCAGGCTTTTGGAGCGGCGCTGGAGGCACTGACAAAAGCGCACAAGCAGGCTTTTGATGACGCGATCGCTCAGTGCGATCCTGGTAAGAAGCCAGAACTGGCAGGTGTGCACGGGCAGACCGTTCTGCACAAATCACCCGCTGGCGGAAGAATTGGTGCGACCCTTCAGATTCTGAATGCTGCGGACCTCCGGTCTGCCTTGGGTATTCCGATGGTTTATGATTTTCGGTCAGCCGATGTTGCCGCCGGAGGCCAGGGCGCACCTCTGGCGCCCGTTTATCATCAGGCTTTGGCAAGAGATCTGAACCACCCGATCGCTGTCCTGAACCTCGGCGGCGTTGCGAATATTACCTATCTCAACGGGGATGAGATTTTCGGATTTGATTGCGGCCCCGCCAATGGTCCGATTGATGAATGGGTCAGCCAACATCATCAGGGGCGATATGATGCAGATGGATCTGCGGCGGCCCGAGGTTCGGTGAATGCAGAACGTCTGGCACAATGGATGGACCTTCCATTTTTCAAGGCCAGCTATCCGAAATCGCTCGACCGGTACGACTTTAATGCCGGATTGGCTGATGGGCTGAGTTTTGAGGACGGGGCAGCGACACTGACGGCATTGTCAGCCGCAGGCGTCGCATCCGGTCTGAGCCTGCTACCCGAGCGGGTCACAAAAATTGTGGTGTGCGGCGGTGGTCGGCGCAATCCGGTTCTGCTGGAACAGCTAAGGCTGAGATGCGGCGTTGAGGTCGTCACCTCTGAGGATGAAGGCTGGCGCGGCGATTCTATCGAAGCAGAGGCTTTTGCGCTGCTGGCGGTGCGATCTGTTCGGGGGCTGCCGCTCAGTTTTCCCGGGACGACGGGTGTAAAACAGCCGCTGACCGGTGGCCAGCGGCTGGACTGATTGCTCAGATGTCGCCGAGGCGTTCCTGCTCAGCTTTTTGCAGACTTGAATCGAGATAAGCGGCACACTTTTCCGTCATCTCATCGAGTTTGCCCTGATAGAAATGGTTGGCACCCGGAACGACGTCTCGCGTAATGACTTCGCCTTTCTGGACACGAACTTTGGTCAGCGACCGTTCAATGTCTGCTGGCGGTGCCACCTTGTCCATATCGCCGGACAGGATGAGGCCAGAGGCCGGGCAGGGGGCCAGAAAGCTCAGATCATAGTGATTCGCTGGCGGTGAGACGGCCAGAAACCC
Organism: Ponticaulis sp.; assembly: GCA_002692725.1. Lineage (GTDB taxonomy): Bacteria > Pseudomonadota > Alphaproteobacteria > Caulobacterales > Hyphomonadaceae > Ponticaulis. Next base: position 324,504 of record NZLU01000046.1, on the reverse strand, counting down.
ATCAATTTCCGGACGACGCATGAGCAATTGAAGACAAATCCATGCGCCGAAGGAATATCCTGCCACCCAGCAATAGCGTGGCGTTTCTGTCAGAGATTCCATATAATCGAGGACGTAGGCGGCATCAGACAGCTCACCAGACCCAGATTCAAACTGTCCCTGACTGCGACCAACACCTCGGAAGTTAAAGCGCATAACGGAAAAGCCACGGCTCTCGAACAGATTAAAAAGAGAAATAGTAACCGGGTCTTGCATCGATCCACCTGCTTTTGGGTGGGGGTGCAGTATCAATGCAATTGGCGAGGTTTCGTCCGGGCCTTCAGTATATCGAGCTTCAATTCGACCTGCGGGGCCAGGAATGATAATCTCGGCCATAAATATTCCTCCAGTAAACCTGCCTGCGACAATTCGCTAACCGCGCGGTGTAAACCGGTACTTGACTAAAAATCAAGAAATTCGGCAGATAAATAGTTGACCTTTTTTTGTGGGCACTCATCTGACTAAGAGTTGGAGTGAAAAGAAATGAAGTTAGGAACTAAAGGCCGTTACGCGGTTATGGCGCTGGTCGATCTGGCGAACTCTCCCGTGGGCGAGCCGAAAACGCTGGCTGATATTGCGGCGAGCCAGTCGATTTCTCTTTCCTATCTGGAACAATTGTTCGCAAAAATGCGTCGGCGCGGTGTCGTAAAAAGCGTTCGTGGCCCGGGCGGCGGGTATGTGCTGGCCAAGCCGGCGGATAAAACGCGCCTAAGCGACGTTATTCTCGCGGTTGATGAGCCCATTAAAACAACGCGCTGTTCGCCGGATACCGGTCGCGGCTGCCAGCCAGATGGAAGCCAATGTGCGACCCATGAGTTATGGGACGCTCTCCGTCAGCATATTCTGGGCTTCCTTGCGCAGGTATCTCTGGATGATGTGGTCGCCGGCCGCGCCGGTCAGGTCGTGCAGTTAATACGTGAGAACGATACGAAGGCCGCCTGACCTATTGAATGATCTATTGCGATTATAATGCGACCGCCCCGCTGAGACCGGAGGCGCTAGAGGCTATGCTTGCAGCACTGGACATCGGGGCGAATCCGTCCTCTGTTCACTCCGCCGGACGCGCCGCCCGCAAATGCGTTGAGACAGCGAGGGCGCAACTCGCGCAAAAAATCGGTGCGCGTGGTGAAGACATTGTGTTCACCAGCGGTGGGACGGAAGCTAATGCCCTGGCCCTGATCGGAGCGACCCGACTCATCGACAATCCCGTCATTCTTAGCTCAGATATCGAGCATCCGGCTGTCAAAGCCGCGATCGAGCAGTCTGGCGCGAAACGTCGCTATTTGCGCATCGATTCGAATGGGCGATTGGACATTTCTGATTTGGCCGCGCAATTGGCAGAGATCGAGGATGAAACGCCGCTTCTTAGTATAATGCTGGCCAACAATGAAACGGGTGTTATCCAACCCGTTGCCGAAGCGGCAGCGCTTTTGCGCGAGAAGAACGGATTGGTGCATTGTGATGCCGTCCAGGCGCTCGGGAAGATCAATGTGAATGCAGGGCTTCTTGGCGTCGACTATCTGAGCTTTTCCGCGCACAAATTTGGCGGGCCTCAAGGGGCCGGCGCGCTCTGGTTTCGCGTTGGTGCGCCTTTGAAGCCGCAACAGCTTGGTGGCGGACAGGAGCGTTCCTTGCGCTCGGGCACAGAAAACATCTCTGGCATTGCCGGATTTGGCGCCGCGCTCGCTGCAGTGTCACCAGATGAAGCGGAACATGTTGCAAAAGTGCGGGATTTGTTCGAAAGCCTCGTCTCAGAACGCTTGCCTGTGAAGATATTCGGAAAAACTGCGCTGAGATTGCCTGGAACAAGCAATCTGGCACTTGAAGGTTTCCGTGGTGAGACACAGGTCATGGCCATGGATTTAGCCGGTATTGCCGTCTCGTCTGGTTCCGCCTGCTCAAGTGGCAAGGTGAAGCGCTCAGACGTGCTGATGGCGATGGGAGTAAGTGAAGATATGGCCGAATGTGCCATTCGAGTTAGTTTTGGCTGGGCGTCCACGCTGGAAGATGCTGAAAGAGCTGCCAAGGCTCTGATCACCGCAGCCAGCCGTGCTGTGCCCGGTCTTTTGAAGGAGAACGCCTGATGGCGCATGATGACCATCATTACGAAGATGATGATGTCCGCGTCAAAGAGGGCATCAACGAGAAAACCGTTGAAGCTGCGCGTGGTCTCGAATCCAAAAATTATTCAGCTGGTTTTTCCACTGACATTGAGCAGGAATTTGCACCGAAAGGCCTGAGCGAGGACACTGTCCGCTTTATTTCTGCGAAGAAAGAAGAGCCGGAATGGATGCTGGAATGGCGTCTGAAAGCCTATGAGCGCTGGCTCCAGATGGATGAGCCCGATTGGGCAAAGGTGAATTATCCGCCAATCGATTATCAGGACGCCTATTATTACGCAGCCCCGAAAACGGGCGCGAAATACGAATCGCTGGATGATGTGCCGGAAGAAATTCTCGAAACGTATAAGAAGCTTGGTATCCCGCTGAAGGAAGCTGAGGTTCTGCTGGGCGTTGAAGGCGCGGCGGAATCTGCGGCCGAGGCGCGCGTTGATTCAGATCGGCCCAAAGTTGCCGTAGATGCTGTGTTTGACAGTGTGTCTGTTGCGACAACTTTCCAGAAAGAGCTGAAACAGGCGGGGGTGATTTTCATGTCAATTTCTGAGGCGATCCGGGAATATCCGGAACTCGTTCAGAAGTATCTCGGGACGGTTGTGCCGCAGTCCGACAATTATTTCGCGACCCTGAACTGCGCTGTCTTCTCTGACGGGACGTTTGTGTATGTTCCCAAGGGCGTACGATGCCCGATGGAGCTGTCTACTTATTTCCGGATGAATGCGCAGGGTACGGGTCAGTTCGAGCGGACGCTGATTGTGGCCGATGAAGGCGCCTATGTCTCCTATCTTGAGGGCTGTACGGCGCCGATGCGGGATGAGAACCAGCTTCATGCGGCGGTGGTCGAACTCGTCGCCCTCGATGATGCTGAGATCAAATACTCAACGGTTCAGAACTGGTGGCCGGGTGATGAAGACGGCAAGGGCGGGGTCTATAACTTCGTCACCAAACGTGGCGATTGTCGCGGTGCGCGATCCAAGATTTCCTGGACGCAGGTTGAGACGGGATCTGCCGTCACCTGGAAATACCCAAGCTGCATTCTGCGCGGCGATGATAGCCAGGGTGAGTTCTACTCCATTGCTGTCACGAATGGTCGTCAGCAGGCCGATACCGGCACAAAAATGCTGCATCTGGGCAAGCGGACACGGTCGCGGATCATTTCCAAAGGCATTTCGGCTGGTAAGTCAGATCAGACGTATCGCGGGTTGGTTTCCGTTCACAAGAAAGCCGAAGCGGCTCGGAATTTCACGCAATGTGACTCGCTTCTGATCGGTGGTCTGTGTGGGGCGCATACGGTGCCTTATGTCGAGACGCGGCGCGCGGACGCCCAACTTGAGCATGAGGCCACGACGACCAAGCTGTCAGAAGATCAGTTCTTCTATGCACGCCAGCGTGGCCTTGATGAGGAGCAGGCTGTTGCTCTTCTTGTGAATGGCTTTGTGCGCGACGTCATCCAGCAGCTGCCGATGGAATTCGCCGTCGAAGCCCAGAAGCTGCTTGAAGTGAGCTTGGAGGGGAGTGTTGGTTAGGGCATTCAGCGCTATTTTCATTGCTGCTGCGGTCTCAGCTTGCGGAACCAGTATAGAACGTGACCCCGTTATTTCTGAGATGAAGCGCGCGGATACAAAGCGCTGGATGGAGGTTTCTGATTTGAGGTTGGATGGTTTCAGATCGGGGCAGCCTTCGAGGGCGGCAATTCGAAATTTGTTAGATCTGGGTTGGAGGCAAGAAGAAGAATTGTTTGTGGCCTATGCTGAACGTCTCTCAGAACCGCTCCCGGAAAACACTATCATATTTTCGAAACACGATGATTGGAGTTCTGTTGCATGTAACCTCAAACGGTTCGTGTTTATCGAGCAAGATGGGGGATTGATAGTGTCCACCCGTGGAGCGACCGGAGAGGCGGGTTGTCTATGAGTAGCAAATATTGGTTCAAAAAGAGAAAGCAGATATCTGAGATCGGCCGACCTGCGAGCTGGGAAGGCTGGGTCGTCCTGCTGATCGCTGTTTTCTTCGTCGCTATTCTCGCTCAAATGATCAGCGTCTGGATCGTTAATGGCTTTCAACCGCTCGTTAGCGGCGTATGGGCATTCGCCTTGTTTTTCGTTCTGCTGGGGGTCTTCTTCAAGATTTGTAATATGAAGACGCCGCCCCCAGATACGGATATCTGAGTAAATAGGTAAACTATGTTGAAAATTGACAATCTCACCGCGCGCGTCGGCGCTGGCGATGAGGCGAAAGACATATTGAAAGGCTTGAGCCTTGAGGTTCCCGCTGGTGAGGTCCATGCGATCATGGGGCCAAATGGGGCTGGTAAGTCGACTCTGTCCTATGTGCTCACAGGTCGTGACGGTTATGAGATTACGTCGGGCAAGGCGTCGCTGAATGGTGACGATCTGTTTGAGATGGAGCCTGAGGAGCGCGCTGCCAAAGGCATGTTCCTGTCTTTCCAATACCCCGTTGAAATTCCCGGCGTTCCGATTCTGACCTTTCTTCGAACTGCGCTGAATGCGCAGAGAAAACAGCGCGGCGAAGATGAGGTTTCAGCGGCTGAATTCCTGAAGAAATCCAGAGCCTTGGCGTCAGAACTGAAGCTGACACCTGATATGTTGAAGCGGTATGTGAATGTCGGATTCTCCGGTGGTGAGAAGAAGCGCCTAGAAGTGTTTCAGATGATGATGCTCGAGCCGAAATTCATCGTGTTGGACGAGACCGATTCCGGACTCGATATCGACGCGCTGAAAGTGGTGTCGGATGGCGTCAATCAACTGCGATCACCCGATCGCGGCATGTTGGTCATCACGCATTATCAGCGGCTGCTCGACCATATTCAGCCCGACAAGGTACATGTTCTTGCCGACGGGAAGATTATTGCGTCCGGTGGCCCTGAGCTTGCGCTGCGGCTTGAGAAAGAAGGTTATGACGGTGTGATCTCGGAGGCGGCCTGATGGTTGCGTTTCGCGAGCACTTCAAAAACCCGACAACTGCTGAGCTCGAACTGATTGAAAGGTTTGGGCGGCTTCCGAACTCGGCACATCGTGACCGCAATTTCGAAGCCTTCGCGAAGACAGGCCTGCCGCATCGACGCGTGGAAGCCTGGAAGTGGAGCGATGTCAGGCAGGCTCTGCCATCCTTGCCCGACGCGTGTGAGACGGCCAGACGTGCCAGCCCTTTCGATGAACTCGACCCTGCGCTTGAGTTCAATTTTGACGCCGACGGAACCAGAATTCCGGGGCACCTTCCTGAGGGTATTCGAATTCTGGAGCAATCCGAATCTCAGGCCCTTGCAGGCGCTGAAGATCTGCCGGTTGCTGCCCTTGGCGCGGCGCTTTCGGATAAACCTGCAAACATTATTGTCGAGATCTCGAAGACACCTTCACAGCCAATCCATCTTATCTTTGCCGGCAATTCGCCTGTCATGTTTGCGCGGATTGAGTTCCTTCTCAGAGAAGGCGTGTCAGCTGAGATTTATGAGAGCCATCTCAATACGGGCGGCTTTACCAATGCAATTGTCAACTATCGGCTGGAACAACATGCCGAACTGAAGCGAACGATTTATCAATCCGCTGACAAGAGCGGCGTTCAGGTTTTCACCGGGCTGGTCCAATTGCAGGCGGGTTCAAGCCTGGTGCAATCGTCACTCGGTTTTGGCGCAAAGCTCTGTCGGAATGAAACGCGTGTTTTCCATCAGGGGAAGGGTGCCTCTGCAGAGTTGAATTCGGCCTATCTGGTGGGTGACGGCTATCATTATGATCAGACGAGCCATGTGCGCCACTCCATCGGTGAATGTGAAACCCACCAGCTGACCAAAGGCGCCGTCATGGACGGCGGGCGCGCCGTGTTTCAAGGCAAATTCTATGTCGCGCGCCGCGCGCAGGAGACCGCCGCAGACATGCAGCATCATGCGCTGATCCTGGAGAATGGCGGTGAGGTGAATGCCAAGCCCGAGCTCGAAATTTACGCCGATGATGTCGAATGTGCGCATGGCAATACTGTGGGCGCGCTCGATGCTGAAGCGCTGTTCTATATGCGGCAACGCGGGATGGATGAGAGAAGTGCCAAGGCGCTGCTGACTGAGGCGTTTGTGGGTGAGGCGCTCGGTAACGCTCCAGACCGGATGCGGGTTTCGCTTACCGTGCAGTCACGCGACTGGCTGAAAGGGTATTTATGACCCGCGCATTTGACGTTTCTGAAGTACGCAAGGAATTTCCCATTCTTTCTCGTGAGGTGAACGGGAAGCCATTGATCTATTTCGATAGTGCGGCGTCGGCTCAAAAGCCGCGTGCTGTCATCGAGGCAATGTCGCGCCAGATGGAAACGGCCTATGCGAATGTGCATCGCGGTCTCCATACGCTCGCGAATGAGACGACGGCAGCCATGGAAGATGCACGGCAAACCATCGCGACATTCCTCAATGCGTCGGAGCCTGCTGAGATTATTTTCACCAAGGGCGCAACGGAAGGCATCAATCTGGTGGCAAGCTCGCTTGCTGCGGATATTCAACCGGGCGATGAGATTGTTCTGTCGGTGATGGAGCACCATGCCAACATTGTTCCCTGGCATTTCCTTCGGGAACGTCACGGCGCGGTGCTGAAATGGGTGCCGGTGCTGGAGGATGGCCAGCTCGACATGGAGGCCTATGAGGCTGCGCTGTCCGAGCGGACAAAGATGGTTGCGATGACGCATATGTCGAACGTTCTGGGCACAGTGACGGATGCAAAGCGGATGGTCGATCTGGCCCATGCGGCTGGCGCTCAGATTCTACTCGATGGTTGTCAGGCGGCGGTTCACACAGCGGTCGATGTGCAGGCGCTAGGTACAGATTTTTATGTGGTCTCACCACATAAACTCTACGGACCAACCGGTGTGGGCGTGCTTTATGGCAAAAGGACTGCTCTGGAAGGTCTGAGACCCTATCAGGGCGGCGGCGAGATGATTGAGCACGTCTCGATGGATGCCGTGAGTTATGGCGATATTCCGCATAAGTTCGAAGCAGGGACACCGCCAATTCTTGAGGCTATCGCACTCGGCGCGGCCATAAACTGGCTTGGAGAGTTTGATCGCACTGCCGTGCACGCTCATGAAACAGCGCTCTATCAACGCGCTGTCGAAGCTCTGCAGGACATTAATCATCTGAAAATTCACGGCACTGCGCCAGGAAAGGGCAGTGTTCTGTCATTTTCTGTTGAGGGCGCTCACCCCCATGATATCTCTCAAATTCTTGACAAATACGGTGTGGCAATTAGAGCCGGACATCATTGCGCTCAGCCTTTGATGTCCCATCTAGGAGTCAGTGCAACGGCGCGAGCGAGTTTCGCACTGTACAACACAGTAGAAGAAGTCGACGCATTTGCTGAAGCGCTTCGTAAAACGCTTCGAATGCTCGGATAGGATAAGAGATGACGGACCCAGTGAAGGATCATGATCTGATTGATGTAAAAGATCAGTCTGGTTCGGACTCGAAGGAAAAGCCCGCTTCGACGATTCCTGAAGAGGAATTGGCTCGGCTGACGGATGACCTCATCGCCGCCTTCAAAACCGTGTTCGATCCGGAAATTCCCGTCGATATTTACGAATTAGGCCTGATTTATACTGTTGATATCGATGATAATCGCGATGTTCAGATCGATATGACGCTGACCGCGCCGGGCTGTCCGGTTGCAGGCGATATGCCTGGTTGGGTGGAATCAGCCGCCCGCACCGTCAATGGCGTCAACAAAGTGAATGTGGATCTGGTGTTTGATCCGCCATGGGACATATCTCGCATGTCTGACGAAGCGCGCCTCGCCTTGAATATGTTGTGATGCGCGATCATCTGAACAGAAGGACAGTATGATGAGCAGACGACCCAAACCCAAACTTGTGACACTGACAGATGCCGCCTCCGAGCGTGTGCGAGAAATCATGGACACCAAAGGTCATGGTTTCCTGCGTGTTGGTGTAAAGAATGGCGGCTGTGCAGGCATGGAATACGTGATGGACTATGCCGATGAGCCAGCGCAATTCGACGAAGTTGTCGAAGATAATGGCGTGAAAATTGTGGTCGACGCAAAGGCTGTGTTATTTCTGCTCGGGTCGGTGGTTGATTACGAAGTGACTCCGATACACGCAAAGTTTGTGTTCAGAAATCCGAACCAGACAGATGCCTGCGGGTGCGGCGAGAGCGTAACAATACTTCCCGCCGCCGCAGAATAAGAGTGCGACCCTCGCGATCTTCAATCAGGATTTTTTACGCGTCACAGGACATTGCGCGACAAATTCCCGGAGTTCGTCATTTGGTCCTGCAAGCGTGAGTGCGTAGTCGCCGACCTGACGAAAAGAGAAGCTGACGTCTTTCTTTGAAAACACACCATTGAGAAGTTTGATGCCGACAGCGCGGTCACGGACTTCGAGTGTTTTGTTGTCGTCTTTCCAACGCCATGTGTGACCGAGCGAGTCGTCGCCAACGGTGATCTCGCCATAATGTCTATGAGACATGCGTTGTGGGCGTGTAATCTGTTCCAGCAGTTCGTCTTCAGTTTCGTAGACAAGAACCGAATACAGGCCCAGTTCTTCTCCGCATGCGAATGCCAGCGCAGGCCCCTGCTCAGATTTCGCGATGACGATGATGTTCTTCGAATCCTCACTTCCAGACAGTTCTGAAAGTGCCCATTCTGATGAAGAAGTGGCGTCTGCGTTATCTGCGTGTGCCGTCGTCGCTGCCAGAATCGAGACAGCCAGGAATGCTTGTTTCAGCATGATGATTTGCGTCCTTTATCGTTCCGCTTAACCCGCTACCATTTATCGAAATACAATGAAAATAGATCGATTGCCAGATAAAAAGTGTCTGGACGGTGTTATGGGAGCGTCGGTTCAGTGTCCGGACAGGGTGGCGTTGCGAGAACACCATTCTCCGGATCTTCTATCAGGCGCGTTGGGATTTTTTCCGCATTTCGCCCCTCTGCCACGAGTTCAGCAGTTTTCGACTCGATACAGTCTGTGAGCTTTTCCAGAAATTCGGATTTGCTATCGTCCGGGGTGAGGGCAGGTAAAAACTCCAAAATCGCGGTGCCCTGTTCCTTTCGGAAGGCTTCCTGAGACCAGAACAGACCAATATTGGTCGCAACAGGAATGACCGGCACATTCATCGCGCGCGCCATATGCCAGACGCCAGCCTTGTATTTGAAATGATAATCCACAGGCGCAAGATGGCCCTCGGGATAGATCAGAATGCGCCGACCGTCATTTGCAGCGCGATCCATGCCTTCCGCAAGAGACGCGGCTTTCCGCTCTCCGCCGCCACATGTATCGATGACGATGGCGCCGAGTTTGTGAAGTATGCCTTTCACAAAGGGAAATTTTTCGAGGTGGTCCCCCGTTACGAAAGCGATGTCTTCGATTTCAGGGTAAATCAGAAATCCGTCGCCCCAACTCTGATGCTTGGCGGCGAGTATGAAGGGGCCATCAGGTAAGTTTTCCTTGCCACGGATATCATGCTTGATTCCCGCAAACACCCTAAGGCACCACCGCATCGACTGGGTATATTTGCGTATCCACCACCTTATGACAGTGCTGCCTGGAACGATCAGGAGCGGGATGGCGAGAAGCACGTAGAGCGCGTTCAATACCCAGTAGGAAACTGCAAACAGGGTCGAGCGGATCATGTAATATCGCCGGAACGTGTCGTGAGGATTGCCATAATCGCTGTCGCTATGCCGTCTTTGTATTGCGAGAGCGGCCCGCGGAAACGGTTATAGGCTTTGTTCTGACCTGTCTGGGTAATCACACCCAGGCTCATCGCCGCCAGCAAAGCGGCATCACCAGGTGGAATATGTCCATTGTCCATCAAGTCGGTAATCATGGCTTCGGTCAGTGAGACCGGATCATCTTCGCGTTTGATGTCCTGTTTGAGAAATCTATTCATGAAGAGAAGGTGATAACAACAATAATCCCAATCCTCATCCGCGAACTCACAATAGGCATCAACGATAGCCGAGACACGTGTTTTCAGGTCGTTACCCACAAGTGCTGCACCGATGAGCAGACGGGACATACGGTCATGCACATCCATGAACAAAGCTTCGGCGAGCTCTTCCTTACCCTTATAATGCCGGTACAAAGCGCCTTCTGAAACGCCGGCACGTTCTGCTATTTGTCGGGTTGTGGCGGCATCGATGCCTTCCGTAATGAACAGCTCAATAGCGGCACGTTCTATTTTCGGTTTTGCGTTTCGCGTACGTGTTTGAGATGACATGGATAACTCCTTGCCTTATCTGTAATACACTTGACAGATAATTGCAAGTGAGCAATTACTCACTAGTGTTGTGAGGGACTGAGCGCGCACTGAGCAACAGAGTCAGCTAATGCTCTGATCGCCGATGAATCACTCTGATCCTTGGAATCCGAATGAGAAGATCAGGCTGCGCTGCGAGCCGGATGATCGCTCACAACGCGGTTTCGTCCGCTTCTTTTTGCAGCATAGAGATGCTCGTCGGCACGACGAATGAAAGTCGATGATGAATCGGACTTCAGAAGTTCGGTTACGCCCATGGAAATGGTCACATTACCGAGGCAGTCTCCGGTCGATTTGCGCTTGAGTTTTTTAACTTCAATTGCCCGGCGCATGCGTTCCAGGGTCGGAATGGCGTCATTAATTGTGACTCGGGGCATGATGATGACAAACTCTTCGCCGCCATAACGAGCGACGAGGTGGTCTTTCAAAGCCAGGCGGTCGAGTGTTGCTGCAACAAACCGGATGACCTGATCACCAGTCTGGTGACCCCAGGCATCATTGAACCCTTTGAAATGATCAATGTCACAGATTGCGAGTGACAATGGGTAGTTCAGGCTACGCGATTCCTGGATGCGGAAGCGTAGCATGTTGTCAAACTGCTTACGGTTGGCAATTCCGGTGAGGGAATCTGTCAGCGACTCAGTCCGGATTGACTCCAGATGGGTCCTCAATTCGTTGATTTCTGACGAGGACTCTTCGAGTTTCCGCGTGAGTTCGGAATTTTGTTCTGACATCTCATGCGTCGCACGTGAAAGCGTGGTGACGATATCGATGAGACGTGAGCTGTCGATTTGTTCTTCGCGCAATTCGGAAGCCGCAGAATCGAGGCAATCATTGAACTCTTCAGTTCGGCTGCCAGCCAAATTCAGCGCATGAAGCGCGGCCGTGAGTTCAGTGGCAAGACGCGCGCCTGTTTGTGCAACATGAGCGCTGAGGCGGCTTGAATTGAAATATTTGTCGTAGAGTGTCTCCGAACATTTTTCATCGAGATGCCCATCGTCGGAGAGCAGCTCATCGATCTCGTCATTCAGACCTGGCGTCCAGTTGTTCTGATAATGTAACCAGAGCTCGTAATTTTGAGGAGACGCAGACAGATCCAGATCAATCACGCCATCGATTGCCCGATGACCCGTCTCTCGTCCTGCGCGCCCTGTTAGCTCTCCGAACTTCATTCTGACCGTCCGCCTGATAAATTTGATAGCTTTATCAGACACCAAAAAGGTAAAGGTAAAGAAAAGTCGGCCTGTTGTTTTCAAACAAGTTTGATAGCAAATCCAGAAATCGTGCGAAAAGATCAGCAATCACGCACAGTATTGAAGATGATATCAGACTGATTTTTGCAAGAAAGCTGGAACGTGGTCACCGAGGCCCACAACGGGACCGGACGGAGCGGGTGGAAGAAAATCACCTTGTCGATCATCCGACTTACGAGAGCGGTTGGATTTCGTCTGTTCAGAATTTCCACGCTTATTGTTGTTCGTGCTTCGATCTGAGCGACCAGATCTGGAGCGCGAAGATGAACGAGAAGGTGGCTGCAATTCAGCGATTTCATCATCCAGACCATCGAGGGTATAGACCTCGATCTCCTTCTGGACGCGCTTCTTCACGGCATCCCAGAGTTTTTCATCTTCAGGGCAGACGAGCGTAAAGGATTCACCGCTTCGTCCTGCGCGCCCCGTACGGCCGATGCGATGGACATAATCGTCAGAATTCGGGGGTGGTGAGTAATTAAAGACGTGTCCGACATCTGGAATATCAAGACCGCGGGCGGCAACGTCACTGGCGACAAGGAGTTTCAGATCACCGGAGCGGAATTTTTCGAGCGTCTGCGTCCGATAGCTTTGTGGCAGATCTCCATGGATCGGGGCGGCGTCCTGTCCATGTTTTGTCAGTGACTTTGCGACGATGTCGACCTCGGTCTTTCGGTTACAGAAGACGATGCCGTTTTTGACATCGCAACTTTCAATCACGCGACGGAGTGCCGTTCGGCGCGCCTTGTGATCGTTTGACTTAAGCTGGACCACATACTGGCTGATTGTGTCGGCCGTTTGCGCAGGCCGCGAAGCTTCGATCCGTTTCGGGTCGTTTTGGAACTGGGCTGCGAGTTTTGCGATCTCGGGGGGCATGGTGGCCGAAAACAGAAGCGTTTGACGACGCGGCGGCAAAAGTTTGCAGATTCTCTCAATGTCCGGGATGAAGCCCATGTCGAGCATACGGTCGGCTTCATCAATGACGAGCATCTCGACACCCGTCAGCAACAGCTTGCCGCGCTCAAACTGGTCAATCAGGCGGCCGGGCGTTGCGATAAGAACATCGACGCCTTGCATAAGGGCCTTATCCTGATCGCCGAAAGAGACACCACCAATGAGCAGCGCCATGGTCAGCTTATGATTGACGCCGTACTTCTCGAAGTTCTCAGCAACCTGCGCAGCAAGTTCGCGCGTCGGCGCGATGACGAGACTTCGCGGCATACGGGCACGCGATCGGCCACTTGCCAGACGATCAATCATCGGAAGAACGAAAGCAGCCGTCTTTCCGGTACCAGTCTGCGCGATGCCCGTGACATCGTTCATGCTCAAAACAGACGGAATCGCCTGGGATTGAATCGGGGTTGGCTCTGTGTAGCCTGCCGCAGTAATGGCTTGGAGCAATGGCTCGCTCAGTCCGAGTTGGTCAAATGTCATCTAGTCTCAATTCGTGCTGATCGAGGAAATACTTCAGGTTTTGGGCTCAACAGCGCGTGTCATTACCGTTCTTTTGTTTCCAGTCAAATAAACCGGGACACAAGGAACAGAAAAACGAGCTGCGTGCCGCGTATATCAGATATCGAGGTCTTCGACAAATTGTGCGTTTTCCTGAATGAAACGAAATCGAAGTTCGGCCTTTCGGCCCATCAGAGTTTCGACCAGATCTTCAGGTGTGACATCTGATTCTTCAGGAATAGTCACGCGCGCCAGCGTTCGGGTTGCCGGATTCATGGTGGTCTCTTTCAGCTGAGCCGGCATCATCTCGCCCAGGCCTTTGAAGCGTCCAAGCTCAACTTTCTTGCCCGAAAACTCAGATTCCATGAGTTCGTCTTTATGAGTGTCATCCATTGCATAAACGGACTTGCCTCCGGCTGTGAGCCGATAAAGCGGCGGCATAGCGAGATAAAGTCGACCCGAATTGACCAGCTCAGGCATCTGACGGAAGAAAAACGTCATCAACAACGCCGCAATGTGCGCGCCGTCGACGTCGGCGTCCGTCATGATGATCACGCGCTCATATCTCAGCGAGTCGAGATCGAACTTCTTGCCGAGACCACATCCAAGCGCCAAGGACAAATCTGAGAGTTCCTGGTTCTTGGCCAGTTTGTCGGAACTTGCATTTGCGACATTGAGGATTTTACCACGTAGCGGCAGAATGGCTTGGGTCGCACGGTCCCGCGCCTGTTTCGCGGAGCCGCCAGCCGAATCACCCTCGACGAGAAAGATTTCTGTGCCTTCCGGTGTGTTTCGGGAGCAATCAGCGAGTTTGCCTGGAAGCCGTAATTTCCGTGTCGCAGACTGCCGGCTGATTTCGCGTTCCTTGCGGCGTCGCAAACGGTCATCAGACTGCTGGACCACCCATTCAACAAGCTTGTCAGCTTCTTTTGGGGAGGCCGCAAGCCAGTGGTCGAACCTGTCGCGAACAGCGGTTTCAACAAGCCTGAAGGCCGCTGTCGTCGAAAGCTTGTCTTTGGTCTGGCCTTGAAATTCCGGGTTGGGAACGAAAACAGAGAGAAGAGTGCCAGATGTGCCGAGAACATCTTCAGCAGTGACCTGACTGATTTTCTTTACACCCTTCAGATCGCCATAGGCGCGCAACCCTTTCGTGAGGGCGGAGCGGAGGCCGGCCTCATGCGTGCCGCCCTCAGGCGTTGGAATGGTGTTACAGAATGAGCGGATCTGGCTGTCGCTTTCGCCAAAACCTTGTGATGTCCAGCAAAGCGCCCATTCAACCTTACCGGACTTGCCAGCGTCGACCTTTCCGGAGAAGGGACCTTCTGTAATCAGGCGCTTTTCCTTCACCCACTCATCGAGCTGATCGGCCAGGCCATTGGGATAGTGCAGGACGGTTTCAGCTGGCACACTGCCATCTGCCGGAAGAAGCTCCGTCGCACAATTCCAGCGGATTTCGACGCCGCTCTGCAGATAGGCTTTGGTTTTGGCCATCTGGAACAAGCGTTTCGGTTTGAAGGCTGCCTTTTCGCCAAAGATCTCTGGATCGGGCTTAAAGCGGACCGTCGTTCCGCGCCGATTCGACGTGCTGCCCAATTCTTCAAGCTTGGTGACGGGAAGGCCGCGCTCGAAGCACTGGCGATAAATTGTTTTGTTACGGCAGACTTCGACTTCAACGCGTTCTGACAATGCGTTGACGACCGAACTGCCGACGCCGTGCAGTCCGCCTGATGTCTGATAGGCGTTCGAATTGAATTTTCCGCCTGCGTGCAGCACCGTCATGATGATCTCGAGCGCTGACTTATCCGGAAATTTCGGATGCGGATCTGTTGGCATGCCCCGACCATTGTCCGTAACGGTCAGAAATCCGTCTTCTGCAAGGCTGACATTGATCCAGCTGGCAAAGCCTGCGACGGCCTCATCCATGGAGTTGTCAAGCACCTCGGCAAACAAATGGTGCATCGCGCGTTCATCGGTGCCACCAATATACATGCCCGGGCGGCGACGCACAGGTTCGAGGCCTTCAAGAACTTCAATGTCCTTGGCCGAGTAAGCATCAGCGTTCTGCTGCTGGGCATTTGAATTACTGGTCATTTTCCGATCATAACTGAGTCGCAGGAAAGTAGCATTCAAGACTGGAGTTTGCCGATATGACAACGCCGCTTGCTCAGGTTTTGACATTTCCCTGTGGACTGGTGCTTGCCAATCGTATCGTCAAAACCGCACTACAAGAAGGTCTGGGCACGGAAGAGTTCGGTGTCAGCTCTGAGCTTGTGCAGCTTTATGACCTCTGGGGCGCGAGTGGCGCTGGTTTGCTCATTACCGGCGGTGTCTCTGTGGATCGTCGTTATCCGGGCTCGCCGGCGTGTGTCGTGCTGGACGATGTCGGGTTTGCCAGGGGACAGCGGGAGCGATTTGAGCAATGGAACGAGGCCGGGCAGCGGCATGGAGGCAGGGTGCTGATGCAGCTCAATCACCCCGGCCGGGCCATTCCTCGATCTTTGTGTCGTCGGCCTGTCGCGCCATCGGCTTTGCGAGCCAGAGACCTTAAGGATGACATCGTTCGCAGCGCGCCGCCAAGAGCAATGACCGACGAAGAAGTTCAGGCGCTTCCGGATCAGTTTGCGAAGGCGGCGAGATTCGCACAACAGGCAGGATTTGATGGCGTTCAGATACAGGCGGGACATGGTCAGCTCATTTCACAATTCCTGTCACCAAGATGGAATAAGCGCAGCGATCGATGGGGAGGGACACTCGAAAATCGGTCTCGTCTGCTGCTGGAGGTCCTGAGGGCTTGTTGTGCATCTGTGAGCCCCGGGTTTGCAATCAGTGTCCGGCTCAGCGCAATTGATGGCGAGCCTGATGGGATCTGTCTTGATGACACACTTCAGCTTGTTGACTGGCTGAATGCCGAGGCGGTTGATCTTCTGGATGTATCCGTGGGAGGGCTGGCTCAACCCGCCATGTTGGGCTTGCAGGGTCGGCATTTGCCAATTCATGAAGGGCGTCTTGGTCAGCCGGGGCTCTCACGAGGCGTTCCGGCGCTTGCGTATGCTAGAGCCGTGAATTCAAGATCGCGGATGCCGATCCTCGTCAGCGGCGGATTCCGGTCAGCTGCGGTTTTGGAAGGGGCTATAACGGACCAATATACCGATCTGGTTGGGCTTGGCCGATCTATGTGTCTGGAACCAGATCTACCGATGAAGTTGCTCCGGCAACAGGATGCTCAGTTTGGATCAGGAGAGGTGATTCACTCAACGTCATTCTGGCAGGGAATTGTCCGGCAGCCCTGTTTCTTCAGCATCCGCAAGGCATTTATCCGGTCTCATATGAGCAATTATCAATCGAAACTTCAGAAGCTCGGTACTGCGTTTCGTTGAGTGATAACGCTTTGAAATTAATCCAGAGAGCCGCGTTTTGACCGCCAGCTCCACGTTCGAAATGGTTTCGCTACGCCGTTGGGGAAGGAAAACGTGTCGTATGGCGCGTTCGGCCGTGCCGATGCCGCAGGAGGTGATCCCGCCGTTTGAGGTGTCCCATGTGCGGGTGGTGGCACATGTTCAATCGGCGCGAGGCAGGAGTGGATGTTTTCTCCGATAATGCGTGCGCGTTCAGCGAAGTTTTCTGATCTGTAGATCATGGCGGTATTGCTGCGCCATTGGCCGCTCTGATAATACCGTACGCCGCGCTTCCAAAGAACGTATAGCCCTTGCGCGTCACCGGGGAGCAGACCAACCTGGTCCGCCGACGACGCGACATACCAGCCGATAAAGTCGGACAGATCGGTCAGCTCGCGATAAGACGCATTCTTGTTGCCGGTCTCGTATTCGTAGCGCTGCCAGGTCGCATCGAAATAGCCCGGTGCGATGGCGGGTCGGCCCCGTCTGTTATCCGTCCAGGCTGGACGCCACCAGGCTGGTAGATTGCCTGGCTCCAGACCCCATTCTTCGGCGATGAGGGCAAGCTGAGCCTCGACGCTGACCCCCCATTTAACTTCGGTCCGCTCGAGGATGTTTATCCATGAAGGGCGCTGATGCTGCACGTCGCAATAGATCCACGCAGACGGCGTCTGGGGCTCGGATGCAGCCAAGGGCGAACCCAGCGAGGTAAGAATGATGAGACTCGGAAAAGCAAAGCGCATGAAAATAACTCCACGCGCAAACATCTCACAAAGGTGCAAATAAAAAGAAAACCGCCAGCCTGATGACAGGCTGGCGGCATTTCGTTTCGATCAAGTGTCGAGGGTTCGACCCTAGACCTTGTAGTACATGTCGAATTCGACCGGGTGTGGGTGCATCTCAAAGCGAAGCACTTCTTCCATTTTCAGGTCGATATAACCGTCAATCTGATCATTGTCGAAGACATTGCCTGCTGTGAGGAAGTCACGGTCGGCGTCGAGAGACGCGAGAGCTTCACGCAGTGAACCACAAACCTGAGGAATGCTTGCAGCTTCTTCCGGTGGAAGTTCGTAAAGGTCTTTGTCCATTGCGTCGCCTGGGTGGATTTTGTTCGCAATGCCGTCGAGACCAGCCATAAGCAGAGCCGCAAACGCAAGGTATGGGTTTGCACCTGGGTCAGGGAAGCGTGTTTCGATACGCTTCGCTTTCGGAGACGAGCCGTAGGGAATACGGATAGACGCTGAGCGGTTACGCGCAGAGTAAGCCAGCATTACCGGAGCTTCAAAGCCCGGGACCAGACGCTTGTAAGAGTTGGTCAGCGGGTTTGTGAGGGCGTTCAGAGCCTTAGCGTGCTTGATGACACCGCCAATGTAGTAGAGGCAGGTTTCAGACAGATCAGCATAGAGATCGCCTGCGAAGGTTGGTGCGCCGTCTTTCCAGATAGACTGGTGAACGTGCATACCTGAACCGTTGTCGAGATACATTGGCTTCGGCATGAAGGTTGCCGTTTTGCCGTAAGAGGCTGCAACGTTGTGGACGACGTATTTGTAGTCCTGAACGCGGTCGGCCATTTCAAGCAGCGTTCCGAAGACCATGCCAAGCTCGTGCTGGCCTGGCGCAACTTCGTGGTGCTGCTTCTCAGGCTTCATGCCGAGCTCTTTCATCACGGTCAGCATTTCAGACCGCATGTCTTGCTCAGAGTCGACAGGTGGTACTGGGAAGTAACCGCCTTTTGGACCTGGGCGGTGACCCATATTGCCCATTTCATAGTCGCGGTCTGTGTTCGCAGGAAGCTCGGTTGAGTCGAAAGAGTAACCGGTTTTGTGAGCATCTGTTGACCATTTGACGTCGTCAAAGACGAAGAATTCTGGCTCAGGGCCGAAATAAGCCGTGTCGCCGATGCCGGTCGACTTCAGATACATTTCAGCTTTTTTAGCGGTCATACGTGGATCGCGGTTATAAGCGTCCATTGTGCCCGGGTTCAGAATGTCACAGTTCAGTGTGAGCGTTGTCTGCTGGAAGAATGGGTCAATTTTAGCTGTCGCAGCGTCCGGCATGAGAACCATGTCGGATTCGTTGATCGCTTTCCAACCCGCGATGGACGAGCCATCGAACATGGTGCCGTCTTCAAACATGCCAGCGTCTACGGCGTCGGCAGTGAAGGTTACGTGCTGCAATTTCCCCCGGACGTCTGTGAACCGCAGGTCCACAAAATCTACGTCCTTTTCCTGGATCATTTTTAGTACTTCGTCTGACATAATTCCCTCCGGATTACGGTTGTCGTTCAAGCCCAGTGTCTGAAATCAGATGGCCGAGTTGCCTCGTTCACCCGTTCTGATCCGTACCACATCGTCTATTGTAGACAGGAATATCTTCCCGTCACCAATCTTTCCTGTTTGTGCAGTCTTGGTAATCACCGAAACGGCTTCTTCCGCCATTTCGTCGGTCACGATCAGCTCAATTTTAAGCTTCGGAAGAAAATCGACTACGTATTCTGCGCCTCGATAGAGTTCCGTGTGACCTCTCTGTCGTCCAAAGCCCTTAGCTTCAACGACTGTCATACCGTGCAAACCCATTTCCTGAAGCGCATCTTTCACTTCATCCAGCTTGAAGGGTTTGATCACCGCCTCAATCTTCTTCATCCCGATACCATTCTGTTTATTTTGTTAGGTTCAGTGGCCTAACATTCCATCTTCGCAAGATAAGTAGGTGGGACATCACAAAACGGGGATTGAAAGATGCTGTTTAAAAAATAGTCTGCGGCGCTTCTTTATTAATCATGTCAAGTCTGGATGTCCGAACAAACCAGTCAGGGAATAATGGAATTTCTTCGCAATCGAAGTTTTACTCATGTTCGGCTATCTGCGGATTGCCGGGGTTTCGATGGAAAGCCCTGAAGCTCTGATCGCCAGATAGAATTCAAGGTCGATATAAGTCTGAGAACCAAGAGGGTAGGGTTCCGCCCTCACGCCGGTATCGCAATCATGCAGACGGCGATGTAGCGACCCCAGCGTTTGCCATTCAAATCGATAGGCGGGAAAGCCATTGCCATGTCCCTGACTTATCATGTCGCCTCGCAGTTTCTTGCCCCAGTTTTCATTATGGCATTGCTCGCAGGAGAGATTGAGTTGGCCGCGCCGGGTGAAAAAATAGCGTTCCCCGTTGTCGTAATTCTCTTTAGTCTGGTCGCTGAGTTCAACCGAAACCGGCATGCCCAGAGACTGATTCGAAACATAAGCGGTCAGCGACAACAGATCCTCACTCTCATATTCGAGCTTGGGGAGATCCTGGTATTCGGTGCGGCAGTAATTGATGCGCGCTTCGAGGTTCTGAAGCGTTTTGGTGTCTTCGTTCCAAGCAGGATAATTGGCCGCGACGCCTTTCAGGCCATCGTCATGACAGTCCGCGCAGGAAGGCGAGGACTGTTCGGCTGAGGAGAAGAGCGAGTCACCTCTCTCAACCCAAAGAAAGCCCGGGTTTTCAAACGTATCTTGCTGTTGTTCCTGTGTTGACTGGGTGAGAAAATCGAAGCCCGATTTGATTTCGTTTCCTGGCAAATAAGTGCGTTCGTCAGTTTGTGTTGCGGGCTGGCACGCTGCCAGTCCGGCGATGGCAATAAGGCTGATCGAACAGCTCTTCATCATGTCACGGTCAGCGTGCGTGTTTCATTCCAACGAACGCCGTTCTGGTCCGTCCAACTGAAGTTAAGCTCACCTGTTTCTTCGGCCTTCGCATAGAAGGTGAGGAAGGGGTTCGCAGCAATGCCGGGAAAGAATTCTGAGCTGAAAATCAGCTTGTCATTATAAGTGCATTTGAAGAATTTTATGAGGTCACGTTCGATGACCTCACCTTTCATACCCCGACGATACCCAGTTTCCATCGGATGCTGGATCATCGCCTTGATTTCAATCACTTCATTCTTTCGAGCGCTTTCCGGAATGCTCAACCTGATTGTGGGCATGGTTCTGTCTTTCCTTATCCGATCACACAGGCCGCCAGAGTGACCAGCGTTTGTTCAGATCCCATCCAGAGCGTGCCATCGCTCATTTCCGCGATGACTTCGACATTCTGGCTGCCAGCGAGACGAATGCGTGTCGCGACCGCCGCCTTGCCCGAAGCCGGCGTGAACCCATAGTCAGCGATGAGGGGTTCAGGGTTGATCGGCGACAAGATAACCGCGCGCGTTACATGGTCGTCGTCAATCATCGGGCTTTCGACTTCAAATTCAAATGGAACCGAATTCCCATTTTCCGAGATCGGCGGCATTGTGACAGAAACTTTTCCCTTTTTGATTTCGCGGTCACCAAAAAGTTCTTTCTTCAGCGTTTTAAGATCATTCTCTTCCTGAGCGTGAGCGCGAAAGGGCAGGGCTGAAAGCGCTGCGCCGCTGGCACTCATCACCAGAAGCTGTCGACGGCTGAGATGGCCAGTTTTCGAATTCGTAGCCGGGATACTCATTCTTCTTCTTTCTGCTCAGACAGAAACGCGACCAGGTCTTCAATCTGGTCTGCTGTCAGAACGGTCTGATCTTCAAACTCTCTTCCCACCTGATGTAGGTCATGAATTCGGTAATACGATGGCATGGTGACATCCGCGAGGACTTGTCCGTAATCAACAATGCGTAATCGGATTTGTTCCGGCGATAACCGCTCAGCGACAAAAGTCAGATCAGGGCCGACATCTCCCTGAAATTCGGCTGGCAAGCCTTCAATCTGGTGACACAGGACGCAATGGCCTGTTTCGCGATCCTGAAAGATGGCTTGTCCACGGTCTGGATCTCCCGTTTTGCCGGTCAGAGGCGCGGGAATCGTATCATCGACCACTGTATAAATTGCAGGTGTGTCAGGGGTGTCGGACGGAGCACAGCTGGCAGTCCAGCATCCAAGAATTGCGAGTCCGAGCAGACGGTTCAACCAAACGCCTCTTGCGTGATCGTATCAAACCAGGAATTAGCCTGTCGGGCTTCTGTTTCCCGTACGAAGGCTTCTGCATTCAGAGGAGAAATGCCGCCAGCCCCATCCACGGAAGCAAGCGTACGGTTCTGATTGCTGTAGACTCCAACAACCGAAATGGCCTGATCAGGCGTAATGTAGGAATAGCAAGTGTTCGCAAGCGTGGTTGGCTCCGGAGCCTCATCATTGAGAAGGCGAGCGACCGCAATGGCGCAGATCTTCGCCTGAAGGTTCGCCGAAAAGGCTGATTTTGGCATTGGCGTCGCGATGGTTGCGTCGCCGATGACATGAATGTTCGGAACAAGCTGGCTTTCGAAGCTGTCCCCATAAATGGGGCACCAACCGGTTGGATCTGTCACACCTGCCAGATCTGCGATCATTCCGGCCTTCTGAGGCGGGATAATATTCAGAACATCGCCTGTATGGGTTTCGAAATCTGTCTCGACCGACTTCTCAGACGCATTTACACGAGAAACGCGTCCATCTTCAGACGGTCCACGCCATTCCAAATGGCCAGAATAATGCGTACGCCACGCCTCTTCGAACAAGGGTTGCTTGGAAAACTTCGAATTTGAATCAAGGATGAGCAGCTTGGATGAGGGCTTTTGCGTTTTCAGATAATGAGCGATGAGGCTCGCACGTTCATAAGGTCCGGGCGGGCAACGGAACGGGGCTGCTGGGACCGTCATGATAACAGTGCCGCCGTCTTCCATCGCCTCCAATTGCTGCCGAAGGAGCAGTGTTTGCGGGCCGGCTTTCCAGGCATGAGGCAGAAGGTCCGGGGTGGTCTCGTCATAACCGTCGAGCGCGCCCCAGCGGAAATCAATCCCGGGAGAGAGGATCAGGCGATCATATTGGAGTGTCGCGCCTGATTCCAGTGAGACCGTCTTCTGGTCGGGATCGACTGCGATGGCGCGTGTCTGCGCCAGAGTGACGCCGGACGCTGCTACACCGTCATAGCCCATTTGCTGGGCTTCAATGCCACGCAGGCCCGCAATTACGAGATTGCTGAACGGGCAGGCGGTGAAAACCGGGTTTGGTTCGACCAGCGTGACCGATAAATTGGGCAGTAGAGACTTAAGATAGCGCGCTGCGCTCGCGCCGCCAAAGCCTCCTCCAATAACGACGACCTTGGCATTTGTCTGAGCAAAACTGAGAGGCGCCATTGCGGCAATTGCAGATGTCGCGCCAATCAGGGAGAGTGCTTGTCGTCTGTTGAACATCATTCGGACATCTCCGCCAGATAATCACTGATTTCGGCGATATCCGCTTCAGAATAACCGCGCGCAATCCGATGCATAACGGTGGTGCCGTCTGCCTCCGTCTTATAGAGCATAAAGGCGTCGAACAGGTCTTCCGATGATCGATCTGAGAGTGAAGGGATTGCAGACTCTGCCGATGGCGTGTGGCAGCCCGAACAGCTGGCAGCGAGCGGATGATTTATAAGTGAGATCAGCGCCGTTTTGCTCTCAGTTGAGGTCTCTATTGTCTGATCGGGCGCAGCAGAGTCTGGATCAAACGGAGTGCACGCGGCGAGACACCCCGCCGCGAGCAGATAGGTCATATGCTTACGCAAAGGCAGTTTAAGCCTCGCGAAGGTTTCTGTAGTTCAGTGGAAGCTCGCGCACGCGATTTCCTGTTGCCGCATAGATTGCGTTCAGAACCGCTGGAGGCGCGACTGAAATGGTCGGCTCACCGACACCGCCCCAGAAGCCGCCGGACGGCATGACAATGGTTTCCACTTTCGGCATTTCGGCAATTCGCATGGAATTGTACCGGTCGAAATTGGTTTCCTGAACTTCACCATCTACGAAGGTGATATTGCCATACAGCATGGCAGACAGACCATAGACGAAAGAGCCCTGCACCTGAGCCTCGATCTGTTGCGGGTTCACCGCATAGCCTGGGTCAGTTGCTGCAACAATCCGATCGATCTTCAGCTGGCCACGATCATCAACAGTCACTTCCGCACACGATGCCGTGTAGCTACCAAAGGAGTAGTTGAAACAAAGTCCGCGAGATTTTCCATCATCGGAGCCCCAGCCAGACTTTTCGGCTACAGCATTCAGAACAGCCTGTCCTTTCGGGGAATCCTTCAGATATTTGAGACGGAATTCCAGCGGATCTTCGCCAGCTGCAACAGCAAGCTCGTCCATGAGGCAATCCAGATAAATAGCGTTCTGGTTCGCATTTACTCCGCGCCAGAAACCCGGACGAACCGGAGGATTCCGCATGGCGTGGTCCGCTTTAAAGGCCGGGAAGGTATACTTCAGAGACTGGTCGGCCGAGCGTGGGTTGTTCGGATCGCCCAGACCCTGGAATACAGCGCTGTCAAGGCCGCCGCGAACAGCTTGAGGCATGATGCCAGCAAGAATTGACTGACCAGAAATCCGGACATGAACGCCTGTGAGATTGCCGTCCGCATCCAGCGCACCGCGAACGCGGGCTTTGGTGGTTGGGTGGTAAAAGCCCTGACGTTGGTCTTCTTCGCGTGACCAAAGAAGTTTGACCGGGGTGCCCGGCATAGCCTTGGCAATGGTAACGGCTTGCGTGACATAGTCAGCCATGCCGCGACGACCAAATCCGCCACCGAGAATGGTTTTGTAGACTTCACACTTGCCAATATCGAGACCAGACGCCTGTGCAGCGGCAGCCAGTGCGGCCTCACCGTTTTGCGTCGGGCACCAGACTTCACACTTTTCATCGGTGTAGAGCGCCGTTGCGTTCATTGGCTCCATTGGAGCGTGGTTCTGAAACGGCATGTTGTAGACGACGTCGACGGTTGTCGCTGCAGAGTCGAAAGCGGCATCCAACGCACCGTCTTCACCGACAGCATAACCAACTGCTGCATCATCAGCCGTCAGACCTTCATTCAGAACCTCTTCAAAGTCGGCTGAATTGAATTTGTCGCCACCTTCCCAGGTGATCGGAAGCGCTTCGATTGCTTTATTGGCTTTCCACCAGGTATCAGCGACAACCGCCACTGCGTCTTCACCAACGGCCATGACTTTCTTTACGCCAGGCATGTCAGCAATAGCGGCTTCATCGAAGCTGCCGAGCTTTCCATTGCGTACCGGGCACGCCTTGATTGAGGCGCAAACCATGCCATCGAGCTGGATATCCGCACCGTAGACCAGATCGCCGGTGAGCTTCTCGGCTGTATCCAGACGTTTCTTTGGCTGACCCACAATCGTCCATTCAGATGGATCTTTGAGGGTGACGTTTTCAGGCGGTGTGACTTTGGACGCGGCTTCAGCAACTGCGCCATAGGTCAGTGTCTTGTCGCCGTGTGAAATCACACCTTTGCTGACGCTGACTTCCGAAACCGGCACGCCCCATTCATCGGCTGCGGCTTGCAGGAGCATGGCACGCGCGGCGGCTGCACCTTCCTGGACGTACGGGATGGACCCGCGAACGCCACGGCTGCCGCCTGTCGAGAAGTCTTTCCAGACGCGCTGGCGTGCGAGATTTTCGCCCGGGGTCGGGAATTCGGCGACGACTTTGTCCCAGTCGGCGTCCAATTCTTCCGCAACGAGCTGGGCAAGACCCGTCATGGTTCCCTGACCCATCTCGGATCGGGCAATGCGTACGGTGACCACATCGTCTCTTCCGATGATCACCCAGGCGTTGACTTCCGGGTTCGGAGGAAGGTTTTCAGCGGCTTCTTCGGCTTCGGTGGAGCCATTCGCGCAACCGCCGAGAACAGAGATTGTGAGGCCGGCAGCACCTGAACTGATCAGGAAGCCGCGGCGGGATA
This sequence comes from Ponticaulis sp., assembly GCA_002692725.1. Classification (GTDB taxonomy): domain Bacteria; phylum Pseudomonadota; class Alphaproteobacteria; order Caulobacterales; family Hyphomonadaceae; genus Ponticaulis. The sequence goes on along the minus strand of NZLU01000046.1, from coordinate 299,273 downwards.
GAGCAAGTGTATCAGCCATTATGAGTGCTCTCCCTTAAGCTTTGGTCTTGGCGAGGTGAATACCTTCACGCACGCGAACAAATGTGCCGCAACGACAGATATTTGTGATCTGATTGTCGATGTCGGAATCTGAAGGATCAGGTGTGTTGTTGAGAAGGCCCGCCGCGGCCATGATCATGCCGGGCTGGCAATAACCACATTGTGGGACATCGATTTCAGCCCAGGCTTGTTGAACCGGGTGGCTGCCATCTTCGGACAGGCCTTCAATCGTTGTGATTTCCTGATCTTCGGTGATTGCAGACGCGGGGTAAACGCAAGAGCGCGTGGCCTGTCCATCGATGTGAACCGTGCATGCGCCGCATTGAGCAATACCACATCCGTATTTGGTTCCGGTAAGACCGAGCTGTTCTCGCAGCACCCACAGTAGAGGTGTATCATCGTCGAATTCTGTTTCGACAACATTCCCATTGACCTTAAGTTTCGCCATGAATTGACCCTTCCTAATGGCGCGTGAGACGCAAAACCCGACCTGTCTTTTGAGGATTGTTCTCAAAGATCAGATCAAAAAGGCATGACATCTTCAGCGATACGAGCTCCCCCGGATTCTCAGTCCGATCCGTTATTTTTAACAGGGTAAACTAAAAATTCCCATTGTCCCAGACCTCACGAAAAAGTCATGGGGCATTTTTTTCTAACGGCTCATTAAAGGGATGTCTGAGGCCAGAATCCGAATGGGTAAAACATCGCCAGTCCGGGCTGCTGGGGCATGTGGCGCGCGCCTGATGAGCGCTGAGCACTCGAGAAACGGCGAGATCAGAGAACTATCCTGATCTCCATGCGGAGACACATTGAGTTGGCCTTCGCTGGAGACGGATAAGCGGGATCTCAAAAATGATTCGCGACCTCCGTTTTCAGGGACGGCTCCTGATAGCATGGCTGTGATTCCCGGGTCTTCGAAATGACCTGTAATCAGCGGCTTCAGAAATACTTGCGCGCACACAAAGGCCGAAGCGGGGTTCCCAGGCAGGCCAAGAACCAGAGATCGTTCAGTGCGTCCAAACCAGGTCGGTTTTCCTGGTTTGACTGCAATTTTTGAAAATACCAGTTCAAACCCTGATGAGGTGAAGGCCGGCTTCATATGATCATGATCGCCAACTGATGCGCCTCCCACAGGAACGAAAATGTCGATGTCCGGTGATGCTGAAATCTTTTCTGTGATGGCGTCGACCGAATCTGACGCAATTCCAAGGTCGATCGGCTCGCCGCCCCCCTCACGGATCAGCGCAGACAGTCCGATTGGATTTGAGTTGACGATTTCGCCGGGCTGAAGCTCGGATCCCACAGGCTTGAGTTCGTCACCATTGGCGAGAATGCCGACCCGCAATTGTCTATAGACGGACACCTGATCGATATTTGCGGCAGCCAGCAAGGCAAGACCACCCGCGTGGAGGCGCGTGTGTTTGCGAATGAGAAGTTGGCCGGCATGAAAATCGCGTCCTGCGGCCCGCACATGCAGGGGGGCATCATAGCCCTGCAGGCTGATCATCTCGTCCGCATCTCGTTCGGCGTTTTCCTGGATGACGATGTGATTTGTGCCCTCGGGTAGATAACCGCCCGTGAAAATTCGAACGCATTCTCCGCGATCAACTGGATGTGGAAACGGGTGACCGGCCGGAGATTCCCCAATGACCTTCAGTCGCGCTTCGGGAGTACGGACATCTTCCAGATTGACAGCATAGCCGTCCATAGCTGAAACAGGCGAGGCTGGTTGGGTGGTTTTTGCCAGAACGTCTTCTGCCAGTGTTCGGCCAAATCCCTTTGATAAAGGGACTAACTCTACGGCGCGGTGGGTGGCGTGCTCTTCCAGAAGGCCAAGCGCATCATCGACACTGATCAGTCCGCTCATTCGCCTGACTTTCGGTAATGCCCGGACTTGCCCCCCGACTTTTCGAGCAATTCTATTCCGCCAATGACCATGGCTTTGTCCACGGCTTTCAACATGTCGTAGAGCGTGAGACAGGCGACTGAGACCGCCGTCAGCGCTTCCATTTCTACGCCAGTTTTGCCGGTGGTTTTGGCCGAGGCGGTGACAATGAGTGCGTCTTCAGCGTCTGATGGCGTGATTTCGAGTTTCACACTGGTGAGGGGGAGGGGATGGCAGAGCGGGATCAGATCTGATGTGCGTTTGGCCCCCATAATACCTGCCAGCTCCGCAATAGCGATAGGGTCGCCTTTTTTCGTATCTCGACCGCAGGCGAGGGCAAAGGTTTCGCGCGCCATGCTGATGCGGCCCTGCGCAATCGCTACGCGTTCGGTATCGGCTTTCCCTCCGACATCGACCATACGAGCCCGGCCGTCTGGACCGATATGTGTTAGTTCGCTCATCTCAGCTTTCCATCAGGCGCGGCATGATTTCGACCAGATTACACGGCTTGTGACGACTATCGAGCTGGTAAGAGATGACCTTATCCCATCCATCTTTCACAGCGCCATTCGAACCTGGCAGGCAGAAAATAAACGTGCCTTTCGACAGGCCTGCAATCGCCCGGGATTGGAGTGTTGAAAGCCCCACGCTCTGAAAGCTGACCTGGTGAAAAATGACGGAGAAACCATCAATTGTTTTCTCAAAAAGCGGTTCTATTGCTTCGACCGTAACATCGCGGCCCGTCAGGCCGGTGCCACCTGAGGTGATTACCACATCAATTTCCGGGGCAGATATCCAATACTGAACAGTCTGCCTTATCGTCGGTATGTCGTCTTTCACGATCTTGCGGTCAGCAAGTTCATGGCCTGCAGATTCGATGCGATCGGCGAGAAGCTGGCCTGATGTGTCGGTTTCCAGCGTACGTGTGTCGCTGACGACGAGAACGGCAATCCGAACTGGTTTGAAGGTCAGTGACGTGTCTATTCCACTCATTCAGCGCTTGCCTTGTTTGAGGTCCATCGGTCCCGGTCCTTATAGTCTTCCGCCCGTGGTTCAATCCAGACTTCACCCTGATCGGTGATTTCTTTCTTCCAGAACACGGCTTCAGTCTTGAGGTAATCCATTAAAAAATCGGCGGCTTCGAAGGCTGCACGGCGATGCGCCGAAGCGGTGGCGACAAAGACGATGGTTTCGCCGGTTTTGATTTTGCCGACCCGGTGGTGCACAACAAGTCCGTCGAGCGGCCAGCGTTCCAGCGCCGCGTCGGCCGCGGAGCGGATGCCATTTGTGGTCATGGGCTCATAGGCTTGCAGATGCAGAGCGATGACGTCTGAATTAATGGCTTTGGGTCTGACCTGACCCGAAAAACAGACGACTGCGCCGGCATGATCCATGCGGCACTCGAACTCCTTCAGGATCTCAGCTGAACAGAGAGGATCGGCGCTGACGGTAATCATGAAGCGTTCAACCGCCTCCGACCGGGGGCATGAAGGCGATTTCGTCGGTGTCAGACAGGGGCGTGGTGTCGCTTACTATCTGATTGTTCACAGCAACGCGGATCGTCGATTCCAGAAACGAGCCTTCACTCTCAAAGCGTTCATCCATCCAGCGTCGCAGATCGATCACGGTGGAAATGGAGGGAGGAAGGGTGCAGGTCTCCGAAAAAGTTCCCGTGACGTCTCCCATGCGACCGAAGTAAAGTATCTCAGCCAAGACTATCCTCCCGTTGTCGACATGTGACGATCGAGATGGGGAGCCGCCCCTTTCTTCTTGATCTCAAATTCGTGGCGCTCGGGTTTATTGATCATCGCGGCATCCAACGCCTCGTTCAGTGCAGCGGTTGGGTCGTCACTCTCACGGAGTGCGGCGCGCAAATCGATGCAATCATTCTGACCAAGGCACATATAAATTCGCCCTGTGCAGGTGATCCGAACCCGGTTGCAGCCCGCGCAGAAATTGTTGGTGAGCGGCGAGATGAAGCCAAGACGACCGCCGGTTTCCGCCACGCGGGAATAACGCGAAGGACCGCCATTGATGTCGTCTGATGGGAGATCGTTCAATGTCCAGTTTTGCGAAAGCTGGTCGCGGACTTCGGTGAGCGGGATGTATTGATCGAAGCGGTCTTCTCCGGTGTCCCCCAGAGGCATGACCTCGATCAGTGTAATGTCCCAGCCCTTGCCGTGCGCCCAGGAGATCATTTCCGGCAGATCAGCGCAGTTCTGATGTTTCAAAGCGACCGCATTGAGTTTGATTTTGAGCCCGATTTGATCGGCCACATCCAGGCCTCTGAGCACTTGATCAAGATTTCCGCGCCGCGTGATTTCTCTGAACCGGTCAGGATTGATGGTGTCGAGCGAGACGTTGATTCTGCGCACGCCTGCATCAAAGAGTGTCTGAGCGTGGTGTTCGAGAAGCGTTGCGTTCGTCGTCAGCGTGAGTTCTTCCAGCCCGTCTGACAGGCGCCCTCCGAGCCGGGTGAACAAGTGCTGGATGTCCCGCCGCACAAGCGGTTCTCCGCCTGTAATCCGAATTTTACGGACGCCCCGGTCGATGAAAACATTGGAAATGTGCTCCAATTCCTCCAGCGTCAGAAGATCCTTCTTTGGCAGGAAGGTCATGTGTTCAGACATGCAATATGAGCAGCGCAAATCGCATCGATCTGTTACCGACAGTCGCAGATAGGTGATATGTCGGCCAAACTGGTCGATAAGCGGGGCCGAATTGTTTGCGATGGCGCCATCAGCCATGGGTCACCTCCAATGGTGTCAGATCGGCCAGTGTATCAATATCCCGGGCAAAGTCCGGAGAAAGCTCAAGTGTCTTTGTGTTGGGTAGTGATTTGAAAATCTGACCCGCACCCCGATCGCCATCCAGCTTCATCAGATGATCAAAACAGGCCTTCGAAAATATGGCAGGCGGAAGCAGTGTGCCATCAGATTCTGTCATGACAGCGTTCGTCTCGGGTGTGAGCGCATTCAAAAGGCCTTGATAATGCGAGGCTGGCACGAAGGGCATGTCAGCGAGGACGACAAGTATGGCGTCGACATCATTTTCGAAGTTCAGTGCACTGATACCAAGCTTCAGACTGGTGGATTGGCCGAGTTCTGCCGCCTGATTTTCGATGACGGACCAATTGGCCGCTTTGGCCAGCCTTGCGCGTTCGTCATGGTTGAACCCAGTTACCACCAGACGAGACCGAAAGACAAACCCGCTCAGGGAGGCGAGCGTTCTGGAAAGTATGGCTTCCCCGTCAAGTGATGCCAAAAGCTTGTCACCCTGTTCGAAACGCGAGGATTTGCCTGCAGCCAGAACCAATGCGCTGATATTTGGCTTTCGATGCTGATTTCGCGTCGACTGTAGATTGATGATTTCGCTCATGACGGAAATTGCAAGCGAGGATGCGTCCCGGCAGGCGGGGATCAGTCCGATGGGGGCATGGATGCTGGTAATCTGATCCGCAGAACATCCGGACTGCAGAAGCCCTTCAATCCGCTTTGCATGCGTTCGCTGACTTCCGACTGCGCCAATATAAAAGGCGTTACCTTTCAAAGCCTGACTGAGCAGCGGAATTTCCCAGTGACGATCATGGAACATGAGCACAAAGGCCGTCCAGCGATCATCGGTTTGGGCAGGGATCTGGTCGACAGAGGTCAGATGATCGATGCGCGTAATGCCGAGCGCTTTGGCGCGATCAATGTCATCTGTATCAGGAAGCTGCAATTGAACGTCATAGCCGCTTTCCATGGCAAGCTTGGCTGTTGCCAGACAATCTGCGCCACGGCCAGCGATCCGCAGGCGAAGACGTGGCTCGTACGTGAAGCAGCACGCTCCATTCGTGGTTTGACCACGAGCGTAGATTGACCAGTCAATTGTTGTTTCCAGGCGGTCTTTTAAATCTCCGACAACCTGCACGATCGCGTCAGTGTCGGAGATGGGATGAATGTCGACTGTTATGGACCCGCCACAGGGAAGGGGAAGGTCAATAAACGGAGACCCGGTGCCATAGGTCAGTGACTGAGATTTGTCGGTTTGAATGACCTCCTGCGCTCTCAACACAATGTCAGAATCAATACAGCCACCAGACAAATAGCCGGACGACTTTCTTGAAGCATCAATCGCCATCAAAGCGCCAGGGGCTCTGACACCGCCACCTTGTGTGTCCCGAATTACAGCCAAGGCCACGGAGTGCCCGTCAGCGTGCCAGTCGATGAGACGACGAAGGACATCTTCAGGAAAAGTTTCGTGGGTGTGTTGAGCATCACTCATGAGGCCGTTGTAAACGCTCATTGTGTTCGAGGCCAGCATGATCTCAATTAGTTGAGATGCGTGAGGTTTCTGAGTAGCGCATCCGTGTTCTGATCGGCTTGGGAACAGATCGCCTGATAGTTTTCGAGAACGGCGCGACCGGATCTGGTCAATTCCGCACCGCCGCGCGAGGCACCGCCATGGTGCAGCCGGATCAACGGGACAGCGAAACACTGATTGAGCTGTTCGACGAGTTTCAGGGCTTTTGGATAGGACATGCCGAGAGATTCGGCCGCAGATTTCAGTGTCAGAGTGTCAGAAATCGCTTGCAGTAAGGCGACTTTCCCCGGGCCAATCCGATGGCCGCCTGGCAGGTCAATGCGAATGCTGAGTTGTGGGGCTTTTGGCATAGTCGTTCTGGATGAAAAAAAAACGCGGCCCGAAAGCCGCGTTTCTGAATTTGGGTTACTTACGCCAGACGGAAGCGAGAACCGGATCTTCGAGGTCTTCTGAGCCGGTGTATTTGCGTTCCTCATGACGACCGACCACCATGTGGTGGACTTCATCTGGTCCGTCGGCAAGGCGGAGCGTTCTCTGCTGGGCATACATGCGAGAGAGCGGCGACCATTGTGACACGCCGGTCGCGCCATGCATCTGAATTGCGTCATCAATGATCTTGCAGACCTTCTCCGGCACCATGGCTTTCACCATGGAAATCCAGACGCGGGCCTCCTTATTGCCAAGCACGTCCATGGCTTTCGCGGCTTTGAGAACCATCATGCGCATGGCTTCAATCTCAATACGCGCTCGCGAGATTTTTTCACGATTGCCACCGAGTTTGACGAGCGGCTGACCGAAGGCTTCACGGGTGAGACCCCGGCGCACCATCAGATCAAGTGCACGCTCTGCAGAACCGAGTGAGCGCATGCAGTGGTGAATTCGGCCAGGGCCAAGGCGCAGCTGCGAGATTTCGAAGCCCCGACCTTCGCCAAGAAGCATGTTCTCTTTCGGAACGCGCACATTATCAAAGATCAGATGCATGTGGCCGTGTGGTGCATCATAGTCGCCAAAGACTTTCATGCCGTCGACAATGGTCACGCCCGGATGAGGCAATGGTACAAGGATCTGAGACTGTTGTTTGTGGGGTTCTGCGTCAGGCGACGTTTTCACCATGGTGATCATGATGCGGCAACGCGGATCACCGGCACCTGAAATATAGTATTTCTCGCCATTGATCACCCATTCATCGCCTTCGAGAACTGCCGTCATCGAGATATTGCGGGCGTCAGATGAGGCCATGTTTGGCTCAGTCATCGCGAATGCAGATCGGATTTCACCGGCCAGAAGAGGCTTGAGCCATTGTTCTTTCTGAGCTGGGGTGCCGACGCGTTCCAGAACTTCCATGTTTCCGGTGTCTGGCGCAGCGCAGTTCATGCTTTCAGACGCCAGAGGGTTTTTGCCGAGTTCTGCAGCGATATAGGCATAATCGAGGTTTTTGAGGCCTTCGCCTGTGTGAGCATCGGGAAGGAAGAAGTTCCAGAGGCCTTGTTTCTTGGCTTCGTCTTTAGCCGCTTCAAGCGCTTCGAGCTGACCTGGAGCATAGCTCCATGGGTTTTCTTTGCCTTCGCCAAGGCGGTGGAATTCAACACTCATCGGTTCAACGACGTCTGCGATGAATTTCTTCACGTGTTCGTATAAGGGACGTGCTGCGTCCGACATACGCAGATCATTCATTTCTGGTGAATGTGTATCCAGTTTTGGCAATGATTCATTCGTGTCAGCCATTGTCAGTCTCCCTCGAGCGTAAGTATTTCCGCGTCACCGGAGGACTCAACTCAGAGGTTGAACCCTTCCCGCGACCAATATCGTTTTGCACTTTACGAATAGCGCACGGGAAGGATTGTCAAGAAAATCTGGTCAGGCTCTCAGATTAGTTCTCCGGAAGGTCTGTAATCACAAAGCGGGTGATGAGATCCAATTCTTCGTCTGAAAGCATGGTCGCCATTGCAGGCATCTCAACACCCCCTTGTTCGATGCGTTCACGAACCGAAGTGTAATCCGTCAGCCCTTTAATGCCCGGAGCGACAGGAGACACGCCTTCTCCGGCCGGGCCATGGCAAAAACCACAATTCTCCTCATACACAGTCCAGGCTGTTTTAATCTCGTCTGCAGATATATCGATATCGCTGACCGTTTCAGTCTGAACACTTTTGGCTGAATTCGTTGCCGTCGTGACGATGACATCGCCATCATCGGGTTCCGGCAGAGACAACGCTACGAGTTCTGCGGGGTGCTCCGCAGACCCGACGGCAATGACAATGTACTGGCGACCGTCATGCAGATAAGTCATAGGCGCACTGGTCGACAGGCCCGGCAGTTCGATCTCGGCCAGCGTCTCGCCCGTGGTCTTGTCATAGGCCCGGAAGAGCGGACCACCTGGATCGCCTGAGAGCTGACCGGATTCTGCAAGGAACAGCAGGGTAGACGTCACCAGCGGACTTGGACGCACGCCGGGGAAGCCAAAATTATCAAAGTCGAGGTCCAGTCCCTGAAGGGCGGGGTGATTTCGGATCTCGTCAGGGGCACCGCCAATGGAGCGTTCCCAGACATGATTACCGATCGACATATCGGTCGCTGTGACTGTGGAATAAGGCGGCTTTGTTATCGGAAGTCCATCCACGCTTGGAACGCTTCCAGTCGGCATGCGGAGATAATCCCAATTGGTCAGGGCCGGATCTGGCGTGCCAAGAGAAGCGACAAATGCCGTATGCCGGTTCGGGACGAACATCAGCCCGGTTTCAGGGTCAAATGCGGCCCCATTCCAATTGCCACCACCGCCATAGCCCGGCTGGACCCATGTTCCCTTCGTGCCGTTCTCTTCAATAGGAGTTGGCGGGGTATACATCGGGCCCCGAACGTAATTCGATGCAATTTCGAGAGCCTTCTCACGAAGTTCCGGCGTGAAGTCGATCAGCCCATCCTCTGAATACCCGAGCTTAACGTAATATTCGGGCTTGGTCGGGAAGGGCTGGGTCGGAGAGGACACTTCGCCCGGTACAGGCGATTGCGGCACGGGGCGCTCTTCAATCGGCCAGACGGGCTCACCTGTTACACGGTTGAAGACAAAGCTCATGCCTTGCTTGGTGATCTGAGTGACGGCCGGAATGGTTTCGCCATCCATCACGATGTCATGCAGGATCGGGGCAGCTGGCGGGTCATAATCCCAGAGACCATGATGCACCAATTGGAAGTGCCAGACGCGTTCACCGGTTTTGCCATCGAGGCAGACGATAGACTGGCTGAACAGATTATCGCCTTCGCGATGTCCGCCGTAAAAATCATGACTTGGCGCTTCGACAGGAAGATAGACATAACCGCGCTCGACATCGACGCTCATCATGGACCAGACGCCATTATTGCCGGTGTATTTCCAGCTATCGCCTGCCCAGGTGTCGTTCCCGAATTCGCCTTCCTGAGGAATAGTGTGGAAGGTCCAGAGGAGCTCTCCGGTGCGCACGTCAAAGCCGCGAATATGACCGGGTGTGGCTTCCTTGTTCGGGGCGGTGATATCAGCCACGACTTGGGCAATCACGACATCGCCGACGATTGCAGGGGGGGAAGACGATCCGACAAAGGGTGCATCCTCTCCGTCGGGACGTAGATTCTCCCGCAGAAGAATCTGACCGTTTTCCCCAAAGCTCGTGTCAGCCTCACCGGTGATCGCGTCGATTGAAAGCAGGCGGCCATCGCGCGTGTTGTGGAAGAGGCGTTTCTCTGTGCCATCCGTCCAATACGCGACACCGCGGCTTGAGATGGTTTCGTGGCGGCCTTTGATGACCTGCGGATCCGGATTGAATTCCCAGATGGTTTCACCTGTTGCCGGGTTCAGCGCGTAGACCTGATTGACGCCAGCGGGTGTATAAAGAAGACCATCCACGAAGATTGGGGTCGACTTCATGTTGATATCGGGGCGGGTTTCCAGTGGCGGCGCATTCCAGCGCCAGACGACGCCAACCTGATCAGCATTCTCCGCATTGATTTCAGACAAAGGCGAGTAACGACGGAAGCCATGATCGCCACCCCAGGTGAGCCATTCGCCATTCTCGACCGAGTCGGAGGCCGGGTTCGCAGTTATCGGAGCGGCTTCATCCTCAGTTCCAACAGAACCGCAGGATGTCATCAGGACGACTGCGCAGCTAACGGCCAATGCATTCTTTAAAGATGAAAGCATGAGATCCCCCTAACCCGGAATACCGGTGCGACCGTCATCGAGCGGCACACCAAAGGCATTGATGGTCAGCCCGGTCAGAGAATAGCCTCCGATCAGGAAGACGAGTTCGAACTTTTGTTTCTGTGTCATGAACTCAGACATTTCAGCCCAGGTCTCATCCGTGATGAACGCCTCGCGACGCAGGTCTTCGGCTGCCCGCAAAATGGCAGCATCTTCATCTGACCAGCCTGCAGCTGTTGAGCCGACAAGAGTTGCGTTCACCTGGTCTTCCGAAAGGCCAGAAGCGAGAGCGGACTTGCTGTGATAGGACCATTCATAGTCTACTCCCAAGAGGGCGACCGTTCTGAGAATGGCGAGTTCGCGCATGCGGTCCGTCAGTTCGGATTTGCCATTCAGATAAGCCAGAAACCCGAGATGAGATTTCATCAATTGCGGGTTTTTCACCAGCATGGCCATCAGGTTTGCAAGTTGACCATTCCGGACGAACGGGGTCACAGCCGCAGTCTGCTCGTCTGACATGTCCGCGAGGCTGACGATCTCGAGCCGGTCACCCTGTTCGCGGGGCGGATCTGCTTTTCCTGCGAGAGGCGGTAGAGGCAGGTCTGTTGGCAATTTGTGGCGGAGAACCGGATCAAGCTGAATGCCGGTGGAGTTCAACACCATGGAGACGAGCTGATATTGCCCGGCAGTATAGACCATCTCCATGATTTCGCGTTCGGTGAACTCCTCAACCAGAATGCCCCAAACCTCATCAGAGATCGCAGCGTCATAACGAAGGTCATCGACCATACGGATCAGTGTTTGCTCGATCAGGTCCCAGTTTCCAGCGTCCACACCGATAGCAACGGCCCTGATTTCCTCGTCAGTAAAGCCAACATCGTCCTGAGCGATTCTGGCATGTTGGGACCATTCATACTCGGCCTGACACAACCAACCCATCCGCAGCATGACGATTTCACGATAGCGCGGTGGAATGGAGGAGCCGCTCAGAATGAAGCGCCCCATGGGTGACCAGCTGTTATAGAGGTCGGGGTGATGGGCAAGCGTCTTGTATAGATTGAAGTCTGTGCGTGATTCGAGCAGATATTTCTGCGCTTGTGTCAGGCTCGGGTCTGCGGGATCAACCGGCGGAATGCGCGGGGTTTGGAGCCGTTCTGAAAACTCTGAGCTCGTTCCTGAGTTTTCAGTTGTTGGCAGTGTGGTGCAAGCCGCAAGAATGCTGACCGCCACACCAGTGGACAGAAGATGTTTGAGCACGATTTCCCCGCATAGACGCTGATTTTTTAGTTATGTCCTACAACTTTTAACTTGGCTGACAGAGATGTCCATTTCCGATTTGAGCCCGTCAGCGGAAATTGACGACCAGCCCGCTTTGCGGCATGCCGACACTCCTCCTTTTTCAGAATAAGAAACCAGGCACCCATGACCGATCTGAGAGACCAACTCATCGCCAAACGCATTCTCGTCACCGGAGGTGCAGGGTTTCTTGGGTCATTTCTGTGCGAGCGTCTGCTCGAGCGTGGCGCCGAAGTGCTTTGCGTCGACAATTATTTTACGGGGCGGCGGTCGAATATCCGACATTTGCTGGATCATCCGAAGTTTGATCTGGAGCGGCATGACATCACCTTTCCGCTCTATGTCGAAGTGGATCAGATTTATAATCTGGCCTGTCCGGCAAGCCCGATACACTATCAGTTTGACCCGGTGCAGACGACGAAAACCTCTGTCATTGGCGCAATCAACATGCTCGGACTGGCCAAGCGCACGAAGGCGCGAATCTTTCAGGCGTCGACGTCTGAGGTCTATGGTGATCCGACGGTCCACCCACAGCAGGAAAGCTATTGGGGGAATGTGAACCCGCTCGGTCCGCGTGCCTGCTATGATGAAGGCAAGCGATGTGCGGAAACGCTGTTTTTTGATTATCACCGCCAGCATCAGGTCGACATCAAAGTCGGACGTATCTTCAACACATACGGGCCGCGCATGCACCCGAATGACGGTCGGGTTGTGTCCAATTTCATCATTCAGGCGTTACGCGGCGAGGATATCACGATCTTTGGATCTGGAAATCAGACGAGATCCTTCTGCTATGTCGACGACCTGATCGACGCCTTCATGGCCCTGATGGAAACCGGCGACGACGTTCAGGGGCCGATGAATATCGGAAATCCCAACGAATTCACCATTCGGGAGCTCGCCAACATCGTGATCGAGATGACCGGTTCAAAGTCCAAAATCATCATGAAGCCGCTTCCGCAGGATGATCCCCAGCAGCGCCAGCCAGATATCAGCTATGCGCGGGACGCCCTGGGGTGGGAGCCGAAGGTCCAGTTGCGCGATGGCTTGAAGAAAACCATCGCCTATTTCGACAATCTTCTGAACAATCCGGAGATGGTGGACGCATAGCCGGGAACGCATTGTTGCTTGCTCGGTCAGGCGACAGGGCCTAGTCAGGTTTCATGACTGATTACTCTGATGCTGATAGCCCTTATGCCAGCCTGACATCGCCTGAGGCGATCACGAAAGGTCTGGCGAGCGTTGGTTATATTTCCACCGATGAAATCTCAATGGCTGTTTATCTGGCCATTCATCTTCGCAAGCCGGTTTTGATTGAAGGGCCGGCGGGTGTCGGCAAAACGGATCTGGCACAGTCTCTGGGCCGGTTTCTGGATGTGCCGCTGGAACGCCTGCAGTGTTATGAAGGATTGGATGAGAGTAAATCTCTCTATGAGTGGAAGTATGGCAAGCAGCTGCTTTATACGCAGATCCTCAAAGACAGGCTGAATGAAATTGTCGGGGAAGGGCAGAGCTTGTCTCAGCTCACAGACAAACTGACCAGCTTTGAGGACTTGTTTTTTTCACATCAGTTTCTTGAACCGCGACCGCTTTTGCGCGCGATGGAACAGAGCGCCGGATCGGTCCTGCTGATCGACGAAATCGACAAATCTGACGAGGAATTTGAAGCGTTTCTGCTTGAGGTCCTTTCAGACTATCAGGTGACGGTTCCTGAATTAGGAACCATTAAGGCGAATGTGCCTCCCATCGTGATCCTGACATCCAACAATGTGCGCGAGCTCGGTGATGCGCTGAAGCGCCGGTGTCTGCATCTCTATATCGGATTTCCGGATGCGGCGCGCGAACGAGATATTGTTGGTGCGCGGGTGCCGGGGATAGGAGACGCCTTGCTGAAGCAAGTTGTGTCCTTTGTTCAGCAATTACGCGAGAAAGATCTCCGTAAGCGACCTTCCATTTCGGAAACGGTCGATTGGGCACGAACCCTCATGTTGCTGCATGCGGACAGTCTGGACGAGGCAATGGTGCGTCAGACGCTCAATGTGCTCCTTAAACATGAGAGCGATATTGATGCCGTTTCGACTGGTGTCGGGACTATAGCACGCAATGCCGCCTCAGCGTCAGATGAGAAACGTTTACCGTCGGGATATCCCAGCTTCTCATGAGCGCTGAGAGCATTCTGACCAATTTTGTCCGCGCCCTGAGGTCGGCAGATGTGACAGTCTCAACGGCAGAGACGCTCGATGCGGTCCGTACCGTGGATCTCATTGGATATGAGGACAAGCAGACGCTCAAACTCTCCCTGCGGTCGGTGCTGGCGAAATCGCCGACCGAAAAGAAGGCCTATGACCGGCTGTTCGATTTGTATTTCAGTACAAAATCGAAACCCCCGGAGTCATCCGAAGAGCCAACAGAAAACGAGACCGAACAGACTGAAGGCGAGCAAGATAACGAGCCGCAGGATTTTATGAGCCTTGCAAACTCAGGCGACGAAATCGCGATTGAGATGGCAATCGCTCGCGCAGGGAATGAGGCCGACATTCAGGACATCCGTTTCTCAACGCAGGTCGGCTATTACGCGCAAAAAATGCTGAAGGCGATGGGCGTTGAAAAAATGGAAACCGAGCTGCTCGCCCGACTTCAGGAGCACAGCCCGGAAGGCGACGCGGCCGCTGAGGAGATGATCGAGGCGCGTCGCATGATGACGCAGAGATCGATTGAATACGCCAAACAGCAATTTGACGTTTTCGGCGCAGGAGCGACGCAACAGTTTCGCGAAGAATTCCTGGCCGATAAGCGGATCACAGAAATGGACCGGTCTGATCTCGATCGGATGAAGCCCCTGATCGAAAAGCTTGCGCGTCGGTTGGCAACAAAACACTCGCGTCGGCGACGCAAGAAAAACCGGGGACAGCTCGACATCCGAAAGACGCTCAGAAGCAATGCCGGACGTGACGGCGTCCCGTTTGATGTGCATTGGCGGCAGAAGAGAAAGGACCGCCCCAAACTGGTTCTGATCTGTGACGTATCAGGCTCGGTTGCACAGTATGTGCGGTTCCTGCTCTTGTTTCTTTATTGCCTGCGCGACGTTGTCCCCAATCTGCACAGCTATGCATTTTCGGCCCGTCTGAAGGATATCGGACCGCTTCTTTCGGGTGAGATCGATCGGTTCGATCAATCCATGGATCGGGTAATGAAAGAGGTCGGCTGGGGCTCTACCGATTACGGGCAGGCTTTGTCTGATCTGAAAGTCGATCATTGGTCTGTCATTGATCGGCAGACAACGATTATCGTGCTTGGTGATGCGAGATCCAATCATGGCGATCCGAGAATCGATCTGTTCGAAGATGCTGCCGCGCGCGCCAAGCGGGTGGTCTGGCTCAATCCCGAATCGAAAGCACTGTGGGGAACGGGCGACAGCGAAATGCATCACTATCGCCCTTTTTGTTCAGTCGTCTCTTATCTCGCAACCCTGAAGCACCTCGAACGCGCCGTCGACGACGTGCTGATGCATTATAGTTAGTCGGCGTCGGCAAACGAGCGGAACTGACTGGCAAGCGAGCGCGCGGCGGCTTCAATAATGGTATTGCCTTTTTCGACCGTCGCCTGAGAGGGATCCGATCCGATCCGTCCATCCGGAAACATGGCGCGATAATGTTCGGCATCACGAAAATTGCCGATGGGCGCAATCCGAGGGGTCATCTCGACTTTTCTGACCTGATCAGGATAACCCGCATAAGTGACCGCGACTTCAGAGGCGGTCGCATGCATGCCGTCTCCCGTGGGGAACTGCTTTTTGCAAACATCCATGACGCCCGGCAATTCCCACCAATTCATCGCTTTCTGGCGCAGATCAGAAGATGCAATTTCCGTTGGTTTCTGAAGACTTCTTTCCGAATAGATCTCAGCAAACGCCGCCTGAATTGTAGCTGTGTTCCCGCCATGACCATTGATCCAGAATATGCGCTCAAAACCGTGGCGGATGAGTGAGTCGGTCCAGTCCTTCATGGCAGCAATCATTGTCGAGGGTCGAAGCGTCATACTTCCGGGAAACGCCAGATGATGTTGTGCGATACCAACCGAAAAGGTCGGGCCAATCAACATATCCGTGAGATCGTCTGCCGCTGAAGTAATGATTTCCGGACAGAGCGCATCAGTGCCAATCAGTCCATTTGGGCCGTGTTGCTCGGTCGATCCAATCGGAATGAGGATCGCCTTTGATTTCGTTAGATAGGTTTCAATTTCAGGCCATGTGGAGAGATGAAGACGCATGAGTAATCCGCGATTCTGGAGGAGATGGGTGAAAGATAGGTAACGGAAGACCAAAGTGGGTCAATGACCTAAAGCCGTATCGGCGCAACACCATGACAGCATTACCAGACTTGCTCAGCAAATAATTTCCTGGCGCCCGTTTAAGGCGTTCAAATGGCGAAAGAATATTCTGTTGATTACCAATTATTCATACTGAAAAACAATCAGAAGAAATCGAAAAACGAAAAACAGATATTGAAAAACAATAATGTCTTTGCTATTTCAACACCGTAGTTTCCATAAACAGGCCGACCGGCAAACGGGGTTGATCGCATGTCCAATGCACAGATTTCAAAGAAACAGGGATCCAAAACAGAGCTCTGGATAAAACGTACGCTTGGATTTGGCGTCCCTCTTTTGATTGTCGCCGGAACCTTTGGCGGTGTGGTTGCGACCAACGCCATGGCGCCCCAGCCCGAAGAAAAAGAAGAAGTGATTGAGGCACTTCCTGTTGTTATCGCGGAAGCGGAAACCGTCAGTGTCACATTGAAGGTCACCTCCCAGGGTGAAGTCAGAGCCCGTTCTGAGGTGACTTTGTCGCCAGAAGTCAGCGGTCGAATTTCCTATGTCTCGCCAAGTTTCCTGGCTGGCGGTCATTTCGATCAGGGTGATGTGCTTGTGCGCCTGGATCCACAGGATTTTCAGTTGAGAGTTGTTCAGGCGCAGGCCAGTGTCGCTCAAGCCGAAACGTCTCTGTCGCGCGAACAGTCTGAGGCGCGAAACGCAAAAATTGAAGCTGACGAGCTCGGCATTTCAGATGTGTCGGACCTTGCCCTGAGAGAGCCGCAGGTAGCCGAAGCCAAGGCTCGGCTCGAATCGGCCAAGGCGGCGCTTCGTGAAGCTGAGCTTCAGCTGGCCAAAACAGTGATCCGCGCGCCGTTCGACGGAAGGGTGATCAATAAATCCGTTGATCGTGGCGCATATGTCGGGCCCGGCACCAATCTTGGCAGCATTTTTTCGACCGATGTGGTCGAAATCCCGATCGCGCTGACAGACCGCGATCTGGATGTCCTGAATCTGCCAATCGGTTTTACATCAACGCGCGATAATCCAGGCACCATTGTCGATTTGTCGGCCATTGTGGCCGGTGAGGTGCGACATTGGACCGGTGAGATCAAGAGAACAGCTTCAGGATTTGATCCGGCGACCCGTGTACTTTACGCCTATGTGGAGGTTGCGGATCCGTTCGGCGCGGGCGCTGACAATGGCGTTCCCCTGGCGACCGGTCTGTTTGTTTCTGCTGAAATCGAAGGATCAACTTCACAGACAGCCATATCTATTCCGAGAACGGCACTGAGAGGCACTGACACAGTTTATCTGGTCGAAGGCGGCGACACGATGCGGCTCCAGAAAGTTGAGGTTGAATCGTCGAACCGCTCCCGCGCGATTATTTCGGCAGGACTGAGCGCCGGCGACGTCATTATCAC
This sequence comes from Ponticaulis sp., assembly GCA_002692725.1. Classification (GTDB taxonomy): domain Bacteria; phylum Pseudomonadota; class Alphaproteobacteria; order Caulobacterales; family Hyphomonadaceae; genus Ponticaulis. The sequence continues at coordinate 281,842 of NZLU01000046.1, read as the reverse complement.
GTCGCCCGTTCGGAGCCCTGCTGATGGTATGGTTGTCCGTCCGGTCGACGCTCCCACAAGTTCAGACCCGTCGCTGATCGCAGCGGCCGATAACATCAAGCATGAGGAATAGGCCATGAGAGGGATCGTCAAATGGTGGGCGTCCAATCCGGTCGCAGCCAACCTTCTAATGATCGCCATTGTGATCGGTGGCATCATTGCCTTTTTCAATCTTGATCGCGAAATCGATCCATATGTTGAAATTCCAGGTGCTCAGATCTCGGTGGTCTGGCTCGGGGCGTCTCCACAGGATGTTGAAGAACAGCTCGTGACGCGTCTTGAGGAAGCGGTCAGCCGTGTTGAGGGCGTTGATGAGCTTCGCTCGTTTGCCTCTGAAAGCCAGGCTGTTGTCGTCGTTCAGGGCAAGATGAGCCTCGATAAGGATGCCTTCCTTCAGGAAATCAAACGCGAGATCGATTCGATCAGTACGTTTCCTTCAGCGGCCGAACCGCCTCAGATCCGGCTGTTCAGCAGCCAGAATGAGATCATGCGGATTGCTGTGACAGGTGATGAAAGCGTCACGGAAAAACAGCTCAAACGTCATGCAGAGAAGGTTCGTCGCGAGATTTCTCTTCTGCCGACCGTGCCCGAAGTTGAACTCTTCGGTGTGCGGAATGAAGAGATTTCTATCGAGGTTTCGGAAGAAACACTTCGTCGTTACAGCCTGACTTTGAATGAAGTAGCAGCTGCAGTCCGCGCGACGTCTCTCAACTCATCTGCCGGAGCGGTTCGCAGTGATGGCGGTACAATCCAGCTCAGCACACGGGCTCAGGCGGACACTCAGGAAGAGTTCGAGAATATCGTCGTCAAACAACTCCCAACAGGTGCGGTGATCCGTATTGGCGAGATTGCCGATGTGATTGATGGTTTTGAACAGGTTGATTTGCTGGCCACGGTGAATGGCGAGCGGGCAATTCTTGTGCAGGTCATGTCGGGCCCGAACATGAATGTTGTTCAGATGTCAGCCGACATTCGCGACTATATGGAGCGCCATGCCGACAATATGCCTGAAGGTATGTCGATGACGCTCTGGAACGATGCGTCTGTCGTATTCCAAGGTAATATCGATACGATTGCCAAGAACTTCTTTACGGGCCTCATCCTTGTGATGATTACGCTTCTCTTGTTCTTGCGCCCGACGGTTGCACTCTGGGTGTGTGGCGGTATCGCCGTGGCCTTTATGGGCGGGATGATCTTCCTCCCGGCGATGGGTGTCTCAATCAATATGATTTCGACATTCGCCTTCCTCCTGGTGATCGGGGTGATTGTGGATGACGCCATCATTGTCGGCGAAGCCATTCACAATCAGACCGAAGAAGGCAAACAGGGCATCAAAGCTGCTGTGCTGGGCACGAAATCAGTCATCAAGCCGGTGATCTTTGCCGTCCTGACGACCATGATCTTCTTTGCGCCCTGGATGTTCCTGTCTGGGCCGACCAAGGAATTCACTCGGTCGATATCAATCGTGGTGATCATGGCTCTGGTGTTCTCACTGGTCGAATCTCTTCTGATCCTCCCAGCGCACCTTGCGCATCTGAAGCCTGCGAATCCGAAGAACATCTTCACACGGTTCCAGACCAGTCTAGCCGACAGTCTAGTTTGGTTCGCGCGGAATGTGTATCGCCCGGTTTTGGTGCTCGCTTTGCGTCGCCGGTTCTCGACCGCTCTCATGTTCTTCTGTGTGACCATTCTGACCTTCGGTCTGGTCACCAATAATCTCGTGCGGACAGAATTCTTCCCACAAGGCGAGGCGGATCAGATTGCGATCACGGTCGAGCTGCCGCAGGGCACTCCCTATGCACGGACATTGCAGGTGCTCGAGCAAATTCAGGTGGCAGAGAAAACGCTCGAAGAAGAAATCAATACAAGCACGAATGGTGAAGGTGAGCTGATTGAGAACTGGTACACACGCTCGCGGGACAACAATGTTCTGGCGCTCGTCAAACTGGTGCCACCAGAAACCCGGACGCTGACCGCAAAACAGACGGCTGAGCGCCTTCGTGAGCTGATCGGTGAAGTGCCGGATGCCGAAACGATTGAGGTGAATTACACCAACAACTTCAATGGCGCTCCGATCCAGTATGTGCTGAATTCCAGTGATCTCGATGCGCTGAATGATGCGGCCAATGATCTGATGTCTCGTCTGAGAAGCTTTGAGGGCGTCTATAACGTCATCAATGACAGCCAGAGTGCGAGTGAAGAGATCCAGTTTGACCTGAAACCAGGTGCTGAGGCTCTGGGGATCACCTATCAGGATGTAAACCGTCAGGTCCGTCAGGGCTTCTTCGGTGAAGAAGTGCAGAGACTGCCGCGTGATGGTGAAGATGTTCGGGTCTATGTCCGGTATCCGCGTAATGACCGGGAAGATCTCGACTTCCTCAACAATATCCGCATCCGAACAGCAGATGGTCGTGAGGTACCACTGAACGCTGTTGCCGATCTTCGGTTCGAGCAGGGTATCACTCAGATCAATCGTCGGGAGCGTCAGCGCGCCGTCGTCATCAGCGCAGAAGTTGCCGAAGAGCGTATTTCTGAAATCCGTCAGGAGTTGAACGACAATTACTTCGAAGGCTTTGAAGCGCGGCATCCGGACGTCAAACGCGGTAATTTCGGTCGCGCTGACGATGAAGCGCAGACTATGATGGAGATCTTCCTGCTGCTCGGGATTGCGATCTGTGTGGCTTACTTCCTCGTGGCAGTTGCTTTCAGAAGTTATGTCGAGCCGATGCTGATCCTGTTCGCGGCTGTGCCTTTCTGTGCCACCGGAGGTATTCTGGGGCATGCGATTGGCGGTCACTCACTGAGTGTATTCTCCTTCCTTGGTATCGTCGCAGCGGCAGGCGTGGCTGTGAACGATAACCTTGTACTCATCGATTATGTTCACAAGCTTCGTGCCAAGGGCATGTCGGGAGTAGATGCGCTGGTAGAAGCCGGGACACGTCGGTTCCGTCCGATCCTGCTGACGTCACTGACCACTTATGTCGGTCTGTTGCCGCTCATGTCAGAGAGGTCCATCCAGGCACAATGGTTGGTGCCGATTGGTGTCGGCCTTGCCTATGGGGTTCTGTTTGCGCTGTTCGTGACGCTGTTCCTGGTGCCCGCACTTTATGGTCTAGGTGCCGACGTAAAACGTTTCTTCCTCTACATTGCCAGCGGCAAGAAGCGGATGAACTTCCACGATGAACTTGGTGAGGCAGGTCGGCCCATCGTGCCGGCCGAGTAACGACCCCCATCAGAAAAGGCGGTGAATTCTCACCGCCTTTTTCCAATCTGTCAGACCTTTCAGGCCCTGCAGACATCCGGAGCCCGGTAGGGCAGATCAAGCAGGTCAAAATAAGCCTGGCCCAGAGTAATGTATCGGAAGGCCCGATCGTCGAGATCCTCGAGCAAGGTAGAATTGACCTCGACTTCTTCTGCGTAGACCTCAAAGGATTTGTTGAAGCTGGCGACGAAATCCGTGCCGGTGAGGATGCGATCATAATATTTGTTGAAGAAAGCGGTGTAGGCGGCTTTGTTTTTTTCTGTCTGGAAATAGTTATCCGCAATTACGCGCCAGGTAATATCGAGCATCAGGCTCGGAGATTTATCCAGCCGCTCTGACATCAGCGCGATGTGTTGATCGGCCGGAATGTTTGTGAGTTCTTTGGATAGTCCCATATGAACCCAGATTATTTTGTTCTCTGGGTAGCGTTCTAACACTTCGTCCATCAGGTGAAGATATTTGGTCTGATCGTCGTTAGAGCCAAGATCGGAGTGAATCGCGATTGGCATATCTGCGGCGCGCAGCTTCGCCATAAAAGGCGCCCAGTTCGCGATGTCAGACAGCGTCGCGGCTTCATGGTCATTGCCCATGAGGGCCTGTTTGACGAGATTGACTTCGCCCATCCATTTCCAGAGACCGGGATATTCTTCATTCAGAGTATCCATGGTCTCTGCAATGTCAGACGGATTGGCGAGGTCCGGAAAGGTCATGGAGAGCGTCAGCTCGATATGCTCCGGTTTGTGGTTCGCCAGATTGTTGGCGTTGATCATGTCATTCTTGATCGATGGATCTGCCGGCGTGCCGACGCAATCCAGATAATAAGTGCATCCGGAATTCCAGGGCAGGGATTGGCCAATGCCATACATGTTCGCAAACAAGACGCCGCTGTTTTCCATATATGCGACCACTTCAGAATACGGGCGGGATTTCCCTCCAAAGGGTCTGAAGTGATTGTGCGAGTCGACGACAAAGGTGGCGGGCATTGTCTCCCGATCATAGCAGGCCTGATCCGGTCCAGCTTTGAACATGTCGAGTGTTCGTGTCGATGCGGGGAGTGGATCCCAATCCGCAGCAATGTTGGTATCGCCTGCTGGAAGCGTAGCGCAGCCCACCACCAATCCCAAAACCAGAACACTGGCACCTGTAAATTTCATTTTGAGCGTCCCTCCGACTTTTCTTGGCATATCAGAAAATCCAAAGAGAATTGGCAATCCCCTGAACAGGTGAATTACCTGCGAGGCGATGACCTCAGAGAAAATAACTGATAGCGTCAGGCGCTTCAGAACAAAGAAATTTCCAGCTTGTGCTATGTCCAGACTGATCGATCTCAATGCCGATATAGGAGAACTTCCCGGGGAGACTGGTCGCACGCTTGATGCGTCCATTCTCGAGGCCGTGACGTCCTGCAATATCGCTTGTGGTGGTCACGCCGGTGACTCTGACAGCATGCGGGAGACGTTGCGCCTTGCGAAACTGAACGGGGTGAATGCCGGTGCGCACCCATCCTATCCAGACCGGGAAGGGTTTGGCCGTCGGGAGATCGACATCTCTCTGGATGCGCTGCGAAGTAGTCTGCTTGACCAGGTTCGCCAGCTGCAGGCGGTTGCGAAGGAACAACAAGTTGAGCTCAGCCATTTGAAACCACATGGCGCGCTCTACAATGCGGCAGCGCAATCCGAGGAACTGGCGGAGCTTGTGGTCTCTGTTACCCGAGAGTGCGGCATTGCCCGGATTGTCGGACTTCCAGAAAGCCATGTGCAGACGGCAGCTGAAGCCGCAGGACTTATGTTTTGGGGGGAGGGGTTTGCAGATCGATCCTATGAGGCTGATGGTTCTCTGACACCTCGCTCCGAAGATGGCGCTGTGCTGGAAACCGAAGTTGATCAAATGAAACAGGCGCTCGCGCTGGCAAAGGGTTCGGTCACAACGCGCAATGGTGAGGTAATGGCGGTCAATGCTCGAACGATTTGTGTTCACGGCGATACGCGAGGCGCACAAAAGGCAACGCGAGCGATACGCGAGGCCTTGTCGACTGCAGGTTTTGAGTTGGGATAGGCATGACGCAATTAAAGGTTCGATTGACCGGTGACGATGCAGCGTCGGTTTCAGGCGCTAAAATCTCTGAATTAAGACAGATTTCAAATGCGCTGAGACGGACTGGTGACTGGCTCGAAGTCGTCGACGGAATCGAAGACGTGACGGTGCTGTTTGATCCTCTGAAAATGTCACCGGACAAGGTTTGCGCATCTCTGATGCGTGTGGATGTCAATTCTGAAAACGAGGAAGAAATTGACGAAATCATCACGCTGCCAGTCGTGTTCGGCGGTAAGGATGGCCCGGATCTGAGCGATGTCTGCAAGACCCTGGGCATGGTCACTGATCAGTTGATTGACGCTTTATGCAGAGCAGATCTTTACGTCGACATGATGGGGTTCACACCAGGGTTTGCCTATATTGGCGGTGTGCCGGAAAACTTGTCGGTTCCAAGACTGGCCGAGCCAAGAAAACGGGTGCCAGCGGGGTCTCTGGGACTAGCCAATGGAAAATGCGGTACCTATGCGCTCGATGGGCCGGGAGGCTGGCCAATTATCGGGAGGGTGCAAGTCGATCTGTTCGATGCGCGCAAGGATCAGCCCTTTCTTCTCGAAGCCGGCAGAAAGATAAGACTGGTGCGTGAGGGGCAGGAATGAGCCTTAGGATCGTAAAGTCCGGCTTGCAGTCAACTTTGCAGGGCGCTCCGCGAAGCGGGTTTCGGCATTTTGGTGTGCCCTGGTCTGGGCCTGCTGATCAACTTTCCATGTCCCTTGCCAATCGTCTGGTGGGCGGCGCGTGCAGTCAGGCGGCCATCGAAACTACGATGACCGGCATGACGCTTGAATTTGAGGCCGATATGGCGTTCGCACTGGCGGGTGCTGAGTGTGACGTGAAGCTGTCTGGAGAGCCTGTAGACCTCCACGATACGGCGCATGCCAAAGCAGGGGATGTCCTCGAGATTGGCCCGGCTCGCGGTGGCTGTAGGACCTATATGGCGGTATCCGGAACAATAGAGGCGAGAGATTTTCTGGGTTCGAAATCCACCTACCTAGCAGGCGGTTTTGGGGGAGCGAGCGGTGCGGCGCTGAAAGACGGAGATCGGTTATCTGTTTCCGAGATCCGGAACGCGGAACCTATCTCGACACCCCTCGAGTTACGACCCCATTTCAATGATCGCTTCCTGCTTCAGGTCGCAGAAGGTCCTGATTTTTCTGTGATGTCAGACGCCAGTCGGATCTCAATCTTTGAAGAAGAGTTTCAGGCGACCCAACGTGCCAGCCGTATGGGCATTGAATTGAAGGGCAGCAGTCTGGACGTTTCCGGTTCCGAGTCGAAGTCGAGTTCCGCTGTCTTTCCGGGCACAGTGCAATGTCCGCCAAGCGGCAATCCCTTTATTCTTCTGGCAGACGCCCAGACGACAGGCGGGTATGCGCATATTTTACAGGTCATACGCAGCGATCGGTTCCAGCTCGGGCAAATTCGTCCCGGAGCTGGCATTCGCTTTCTCAAGCGGTCGCCATCAGAAGCCATGGAACGATACAGGTCTCGATGGTTGGCTTATAGGGAGTGGCTGGATCAGCCGCTCATTTAGTGATTTTTCGGCGGGCTCTGAAAAAGGCTTTCAGGATGTCAGAACATGGTCCTGCGAGGACGCCACCCAGGATCTCAGGGTGCCAGTGACAGGTCGGCTGGTCGAAGAACTTCGTTCCACTGATCACAGCGCCGCCTTTGATGTCGTCTGCGCCGAAAACCACGCGCCGGATTCTGGCGTTGGCAATTGCTCCCGCACACATGGAGCAGGGCTCAAGCGTAACATAGAGGTCAAGCCCGGTCAGCCTGTAGTTCTGGAGTGAATGAGCGGCTGCACGAAGGGCAATGATTTCAGCATGGGCGGTGGGATCATTGAGACTGATCGGCCGATTATAGCCTTCCGCGATAATGGTGTGCGACGCAGGATCGACAATGACAGCGCCTACCGGAACTTCATCCCTGTCAGCGGCCATGTCTGCCAGCTCTAAAGCCCGGCGCATGTATGCATAATCTTTTTCGCCGTATTCCATTCTTGCGCCTACCTCTGGACTTTCCGGGACATGGAGATATGCCATGTCGACTTCATCATGCAATTATCAGGTTACCCAATCTATGCGTATTGTTTCCGGATCGCTTAAAGGACGCATCATTCAGGCACCGGAAGGGAAGCAGACACGGCCAACGACCGACCGTGTTCGCGAATCTGTGTTCAATGTTCTCGCGCATAACCCGGACATCCCAGATATCGAAGGTGTGCGGGTTATCGACCTGTTTGCCGGATCGGGCGCGCTTGGATTTGAGGCGCTGTCACGCGGTGCCTCCTTTTGTCTGTTCGTAGAAGTTGCTGCCGGTGCGCGAGGTATCATTCGCAGAAATATTGAAGCGTTTCAGCTGTTTGGAAACACGCGCATTCATCGCCGTTCTGCGACCGATCTTGGACCGAAGCCGAATGGTGTCGGCGAACCGTTCAATCTGGTGTTTCTGGACCCACCTTATGGTGAGGGACTCGTCGTTCCGGCGCTCCGGCAGCTGGTTCTCGGCAATTGGATTGTTCCTGGAACGCTTGCCGTTATCGAAACGCCAGAGGAAGAAGAGCCGGAGGCGGAAAACTGGGTGTGTCTGGAGACCCGGGACTACGGGGAAACGAAAGTTAGCTTTCTCGTCTACAAACCCGACTAATCCAGATTATCCAGAAACTCTTCGCGAATATTGACCGAAGATTGTTTGCCAACTTTTTTCCGGGACGTCTGGATCCAGGTTTTCGCTGCGTCTCGTCCTCGATTTCTGAGGTCGGTGAGAAACCGCCAACTCGTGTCGAATTTCGATTCGATCGACAGTTTGCTGAGCTGTTTGTCTGCGCGGATCGCGTGAACGTGGATCTTCCGGTATTTCGACTGCATACGGTCGGCAAGCCAGTTTTCGTCGAGCAGTTTTTGTACAAATGCGATCGATCTGAGTTCCGAGATCAATGACGCATTGAAAGTGATTTCATTCAGTCGATCGAGAATTGCGGCTGCCGTTTTCGGTGTGCTCGCTCTGTTCATCGGATTAATGTGAACGATGAGCATGTCGCGCGGGACATCGGCGTAGAATAGCGGAAAAAGCGACGGATTACCGACATAACCGCCGTCCCAATAGGGTATGTTGTCGATCTCTACGGCACGAAACACCTGGGGCAAGCAGGCAGAGGCCAGGATGGCCTCTTCAGTCAATTCAGGCGTTCGAAATATCTTGGCTTTACCCGTCTGAACATTGGTTGCGGCCACAAAAAGCTGAATGTCTGACTCGGCATTTAATCGTTCAAAATCGATCAGTTTTCGTAGGGATTGAAGCAGAGGGTTATAGTCAAACGGGTTCAGATCGTAGGGACTTGCGACTTGAGAAAGCGCCTGAAACATCGCGAAAGGCGTGAATGGTCCGAAGGCCGGCGAGATGCTGTTGGCTGCCGAAAGCGGCGTGCCACGCTCGGAAATGTCCTTCCAGAATGCGGACAACATTTCGCGGGCGCCATCACGACCGCCATCCAGATAGCCGGCCACCAGTGCGACGGCATTCATCGCCCCAGCGGAGGTTGCCGTCATCGCTTTGATGTCGAGTGACCCTTCTTCCAACAGATAGTCGAGAACGCCCCATGTGAAAGCGCCATGGGCACCGCCACCTTGCAGGGCAAGACTGATTGGTCTGACTTTCATGGGAATTCCTAGTAATCCGGTAGGGTACACAAAACGAGGTTTTGAGAAGAAAGCAACGAGGTTAGCGTGACTTCTTGCGATGACGTGCTTGTTTTTTCTCTTTGTCGCGTCGTTTTTTCATTTCTTCGGCTCTGCCAGACGCGACAAACTTGAAAATTTGCCAGGCCAGTTTCCATGTCAGCGGCTGATCAGGGCGAGCTGTACCGACTTTGTCTTTGTCGGGCAGTCTCGGTTTTGAACGCTTTTTCGTTTTGCGAGGAGTAGACTTTTCTGTGTCCTCTATATCGTCGGGCGTCTGGATCTGAATGCCGGTGACTTCGCTCTGAATGGCGAGGTCATGACCATCTTCATCTTCGAGTTCGATCTGAGCGGCAGCGCCTTTTTTTGCTGCTTCGTCCGAAAGATTGTGAAGCAAGTGTTCGTCTGAAAAGTCGATCGCGAGTTCGACCCAAAGTGGCAAGTGATCTGACATCTGCCAGGTGAGCCAGCGCCTACTATAGTAGTCTTTATCCTTCTTGACGTCTTTCGGATCGCCATTGCGTTTGAGATCCCGATGGCGCTTTGGCAGAATGGGGGCGTAGTGCTCGTAATGTTCCGGAAGGAAGACAGCTTTTGAAAAGTCAAAGACACCTGCCGAAATGAAGGTCACTTCGTCTTTCTTCGTCTGGAACGCTATCTGGTCATAGTATTTGTTTCCCAGAATGTTGGACGGAAACAGCTGAGGCGGCAGGATGAAGCCCGCTTTCGTGAGCGCCTGCATGGTCTCGTCAATCGGGTTTTTGATGTTGAAATCGCCCAGCAGGATATAGTTTTCATCCTCACGTTTGGCTCGGCTGGCCAGTTCTTCGGCGATAAAATTGATTTCATCCACACGCCGTCGGTAACCCTCCGAGTTCTTCGAATTCTGGCCGAAATAAATGTGGACCGTACAGAGTGCGAAACGGAACCAGCCTGCCTGAAATGATACGATGAACGGTGTTCGGGCGAATTGCTGTTCGTTTGGGAGAAGTTTGTGTTTGGGAAGAACGACTTCGCCTGCAATATTCCGGAAACTGACCTTTCGCGTGTCGAACACAAATGCCATTCGCTCTCGATTACCGGACGCGCCTTGGGTAACGTCGGTTGCAATATACTGCCAGCTTTTTCCGAGCAAACGAACGACTTCTTCCAGAGGTTCGAGATCTTCATTCACCTCTTGAATGGCGCAGATATCAAAAGATGAGAGTATCTCCGCCATGTATTGCAGGCTTTCGCGCCGTCGCGGTCCGTTGCGGTATTTATTATTGTCGAAGTCCCGGATGTTCCATGTGCCGACAATCAGGGAAGATCTGAGCGTGCGATTTGGAACGCCTGTCGGCGCAGGTTCTTTCAATCTCGCACGCAAATCGAGAAGGCGACGAGACACCCAGTCTTTCTCGTCCGGTGTGTACTTCCGCTCGTCTCTCAAATCCCGATAGAGTGGCATTTATCCCTCCAGCGCCGACATTCTGTCGCCCCATGAGTTAATTGCCGCGATTCGACGGATTTCAGGGATGTGTTTGATCAGTCGAGAGGGAAGATACGCCCAGGGTTGAGGATGTTTTTCGGGTCAAGCGCCCGTTTGATCGAGCGCATAAGGTCGATTTCGAGGGGTGACTTATAATTCAGCAGATCATCGCGCTGCATCAGCCCGATGCCGTGTTCGGCCGATATGGATCCATCGAACTCGGCGATAAGACCATGGACGAGGTTCGTGATCTCGCCTGCGCGTTCACGCACAATCGGTTTTTCAGTCTTCGCAGGTTCGGCGACGGCATAATGAAGATTCCCATCTCCGAGATGACCAAAGACAAAGACTTCAATCTCGCCGATTTCACGTTTCAGGAGTGATTCACTCTTGTCGATGAACTCCGCGATTCTCGACACGGGCACCGATACATCATGGTTCACCGAATTCATGAAACCGCGCTTCACAAGTGGTAAGCTCTCGCGAATGGTCCAGAAATCTTCAGCTTGTGAAAGTGACGTCGCGATAGCGCCATCTGTGATGAGTTCACGTTCAAATGCGGCTTCAAGTGCGCTTTCGAGTGCCTGCGCCGCCAGGGCCTCATCGGACATGGAGATTTCAACCAGAACGCGCCATTGAGAAGGAGACGGGAGCGGGTCGCGACACGTATCGATCTCTTCGCAAGCGAGTTCCACGCCCGGTTTCCGCATGAGTTCGAAGCTTGTGACGGTGTCGCCGACTTTGGACCGGATGAGTGACAGAAGTTCGACTGCGTCTTCAACGGTTTCGAGCGTCAGCCAGGCTGTTGCCGTCTTGGGCACCGGAAATAGTTTTAGCGACGCGGCTGTGACAATACCCAGCGTGCCTTCTGCACCCGCAAACAAGTGTTTGAGATCGTAACCGGTGTTGTCTTTTCTCAGCCCACGCAAACCGTTCCAGATCTCTCCTTCGGCGGTGACAACTTCCAACCCCAATAGAAGGTCACGCATCATCCCATATCGCAGAACGGCTACGCCTCCGGCATTGGTGGAAATCAGGCCTCCGATCGTCGCGGTTCCCTGGCTACCCAATGACAATGGGAAGAAACGATCATGCTCCAGGGCGTTGTCGTGGATAGATGTGAGAACGCATCCGACCTCGGCCACGATAGAATTGTTCAGTGGGTCTGTGGATCGGATTCGATTGAGGCGCTTGAGCGACAAGATCACTTCACCATAAGGAATGCCGCCATTCACCAGACTGGTATTCCCGCCTTGCGGCGTTATTGCGACCGAATATTCGTCGCAAAGTTTCAGAACAGCTGCGACTTCTTCTGTTGAAGCCGGCTTCACCAGCAGTGATGAAAATCCCTTATAATTTCCACGCCAGTCTTCCAGATAGGGCTGAATTTCGTCCTGGTCTTCGCTCCAGCCTTTGGGGCCAAGAGCTGACTTGACGGAAGTCACAAATTCGACGGGAAGCGTTTGGGAGGATTCTGACATGGTGTGTGTTTCCGGGGTAGATTAATCTTGGAGGGCAGCACGCCTCAGACGGTCATTTATCGCTTCTCCCAGCCCTGTGTCAGGAATGGGCGCAACGGCGATTGCTGAATAGCTTTCATCCAGTGTCCTGAGCATAGCATAAAGGTTCGCGGCGGCTTCGGTGAGGTTTGCGGCTTCTGACAGGTTCATCGTCGCGTCCACTGAAGAAGGACCAAAGCCGAGATAGGCTTCATCTGGTTTAGATCGAACGCTGGCATTGAGACGAAGTTTCGCGTCGGGTGAATAATGTCGCGAAAGCATGCCCGGCGATTTCGGAGCATCCTCATCAAGTAGCGCAGACTTCAACGGACCCGTAACGGCTTCGATGTCAGCCTTGGGAAGGCTTCCGATGCGCAAGAGTGTGGCTTCATTCCCCAACACCGATATGACCGTGGATTCGAGACCCAAAACAGAGGCGCCGCCATCCAGAATATCGGTAAGGGCGGTGCCGAATTCCTGCTCCACATGCTTGCGTGTGGTTGGGCTGACCTTACCAGATTTGTTTGCAGATGGCGCCACGACGGGCTTTCCGAACGCTGAGATCAGCTTCTGGGCGATTTCATGGGCAGGCCATCTAATCGCTTGCGTATCCAGTCCGGCGCGCGCCAAGTCACAGACCGGATTGGTCTTTGCAACCGGCAGTACAAGCGTAAGAGGCCCTGGCCAGAAAGTCTCTGCAAGCTTGCGTGCGAGATCGGAGAACCGGCCAAGTTCTTCTGCCATTTCGAGCGAAGAAACATGCGCAATCAGTGGATTGAACGTTGGTCGATTTTTGAGCTCATATATGCTCGCGACCGTATCAGCCCGCGCTGCATCGCCTGCCAGACCATAGACGGTTTCAGTCGGCAGACCGATCAGTCCACCTCTTCGCAAGGTTTCCAGAGCGTCTTCAAGCGGGCTCATTGGTCACTAAACTCTGTATTTGACTGAAGTGTTTCCATCGAATGGCTCGATTATCGCAAAAAACGTATCCGTACACGTCTTTGCGCCTTGTTTTGACCATGGGGACAGTTTTTCTATTCCGTCATGACGAAAAAAACCGAAAATCTGTATTGGGTCGGGATAACTCTACTCGGATTGCCCGTTCTGGGCTGGGGCGTCGTGTTTTTTGCGCAAGTGTTTGGACTGCTGTCGGGACAGAATATCGCTGCAGGGCTAGGTATCGCACTGACTCTTTTATTGCCTGTGTGTTGATGTCTGGGTATGGCAGTCTTGCTGTTTAAGGTAATTGTTGATCGTCTGAATAACAAAGAAGACGACTATTACTCAAAAAACGTGGAGCGTTGAGTTTGATCCTGACAACAACAGAGACACTGCCGGGCCGGGAAGTTTCAGAAATTCTTGGACTGGTCAGAGGCAATGTTGTCCGCGCACGTTTTGTCGGCCGGGACATCGTTGCAGGTCTTAGAACATTGGTTGGCGGCGAAGTCGATGAGTATACAAAACTCATGGCTGAGGCACGTGAACAAGCGCTTGATCGTATGATTGAGGACGCAATGCGCCTCGGAGCAGATGCCATCATTGGCATGCGAATCACAACTTCACTTATTATGCAGGGATCGTCTGAGATCCTCGCCTATGGAACGGCGGTCCGTTTGAAATGAATGATATTTCGGAAGAAACAAAAGAGCCTGCGGACCTGAAAGACAAATTCTTTCATGAAGTCAAAGAGCTGGTCGTTACGATTCTGATTTTCCTGCCTGTCTGGTTCTTTTTCTCGCTATTTATCTATGAATTGAGATCCATTCCGAGTGAGAGCATGGTGCCAAATCTTCAGGTTGGTGACCGGGTTGCCGTATCGAAATTTGCGTATGGCTATTCCAAGCACTCGGTGCCGCTCGGTCTGGGGCGGTATCTGCCTTTGGGCGATGGACGTCTGTTTGCCAGCCAGCCTGAACGGGGTGATGTCGTTGTTTTCCGGCATCCGCACGCCGATAAAGTGATGATCAAACGTCTGATCGGTCTTCCGGGCGACACCGTTCAGATGGCCGGAGGCCGGGTCGTGATCAATGGCAAGCCCATGGATCAGGAAACCCAGCGCGAAGTGAAATATCACGAGGCGCGAAAAGGTGTTTTGTTCACGGCTGATGAAAAGCTTGAGACGACGCCGGAAGGTAAATCCTATCTGATCCATCAATTACCCTTCGGCAATTATCGGGACCCTCCGATTTTCAAAGTGCCGGAAGGCCATTTCCTGTTCATGGGCGACAATCGTGATAACTCCACGGATGGTCGTGCGCCGACCGGGCATTGTCCGAGGAATGAAAATGGCGTGGTCGATAAAGCGGGCTGTGAGCCGGATATTCGCCCGGGTGATGAAGCGAGTATTGGATACGTGCCCTTTGATCTCCTGATTGGTCGCGCAGACACAGTTCTGTTCACTCTGAATTTCTGTGGCCGTTACGAATCAGGCTGTCCACAAGGCCGGGTCTGGAAAAGTTTGTAGGTCAGATTCAAGTCTGGTTATTCACTTTGTGAGACAAATCGCCCTGAAACAGGGGTGATACAATGTTCTGTGAACGACGCCGATTCAATGAACTGTCGGAGAGACACCTTGCGCGCTGGGACGAGCTTCGGACCAGTCTTGGTGGCTATCGGAGCCCATTTTTCAGTCCGGGCTTTACCAAAATGGTCTCGGAAGTTCGACCTGATATCTGGGTGATCGTTGCCGGTGAGGATGAGCAGCCTAATCTTTTCTGGCCTGTTCAGGTGAACGGAAAGTCTGCTGACCCCGCCGGTGCGCCATTCAGTGACTATCATGGCCCGATCATGTCGGAAGGGGCTGAATTAGACCTGCGTGAAGTCGTGCGCCAGGCTGGGCTGAGCAATGTGCGCATGACAGGCGTTTATGACCCACATTGTCGTTTGCATCAGTTCGCAACCGAATTTGATGGCGCCTTTATTGCGGATATCTCAAATGGCGCAGAAAACGTCTTTGAGTTTCAGCAGAGAGAATTCCCGAAACATGCAAAGAAAATGCGCAGGCTGGCCCGTAAAGTCGAACGAGAAGTTGGTGAATTAACATTCGAATTCGACGCGCAATCTGAGGCGGATTTCCATCAACTAATGACTTGGAAGCGCGCACAATACCGAAATACCGGGCGACATGATGTGCTCGGGCCGGACTGGTCGCGTGAATTACTTTACAGACTCTGGAAACATGATGATCCAACCTGCAAGGGGTTTCTACATACGCTGAAGTTCGAAAATCGACTTGTCGCAGCAGAGTTTAATCTATCCTGCCGATCTACGATTCACGGATGGATTCCAGCTTATGATCCGGAGTATTCCTCTTATGCGCCCGGATTGCTGATTCAGCAGGAAATCATGCGGGAAGCGTCTGCTCGCGGTTTCAACCATTATGACCTCGGCGTGTCTGCAGGCCACTACAAGAAATACTATTCCAGCTACCAATTACCGGTCATTCGGGCGACCATTCGAAGTTCAGCACCGGTTTCGCGTCTCGGTCTGGCCGGTCAGCTCGTCTGGAAAGGGCTCGAAACATCGGGCATTCCCAAGGTCAGTGGGTTAGCGGGGCAGGTGCGCCGCCGGTACGAGGTGATCCGTTCAGCCGAAATAAGCCTGTCAGGTCGTATCAAAGGTGTTATCGACGCAGCAAAATACGCTGTCCGTCCCGACAGCACGTCTGGTTCAACGCCTGCAGAAAATGGCTAAGCTGGATTGAATTGGCGTCAGACTTGAACTTCGTCTTGTTTGTGACGGGTTGCAGAGTTAACACTCGCAGTGAAACATTCGATGCGGGGGCCAGCTGGCCTGATTAGTATGGGTCACAGCGTTCTCACTGATATGTCTGACGAAAAATCAAACACGCCTGCATCTCGATCTGCTGATCGGGTTGGACCAATCATTATTTCTCGCCACGGTCGCCCTGCGCTTGATCGCAAGAAAGGTCCGCGCCTTTCATGGCAGGAGTATAAAGATTGGTGGGCTCGTTACGAAGCAGGCAGCCTTGCGGAGGGGCAGTCGGCGCCCGATGCGTTGAAGCAGATTGTTCGGGACAGCGAGACTGTATTGGCTTCCAGTCGCCCACGGGCTCTTGAAACGGCTCAATTTGCAGCGCCCTGGGCAGAGATAGAATCAAGCGAGCTGTTCTGGGAAGCCAATCTACCGCCTCCTACCTGGGAGCGTATTCGTTTTCTTCCCAAGACCTGGAATGTAATCGCACGCGCTGCATGGCTCAGAGGGCATAAACTGGACGGCGAGGGCATCCGTGACGCTGAAGCACGAGCGGAACGCGCCGCCGATTATCTTGTTGACCGGGCCCAGAAGGGCAAGGTCTATCTGGCCGCTCATGGATGGTTTAACCGCATGTTGAGACCACGTCTCAAGGCACGCGGGTGGGCCTGCGTATATGACGGTGGGGACGCGTATTGGTCTTATCGTGTGTATGAGTATCGACCCGGGACGCAGAAGTCTGAAACAGACGATTGAGTTCCGTGTGCTGCGCTTCTATGGTCGCGCCAAAGGGAAATGAAATGGTTGATGCGACACCTGTTGAAAGCCTGAGTTTTGAAGATGCTCTGAAAGAGCTCGAATCCATTGTCGAGAAGCTCGAAAGTGGGGACGTTCCTCTGGAAGAGTCGATCCAGATCTATGAAAGAGGCGCCAGCCTGAAGTCTCATTGTCAGGCCAAGCTGAGACACGCTCAGTTGAAGGTTGAGCAGATCGTGCTCAACCAGGATGGCGAAGCAGAAGCTCGTCCGGTTGATGTCGATGGATGACGTCGAGGGCAGTTTGACAGACTTCGAAACACATCTGAATGAGGTCGCAGACCGGGTTACTGTTGTGCTGGACCGTTTGATCGCGCCAGCCGAAGGTCCCGAAGCGCAACTCATGCGGGCAATGCGTTATGCTGCTCTGGCGACCGGAAAGCGGTTGCGGCCGTTTTATGTTCTGCAACTCGGAACATTGTTTGACGCGCCCGAGACCTCACTGCTCAGAACTGCTGCTGCGCTGGAATGCGTGCATACCTACTCGCTGATACATGACGATTTGCCGTGTATGGATGATGACGATTTTCGTCGCGGGCAGCCAACCGTTCATAAGCATTTTGACGAAGCCACCGCAGTCCTCGCCGGTGATGCGCTCTTGACCCTGGCATTCGAAATTCTGGCCGATAGAGACACGCATGCCGATGGACATATCCGGTGTAAACTGGTTGAAAAACTGGCTCGCGCGTCGGGGGCTCAAGGCATGGTCGGCGGGCAGATGATCGACATGCTGTCAGGTGATATTCGGCAGGATCTGAACTCCATCACCCGTATGCAACGTCTTAAGACGGGCGCGCTGATAGCCTATGCAGGAGAGGCGGCGTGCATTCTGGGTGGAGCAAACGAGACAGAGCGTCACGCAATTCAAGGTTTCACGCATGACCTTGGTCTGGCCTACCAGATTTCAGACGACTTACTGGACGTTGAAGGCGATGTTGAAACGCTGGGCAAAGATACCGGAAAAGACGCAGAAGCAGGCAAAGCGAACTTTGTATCGCTATTAGGCGTTGAAGGGGCACGCCAAAGAGTGCGACTTCTAGCCACGCAAGCCAAAGAACACCTCGCTATATTCCGCAATCGTGCCCATTTGTTGCTTCAATCGGTTGATTTTGTACTGGACCGGCGAAAATAAGCGGTGAGCCAAAGCGCAAGCCGATTCTGGATGAGTAAAATGGTAGACACCCCACATTTGGACGACATCAACTTGCCTTCTGATTTGCGGTCGAAGTCACGCGCAGAGCTGAAGCACATCTCGGACGAATTGCGCGCTGAGGTTATTGATGCTGTGTCTGTGACGGGTGGGCATTTGGGTGCCGGATTGGGCGTGGTTGAGCTGACCGTCGCGATTCATCACGTGTTCAATACACCTCAGGACAAGCTGATCTTCGATGTTGGACACCAATGCTATCCGCATAAGGTACTGACGGGGCGTCGGGACAGGATTCGCACCTTGAGACAGGGTGGTGGCCTCTCTGGCTTCACCAAACGCGCAGAAAGTGAGTACGATCCTTTCGGTGCTGCACACGCCTCAACATCAATCTCTGCAGGGCTGGGATTCGCCGTCGCCAGCGATCTCGATGGCCGGAATGATCATGCGATTTGCGTAATCGGAGACGGTGCGCTCTCGGCCGGCATGGCTTATGAGGCCATGAATAATGCGGGTGCGCTCGACAAAAAACTGATCGTTATTCTGAACGATAATGACATGTCGATTGCGCCGCCGGTTGGCGCAATGAGCCATTACCTGTCCAAACTTGTGTCAGGCAAACCCTATCGGTCACTTCGAAAGCTGGGCAAAAAAATTGTCGGACCAATCGGTCTCGAAAAGCCAGTCAAAAAAATGGAAGAGTATGCTCGCGGCTTTGCCATGGGCGGCACCCTGTTCGAAGAACTCGGATTCTATTATGTTGGCCCTATTGATGGTCACGATCTGGACGTACTCGTTCCTGTGCTGGAAAACATTCGGGACAGCCTTGACGGACCCGTTCTCGTTCACGCCGTAACCCAAAAAGGGAAGGGCTATGAGCCCGCTGAGAACGCGTCAGACAAGTATCATGGCGTTTCGAAGTTCAATGTCATCACCGGAGAGCAGAAGAAGTCCGTTTCCAATGCTCCGTCATACACAAAAGTGTTTGGCGAGACGCTGACGAATCTGGCGCGCGATGACGAAAAGATTGTCGCTGTAACTGCGGCTATGCCGTCCGGAACGGGCGTTTCTACCTTTTCGGAAGCTTTCCCTGACCGAACATTCGACGTGGGTATTGCTGAGCAACATGCTGTTACCTTTGCCGCAGGTCTGGCTGCAGATGGTTTCCGGCCTTATGCGGCAATCTATTCGACCTTCCTGCAACGCGCTTATGACCAGGTCGTCCACGACGTCGCGATCCAGAAGCTCCCTGTTCGTTTTGCGATCGACCGGGCAGGGCTTGTGGGTGCGGACGGGCCAACTCATGCAGGAAGTTTTGACGTTGCGTATCTGGGGAATCTTCCGGATATGGTTTGCATGGCTGCGTCTGACGAGCTGGAACTCGCGCGGATGATTCTGACCGCCAATGAGGTCGATGACCGGCCTTCAGCCTTCCGGTATCCACGTGGCGAAGGTGTTGGCGTGGAGATGCCTGAAATACTGACACCGCTGGAGATCGGTAAAGGACGTATTGTTCGCGATGGCGGAAGTATTGCGATTCTTTCTTATGGAACGCGCCTTCAGGAGAGCCTCAAAGCTGCTGAGATGCTCGCAGCGCAGGGGTTGTCGACGACGGTCGCTGATGCACGATTCGCCAAACCACTTGATCATGATTTGATCCGACAGCTGGCCGATCATCATGAAGTGCTGATCACGGTCGAAGAAGGCAGTGTCGGAGGATTTGGCGCTTTTACACTTCACCATTTGGCAGAAACGGGACGACTTGACCGTGGTTTGCGTATTCGGACCATGACGCTTCCCGACGTTTTCATCGATCAGGATAAGCCTGAAATCATGTACGAACAGGCGGGTCTCAGCGCCCAACATATTGCTTCGACGTGTATTTCCGCGTTGGGGCGTGGAGATGTTGAAGCGCTGAAGCTGGCTGTCGTGTAAGTCTGCGCTGCACTTTTTTCAAATTCTGAACCTGTTTGGCACTTGTTCAAACCGGGCGTACGCATGACACTCCCCAAAACGATATAAAGTCTTTGGGAGAAAAAATTGGACGCGAAACCAGCAGCTGAGCTGCCTGAGGGCTGGCCGGCGATGAGTGTTGAAGACGCAAATGCAGCTTTGACCAGTGCCGGATCCATTCTGGAGCTTGAGGAAGCGGTCATCCGGGGTGTGACGGTTCCGGTCTATAAAAACGCTTATCCCGAACTTCGATCCCTATTTCTTCATGGATCAGAGACCTGGGCACCGCGAGATATGCTGGTGTTCGAAGATGAGCGAGTGACCTTTGAGGTTCACGCCAGGGCTGTTGCGCATCTCGCACACGCATTGCTGAACCAATATGATCTCAAGAAGGGCGACCGGGTCGCGATTTCCATGCGAAATTATCCGCAATGGTCGGTCGCGTTCTGGGCGTGTCTGACCTGCGGGCTGATCGCGACACCGCTGAATTCGTGGTGGAAGGGAGATGAGCTTGAATACGGATTGGAAAATTCAGGCGCGAGACTTGCGATCTTTGATCCGGAAATATTTGAGCGTATCGAATCACACCTTACCAATCTGCCC
Source organism: Ponticaulis sp. (assembly GCA_002692725.1). Classification (GTDB taxonomy): domain Bacteria; phylum Pseudomonadota; class Alphaproteobacteria; order Caulobacterales; family Hyphomonadaceae; genus Ponticaulis. Next base: position 261,565 of record NZLU01000046.1, on the reverse strand, counting down.
GAACTTAAGGACGTCATTATAGCTCGAGCTGAGAAGGATTATCCTCAGTCACATGTGACGACTTTGGAAAGCCTGATTGGCCCGGCGCAGTCCTGGCCGGCATTGAAGGACGTTGGTCTACCCGATGCAGAACTGTCGCCGGATGATGACGCCACGATGATGTACTCTTCGGGGACAACCGGAAAACCCAAAGGCGTTCTGGCGACGCACCGGGCGATTGTCTCCAATATGTTCAACTCACTCGGCAATCAGGCGCGCGCTTATTTGCGCCGGGGTGAAGCTGTTCCCGTAAATGGTCCCGATGAGCCGCAGAAAGCCAATCTCTTATCGGTGCCGTTTTTCCATGTGACAGGCGCCTTCGCGGTTCTCGTGCCGACCTTGCACAATGGCCAGAAGGTCGTGACCATGTACAAATGGGATGCGGGTGAAGCGCTTCCGATCATTGAGCGCGAAAAGATCACCGTATTTGGTGGCGTTCCGGCCATTGCATGGCAGGTGCTCGAGCATCCTGATCGCGAAAAGTATGATTTGTCTTCAGTCGAAGCAATCTCTTATGGCGGTGCGCCATCCGCACCGGAACTCGTCTCGACTATCAAGGGACGTTTCCCGGAAGCGGTCGCAGCGAATGGCTGGGGCATGACGGAGACTTGCGCAACGGCTTCGGTCAATCTGGCTGAGGATTATATCGCCAAACCGCAAAGTGCCGGCCTGCCTGGACTGGCCATGAAGTTCAAAATAGTGGGGCCGGATGGATCGACCTTGCCACCCGGGGAAGTGGGAGAATTATGGTGCTTTGGACCGTCCAACGCCAAGGAATACTGGAGGCGTCCTGAAGCAACCGCCGAAACGTTCAAAGATGGCTGGGTGGTGACAGGCGATCTCGCGCGGCTCGACGATGAAGGATATCTCTATCTGGTGGACCGGGCAAAAGACATGCTGATCCGGGGTGGTGAAAATATCTACTGTGTTGAAGTCGAGAATATTCTCTACGAACACCCCGCGATCATGGATGCAGCCATCGTTGGCATACCTCACAAGATCCTCGGTGAAGAGGTCGGGGCAGTGGTCCAGTTAAAGCCTGGAAAAACTGCGACTGAAAGCGAGGTCCGGGCGTTTTTGGCTGACAAAATCGCTGCTTACAAGATACCTAAACACGTCCAGTTCCAGACTGAGCCATTACCCCGAAATGCAAATGGTAAGATACTGAAGCCGGAACTTCGCAGTCGGTTCCTGGATCAGCAGGAAGCTTAGTTCGCTGCGGGCGAGGATACACAGGCTGTGAGTTCCACGTCATCACAGCCTGCATCGAGTGCGGCATAGAGTGAAATGATGGCGATGGCGAGGTTGGCCTCTGTCTGTACGATGGCTTCACGACCGGAAATCAGCTGGCGCTGGGTATCAAGAACGTCCGTGAATGTTGCGAGACCTTCGCGATAGAGCGCGTCCAGCTGTTCGTAGGCAGACTCACTTGCTCGCACCGATTCCATTTGTTGCTCGAGGCTCCACTGAATGGCTTCGATTTGCGACAGCGCCGATTCGACCTCTTGCAGGGCGTTCAGCACACTCGCCCGATAGGCAAATGCGGCACTTTCTGCTCGTGCCCGCTGCGCATCGACTTCCGCCTGACGTCGCCCAAAATCGAACAAGGGAATGTCGACAAGGGCTGACAAGCTGAACGCAATCTCATCGCCAGAGCCTGACACATCGCCAAAGCCTGCCGATAATTGTCCCGGCAGTCGCAATGAGGGCAATAAATCTGCTTTTTCAATGCTGATGCGGATCAATTCAGACTGAAGACGGGTTTCTGCCGCACGGACGTCGGGACGGCGGCGGACCAGGTCGGCTGGCACCGCCAGATTTGGTCCAAGGATGAATTCAGGAATATCGTCTGATACTGTTTCACTAAGCGCGAGACTTCCTGGCAGATTTCCAGTCAGAACGGCGAGAGAATAGGCTGCGCGCTCCCGGCTTGAGATCAAAGTCCCTTGTTGCGATAGGGTACGTGCAAGGTCGGCTCGCGTTCGATCAACGTTCAGTTTTGGAGACAGACCGGCTTCAAATCGGGCTTCAGAAATTTCGATTGTCTGCTGTTGCAGGTCCAGCGTCGATTCGAGCAAAGCAAGACGCGCTTCAGCGCGGCGAAGTTCGATATACTGGAGTGCGACGGCTTCTGCGATCAACCGCTTCAGATTCGCTACACCCAGTTCAGAAGCGACATAATCGGAGTCCGCAGCAGCGATGCGGTTCTTGATACGGCCCGTGATGTCCGGATCGAACGTCAATCCTGCACCGGTTGAACCCGTGTAATTCGCATCAATTCCGGATGTCAGAACACCGCCAATTCTTTGATCTAAAAAACCATCAATGGTTGGGAAGAGGTCAGACCGAACAGCACGCGTCAGTTCGTAGGTCGCCTTTAGCTGCGATAGCGACTCCAGAACATCCAGGTTTTCTGATTGTGCACTCTCGATAAGGCCAGTCAGCGTTTCATCTTCAAATCCGAGCCACCATTCGCCCGTCATTTCCGCACTCGTATTCAGTGCCGGTTGGTTCTGATAGGCGTTCGGAAGAGATCTTTCGACGTCTATTGTTTCAGGAGTGATTGTGCAGCCTGCTGTCAATAGGCTGCAGGTCGACAAGAGACCTAAAGCTATTTTGTGTTTCACTCTGCGGGCTCCACTCGTGCCGCTTGATTACGCTCGAACTCTTCCATCTCCGACTCAAGCGTTGGCTTGGAAGCCGATCCTTTTGAAGTCAGACTCGAAAGTCCCAGATAGATAACTGGCGTGAGGAATAAGGTGAAGAGGGCAGACAGGCCCAGACCGCCAAAGATCACCCAGCCAATCGCATAACGGGCTTCAGCGCCTGCGCCGCTCGACAGAATAAGAGGCAGCGCGCCCAAAGCTGTCGAGATCACCGTCATAATGATCGGTCTGGCGCGCAGAACAGCCGCTTCGAACACTGCTTCCTTCACGTTTCGCCCGTTTTCACGAAGCTGGTTCGCAAACTCGACAAGCAATACGCCGTTCTTGGACATCAGACCAATGAGGAGAATGAGACCAATCTGCGAATAAATGTTCAGAGACACGCCTGAGAAGTAGATCGCGAAAATGGCTGCTGCGAGCGCAAATGGAACCGAGATGAGGATCACCAGTGGGCTGGGATGCTTTCGAACTGCGCAACAAGCACAAGAAACACAATGATAAGCGCGAACGCATAGGTCAGCATCATGTCATTGTTTGACTCGCCGAGTGTCGCGGCTTCGCCCTGTAGAATGACGCCAATGTCCTCCGGCAGGGTTTCATCTGCGAGGCGACGGAATTCGGCGATGCCTTCGGCCATTGTTGTGCCCGCAGCGAGATCGGCTTGAAGCTCAATAGCGCGTCGCTGTTCAACACGGTTGAGCTCCGCAGCAATGCCTTCTTCAACCAGCGTTGTCAGACTGGACAAAGGCAAGAGTGCCCCGTTGGTATTCCGCACATAAAGATTGCTGAGGTCAGCAGGCGTTTCAATGGCGCGTGGTTCAGATTCCAGCATGATCGGGATTGCCTGATCTTGAACGTTCAGGTCGACGACATTCTCACCACCAACCATGGCCCGCAGGGTCAAAGAGACCTGATCCAGAGGGACATTGAGATCGGCTGCGCGTTGCCGGTCAACGCGGATCGACAATTGAGGCTGGTTCGGCTTGTAGGAGATATCAGCCCGGGTCAGCACGGGCGATTCTGTTTCGATCCGTTCGACCAGATCCCGCGCGGCCAGATAAATCATCTGATAAGTCGGTCCCGTCAGGGCGACCTGTAAGCCTTCACGCGATCCGCCACGACCAAAGCTGAGACTGGACCGGCCAAAGGCCGACGCCCGCACGCCCGGGATTTGTGATAGCGGACCGCGGATCTGATTGACGACTTCGTTTTGAGAAATCGTGCGGTCTTCCCATGGCGCCAGTTCAGCAGAGATACCCACACGGTTTGGATCCCATCGACCAACTGTCGTGAAGAGAGAGGTAATCACGCCAGAGTCGACATAGGGCTGGAGAATGGCTTCCATTTTGTCGGTCTGCTCCTCCATGAAGTACAGACCGACGCCATCTGGTCCGCTCGCCATGACCTCAAACTTGCCGCGGTCTTCCTGCGGTACGAGTTCAGATGGGACGCGCTCGAACGCGAAATATGCGAGTGCGGAGAGGCACATACAGAACAGGAATGTGACCACCGGGAAGCGCAGGCAGTATTTCAGGATTGTGGAATAGAATGTCTGAAGGCCATTCCCGATTTTCTCGAAAACTGACGGAGCGCGATCTTCCTTTTTGTTCACCAGCTGCAGTCTTGCCGCGATTGCTGGCGACAGAGACAGGGCCACAAAAGAAGAAATAATGACAGCGAAGGCGAGAACAAAGCCAAACTCACGGAAGAGACGACCCACGGTCGATGGCAGGAAGGAAATTGGCACAAACACCGCGACGAGGACGGCCGTCGTCGCAATGACTGCGAAGAAGACCTGGCGCGTGCCGGTTGCGGCCGCTGCCTTTTTGCCCATGCCTTCCGATTGTTTCCGCTGAATGTTCTCAAGAACGACGATGGCGTCATCGACGATCAGCCCGGTCGCAAGCACGAGCGCCAATAGCGTTAGAAGATTGATGGAAAAGCCCATAATCCAAATGCCGGCAATGGTGCCGATGAGAGAAACCGGAATTGCCACACTCGGGATCAGGGTCGCTTTCCATGAGCCAAGGAAAAGCCAGATCGTCACAATGACGATTGCAACGGTGATGAGAAGGGTGATCAGCACTTCCATGACCGACTTTTTGATGAAGACAGCATCGTCGGAGATGACATTGATCCGTACGTCTTTCAGACGCTGGTTCAGCAATTCAACCTTATCAGATACAGCGTCCGAAATGTTAATTGTATTCGCCTGAGCCTGACGCACCACGCCAAGCCCGATGACGGGCTCGCCGTTAAGGCGGAGGAGATTGTTTGCGTTGGCCGGGCCGAGCACGACATCTGCAACATCGCCGACTTTGATATCTCCGGAAATAATGATCTCTTTGATCAGCTCAGGCGTGGACGCTGTCGCGGCGGCACGAACCTGCATCACTTGTGCGTCCGATCGAAAACTTCCTACGGGAACGTCAAATGGGGCCTGTCGGAGGGCCGAGGCCACATCGCTGATCGTCAGGCCAAATCGGTTCAGGCGCTGTGGATCGACCACAACGCGCATCTGGCGCTGGCGCGTACCAAATTCCTGCAAGGTGGCGACGCCATCAATGGCCTGAATTTCGGGGGCGATATCCGTCTGAATGATGCGGGTCAGCTCATCTTCCGCATAAACCGAGCTTTCAACAGCCAGCTGAATGATGGGACGTGCGTCATTGTCTGCTTTGGTCACGAAGACATTCTCAACACGGTCCGGCAGACGGCGCTGAACACGGCTGACAGCTTCGCGAACATCAGAGGCAGCACTGTCGAGATTGGCACCAGCGTTGAATTCAATCCGGATACGAGAGCTACTTTCCTCGCTCTGTGCATTGATTTCCTTCACGCCTGAGACCGTCGCAATCGCGCCTTCGAGCACGCTGGTGACGTCAGCATCGATCGTTTCCGGCGCGCCACCTGGAAGAGAGGCTGTGACAGACACAATCGGCCGATCAATGTCGGGAAGTTCACGAACCTCGACGCCCATAAGAGCCGCCAGGCTGGCGATAACGATCATGAGGTTGAAGACAGAAATCAGCAGCGGCCGTTTGACCGCGAGTTCAGGAAGTCCCAAGCGCTGAAAGTTCATCATTGCAGTGCGGTGCTCGTGTTTGGAGTGCCGGCGACAGGACCAGCATCAGATCGGTTGGCTCCGGAATTGACCAATTGCACCTCAGATCCCTGGCGTACTTTCTGAACACCTTCTGAGATGATCAGATCGCCTTCTTCAAGCGGCGCACGGACCAGAACGTCGCCTTCGGTCCGGCTGACAATTGTGACGGGAACGCGGTTGGCCTTATTGTCTTCGACCGTCCAGATATAAGGGCCGTCGCCGCCCCAGACGATTGAGGCCTCGGGAACAGCCGGATAGGACAGGCCTGGCAGGCCATAATCGATCCGAAAGCTCATTCCGGGACGGAGTGTGTCGTCTGTATTGTCAATTTTAGCCCGAACCATAAAGGACCGGCGATCAGCGTCGATCCGGCTATCGACAACAGAAACGACAGCGTCGACTTCGGTTTGTCTGGCGGCGAACGGCACCATTGGAAGGATATCACCTTCATTCAAACGACCAAAAACCTGTTCAGGAAGGCTGAAATCGACGAACAGAATAGACCGATCATCCAGTCGTGTGATTTCAGTCTGTGTGGTGACCATCGCACCAGCGTCGATATCCGTAAGACCTACATAGCCGGAGAATGGCGCACGGATCGTCTTGCGGTCGAGCGCTTCTTCCGCGAGCTTGAGACCGATCTGAGCCGCTTCAACACTGGTCTTGGCCGCGTCGATCTGGCTTTCAGAAATCGCACCATCGACGGTGATGCGCTCATAACGCGCCAGTAATTGTTCGCTGTCCTGAAGCGTGACCCTTGCGCGGGCGACATCCAGCCGTTCACGCGTGCTCTCGAGTGTCGCCAAAACCTGGTTCTTTTTGACAAACTGTCCCGGCGCGAAATTGACGTTCAGAACTTCTCCACTGGCCTGTGGAAGGATAGTCGCGGCCTGCTGGGCGCGTGCTGTTCCCACTGATTCCAGTCTTTCTGAATCCTGAAGAAAACGTAGCTCTTCGGCGACCACACGGATTGCCGGCATTTGTCCTCCGCCAAAGCCTCCCGGTCCTCCGGGGCCACGCGGACCGCCTGGACCAGACGCTGCATTGTCGGACCCTGAACACGCAGCCAACAGAGCCAACGACAACAGAAACAGGAAATTTTGTTTGTTTAACAGAGACAAAGAGCTCGCCTTTCATAGACAGTCGCAGAGGTGTTTTAACCAAACCCAGTCGTCACTTTAACGCGAGGCGATTAAATTTCCGTCGAACTCATTGCTAAAATAGACTGATCTTATCGTCCCGGCGACTGGGTTGAAGTAAATGTGATCCGGACTTCGCGATATTTGACTATCAGTACCAACGCAAATCCAGTGTGGATTGAAATCTTGGGTCCTGATCAGCGGCGCGCGGAACAAAATTTCCAGCCGTGTGGCCATTCGGATCGAAGCTGGCGATGCGACGGCCTTCTGCTTCCAGAGCGTTCACCGGTCGGTTCTCGAAATTGCGACCACCCGGATGGGTCGGGAAATAGGTGCAGCCACCGATCGACCGGCTGAGACGCGGGTCATAGAAGTCGAAGGTCAATGGTCCATGCGCCCAGATCGTTGGGTGAAGACAGGAAGCAGGCAACCATGTCCGATAGCGAATGCCGCTGACACGGCTGCCACTGGACGGCTCTACCGTCAGCGGGACTTCAATGCCGTTGCAGAGAAGTTTACGTGTTCCCAGATCGCCGATCAGGCTCACTTGAATGCGCTCGAGCGATGAATCGACAAAACGTGTTGTCCCGCCGATTGCGCCTTCTTCTCCAAGCACGTTCCATTGCTCGAGTGCGTGTCGCAATTCGATTTCTACGCCATCAATGTCTTTGTTGCCGATCCATGGGAAACGGAATTCAAAGTGCGCATCGAACCATTCCGGTGCCAAATGCACGCCCGTGCCTTCGCTCACCTCATCTATAATCGCATTGAGATCGGCTCGAAGGAAGGACGGCAGCATGAACTCGTCATTGAGCGCTGTACCATATGGCTTGAGCGGTTGTTTATAGGGCTTGTTCCAGAACCAGGCGATCAAAGCGCGCAGCAAGAGTTGCTGAGCGAGATTCATCTCCGGGTGTGGCGGCATCTCGAAGGCTCGGAATTCCACAAGTCCGAGGCGACCTGTCGGACCGTCAGGCGAATACAGCTTGTCGATACAGATTTCTGCCCGGTGTGTATTGCCCGTTACATCGACGAGAAGATGGCGGAGCACGCGATCAACCAGCCATGGGGGTGCGTATTCTCCCATCTCAGGGAGTTGACGGAGGGCGAGTTCCATCTCGTAAAGCTGGTCATGACGCGCTTCATCAATCCGCGGCGACTGGCTCGTCGGGCCGATAAATGTGCCGGCGAAAAAATAACTCAGGGCAGGGTGGTTCTGCCAGTAACGCACAATCGATCCCAAAAGGTCGGGTCGTCTCAGGAACGGACTGTCTCCGGGGCTGGAGCCACCGAAGACGATGTGAGAGCCGCCGCCAGAACCGGTTGGGCGTCCATTCACAAGGAAGGAGGAGGCATCAAGGCCGATCTTACGAGTTTCATCGTAGAGCGTCCGCGTCAGGTCGGTCAGATCATCCCAGTTCGAAACTGGCTGAACATTCACTTCGATTACGCCAGGGTCTGGCGTGACTTTGATTTCGTTGAGGCGCGGGTCTTTCGGAGGCGGATAGCCCTCCAGCCGGACGGGGAGCCCGGTAAGTTCTGCGGCCTCTTCAATGGCGCTGATCAGGTCGATAAAGGCTTCTGCGGAAAACACCGGCGGTAGGAAGACGCATAATTGTCCGTCTCTGTGCTCGACAGATAAGGCCGTCCGAACGCCACCCTGAATATAATCGCGTTCCGGTTTATAGTCAGGTTTCACCCTGCCGCCAAAATTGCCTGACGCGGGTTCGAATTGCCGTTGAATCTGTGGCGTGAGTGGACGTGAGGGCGGGAGTGGGCCGGAAATCGCAAACGGGTCCATAGGAATGAGGCCCGGATAGAGTACCGGATCTAACTCACTTAGAGCCTTTAACGGCAGTCGGAAGCCGGCCGGACTATCGCCGGGAACCAGATAGAGTTTCCCACGACGGGTTTCCCAAATCTCGCTCATCCAGTCGAAAACCCGACCCTGCTTGTTCTGACTTTGCTGAGCCTGCAGAGGGATCACGAAGCCTTTGGGTTGGCCCAGTCCCTGTTCAAACGCACGCGCCAGCGTGCGGCGCTCTTCCGAGCTCTTGAGCTTGGGGTCATGCGGATCAAGATTGATCGGCAAATTGCCTTCACCAAGGATAATCTCTGCGGGGTCTTCATAGATTGCTTGTGCGCAGTCAGTTGAAATATCGAGACGCGCCGCAATCGAGCGCGCCAGAACTTCTGCATCATCCGAGTTAAACTCAGCCGGTGCGTCTTCCTTCTGGATCAGTGCAGTGTTCTTCCAGAGCGGCTGGCCATCATTCCTCCAGTAGAGTGCAAAGGCCCAGCGCGGCAGCGGCTCTCCCGGATACCATTTGCCCTGGCCATGCGTTAGCAGACCATCAGGCGCAAATTTGGTTTTCAGGCGATGGATGAGTTTGTCGGCAAAGACGCGCTTGGTCGGACCGACGGCTTCGGTCGTCCATTCTGCGGCATCGCGGTCTGTTGAGGCAACAAAAGTGGGTTCGCCTCCCATGGTCAGCCGAACATCGCCCTCTTCAAGTATCTCGTCGATCTGACGCCCTGCAATCTGGATTCGCTCAGATTGGGCTTCTGTCAGCGGTTTTGAATGACGTGGCGGGTCGATCAGCCGCTCGACCTTCATCTCGAAGTCGAACTCGACATCGCTTGGCTCAACAGCACCGGAAATCGGCGCAGCAGAGGAAGGTGACGGCGTTGCTGCAAGCGGGATATGCCCTTCACCTGCGAAAAGACCGGATGTTGGGTCAAGTCCGACCCAGCCAGCGCCCGGGATGTAAACTTCGACCCAGGCATGAAGATCAGTGAAATCTGTCTCTGGTCCCGACGGACCGTCAACGGCTGCCATATCGGCCGTCAGCTGTATGAGGTAGCCAGAGACAAACCGTGCGGCCAGTCCAAGGCGCCGGAAGGCATTGACGAGAAGCCAGCTGGAGTCCCGACAAGAGCCCTTTTCCAATGTCAGTGTTTCTTCCGGTGTCTGGACGCCGGGCTCCATCCGAATGACATAGCCAATTCGCTTCTCAACCATTTGGTTGAGCATGACCAATGTGTCGACCGTCGACAGGTCGCGCGTCTTACCATTGGCCCAGATCTCTCTCGCGTCTTTGACGAAGCTGTCAAAATTCGCGCCCTTCACATCTGTCTCCAGATAGGGCTGCAACTCGTGCTTCAGTCCGGTATCATAGGAAAAAGGGGTTTGCTGGACATGATCTTCAAGAAAGAAGTCGAATGGATTGATTGCAATCATGTCTGCGACGACATCGATCTCGACAGAGAATTCGGTTGTTTTCTCTGGAAAAACCAGCCGCGCGAGATAGTTTCCGAAAGGATCCTGTTGCCAGTTCAACCAGTGATCATCTGGTTTGATCGTCTGGCTGTAGCTGATGATCGGGGTACGACAATGCGGTGCAGGTCTCAGGCGAACAACCTGAGGACCTAAGCTGACCGGACGGTCGTATTTGTATGACGTGCGGTGGGTCAGACCAATTCGAATGCTCATGCCAAATGGCTAACGCTGAAACTGACCGAACTGCAACCAAAACAATCAAAACAAAGTTTTTTTTCGTGTTGTACTTGGTTCTGGCAACAGCTCGTGCCAGCTTTCGAGGCAGTTAGTCACTTACTCTATGGCGGTCATATGTTCAGCGAAATGTCGTTCAATGGAATAACTCGAAAAGAGTACGAGCGCATTGAAGCCTGGCTAAAACAAACCGGAATTGACGATCTGAAAGGCGCTGCATCTGAAGCTGAGACACTCTTCAGAAAGATCGGCATTACGTTCGCGGTTTATGGCGAGGGCGGCGATCCCGAACGGTTGATCCCGTTTGACGTCATTCCACGGATATTCTCAGCGCAGGAATGGAGCAAACTCGAGGCTGGCGTGATTCAGCGGGCGCAGGCTTTGAATGCCTTTATCGCTGATGTTTATAACGATGCCAGAATCGTCAAAGACGGGATCGTTCCGGCAGAAATCGTCTTCGATAATGAGGCCTATGAGCCCGTTATGAAGGGCTTTACGCCACCAAGAAATGTCTATTCACACATTTCAGGCATTGATGTGATCCGAACAGATGCAGAAGATTTCTTCGTTCTGGAAGACAATTGCCGAACTCCCTCAGGTGTCTCATACGTTCTGGAAAACAGACGTATGATGTCTCGGCTCTTTCCGGATCTCTTCATGCACGGCGACATTGCGCCCGTGGAGACATATCCAGACCTTCTGCGCCAGACCATGGAGAGTGTTTCACCCGATCCATCTGTGGGACCGGGAGATATAAATTGCGTTATTCTCACACCAGGGCATTTCAATAGTGCCTATTATGAGCACTCATTCCTTGCTGATGAGATGGGGATTCCGCTTGTGGAAGGCTCTGACCTCTTCGTGGACGACAACAAGGTCTTCATGCGGACGACACGCGGCGCAGAGCGGGTTCATGTGATCTATCGCCGGATCGATGACGCCTTTCTGGATCCGCTTCAGTTCCGCCCCGATTCCATGCTGGGGCTGCCGGGCCTCATCAACGCGTACAAAGCCGGTGGCGTGACAATCATCAATGCGCCAGGAACGGGTGTCGCTGACGATAAAGCGATCTACTGCTATGTTGAAGACATGATCCGTTTCTATCTGTCGGAAGAGCCGATCCTCAAAAATGTTGAGACCTTCCGGTGCAGCGATCCGGCACAGCTGAGCCATGTGTTGGCAAATCTCGATAAGCTTGTGGTCAAAGAAGTTCATGGTTCGGGTGGCTATGGCATGTTGATCGGACCGAAATCGACCGCCGAGGAACGTGCCGCCTATGCGGAGCGCCTCAAAGCCAAGCCAAACGCCTTTATTGCCCAGCCAACACTTGCACTCTCAACCTGTCCGACCCTGGTCGAAGAGGGGATCGGGGAACGACACGTCGATTTCCGTCCTTTTGTCCTGACCGGAGAGAATGTGCAGGTGTCGCCGGGAGGTTTGACCCGCGTCGCACTGAGAGAAGGCTCTCTGGTTGTGAATTCGAGCCAGGGTGGTGGCGTGAAAGATACCTGGGTGTTGACGGAGTAGAACCATGCTGAGCCGCGTCGCCGATAATTTGTTCTGGATTGCACGCTCGGTGGAGCGTGCAGACAACATCGCCCGATTGATTGATACCGCAAGACGGATGATCACTCTGCCCAATGTAGCCGGGAAACCGCTAACCAATGAATGGTCGTCCATTCTCATCGCCGCAGGCGCAAGTACGACTTTTCAGGGGGATCTTGAGCATGCCACTCGAGAGGAGGCCATTGAGCATCTGGTTGCGGATCCGAGTAATCCTTCCAGTATCTATAACTGTTTCCGCAATGCGCGTGAAAATGCCCGCGCCATTCGCTTTGGACTGACAACCGAAGTCTGGAACAGTCTGAATTCCTCGTGGAATGAATTGCCAAACCAGATCGCTGCGCTACGGCATCGTCCGGCCTATCTCGCAGAGTTCGTCGATTGGGTGAAGATATGTCAGTCGCAATTCCGGGGCGGCGTCGAAGGCTCATTGGTCCGAGATGACAGTCTCGAATTCATGCGGCTTGGAAGCCATATTGAGCGGGCTGACGCAACAGCCCGTATTCTGGATGTGAAATACCACGTGCTTCTGCCGTCACTCGGAGAAATCGGCGGCTCTCTTGACCATTATCAATGGTTGTCTCTGCTTCAGGCCGTTGGTGTTCAGAGAGCCTACCATTTTGTGACGAAGTCTGATGTGACCCGGAAAGGTGTTGCGGCCTTCCTCATCAAAAACAAAGTGAATCCAAGGTCGATGGCTTATTGCATATCGAGTGCCATTCGGAGTCTTGAAACACTGGAAACGATCTATGAACAATCGCCGAGCTGCCTCGAATTGGCGAGGACCATGCACGACGATCTGAAGGTCGTTTCTATTGACGATGTCCTGAACAATGGTCTGCACGAATATCTGACATGGTTCATTCAGAGCATTGCATCTCTCTCGGGAGAGATCGCAGAATCCTTCGCATTTGCCCCACCGGTGTCTCCCGATCTGGAAAATGAACCAAATATGAGTCAGGTGCAGGGTTAAAAGGATATATAAATCAGGGCATTGTGGGCGATACTTTTGGCTGTTCATTAAGAAGTTTGGCTTGCGAGATTGACTGGAAGTCTCTATCACACCACGCTGAACGGCAGTTTGGTGTCGATTCTACGAGCATGGGCCTCGAGGAAATTCAATGACCTATTGTATCGGTATAAAGTTGAATCAGGGGCTTGTTCTTTTAGCTGACACCCGAACAAATGCGGGCGTCGACAATATCTCCAAAGTCAAAAAGCTGTTCACCTGGCAGCTGCCCGGTGATCGCATTATTGCAATGATGACGGCAGGTAATCTGGCAATCACACAGGCCGTAATCAGCGAGATCAATGAGCGGCTCGACGCTCCGAACGTCAATGAACCGACAATCTATTCCGCACCGACAATGTTTGAAGTGGCGCAGGTCGTCGGAGATACGATGCGCAAGGTTCAAAGCCGTTATGGTGCGGGTCTTGCAGCTCGGAATGTCGATTCCGGAGCATCTATTCTTGTCGCAGGACAGCGTATTGGCGGCGTGCCGCGGCTCTACATGGTCTATGCCGCCGGTAACTTTATCGAAGCGACGGATGACTCACCATATTTCCAGCTCGGCGAGCATAAATATGGTAAACCGATTCTCGATCGTGTGATCTCATCAGATACTGATTTGCAGGACGGTGTGATCTGCGCCTTACTGTCCATGGACTCAACGCTCAAATCAAATCTGACGGTTGGAATGCCGCTCGACCTGGCCGTCATTCGGACTGACACGCTTCAGATCGAACAACAAAGACGCATTGAAGCCGATGATCCTAAATTCTTCGCGTTCAGCGATGCCTGGTCCAATGCTCTGCGCGATGCATTTTCACGCATGCGCGTGATGGATGTCTGACCCTAGTTAAAGACGACCGTCTTCAGACCATTGAGAAACACGCGATGTTCGGCATGTGCTTTGACGGCGCGTACAAGTGCGGTTGCTTCCAGGGAACGTCCCATCGCGACAAAATCCTGCGCTGAATGCGAGTGATCGACGTCTTCCGTTACCTGAGCCAGGATCGGCCCTTCGTCGAGATCCGCTGTAACATAATGGGCTGTTGCCCCGATCTTCTTCACGCCGCGCTCATGGGCGCGATGATAGGGGCGGGCGCCCTTGAAACTTGGCAAGAAGGAATGATGAATATTGATACACCGGCCTTCAAGCTGCTGGCAGGCGCTGTCGGATAATATCTGCATGTAACGCGCCAGAATGATCAGCTCGGCGTTTGTGCTCTCAATGAGTTGAAACATCGCCTGTTCTGCATCTGACTTGGTGTCTGGCGTGACTGGAACTGTTTGAAAAGGCAGACCCCAATGTTGCAGAACGGGCGCAAGATCTGAATGGTTTGATAAGATAGCTACCGGTTCGATCGGTAATTCTCCGACCCGGGCACCGTAGAGCAATGCGTTGGCGCAATGGTCAAGTTTTGAGACCATAATCAATGCACGCGTTTTGCGCTCTTCCTTGTGGACAGACCAGTCTGCTTGAAAACGCTGGCCGACTGCTTCCAATTCCGAATTGAGATCAGTGAATGAGAAACCATCGCTTTCCGGGTGAAAGGCGAGTCTCAGAAAGAAGTTCTGAGTGGCTGGATCTCCGAAGGATCTCGACCGCGAGATAAAGCAGCTATGATTCAACAAAATCGATGAGATCGCGGCAATGATACCAGCGCGATCACGACAGGAAAACTTCAGAACATAGGTCGTCATGGCTTTTCCCGCTAATGGTCAACCGATCGGCCCGGCATAGTCCCGGACCATGGTATAAAAGGCCAGAGAGTCGCGCACAAACACCTCTTTCGTGAATTGTGCGTTGTAGGATGCCGTCCCGCCATCAACGATTTTCTGAGCCAGACCAGGCTCTTCAATCACGCGCCTCATCGCATTTGCCAGCGCATCGACATCGTTCTTCGGGATGAGCAGGCCGTTCTCTTCATTCTTTACATAAGCGGCGGGGCCAACAGCGTCTGCGGCCACGAGCGGCTTTTTCGCTGCCCAGGCATCCACCGTCACCGTCCCGAAGGGTTCATAGCGGGACGGAAAGGCCACGATATTACAAGCCGCCAGCAATGCGCCGCGATCATTTCTCCAGCCGAGGAAGCGAACGCGATCATCCAGACCAAGCGATGTGCACTGCGCCTTCAATTCTGCTTCAAGAGGGCCATCTCCAGCGATCCAGACATAAAGAGAAGGCAGTTTGGCAGTCGCCTCTAGGAGGGTGTCGAGCCCCTTTTTCTCGTGCAGGCGCGCGAGCGCCAGAGCAACCGGGGCGTCTTCTGGTGTATTCAGTGAGGCGCGGTCCACGGGCGGCGCATTCTCGAAATCGGCGTAAGTGTGAATAATGGTCGACTTGTCATCTGACACGCCCTGTTCGCGAATGTGGCGCAGAAGGTCGATCGTAAGGCCGACATGCCAATCGCAATTTGTGAAGCGCGCGAGTTTGTAATACCCGCCATACCAGGCAATGGAGCGCTTCTTGTGCTCAGCCGGCGCAAACTGTCCGGCACGCCCCATCCAGTATTCAATGACGTCAGGCTGAAAGGTCGCAATCGCGTTCTTCACTTTGGAACGCGTCGGAAAGGGCCAGGCGTTTGTGAAGCCTGCAATCGTGGTGCCGACCCCAACTTTTTCAAATTGTTCGAGGCGAAAGGTATTTTCCCCACGTGTTACGACGTGTTGTTGAACACCTGCTTCCGCCAGCGCGAGCACGCTTTCGAGCATGATGTTTTCAGCACCGCCTTCTTTGGCACCCGCCATAACGTGGAGAACTTTCATAGCCTGACCTTATCTTAGTGAATGAGCCTTCTAGACAGAAAATGACCTGAAAACCAAGATTTGAATGTCACACAAATCTGATTGGGCCTCCGGCGGGCTTGTCAAATGGTCCTTTCGGCTCAACACTCGAAAGAAATAAATAAGAAAATCGCCGCAAAGCGGTGGGAGGAAATCATGTGGAAAGCTAACGCGCTGAGTTAAGGTGTTTTGCCGGATCTTCGCTGGTCCGCCATCGGTGGCGACGCCGAAGCCTGGCGGTCTGTGGTTATAGACGGCAGTCTGAATGATGTCGGAATGGTTTCATTTTCATCTCAGCTGACGGCTGAGGACGCCGAGGCGATTCGTGCCTATGTGGTCACTCAGGCCCATTTGGCTCAGGAACGCAAAGCGCCTGATTGATCTGGAACAGTCTGAACTGCGGCTCAATCTGGGTGCTGTCAGAAGAGTGTGATTACAAATCCGTAGAAATCTCACATGGAAGGACAATTTCCCTTGACGGGACGACCGAAATCGGGATTTGTGTCGCGCTCTAAGGGCGGTTAGCTCAGTTGGAAGAGCATCTCGTTTACACCGAGAGGGTCAGCGGTTCGAGCCCGTTACCGCCCACCATTCCCCTATAGCGCGAATAGATCCGCCGGTTTCTGAAAAGTTTATGCTTTTTATTCAGAAAGTGAACAACCGGTGACGAGCGGTTGTTGAATTGTAGACTGAATTTGTTCAGTCTGCGTGCAACAAAATGCGATCATCAGTCGTATCGTAAGACTTGTAATTTATTGATGCGACAAAATCGTATTGTGCAGATGGATTGACTTCTTGAACCGACTTGGTGATTTGAGAGGCAACTGTGCGCGGATGGTGAGACCGCAAAAAGCGTAGGGTGAGTAAGCGTATGGGGCTCAAAGAGTTGGCGGTAGAGGGGGTTTTGTTCGCTGCACGTCAGGTGTACGCGCGTTCAGAATCTGACCGATCAAATGCCTACTGGCCTAAAGGTTTCGTGGTCTCAGGGTATTTTGGCGAAAGCTTTGGGATAGCGCGCTCTGCCGACCTGACAGTCGTCAAATTGAGGGAACTCGGATTTGACGTGTATAAGCACCAGCTGAATGAGCTGCATCAAACACCCGGAATTTTCAGCGCAGAGATCAATGCACCTCGTGATTTTGGATGGATCATCCATTGTAATGCTCCGGAAGCGCTACACGCGCTCGTAAAGACAAATCCATTCAAAACGCCGGCTGGCCCTCGTCTCGGGTATTGGGCCTGGGAGTTGGAAGACGTCCCCTTATCCTGGAAACGAATATCGAGATGCTTTGACCAGGTGATCGTGCCGAGCAGTTTTGTTCAGGACAGTTTTCGAGGTCTGACACCGCACGTAGTTCGTCGATCACACCCGGTAGAAACAAGTAATCTGGTTCGCAATCTCGTGGGCCCGAAAAGACAGTGTGCGCGTACGTTTCTTGTGCAGATGGACGGAAAGTCCAGCCTGTCACGCAAGAATATCGGTGCGGCTATTCGCGGGTTCCGACACGCATTCGGCGACAGGCCGGAATTTTCCCTCGTTGTGAAGACTCAGCATTTGTCGCAGTCCCAGATCGATAGCATCAAAGGATGGATTGAGGGCGCGCACAATATTTCCTGGATTGATCGATCCTTGTCGGATGAAGAACTCGTAGAGCTTTGGCAGAATATTGACTGCGTTGTTTCGACCCATCGTTCCGAAGGGTTTGGACTCGCGCTCGCGGAGGCCGTTTCAACAGGACGACAAGCCTATGCCACGGGTTGGTCTGGAAACATGGATTTCATGTCCAGTATTCGGGATGCGCTGATCGATTACAGGTTCATCCAGTTGAAGCATTCTGATGATGTCTATGGTGCAATGGCTGACGGCGCGCGACGTTGGGCTGAAGTTCAATTCAGCTCTGTTGTTCAGACTTTCCTGACGGCAGCCGAAACGATTTCGATTGATCAGGGAAGCCCAATCCGAAATCGTTTATCAGAGCTCCAGAAAGATTGGCGTTCAGTCGCGCCAGACCAGCCACTTTTTGAGTCTAATCTGTCTGCTGTTCTGGCCTGATTTTTTTTAGTTGCCTGGGGAGCGAGGCCGTATGAGCCCTTCCTGGGTGACGGATGCGACCAGGCGACCAGAGTGTGTGAAAATTGTCCCTCGGTTAAATCCTCTGCCTCCGAAAGATTTCGGACTGTCTTGCTCACAAAAAAGCCAGTCATCGACACGAAATTCTTCGTGGAACCACATGGCGTGATCGAGACTCGCCAGTTGAGCGCCCTTGAAAAAGTTCACACCGTGTGGACGCACACAGGTATCAAGCAAAGTCATGTCGGACGCATAAGCAAGAATGGCCTGGTGAAGAGCAGGGTCATCACCGATGCGTTTTTTCAGTCGAAGCCAGACATGATTGATCGGATCCATCTTTTTAGGCTCGATGAGGCTCTGGGAGTGGATCGGCCGGATATCGATGGGCTGTTCCGCCCGAAAGGAGCGGGCCATGTTTTCAGGAAGTTTGTCTGCCAACTCCAGTCGCAGCGAGTCTCTGGACGGCACGTCTTCGGGCTCAGGATGATCGGGTATATCGAACTGGTGCTCGAATCCTGGCTCCTTTACATGAAAAGACGCAGCCAGATTGAAGATTTGTTCGCCATTCTGAATCGCAACCACCCGCCGCGTTGTGAAGCTGCGTCCGTCTCTTGATTGGTCAACTTCATATAAAATGGGGATTTCAGGATTACCGGGCCGAATGAAATAGGCGTGTAATGAATGACACTGGCGATCCGTAACCGTGCGATAGGCCGCAATCAGCGCCTGTCCGATCACCTGACCACCAAAAACGCGCACAGAGCGAGAGTCGGGAGTGAACCCGCGAAAGCGATTTACCTCGATACGCTCCAGGTCAAGAATGTGGAGCAGGCCGTCGACCGGGTCGTTTTCTTCGTTCTGGGTAGTCAATTTTCAGCTCCGACACGCAAGAGAATGCAGGCTGTATAACAATCGGAATCGTAAAGATAAGGCCCGGATCCGTAAGTATTCATGTTTATGCTCGTTCAGACCCGTACATTTTGTCAGAAAAGGTGACTGGATTTGTCTCATTCTTTCCATTTTGTCTGCAGATTATTCACTGACTGATGAAATAATTCATTTGTGAGTCGACTGAACCGGAAGCGAAAAAACGTATGTGCGGAATTATCGGAATCGTTGGAATGGCGCCTGTGGCGCACCGCCTTGTTTCCACATTGAAGCGTCTTGAATACCGTGGATATGACAGCGCAGGTATTGCGACTGTGACCGATGACGGACTTGATCGACGTCGGAGCGTCGGAAAGATTTCTGAACTCGAAGCCTTGTTGAAGTCTGATCCATTGGCGGGCCTCACTGGAATAGGCCATACGCGCTGGGCCACCCATGGTGCTGCAACAGAGGTCAATGCTCATCCGCATCGCTCGGAAGGTGTGGCGGTCGTTCACAATGGTATAATTGAGAATTGCGCGTCTCTGAAAACTCAGCTCGAAGGGGAAGGTTGTTTTTTTGAAACAGAGACCGATACAGAAACCGTTGCCGTCCTGATCGCGTCTCTTCTGAAAGCCGGTAACGCGCCTGTGGATGCGGTTCGATCAGCCTTGCCCAAGCTGCATGGCGCATACGCGCTGGGCATGATTTTCGACGACCATCCAGACCTGATGATTGGCGCCCGGAAGGGGTCGCCGCTGGTGATCGGTGTGGGCAAAGGTGAGATGTTCCTTGGGTCTGATGCCCTGGCGATCGCACCGTTTACACAACAGGTAATCTATCTGGAGGAGGGCGACTGGTGCGTGCTCCATCGCGAAAATTACCAGATCTTCGATCAGTCTGGTCGCGAGGTTGAGCGCCCGGTTCAGACGGTCGAAGTCGAAGACGATAGCGCTGATAAGGGCGATTATCCGCACTTTATGCTGAAAGAGATTTTCGAGCAGCCGCGTTCATTGAAGCGAACGCTTGATGTCTATACCCATCCTGTACACGGCACGCTCGTTCTGCCCAAAGACGTTGAATCAGACCTCAATCTTTCCTCAGTGGATTCGATCTACATGGTGTCATGTGGAACAGCTCACTATGCGACGCGTGTTGCCGAATACTGGTTTGAACAATTGGCCGGTATTCCTTGCAAGACAGATATTGCTTCGGAATTTCGCTATCGAAAGCCGGCAATGTCCAAGAATGCCTTGGCCGTATTTGTGTCTCAATCGGGAGAAACAGCAGATACGCTTGCGGCGCTTCGGTATTGTCAATCGATGGGCGTCAAAACGCTTGCCATCGTCAATGTGCGGACAAGTACGATTGCGCGGGAGGCAGACTTCGTTTTGCCGACGACCGCTGGTCCGGAGATAGGTGTTGCCAGTACAAAGGCGTTTACAGCCCAGCTTCTGGTGCTGCTGACGACCGCCATCAGCGCCGCGAAGATGAGGGGAGCTTTGTCGGCTGATGAAATGGACAGAGTGACGGGCGTCGTTCAGTCTGTTTCTGATCAGGTCGAGGCCGTGTTAGCGCTCGATGCGCAAATCCAGTCTGTGAGTGAGTTTATCACTGAAGCTGATGATGTCTTCTATCTTGGCCGTGGCGTACACTACCCATTGGCGCTTGAGGGCGCGCTCAAGCTCAAGGAAATCTCGTACATCCACGCAGAGGGATTTGCGTCAGGCGAGCTGAAGCATGGCCCGATTGCTCTGATCACAGAGAAAACGCCGATCATTTTTGTCGCGCCGAATGATGAGCTCTTCGAAAAGTCAGTCTCCAATTTACAGGAGGTTGCAGCGCGTAACGGACCGGTTTTGTTGCTATCTGACCGGGCAGGCATCCAGGAGGCAGGCAAAGCTCCAAGCGTCAGCCTGGAAGTTCCGGAGTGTGACCCATTGCTGGCGCCGATCCTCTATTCTGTGGTTCTGCAATTGCTGGCATATCATGCGGCGGTTTTGAGAGGGACTGACGTCGATCAGCCCAGAAACCTCGCAAAATCGGTGACGGTTGAATAATTTCCAGACTCCCTGCTTTTAGGCAGCCAGTACTCGTAGTCTCGTTCGGTGAGGGAAGAGCATGACGGATCGCCTGTTCGGCACAGACGGTATTCGTGGTCGCGTAAATACTAACGCCATCCGCCCGCATATGTTCGTCAGATTCGGTGAGGCGCTTGGGTCTGTGCTGAAATCGCAGTCCAGCCGTCCCCAAGTGCTGATTGGTCGGGACACGCGCCAGTCAGGACACATGATCGAAGCCGCAATCGAGGCCGGTTTATTCAATGCCGGCGCGAGCACGATCCGCGGCGGCGTGCTTCCAACGCCGGCCGTTGGCTGTCTGGTGCCTCAGATCGGCGCGGATGCGGGTCTGATGATCACCGCGTCGCACAACCCGCCAGAGGATAATGGCGTCAAAGTATTCGGGGCTGATGGCTTTAAGTTGAGTGCGGAACAACAGACCGAACTTGAAGCGCTCATACAGAACATGTCGGCCGACTTATTTGCCGACGTCGGATTAATGGGCGCGCCTGAGAACCGGTATGAACTGTCTCAGATCTATGTCGATTTCGCGAAAAAGACGTTTTCGAGTTCAGGCTCGTTGTCGGGTCTTAGAATTTGTCTCGATGCCGCAAATGGAGCGGCGTCAGGAGTGGCTGAAAGTGTTTTTGCTGAACTTGGCGCCGAGATCGTCTCGTCCATCGCATCATCGCCAGACGGTCGCAATATCAATGCCGGTTGTGGTGCCATGCACCCTGAAAAACTCCAGGACAGTGTCTCTCAAACCAACGCAGATATTGGTATTGCCTTTGACGGTGATGCTGACCGGATCGTTATTGTGAACGAAAAAGCCGAGATCGTTGACGGCGACCAGATAATGGGCGCAATCGGTCTCGAGTATGCGCGACGCGGCGCTCTTCGCGGCAATACTGTTGTCTCGACAATCATGTCCAATATGGGGCTAGAGTTCGCGCTGGCCGAACAGGGTATATCCCTTGAGCGGACTAAAGTTGGCGATCGGTATGTTGTTGAGCGGATGCGTGAAGGCGGATTTGTTGTAGGCGGTGAGCAATCAGGCCACATTATTCTGACTGATTATGTTACGACTGGAGATGCAATCATTTCGGCGCTCAAGATTCTCGGAATCATGACGACCGAAAATCGCGCGGCTTCTGAAGTCTTGTCAGTATTTGAACCTGTGCCGCAAATCTTGAAAAACATCCGATACTCATCCTCTGACCCATTGGCAGATACCAGTGTGGTTGCAGAGCTGACGTCAGTCACTGAGAATCTGGGGAAAACCGGCCGTATCGTTGTCCGTAAATCCGGCACAGAACCTGTAATTCGGGTCATGGCGGAGGCGGTGGAGCATGATGATGCTGAGAATGCCGTCGACCGGCTGATTGGCGCCATTTCCGATGCAGACGAGCGAGCCGGAAAATAATGAGCGAGGCTGACACGGTACTCATTTTTGGAGTGACGGGTCAGGACGGAGCCTATCTTGCCAAATTGCTTTTGGGGCAGGGGTGCCGTGTTTTCGGGACTTGCCGTAACACAGAACCAGAAAACCTCTGGCGATTGTCCTCTCTCGGCATTGCTGGGCAGATTGACCTTAAACACTGTGATCTCGGCCAGGTCGATCAGATTGAACAACTGATTTCAGACATCAGACCCGACCAAATCTATAATCTGGCAGCAGTCAGTTCCCTCGACGAAGCCTATGCAGACCCTGACGGCACGCAGGACGTGAATGGTCATGCAGTTCAGGCGATGTTGGATACGGCGTTTGGCGTCCGGCCAGACACTCGTTTTTTTCAAGCCTCGTCAGCACAGATATTCGGAAATACTGAAGTCTGGCCTCAAACGGAGACCTCTGCGCGATCGCCTCAGACGCCTTACGCCACAGCAAAGATTATCGCCGATGACGCCGTTAAGGCAGCCCGAGGCAAAGGACATTTTGCTGTCTCTGGAATTTTGTACAATCACGAATCTCCCTTGCGCACCGACCGGTTTGTCAGCCGGAAGATCGCCGCTGGCCTTGTTCGTTTGGTGCGCGGAAATGATGGACCTTTAAGGCTCGGCTCGCTGGATGCGCAGCGGGATTGGAGCTTTGCCGGTGACATCATGAGAGGTGCGGCGCTCGCGCTTAGCCATCCCAACCCCCAGGACTATATTCTGGCTTCTGGAGTGCCTCATCGGGTCCGCGACTGGGTCGAAATCGGTGCGGCCCATCTGGGCCTGGAACTCGAATGGCGGGGAAGAGGTGTTGAAGAAATCGGTATCGATGCAGTTTCCGGGCGAACGATAATCGAAACAGACCCTGCATTTTACAGGGCTGTAGAGCCCGCTCGGCTGATCGGGGATCCATCGCGGGCGAAACGGCACCTTGGATGGTCTGCGGAGGTCGACCTCACATCTCTTGTGAAGCTTATGATCGAAGCCGAATTGGCGCGGTTGTCAGACTGAAAGTGGTTTGATTAGCACTCAGCGCCCGAGCCTTAGCTTGATTTTGCGACGTGGATCGGGGTGCCAAGCGCCGCCAGCATTGATTCGGCCGTCGCTTCGCTCAGGCTCGGATGGGCGTGGATCGTGTGGGCCACATCTTCCAGTACAGCGCCCATTTCAAGCGCGAGGGTAAATTCTCCGGAAAGCTCACTCACATGCTGTCCCACAGCCTGAATGCCAAGAATCACATGATCTTCTTTTCGGGCGGTGACGCGAACAAAGCCTTTCGAATCAGCCGCCTGCATGGACAGCGCTCGCCCAGAGGCGGCAAACGGAAAGCGTCCCGTTATGATTTCATCACCTTTGTCCTCGGCTTCTTTAGCTGAGAGGCCGACACTGACGAGTTCGGGTTCGCAAAAGCAGATCGCAGGAATGGCAACCGGATCAAAATGGCGTTTTTCGCCTGCGATGACATCGGCAACGCACTCACCCTGCGCGGTCGCACGATGCGCCAGCATGGGTTCGCCTGTAATATCTCCGATCGCATATACACCCGACATGCTGGTCTGACAGGTCGCATCGACTTTGATGAATTTCCCTGCGAGGTCGACACCCATGGTCTTAAATCCCCAGTCCTCAAGAACAGGCTTTCGTCCGACCGAGACGATGACTTTATCGACGGTCAGAGTGTCGGTCGTTTCGTCCGACTTCTGGAGTGTCAGTTCCACACCACTATCCGTGATTTTGGCAGATTTGGCGATTGTGTCCGTCAGTACGTCTATTTTCCGGGTTTTCATCCAGGATTGAACGGGCCGAACCAGTTCGTCATCAAAACTCATCAGAATGCGAGGCGCAGCTTCGAGAAAGGTCACATCCGCGCCGAGCTTATGCAGCGCGGTACCAAGCTCCACACCGATATAGCCGCTTCCAATAATGGCCACTTTCTCGGGCAGTTCATCAAGGTCGAGAACGTCACGTGATGAGAGGATGTGTTCGCCATCGAATGGGATATCAGACAATTCGGTTTCCGTGGATCCCGTCGCGAGGACAACGTTTTTCGCGGAGATCTCGATTTCTCCGTCGCTTGTCTGCACCCGGCAGGTTTTGGCGTTGGTGAAACTCGCCCAGCCTTTGATGGATTCAACACCTGCCGCTTTCAAAAGCCCTTCAACACCAGATGACAATTTGTCGACTATGCCGTCTTTGAAGGTTTTGAGTTCCTTCATTGCCAGCGTCGGCTCGGCTGAAAGATGAATGCCCATCGAACTTTCTTCGGCGAGTGCCTTCGTTCTGTTGAATTCGTCCGAGGCGTGAATGATGGCTTTTGAGGGGATGCAACCTCGAATGAGGCAGGTGCCGCCCAGACGGTCCGCTTCGACCAGAATGGTCTTCAAACCGTTCTGGCCGGCACGGATCGCCGCCGGGTAGCCCCCGGGACCGCCACCGACAACCAGAACATCACAGGTTTTCGTCTCGGACATATCAGGCCTTACATAAACAGTGTGGCTGGGTGTTCGAGCAATTGCCGCACTTTCTGGATCAGCATGGCTGCATCATATCCGTCGACAATGCGGTGATCGAAGCTGCTCGATAAATTCATGAATTTTCGGGGCGTCACGCGTCCTGCGCCATCAAGGACGGCGCGCTCGCTGATCTTGTTGACGCCGATGATGGACGTTTCGGGCGGGTTGAGAATCGGCGTTGTGACCAGCCCGCCAATCGCGCCCAGGCTGGTGATTGTAATGGTTGAGCCTGTCAAATTCTCCCGGGACGCCTTGCCGTCCCGCGCTTGTTTAGAGAGATCGGCAAGTGTTCCTGCCATCTCCCAGATGTCCATGGCTTCGGCGTGATGCAGCACCGGGACAACCAATCCGTTATCCGTCGCGGTTGCGATACCGAGGTGCACGCCATCAAACTCAATCAGCCGATCTTCATCTGGGAAATAGTGGGCATTGGCCTGGGGAATATCTGCGAGTGCCCGAATAAGCGCCCTTCCGAGAAATGGAATGAGCGTCAGCTTGGGCTGTTCGTCCGCGCGTTGAGCGTTCAGATGCTGTCGCAAGCTCTCGATTTCCGTGACATCGATCTCTTCGACATAGGTGATGAGTGGTGTCGCCCATGCGGCTTCCATATTCCGGGCGATTTTTCTGCGAAGTCCGATGATTTTTCGTTCGGTCTGTCCGGTCTGCTTCTTCAAAACCGCGCTGGACGGACCAGACTTAGACGCCATTCGTCCGCCTGCGGCGACAAAGTCATCCAGATCCTGGCGAAGAATGCGACCGGCTGGGCCAGATCCGGGCACGGTCGAAAGTTCGATATCCAGTTCTAACGCCCTCTGACGAACGGCCGGTGACGCGAGCGCTTTCGTGCCGGACGCTGCTGGAGTAGGGGCGGAGCGCTTTGCGGGTGCTGGCGTCGTTTCAGTTGGCACTGTCGTCTGTTCAGCTGACCGGGTCGGTCCGGTGGCTTTTGAACTGCTCTCGTCTTTTGTCTTGCTGTCGTCAGCGGCTGTTTGTTCCGCTGTGTTCACCGTTTCGCTGGATGCCGCATCACCATCTGTCTCGATAACGAGAATTTCACTGCCAACGGGGATCATATCACCGGCATCACCGGTCAACCGGACGACTTTGCCGCTGACAGGGGATGGGATTTCCACGGTGGCCTTGTCTGTCATGACGTCGACCACATCCTGATCTTCTTCGATCACGTCACCGACTTTGACATGCCATGTGACGATCTCGGCTTCGACAACACCTTCGCCGACATCAGGCATTTTGATTGTATGTTCTGCCATCAGACCGCCTCCATCACAGACTTTAACGCTTGAGAGACGCGGGATTTCCCAGGAAAATAGCTCCATTCATGGGCGTGAGGGTAGGGGGTGTCCCAGCCGGTGACCCTGACAATGGGCGCCTCGAGGGAATAGAAACACTCTTCCTGAATTTGCGCGATCAATTCTGCCCCAAAACCGGATGTTCGGGGCGCTTCATGCAGAACAATGCAGCGGCCTGTCTTGGTGACCGATTTGGCAATTGCGTCCATGTCGTAAGGAACAATTGTTCTCAGATCGATAACTTCAGCGTCAATACCGGTTTCTTCGGCCGCTGCCAGAGCGACATGTACCATAGTGCCATAACCCACGACCGTGACATCGGAACCATCACGCACAATGTCGGCGGCGCCGATCGGTATCGTATATTTTTCTTCCGGAACATCACCCTTTGGATGTTTGGACCAGGCGCTGGACGGCATGTGGGGATCGCCGTAGAAGGGGCCATTGTAGAGACGCTTTGGCTCGAAAAAAATGACCGGATCGTCGGACTCGATTGCTGCGGTCATAAGGCCTTTGGCATCGTAGGGATTGGACGGCATCATCACCACCAGTCCTGGAATGTGAGTAAAGAAGGCTTCCGGACTCATCGAGTGCGTCTGGCCTCCGTAAATTCCGCCGCCACTTGGGGCGCGCACAACCACCGGCGCAGTGTATTGTCCCGCGCTGCGATACCTGATCCGAGACAGTTCAGAAATAATCTGGTCGAAACCCGGGAAAATATAGTCTGCGAACTGAATTTCAGCGACAGGCCGCATTCCGTTCACAGCCATACCCATCGCCATGGCGATGATCGCGCCTTCATTGATGGGGGCGTCGTAAACGCGGGTGCTGCCGTGTTTTTCCTGCAATCCCTTGGTCACGCCGAACACGCCGCCGAAATAGCCGACATCTTCGCCGAATGTGACGACCGATGGATCATCAGCCAATTTGAGATCCAGTGCGTTGTTCAACGCCTGAATCATGGTCATGGAAGACATTAAAAGCCCTTGGATCTGAATGCAGAAGGATTAAATTCCGAGCGCCTGGCGCTGGCGACGCAAATGCCAGGGCTGATCGGCATACACATCCTCAAACATGGTCTGAGTGGGCGCGTGCGGGCCTTCTTCAAGCGTTCCGTAGCTGATCGCTTCTTTCCAGGCTTTGGTCACCTCTTCCTTGCACTCGTCTTCCCAGTCCGAATGCTCGTCTTCTGACCAGTCGCCATTGACGATCAGGAAGGATTTCAAGCGTTCGACAGGATCACCCAGCGGCCATGACTTCCACTCGTCGGCCGGACGATAGCGGGATGGGTCATCTGAGGTGGAATGTGCTTCACCCCGATAGGTGAAGGTTTCAATCAGGGTTGAGCCGTGACCCGCACGGGCCCGTTCTGCGGCCCATTTGGTGACAGCATAGACCGCCAGATAGTCGTTACCATCAACACGGATGCCCGGAATACCGTAGCCGATGGCTTTCGCTGCAAAACTTTCAGCAGCGCCCGACGCAAAGGATTCGTGCGTTGAAATGGCCCATTGGTTGTTCACAACATTAAGGATGGTCGGCGCATTGTAGGTCGACGCGAGCGTGCAGGCTGAATGGAAATCTCCAGTCGCCGTCGTGCCATCACCGACCCAGCTGCAGGCAATATTATCATTGCCTTTGAGATTGCTCGCCATGCTCCAGCCGACAGCCTGTGGAAACTGTGTTCCGAGGTTACCTGAAACTGAGAACCAGTTCAGATCTTTGCGGGCATAATGGATGGGGAGTTGTCGGCCAAGAAGGTTATCCCGGCTGTTGGAAATGCACTGGCACATCATATCGACAAGATCTGCACCACGATAAATGAGGGCGCCCTGCTGACGATAGGATGGGAAAAGCATGTCGTCCTCACGGAGAGCGTGCGCGCCAGCAATTGCCACTGCTTCTTCACCAAGACACTTCATATAGAAGGAGAGGCGTTTTGTCCGCTGCATCTTCATCATGCGGTCATCATAGGCGCGCGTCAGGACCATGGTTTTGAGACCTTTCAGCAGGCTCTTCGGGTCGAGATACGGGTCCCAGTCGCCAATGGCGCTGTGATTGTGATTGAGAACGCGGACCAGTCCGTAAGCGAGATCCTTCAGATCACTGGCATTCGCAGAGATGTCAGGTTTTGGCAGACCGCCTGCCTGTGGAATATCCAGATGATCAAAGTTCGGACGATCGCCGGGGCGATGCAGCGGTGCCGGAATTTGAACGCCTGTTTTCGAACTGGCCATATCTGCTCTCTCCCAAAAATCTTTCGTATTATATATCACAAGAGGTATGATGTATCAAATAAATGCGCAAGAGAGGCATATGGTTGCGCCAAAACGGAAAACAGCGAAATGAGAGGTCTTGGGTGCGACATTTTGCGCATCTGACCGGAATTTTCTTCCGGATAATCAACGGGAAATGCAGAGAATCGTTCCTGTATGAGCGGGATATCGCGTCTGGTTGTGCTTGATTATGATCAGCGGACGATCACAATTCGGGGAAAGCGGTGACTTTTTTTAAGGAATTCGATGGGTTATCGTATTGCGTGGTTGAAACTGGTCGAAAACCTGAATAACCAGCTTCCACATATAAAGGCTGATCTGTGATGAGCGAACTCCAACCGCTTCTATTGGACTATCTTCCGGTCCTTCTCTTTCTAGGTATAGCGCTGGCTCTATGTTTTGCGTTTCTGCTGGCATCGACCGTTCTGGCGCCATCTAAGCCCGACCCGGAAAAGGTATCGGCTTATGAGTGCGGGTTTGAAGCATTTGATGATGCGCGACTGAAATTCGATGTCCGGTTTTATCTGGTCGCGATTCTTTTCATCATCTTCGATCTTGAAGTCGCGTTTCTGTTTCCGTGGGCAGTGTCGCTCGGGTCGATTGGTCTCCTCGGCTTCTGGTCAATGATCGTATTCCTGGTCGTTCTGACTGTGGGCTTTGTTTATGAGTGGCGCTCTGGCGCCCTGGAGTGGGAATAGTGACCAATTCTGATCAGTCCAAAATTATTCCGGCCCTGTCTGCCGGTCGCGCTGGTGTTGAAGGTGCAGGCCCTGTACGTGGCGACGATCCGTTTTTCGCCGGTCTGAGTGACGAGCTTGCCGATAAGGGCTTTTTCACGGCCGCTGCAGACGATCTCATTACCTGGGCGCGAACAGGCTCCCTGATGTGGATGACGTTCGGTCTTGCGTGCTGTGCTGTTGAGATGATGCAGGCGGGTAATCCGCGTTATGATCTCGAGCGCTTTGGTATGGCGCCGCGTGGGTCACCTCGCCAATCAGATGTGATGATCGTCGCGGGTACGCTGACTAACAAAATGGCGCCTGCGCTGCGTAAGGTTTACGACCAGATGCCTGAGCCGCGTTACGTGGTCTCTATGGGCTCGTGCGCGAATGGCGGCGGCTATTATCACTACAGCTACGCGGTTGTGCGTGGCTGTGACCGAATTGTTCCGGTGGATATTTACGTCCCGGGTTGTCCGCCAACTGCGGAAGCTCTGGTGTACGGTCTTCTTCAGTTGCAGAAGAAAATCCGCCGCGAAGGCACGATTGAGCGATAGGAGACAGCATTGGACGACGGTCTGCAGGATCTTGCTGATCACATCGCACAGTCTGAGCCACATTCGGTTCAGAAGTGGGAAATCAGGAATGGTGAACTGACGCTGATTGGCGTCCGGGATCAGATATCTTCTCTGATTAAGTTTCTTCGCGATGACAGTCAGTGTCGTTTCGAAAGCCTGATCGACATTTGTGGTGTCGACTATCCGGATCGCCGGGAGCGGTTTGAGGTGGTGTATCACCTGCTGAGCATGCGCATGAACCAGCGCATTCGTGTAAAAATTTCGACGGATGCCGAGACAGCGGTTTCGAGTGTGGTTGACCTGTTTCCATGCGCCGAATGGTTCGAACGCGAAGCGCTCGACATGTATGGTATTCTGTTTGCTGGCAACACAGATCTGCGTCGCTTGCTGACAGATTATGGCTTTGAAGGGCATCCGCTGCGCAAAGACTTCCCTCTGACGGGGTATGTCGAAGTTCGCTATGACGAACTGGAAAAGCGGGTTGTCTATGAGCCGGTGAAGCTCGTTCAGGAATACCGCAATTTTGATTTCCTTTCTCCCTGGGAGGGCGCGCAGGCAGCCATTCCCGGTGATGAAAAAGCGGATACAGGGGCATAGAAATGGCTGACGGTCAGACCCACAATCCGGACGACCAGTCCTTTACGTTCAACTTCGGCCCTCAACACCCGGCGGCGCACGGCGTGCTGCGCATGATTGTTGAGATGGATGGAGAGGTCGTCGAGCGGCTCGATCCGCATATCGGTTTGCTTCATCGCGGAACCGAGAAGTTGATCGAATACAAAACCTATCTTCAGGCGCTGCCGTATTTTGATCGTCTCGACTATGTCGCGCCGATGAATCAGGAGCATGGTTACTGCCTGGCCATCGAGAAATTGCTCGGTTTAGAAGTTCCGCGTCGCGCCAGCCTGATCCGTGTACTTTACAGCGAGATCGGCCGTATCCTGAACCACATTCTCAACATCACCACTCAGGCGATGGATTGTGGCGCGCTGACCCCGATTACCTGGGGTTTTGAAGAGCGCGAAAAACTGATGGAGTTCTATGAGCGGGCCTGCGGATCGCGTTTGCACGCGGCCTATTTCCGTCCGGGCGGTGTTCATCAGGATCTGCCGCCGGAATTACTGGATGATATTATCGTCTGGTGCGATCAATTCCTTCCGGTCATGCAGGATATTGAAACGCTGCTGACTGATAACCGCATTTTCAAACAGCGTAACGCCGATATCGGTGTTGTCAGCGTTCAGGATGCACTGGATTGGGGATTCTCTGGCGTTATGGTCCGCGGCTCCGGCATGGCCTGGGATCTGAGACGCGCGCAGCCTTATGAATGCTATAACGAGCTCGAATTCAAAATTCCTGTCGGCAAGAATGGCGATTGCTATGACCGTTATCTCTGCCGCATGGAGGAGATGAAAGAGTCCGTGAAGATCATGCGGCAATGCATCGAGCTGATGGAGCCGGGCCCCGTTCTTGCTGAAAGCACGAAAGTGTCTCCACCCCGTCGCGGGGAAATGAAGCGGTCCATGGAAGCGCTGATCCATCACTTCAAACTCTATACTGAGGGCTTCAAAGTGCCCGAGGGTGAGACCTATACCGCGATCGAAGCGCCCAAAGGCGAATTCGGCGTCTATATGGTCGCGGACGGCACGAACCGTCCTTATCGCTTGAAAATTCGTGCTCCGGGATTCCCGCACCTTCACGCCATGGATTATCTGTGCAAGGGGCACATGCTCGCCGACGTTTCGGCGATTCTGGGTTCGCTCGACATTGTGTTCGGGGAGATTGACCGCTAATGGCAGTCCGACGTTTTGACCTTGAGGCCGGTGGCGATACGTTTGAGTTTCTGAACGAAACTGAAGACAAAATCAGCTTCTGGCTTGGTAAATATCCTGAGACGAAAAAGCGCTCAGCTGTGATTCCGCTTTTGTGGCTGGCGCAGAAGGATAATGGCGGCTGGTTGTCTGAGCCCGCTATGCGTGAAGTCGCTGAACGCCTCGAAATGCCATACATTCGGGTCTATGAGGTCGCGACCTTCTACACCATGTTCCGGCTGAAGCCCGTTGGCAAAAGTCATGTTCAACTGTGCGGAACGACACCTTGTATGCTGCGCGGCGCGAATGATCTCAAAGACGTGTGTCGCAGCAAGATCGGCAAGCCATTCCAGGTGAATGAAAGCGGTCGTCTTTCATGGGAAGAGGTGGAGTGCCTTGGTGCCTGTGCAAATGCGCCAATGGTTCAGATCAATGATTATTATTATGAAGATCTGACGACTGACTCATTAGCAGAAATTCTCGACAAGCTTGAGAATGGCGTCGCAGTTGAGCCGGGGACATTCGTTGATCGTCAGACATCTGCGCCACAGGGCGAAGCGATGACGCTCAAGGATCCGGCTTTGTTTGACGGGTCGGTTCCGAAAGGCATATCTGCACTTCCAAACCTGCCTGACGAAAAACCGGAAACCCAACTTAAGTCCCTGGGTGACGTCAATCCGAAGGTCGTGAAGGCGAAAAGCGTGAAAGCCGAAGCGAAAGCTGCGGACGCTGCTGTCGAAGAAGGCAAGCCACTCCCTGAGGACAATGAAAGCCGTCAACGACCTGAGGCGCTTTCTGAGCCGGAGAAGGGCGAGCCGGATCATCTGGAATCCATTAGTGGAATCGGGCCGGTTCTTGCCGGTAAGCTCAATTCTCTAGGCATTTTCCATTTTCATCAGATTGCGACCTGGGGCGAAAAGGAAATCGCCTGGATTGACGATTATCTGAGTTTCAAAGGTCGTGTCGAACGTGAGCGCTGGATACCGCAAGCTATTGAGCTGGCGGGGAAAGCGAAATCATGAGCAAGGTTCAATTGTCGCCGGACCAGATCAAGCATCTTGTCATCATGTTCGTGCTGGAGGCCATCTGCATTCTTGCCGGCGTGGCGATGTTCATGACGACAGGGAATATCATCTGGCTTGCGATCGGTGTTGTGGCCGGTCTGGGCTTTTCGCTTCCGTTAGTTCTGAAGCTGATACTTAAATCTCGGGAGAAAAGCGGTGCTTGAAGACAAGGATCGGATTTTCACCAATCTTTACGGACGTGAAGACTGGTCATTGGAAGCAGCCAAAAAGCGCGGTGCATGGCATCTGACGCGTGACATGCTTGAGTGCGGCCCGGAATGGATTTGCGATCAGGTGAAGGCAAGCGGATTGCGCGGTCGTGGCGGCGCAGGCTTTCCGACAGGCCTCAAATGGACGTTTATGCCTAAGGAAGTTCGCGACCGACCACATTATCTCGTCGTGAATGCCGATGAATCTGAGCCGGGCACATGTAAAGATCGCGATATCATGCGGCATGACCCTCATCTCCTGATCGAAGGGTGCATGGTCGCGTCTTATGCAATGCGGGCGCACAAATGCTATATCTACCTTCGGGGTGAGTATATCTATGAGCGCGAACGCCTCGAAGCGGCTGTCAAAGAGGCTTATGAAGCCAAACTGATCGGCGAAAACAACATCCATGGCTGGGATTTTGACGTTTATATCCACCATGGCGCCGGCGCTTATATCTGTGGCGAAGAAACCGCGCTGCTTGAAAGTCTTGAGGGCAAGAAAGGTCAGCCGCGTCTGAAGCCGCCATTTCCGGCCAACGCCGGCCTTTATGGCTGCCCGACAACCGTCAACAACGTTGAATCCATCGCCGTTGCGCCGACGATTATCCGTCGCGGTGCGGAGTGGTTTTCGCAATTTGGCCGTGAGAATAACAAGGGCACGAAAGTGTTCTGTATTTCCGGCCATGTGAACAAGCCGTGCAATGTTGAAGAAGCCATGTCGATTCCGATGCGTCAGCTTCTTGAAGAGCATGCTGGCGGTGTCCGGGGTGGTTGGGAAAACCTCAAGGCCGTGATTCCCGGCGGATCGTCCGTATCTCTTCTGCCGCGCGACATCTGCGAAGACATGCTGATGGATTTCGATGCGCTGCGCGATGTGAAATCAGGCCTCGGTACAGCGGGCATGATTGTCATGGATAATTCCACTGACGTCGTGAAAGCGATCGCCCGCATCAGTTATTTCTATCGTCACGAAAGCTGTGGTCAGTGCACGCCTTGTCGTGAAGGCACCGGCTGGATGTGGCGTGTGCTCGAGCGCATGGCGAAAGGTGAGGCTGAACACCGCGAAATCGATATGCTGCTCGATGTTGCAGGACAAGTGGAAGGTCACACCATCTGCGCCCTTGGTGACGCTGCTGCCTGGCCGGTACAGGGGCTCATCCGCCATTTCCGTCACGAAATCGAGGAACGCATTTCGAACTATCGTATCGGCAAGCCGCTCGTTCAGGGCGCGACAGTGGCTGCGGAGTAGACGATTTGATCAACGTCATTCGCCAGTTATTGATCGGAATATGGAGCGCGCTTTGTCTCGCGCTTTCAGCGACGGCCTGCGTCATGACTGAACTTGCGTTTCGGGACATGAACTCGTCCATGCTGGAAGCGCCGTTTGAG
Organism: Ponticaulis sp.; assembly: GCA_002692725.1. Classification (GTDB taxonomy): domain Bacteria; phylum Pseudomonadota; class Alphaproteobacteria; order Caulobacterales; family Hyphomonadaceae; genus Ponticaulis. The sequence goes on along the minus strand of NZLU01000046.1, from coordinate 227,444 downwards.
TATACCGGACAGGCCTGGTTTCTGGCTGTGGCGGCAATTTCTGCTCTGATCGCGTTTTTCTGGTCGAAAGCCCTTTGGGGCGTTGCAATTGGTGTGATGGCGGCATTCGTCCATGCCATGGTCTATTCGAGACAGCCCCAGTCTGCCGTAATTCTGAGTTTCATGCCGGTTTTTGTTGTGCCGGTAATTTCTATTGCTCTCGCCATGTGGCAGGCCAAATCTGATGAACCTAAAGACGCCTCGCCTGAGGAGGTATTTGCCTGATGTCCGATACATTTAAGCTGAATGTCGACGGCAAGGATATTGAAGTCCCACGCCATTATACACTGCTCCAGGCCTGTGAAGAGGCGGGTGCCGAGATTCCGCGTTTCTGCTTCCATGAGCGGCTGTCTGTTGCGGGAAACTGCCGGATGTGTCTCGTGCAGTGGGTGGGCGCACCTAAACCAATCGCCTCCTGTGCGCAGACGGTTGGTGATATGCGGATGAACCCTGATGGCACGCCGCCAAACATCAAGACGGTCGGCGATTACGTCGAGAAAGCCCGTAACGGTGTGATGGAGTTTTTGCTCATCAATCACCCGCTGGATTGTCCGATCTGCGACCAGGGCGGCGAATGCGATCTTCAGGACCAGGCCGTGGCTTATGGTCGGTCGGGCTCTCGCTATGAGCTGAACAAGCGCGCTGTTGAAGACAAGAATATGGGCCCGCTCGTTAAAACGATCATGACCCGTTGCATTCAGTGTACGCGGTGTGTGCGTTTTGCAGCAGAAGTGGCCGGCGTCGAAGAGATCGGCATGATCAGCCGTGGTGAAGATGCTGAAATCACGACCTATCTCGAAAAGTCTCTGTCTTCTGAGCTCTCGGGTAACGTGATCGACCTATGCCCGGTGGGGGCACTCACATCGAAACCTTACGCTTTCAATGCGCGCCCATGGGAGCTGCGCAAAACCGAATCGATCGACGTGATGGATGCAATGGGGTCCGCAATTCGCATTGATGCGAAGGGTGCTGGCGTAATGCGGATTCTGCCGCGCCTCTCTGAGGAAGTGAACGAGGAATGGCTGTCAGACAAATCCCGTTTCGTTTGGGATGGATTGTCTCGACAGCGTCTTGATCGGCCTTTCATCCGCGAGAATGGTAAGCTTCGCCCCGCAGGATGGAATGAAGCGCTGACTGTTGCCGCGGAAAAACTCAAAGGCGATGCCTCGAAGATAGCAGCCTTGGCCGGTGATCTTGCCAATGTTGAGGGCATGAAAGCGGCCAAAGACCTCCTGACGTCACTGGGCGTTTCCTCGCTCGATTGTCGTCTCTCAGGTCAGTCTCTCGGCGTGGCACCATCAGGTGATAAACTTCCGCGTGAAAGCTATATCCTCAATCCGACTCTGATGGGTGTGGAGGATGCCGATGCGCTTCTATTGATCGGCACTAATCCAAGACTGGAAGCCGCAGTCTGGAATGCGCGGATCCGCAAAGCGTGGCTCTGGAATGATCTCAAAGTTGGCGCGATCGGCGAAGCTGCGGATCTGACCTTTGATTACACCCATATCTCGTCTTCACCTGACGGCCTGAAAGATCTGGGTGAGTTTAGTGACGTTCTGAAGAATGCAAACCGCCCAATGATTGTCGTGGGTGAGGACGCCACGCGCGGGGCTTCAGGCTACGCGACTTTGAAAGCGGCTCATGATCTGGCGCTCGAGTGCGGCGCGATCGTCTCTGGAGAAGAAGATTGGGCTGGCTTTGGTGTGCTTCACTCTGCTGCGTCGCGAGTTGGCGCCCTGGATCTCGGCTTCCTGCCACAGGAAGGCGGCTCTTCAGCGGCTGATATACTTGGGTCAAAATCGGAAGGCTTCGAGACGGTTGTTCTTCTCGGCGTCGATGAGATTCCGATGGACCAGCTTGGCAATGCCTTTGTCATCTATATCGGAAGCCATGGCGATGCCGGGGCGGCGCGCGCTGACCTCATTCTCCCGGCGCCTGCATACACCGAGCAAAGCGGAACCTATGTGAATACGGAAGGTCGTGTTCAGATGACCACAGTTGCGGTTCAGCCCAAAGGCGACGCGAAACCTGAATGGTCGATTTTCCGCGCTCTGTCGCCGATGGTCGGTAAGCAATTGCCTTATGACAGTCTCGATCAGTTGAGAGCTCAGCTCCGTGAAGAGCTTCCGGTGTTTGCCGGTTTGAGCTTCGCGCCAGGTCAGGCCGGGGCGTCCGCATTGAAAGCGGCGTTGCCAGTCGCGTCTGAGCCGCTTTCTGATGAAGCACTGTTCTGCCCGATCGGTGATTTCTATCTCACCAACCCGATTGCGAGAGCGTCACTCACCATGGCGGAATGTTCGCTGCAAAAACAAACTCTGGAAGTCTCCGTCGCAGCGGAGTAGGGATGCGCCATGAATCAGTTTCTTGCCTGGACCGATAATCCGATCTTCCTGATCCTGCTTTCGCTGGGACAGATTTTGGCTGTGACAGTGGTGCTTCTGCTGTCCATTGCGTTCCTGTTGTATTTCGACCGTAAAGTCCTCGCCGGCACAATGCTGCGGAAGGGGCCCAACGTTGTTGGCCCGTGGGGGCTGCTGCAGTCTTTTGCTGACTTCGGAAAATTCGTGCTGAAGGAAATCATCGTTCCTGCCGGCGCGAACAAAACGGTATTCTTCATCGCGCCGATCCTGTCGACAGTTCTGTCGCTGATCTGTTGGGCCGTGGTACCGATTGCGCCAGGTTGGGTGATCTCTGATCTCAATGTTGGCATTCTCTATCTTCTAGCCATGTCATCGCTGGGTGTTTACGGCGTGATCATGGCGGGTTGGGCGTCGAACTCGAAATATCCGTTCCTCGGCGGTCTGCGTTCGGCGGCGCAAATGGTGTCTTATGAAGTTTCCATCGGTTTCGTACTGGTGACCGTCATCCTGCTCGCCGGAAGCATGAATCTGACGACCATCGTAGAGAAGCAAACCGGTGGGTTCTGGAACTGGTACGCCTTTAAGCTGCCAACCATCATCATCATGTTTCCGATGATGGTTATTTTCTTTATCTCGGCACTTGCAGAGACGAACCGTCCACCGTTCGACCTTCCGGAAGCAGAATCAGAGCTCGTTGCGGGGTATCAGGTTGAGTATTCCGGTACGCCATTCCTGCTGATGTATCTTGGCGAGCAGATTGCCATCACCCTGATGTGCGCCATGACCGCTATCCTCTTCCTTGGGGGCTGGGACTCGCCATTCGGTGATCTGGGCATTTTCGAACCCGGAACCATAGAGAGCCTGATTGGCGCGCTCTGGTTTGCCGGTAAAATCATTTTCGTCTTCTTCCTCTTCGCATTCGTTCGTGCGCTGGTGCCCCGCTACCGGTATGACCAGCTCATGCGACTGGGTTGGAAGATTTTCCTGCCGACCTCGCTGGTCGCAGTTGTCATCATCGCTAGCTATGTGGCTTACGGCCACGCGCTGGCAGGGTAAGGGAGCACGCACATGTCTCGTCTGGCACAAGCAGTTCGTGGAGCCTTCCTTCTCGATTTCGTCGGCGCGATGGCGCTCGGTATGCGATATATTTTCCGTCGCAAGGCGACCGTGAATTATCCGTTTGAGAAAAATCCGCTCAGCCCGCGTTTCCGTGGTGAGCATGCGCTTCGGCGTTATGCCAATGGCGAAGAGCGCTGCATTGCCTGTAAGCTCTGCGAAGCGATCTGTCCGGCTCAGGCCATCACAATTGAAGCAGAGCCACGTGAAGATGGTTCACGTCGGACCACGCGCTACGATATCGACATGACCAAGTGTATCTATTGCGGCTTCTGTCAGGAAGCCTGCCCGGTGGATGCCATCGTCGAAGGACCAAATTTCGAGTTCGCCACGGAGACCCGTGAAGAACTGTTTTACGATAAGGATCGCCTGCTCGCCAACGGAGACCGTTGGGAGCGTGAAATTGCCCGCAATCTAGAGCTTGATGCGCCCTATCGCTAGTGGCAGACAGCAGGTCAAAACGGATTCGGGTTTGTGTTTGAACGAGTAAGTTTCAGCTAGGGGGCTGATTTGGAAGCTATAGCATTCTACGCTTTGTCAGCTGTTGTGCTGCTGTCCGCGCTGTGTGTGATCATGGCGCGGAACCCGGTGCATTCCGTGCTGTTCCTCATTCTGGCGTTTTTCACCTCGGCCGGTCTGCTCATTCTGATCGGAGCCGAATTCCTCGCAATGCTTCTCGTCGTGGTCTATGTCGGCGCGGTTGCGGTCCTCTTCCTGTTCGTCGTCATGATGCTGGAAGTCGACTTTGTTGAACTCAAGAAGCAATTCCTCGACTACGCACCATTCGGTGCCATCGTTGCTTTTGTGTTCTTTGCCGAGATTGCTCTTGTTGCTGGTGCAATGGGGCTTGAGCGGTCAGAGAATTTTGATCCGAAACCGGGCGCGGCGAGCAATGTCGAAGCCATCGGGCAGGTGATGTACACACAGTACCTCCTCCTGTTCCAGGTCTCAGGCATCATTCTTTTGATCGCGATGATCGGTGCCATTGTTCTCACACTGCGTCATCGTCCGGGTGTGAAGCGCCAGGATGTTTCGAAGCAGACGGGCCGGAAGCGTGAAGAAGGCGTTGAGCTCAAAGACGTTCGTCCAGGGCAGGGGATCTGATATGGAACTCACACTCGCACATTATCTGTCGCTCTCTGCCGCACTGTTCACGATTGGTGTCTTCGGTATCTTTGTGAACCGGAAAAACATCATCGTCATTCTCATGGCGATCGAGCTGATGCTTCTTTCGGTGAATATCAATCTGGTCGCGTTTTCTGCCTTTAACGGCAATATCATCGGTCAGGTTTTTGCCATGCTGGTTCTGACGGTTGCCGCGGCTGAAGCCGCCGTCGGCCTCGCTATTCTCGTTGTTTACTTCCGTAATCGCGGCGACATCGCCGTTGAAGACGTCAATCTCATGAGAGGCTGATCCGAGTTATGACTTTGCCTGAGCCCCTCATTGTCTTCATCGTGCTCGCGCCCGGTATCGTGGCGCTGATCGCCGGTGTGTTCCAGCGCTTTATCGGCGACCGGATTGCCATGGCGATCACGACCGGAACGGTCCTGACAGCCGGTATTCTGTCTCTGTATCAGCTGTTCAGCTACACTTTTGGCGATCACCATGGCAGCGGCCATGCGCATATCATCCCATTGCTGGAACCCTGGATCGAAGTTGGCCAGTTCAAAGCCAATTGGTCCATTCGTGTCGACGCCATGTCAATTGTCATGATGGCTGTGATCACCAGCGTTTCCGGCTTGGTTCACCTCTATTCATGGGGGTATATGTCGGAGGATCCGCACAAGGCGCGCTTCTTCTCCTATCTGTCACTCTTCACCTTTGCCATGCTGATGCTGGTGACCGGCGACAATCTGCTTCAGATTTTCTTCGGCTGGGAGGGCGTGGGTCTGGCGTCATATCTGCTCATCGGTTTCTGGTTCCACAAGGACAGTGCGAACAGCGCGTCGATCAAAGCCTTCGTCACCAACCGGGTTGGCGACTTTGGCCTCGCGCTTGGCATTATGGCAGTGTTTTTTGTGTTCGGCTCGATTGAGCTGAATGATGTCCTGAGCGCCGTTAAAGAGAACTCATTCGACCAATTGCAACCGATCATGCAGTTTGCTGACGACGCGACACCGCGCGATGCCGTTATCGAGTTTCTTGGAATTCGGTTTTACGCGATTGAGCTGATTGGTGTTCTGCTCTTCATCGGTGCCATGGGTAAGTCGGCGCAGTTCTTCCTGCATGTCTGGCTTCCTGACGCGATGGAAGGCCCAACGCCGGTTTCCGCACTCATCCACGCGGCGACCATGGTGACCGCGGGTGTCTACCTCGTCTGCCTTCTGTCACCGATTTATCAGTATGCGCCTGTCGCCTCTGGCATGATCGCTCTGATCGGTGCTGTGACAGCGCTTTATGCTGCGACGGTGGGGTTGGCTCAGAACGACATCAAGCGTGTGATCGCCTACTCAACCTGTTCGCAGCTTGGCTATATGTTCTTCGCAGCGGGGATCGGCGCTTATCAGGCGGCCATGTTCCACCTCTTCACGCACGCCTTCTTCAAAGCGCTGCTCTTCCTTGGTGCGGGCTCGGTCATCCACGGTATGCACCATGAGCAGGATATGCGGAAAATGGGCGGTGTCGCGCCGTATATGAAGATCACATACGCAGCTATGCTGATCGGAACGATTGCGATTATCGGTCTTGGTATCCCGCACACGCAATTCGGGTTTGCAGGCTTCTTCTCAAAAGATGCAATCATCGAAACTGCGTTTGCGGCAGGCATTAAGGGCGTAAGCTTTGCGCAGCTGGCCTTCTGGTTCGGGATCATCGCAGCCCTTTTGACCAGCTTCTATTCCTGGCGCCTCATCTATATGACCTTCCATGGTCCGATGTATGAGGGCGGTCATGACGACCACGCGGACGAACACGACGATGATGCACACGCTCATGATGATCATCACGGGCATGGCGGCAAACCACATGAATCACCATGGGTCATGCTGATCCCACTCATTGCCTTGAGTATCGGAGCTGTCTGCGCTGGTTTTGCCTTCTATGACGCTTTTGTCGGACATCATCAGAAAGAATTCTGGGATGGCGCTATTTATGCCGCCTATGAGAATACAGTTCTGAAGGATAAATATGATGTGCACCATGGCGGGATTAACCCGGGCTGGGTCTTCTATGCGCCGCTCATCGTGACGATTATCGGCTTCCTGTTCGCGACCTTTACCTATTTCTTCAATCGGGGTGTCGGTAAGCGGATTGCAGAGTCTGGCGGACCACTGCACGCCCTTTTTGCGAATAAATGGTATTTCGACGAACTCTATCAGGCGACATTTGTCCGCGGCACCAAGGTTCTGGGCGACTTCTTCTGGAAGGTCGGTGATAAGAAGATCATTGACGGTCTTGGTCCGGACGGATTGTCGGGGCTCGCGCGCTGGAGTGCGGCACGACTGTCAGCCATGCATACGGGTTATCTCTACCACTATGCGTTTGTAATTCTCGGTGCTGCTGCTGTCTTTGGTGCGGTCGTGCTGATTAATATGTCGGGAGCGAATTAATGGGCGGGTTTGCGCTCCTTTCCTTCATCATAGCCATGCCGGCTGTCTGTGCGATCCTGCTGCTGATCGTGCGCAAGGTCGCTATTCAGGAAGGTGACAGTGCGGATCATGAGGCGCGGATCGCGTTTCTGATCGGTATCGTGGTCAGCGTCGCGACGTTCTTGCTGTCGTTGATCGCTCTGGCGTATTTCGCACATGATTCTGCGAACCAGTATCAGCTCGTCGAGGACTATTACTGGTTTGGCGGCACAGCTGATACCGACGGAAACATGCTGGGCGGTATTCGCTATAAAGTGGGTGTCGACGGTCTGTCGCTTCTGCTCGTCCTGCTGACAACATTCCTGACGCCGCTGTGTTTCCTGGCAAGCTGGGGAAGCATCAAACACCGTGTGACAGAGTATGTCGTCGCATTCCTGTTCCTCGAAACGCTGATGCTTGGCGTGTTCTGCGCGCTCGACCTGATGCTGTTCTACGTCTTCTTCGAAGGCGGCCTCATTCCGATGTTTATTATCATCGGAATTTGGGGGGGCGCTGAGCGGGTCTATGCGAGCTTCAAATTCTTCCTCTACACGCTACTCGGATCTCTGTTCATGCTGGCGGCCATCATCGCCATGTATCTGCAGGCCGGAACCGCCGACATTGTGGAACTTCAAGCCGTTATTCCGCAGATCTTTGCGACGGATGAGGGGAAATTCGGAGTACAACATCTGTTGTGGCTGGCCTTCTTCGCCTCCTTTGCTGTGAAGCTGCCAATGTGGCCGGTGCACACCTGGCTTCCGGATGCGCACGTTCAGGCACCGACAGCAGGCTCGGTTATTCTGGCAGGCGTTCTCCTGAAGATGGGCGGCTACGGTTTTCTTCGTTTCTCTCTGCCAATGTTCCCTGAAGCCAGCCTCTATTTCCAGCCTTTCGTATTCGCGCTCAGCGTAATTGCGATTGTCTATGCGTCGCTCGTGGCCTTCCGCCAGACTGACATGAAGAAGCTGATTGCGTATTCATCCGTCGCCCATATGGGCTTCGTCACACTCGGTATCTTCTCCTTTACCGATACCGGTATCCAGGGCGCAATTTTCCAGATGATCTCTCACGGGTTCATTTCTGGCGCGCTTTTCCTTATCGTTGGCGTCATTTACGACCGTATGCATACGCGTGACATTGCGTTCTATGGCGGACTTGTGAACCGGATGCCGATTTATGCGGCTGTCTTCATGCTGTTCACCATGGCGAATGTCGGCCTTCCGGGTACGAGCGGGTTTGTCGGCGAGATTCTCACCATGGTGGGTAGCTTCCAGGCGGCAAGCTGGGCGGCGGCCGGTGCAGCGCTTGGTGTGATTTTCTCTGCGGTTTACATGCTGACGCTTTATCGTCGGACCGTATTCGGCGTCATGACGAACGAAAAACTCGAAAGCATTACTGATCTGACCAAAACAGAGATGATCATTTTCGCTCCACTGGTTGTGGCGACTGTGGTGCTTGGGGTTTACCCTCAGCCAATCTTCGACATGGCGGAAGCCAGCGTCCAACCAATCCTCACCCTTTTCAGCGCGTACGGCGGATAAGTCATCATGGACTGGAACTCTATCATCAACGCGGCGTCTCCTGAGCTCTTCCTGGCATTTGTCGGTCTTGTGGCGGTGCTGATCGGCGCGGCTCTGAAAGAGAAATTCGCCGCCGTATCGCTGACATTCGCGGCAGTTGTGCTGCTGATTGCCAGCGGCTTGTCTTTGTTCTTGATTGACGGCGGTACGGCCTTTGGCGGACTTTGGGAGACGGATCGATATACCAACCTTGCTAAGGCTGTGTGTTATCTCTGTGCCGCAGTGTCGCTCATTCTGGCCGAGAACTATCTTGTTCGTGAGAAACTGATCCGGTTTGAATATGCGCTATTGGTGATCTTTGCGTCTCTGGGGATGGGAATTGCGCTGTCTGCGAATGATCTGATGACGCTTTATCTCGGCATTGAGACGCTTGGTTTGTCATCTTACGTTCTGGCCGCATTCAACCGCGACAGTCAGCGCTCGTCGGAGGCTGGTCTTAAGTATTTCGTTCTTGGATCGCTGGCTTCTGGCATTATCCTCTATGGTGCCTCTCTGGTTTACGGCTTCACAGGCGCGACCAATTTCGACCAGATTGCAGCTGCAGACTTCAACATGGGCATTCTGTTTGGTCTCGTCCTGATGATCACCGGTCTGGCCTTCAAAGTGTCTGCTGCACCGCTTCACGTCTGGACGCCCGATGTATATGAGGGCGCACCGACGCCAGTGGTCGCATTCTTTGCATCCGCACCGAAGCTCGCAGCTATGATCGTCTTTGGTAGCGTCATGTTCGAGGCGTTTGGAAACGCGATTGATCAATGGCAGGATGTGATTGTAATCATTTCCGGTGCGTCCATGATCATCGGTGCGGTTGGCGCGCTTCGTCAGACCAACATCAAGCGTCTATTCGCCTATTCTTCGATCGGCAATATGGGCTATGCGCTGATCGCACTGGCCTCTGGCCCGGAAGCAGGCGGCGCCGCGCTGCTCGTCTACATGGTCATTTATGCGCTATCGCAACTTGGTATTTTTGGCGTGATCCTCTCTATGCGTCGCCGCGGCGGCATGGTGGAAGATATCAATGAGCTGTCTGGTCTTTCGACCAGCATGCCATGGCTGGCGGTCTGTATGACGGCGCTTGTCTTCTCGGTTGCTGGTATTCCGCCGCTTGGTGGCTTCTTCGGAAAGCTTGTGGTGTTCCAGGCCGGTATTGAAGCCGGGCTCTGGCCCATCGTCATTATCGGCATCATCGCATCCGTGATTTCGCTAGGTTATTATCTCCGCATTATCATGTTGATCTGGGGCGGCGAGAAACAGCCTGCGTTTCAGGAAATGTCCGGAACGGTTGCGCTCACCGTTACGACAGCGACATTGCTGGTATTCCCGGTCTTTGTCGTGTTTATCGGTTGGATGATGGCTTTGGCAGGCGGCAATTTCACGTTTGGTTAGCCCTGTATGATTGAGGCTCAGCTCCTCCAATCGCCCTGGCCAGTCATCTGGTGGGATGAGATCGATTCAACTAGTGTCGAGGCCTCGCGCCGATCTTCGCAAGGGGAACGGGGGCCAATTTGGCTAGCAGCGAGGCGGCAGACAGCTGGGCGCGGCCGTTTAGGCCGGCCTTGGCAATCGCCGGCCGGTAATCTCTCGACGACCCTCCTTCTTCCTCTGAGTTCATTTGATCGCGAGGCGTCGTGTCTTTCACTCACCGTAGGTCTGGCGGTCAGAGATACTCTGGTCGAACTTAGCCAGGGTAAGGTCGTTCCAGGTCTGAAATGGCCGAATGACGTTCGAGTGGATGGCGCGAAGATTTGTGGAATCCTGATGGAGGCCGGACAGACAAACGGGCAGCATTGGTTGTCCATTGGCATTGGCGTCAATCTCCAATACGCGCCCGACCTTCCGGATTATGCCACAACGAGCCTTATGAAATTGTGCCCGGAATTGAGTGTCTCGCCGGAAGACTGCCTGACAAAACTGGATCATTTCGTCCGCGTTCGTCTGACGCAGCATTTGAAAGCGGGACGGGAAACCATATTGCGGGACTGGATGTCTGCAACAGATCAGCACGGACAAAGTTATCGGGCGCAGATTGGTGGAAAGTCCGTAACTGGACAATTCAATGGGCTCGACGAATACGGCCAATTGATTTTAAGAACAAGTGAACAGGAGCTTCTGACGGTATCTGCAGGAGATCTGAAACCTATAACAGAAAGTCATGCGGATGCTTCTGGCAATTGATGTGGGTAACACCAACGCTGTGTTTGGTCTTCACGATGGCACGGAATGGGTTGCGCAATGGCGCAGCGCCACGGATTCGACCAAGACCGCCGATGATTATGTTGTCTGGCTCAGCCATCTCTGCCGGATGGAGGGGATCGCCTTCGGCAGTATTGATTCCTGCATCATTTCGTCGGTCGTCCCGCAGGCGAAATTCAACTTTCGAAATCTCGCGCGACGTTATCTGGATGTCGAACCGATGTTTATCGGTGACCCCGAAGTTAAAATCGGCGCGCCAGTCAGGATTTCCCGTCCGGAACAGGTTGGTGCTGACCGTTTGGTGAACACTGTGGGGGCCCATGTCGCACATGCTGGGGCGCTCATCGTTGTGGATAGCGGAACTGCAACGACTTTTGATGTGATCGGCGCGGATGGCGGTTTTGAGGGCGGCATTATTTCGCCGGGCATCAATTTATCCATGCGTGCGCTGCACGACGCAGCGGCAAGTCTGCCGAGAATTGCGATTCAGCGACCACCCCAGGTGATCGGACAGGATACGGTTTCGGCCATGCAGTCTGGAATTTTTCTCGCCTATCTGGATTTGATCGATGGACTCTGCCGCCGCATCAGGAAAGAGTATGGAGAACCCATGACCGTGATCGGAACGGGCGGAATCGCCTCACTTTTTGAAGGCGAAAGCGAAGAAATCGATGTGTATGATCCCGATGTTACTATTCGCGGTCTTCTCGAAATTTATCGCCGAAACAAGTAACGCTGAAATATGAGCGATAAGAACGAGTTATTATTCCTGCCACTTGGTGGCTGTAACGAAATTGGTATGAACCTGAATGCCTATGCCTATGGTCCGCCGAATAACCGGCGCTGGATCATTGTGGATATGGGTGTGTCTTTCGGAGATGAGCGGACACCGGGCATTGATGTGATCTGTCCGGACCCATCCTTCCTGGAAGATGAGCGCGAGAATATTGAAGCCGTTATTCTGACCCATGCGCATGAAGACCATATTGGTGCGGTCGGTCATTTGTGGAAACGCTTCCGCAAGCCGCTGTATGCGACGCCTTTCACGGCCGAGCTTATTCGCAGCAAACTCAATGATGCAGGTATTGGCGACCTTGCGGAGCTGAATGTCGTTCCGCTTGGCGGTAAAGTTGATGCTGGTCCGTTTGAAGTCGAGTACGTGACGCTCACGCACTCCATCCCTGAGCCTAATGGACTTGCGATCCGCACACCGCTTGGCGTCGTGCTTCATACAGGTGATTGGAAGATTGATCCGGCACCGCAGATCGGCGATCCCTTCGATTCAAAGCCACTCGAAGCCATGGGCGATGATGGCGTCCTGGCCATGGTTTGTGATTCAACCAATGTGTTTGAAGAAGGCGAGGCCGGATCGGAACAAGGCTGCCGCGATGAGCTGATCAAACTGATCGGCGAACAAACTGGCCGCGTGGCTGTTACGGCCTTTGCCTCTAATGTCGCACGGGTTGAGAGTGTCGTGCGGGCAGCTGAAGCGAATGATCGTCATGTTTGCCTTGTCGGGCGTTCCATGCATCGGATCACGTCTGCGGCGAAAGCGGTTGGCATGTTGGCCGATTGCGCTGAGTTCGTAGACGAGAAAGATGCCGGCTTCCTTCCACCGGAAAATGTCCTCTATCTTTGCACAGGATCACAGGGCGAACCACGGGCCGCGCTGTCCAGGATTGCTCGCGGTGATCATCCCAATGTCACGATGAGAGAGGGCGATACCGTCATTTTTTCATCCCGTGTCATTCCAGGAAATGAGCGAGGCATTTTTGACCTTCAGAACGCACTGGCTGAGCGCGGCGTGAAACTGATCACCGATCGCATGCGGCCAATTCATGTGTCAGGTCACCCCTGCCGGGATGAACTACGTCGAATGTATCAATGGGTGCGACCAAAAATTTCCGTGCCCGTGCATGGCGAACGTCGTCACATCCTTGAGCACGCCGATTTCGCGAAGTCTCTTCAAGTCCCTCTGGCCGTCACGCCGCGAAATGGTGACGTCATCCGGCTCGCGCCTGGCAATCCAACCTGCGTGGATGAGGTGCCGACCGGACGTCTTCTACTTGATGGCAATCGCTTGATACCCGAGCATGCGCAGGGTCTGCAGGAACGCCGCAAGCTCGCCTATGCTGGCCATGTTTTTGTCTCTGTCTGTTTTGATGATGATGGAGATGTTGTTGATGGGCCGATCGTGAATGTACGCGGCTATTCTGAACCCGATGGACGCGCTCTGGACGAAACCATTGATGCGTTCGAAGAGGCTGCCGAAACCGCAATCGATGAGATGAAGCGCAAGGTCAAGCTCGATGATGAGGCTGTTGAAAGAACCCTCATTCGCGTGCTTCGCAAAGTCGGTGAGAAAGAACTTGGCAAACGGCCATTGATTGATGTGGCGGTTCTGCGCGAATAGAAGCTGAAGAGTTTTGATTGGAGAAAGCCCGATGATTGGCCCGCTAAATCATGTTGGAATCGCTGTTCCGTCTATCGAAGAAGCCGCTCAGGTTTATCGCGATCTTTATGGCGCGACGGACATCACCGAAGCTGGAGAAATGATGGAGCAAGGCGTTCGGTTCTGTTTCGTCAATTTGCCAAACAGCCAGATCGAACTGATCGAACCGCTGGGTGAGAATTCTCCGATCAAGAATTTCCTCGCGAAAAACCCGAAAGGCGGACAACATCATGTCTGTTTTGAGGTTGAGGATATCCATGCGGCGAAAGCTGAGATGGAGGCCAAAGGTGCTACCGTGTTGAATGAGCCGCGTATTGGCGCGCACGGAACGCTGATTATTTTTGTACACCCGAAGAATTCCAATGGCGTTCTGATTGAACTCATGGAAACACCGAAACACTCATGAATTGGTTCACTGCGGGCGTCGTTTTCATAATAGCCTGGTGGCTGATCCTGCTGGCTCTGTTGCCAGTTGGTGTTCGAGGCCAGCACGAAGACTACACACCATTGGACGGCACTGACCCTGGTGCCCCACAGGAAACCGGTCTGAAGAAGAAAATGATCTGGACGACGTGTGGCGCGGCTGCTGTCACTCTGGTCGGTTATGTCATCGCCATTTCCGGAATTATCCAGCCGCCTCAAATTCAATGGTGACATTTGAATTGCTCCGGCCTCTGCTGAGCGTTAGAGCAAGGTCTGTCTTTAATCTGCGAAGAGTTCCATGAAGCTTTCGACCTATTTTCTTCCCGTTCTGAAAGAAACGCCCTCTGAAGCGACCATTGTATCCCATCAGCTCATGCTGAGAGCGGGGATGATCCGTCAGAATGGTGCCGGGATCTACACTTGGCTGCCGCTTGGTCTGAAGGTGCTACGCAAGATCGAGGCGATTGTACGTGAAGAAATGGACCGGGCGGGTGCGGTTGAAATGCTCATGCCGACAATTCAACCCGCTGAGCTTTGGCAGGAAAGCGGTCGCTATGATGATTACGGCAAGGAGATGTTGCGAATCGTCGACCGTCATGAACGGGACATGCTCTACGGCCCAACCAATGAAGAGATGATCACTGACGCGTTTCGCGCTTATGTGCGCAGTTATAAACAATTGCCGCTCAATCTCTATCATATTCAGTGGAAGTTCCGTGACGAGATTCGTCCGCGGTTTGGGGTGATGCGCGGACGTGAATTCCTGATGAAGGATGCGTATTCATTCGATGTTGACGCGGAAAGTGCGCGTCGGTCCTATCAGAAAATGTTCTGTGCTTATCTGAATACGTTTGACAGGCTTGGTCTGACGGCCATTCCGATGAAAGCTGATACCGGGCCGATTGGCGGCGATCTCAGCCATGAATTCATAATCCTTGCCGACACCGGTGAGAGTGAAGTCTTCTGTGATAAGCGCCTTCTGGATTTGCCGGCTCCGGGTCTGGATCTGGACTTTGACGGAGATCTTGAGCCGGAAATCAGCAAACGCACACAATACTATGCTGCCACCGAAGAAATGCACGACGAGGCCGAATTCGCGGCCGTCGATGAAGATAACCGCGTGTCAGCACGAGGTATCGAAGTTGGCCATATCTTCTATTTCGGTGAAAAATACTCCAAGGCGATGAAGGCCGAGATCATGAACGCTGAAGGCAAAAGCGTTCCGGTTCAGATGGGATCATACGGTATTGGTGTGTCGCGACTCGTTGGTGGGATCATTGAGGCCTGCCATGACGATAAGGGCATTGTCTGGCCCAAGTCAGTGGCGCCATTTGATGTGGCAATCGCGACGATTAAGGCCAGGGACGAGGCTATCCAGAATGCTGGTTCTGAGGCCTACGAAAAGCTTCAGTCTGCTGGATTCGATGTTCTCTATGATGATCGTGACGCAAGCCCGGGTGTGAAGTTTTCAACGCTCGAACTGATCGGTGTGCCACATGTCATCGCGATTGGTCCGAAAGGACTCGAGCGAGGTGTTGTAGAGCTTAAATACCGCGCGACGGGTGAGTCTGAAGAACTATCGCTCGACGACGCCATCGCCAAACTGACAGGCGCGTCGTGACAGAAATTCCCGCAGCCGTCTTAAAAGATCGGGCCTTCGGGGCATATGAGCGATCTCTTGCGTTTCGATACCTCCGGGCAAAGCGCGAACATGGTGGTGTGACGATTGTCTCCATTCTGTCGCTGGTTGGTATTGCTCTGGCAGTTGCAGCACTCATCATCATCATGTCGATCATGAATGGGTTCCGGACCGAACTGATTACGCGGGTTCTGGGAAATGCGGGCCATGTCGAAGTGGTGACGGGCCAGTATTCTTCGTCAGAAGTTGATCAACTCATCTATCGCCTCGAAACCCGTTCTGATGTCGTTTCCGCAATGCCGATTGTGCAAAATGCAGCGCTGGGCGTTTCCGACGTCACATCCAGTGGTGTGTTCGTCAGAGGGATGTCAGTTGATGACGCTCTGAGCCTGCCGTTTCTTCAGGAGCCGATCTATTCCGGGACCACTGAAGCCTTTGGTGAGGGTCGGTTGGGCGGCAACGGGATCTTCGTCTCTGAAAGGTTGGCGCGTGAACTCTATATTCGGGCAGGTGATGAACTGACACTGATTGCGCCTCAGACGACCTCCACGGTTGGCGGGATGATCCCACGACGCAAAGTTTATCACGTGCAGGGTTTGTTTCAGGTGTTTGCAGGGAATGCCAATCCACTCGATGAGGTGCTGGTGATCATGCCTCTGGAGCAGGCGCAGGTCTTTTTCAATTCGAAAGGCAAATACCCGCTTGTTGAGCTTAAACTAGATAATCCTCAGAATGTTGAAGCCGTGATGGAGCGGCTAAAGGCGTCTGACATTCCGCAGGGTTTGCTAATGCGAACCTGGAAAGAACGGTATAGCGGTCTGGTTGGCGCGCTCGAGGTCGAGAAGAGTATGATGAGGATGATCTTTGCGATCCTCATCACCATCACAGCGCTCAACATCATTACTGGTATCGTCATGCTGGTGAAGAACAAGTCGAGAGACATCGCGATTCTGCGTACTATGGGGGCCAGTCGCAGCACGGTTTTACGTGTGTTTCTGATGATTGGCGCATTGCTCGGCATTTCTGGACTGGCCATTGGTATGGTTTTGGGTATTGCGTTCTGCGTTTATATTCGTCCCATTCAGGACTTCCTGAATGCTATTTCGGGCGGATCAGTGTTCAATCCGGAAGTTTATGGATTACCTTATCTTCCGGCGCTAATCGATTGGAGTGAGGTCGCTTTTGCTGGCGCTTATGCCTTTGTGATTTCAGTCATTGTCGCGCTTTTGCCGGCCTGGAATGCGACTCGGCTCGATCCGGTCGAAGCTCTGAGATCGGAGTGACCAAATGACATCCGTTCTCGAACTGAAATCCGTTGTGAGGACCTATCGTCGTGGCGATAATGAGGTCGAGGTCCTGAAAGGGGTCGATCTATCCCTCGATCGAGGCCAGCTTGTCGGGCTGGTTGGTCCGTCGGGTTCCGGCAAATCTACACTGCTTCATACCGCCGGATTGCTGGAAAAGCCTGATTCGGGTGATGTCCTTCTCGATGGAGAGGACTGTCTGAAATTGTCTGATCGGCAGCGAACGCTGCTTCGACGAACCCGGTTGGGCTTTGTCTATCAGTTTCACCATTTGCTGCCAGAGTTCAACGCGATCGATAACGTCGCAACGCCTCTGTTTCTGTCCGGCGTCCCGAAGAAAGAGGCGCGTGAACGTGCGCGAGACCTGCTCGACCGTATGGAGCTTGCTCACCGTCATACCCACCAGCCGATGGAAATGTCGGGCGGAGAACAACAACGAGTCGCCATCGCGCGGGCACTGGCAAACCGTCCGTCTGTTCTTATTGCGGATGAGCCGACCGGGAACCTTGATACGAAAACGACCGAAGCCGTGTTTGCTCAGCTGATTGAAGTCGGCCGCACCGAAGGCCTTTCCATGTTGATCGCAACCCACAATCTGGCGCTCACCCAATACATGGATCGGGTCGTTACACTTGAGAACGGACAACTCACAGATTTTAACCCTGATGAGTCTTCAATTCTGCTATAGCCTCGTTCATGCTGTGTTCCTGACAGGAGCACGCCAATGACCGAACCCCTAAAGCCTTGTTCTTTCGTCCACCTCGGCGTTCGGTCAGCGTTCTCATTGCTTGAAAGCATGCTGACAACATCAAAGCTTTCGAAATGGGTCGAAGACAATGGCGTTCCTGCCTTATCTGTCACCGATCACAATAATCTGTTCGGATCGCTTGAGATCGCCGAGGCCATGGTCTCAAAAGGGGTGCAGCCCATTGTTGGCTGTGTGTTTGATGTGATGCCGGAAGGGCATGACGTCGAAAGCTATCGGCTCTCGGTCTATGCGCAGAACGATGTTGGCTATCAGCGGCTCATGGCGCTGTCGTCTTTTGCCTATCTTGATAGCGAGGATGGCGTGCCGGTTCTGGCGGAGCGCCACATTTATGAAGATACGGACGGTCTTATTGTGCTCTCGGGCGGGGCCTGGGGCGCGGCCGGACAGGCGGCTTGTCGCGGAAAGCCCGAGCAGGTGAAAGCAGCGCTGAAGCATTTGTCTGATGCCTATCCAGACAGGTGCTATGTTGAAATTCAGCGCCATGATGAGGCTGAGGAAATCCAATCGGAACCCTATCTGATTGAGGCCGCCTATGATCTGGGTTTGCCGCTTGTTGCCACGCAGGATGCGCGTTTCCTCGAGAAAAGTGACCATGCCGCTCATGATGCCCTCATGTGCATCCGTAATGGGGCTTATGTCGGCCAGACCGAACGTTATCGGATCACGCCGGAGCACTATCTGAAGTCGCCCGCCGAAATGATTGAGCTGTTCGCCGATCTGCCGGAGGCCATTGAAAATACCGTCGAGATTGCCCAGCGATGCGCGGTACGTCCAGTCATGCGGGATCCGATCCTGCCGCGCTTTGATGGTGTGGAAGGGCGGACCGAAATTGAAGAACTGAAGGCTCAGGCGAATGAGGGACTTCAGAACCGTCTCGATGAAGCGGAAAAGCTTTATGGCTCTCGGGAAGTCTATCAGGAGCGGCTCGACTACGAGCTGTCGGTCATCGAGAATATGGGGTTTCCCGGCTACTTTCTGATCGTCTCAGACTTTATCAAATGGGCGAAAGAACAGGATATCCCGGTTGGGCCGGGGCGGGGATCTGGTGCGGGCTCGCTTGTCGCCTGGGTCCTTCTGATTACAGATCTTGATCCGCTTCGGTTCGGATTGCTGTTCGAGCGCTTTCTGAACCCGGAGCGGATATCCATGCCGGACTTCGACGTCGACTTCTGTCAGGAGCGACGTGGTGAAGTGATCCGCTATGTGCGCGATAAATATGGCGAAGCGAACGTTTCCTCCATCATTACATTTGGCACGCTTCAGGCAAAAGCTGTCGTCCGCGATGTCGGCCGGGTGATGCAAATGCCCTATGGACAGGTCGACCGGCTGTCCAAACTCATTCCGTTTAACCCGGCCAAGCCGCCCAAGTTGAAAGATGCGATCCTCGACGAGCCAAAATTCGATGAGGAGAAAGATCGCGATCCATTGGTCGGCGAAATGCTCGATACGGCGCTGGCACTTGAGGGACTCTACCGGAACGCCGGAACACACGCGGCGGGTGTCGTGATTGGTGACCGGCCGCTTGTGGAGTTGACACCGCTTTATCGCGACCCGCGCTCTGATTTGCCAGCCACGCAGTTCAATATGAAATGGGCCGAACTTGCGGGCCTGGTGAAGTTCGACTTTCTCGGTCTGAAAACACTCACCGTGGTCCAACGGGCTCTAAACTTCCTGACCCAGACTCATGAGAGCATGCCAAAAACCTGGCGGACCTATGATGACGCCAAAACCTATGAGCTGATGTCGGATGGCGACACGCTCGGCGTGTTCCAGCTCGAGGGGCAGGGCATGCGGGACACTCTGAAAAAGGTGCAGCCGGGCTCTATGGAGGATGTGATCGCGATCATCTCGCTCTATCGTCCCGGGCCGATGGATAACATCCCGCAATTCGTCGACGTGAAATTTGGCCGGGTTGAGGCCAATTATTATCACCCGCTTCTGAAGCCGATCCTCGAAGAAACCTATGGCGTTCCGGTTTATCAGGAACAGGTCATGCGGATGGCGCAGGAGCTGGCTGGCTACTCGCTCGGTGAAGCCGACATGCTCCGCCGCGCCATGGGTAAGAAAAAGGTCGAGGAAATGGTGAAGCAGCGGAAGCGCTTCATCGAGGGTGCCGCTGAAAAGGACGTTCCGGAGAAACAGGCCAGCCATATCTTCGACGTGATGGAAAAGTTCGCCGGTTACGGTTTCAACAAATCTCACGCAGCGGCCTATGCGGCGATTTCCTATCAGACCGGGTATCTGAAGGCGAACCACCCGATTGAATTCCTGGCCGCCTCCATGAGCCTCGATATTCACAACACGGATAAACTCGCGGCCTTCTTCCAGGAAGCCAAACGACTCGGAATTGAGGTAAAGGCACCGGATATCAACGAAAGCGATGCCGACTTTGATGTCCGAAACGGCGCGATTATCTATGCGCTTGGTGCCATTAAGGGCGTGGGGTCGGAGGCCATGAAGCATGTCTGCGAGATCCGGAAAGAACGTCCGTTTGAGAGTCTCCATGATCTGGCAGAGCGGGTCGACCCGCGTCTTGTGAACCGGAAATGCCTCGAATCGCTCGCGCGGGCAGGGGCGTTTGACAAACTGGAGCCGAACCGGGCACGGGCGCTCGCCGCCGTAAATGTGCTGGTCGCGACGGCAGCGGCAGCGGCGGATGATCGGGCGGCCAATCAGAACTCCCTGTTCGGCGATGACAAAACTCAGACACGTGCGCCCCTGCCAAAAGCGCAAAACTGGAGCCAGACGGAACTTCTGGATCAGGAGTTCAAAGCCATTGGCTTTTATCTGAGCGGCCACCCGCTTGATGGCTTGCTATTGGCTGGCGCGCGGGACCGGATCACTTTCGCCATGGATATTCAGGCCGTCGCGCGAGACAAAGCGACGATGGAAATGATGGGCATCGTCCGTGCGAAGTCTGAACGCCCGGCGCAGTCTGGCGGCAAGTTTGCCTATGTGACGCTCTCTGACCCGACCGGCGAGTTTGAAGCCATGGTGCCGCCCGAAACGCTGATGGAGATACGGGAACTGATTGAGCCAGGATGTTCAGTCGTCGCGCGGATCCGGTGTCGTATGCGCGATGATGAAATCCGGCTCTCGGTGGATGGTGTCGTCCCTTTGGACCGCGCCGCCCTCGGGGCCCCGAAGGGCCTGATTGTCAGCCTCGACCCGGGGACGTCTTTTGAGCCTTTGCTGGCGGTATCCAAACACCTTGAGAATTTGCCAACCCATGAGCGCGGCCTGATCCAGCTGGAAGTTCCGATCGAAGGTCGAACGGCACTCGTCAGCCTCCCTGGCAAATATGCCGTCGGCACGGCAGCCGCACAGGCGCTCAAGTCAGCGCCGGGTGTAAGGCAGGTACGGGAGCTGGCGGCTTAGTTTCATTTTTGTGGGCTTTTTCGGGGCTCGATGGGTGTGCCAGAGGATGGAGGTGGCGACCAATATCCTCTCTCCCAATTGTCGTTGCATGGCTTCTGGCCGGACTCTTCCTCACTCCTCTGTTGCCAGATCGCCTAAACTATGTATAAGCCACGCCTATTCCGACACGCAGGCGGCTCTTCGGGGCGTCCGGTGCCGGGCTTTCGGGCCTGGTTCTGTCTGCGGCGGCTAACCGGATTGGAGAAAATCTAATGGCACTGCCTGAGTTCACAATGGCTCAGCTTCTTGAAGCTGGCGTTCACTTTGGTCACCAGACCCACCGCTGGAACCCTAAAATGAAGAAATTCATTTATGGCGAGCGGTCACACATTCACATTATTGATCTGTCGCAAACTGTTCCGCTGCTTCACCAGGCTCTGGTGAAAGTGCGTGATACCGTTGCTAAGGGCGGCCGCGTGCTTTTCGTGGGCACGAAGCGCCAGGCAGCTGAACCAATCGCTGAGGCGGCTGGTCGTTGCGCGCAGTATTACATGAACCATCGCTGGCTCGGCGGCACGCTGACCAACTGGCAGACCGTTGCGCACTCGATCAAGCGCCTGAAAGAGCTCACAGAGCTTCAGGGCCAGGACGCTGCAGCAACTGGTCTCACCAAGAAAGAGCTTCTCAATCGTGAGCGTGAGCGCGAAAAGCTCGAAAAAACGCTTGGCGGTATTCAGGATATGGGCGATCTGCCTGACCTGATGGTTGTGATCGACACGAATAAAGAGCAAATCGCCATCAAAGAAGCCAAGAAGCTTGGTATTCCGGTTGTTGCGGTTGTCGATTCAAACTGCGATCCGGACGATGTCGACTTCCCATTCCCGGGAAATGATGACGCGGCTCGCGCGATTTCGCTCTATGCGAACCTGATCGCAGACGCTGTTCTCGACGGTCTGGCTGAATCGACAGCTGGCCTCGGTATCGACCTTGGTGAAGCAGAAGATGTCACGGATGCGGCGCTCGCTGACCTGACAGCAGCAGAATCAGAAGCCACTGACGAAGAAGTGTCATCTGAAGAGGTTAAAGAAGACGCCAAAGAACAATCTGAAGCGTAACAACATCTAAATTAAAAGGGTCATTTGACATGGCGCAAATTACGGCAGGACTCGTAAAAGAACTCCGTGAGAAATCTGGCGCGGGTATGATGGATGCCAAGAAGGCATTGGTCGAAACCGACGGCGACATGGAAGCCGCGATTGACTGGCTGCGGGCCAAAGGTCTTTCCAAAGCTGCGAAAAAAGCTGACCGCGTTGCGGCGGACGGTCTGGTTGCCGCTGAAGTTGCTGGCGACCAGAAGACCGGCGTGCTGGTCGAGCTGAATGCTGAAACTGACTTCGTTGCCCGTAACGAGGGCTTCCAGTCTGCTCTGTTCAGCTTCGCAAAGGCGGCTTTGGCCACAGACGGCACCAAAGAAGCGCTGCTCGATACAGCTGCGACCGAAGGTGACGGCAAGATTTCTGATCAGATCACACGTCTGATTGCGACAATTGGTGAAAACCTCACCCTGCGTCGCGTCGAGAAGCTCGACTCGCCTGAAGGCGTTGTCACCAGCTATATCCACGGCGCTGCTGCTGATGGTCTGGGTCGTATCGGTGTTCTGGTTGCCCTGAAGGGTGACGCCGACGCAGCGACCATGGCTGATGCGGGCCGTAAAGTTGCGATGCACATTGCAGCGACCAGCCCGGCCGCGGCAACAGTTGCAGAGCTTGATCAGGATCTCGTCGAGCGTGAGCGTCAGGTTCTGACCGAGCAGGCGAAAGAGTCTGGCAAGCCTGACAATGTCATTGAAAAAATGATCGAAGGCCGGATCAACAAATTCTACAAAGAAGTTGTTCTGCTCGAGCAGCCATTTGTCATGAACCCGGATGAAACGGTCTCCAAATTCCTCGAGTCTCAGAAGGCCGAACTGGTTGGGTTCCGCCGTATGACACTCGGTGAAGGTATTGAAAAAGAAGAGTCAGATTTCGCAGCAGAAGTGGCTGCTGCAACGAAAGGCTGATCTTCGACTGGATTGATCGCGCCGAATCCGGCAAACCGGGTTCGGCGCAATTTTTAGGAGCTGAAGTTCATGAACGAGACAGAAGACCCCTCTCGATCAGGATTTCGGTTTCACAGAGTTCTCCTGAAACTCTCGGGCGAAGCGCTCATGGGACCGTCGGGCTTTGGTATCGACATGGAGACCTGCGCTAAACTCGCACATGGCATCTCAAAATCTGTCAAAGCTGGCGCCGAAATCTGCCTCGTGATTGGCGGTGGAAATATCTTCCGCGGTCTGGCCGGTGCTGCGCAAGGCATGGAACGGGCGCAGGCTGACCATATGGGCATGCTGGCAACTGTGATGAACGCCCTGGCCATGCAGTCCGCGCTTGAGAAAATCGGCGTCCCAACCCGCGTGCAGTCAGCGATCCCTATGCATACGGTGTGTGAACCGTTCATTCGCCGCAAGGCCATTCGCCATATGGAGAAAGGCCGGATTGTGATTTTTGCGGCCGGTACGGGTAACCCGTATTTCACAACCGATACAGGTGCCGCGCTTCGTGCGGCCGAGATGGGCTGTGACGCCATGCTGAAGGGCACTCAGGTCGACGGCGTTTACTCGGCAGACCCGAAAACCAATCCTGATGCTGAGCGCTATGATGAGCTGACCTATCAGGATGTTCTCGCACGTGACCTTCGTGTTATGGACGCGTCTGCCGTTAGTCTGCTACGTGACAGCGATATTCCGATCGTTGTTTTCAATTTGCACGAAGACGGCGCTTTACATAACGTGCTGACCGGACAGGGAGTGTGTACGGTCATTTCGAATTCCCAAGGATAACTACAAATGTCGGACGAAACTGACTTTGATGAAAAAGAACTCAAACAGCGTATGCAGAAGTCTCTGGAAGCGCTTTCGACCGAGTTTAGCGGCCTGAGAACCGGTCGTGCGTCTGCAAACCTGCTCGATTCTGTCACGGTCATGGCTTATGGCACGAAGACCCCGCTCAATCAGATCGGGTCTGTCTCGGTTCCGGATGCGCGTATGCTCGCGGTAAATATCTGGGACAAAGCCAATGTCGGCGCAGCGGACAAAGCCATCCGGGATTCGGGTCTAGGCCTCAATCCGGTTGTTGACGGCACAAACCTTCGAATTCCAATCCCGCCTCTGAATGAAGAGCGTCGTGCAGAGCTGGCAAAGTTTGCTGGCAAATATGCGGAACAGGCTCGCATCAGTGTCCGCAATGTTCGGCGCGACGGGATGGATTCGCTCAAGAAGCTTCAGAAGAGTGGTGACATCAGCGAAGATGACCAGAAGATTCTGTCTGAAGACGTTCAGAAGCTGACAGATGAGTTTATCAAGAAGATTGATGACGCTTTGAAGGCGAAAGAAGAGGAGATCATGCAGGTTTAGCTGCATGAAAACCTGCGATGCCAGATGAGGCCTCAGCGGATCTGTCCCACATTGCCATTATTATGGATGGCAATGGTCGTTGGGCAAAACAACGGGGGCTGCCGCGTCAGATTGGGCATGAGCGCGGGGTAGAAGCCTTGCGTCGTGTTGTCGAAGCGTGTCGCGATATTGGCCTTCAGTATCTGACAGTTTTCTCATTTTCATCAGAGAATTGGAAGCGGCCCGCATCCGAAGTGAGTGCGCTGTTCGGGTTGTTGCGGCTCTATGTGAAGCAGGATCTGGCGCGCCTGAAAGCCGATGGTGTGCGGGTCCAGATTCTGGGGAAACGCAAAGGACTTCCGGACGATATTCTGAAACTGCTCGACCTCGCAGTGTCTGAAACGTCGGGAAATTCAAGATTTACCCTCAACATTGCCTTCAATTACGGCGCTCGGGAAGAAATCGTCTCGGCGTGCAAAGGCCTCGCCCGCCAGGTTGAAGCCGGTGAAATCACATCGGATGACATTACAGAAGACCTGTTTGCGGGCAGTCTTTGGGGCCAGGGTATTCCGGATCCGGAATTACTGATCCGGACGTCGGGTGAGTATCGTATCAGTAATTTCCTGCTTTGGCAGATCGCCTATACAGAACTGGTCTTTATGGATGTGCTCTGGCCAGATTTCAGTGAAGGGCATCTGGAGTCGGCAATTCAGAGCTATCGCGACAGAGATCGCCGCTATGGCGGGCTGTCCGTTGACGAGACATCCTCATGATGGTGGGCATTAAAGGCGCGCCTGACCAGCTTAGTTTGCGGGTGATCTCTGCACTTGTGATGATCCCGGCAGGGTTGGGGGTTGTCTGGGCCGGAGGAGCGGTTTTGCTACTCGCGGGACTCGTTTGTGGCGCGGTGATGTGGAGCGAGTTCTTCACCGTCACGACCAAGCAGAAGTTCAATGCTGTCAGTGTTATTCTGGCTGGACTGATGGGTGTCGGGATATTTGCTCTAACTTGGCAGGATCAATTAGCAGGTCTGATATTTGCGGGATGTCTCGCAGTCGCTGCGGTTTGCTTGCTGGTAACGAAGACGCCAAAACTTGCCTGGTTGCTTGGTGGCATGCTGGCGATTTCGGTGGCGGTTTCGAGTCTGATCCTGTTGCGAGGAACTAGTGCCGACCGGCTGATTTTGACATTTATCGTCATGACCGGCGTCTGGGTCACTGACATTGCTGCCTATTTTGCTGGTCGCGGCTTTGGAGGGCCGCAATTATCCCCACGCGGCAGCCCAAACAAAACCTGGTCTGGGGCCGCCGGCGCCATGATTTGTACGGCGCTTGTCGGTGCTTTCGTGGCTGGCCTTGTTGGAGGGCCAATTCTGAACTGGGTCCTGTTCATGGCGGCGGTCAGTATTGTGGGTCAGGCAGGGGATCTCACTCAATCTCTTTGGAAGCGCCGGTTTGGTGTAAAAGACTCAGGCAGCATCATTCCCGGTCATGGCGGCGTGCTCGATCGCCTTGATTCCTTCAGTTCTGTTTTGATTATTTTGGGACTTATTCTTTATTTTAGCCCTCGTTTCCCGGTACTTTATCTGGGAATGGGGGCGTAATGAAGCTGAGTATATTAGGGTCGACAGGGTCCATTGGTGTGTCGACGTTAGACGTGATTGATCACATCAACTCAATTGGATCAGACCGAATAGAGATTGATGCGCTTATTGCTGGTCAGAACGTCGATCTGATTGTGGAGCAAGCGAGAAAGTTCCAGCCGAATCTCGTTGTACTTCAGAATGAAAGCTGCCTCGATGAACTCAGGGGGCGGCTCGCTGACACCAAGATCGAGTGCGCTGTCGGTGAGACAGCTATCCTTGAGGCCATGTCGCGCCCCATCGATAAGGTTATGGCCGCGATCTCCGGAACAGGTGGTCTTCTGCCGACTATGGCAGCGGCAGAGGCGGGGCACGACATTCTGCTCGCAAACAAGGAAGCGATGGTGTGTGCGGGACCGCTGTTGAAGGCGATTGCTCAGCGTTCGGGCTCGGCCATCATTCCCGTTGATTCAGAGCATAACGCCATTCTTCAATGTCTGGATCGATCCAATGCCATTGAAAGTGTCACGCTCACCGCATCCGGGGGGCCGTTCCGGACCGCGCCGATTGAGGCAATGGCGCGTGCGACGCCTGCTGAAGCCCTGGCGCATCCAAATTGGGCCATGGGCGCGAAGAATTCACTCGACAGCGCGACCATGATGAATAAGGGCCTCGAGCTGATCGAGGCCGTGTATCTGTTTGATCTTCCTCAGTCTAAGATCAATGTTGTGGTTCATCCGCAATCGATTATCCACTCGCTGGTCTCATACATTGATGGTTCCTGTCTGGCCCAGATGGGCACACCTGATATGAGAACGCCGATCGCCTATGCCTTATCTGAGCCGGGCCGGTATCCGACGGATGTAAAGCGACTGAATCTGATTGAAATATCGAAGCTTGATTTTGAAGCGCTGGATGAGGCGCGTTTTCCGGCGATCAGAATTTCCCGGGATGCCGCAGATGCCGGCATGCTCGGGACATCTGTCTTCAATGCGGCGAATGAAGCGGCTGGCCTGGCGTTTTTGCAGAAACAGTGCGGATTTCTCGATATTTCAAGACTTGTCAGTGACTGCCTGTCACAAGCACTGGACAGACGGAACAATGAAATGCCACATCAAATACGTTCTGTGGACGATGTGATGTATGTGACCGAGACGGTGCGGTCCTGGGTTGCAGGTCAAATCAGACAAGAAACCGGAAATACTCTGAATGTCGCTCATAGCTGAAACATTATATTTCGTTATCCCTTTCGTGCTCGTGATCTCGATTGTGATTGTGATCCATGAGCTTGGGCATTATTGGGCAGGGCGCTATTTTGGCGCTGCGGTCGAATCATTTTCTGTCGGGTTTGGAAATTCCATTTTTGAGACCCGGGACAAGAACAATACCCGTTGGCGTTTGAACTGGTTGCCGCTGGGTGGGTTTGTCAGCTTCGTAAATGAAGGTGGCGTTATAGAAAATGAAGGTCACCCTAAAGAACACGCCTCAGAGCTTTCGCAACTCGATGAAAGCGAAATGCCAGTTGGGCGCGCCTTTACGGAATTAAGCCCCGGCGCGCGCATTATTGTCGCCCTGGCGGGCCCATTTGCAAATTTCATCACGGCAATCATCGTATTTGCGTTCATTGCAGTGTTTCTTGGCAATCCGATTCAGAAAATCAGTATTGCCGGCATTGAAGAAGGCTCCGCAGCTGAGGAAGCCGGGCTTCAGGTCGATGATATCTTTCTGCAGGTGAACGGGCGCAATGCGGACCAAATGTCGGTTATTCTCGAAGAAATCAAAATGTCTTCAAATGACGAGGTCGATCTGCTCATGCAACGCGACGGCGCAGAGGTGCTGGTTCCAGTCACACCTCGACGGGTTACGCGAACAAACGGGCTGAACATCAAAGAGCGAACGGGTATGATTGGCGTACAGCTCCAACCCGTGACGGTCGATCAGAACAAGCTCAATCCCGTTGAGGCAGTTGGTTTTGGGGTCTCTGAAACCTTTTCTACGATCGGGTCATCTTTGGAGATGATGGGCCGGATTATTGTCGGCAAGGAATCGCTTCAACAATTGTCAGGGCCGGTTGGGATTGCCAGTGTAACTGGAAATATAACCAAAGCGACAATGCAACAGGATGACGTGAGTCTCGGACGGCGAATTTATGCGTTGACCGTCACGATGGTGCAATTCATAGCATTCATTTCAGTCGCGATCGGGTTTTTCAATCTTCTTCCGTTGCCAATTCTCGATGGTGGGTTAGTGGTGTTCAACACTTACGAAGCCTTAACTGGGAAAGGTCTTTCAGAGGAGCTACTGCTAAAAACCAAATTCGCGACCCTTTTGGTTCTGGCGGCGTTGGCCATCTTCATCACGCTTGGTGATTTTGAAGAGGCAGGGTTGCTTGAGCTTTTCCGCGGATTGTAGTTCTTAGCCCTTCGGGGAATGCGTAAGAGAGTAGGACGGGCGAGTTATGCGATCAGTTTTGGCCAGCGCTGTTGCGTTATCCTCCATCATTACAGGTGCATCGCTTGCAGGCGGTCCCCTGGGTGGGGAAGCGCATGCGCAGCAATCTCAGACTGACCCGATCCGTCGAATTGTTGTTCAGGGCAATGAGCGGATCGAAGCGCGCACAATTGAATCATATCTTCTGCTTGAGCCGGGACAGCCATTCGATCAGTCACGTATCGATCTGTCTCTGAAAACACTGTTTGCAACAGGTTTGTTTGCAGACGTCGTTCTGGCTCGAAATGAAAATGATCTGATTGTTCAGGTCGTGGAAAACCCGATCATCAACCAGGTTCTTTTCGAAGGGAACCGCGCGATTGATGACGAGAAAATCCGCGAAGAAATCCAGGCCGAGCCTCGGGGTGTGTTCACGGCAGCTCGCGTGCAGGCGGACGTTCAGCGGATTCTGGAAGTCTATCGCCGCGCCGGTCGATTTGCGGTCAATGTGACGCCAAACTACAAGCCGCTCAACCAGAACCGTGTCGACCTTATTTTTGAGATTTCCGAGGGGCCGGTTACGGGCGTTCGCTCGATCAACTTTATCGGTAATGAAGAGTATTCTGACAACCGGTTGAGAAGTGAGATTGTTACCAAACAGTCCCGTTTCTGGCGGTTCTTCAGCTCGAACGACAATTATGACCCGGACCGTCTGGAATATGACCGCGAGCAACTTCGTCAGTTCTATGCCAATCAGGGGTATGCAGATTTTCGCGTCGTGTCTGCCGTTGCAGAGCTGACGCCGGATCAGGAAGACTTCTACATCACCTTCACAGTCGATGAGGGTGAGAGATACAATTTTGGTGAAGTGAAGGTCGAGACCGCGCTCGATAAACTGAATGCTGAGGGCCTCAAAGCACTTCTTCCCATCCGTGAAGGCGAGCAATTCCGCGGTGATCTCATTGAGAATAGCGTCGACGCCCTGACCTTTGCCGCGGGTGTGGCAGGGTACGCCTTTGTGGATGTACGCCCGCGTATTGAGCGCGACCCGGAGACACGCACCGTCAATCTGACATTCTCTATGGATGAAGGCCCTCGCGTCTATATTGAGCGGATCAATATTGTTGGGAATACGCGTACGCTGGACCGGGTTATCCGGCGAGAATTGCGAATTTCGGAAGGCGACGCCTTTAACCGAGTGCTTCTCGATCAGTCGCGTAACCGTATTCGTCGGCTGGGCTTCTTTGAGGAAGTCGAGATCGAGGAAAAGCCTGGCAGCCTGGCTGACAGAACAGAAGTCGATGTGATCGTTTCGGAACAGCCAACGGGTGAAGTGTCGTTTGCGGCGGGTTTCTCGTCGGTCGACTCTTTCCTGCTCGATCTGAACCTCACAGAGCGAAATTATCGTGGTCGCGGTCAGTTCGTTCGGGGGCGTATTCAGACGAGTTCGCGCCAACAAACGATCGACCTCAGATTCACTGAGCCACGCTTCCTGGACCGTGAGTTGATTGCGGGTGTGGACCTTTTCTCCACACGAACGGACTTTCTCGACATCGCCGATTATGAGACGCAAACCATTGGTGGTAGCGGCCGCCTCGGCTTCCCACTGACTGAGCGCTCAAGTCTCAGCCTCCGGTACACCTTGCGTCAGGATGACGTACAGATCCGCGACCGGGACGTTGTGATTGACGGCAATGGTCGGATTGTGCGGGATGAGAGTTTCCCATTCTTTGTCAGATCCGTTGATCCGATCCCTGCCAACGTACCTGCGGGCGGTGCCATTGTGGATCAATGTGACATAATGAACCTCGACCGAACCTCGCTCTGTCGACAGGAGCGCAAGGACCTTGCATCCATCGTCGGGTATAGTTTGTCCTGGGATCGCCGTAACGACCCAATTCGCCCAACACGTGGTTTTGAGTTAGGGTTCAGCCAGGAAGTTGCAGGTTTGGGAGGCGATGTCTTCTATCTGAAAACAGAAGCCGTCGGAACCGTATATCGAGGCATCTGGAGGGACATTATTGCGTCGCTGCAATTCTCCGGCGGTTATGTCAGTGCGTTCAACGACGATGACCTTCGAATCAACAACCGCTTCTTTAAAGGTGGTAACAGTTTCCGTGGTTTCGACGTGGCGGGTCTCGGTCCACGAGATGTTCTGATGGATATTGATCTGGACGGAAACATCACAGACGTTCGCCGGGCGAGCAATCAGAGCTCACTTGGTGGCAAACTCTATGCTATCGGAACTTTCGAACTCGCTGTTCCGAACTTCCTTCCGGACGAATATGGGATCAAGACGTCCCTGTTCACTGAATTCGGTACAGTTGGCTTGCTGGACGAGCGAGATAAAACTCCGACACAGTATTTCGATGTGACAGATGACGACGGAAACATTATCAGTCGTCAGGTTCTTCTGACAGAGGATGAAACATCGTTGAGAGCGGCTGCGGGGCTTAGTGTGTTCTGGGATTCTCCGTTCGGACCGATCCGGTTCGATTTCTCCCAGATTCTTGCAAAGGAAGAGTATGACCGGACAGAAACATTCCGGTTCAGTACATCAACTCAATTCTAATGTTCGACCGAAGAGGTTTCGTAATGTTCAAACTGAAGTCAGTCGCGGCACAGTTGGTTGTGGCCTGCGCTGTTGCCATCGTCACGCCCGCAGCTTTTGCCCAGGATATCCTGATACTTGATACCGCGCGCGTGATTAAAGAAAGCAAAGCCGGGATCGATATGGCCACCAAGGTCCAGCAAATCGGCGCCACAATGCAAGGCGAACTCAAGCCGGAGCAGGACGCTCTGAGAACAGAAAAAACATCGCTCGATGCGCGGGTACAAGGCAAGACACGCGAGCAGATCGGCCAGGATGCGGCGCTCGTCGCACAGCTTGAGGCCTATGGACGCAAGCTGCAAACCAATGCTGCAAAGACCGACCGTCGTGCGCGGGAGCTGGCCGCGACCGAAAACAATGCCCTCTACACCTTCAAGGAGAAGATGGATGCGGCAGTGGAAAAAGTCCGGGAGCGCCGGAATGGCAAGATTATTCTGGCCAAGGCAACGACATTCTCAAATGTCGCCGATGTCGAAATTACTGACGAAGTGATCACTCAGCTCGATCAGGATTCACCAACAATCGTGGTTAATCGGGTCACTTTGCCACCTCCACAGGCTCAACAATAATTCCGGTCTTATCAGAGCCAAAAAATGTATGATCTCCGATTCTATCACCTGATCCGTGAGATCACGACAGGAGAACTCGCTGATTATCTGGGCGCAGAGCTGAGAGGTAATCCCGATCAGGCGATTGTGTCAGTCGCTCCGCCCAAATCAGCCTCTCCAGGCGCTTTGTGTTACTTTTCGCGCTCCAAGGCGGGCGATTCGGAGATATCCAAGAATGCAGCGGTCTGTCTCATTCGGGAAGATGAAGCCGATCTTCTGCCTGACGGTGTAGCCGGACTTCTCGTTCCCGAACCCAGCAAATCTTTTGCGATTGCGGCTGAATACTTTCTCGGGCGACGGGAGATCGGTGTCCCACAAAACGATCTCGGTCCTGCCGTTTGGGCAGATTCGGCTGTCGTGCAGCACGGCGCTGTGATCTGTGATGGCGCAGAAATCGGGGAAAACTCCAGAATCGGCGTCAATGCCATTATAGGGCCGGGTGTTCGCATCGGGCGAGATTGTGAGATTGGACCCGGCGCTGTTGTCGAGGCAGCTTTGATCGGAAACGGAGTTCGCCTGAAAGCCAATTCCGTGATCGGGGGGACGGGGTTCGGCCTCATTCCGACCAATACGGGAATATTGTCTGCTCCACACTTTGGACGCGTCATACTTCAGGACAAAGTCAGTCTGGGATCGTGTGTCTGTGTGGACCGAGGCATGTTTGATGACACCGTGATCGGTGAGGGGTCCCAAATCGATAATCATGTCCATATCGGTCATAACGTTCAGATCGGACGCAATTGTGTAATCGCTGCTTTCGGGGGATTATCTGGATCCGTCGTGATCGAGGACGGCGTTCAGATGGGCGGTCGAGTTGGCATTGCCGATCATGTGCGGATTGGCCAAGGCGCGCGTTTGGCGGCTGATGCGGCTATTATGCGTGACATCCCAGCGAATGAGACCTGGGGCGGTTCCCCGGCCAAGCCGTTCAGACAATGGATGAAGGAAACGGCCTGGCTGAGTAAAGCCGTCAAAACGCGCACGAGATCATCGGATAAGTAAAATGGCTGACATACACTCCTCAGCGGTGATCCATGACGGCGCGCAAATCGCCAGCTCCGCCAGTGTGGGCCCATTCTGCGTCGTCGGTCCGAATGTTCAGATTGGCGAAAACACCGTCTTGCAAAGTCATGTGTCGATTTCCGGGGCGACAAAGATAGGCAAAGACTGCGAGATTTTTCCCGGTGCGATCCTGGGCGGCCGACCTCAGATACTTGGTGCCACAGACGAAGCGAACGAGACAGTCATTGGGGATGGCACCATCATTCGTGAAAATGTGACAATCAATGGCAGTTCGCCTGGTAAGGCTGAACCGACACGATTGGGCAAGAATTGTTTTATCATGGTGAATGCACACATCGGCCATGATGCTCAGATTGGTGATAACTGTGTCTTTGCGGCCAATGTAATGGTGGGCGGACATGCGAGGATCGCCAACCAGGTATGGATGGGCGGAGCGTCCGGCGTTCATCAGAATTCTTGGGTTGGCGAACACGTTTTTATCGCCGCTGGATGCATTCTCACGGGTGATGTCATTCCCTTTGTTGTGGCAGAGGGGACGTCTTGTTCGTTTAACACGCTGAACGCAATCGGTCTGACGAGACGGGGATTTAAGCGGTCTGATCTGAAGGATATTCGCACAGTCATTCAAGCTGTCTTCGCGCCAACCGATGACGAACTGCTATTTCAGGATCGTGTTGCGAAGGCGCGAGAGATGTTCTCGGATAACAGATATGCCACGCAAATTCTGGACTTTGTTGAGCATCCGAGAAACGGACGGAAACTTTGTCCGTATAAAAGGTAGACCATGAAGCTCGGAATGATTGCAGGGTCAGGAGACCTCCCCCAAGTGGTCGCCAATCATCGGAGAACTGTGGATGAGCACGTCCACGTTCTACTGATCAAAGGTTTTGAACAGCCCTGGGTAGCTGATTTTTCCCACGACATTTGCGGAATTGCCGAACTCGGGAAGATGGTGAAGTCTCTCAAGGCTCAGAACTGTGACACTCTGACTTTGATCGGAAATGTGAAACGACCCGATTTCGGTAAAATCAAAGCCGATCTGAAGGGGATGAGTCTGCTCCCCCGGATTATCCGAGCCGCGAAAAAGGGTGATGATGCCCTATTGCGGACGATGGTTGAGATTTTCGAGGAAGAAGGCTTCAGGGTGATTGGTGTTCAGGATCTGCTGGAAGATCTGGTTTTACCGCCAGTTCGACTGACGGATGCAGAGCCGAGCACTGAGTTGGCAGATGATGTTAGACGCGCATTCGACATTGCGGGCGTAATTGGAAGCGAGGATATCGGTCAGGGGTGTGTTGTGTGCTCTGGCCTGGTGCTGGCCGTTGAGGCACAGGAGGGCACCGATGAAATGCTCAAACGCGTTGCGCGTCTTCCCAGTGAAATTCGCGGCACAGAGGATCAGCGCCGTGGAGTTCTGGTAAAGAGGCCAAAACCGATTCAGGAGCAGCGAGTCGACTTGCCCGTGATCGGACCATCTACCATCAGGCTTGCAGCGACGGCCGGCCTTGTGGCTGTATGCGGTGTGGAAAATGGCGCTCTTTGGGTCGCAAAAGAAGAAAGTGTCGCGCTTGCAGAGTCACTCGGTGTTTCGCTCATATCCCTTTGTGAAGATGGATCATTACCTTGACGTGCGACGTCTTCTTTCTGTCTGCCGAGGCGTCTGGAGATGATCTTGCCGTTTCTGTCATTCGCAAGATGCGGGAACTTCAAGACGATATCTCAATTGGTGCCATCGGAGGAAAGAGACTTTCCAGAGTTGGAATTGAATCGCCTGTAGATGTATCTCCTCTTGGAATTGTGGGACTGTTTGAGGGCTTAAAAGTCTATCAGAAAGTGATCCGATTGGCGGAAGATGCCACTCAGGTCATTCTGAACTCCGGGGCTCGAACGGTTGTTCTGGTGGATTCATGGGGGTTTTCAATTCGGGTCGCTGAGCGACTAAAGAAGGCCGATCCAGATCTCTCACTGGTCAAACTGGTTGGCCCGCAAGTCTGGGCGACACGGTCGGGTCGAGCCAAAACACTCTGTAAGTATTTCGACCATCTGCTCTGTATTCATGAGTTCGAGCTGCCATTTTATGAGCCTTTCGGGCTCGACTGCACCGTGATCGGCAACCCGGCTCTGGACCGGGTCGAAAACGGTGATGGTGAAAAATTCAGGAAACGCTACGGAATTTCCGCGTCACAATTGTGCCTGCTCATCCTGCCTGGTAGCCGAAACTCCGAACTGTCGAGGGTCGCTCCGGTGTTAGCCAAAGCTGCTCGCGAACTTCAGAAAGAACGGGGTGATCAGTTGATTTCTGTCGTTCTGGTTTCCGATGCAATGTCCGCTCGGATTCATTCAGGTGAAATCGATTGGCCGCAGGGCGCGCTATTCATTGAAGATGAAAATGAAAAAGCAGATGTTATGGCAGGGAGTGACGTTGCGCTCGCATGTTCAGGAACAGTCACAACCGAATTGGCGACTCAAGGCTGCCCAATGATTGTTGGATATCAGCTGGGTTGGCTCACATGGGTGATCGCCAGACTCTTCTTGTTTAAATCCAGATACATCACTCTATTCAACATCGCTGCGGGGAATGAGATCGCGCCCGAGTTTGTGCAGACAAAGTTTTCGACAGATCGAATAAAACGGGCAGCAGATCGGCTGCTTGATGGCAAGAAGGAACGTCAGAAACAGACGTCAGAGCAGTATGAAGCTTTAAAGAAAATGGGGTTAGGCGGGCGGCCTGCTCATGAGATTGCAGCAGACAAGATCTTATCTCTGACAGAAAAAAAAGGCGCCGAATAGGGCGCCTTTTTTCTTGTTTCTGTGTCGCTGACTAGCGTTGGCTGAGCGGCACATAATCGCGCTGAGCGGCACCGGTATAGATCTGACGCGGGCGACCGATACGTTGTGTCGGGTCCGTCGTCATTTCTTCCCATTGTGCGATCCAGCCAACTGTCCGCGCCAGTGCGAAAAGCACCGTGTACATTTCCGTCGGGAATCCGAGCGCATTGAGTGTGATACCGGAATAGAAGTCGATGTTCGGATAGAGCTTCTTGGAGACGAAATACTCGTCTTCGAGTGCGATCCGCTCGAGCTCCATCGCCACCTGAAGCAATGGCTCGTCACGTTTGTCGAGAACATCCAGAACTTCGTGACAGGTTTCCTGCATGACCTTGGCACGCGGGTCGTAATTCTTATAGACGCGGTGTCCAAAGCCCATCAGGCGGAATGGATCGTCTTTGTCCTTCGCCCGGCGAACGAATTCCGGGATGCGGTCAACCGAACCAATTTCACGCAGCATGTTGAGCGCCGCTTCGTTTGCGCCACCATGGCTTGGTCCCCAGAGGCAGGCAATGCCGGCTGCGATACAGGCGAATGGGTTTGCACCTGAAGAACCTGCAAGGCGGACTGTTGAGGTTGACGCGTTCTGTTCGTGGTCAGCGTGAAGAATGAAGATCTTATCCATCGCTTTTGCAAGGACAGGGTTCACTTCATACTCTTCGGCAGGAACCGCAAAACACATGCGCAGGAAGTTCTCAGAATAGCTGAGATCATTGCGTGGGCTCACGAATGGCTGGCCGGTCGAGTATTTGTGGGCCCGGGCAGCGATCGTTGGCATTTTTGCAATCAGGCGATGCGTTGCGATCATGCGCTGTATCGGATCGTTGATGTCGGTTGAGTCGTGATAAAACGCCGACAAGGCACCGACTGTGCCGACCATCACGGCCATAGGGTGTGCATCGCGACGATAGCCATCGAAGAAGCGATCAAGCTGCGTGTGCAGCATGGTGTGATGCGTGATTGTGTAGGTATAGTCCGCTAGCGCTTCGCTGGACGGGAGTTCGCCGTGAGTCAGAAGATAGCAGACTTCGAGGAAAGACGAATTGTCCGCGAGCTGGTCGATCGGATAGCCGCGATAGAGCAGCACGCCTTCGTCGCCATCAATATAAGTGATTTGAGATTCACAACTGGCTGTCGAGGTGAAGCCAGGGTCCAAAGTAAACATGCCTGTCTGAGCATAAAGTGATTTTACATCAATCACATTCGGACCAACGGTTCCTGAGTAGACAGGAAGTTCAACTGTTTTTCCGCCAATTGAAAGATTGGCAGAGCCGTTTGGTTTGGTCTTGTTTTCCATCAAAATGCCCTCATCAAGCGTTCATGGGTGTATTGGTCAGGAGATCGTCTATTCGACCTAGACTTTCGTCCTTTCCAAGCCAGTACAGGATCAGATGGAGATCAGGGGCTGGTCGCCCGCCTGTCAGTGCCGTTCTGAGTTGCGGCCCGACTTTCCCCATACCGAGATCACGAGACTGGCAATAGTCTGAGATGAATTGAGAAAGTGTGTCTTCTTTCCAATCATCTACATGCGATAGGTGGTCCTTTACATCCCCTAATATTTCTAATGCTTCCCTAGACAGCTTTTTCCGGGCCTTGGCCGGAATGTCAATCGGTCGATCAATAATCAGGAACTCTGACTTGTTCGCTATTTCCGGAATAGTCCGACCACGCGCCTTAAGATCGGGCATTGCGGTCGTTACGCGATTACACTTGACCTCATCCAGCGGGCTCGTTTTTTCAATCTCTGAGATGACCAGAGAAGATACTGTTGAAGTATCCGCTGTTTTGAGATGCTCGCCATTAATAAAGGCTAATTTTTCAAAGTCCATGCGTGCTGGCGCTTTGTTTACCGCATCGAGATCAAACCAGGAAATGGCTTGTTCTTCGGTGATGATTTCATCGTCGCCATGGCTCCATCCCAGACGAAGCAGATAATTTTTCAGGCCTTCGGGCAAATAGCCCATATTGCGATAGGCTTCGACGCCGAGCGCACCATGCCGCTTGGATAGCTTTGCTCCGTCCGGGCCGTGAATCAGTGGAATGTGCGCATAGCTTGGCGCCTGCCAGTCCATGCCGTGAAAAATTGGTAACTGACGAAATGTATTCGTCAGATGGTCATCTCCCCGGATCACCTGTGTCACGCCCATATCATGATCATCCACCACAACGGCCAGCATATAGGTTGGCGTGCCATCGGCTCTCAGAAGAATGAGGTCATCAATCTCAGTCGAGGCGAGTTCGACATCACCCTGAACATCATCCGGCAATCGAATTTTACCGCTGTCCGGTGCGCGCAAACGGACTGTGTAAGGCGCGTCAGAAGCGGGCGGTTTTAATCCATCCCGGTAGGGTGACCGAAAGGCGGCCAGCAAGGCATTTGCCTCTGCAAGAACGGCCGTTGCGTCACTGCCAGCGGCGGCGAGTTGTTTGGCTTCCTGGCGCAGTGCTTCGCCTTTTTCTCGACGCGTTGCGAGTTCTTCTGAGGTCATAAAGCATTTGAAGGCATGACCGCGTTCGAGCAGGGCATTCGCCACTTCGACATGGCGATCTTTTCGGGCGCTTTGATAGATTGGCGGTTCATCCGGCGAAAGCCCCAGCCAGTTCATTCCTTCCAGAATCGCGTCGATCGCGTCCTGAGTAGAGCGCTTCAAATCCGTGTCTTCAATGCGCAATAAGAAGCGCCCACCATGATGTTGGGCAAATAACCAGTTGAATAATGCGGTTCTTGCGCCTCCAATATGTAAAAATCCTGTCGGGGAGGGGGCAAACCGTGTGGTGACCGTCATTCAGTTTCTCTTTCGTCGTGTCGAACTCGTTCGGCAGGGCCTGCAGACTTGTAGCCTTAACGCGCAAAAACAAAAGTCATTACGTCAAGAGTTTCTAAAATTCTGCGGGTTGAACCATGAGAGCAACGCGCAATTCTATCAACGCATGCTGTGGGTCCCCATTTGCGTGGTAATTGGCGCTTTGGTTTACTATTCATGGCGATCAGAGCCATCGGTCACCTGGTTGACGATCTGCGTTGCGGCCTTAGCGGGTGCTGCGCTTCTGGTCGCCCGACTGCCGAGCAAGTCACGACCATTGCCGGGGTTTCTGATCTTTCTCGCGGGCGTAGTCTTATTTGGCTTTCTCTACAGCGCTTTCATTACTCATACCTTTCGGTCAACACCCGTTAAGGCGCCAATAGATCGTGTCATGGTCGAGGGCTGGCTCGAAGAGATGTCAGGG
Organism: Ponticaulis sp.; assembly: GCA_002692725.1. Taxonomy (GTDB): domain Bacteria; phylum Pseudomonadota; class Alphaproteobacteria; order Caulobacterales; family Hyphomonadaceae; genus Ponticaulis. Next base: position 188,904 of record NZLU01000046.1, on the reverse strand, counting down.
TCTGGCAGCTCTATCCGCTATCTAATCGATGTTCAGGCCGTATCCGGGATGCCTGCATCTCTCACGCCAGAGAAAGTCCGCCTCACCGTCAGGGGTGATTCTGATCTGAAACCCGGTCGGTTCATAAGATGTTATGCATCTTTGAGACCGCCTCCGGCTGCCATCTTGCCTGGGGACTATAATTTTGCACAGCAGGCATATTTTCAGAAGCTTGGTGCTGTAGGCTTTGTCTATGGTCGATGTAATCCGGGGCGCCTGTCTTCAGCTCCGTCTTTCATGAATGGGTTGGAGTATCGAATTCATGCCCAGCGCAGATCACTTGCAGAAAGGATTTCACAGACAAATCACTCAAGTCGGGGGAGTGCGCTGGCCGCTGCTGTCATGACGGGTGATCGCAGTTTCCTGTCCGAAAAGGATGAGGAAAACCTCCAAGCCTCAGGTCTTGCACATTTATTGGCGATATCGGGGCTGCATATGGGCCTTGCAGCCGGAGCTTTCTTCTTTGTCTTGTTTCGCCTACTTGCATTGGTAGAGCCATTGTCACTGCGCTTTCCAGTCCAGAAACTGGCTGGTGTGGGGGCTATTCTGGCGATCACAGTCTATCTGATTTTCTCAGGGGCAAGCATTTCGACCCAGCGCGCTTATGTCATGCTTGGCGTGGCCTTGCTGTTCGGCCTCATGGATCGGCCTGTGGTGTCGTTTCAGGCGCTTGCATTTGCGATGTTTGTTGTCGTGCTTTTATCCCCCTGGGCAGTGACGACACCCGGATTTCAGATGAGCTTTGCTGCGACGGCAGCCCTGATCGCCGCCTATCGACATCGTCTGAAATCCGAGAAATTCTTCAACAGTTCCGGGTTGTTCGGACGGTTCCGAGAGTTCGCCTATGGTATTTTTCTGACGAGCTGGGTAGCAGGGCTCGCAACGCTTCCTTTTGCGCTTTATCATTTCGATCGAGCCGCTCCACTTGGTTTTATAGCTAATCTTGTGGTGATGCCGATCGTCACGATTGCATCTGTCCCGCTGGCTTCAATCACGGCAATTCTTCTCCCCTTTGGATTGGAAGGGCCCAGCCTGTCACTTCTTGCCCGGAGTCTGGATCTTGTTCTCGGTTTGGCTGAGTTTTTCGCAGATGACCGTGGTTTAGCCGAACTCTTTTCGCTGGGACGAATACCATTGTTCTCCGCGATCCTTGCAAGCGCAGCGTTGATCATCTGGATTGTTCACGGAAAATCATATCTGTTTCGGGCAGCAATCATTTCTGCGATTGCCATTCTGATCTGGGTTTTTACGCCCCACCCATTCTTGGTTTATGATGGAGTCGGGCATTTGTTTGTTCGCAGCAATAAACACTGGATGCAGATAGACACAGGTGTGCGAGGTTTGGATCCGCTTAGATATGTTGATGTGCCAGATATGGCTTGTGAAACTGTTTGCTCAGTTGCAGTCGGGAAAAACACGCAAGTCTCTTACTCACCAACGCTGGGTGATCTCGTCTTTCAAAACGGGGAAAACATCACAATTCTCCCATCAGATATGGAATCTCAAACAGGGTTTAGTGTGTTTGCCAGTGGAAGAGACGCTGAGATCCGGTATCATCCGGATCTCAATTGCCGTCCATGGTCTCTAAAATGGCCGGACTGTCGAGAGTAAGTCCGATTTCTGGTCAGTCATACTTCCTGACGAGCGCCACGAGTTTGCCCTGAACGCGCACTCTGTCAGGACCGAAAATCCGGGTCTCATATTTTGGATTTGCGGCTTCGAGCGCGATCGACCCGCCGCGTCTTCTGAAACGCTTGAGTGTGGCTTCTTCCTCGTCAATCAAAGCCACCACAATATCACCTGAGACCGCTGTTTCGCCGGGATTACAGATGATGATATCGCCATCTAGAATTCCGGCTTCGATCATGGAATCGCCTTTGACTTCGAGCGCAAAATGATCACGTCCGACGATGTCAGATGGCGGAACCACCCGGTCTACTTCATGCTGGATGGCCTCGATCGGAACGCCGGCAGCAATTCGTCCGAGTAATGGAACGGTCGTATCGTGGGCAGGTGCAGGGGCCGATTCTGAACTGACAATGCTGGGTCGGAAGGGCCCCGTCGGGCGCTGGCGAGATTCGGGCAGGGCTGCATCCGGAAGTTTCACAACTTCCAGCGCGCGCGCGCGGTTGGGAAGACGTCTGAGGAAGCCACGTTCTTCCAGGGCTGTAATCAGTCGGTGAATTCCGGACTTAGATGCGAGGTCGAGAGCTTCTTTCATCTCGTCGAAAGACGGTGAAACGCCGGTTTCCTGAATTCGTTTATGGACAAATAGAAGAAGCTCGCGCTGTTTAACCGTCAACATATTCAAAACCGATCCTTATTGAGTCGTGTTTTGTTCTACATCCGTTCGGAAAGGAGGTCAATCTATCTTTGTGTTTACTAGGTCTCGCACAAAAAGTTCGCGATCTGTTTCCTTCATAAGACTTTCACCTATGAGAAACCGACGATATCCGGATTTTTGGAGCCGCTGAATGTCGTCTGCAGTTTTGACGCCGCTTTCTGATACCATTGAATGAGCAGACATGCGGGCGGAGAGGGTTTCAGACACGCCCAGATCCGTGGTCATTTCTTTCAGATTACGATTGTTCACGCCGATAAGTGGCGCGTTCATCGCCAAAGCCCGATCCAATTCCATTTGGTCATGCACTTCGACCAGGACATCCAGCCCGCATTCATCTGAGGCAGCTTTCAGTTCCTGAGCCAGAATGTCATCTGTCGATGACAGAATGATCAGAATACAATCAGCGCCATTGGCGCGGGCTTCATAGATTTGGATCGGGTCGACCATAAAGTCCTTGCGCAGAAGGGGGATGTTTACAGCATCGCGAACTGCGCGAAGATCATCCAGCGTGCCGCCAAAACTCGGTGTATCTGTCAGAACAGACAAGCATGCCGCGCCCGCGCGCTCATACTCTCGTGCGATATCAATCGGATTTGCGTCTTTCAGAATGTCGCCCGCAGACGGGCTTTTACGCTTAATCTCGCAAATCAGCCCATTCTGACCGTCACGAACTTTTTGATCGAGTGCAGCAATGAAACCGCGTGTTGGCGGCGCTGTCTTGATCTCATCGCTGAACGACGAAAGGGTGCGTTTCGCCTTAAGATCAGCAATTTCGGTCTTTTTATAGTCGATAATCCGGTCGAGTGCAGTGGCCATGTCGATTAAACTGTCGTTGCTTTGGCGAGTTTGGAAAGGGTTTCGCGGGCTTTACCGCTTTCGATTGCGTCCTGCGCGCGAATAACACCATTGCGCAAAGAGGAAATCTGTCCGGTGACGAAGAGCCCGGCTGCCGCATTCAGAACAATCGCATCCGTAAACGCCGAAGAGCTTCCTTCAAAAACGTCCAGTATGGCCTTTGAATTCTGCTCGGGCGTTCCGCCGGAGAGTTTGTATAAAGAGGAGCGTTGGAGGCCCGCATCTTCGGGTGTGATGACCATTTCTGTGAGTTTATCTGGTGTCACTTCAATAGTTCGGGTCGGTCCGGCGATTGATAGTTCATCGATTGCGCGACCCTCAACCGCCTCGCCATGGACGACCCAAGCGCGCTTCACGCCGAGGTGTTGAAGCGTTTCAGCCATGGGCTTCAGCCAGTGTGGATCATAAACTCCGAGGATTTGATGCGTTGCGTCAGCCGGATTAGACAGCGGCCCCAGCAAATTGAAAATCGTCCTGATGCCAAGGCTAGCCCGAACGGGTGCGACATGGCGCATGGCAGAATGATGACTGCGGGCGAAGAGAAATCCGATGCCAGCCCGGTCTACAGACTGCTTGAATTGCTCATCTGTGATGTCAATTCCGACACCGAGCGCCTCAAGCACGTCCGCGGAGCCTGTTTTGGGCGGCACGGAGCGGTTGCCATGTTTGGCGACTTTGACGCCGCAGGCGGCAAGGACGATAGCGCTTGCCGTAGACGTGTTCAGGCTGGTCCAGGGGAGGCCGCCCGTCCCGCAAGTGTCTAGAATGTCACCCTGAAGTGAAATCTTGCGAGCGTGTTTGCGCATTGCTTTCGCGCCCGCGAGCAATTCATCTGACGTTTCGCCTTTGACGGCTAATCCCATAAGGAAGGCACCGATCTGATCGACTGGCACGTCTCCCGATAAAAGGAGATCGAAGCAGCTCTCCAGCTCTTCTGCCGTAAGTGAGTGTCCGCCAGCGATTTTTTTAAGTGCTGGTGTCAGTGTGCCAGACATAGAATTCAGCCCCTCCGAAGTGACGCCACCTGATTAGTTGGATCAGACCGGAGAGGCAATCAATTGAGTCCGGATTTAAAGTTTAGTCGAAAACGGATGAAATAGATCCGACATCCGCACCATCTTTCAGATAGCGGAGCTTCAGATACAAAACAGCAGAGCCGATTGTGAACAGAACGCTCATCACGATCTGACTGATGGTTGAGAAAATAGCGCCAGCAAAAGTGTAGCGAGCCATCGGATCCATCATGCTTCCGCCCGAGACCAGGCCAAGGACCAATGAGACAGCGAGACCGATCAGCATGACAATCACAACCAGGCCCAGAATTCGAAGTCTCTGACCTTTGGTGAGATCCGCACTGCGGCCAAAAGCTGACATCATTTCAATGTCTTCCGCGACATAAGCGGGAACAACCACGGCCCAGATCAGCATGAGTAGAATGCCGGGCACGACCAGTAATGCAAATCCAATGGTGAACCCGATGGCAAGCAAAATACTCAAAATGAACAGCGGTACGATATGCTGAAGCGCCTGATTGATGGCGGCCATGAAATCAATCATGCGGCCATTCATCTGATTGATGGCTGTAATGATCACCGTCGCCTGTAAAAGCAGAGAAAACAGCATGGTCACGAAAGAGCCAAGCGTGCTCCAGACGAGAAAACCGCCGCTTAAAGGTGACACGCCACCACCAACGATTGACACCAAGATAAGCGAATAAATCAGGAATGGAATGCCGATAAGAACCGCCGACAGAACGAGATAAACAACAGCGTTTTCGGTGAACACCTTCACGCTCGTGTTGATAACATCCATGATGTCGAGTTTTCCGTCAGAAGGTGTCGGACTTTGAACGTCAGCCATATTGTGGTCTCCCCAGATTGAGTCTCGATTGTAACTAAATCCGGTGAAGTCTCAAGAACTCAGCTGGTGCAATGGTTGAGGAAATTTCTCAGCAATTGGTGTCCGTACTCTGTTCGAATGCTTTCTGGATGGAATTGCACGCCAAACAAGGGACGGCTTTCATGATGGATCGCCATGATTTCACCGTCTTCTGTCGTTGCGTCGACGATCAGGCAGGACGGAATTTTGGGAGGATCAATCGCAAGTGAGTGATAGCGCACGACCTGAAAATCGTTCGGGATGTCTTTAAAGAGTGTGCCGCCAGTATGATGGATCGTGCTGATTTTTCCGTGACGAATCTCTCGCGCCGTCACGATATCTCCGCCTAGCGCCTGACCAATCGACTGGTGACCAAGGCAAACGCCCAGCATGGCCAAATCATCTGGCGCCTGTTTCACCAGATCCATACAGATACCCGCCTCATTCGGCGTACAAGGCCCGGGTGACATGACGATTGCGCGCGGTTTGAGCGCCAGCGCGTCCTGAGCCGTCATCTGGTCATTTCTGATGACATGCGGCTCACCGCCCGAATCCGCGAGATAATGCGCCAGATTGTAGGTGAAGCTGTCATAATTATCGACAAGGAGGATCATTGATTGCCCTCATATCGGGACGCCATCTCGGCCGCACGTTTCAAGGCTTTCGCTTTGTGCAGCGTCTCCTGATATTCATATTCAGGGTCACTATCGAGAACGACACCGCCACCAGCCTGGATGTGGAGTCGGCCGTTTTCAATCACCGAAGTCCGGAGCGCGATACACGTGTCGAGATCGCCCTTCCACCCAAAATAGCCAACTGCGCCGCCATATACACCGCGAGAATTGCCTTCGAGCTCGTCTATGATCTGCATGGCGCGGATTTTGGGAGCGCCCGAAACGGTTCCGGCCGGAAATCCGGCCATCAACGCGTCCTTCAGTGTCTTGTCAGATCGCAAATTTCCTTCGACCTGAGACACGATGTGCATGACATGGCTGTAGTGTTCGACAACAAAATCTTCTGTCACCTCAACGCTGCCATATTCACACACCCGCCCGACATCATTTCGGCCGAGATCCAGCAGCATGAGATGCTCAGCCAGTTCTTTCTTGTCAGACAGTAAGCTTTGCTCACGCCGCAGATTCTCAGCGGCGTCGTTGGAGCGTGGTCGAGTGCCAGCAATAGGCCGCACCGACATTCGTCCATCACGGACGCGAACGAGGATTTCAGGACTACACCCAACAAGCTGAGCAGCGCCTAAACGCATGTGAAACATGAAAGCAGACGGGTTTAGCGATCTCAGGGCGCGATAATAAGAGAGAGAAGAATAAGGGTAGGGGGTCGAAAACCGCTGACTTGGCACGACCTGAAAGATATCGCCCGCACGAATATAGGTCCGGGCCGTCTCAACCATTTGATGGTAGTCTTCGCGTGTCTTGTTCGATGTGAATTCCAGGATCCGCTCGCTCTGACCCCGCGGTGTCGGTGGTGTCGCCTCGTCGAGTTTGTTCTCAACCGCATCAAGTGCGTCCAACGTCGTCTGCTCTGCATCCTCACCATTAAGCGATGGAGAAACCCGTCCGACGAGCAGGAGCTCCTGGTACAGATGGTCAAAAATCAGAACGATCTGCGGCCGGACCAGAACCGCTTCCGGGAGCGGTAATACCGCTTCAGGTTTAGAACCGACCGGTTCGAAATACCGGATCATGTCATAACCCAGATATCCGAATGCGCCGGACGCCATCGGCGGCAGGTCCTCATCAGACGTCGCCAGCGCTTCTGAAGTGAACCGATCAAGATCCTGCAAAGGATCGTCACTCGTCCTTAAGATGTCAGAGAAGTCTGCTGATCGACTGGTCTCCGCGACCCCGTCTTGAACGCGCCACCAGAGTTCAGGGTTTATGCCAATAAAGGAGTAACGGCCGAGTTGATGTCCGCCCTGGATGGATTCAAACAGAAAATGACCTGCTGTGTCCGCGCCCAGTTTCAGTAGCGCAGAAATGGGGGTCTCGGTGTCCGCAATGCGACGGCGGACAATCAGCCGGTCTTCAGGGGCGGAAGTGGTCATTCCGGGCTCATATTCTGATCGATATAGTCCTGGATCGCCTGATCATTTGTGGTCGTTTTCACAGTGTCGCGGGCGACGCTGAACAAGCCATTTTCCAGCTCCGAAACAAAGGTCGGGGTCAGCTCAGATTTTGCAGATTGAGACAGCGCATCGAGCGTATTGGAATCAGGAAAGTCAATCGCCTCTACAACGCCAATTCTCAGGCCTGTATTCGTCGGAATGGCGAAATGATCATCCAGGCCGACGGCAAAGATCTGTTCGATCGCATTTCTGGAAAACCCGGTCTGTTGTGGGGAGTTGCGCGTCAAGGCTTGCTGAGGACGCAGAACGTCTAAGCCGAGCTTTTCGGCTTCTGCGGTCAGAAAGCCTCCATCTGACAGACGAGAGGTAATGCCGTCCGCCAGTTCGCCAAGCGCCTCGCTTTGTTTCCGGCGTTCGAGCACGATCGAAAGATCGTCTTTAACGTCTTCAAACTCAGGGATATATCCGTCGACGACCTCATCAAGGCGAATAATGAATTGCGTATCACCGGCATCCTGACGGAAACTTGTTTCATCCGGATAGAGGTCGAACCCATAGGACACTGCGCCGTCAATGCCAGTCAGCGCGCCAACTTCCAGCCCATCTTCCGTGAAGCCATTGGGATCGATTGGCGGGAAGGTGTAGATCGGTGACTCCAGAAGCTCAGAAATCTCTTCCAGTGGCAGTCCGGAGCCAAGTGTATCGTCGATCATGTCGAATGAATCGAGATAAGCTTGTTCGGCTTTGAAAACCTGCAATTCACTTCGAAGAATGTCCTGAACCTCTTCAAGCGGTTGAACATCGCCTGGCTCTTCTTCGCGTACATTGATCAGGGCCCATTGTGTTCCGTTCAACGAAACCGGACCAGACCAGAGCCCCACGGGCGCCGAATACACCTCTTCACCCAGAGAGGGTGGGGTGATCTCATTCTGCTTTTTGATTTCAGTCGGCAGGGGCTGCCCAGAATACTTGGCTGCCACTTCAGCAGGTGGTTCGTCGGCTAGCAATTCACCAATCGCCTGACGAGCACTGCTTTCTGACGGAAACGCGAGCAGGTCATAAGTTCGGGTGGAGGGCGCAGAGAAACGGCTCAGTTGGGCCTGATATTCGTTCTCCAGCTCCTCATCTGTGACCTCAACTTTATGGATAAAGTCAGACGCGTTCACAGCGACGATAGAGAATGCCCGGCGCTCAGGTTGCAATAGATTGCCCTGTTGTTCGGTGTAGAAATCCCTGAGTTCTTCTTCGGTGGTCTCGCTAATTTCTTCGGTCAGATTATCGAGCGTCACGGTCATGTAGGCGATGCGACGGTTTTCTGACCGATAGAGCATGGTCAGATCAGCTATGGACTTTGGCGGATCGATCGCACCGCTAAACCCGCGCGATAGCGTCGTCAGCGCCAATTCTTCTTCAATGCTTCTGACAAATTCAGCTTCCGTCACACGGCTGTTTTGCAGAAAGCGATTGTAATTATTGACGTCGAAACTGCCGTTGATCTGGCTCCGGAAAATCGGAATGTTTCTGATGCGATCCTGTATCGACTGGGCGCTGGGTTCCATACCTGACTGATTGAGAAACTCGACGACCGTCTGGCGGCTGATCTCAGTAGAGATTGTTTGGACGAGTTGACCAGAATCTGCAAACTGCGCCCGGGTAAAGTTCGCATTGTTCTGCTGATTGATCCGGTCAAGCTGAGCATCCATCGCCCGATCTATTTCGCTGGCTTCAATTGTGCGATCGCCGACGCGCGCCAACCCATTCCCCAGTCCAGGAGAAAAAATATCGGTGATCCCAAAGGCCGCGAGGCTGAGGATCAGAAGGGCAATGAGGACAAGCGCAACTTTTGATCGGACAAGATTGCGAAACAGAGTGAGCATAGATGCGTCCTTGATGTCGGCAGACTGAACTTGATTTCTTGCATGGGTCAGCCTGGCTTGCTAGGCGGGATCGTTGTTTCATTCAAGACGGAAAATCACGTATGCCCAAGCCTTTGATTGCAGGAAACTGGAAGATGAACGGAGTTTCATCTTCGATTTCGGAGATTGAAACGTTGATTGCCGGGCTCGCGCCTCATGCAGAAAAGTGTGAAATTCTGATCTGTCCGCCTGCTACTATCCTCGACCGAATGAGCCAAATTTGTAAGGGAAGCCCAGTTCAGACGGGTGGCCAGGACTGCCATTTCAACGAAAAGGGTGCACATACGGGCGACATCAGTGCGGACATGATCGCGGATCTGGGTGGTACTTATGTGATCGTGGGACATTCAGAGCGCCGCACAGATCACGGGGAAAGCAATGATATCGTCAAATCAAAAGCAGAGGCGGTCCTGAAAGCCGGTTTGAAGCCGATTGTTTGTGTGGGTGAAACACTTGAACAGCGTGAAGCCGGCGAAACTCTGGCGGTTCTCGATGATCAGATCGCCAATTCACTGCCTGAAAATGCCGGCGGTGAGAATTGCGTGATTGCATATGAGCCAGTCTGGGCAATCGGAACGGGGCTCACACCTGAACTCTCAGATATCGAGACGGCCCATAAACACATGCGCGCCAAACTGAATGAACTCGGCGTTGCAGACTTTTCTAATGTGCGCCTTCTCTATGGTGGCTCGGTCAAGCCGGGCAATGCGTCCGATATTCTGGCGATTGAAGACGTAAATGGCGCTTTGGTGGGCGGCGCGAGCCTGAAAGCAGCAGATTTTCTGGGGATCATCGAGCACAGCTGACCATAAATTTCGTCTGATATTGCGTCTTGGGCTTGGCGAAACCATCTGGTGGTAGTAACGGGAGCGGCTTTGGTTCCCCACGGAAGTAGGCGGTTATGGAAAACGTTATTCTCGTCGTGCACATCCTGGCATGCATTGGCCTTATCGGCGTTGTACTTCTACAACGATCTGAAGGCGGTGGGCTTGGCATTGGTGGCGGCGGCGGAGGTGGCGGCGGCGGCCTGATGAGTGGTCGTGGAGCGGCGTCAGCTCTCACACGTACAACGATGATTCTCGCGGCCGTCTTTTTTGCGACGAGCCTTGTTCTTACGACGATCGCGACCCGGACGAATAACGCCAACCAGTCAATCGCGGATCAGATCGCGGATGAAGAGCGTGACGATCTTGGTAACTCTGGCTTCGATCTGAACCTTGGATCAGATGAGCCAGCTGACCCGCCTGCGGATGATCTGGGAGCGCTTCCGGATACACCGCCAGCCGAGATGCAGGATGATCTGGCAGATCCTGTTCCAGACGATCTGAACACCGTTCCGGAAACTGAAACGCAAGAATAGTTGTTGATGACGCGATTTTGCGTCTCGAATCATTGTTCGAATCTTTACAGACTGCGGGTCCATGACGCGTTACATTTTTATTACTGGCGGCGTGGTTTCCTCGCTTGGAAAAGGTATTGCTTCGGCGGCACTTGGTGCGCTGTTGCAAGCCCGTGGTTACAGGGTACGGCTTCGGAAGCTGGACCCTTATCTCAATGTCGACCCTGGCACGATGTCGCCTTACCAGCACGGCGAAGTCTATGTGACAGATGACGGAGCCGAAACGGACCTCGATCTCGGGCATTATGAACGCTTTACGGGTGTGTCTGCTCGTCAGAGCGACAACATCACCACCGGCCGCGTTTATCAGACCATTCTGGAAAAGGAGCGTCGGGGAGATTTTCTGGGCGCAACCATTCAGGTCATTCCGCACGTCACCGATGCAATCAAAGACTTCGTTCTGGGGGATCCGGGTGAAGTTGATTTTGTTCTCTGCGAAATTGGGGGCACGGTTGGTGACATCGAAGGGCTTCCATTCTTTGAGGCCATTCGTCAGCTCGGTCAGGAATTGGGCCGCGACAGAGCGATCTTCATCCATCTGACACTGTTGCCTTACATCCCAAGCGCCGGTGAGATGAAAACAAAACCGACCCAGCACTCAGTGAAAGAGTTGCGGTCAATCGGTATTCAGCCGGATATTCTTCTCTGTCGTTGTGATCGTCCGATCCCCGAGGACGAAAAGCGCAAAATCGCGTTGTTCTGTAACGTACGCTCTGAAAGCGTCATCGAGGCGCGCGATGTGTCTCACATCTATGATGTTCCGCTCGCTTATCATGGCGAAGGACTGGACCATGAGGTTCTCCACCATTTCGGAATGACAGGGGCGCCGCCGCCCGATCTGTCAAAATGGCAGGAAATTTCAGACAAGCTCAAGCGCCCGGATGGCGAAGTCACGATTGCTCTGGTTGGTAAATATACCGTTCTACCTGATGCCTATAAGTCTGTGATGGAAGCCCTGCATCATGGTGGTCTCGCCAATGATGTGAAGGTGAATATCGAGTTGATTGATTCGACGCCGCTTGACGATCCGTCTGCGTCTCTTGATGTTCTGGATGGCGTCAACGGCATCATTCTGCCGGGCGGGTTTGGACAGCGCGGCGCACGCGGTAAAATGCGTGCGGCACGATATGCGCGTGAACGAGACATTCCATGTTTCGGAATTTGTTTCGGGATGCAGCTGGCAGTCGTTGAAGCCGCCCGTAATCTGGCGAATATCCAAGGGGCCGGCACCACGGAATTTGATGAGCCGTCAGATGCGCTTGTTGGCTTTATTGAACAATGGACCAAAGGCAATCAGAAAGAAGTCCGTAGTAAAGACGGAGACCTTGGCGGAACCATGCGCCTCGGTGCTTATCCGGCGATTCTGACGCCGGGAAGCAAAGTCGCGGAAGCCTATGGGACGACGACCATCGAAGAGCGCCATCGTCATCGTTACGAGGTGAACTTCCACTACAAAGAGCAGATCGAAGCCTCGGGCATGTTGTTCTCTGGCATGTCACCGGATGGTTTGTTGCCTGAAATCGTCGAACTGAAGGATCACCCATGGTTCATCGGCGTTCAGTTCCATCCCGAACTTAAGTCCAGACCTTTCGAGCCGCATCCTTTGTTTGCGAGCTTTATCTCGGCGGCCGTTCATCAGAGCCGGCTGGTTTAGTTTTAAAGGTCAATTGAGCTCGTTAAATCGAGGCGACAAACATCAACAGCTTTTTGCGACATTGGTTTGAATATCAGCTGTTGCATTTTATTCGATCTGACGGTATGCACCGCCCTTCGGTTTTTTGGGCATGGCCCACACTAACAATTTCCAGGATGTGAACGATGGCTGTTCCTAAGCGCAAGACGACACCTTCCAAGCGCAATATGCGCCGGGCTCATGATAGCCTGAAGGGTAACACCTATATTGAAGATGCAGACTCTGGTGAGCTGCGTCGTCCACACCATATCGATCTGAAGACCGGTATGTATCGTGGTCGTCAGGTTCTCGAACCAAAAGACGATATCTGATTAATCAGATTGCTCTGATGACTGAACGGCATCACCTTTCCGGGTGGTGCCGTTTTTGATTCTACGAAAAATCCCGGCTCTCATCTTGTGATCTTCCACGGCTGGGACTAACGGATAGCGAGTAATTGCCGCTAGTGAGTTTTTGGAGGGAGTGGGAAACGTATGACCGAGATTGTCGACATCTATGCACGAGAAATTCTGGATAGCCGGGGAAACCCGACTGTTGAGGTAGAGGTGACCCTGGAAGACGGCTCTATGGGCCGTGCTGCTGTTCCATCTGGTGCGTCGACAGGTGTCCACGAGGCTCATGAGTTACGAGACGGCGGCGAGCGGTATAAAGGCAAAGGTGTCCGCCAGGCTGTTGAAGCTGTGAATGGTGAAATCTTTTATGCGCTGTCCGGTATGGAAGCCGAAGATCAACGCCGACTGGACATGACGCTGATCGAACTCGACGGAACCGAAAACAAATCTCGTCTTGGTGCCAATGCTATTCTCGGTGTCTCCCTTGCGAATGCGCATGCCGCTGCTGAAGCGTCTGGTCTTCCGCTTTACCGTTATGTCGGCGGTGCCAATGCCTGCGTCTTGCCAACACCGATGATGAACATCATCAATGGTGGTGAGCATGCGGACAATCCGATCGATGTTCAGGAATTCATGATCATGCCGGTCGGCTCGTCCAGCATGGCAGAATCAATCCGCATGGGTGCAGAAGTCTTCCACACACTGAAGTCCAAACTGCATGCCGAAGGACTCGCAACATCGGTTGGTGACGAAGGTGGCTTTGCGCCAAATCTGTCTTCGACGGAAGACGCGATCTCATTCATCATGAAGGCCATTGAGGCGGCTGGATACACGCCGGGTGATGATTGCGTTCTGGCGCTTGATGTTGCGTCCACGGAATTCTTCAACGACGGCATCTATACGCTGGCTGGTGAGGGCAAGTCTCTTGGCTCACAGGAAATGGCACGCTATCTCGAAGATTTGGTGTCTAAATACCCAATCGTGTCGATCGAAGACGGTATGGCCGAAGATGATTGGGATGGTTGGGTCGCACTGACCCAGGCGATTGGCTCCAAGTGCCAGCTGGTCGGTGACGATTTGTTCGTGACCAATCCGAAGCGCCTTGCCATGGGCCTCGAAAAAGGCGCGGCGAACTCGATCCTGGTGAAGGTCAATCAGATTGGCACGCTTACAGAAACCCTGGACGCAGTCAGTCTCGCACAACGCAATTCCTATTCCGCAGTGATGTCACACCGTTCGGGCGAAACAGAAGATGTAACGATTGCAGATCTGGCTGTTGCGACGAATTGCGGACAAATCAAAACCGGTTCGCTGGCGCGCTCTGACCGGCTCGCGAAATACAATCAGCTGATCCGGATCGAAGAAGAGCTCGACGAACAGGGTGTTTACGCCGGACGTCGCACGCTGAAATTGGGTTAACTTATTCCTAACGCGTCTCTGCAATCTCTATCCTGAGTTTGCGGAGACGGGTTCATGAAAATTTCCCCAGTCGGTTTTGCGCTTTTGGGCGTGATCAGCTATCTGTCCTATCATGCGATCGCCGGAAACAAGGGGTTGTCGCAGTGGAGTCGTTTGCAGGAACAAGTCAAAACACTTGAATCGCAACGCGATGATCTACTTCTTCAGCAGCGTCAGATGGCACTCAAAATTGAGCGCCTCAGCGAAGATTCACTTGATCATGACTTCCTTGAAGAACTCGCCCGGCAACAGCTTCATTTTGTTCATCCGGGCGAACTTATGCTCGAACCGCCCGAATTGACACATCAGCTTCCCGAAAATGAAGACCTTTTTGCTCTTAGCAATCGGGGGTGAAGTCTGTATCCTGTAAAAAAACAGGAGGCAGGTCTTGAGCGATTCCGCTACGAAAAAGAACGTCACGACCGAGGAAAAACTCAAATTCTATAAAGATATGCTGTTGATCCGGCGCTTTGAAGAAAAAGCCGGTCAGCTGTATGGACGCGGCCTGATCGCCGGGTTCTGCCATCTCTATATCGGCCAGGAAGCCGTTGTTGTCGGTATGCAAAGCAGTATCGGCGACGGAGATCAGGTTATCACCGGTTATCGTGATCATGGCCATATGCTGGCTTGCGACATGGATCCAGACGGCGTCATGGCCGAGCTTACCGGAAGAGAAGGTGGTTATTCCAAGGGGAAAGGTGGCTCTATGCACATGTTCTCTCGGGAGAAAAACTTCTTCGGAGGGCACGGAATTGTTGGTGCACAGGTGCCGATTGGCACCGGGCTCGCTTTTTCCAACAAATATAAGGAGAACGAGAAAGTCTGCCTTACCTATTTTGGCGACGGCGCGACCAATCAGGGCCAGGTCTATGAGGCGTTCAATATGGCCTCACTCTGGAAGCTTCCCGTTGTCTATGTGATTGAAAACAATATGTACGCCATGGGAACGAGCGTTGAACGTCATGCCTCGGAAACAGAGCTGTTCAAGCGCGGTATCTCTTTCGAGATTGAAGGAGAAGAAGTCGACGGAATGGACGTGATAAAGGTCCGCGAGGCCGGACTTCGCGCGGTTGAGCATGCACGGTCAGGTAAGGGTCCCTACATTCTCGAGATGAAAACCTATCGCTATCGCGGGCATTCCATGTCTGATCCGGCAAAATACCGGAAACGCGAAGAGGTTGATGATATCCGCTCCCATCATGACCCGATTGAAGGTCTGAAAAATCAGTTGATCGAGGCCGGCGAGGCGACGGAAGAGCAATTGAAAGAGATCGACAAGGAAATCAAAAAACGCGTTCAGCAATCCGTTGATTTTTCTCAGGAAAGCCCTGAACCAGATCCGAAAGAACTCTGGACTGATGTGCTGGTCGAAATGGAGTCTGTGTAATGTCCACGGAAATTCTAATGCCGGCCCTGTCGCCGACGATGGAAGAGGGCACACTCTCCAAATGGCTGAAGTCTGAAGGCGATACGATTTCATCTGGTGATATCATTGCTGAGATCGAAACCGATAAGGCGACGATGGAAGTCGAAGCCGTTGATGAAGGCGTGCTCGCAAAAATTCTTATTCCGGCAGGAACAGAGAATGTGAAGGTCAACAGCATTATCGCAATGCTCGCGGATGATGGAGAAGACGTTTCAGACGTCGAAGCGACTTCTGAAAGCACCCCAGCGAAGTCTGACGACTCTGAAGCTGAAGCGAAGTCAGAAGAGCCTGACGAAGCACAAGATGCAGCTGAGCCGCGGCCTGTTGCCGAACTGATTGAACCTGATGTGCCTGAGGGCACCAAATTTACGAGCACGGCTGTGCGTGACGCGCTTCGTGATGCCATGGCCGAAGAAATGCGTCTCGATGACAGCGTCTTCGTCATGGGTGAAGAGGTCGCTGAGTATCAAGGCGCCTATAAGGTCACCCGCGAATTGCTCCAGGAGTTTGGCGCGAAACGTGTGGTTGATACGCCAATTACTGAGCACGGCTTTGCTGGCCTTGGTGTTGGCGCGGCGTTCGGTAAGCTGAAGCCAATCGTCGAGTTCATGACCTTCAACTTTGCCATGCAGGCAATCGACCAGATCATCAACTCAGCCGCCAAGACGCTTTATATGTCGGGTGGTCAGATGGGATGCTCGATCGTCTTCCGCGGGCCGAATGGCGCGGCCTCACGCGTGGGTGCGCAGCACAGCCAGGATTATTCTGCATGGTATGCTCATGTGCCAGGGCTCAAAGTCGTTGCCCCGTATGACGCGGCTGATGCCAAAGGATTATTGAAGTCAGCTATTCGGGATCCAAACCCGGTCGTCTTTCTGGAGCATGAGCTTCTCTATGGTGAGAGCTTCGATGTGCCGGATATTGAGGACTGGCTGGTGCCAATCGGTAAGGCCAAGATCAAACGTTCGGGCAGTGATGTGACACTCGTCGCACATTCAAGAATGGTTGGATATGCACTGCAGGCGGCCGACCTGCTCTCTAAAGAAGGCATTGATGCTGAGGTCATTGACCTTCGAACACTCCGCCCGCTCGATACGGACACGGTCGTTGAATCGGTGAAGAAGACCAATCGTCTGGTCTGTTGTGAAGAGGGCTGGCGGTTCATGGGCGTCGGCGCAGAGATTGCAGCAACAGTTGTGAACGAAGCGTTCGACTATCTCGATGCACCGCCTGTGCGCGTGCATCAGAAGGACGTGCCTTTGCCGTATGCGGCGAACCTCGAAAAACTCTCACTTCCGGGTGTTGAGGACATTGTGCAGGCGGCGAAAGCCGTTTGTGAAGGCCTGTAAGGAGAGACGATATGGCGATCAATATCACTATGCCTGCGCTCTCTCCGACCATGGAAGAAGGTACGCTGGCTAAATGGCTCAAAAAGGAAGGTGACACCATCAGTTCTGGTGATGTCATTGCCGAAATTGAGACCGATAAAGCGACGATGGAAGTTGAAGCTGTCGACGAGGGCACGCTGGCGAAAATTCTGGTGGAAGCCGGTACCGAAGGCGTGAAAGTCAATTCGGTCATTGGTGTTCTGGCAGAAGAAGGTGAGGACGCTTCAGAGGTCGACGCACCAGCCGCTTCAGAGGCACCTAAGGAGCCCGCTGAAAAGAAATCCTCATCTGATGAGCCTTCGGCCACAAAAGACGAAGACAAGAAAGCAGACACCGCGCCGGCTAAATCCGATGCCAGTAAAAAGCCTGCCGATATCGATACGAGCAAATCGCTTCAGTCGGTTGGTCAGGGCGATGACCGGATCAAGGCCAGTCCACTGGCCAGACGGATTGCCGCTCAGAAGGGTGTCGATCTGAAATCGTTGAAGGGCTCTGGTCCGCATGGCCGGATTATCCGGAAAGATGTGGAAGCTGCTCAGCCAGGTGTTGCCAGCGCAGCCGATGCTGGTGCCAGTGCACCCGCAGGGTCGCCAGATGGCCTCATCATGCCGCAAGTGCTGGATGATCGCGTCTACGCACCAGACAGTTATGAGTTGAAGCCGCTTGATGGCATGCGCAAGACTGTTGCAAAGCGTTTGACCACCAGCTTCATGCAGGTGCCGCACTTCCCGCTGAATGTGGACATCACGCTGGACAAGCTTCTCGCATCTCGGGCGGCCATTAATGCGGCAGCACCGGAAGGCGTGAAAGTATCAGTCAATGATATGCTGATCAAAGCATCGGCCCTGGCCTTGATGGCTGAGCCTGACTGCAATGCGAGCTATACCGATAAGGGGATCGCCTATCATAAGTCCGCCCACATTTCTGTGGCTGTGGCGATTGATGGCGGTCTGATTACGCCTGTTATCCGGGATGCTCAGACCAAAGGCCTTCGCGAAATCTCTGAAGAGATGAAGGATCTCGCGACGCGTGCCCGGGATCGGAAACTGAAGCCGCAGGAATATATGGGCGGCACGTTCTCCATCTCCAATCTCGGCATGTTCGGAATCAAGAGTTTCGGGTCGATCATTAACCCACCTGAAGGCATGATCCTGTCGGTTGGAGCGGGCGATAAGAGAGCGGTCGTCAAAGATGATGGAAGTCTGGCGGCAGCGACCGTTATGTCTGTCACGTTGTCATGTGACCACCGCGTGATCGGTGGGGCAGAGGGCGCGAAATGGCTTCAGGCCTTTAAGCGTTATGTCGAAACTCCGGAAGCGATGCTTCTCTAAATCAAAAGAATAAGGGCCAGATATGGCTGATAAATTTGATCTGATCGTCATCGGGACCGGTCCTGGTGGATATGTTGCGGCAATCCGTGCGAGCCAGCTCGGTCTGAAGACCGCAGTTGTTGAACGGGACGCACTTGGCGGTGTCTGTCTCAATTGGGGATGTATTCCGACGAAGGCGCTGCTGCGTTCGGCAGAAGTCTATCACCAGATGAAAAATGCGAGCGCCTATGGCTTGAAAGCAGACAATGTCAGCTTCGATATCGAAGCCGTTGTGAAACGGTCGCGGCAGATTGCCAGTCAATTGTCAGGTGGCGTGAAGCATCTGATGAAGAAGAACAAAATTACCGTCATCGAAGGCGAGGGGCGTCTCACAAAAGGCAGCGCCGCGCCCAAAGTGATCGTCAAAGGCAAGGACGGCAAGGATACGACCTACGAGCCGAAGAACGTGCTTCTGGCGACAGGTGCGCGAGCGCGCACCATCCCGCAAGCAGGGCTCGAGCCGGACGGTAAATATATCTGGACCGCCAAAGAAGCCATGGTGCCAGATACCATGCCGAAAAAGCTACTGGTGATTGGTTCGGGAGCCATCGGGATTGAGTTTGCGAGCTTTTACAACGCTCTGGGATCAGACGTGACCGTTGTTGAGATGATGGACCGCATTCTTCCAGTGGAAGATGAAGAAATCTCCGCAATGGCACAGAAAAGATTTGAAAAATCTGGAATAAAAATTCTGACCAAGACCTCAGTCGAAGGTGTGAAGCCCGGAAAATCAAACGTGTCTGCCACCATCAAAGGCAAAGACGGAAAGTCGGTCACCGAAACCTATGACCGTATCGTTCTTGCGATCGGGATAGTGGGCAATGTTGAGAATCTCGGCCTTGAAGATCTCGGCGTGACAGTCGATCGGACACATGTCGTTGTCGATGGGTTTGGACAAACTAATGTAAAGGGGCTTTATGCCATCGGAGACCTGACCGGTGCGCCATGGTTGGCACATAAGGCAAGCCATGAAGGCGTGATCTGCGTGGAAAAAATCGCGGGTAAGAATCCACATGCGTTTGAAACCTGGAACATTCCGGGCTGCACCTATTGTCATCCCCAGATCGCGTCCGTCGGTCTGACAGAAACCAAAGCCAAGGAAGCTGGCCACAAGGTGAAGGTTGGCAAGTTCCCATTCATCGGAAATGGCAAGGCCATTGCGCTCGGGGAGCCTGAGGGGCTGATCAAAACGGTGTTTGACACAGAGACGGGTGAATTACTCGGTGCGCATATGATCGGTGCAGAAGTCACGGAGCTCATTCAGGGATATGTGGTCGCACGGCAAGGCGAACTGACAGAGGGTGAGCTGATGGAAACAGTGTTCCCACACCCAACCCTCTCAGAAATGATGCATGAAAGCGTTCTGGCCGCCTATGACCGGGTGATCCATATTTAAGCGGCTGGCGTTTCGACGCCAGCAAGGTCGTATGCCAGTTTAGAAACGGCACCGTAATCGATCTTTCCGGTTCCAAGGACCGGAATGGCGTCCACTTTGAAGACTTTACGCGGCACGGACAGTTCAGAAACACCATGGTTCTGAGCCCAGGCGAGCATATCCGGGCGGTTGACTGAGTCAGCGTCTGACAAAAGCACAATCTGTTCGCCTTTGCGCGGATCAGGGATTGTCGCGGCGGCGTGCATATTGTCCGGCCAGATGGCTGACGCGCAGTTTTCGACAACGGCAAGTGAGATCATTTCACCGCCAACTTTCGCAAACCGTTTCACGCGTCCCCGAATACGAATGAAGCCGTCCTTGTCGACTGTGCAGATGTCGCCCGTATCGTGCCAGCCGCCTTTCGGAGGCTCAAGAACACCAGGTGATGAGGCTCGCAGATAACCCTTCATGATATTTGGGCCGCGCACGAACATGCGTCCCCCTTGTTCGATCCCAGGGACGGGCTCGAGCTTGTGCTCCATGCCGGACATGAGTTGACCCACTGTGCCCGGCACATTGGCGCCTATGCTGTTGGCAGCGACAACTGGTGAGGCTTCGGTGGCACCATAGCCTTCCAGAATCTCGATATTGTATTTCTTGCGTACCATCTGCCGGGTTTCATCCCGAACCCGTTCTGCGCCGCAGACAGCGAGACGAAGTGAATTCAGGTCGCCCTGATCACCAGCTCGCGCATACTGAGAGATAAAGGTGTCCGTCGCGAGCAGAATGCTTGCATCATATTTCTTGATGCGTTTCACGATTTCTTTCGGCTGGAGCGGCGTTGGGTGAAAAACGCTCTTGATTCCTGCGGCTATTGGCAAAACCGCTCCAACAGTCAGGCCGAAGCAATGAAACGTCGGCAACGGATTAAACAGGACATCTTTTTCGGGAAACAGCTCGATATGCGCACGGACTTGTTCAACATTCGCCATGACGTTTTCGTGGGACAGGACGACGCCTTTCGGGTCTCCCTCAGTGCCGGACGTAAACAGAATGACGCCGGTCTCCTTATGTCCCGGATTAGCTTTGAACAATGAGGGGAGGTAAGGCCCCAGGCCGCCAGCCAACTTATCTGTGAGAGTGAGTCCATCTTTGACGTTTTCCAGATAGATCAGCTCGTATGAATCGCCCAATTCGTCGATCAGGGGCTGAAGATTGCCAATGTCAATAAACCGTCGCGCCGTCACGAGTTTGGTAACCTTGGCAGCCCGTCCGGCGGCTTTCAGATTGCGCGACCCGGCAGTAAAGTTGAACATGGCAGGGACGCGGCCATAGGCCTGCAACGCATAAAAGGCGATGACGGCACCTGCGCCCGTCGGAAGCATGACCGCAACGCTCTCGCCTTTTTCAGTCTGACGCTTCAGAGCGGATCCGAGGGCAAAAGCGGCCTGAATGATTTCATTATAGGTCAGGACACGCTCATCGCCGTCGACGATGATTTCTTTGTTGCCGCCAAACTGGCTTTTGGCCTTCAGGAGGCCTGAAAACAAATTCTGGCGCGTTCTCCCAGGACGGAATTCATAGGCAATCGCCGTCATCCGATCACTCCGTTATATCTCTGTTATATTTTTGTGACGCTACGTAACACTATGTCACGGAACGTGAAAGTCTAACAGTCAGCGATGATGTGGGGGCTAGCTTGCAAACAGGAAGGTCTGTTGTGCAGTTCTGTCGACTTGATGTGAACGTCAAAACGGGCCATTTCAGCATTATGGCAAAACTCATTGATACCGTTTCTTCAACGGCAAAAGACAAGTCTGAGTTCCGACATCCTGAAAAACGGAATCGTCCGGACACACCCGTCCTGCGCAAGCCGGATTGGATTCGCGTTAAAGCGCCCGTCAGTAAGGGGTATGCGGAGACGCGGGAGATCGTGAAGTCGAACGCTCTGATTACTGTGTGCGAAGAAGCGAGCTGTCCGAATATTGGTGAGTGCTGGGAGCAGAAGCACGCAACCATGATGATCATGGGCGATACGTGCACGCGCGCCTGTTCTTTCTGTAACGTCAAAACGGGTTTGCCGGCGGCACTGGATGTGGGTGAGCCGCAGCGCGTCGCTGACGCAGTGGCCGCAATGGAGCTGAAACACGTCGTCATTACGTCCGTCGACCGGGATGATCTTGAGGATGGCGGCGCGCAACATATCGCGGATACGGTCCACGCCATCCGAAAGACCTCACCCGGGACAACGATCGAAATTCTCACACCCGACTTTCTGCGGAAAGGCGAGGCTGCAAATATCGCGATTGATAGCCAGCCTGACGTGTTCAACCACAATCTGGAAACTGTGCCGCGGCTCTATTTGAGCATTCGCCCGGGCGCGCGTTATTACCATTCTCTACGCTTGCTTGAGCGCGTGAAGGAACGTGACCCTCAACAATTCACGAAATCCGGCTTGATGGTCGGGCTCGGTGAATCCAAAGAAGAGATCATGCAGGTTATGGATGATATGCGCTCTGCGGGCGTGGATTTCATCACGATTGGTCAGTATCTCCAGCCAACACGCAAACATGCGGCGGTGGACCGCTTTGTGACGCCAGATGAGTTTAAAGCCTATGAGACGATTGCAAGATCAAAAGGGTTTCTGATGGTATCCGCAACGCCGCTCACCCGGTCCAGCTATCATGCCGGTGATGACTTCCAGCAACTGAAAGCGGCCAGATTGGAAAAAGCCGGTCGCATGGCTGATAAAAAAACTCGCTGATCTCTGGATGACAAGCCTCAGGCGTACCGTGCGCATTGATCACACGGCAGATAATCTGTTCGCGCTCGTTTCGGATATTGAGCGCTACCCCCAGTTCATTCGCTGGATCAAGAGCATGCAGGTTGTGCCTGTGGCGGAAAGCGGTCCGGAGCGCACAGTTGTCGGTAATGCAAAGGTGGGTTTCAAAGGCTTTTCCGAAAAGCTCTCAACGCGCGTCGAATCGAATTCGGATCAGAAAACAATTGGGGTGAGTTTGATCGAAGGGCCCTTGAACCGGCTTGCCAATGAGTGGAAGTTTATCCCGGTGGGGCAGGCAACTGATGTGGAATTCTTCGTCGACTTCGAATTCCGAAATTTTATCCTGCGTGCCTTGGCGGCGGCGAATTTCGAACTCGCCGTCAATCTCATCATGAAGGCTTTTGTTGACGAAGCCGATCGGCGGTACGGTAAAGTTTAACTTGAGAGGCTTTCCTGAAGCATCATCAATGCCGTTTCGACGCTGCTTAACCTGACTTCGGAACGTCCGATATCTCCGTATTGTTCTAATCGATGTCGGATGGGGGCGTTTTCGCGCGCCATGGCGAAATGAACGGTACCAACCGGCTTTAAGCGCGTTCCGCCGCCCGGGCCAGCAACGCCGGTGATGGCGATTGATATATTCGCGCGACTTTCTTCCAAGGCACCTTCGGCCATGGCGCGAGCGACAGGCTCACTGACGGCTCCGTAATCAGCGACGAGATCACCTGGAACGCCGAGCATTTCTTCCTTGGCCTTGTTCGAATAGGTCACGAAGCCGCGTTCGAAGACCTTTGAGGACCCTGGAATTTCAACAAACAGGGCTGATAGCAAGCCGCCTGTGCAGCTTTCAGCCGTTGCTATTTTGAGACGACGTTGAGCGGCGTCATCAATAATCAGGCGCGCAAGGTTCAGCAGTCTTTCAGAAAACAATGGATGGTCCCTTAGAATCTTCGGTGTTGGCCCGTTAGAGACTAGCGTAAATCATTTGTCCGGCAGGGCAATCGATACAGCAGCCTGAGCCGCAATTCCTTCGCGTCGTCCTTCAAATCCCAGGCCCTCTGTGGTCGTCGCTTTGATGGACACCTGATCGAGCTCCAACTGAAGCAGGTCGGCAGTTGTCTGACGCATAGCCTGCCGGTGCGGTTTGATTTTGGGGGCCTCGCAGATCAGCGTGATGTCGAGATTGACTATTTTTCCTCGGCGGGCCTGAACGAGGGACGCAGCGTGTTTCAGAAATACGGATGATGCTGCGTCTTTCCATTGTGGATCTGACGGCGGAAAATGGTCTCCGATATCTCCGTCTCCAATCGCCCCCAGAATGGCATCCGTCAGCGCGTGCCAGCCAACATCTGCGTCGGAGTGTCCTTTGAGTTTCTGAGAATGGGGTATTTCAACACCGCAGAGTTGTAGAGTGCTGCCAGCTTCAAAAGCATGGACATCGTATCCGGTACCGGTTCGATAAATCATTTGCACGTCTTCAATCATAAGTCGTTCAACGCGTTTGAGGTCGTCAGGATAGGTGATCTTTGCAAGTCGTTCAGCCCCGTTTGTGAGTTTCAGCGACAATCCCGCGCGCTGGGCAAGTTCAAAATCATCCACCGCAGCAGATGTCTCAGCGCCGTAAAGACCTTTGATTTGTGACAGTCGGAATGCCTGGGGCGTCTGAATGCGATAGAGGCCTGTCCGATCTACATTTTCGATCGCGCCTTCGACATGCCGTTTGAGTGCATCAACGACGGGGAGGGCAGGTGCCGCGCCATCATGATTGGATAGCGCGCAAAGAAGGTCATCAATTACCTGATTGGACAGGCCCGGCCTCGCCGCATCATGGATCAGGACGAATGGCAAAGTCTCGTTCGTAATCGCATTGAGACCATGTTCGACCGATTGGGCTCTTTCGGAGCCGCCATCGACCAGACGAATCTTGCCGAGATCTGTTTCGAAGTGGATTGCCATGAGTTTGGAGACGAACTTTCGGTCATCGGGTCTAATGACGACAATGACTTCCTGGCACTGTGCATGCGAAAGGAAACCAGCCAGTGTTGTGGTCAGAACGTTTCCTGCACCGAAGGGTAGAAACTGCTTCGACACTCCACTACCAAAACGAGTTCCCTGTCCAGCTGCGACTATTATGCAACAGAAATTTGCTGTTTTGTGGTCAATATATGGGCAGTTTTGAATTGTCGAGGTTTTCATTCCGTACACGTTGTGTTTATCTGAGCAAAATTTGTGCACTGCACCAATGAGCGAATACCATGGGATTGAATGCATTATTTGAGAATGACGTACCGGTTTTCCTGGCTCCGATGTCAGGCGTTACCGATGCACCATTCCGTAAGCAGGTATTACGCTTTGGGGCCAAAGCTGCAATCACTGAAATGGTTGCTGGCGAAGAACTGATCAGAGGTTTGAGAGACGCGGAGACGCGGTTGAAGCCAAGCGGGCAGGCGGGCGGTCTGCACATCGTCCAGCTTGTTGGCCGCGAAGCAGAGCCTCTCAGGCTTGCATCGGAGCTAGCCGCCCAGTCTGGCGCTGATGTCATCGACATCAATATGGGATGCCCATCCCGACGTGTGACTGGCGGACTGTCCGGATCTGCACTCATGAGAGACCTCGACCATGCCGAACGTCTGATCGAGGCTGTGCTTGAAGGCGCGGGTCGTGTTCCGGTCACGTTGAAAATGCGAATGGGATGGGATTGGAAATCTGTGTCAGCGCCCGAACTGGCCGCGCGTGCGGAGCGTCTTGGCGTCCAGATGATCACAGTTCATGGCCGAACCCGGCAGGATTTCTATGAGGGCGCGGCGAACTGGCCAGCGATCAGGGAGGTCAAATCGTCTGTCTCAATTCCGTTGATCGCGAATGGCGATATCGTTGACTTCGCGACAGCGCAGAGTGCGCTTCGCCAATCAGACGCAGATGGTGTCATGATTGGGCGGGCCGCAACGGGACGGGCTTGGCTCATTGCTGACATCGAAGCACGCCTGAATAATCGTTCTTTGAATAGACCGTCATTTGCTCGCCAGATGGACAGCCTCCTCGAGCAAGCCTCTGATAGTATAGATCTTTACGGACTCCGCATCGGAAGTCGCATGGTTCGCAAGCATTTAAGCGCTGCTTTCGATTATTGGGTTGATCAGGGTTTTGTTGACGCCGGAAAACTTGACGTCAAAAAAGAGGTCTTGTCGGCGCAAGACTGTACAGAACTGACGTCAGCCTTTGAAAAGATTGAGTATCGAGCCGCGGAGTTTGCCGCATGATTAAATCGACCAGCGAACTGTCTTCCCGGGATCTCCTTGCTAGTCTGGCTCAGGACGCGCCGATCGCGCTCGTTCAGATAGATGACAGTCAGCGCATCTCAAGCGTCAATCTGCAGGCTCAGGCGCATTTGGGGGGCGGACTTGATCGCCTTGTCGGACGGAAGCTCAGCGAAGTACTGTTCCATGATTGTGAATTGTTTGTCCTGATCGATCGTCTGCTATCGGATTCAGGTGATGTCACAGCTTCAGACGTTACGCTGTGCGGGCCATTCATCGAGCCTCAGAAGTTTGATGTCCGTATGAGCCTCGATGCTGCCGCCGGGATCATCAACATCGCTTTGGCGAAGAAGAATAAACGCGGGCGTCAGGATCCATCCGGTCTCGCGACATTTGCGCGGATGCTTGGCCACGAAATCAAAAATCCGCTGGGTGGAATATCGGGCGCCGCGCAATTGATGGAGCGGTCGTGTCGCGGGGATCAAACCGAACTTCTGTCTCTGATTCGCGCCGAGGCCCATCGGATCGGGCGTCTGATTGACCGCTTTACGGCTTTTGAACTCTACAACGCGCCGCAGTTTTCATTGCTCAACATTCACGAGACCCTTGATGATGTTGTGGCCATGCAGACCGTGGCGTCTCCCAAAGTCACCTTCAAAAAGTCCTTTGATCCGTCATTGCCGGAAATCTCTGCCGACAAAGATCACCTTCATGAGTGCATTCTGAACATTGTGAAGAACGCGGCTGAAGCAGTGAGCGGTCAGGATTATGCAGAAGTAAAAGTGTCGACTTCCTATCAGGCAGGCATCCGTCTGCCTCGTCCCGGGGATGAGCGCCGGTTCTCCGGAGCGCTTCTGGTCCGCATCCGGGATAACGGTCCAGGGATATCAACATCGTCACAAGATCAGATTTTTAAACCTTTTTTCTCTACAAAATCTTCTGGAACCGGCATCGGTCTTTCAGTGTGTCAGGATATTGCCCTGGCACATGGGGGCCGGTTGTCTTTCACCAGTCGTCCCGGTCGGACCCAGTTCGACCTTGTTTTGCCAATGCAAAGAGATTCCTCAGGAACAAATTAAAATGGCACAGTCCACTATTCTTCTCGCCGACGACGACGCCGGCATTCGTCTTATTGCTAGTCAAACTCTGATCGCTGACGGCCATTCTGTTCGGTCGACGACCAATGCAACGGCATTGATGCGCTGGGTTCGGAATGGAGACGGCGATCTCCTCATTACCGATGTTTATATGGGCGATGATTGTATCTTCGATCTTCTGCCTGACATCAAAGCTGAACGCCCCGAACTTCCGGTGATTGTGATTTCGGGCCAGAGTACGCTGATGACCGCCATGTCTGCGACAGAACATGGCGCATTTGACTATCTTCCGAAGCCGTTTGATATCGATGAACTGGCACAAATGGCGAAAAGGGCGCTGTCTTCAAAAGACGGTCAAAAGAAACTTGAACGCCCGACACGAGTGCCAGATTCCAAGTTGAACGAAGCTGTAATTGGTCGATCCGCGGCTATGCAGGCCGTCTACAGGACGATGTCGCGCGTAAAGAACACGGCACTGACGATCCTGATTGAAGGGGAGTCTGGCACTGGCAAGGAAACCATTGCCCAAGCCATCCACGAACTCGGAAACCGCGCGGAAAAACCATTTATCCCAGTCAATATGGCTGCGGTTGAGCGTGACAGGATCGAGGCTGAACTATTTGGCGTTGTCGCGCCTGACGGCACAGTTACCAAAGGGAAGGTAGCGCTCAGTGACGGCGGAACGCTGTTCCTCGATGAAGTGGGCGACATGCCGATTGATGCGCAGACCCAGTTGCTCAGATTTCTTCAGAACGGTGAATTCTCGCCTGTCGGGTCGTCCGAGATGGACGTATCGACAGCACGTGTGATCGCTGCCACATCCCGCGATCTGAGAGCGTTGATTGAGGAAGGTCTATTCCGCAATGATCTCTTCTATCGTTTGAATGTCGTGACGATCTCTATCCCGCCGCTGCGGGCGCGCAAGGACGACATTCCAGAGCTTGCGAAACGTTTTCTGAAACGGGCCGAGATTGAGGGCCTGGGACAAAAGACAATTGACGCTAAAGCACTGAAGCGTCTGTCTCTCCATGACTGGCCGGGCAATGTCCGCGAATTGCAGAACGTTGTGATGCGGATGATCGCGTTGTCGTCTGAACCGGTTATCTCTGAGGACCTTGTCCAGGCCTCGCTTGTCTCTGAACGCCGCATGCCCAAGGAAAACGGCGTCAGTTTTGAACAGAAGCTAAGAGATTTGTTGCGTGAGCACGTCGAGCCGGACCTCAGAGCCTATTCGGATACTGAAGGCACAGTCTACCACGATGTGATTTCCATGGTTGAACGGCCATTGATCGAACTCGCGCTCAATGTGACGGGCGGAAACAAGGTTCGGGCGGCTCAATTGCTTGGCATGAACCGCAATACGCTGCGCAGCAAGATCAACAGTCTTGAGATTGCATCTCCCGACTGATCCATTAGTGTGTTACTCAGGAAACAGTGTTACCTGAATAGCACGTTTTGGTGAGTTTGAGTGCAACGTTTTTTAGACAATTCTGTTTTCAGGCTGTTTGGCCGCTGGACGCAATTCCTTTTTTTGATTGCGTCCTTCATTGCGGTCATTGTCACACTGGTTTCGTTTTCAGGATTTGGTCCCATCAGGCCAGCTTCCAGAGCCATGATAGGCCTTTTGGCCGTGAACTTTGCGCTGATTGGCGCTCTTGCCTTTTATGTCGCGCGCGACTTTTTTGCGCTCTCATCCAGGGCGATGAGTGAGAAAGAAGTCAGCCAGAAAAGTCGTCTCGGCCGTAGATTTGCGTTGCTCTTCAGTTTTGCGGCTGTCGCGCCGGCAATCTTCGTCGCGCTCTTTCTTGGCACCTCCCTTAATCGCGGTATCGAAAACTGGTTCTCCGAACGCATTCAGACCATCGTGCAAGGAAGCGCGGACATTGCGCGTTCAAACCTTCAGGCGCTCGCGGAAGATATGGGGAATGATATCAAGCCGATGGCGAGAGATTTAAATGCCGCGGCAATCGGTTATGAAACCCAGCCTGAGGAATTTGAGCGCTATCTTTTCGATCAGGCCAGCGTACGTGGATTTTCTGGCGCGTTCCTGGTCGATTCTCAGGGCAATATTCTGGTCTCTACAGACGAGTCTATGAATGCGTCTGTGACGCCGCCCACGGAAGAAATGTATCAGGACGCCGACGGCGGAATAGTTTCGGTGAAACTTCTCAATGAAACAGCGCAATTCTGGGCGCTCTTTCATCTGCCTGATTTCGAAGATGCCTATGTCTACACTGTTCGGCCGATTGATCCGCGTTTGCTCGAAAGTCTGATGCGTTTTGACGAGATGAATACGGAGTATCGTCAGGCGGAAGAAAGAAGCCGTCGGCTACAGATAATCTTTCTGCTTGGCTTCACACAGATCACGGTTCTGATTTTATTGTTTTTTATTAGGTTTGGCCTTCAGGCGGCCAGTCAGATCTCCACGCCGATCGCGAAACTAGCCAATGCGGCGGATGACGTCCGAAAAGGCGTTCTGACCGTTTCTGTGCCAATGCCCAAGCTCGAGAACGAAGTGTCCGATCTCACCGCGTCATTTAACGCAATGACCGAAAAACTCAGAGAACAAAGAAGTGCATTGGATGCCGCGCACAAAGAAGCTCTTGAGCGATCAACCTTCATCGAGGCCGTGTTGGAGGGTGTGACGGCAGGCATCATACGAGTGGATCATAATCTGAATATCGTCTTGTCGAATCCATCGGCGAGGCGAATGTTCCCAATGCTCGAGCCATCAGATGGAGCCATCAATCTGGCAGAAGCGGTACCGGAATTTGCAAGTCTTGCGCAGGAAGTGCTCGACGATCAGGAGCTTCGAGAACGGTCTATGATGCTCGAACATGACGGCAAACAACAACATATTCTGTTGCGTGTTGCGCCAACACTTGAAGATGACCCCGGCTGTATTCTCACTTTTGACGACACGACGCGGATTGTCAGTGCGCAAAGGCAGTCGGCCTGGCGAGATGTAGCTCGGCGTATTGCCCATGAAATCCGAAATCCGCTGACGCCGATCCAATTATCGACGGAACGTCTGAGGCGCCGCTATCGAAAACTCATCGACGAAGACGATACAGTGTTTGATCGGTGCACCGACACGATCTTCAGACAGGTAACGGATATCGGTCGAATGGTCGAAGAGTTTTCGTCATTTGCGCGCATGCCGAAACCGGAAGTGAAAAGTTTCGACATGGCAGAGATTGTCAAAACGGCTGTTTATGGCGGACGTCTGACCCTGCCCGATGTTCGGATTTCTCTTCACTGCCAGCCCGATGTCATCATGATTTCAGGTGACGAACGGCTGCTTGGTCAGGCTCTGACAAATCTGATCAAAAACGCCGGCGAAGCCATTGCAAGACATGAAGAACAGACCGATCCAAAGCGTGTCATGAAGATCGATGTTAACGTCAGACAGGAAGATCAGGAAGTCCTGATCGAAATCGAGGATACAGGCCCCGGCTTTCCGATGGATAATCGGAGCCAGTTCCTGGAGCCTTATTTTACCACGAGAGAGCAGGGTGTTGGGCTGGGGCTCGCAATCGTCCAGAGAATTGTTCAGGACCATGGCGGGCAACTCACTCTGCTTGATCGGCATGATGGTCAATCCGGCGCAAGAGTTGCAGTCAAATTACCTGTCTCCGGACCATCTGAAGAAACTGTATCGAGTTGGGGCCTCTCTGAGGAACGCGTATAATGTCAGCTGAAATACTTGTCGTTGATGATGAACCAGACATCCGTGAGCTAATCGGCGGAGTGCTGGAAGATGAAGATTATGCTGTTCGTTCGGCATCGACCGCTGAGCGCGCTCTTGCGGTGATTGCTGAACGAAAGCCTGATCTTGTGATCCTGGATGTCTGGCTGCAGGGGAGCGGCATGGATGGCCTGGAGATGCTGCGATATCTCAAGTCGATCGACCCGATCATGCCTGTTGTTGTGATCAGTGGTCATGGTTCGATTGAGACGGCGGTTACGGCAATTCGTCGGGGCGCATATGACTTCCTTGAGAAGCCCTTCAAGGCAGACCGCCTCCTTGTCATTGTGGAACGTGCGTTGGAAGCTGCTGCTCTGAAGCGTGAGAATTCGGCGCTGAAAGTACATGAATCGCTTGGTGAAGAACTTCTCGGATTGTCCGCAGCAGCCACACAATTGCGTCAATCAATTGAAAAAGTAGCGCCGACAAACTCTCGAATTCTCATTTCAGGTCCTTCCGGTGCCGGTAAGGAGCTTGCCGCCAAGCTGATCCACGAACAGTCTCGACGTGCGAAAGGGCCATTTGTTGCGGTGAATGCGGCTAGTATCACGCCGGATCAGATGGAAACGGCTCTGTTTGGTCGCGAAAGTGTTGATGGCCGGATCCAGTCAGTCGGACTGTTCGAGCAGGCACATCGTGGCACATTCTTCCTCGATGAAATTGGAGAAATGCCGCTCGGAACGCAGAACAAGATCCTGCGCGTGCTGACCGACCAGCGTTTCAGACGGGTCGGGGGCAAGTCCGATGTCAATGTCGATGTCAGGCTAATCAGTTCAACCTCGACAGATCTCAAGATCAAAATCGAGCGTGCAGAATTCCGTGAGGATCTTTATTTCCGGGTCAATGTCGTGCCGTTGGATGTTCCATCTCTTGCAGACCGACGGGAGGATATTCCTGAGCTTGTCAAACACTTTACGCAAAGAGCGAAAGAAGCTTTGGGCGTCTCACCTCGAGTGTTCAGTGAAGAAGCGCTTGCTGTGCTTCAGTCGTCGCCATGGCCGGGAAATGTTCGCCAGCTGAAGAATATCGTCGAGCGCGTTCTTATTCTTTCGGGAGACAACAAATCCAACCCTGTCCAACCTGGGGAACTCCCAAAAGACGCGACCTCCAATGGGGAAGAAGATGTTGGTGGCTCGATGGAGGTCATCGGGATGACCCTGAGAGACGCCCGAGAACAATTCGAGAAAGAGTATTTGTCGCTTCAGATTACACGGTTTGGCGGCAATATTTCACGAACCGCAGCTTTTATCGGTATGGAAAGATCGGCTTTGCATCGAAAATTAAAAGCACTTGGTGTAGACCCTTCTACCTCAAGCAGAAACTGAGGGTAAGGGATGAAAATCATCATTTGCGGTGCCGGTCGTGTGGGGCAAGGGATCGCCAGACGCTTGTCGGCTGACGGCCACAACGTTTCTGTGATTGATGAAAATCCGGCGTTGATCCAGGCGATTACGTCCGAGCTCGAAGTTCAGGGATTCACTGGACATGCGGCTCACCCGCAGGTTTTACGGGCAGCAGGCGCCGCTGACGCAGATATGCTGGTCGCTGTCACGTATTCTGATGAAGTGAATATGGTGACCTGTCAGGTCGCACATGTTCTCTTTCAGGTTCAAAACAAGATCGCTCGCATCAGGTCACAGGCATATTTCAGCCAGCGGTCAGGCGATTTGTTCGGCAGTGACGGTCTGGCGATCGATGTTGTGATCTCACCTGAGAAGGCTGTTGCTGAATCCATCATTCAACGGCTTGAAACACCTGGGGCCTTCTTTTCCACGCCATTCGCGAAGAAAAAGGTCCGTGTTGTTGGGATCGAAATTCATAGCGACACGCCACTTGCCAAGACAACGCTGTCACAGATTGGGGAATTGTTTCCCGGCCTGAAAGCTCAGGTTCTGGCGATTGTGCGGAACAACCATTTATTCGCTGCGACCTCGACAGATCAGTTGATTGAGGGGGATCGGGTCTATCTCTTGATCGACTCCAGTCAGATTGAACGACTGGCCGACTTGTTGGGTCTGGAAGGCCAGGCGGATCAGAGAATTGTAGTGTTGGGTGCGGGAAATATCGGTCGATATGTCGCCGAACAACTTGAACAACGCAAGGCGCGCAAGGTTCGCCTGATTGAATCAGATCTGAAGCGCGCGGAAGAAGCCGCAGCCAAGCTAAATCGGTCGATTGTCATCCATGGCGACGCCCTGACACCTGATATCCTTGAGGAGGCAGGTATTGAGAAGGCTGATGCCGTTCTCGCCCTGACCAACCTTGATAGCGTCAATTTGCTTGCTTCTGCGATGGCAAAAAAACTCGGCGCAAAGAAAGCCATTGCGCTCGTCAACGCGCCGGAGCTCGCCATGATCCATGAAGCCATGGAAGTAGATGTTCTGGTTGATCCCAGGGCCGTGACGGTTTCGCAGATCTTGCTGCGCCTCAGACGTGGACGGATCGTCTCGTTGATTTCAGTGGAAAATGGACAGGGTGAGTTGGCCGAAGGCGAGGTTCTTGAGCATTCATTGCTGCTTGAGTCTGATCTGACGCCGCGCACCCTGCCAGAAGGCATTGTTGCCGGAGCGCTGGTGCGAGGAGACGAGGTGATGATGCCGGGGAAGGGGCTTCGTGTGAAGGCTGGCGACCATGTCATACTGTTCTATGAGCGTGGCCGGGTTAAAAAAGTCGAGCAGTTGTTCCGTGCGAGCACTGCCTATTTTGCCAATTAAAATGAATACCGTGACCGGCGCCTCCTCATGATGAACGGATTGGTGGTTCTGCGTGTTCTGAGTGGCTTCCTAGCCATGTTCGCCGTGCCGTCATTTCTGTGTGCACTGTGGGCGTTCCAGAATGATCGATATGAACAAGCGTCGCTGTTCATACTGGTAGTGACACTCGCGATCGTCGTGGGACTGATGCTCGCCGTGGCAACGCACCACAAACGTGACGAAGATGCCCATGCCCGCGATGTCGTGGGTTTTTTGATATTTGCATGGCTGACACTCAGTGTCTTGGGCGCCATTCCATTTCTCGACGTCAGCAATGGACAGGTGACATTGGCCCTGTTTGAAGCGGTATCCTGCGCGACAACAACCGGGACATCACTTCTTCAGGACGATACGATATTGCCGGCGAGCCTCGTCGCCTGGCGCATCATCCTACATATTGTGGGCGCTATTCTTTCTGTGAGTGGCGTGGTGATCGTCGTGAACGCCGTTGGGACGTCTTTGCCGGGCTTGGGAGCGTCCATTCCGGTTCGTTTCAACAGGACGTTTTCGAGAAGTAGCTTCTTCAAAATCTTCCTGAGCCTTGCGGGTCTGACTTCTGTGCTCTGTTTTGTCATTGCCATGCCGGTAAAGTTGGACGGTGCCAGCTGGCGAGAAGCCTTTGGACTCTCTGTCAGCGCCGTCACCACGGGCGCAGTCTTTGACTTGAATTCGGTCGATTTCAGCTTTAGCTGGCTATCAGAATACGCCCTTATACTGGGGCTCATTCTGGGATCACTGAACATTGTTTTGCTCATAAACTTCATGAAAAGGCCGTTCAGCCTTTTGATGAATCCAGAAACCGTGAGCCTTTTTATTCTCATATTGCTTCTATCGGGACTTCTCAGCTTTTCGCTTGGCGGTGTCTTCGATCCGGGGCAGATCGTCGGTGTGGCGGTGTCAGTTATTTCGACATCTGGACTTTTGATTTCTGACGAAGCGTTCTCGATGACGCCGGCGCCGGTCCTGCTATTCTTTGGATTTATGGGCGGGGCAGCGATTTCAGCGACCGGCGGCATGAAAATCTACCGGATGCTTGTTTTGCTCGACAGATCTGGCGACGAATTCACGCATCTGGCTCAGCCTCATGCGGTGTCGCATGCTGATCAGACGCGCCGCGGCTATCCAATACGGTTCGTCATCACGGTATGGACCTATCTCATCGCTTTTGCAGTCATCTGCATCATCTTGGCAGCCCTATTGGCATTGCTGGGCGCAGATTTTTCGGACGCAGTCATGACGTCCCTCGGAACCATAACAAATTCTGCGGCGCTGTTCCCGACGGATTGGGTTCAGTCTGCCGCGAATCAATCCCTTCTGGAATTTGTTCTGAGTGTCACGATGGTCTTAGGAAGACTGGAATTGTTATTGTTGTTCTCATTGTTATTGGGCGAATGAGATCCCGCTTTCCAAGATTGGGCGCATAATTTTGAGCGAATTGAAGTAATTAACATTCATTCGCCCAACAAGACGTTGCGATTTTCTTTCAAAAACGCTAGCGGACATATCAATAACAACATTATTGAGAAACGAAAGTTACAGGATGTCGTCGGACAAAAAACAAAACCTTCAAGACACATTCTTGAACGCCGTTCGCAAAGCGCGGACGCCACTGACCATATTCCTCGTGAATGGTGTGAAGCTCCAGGGCGTAGTGACCTGGTTTGATAATTTTTGTGTGTTGCTTCGCGGTGATGGTCGGCCACCTCAGCTTGTCTACAAGCATGCCATTTCGACAATCATGCCCATGCAGCCGGTGCAATTGTTTGAATCTGATGAAATGGACGATTCAACAGATTGATCATTGATCACACAAAAGATCAGGAACCGGTCAGAGCAGGCGCTATCATTCCTCTGATCGGCCGGTCGGCTGGCGTCAATCAGGTATTACGGGAAGACGAAACGCGCGGTCTGATCGAATCTCTCGATGCAGAGTGCACTTTCGTGGAAACTCTCAACATCAGACTGGTGAATTCCGGCCAATTGTTCGGGAGTGGGCAATTGGACTCGATCAAGCAAAAGCTGACGGACAATGACTGTCAGCTCTTTGTTGTTGATGGTGTGCTAACGCCAATTCAGCAGCGTAACCTCGAAACCGCGTTGCAGGTGAAAGTCATAGACCGGACCGGTCTGATTCTTGAGATCTTCGGATTACGGGCCCGCACCAAAGCGGGTCGGCTTCAGGTCGAAACGGCGCGCCTTGCCTATGAACGCTCACGACTGGTCCGGACATGGACCCATTTGGAACGTCAGCGTGGTGGCAGTGGTTTTATTTCTGGTCCAGGTGAAACACAGATTGAAGCCGACCGTCGGATGCTCGACAACACGCTCCTGCGCTTACGCGGGCAGTTGAAAGAAGTGGAACGAACGAGGCGTGTTCAACGCTCTGGTCGACAGCATAAAGAGACACCAATCGTCGCATTGGTTGGATATACCAATGCTGGAAAATCCACACTTTTCAATCGCTTGTCTGGTTCTCGTGTGTTCGCCAAAGACATGCCTTTTGCAACGCTAGACCCAACCATTCGTCAGATGAAACTCGACAATGCGACTGAGATTGCACTGGTGGATACCGTAGGGTTTATCACCGACCTGCCAACCAGTCTGATCGAATCCTTTAAAGCGACCCTGGAAGAAAGCATGCTGGCAGACGTTCTGCTGCATGTGCATGATGCTTCGTCTCCGGATGCGGACCTTCAGGAGGCTGAAGTAGACAGTATTCTGGAAGATCTTGAGGAGTTAATGGACGTCGATAGTCCGCCAGTCATTCATGTCTGGAACAAGTGCGATGTTCTGTCCGAAGATGAGTTAGATGTATTGAAGTCGAGTGTTCAGTCGGGCGATGGGACTGAGCCGCACATGTTTGTGTCTGCCTTGTCCGGGGAGGGCATGGAGACGCTTCTGGATGAGATCAAACTCCAGCTCCATCGGCATAACAAAGTCTATGTGATCGAGTTACCTGAAACAGAAGGCAAAGCCATTTCATGGCTGCATGCCCATGGGCAGATTCAGGGGCAGACTTCAGACAATTCGAATTCTACCATCAGTCTTTCAGTCAGTCTTTCTGATAAAAGCCTAGGTCAGTTCCGTCATCTGTTCCCGGAACATGGCAACCGAATTCAAAGCCGATAATTTCAGGCCATTTTCGATCGAAGTTTTATCTCCTGCCACAATTGCTCTTGCTGTTCGAGATTGAGATCAGAGAATACAGTCCCTTGTTTCTCAGACAGTCTTTCCATGCCTCGAAATCTGCGCTCAAATTTCTGATTGGCTTTTTTGAGAGACTCTTCGGCGTCAACACCGAGTTTTCGGCAGAGATTGACGACAACAAACATCATATCACCGAGCTCTTCTTCGATGTTTTGTTCGTCCTGATTGGCGATCGCTGCTTTGAGTTCAGATGTTTCTTCGTCGAGTTTGTCGAGAATGTCACTGGCATTGGGCCAGTCAAATCCGACCCGCGCTGCGCGCTTTTGTAATTTTTGAGATCGGATCATTGCGG
Organism: Ponticaulis sp.; assembly: GCA_002692725.1. Classification (GTDB taxonomy): domain Bacteria; phylum Pseudomonadota; class Alphaproteobacteria; order Caulobacterales; family Hyphomonadaceae; genus Ponticaulis. The sequence goes on along the minus strand of NZLU01000046.1, from coordinate 152,209 downwards.
GTAGGGTGAGGGCGACGTCATCTAAAGCGCTTGTTGGTTCACTGGAGTCAGTTTTCGTCGCACGTTCCTCGGCCTTCATCGCCTCCCAGGCAATGGTTTGAGCATCGGAACCGCGCATCTGCTCATCGCCGAATACATGCGGATGTCGGCGTAACATTTTCTCTGAAATCGCTTCGGCCACATCATTAAAATCAAACTCGTGGAGTTCTTTCGAAAGCTGGCTGTGGAAAACGACCTGGAATAAAAGGTCACCAAGTTCGTTTCTAAGATCGTCCATATCGCCGTGTTCGATGGCGTCTGCGACCTCATAGGCTTCTTCGACGGTGTAGGGGGCTATGGTCTCGAAGGTTTGCTCCAAATCCCATGGACATCCCGTTTCGGGCGTTCTGAGGGCATTCATGATCCACAGTAGTTTGTCGATCCCGGACAGAGAGGGGGGAGGTAGATTCACGTTTATCCTCATTTTCGGGTCCAGCAGAAGTTTTGCAGTCTAGTTAGTCGGTGTCGAACGTGGCAACGCATAATCCTGCACCAAAAATAGAATTCGCATAATCAATATTATGGGAAATTAAAGTATTATCGTCATGCCGTCATAGGCGGGTTCGACATGGTCAGGAGTCTCCTTGGTGAGCCTATCATAGTCGAGATCGATATGGAGGTTTGTCAGCACGGCTTTCTCTGGTCTGAGCTGCTCAATCCAGGACAGGCTTTTCTCAAGATGAGAATGTGTTGGATGGGGCTCATATCTCAGTGCGTCTATGACCAACAGACGAAGGCCTGTGAGTTGATCGAGGCTTTTCTCTGGTAAATCGACGACATCATTGCAGTAAGCAAAATCGCCAACTCTGAACCCAAGACTACGAAGGCTTCCATGATCCTGGTCGAGTGGCATTACGGAAAACCTTCCCCCCTCCTCTCCAAGTTCGAATGGCGTGTACGGTACAATTGCAGGCATGGCTTTCAGAATTGGCGGATAAGGAGATTTCGGTGGCTGCACAAAACAGTAATTGAACCGATGTGTCAGCTCTGCGAGCGTTTCCTTCATTCCGTAAACCGGCAACTGCGCACGCATCATGTAAGCCAGAACCCGTATGTCATCGATGCCGTGTGTCTGGTCGGCATGGTCGTGCGTATATAGTACAGAATTCACGCGCGATATCTCGTTACGGATCAACTGTTCTCTCAAATCGGGCGATGTGTCGATCAGGAAGGAATAATCCGGCAGGCTTTCACCAAAGGAAGCGGTTACATGCATCCCGCATCTGGAGCGTCTGTTCTTGGGATTAGACGGATCACACACGCCCCAGTCATTTCCGACCCGGGGAACGCCGCCGGAGGATCCGCAGCCAAGTATGGTGACAGTCAGAGACTTCAAGACGGCAATTTTATACGATCAAACAATCTGAGTGCGTTTTGCGTCGTGCGCTCGGCAAGCTCATCAAAACTGGTTTCCGTAAACCCGGCAAAGTACTCGCAAATATGGGTCAGATAAGCGGGTTCATTCCGGCGTCCGCGCATGGGCACTGGCGCCAGATACGGACAGTCAGTCTCTAGAATAACGCGATCGGCCGGAAAGAGTTTCGCCACGGCTCTCACATCGTGTGCGTTTTTGAACGTTGCGATTCCTGAGACAGAAAAATAGGCGTCGAGGTCAATGGCCCGGCGCGCGAGGCCTTCGCCGCTGGTGTAACAATGCATCAGAATTTTGAACGGAGTTCTGGCATAAGCAGCCTCCAGCATATCACCGGTCAGATCATCGGCTTCGCGTGTGTGCACAATCAGTGGCAGCCCGGTTTCCTGTGCGGCATCAATGTGGGCCTGAAAAACCTGCTTCTGACTGTCGAGATCGCTATACCCGTAGTGCAAGTCGAGACCGGTCTCGCCAATTCCTACGACATCCTCTGGTTCGGCAAGCTTAGACAACTGTTCGCAGTCTAGAGACAAATGGTCCTTCGCGTAATGAGGATGGGTCCCAACAGAGCGCCACATATTCGCAGTATTCTCTGTAATGGACTGTATTTTTTCTATATTCTCGATTTTGTCGCAGATGGACAAAAGCAGCTCCACACCTTGTTCTCGGGCGCGCTGAATCACGTCTTCACGATCCTCGTCGTAAATATCTCCATGAAGATTTACATGTGTATCAAATAACATGGATCTGAATTACCGGATGTTTTTCGAAAGTGACAGAAGCACTGACAGATTGGCGGCACTTTGTTCTGTTAAATCCAAGCGCAACAATTTTCCTCGATTTGATGTCCGAACCAAGGCCTCCCAGCATGCAGAGTAACGACCAGCTGTTTCGGCATCGTCTGCCGACTGAGCACACGACGATAGCCAACGACGGACTGTTCCAAGGCCAATCTCCTGGAATTTTTCAGAGCTGCTCAAAAGACTGGTCAGCCTAGTGAGCCGATGGCTGGAGATGTCAGGCCAGGCGTCGATCAAATGCTTTTTGATTTCAGCTAACATCGGAGCAATATTGGCATCCTGATAGATCTGAAGCTGTCCTGGAGACCCTTCGCAAAGATCCAGCATATCTTCAGTGATGGGATCTCCCTCAAATCCATTTGCGATCTCGGTCAGTTCAGGCACGGATAACCTGCTGAATTTGAGGCTGACGCATCTTGATCGGATTGTTGGCAGCAAAGGGGTCGTTCCATGATAGATCAGGATTAGTACGCTGTCTTTCGGCGGTTCTTCCAAAGTCTTGAGAAGCGCGTTCGCACCGTTCTTGTTGAGCTCGTCCAGTGAGTCGAGCACGCACACACGATAACCACCCTGCGATGCCTGAAGCTCAAAGAATGACGTCAGTTGCCGAACTTCCGAAACGGAGATTTGCTGGCGCCCGGCTTCACTTCCGGCGCTTTCGGCCTGAATGATCCGCGCATCTGCGTGATTGGATTCCAGAATTTTTGCGTAGGCTGCGTTGCTGGACATCTGAAACCGCCGGGCTGACGTCTCAAACCCATCTCCGAGAATAACCCCTGCCAGCATTTTGGCGAGGGTAGCCTTCCCGATACCCTTGGGTCCCTCAAACAACCAGGCATGTGGAAATTGCCGGTCTGCAAGACGCCTCAGCAAGGGAAACAGGGTTTCATTATGTCCGATGATCGACTGGGTCACAGCTTTTGCGTAAGCGATGGAGTGCCTGTCGTAAAGCCGGGTCGTGTGAGCAAAGCGCTCGTTGCCGTGTCTGCGAGTTCGTCCGGTGGCAATAAGGCATTCAGTACGACGATCCGCTCGGGAAACATCTCGGCGCAGCGCAAAAACGAGTTGCGAACCCGATTGTGGAATTCCAGATTGCGCCCTTCAAATCGGTCTGTTTCCAGACCGCGCTGGTGTCGCCGTTCGACAAGTGCGTCAGGCGGCGCATCGAGCAAAAACGTCGTTCCAGGTCTGAGGCCGTCTGTCGCAAAGGCCTCAAGCAGACCAAGCTCATCCTCTGAGAGTTCGCTGCCCTGATATGCGCGTGTCGAGTCGGTGAAACGATCGCAGATTACGACGTGACCCTTTTGAATCTCAGGACGAATAAATTGTTCGACATGATTGCGTCTGGCTGCACTGACGAGCAAAGCCTCAGTGTGCACTGACATGGATGAGCTGTCCGCATCGGTCTTCAGGAGCAAAGAGCGAATGCGCTCAGCCAGAGGTGTTCCGCCCGGCTCGCGGGTCAACGAGACCTGAAAGCCATGTTTGTTCAAGCGGTCCTCTAAATTATGGATGAGGGTCGACTTTCCAGCGCCCTCTCCACCTTCAATCGTGATGAAATGCGGCTCACCCGGCATAAGCTATTCGGCACTCGCAAGAGACGATGGCGACACAAGATTCGCGAGCCCTTCAAAGGCCTGGGCGAACATCCCCATCTTGTCGACAGACGTACCGGCATAGACGGGTTCACTCTTCAGAACGCCGTCCGGTCCTGAAATTTCGAGTTTGCCAATTTCCTGGCCTTCTTTGACCGGGGCAGATAGCGGCTCGGCTATGATCAATTCAGCTCTGATCCGGTTCCTGTCGGACGTCGTATATGCCAGGGCGAGATCAGAGTTCACGACCGCAGACACCGTACGCTCTTTGCCAAGCCAGACCGGGACCTGTGCAACCTCGTCACCAGCTGCAAGAGGCGTCGAAATCGAGAATTCGCGGAAGGCGGCGCGCATCATGCGCTCGGATTCCTCCGCCCTTGCGCGTTCACTCTCAAGACCATTCACAACAATAATCTTCCGATTGCCATCGTTCACGGCTGACCCGACCAAGCCATATCCAGATTGCGACAAATGCCCCGTTTTGAGACCATCTGCGCCGCTTACCCGGCTTAGCAATGGGTTTCTGTTCGGCTGACGGATATCATTCCAGACAAAATCCCGTTCGGCGTAGATCTTGTAATAGTTAGGAAAGTTCTCGATCGTCAGCCTGGCGAGTTCAGCGAGATCCCGCGCACTGATTTCATGGCCTTCGGCATACAAACCGGTCGAATTCTTGAAGCTTGCCGTCGTCAGACCAAGTTCCTGCGCGCGAACGGTCATTTCTTCGGCAAAGGCTTCTTCACTGCCCGAAATGCCTTCCGCCAACACAATGCAGGCATCATTGCCGGACTGGACGATCATCCCACGCAGCAGGTCGGCCACGGAAACCTGTTGATCGATGGCGAGGCCCATCGTTGACCCACCGGAGGCCCATCCGCCTTCACGCCAGGCCTTTTCGCTGACCGTGAACACATCATCCGGCTGCAGGCGACCGTCTTTCAGTCGCTCGAAAACGACATAGGCTGTCATGATCTTCGTCATGGAGGCCGGCGTCATGGGTTCGACCGCATCTTTGGCGTAGAGCACGATATTGCTGTCGTAATCCAGGATCACGGCATGTTCGGCGGTCGTTTCAAACCCAAAGGCGCAGGGTGCGGTCAGGCCAAGGCAACCTGCGAGAATTAGCATACGAATCTGTCTCATAACGGCACTTTCTCATGAAAACGGCACTCCTGTAAGGAGTGCCGAAGAATGGTGACGAAATAATGTTGAGACGGTTTCAGGATCTAGGGATTGCGAATGACCAGACCATCAAACCCGTAGCGAGCCATTTCACGCTTTTTCGTGTCGGCATCTGAGCGATTGTTGTAAGGCCCCATGACGACGCGATAGTATTTTGAACCATTGACGTGAGCGAACACAACAATGGCCTGGGCGCCAGTTTCCAACAATTGATCAGAGAAGTTCTCAGCATTTTTGCGGCTTGTGAACGACCCCATTTGAACGAAATGATCAGGAAGTGTGTCTTTAATCATCTGTGCTGTTTGCACTTTAGGTCGCGCCTCAGCGATGACTGGTTCGTTGGGGCGTTGTGTCGGCGCATATTCCAGATCTTCCGCTTTGGGCGCCGGCGCGAGATACTTCACGCGAAGCTCTGAACTTCCGGGATCGAGCAGGCTCAGCCGTTGCGCGGCAGCGTGAGACACATCAATGATGCGATCTTTTACAAACGGTCCGCGATCGTTGACACGCACCACAACGGCTTCGCCCGTGCGGGTATTGGTGACTTCGACGAAACTTGGCAGCGGAAGCGTCGGATGCGCAGCGGTGAAGGCATACATATCATAGATTTCACCGTTTGCGGTCTTTTTGCCGTGGAAACCCGGGCCGTACCAAGACCCCATTCCGGTTTCATCATAGAATGCGTTTTCTTCCGGCGTATAGATTTTGTCTCCGACCTTGTAAGACCGACCGATTTTTACATAGCTCGCATAGTCAGATGGCGCGACGAAGGGGAGTTCGTACCCGGCAACCATGTGGCTGGCAGCTTTTGTTTTGGGTGCGGGACGTTTCGCAAAACCGATTTCATGAGGGAATGGTTCATCCGGGTATCGAAAGAAATCTGGGTCAGACGGCTGACCGCCAATACCCTGGATCGATGCCATTTGAATGTTTCCGTTTCGGACGGGAGCATTCTTATTTTGCCCAGCGTTAGCAACTGAGACACTATTTGCTGCTACAACAGCAAGAGCTAATATGGCGACTGACCGCTTGGCGGCCGAAAGTATGGTCAGGGACATTTCTGGTCTTCCCTTGGGTTACTGATTGTACCTCTCACCTTTTGCAAAAGGCTGGCCATGTTTTTTGTTTTGTTGGCCTGGTTAGCAAGGTATTCACCGTCCTTTCCCAAAGGGTTAACTTCGGGCCTTTGATTTTTTACTATATTCTATCGATTTGTTATTTCGGGGGGCTGCGGTTAATTCCATTAACCAGAGTGTTTACGCTTGCGTCGATGAATTTGAGGTGAATCTCGCGTTAAGGTAAAGCGATATTGGCAGGAATCTTTTTTTTGAAACAATTGTCCCCTTGCAAAAAAACAAAAACTATATCATTCCGGCACATTCGACGGATGAGTGGCAGAGTGGTCGATTGCGGCGGTCTTGAAAACCGTTGAACCGAGAGGTTCCGGGGGTTCGAATCCCTCCTCATCCGCCAGAATACCAGAAATGACCTAAGCTATTCGTTTCGCGACAATCAGGTCATATACAATGACCCCCGCAATCATTGCGCCGACGAACTGCCAGGCTGGCAATCCTCCGATTGTTATAGATGCCAGTGCAGGTCCCGGGCACAGGCCGACCAGCCCCCACCCTATTCCAAACAAAACGGCTCCGATTGCGAGTTTCGGATCAATCTTCTTATTTCCTGGCAGCTGGAATGCGTCTTCAAACACAGGCTTCCGCCGAGTCCATACAAGGCGATAGCCAATTGCGGTTATGAGCAGTGCTGCTCCCATGACAAACGCCAGGGATGGATCCCAATTTCCCAGTATATCCAGAAAGCCGAGAACTTTCTCGGGGTTCACCATCTGAGAAATGGTCAGACCCAGTCCGAAAATAAGCCCGACAATAAGGCCAGAAATCTGTTTTCCCATGTCAGCCTCCGATCAGACTTCGTGCGAGTGCAACAGTGACCATTCCGACGCCCATAAATAAGCCGACAGAGACGAATGACCGAAGCGAGAGACGGGATAGCCCACACACGCCGTGACCGGACGTACAGCCAGATCCAAGACGGGTCCCGAAGCCAACGAGAAATCCTCCGATCAGGATAAGTGGAAGCCCGGCATCCAGTTCAAAGGCCGGTTTTTCGCCCGAAATGAGTCCGTACAGCACGGGTGCGGCAATGAGTCCGACCACGAAGAGGATGCGCCATAGTTTGTCACCTGATGCTGCGAACATGGTCCCTGACAAAACGCCACTGATACCAGCGATTTTGCCATTCAGAGCCATGAGCAGAACGGCTGACACTCCGATAAGCGCGCCACCAATCGACGCAGAAATCGGGGTAAAATTTTCCATAGATCCATGTCCTTTCAGGTTTGAACCGTGGATGGTGCATTGACTAATATTAGTGATTCATAATATTAGCAAGTAAGAATAACGTTGACGAGGAAATGAGTGCGGCATCCGCTGCCCCACTCCCGAAAGGAAGCATTCCATGAAACCCGAAGTTAAGGCCTTTTTTGACGATGCCACATTCACGGTCAGCTATGTTGTGGTGGACCCACAAACAAAAACCTGCGCTGTCGTCGACTCTCTTCTGGATTTTGATCAAGCCTCCGGTCGCACTAGCACAGAGTCTGCTGACAAGCTGATCGCATGGGTCAAAGATCAGGGTCTGACCTGTGAATGGATTATCGATACGCATGTCCACGCAGATCATTTGACAGCTGCTCCTTACGTGAAGTCCAAACTGGGTGGCCGTACCGCTATCGGTGATCAGATTTCGGTGGTTCAGAAGGTCTTCAAACAGATTTTCAACGAAGGTCAGAAATTCCATACCGATGGAAGTCAGTTCGACCATTTGTTTGCCGATGGCGAAGTTTACAAGATTGGGAATATCGAAGCCAAAGCCATTCACACACCGGGGCACACACCTGCCTGCATGAGCCATCTGATCGGGGATGCACTGTTTGTTGGCGACACAATCTTCATGCCGGATTTTGGCACGGCCCGATGTGACTTCCCGGGTGGAGACGCAGGCACACTCTACGACTCTATCCAGAAACTGTTCGCCCTGCCCGACGAAACCCGCATGTTCCTGTGTCACGACTACAAAGCACCGGGGCGAGATGAGTATCACTGGGAATCAACGGTCGGCGAAGAAAAAGCCAAAAACATTCATGTCAAAACCGGAACCAGCCGGGATGAGTTTATCAAAATGCGGACTGAGCGGGATGCCACACTCGCTATGCCAAAACTCATTCTCCCGAGCGTCCAGATAAACATGCGTGCGGGCAATCTGCCAGAGCCTGAAGACAATGGTCAGCGCTATATGAAGCTCCCGATCAACGCGCTCTGATTAAACGGTCATAATAACAATAACGACTGGAGGAAAAGATGAAATTCAGCAGGATCGCGCCGGACCTGTCGGTATCGGCGCAACTTTCACCCCAGGATATCGGTCTGGCTGCAGCGCAAGGGTTCAGGTCGATCATCATCAATCGTCCAGATGGCGAAGCGAGCGATCAGACCGGATATCAGGCCATGGTGGAAGCCGCTACACGGTCAGGTCTGGAAGCGCGTTATCTGCCAGTCGTTTCGGGCCGTGTGACAGATGCTGATGTTGCTGAATTCAGAAAGGCCATGTCGGAATTACCCGCTCCGGCGCTGGCCTATTGCCGGACCGGGACGCGCTCAACCACATTATGGGCTTTGTCTCAGGCCGGTCACCTCTCCACTGACGCCATACTGTCGACGGCTAAAGAGGCCGGATATGACCTCTCAGGCATGCGATCGCGGCTCGATGCGCGTGAAGCGAAATCAGGAGATCTCCCCTCCTCCGCTGCCAGCCACGAAATTCTCATCGTCGGTGGCGGAGCTGGCGGCCTCGCAACCGCATCATCAATTCTGAAGCGTCAGCCGGGTTCAGACATTGCGGTGATCGAACCGCGAACCGAGCACTATTACCAACCAGGCTGGACCCTCGTGGGCGGTGGTGTCTTCAAGCGAGAACAAACCGAACGTCAGATGGCGAACGTCATGCCTAAAGGTGTTCAGTGGATCCGGTCCGCATGTGCCGGGTTTGATCCTGAGCACAATCAAGTCATTCTCGAGGACGGTACCCGCATCAGCTACAAAGTCCTTATTGTTTCGCCGGGCCTGAAGCTTGATTGGGACGGCGTTGAAGGCTTGCGCGAAACGCTCGGCAAGAATGGCGTGACTTCCAACTATCTGTTCGACATGGCGCCCTATACCTGGGAATTGGTTCAATCACTGAAACGCGGCCGCGCCTTGTTTACGCAACCGCCCATGCCGATCAAATGTGCGGGGGCGCCTCAAAAAGCCATGTACCTTGCCTGTGACGCCTGGCTGCGGCGCGGTTTCCTCAACAACATTGATGTCGAGTTCCATAATGCAGGCGGCGCACTGTTCGGGGTCGCAGATTATGTGCCCGCACTGATGAAATATGTCGACAAATACGGCATTGATCTCTGCTTTAACGAGACCCTCGTCGCAGTCGATGGCTCTTCAAAAACGGCCTTTTTTGATGTGAAGGATTCGGACGGCAATCTCAGTCGCAAGACCGTTGAATTTGACATGATGCATGTCTGTCCTCCTCAGCTACCATTGGACTTTGTCAAAAACTCCCCACTGGCCAATGAGGCTGGTTGGACAGATGTCAGTGGTGAGACGCTTCAGCACACCAGATACGGAAATGTGTTTGGACTCGGCGATGGCGGGTCAACACCAAATGCAAAAACTGCAGCCGCAGTTCGCAAGCAAGCTCCTGTAGTTGCCCATAATGTGCTTCAAATTTTGAAGGGCAATGCACCAAACGCCGTTTATAATGGCTATGGCTCCTGTCCGCTAACGGTTGAACGCGGTAAAATTGTTCTCGCTGAGTTTGCTTATGGCGGAACACTTGATCCGTCGGTTCCTGGCTGGGTGCTGGATGGCACCAAACCGACACGGGCTGCCTGGTTCCTTAAAGAGAAAATGCTTCCGACCATCTATTTCGATCAAATGCTGAAAGGCATTGAATATCTGGCTGGCCCTAAAATTCTGCCCCACCAACCGGCATCGCATGAAGCTCAGGATGCATGTGACTTTTCCGGCCCGAATGACAAAGCGGCCTGACCCCGTCCCGCCCGGCATCAGGATCCTTCTTTTGCTGGGCGAACTTTAACATTCATCAGCTAGACTGATATCTTTGGACAAAACGGCCATGAAGCTCGCCAATTACTTCCCGATCCTCGACTGGGGCCGTAAATATCGCGGCGAGACCTTCGTGAACGATGCTGTGGCGGCATTGATCGTCACAATTATGCTGATCCCGCAATCTCTGGCTTATGCATTGCTTGCGGGACTTCCGCCACAAATTGGTCTGTACGCTTCTATCCTGCCATTGATTGTCTATGCGGTGTTCGGAACGAGCCGGACATTAGCCGTTGGACCAGTTGCGATTTTGTCTCTCATGACGGCTGCAGCCGCCGGCAAGATCGCTGCTGCCGGAAGTCCAGAATACATCCAGGCGGCATTGATCCTCGCCTTTCTGTCTGGCGCCATCCTGTTCGGGCTTGGCTTACTGCGAATGGGATTCCTTGCCAATTTTCTGAGCCATCCAGTGATTTCCGGATTCATTACGGCATCCGGTCTCATCATTGCCGCATCCCAGCTAAAACACATAATCGGTGTCCCAGCATCGGGACACAATCTGTTTGAAATCATCTACGAACTCATCACGCATTTGTCTGCGGTCAATCTGCCGACACTCGCAATTGGCCTCAGCTCTCTGGTGTTCCTGTTCTGGGTCCGTAGCCAGCTAAAACCTCTTTTGAAAACTTTTGGTTTAGGCGATAAAATCGCTACCATTATTGCGCGGGCTGGGCCCGTGTTTGCTGTTGTGCTCAGCATTGTTGTTGTCGCCATGCTTCGCCTTGATGAAGCGGGCGTGAAAATCCTACGCGATGTTCCAACGGAGCTTCCAAGCCTTGGTGTTCCGGGCTTTAATCGGGACGTCTGGATGCAATTGTTTGGGTCAGCGGCTCTGATCAGCCTGATCGGATTTGTTGAATCAGTTTCTGTTGCCAAAACGCTCGCCGCAAAACGCCGCCAGAAGGTTGATCCCAATCAGGAACTTATCGCTCTGGGTGCGTCTAGCCTCGCAGCCGGCGTGTCCTCCGGCTATCCAGTGACCGGTGGCCTTGCACGCTCCGCGGTCAACTTCGATGCGGGAGCAGAAACGCCCGCCGCAGGCGCGTTTACCGCTGTCGGTATTGCGCTCGCAACTCTGTTTCTGACGCCATATCTCTATTTTCTGCCACAAGCCGTGTTAGCTGCGACAATCATTGTCGCCGTGCTGTCTCTCGTTGATATCCAGGCAATCAAAACGGTCTGGGCTTATTCGAAATCCGATTTTCTGGCGATGGCTGCGACGATTTTGATGACGCTCGGTTTTGGCGTTGAATTGGGTGTTTTGACGGGGGTTGGCTTGTCGCTCTTCCTGCATCTCTACAACACCAGCACACCTCATTTCGCTTTTGTCGGACAGGTGCCCGGAACGCAGCATTTCAGAAATGTAGACCGCCATGCCGTCGTGACGTCGGAACGCGTGGTGACCCTTCGCGTCGATGAAAGCCTGTACTTTGCAAATGCTCGCTTTCTGGAGGACACTGTTGACGCGGTCGTTGCCAGCAAACCGGAAATGAAACATCTCATACTTATGTTTCCGGCTGTAAATCGTGTTGACGCGAGCGGTCTGGAGAGCCTGGAGGCCATCAATCTGCGCCTGAAAGATGCGGGTGTGAGCCTTCATTTATCTGAAGTCAAAGGACCGGTAATGGATCGGTTTCAGACGACCCATTTTCTGGAAGACCTCACCGGAAAAGTCTATCTCCATCAGTATGAGGCGATGGAAGACCTCGATCCACGCATAGCCCGAGGTACGGCGCGTCGAGGCGAACCCGGAGCGTCCGAGGATGGGACACCAAATTTCACAATCTGATCCGGTTTATGTCAGGTTATAAAGGGCTGAAAACTTGCTGACTGCCGCGTCAGCCTGTTTCACGATTGCGGTTTCTAAATCGGTAGTCAGTTGCTCCCCCATGAGCAGCTTGCTTTCGAGCGGATGAATAGCCATTGAGAAAAATGTCCAGGCGACGTCTTCGGGGTCCGCGTTAATTGCGACGCCCTTCCCTTCTCCGGATTCGAAATAAGTGGTCAGAAAACTCAGAACGGGTTGAATAGCGGTTTCAGCATAGCCGGTGCGCAGACTCTCCATTCGGTGAGCGCGAAAGGCGACGTTGCGAAGCAGTGCGAGGCTGTCGGGAGACAAACGGGACCAGAGGATTTTTAGCGCAAGGGACTTCAAAAAATCACGAACAGGAATGTCTGATGGCGTATCAAAACTGAAGGTCAGAAGTTGTTCGCATGCGTCTTTTGCGACTTCATCGAACAATTCCTCTTTCGATATATATCGGTTGTAGACTGTACGTTTTGAGACCCCAGCCTCCAACGCAACCTCATCCATACTGGCACCATCGAAACCGTGCTCGAGAAACACGCGTTTCGCTGCCCCGATGATGCGTCTTGTGCGTAAATCGTGATTCACTTGACCAGATCACCCCATGAGAACAAAGAACTTGCTCGTTCGAACGCCACGACTTTCACACCCTGCTTCGAATCCACGTAAGAAGACTGTAAGTTTGCCCGTCTAAGAGGGCAACAGAGGAAGATTCCATACCTGCGAGTTATTTTCGTCAATCGAATGAGTTTCTCCGGGCTAAAAACTACCGTTCTATTGGCATTGCACCCACTTCAGGAAGAGCTCAATGTTTTCAGGAGCCGGATCGGCTAAACCAGTCAGACCAGAGTCAATCAAGAACAAGGTTCGAAATCTATTGTCGCCTTTTCGATTGTTGCTTCCGGAGTTTTCGCTTCCCCAAGTTTCTAAAACACCCTGGCTTAAACATCTGCGCCTGATTCCTTTCGATGTTCTGACAATCTTATTTATAGGTCAGATCATGCTGCCAATCTGGGCGGCAATTCTGCTGGTTCTGGTAAATGTCGGGACCTGGTGGTGCTATCACCGGATCCCACAATTCCTGAGAACTGTGTCGGGCCCGCAAGGCGATGGAATTTTTATTCAGGGCTCCATTGTAGAAGAATTCGCGCAGTTTATTCACTCCTGCGGTGTTCACCATCGCGCCCATTACGGATTGATGTTCGCCATGATGGCAGGCTTCCACACCCAGATGACGGGGCAGCTGTTCGGATATTCTGTGCCCGCAACAGGTGCTGCCTTTCTCGCATGGGGAAGCTTCAGCGCATTATTTCTGGTCGATTTCGTTATGTATTGGGTCAGCCTAAAAACGCTTCAAGAGCTCCGCCAGGACAAGCTCCGGGAACGCGACGAATACACCGAAGAATTGCGTCGCTCCAATGCCGAGCTGGAGCAGTTTGCCTATATAGCTTCTCATGACTTGAGAGCTCCACTGCGCGCAATTCTAAATCTATGCACCTGGATCAAGCAGGACCTCGCCCCGACTGCATCGAAAGAAACCCGGCATCATCTCGACCTTCTTTTGAGCCGAACAAACCGGATGGATAATCTTCTCAATGATTTGTTGCAGTATGCCCGTATTGGCCGAGAAGATTCCGAAACCGAGACCATTGAGCTCAATGCATTGGCCCAGGAGATATTTGACTCACAAATCAATGACGATCGTTTTGCGCTCAGGCTCGAAGCCGAGCCAAGACTCATTGTCGACTACCGAATCACCTATTTCATGCTGCTCTCCAATCTCATCGGCAATGCGCTGAAGCACAATGATTCGGATCGCGGACATGTATGGGTGAGCTTCACACATGATAAAAATGAGTTGAAAATCACTGTCGAAGACGATGGACCGGGTATCGATGAGCAGTTTCGTAAACGCGTGTTTGAGGTGTTTACAACACTTAGTCGGCGCGATGAAAAAGAAGCCACCGGTATGGGGCTGGCCATCGTTCAGAAAATCGCGCATCACAAAAAGGGAAATGTCACCGTAGACGAGAGCCCTCATGGTGGCGCTCGGTTTGTGGTAACGCTGCCAAACATCAAGTCTGGAAATTGATCGATGTCTGCTTTGTTTGAGAACACTCACTTCCTGATCGCCGAGGATGACGAGGTCGACATCCTCGCTCTGAAACGAATCCTGATCGAAATCGATAAGGAGATTTCATTCTCGATTGCGCATGATGGCATTGAGGCGCTCAAGGTGCTTCGCGAGAATTCAGATAAGCCGGCCGAAGAACAGGAACAAATGATTGTTCTGCTCGACCTCAACATGCCGAGAATGGGTGGCCACGAATTCTTGCAGGCCCTTCGGGAAGAAGCCAATATCAAAGATACTGTTGTGTTCGTCCTGTCGACGTCGACCGATCCACGGGACATCGGAGACAGCTATTCCAAGCATGTATCCGGCTATATTCCGAAAGAGAAATTGAACGCGGAAACCTTCAAACGCTTGTTTGAAAGCTATCTCGAACTCAACCAATTCCCCAAATCTCACTGATCTGGAAAGTGGCGTGTCAGGCCGAAGGCCGGCATCTGAAACCGGCCTTCGGAAGATAAATCATGAAACCAAATTTGCGTCTGTCTTGTCGCGCACTTCGTTTTCGGTAACGTCTGGCGCAAGCTCAACAATTTTGAGACCGCCTGGAACGACATCAAAAACGCCCAGATCTGTAATGATGCGATCGACGACTTCTTTGCCCGTAAGCGGTAAAGTACAGGCTTTCAGAAGCTTGGTTTCGCCTGCCTTGTTGGTGTGATCCATAACAACAACAATGCGTTTCACACCGGCGACAAGGTCCATGGCGCCGCCCATGCCTTTTACAAGCTTTCCCGGAATCATCCAGTTGGCCAGATCACCATTCTCCGCAACTTCCATAGCACCGAGAATGGCCAGGTTGATATGCCCTCCCCGGATCATCGAGAAGCTTGTCGATGAGCTGAAGAAGCTCGAACGATCGAGGGTGGTGATGGTCTGCTTACCGGCATTGATGAGGTCGGGATCTTCCTCACCTTCAAAGGGAAAAGGTCCCATACCCAGCATGCCGTTTTCAGACTGCAGCGTGACGTCTACGCCGTCGGGAATGTAATTCGAAACCAGCGTTGGAATGCCGATTCCCAGATTGACGTAGAAACCATCTTCAAGTTCCTGCGCGGCGCGTTCGGCCATTTGATCGCGTGTCCAGGGCATGGTTCAGGCCTCCACTTTCTTGCGGGTCGTGACTTTTTCAATTCTCTTTTCATGCTGACCCTGCAGAATGCGCTGAACGAATATTCCGGGTGTGTGGATAAAGTTCGGGTCGAACGATCCCACCGGCACAATCTCTTCCACCTCGGCGATGGTCACTTTGCCCGCCGTCGCCATGTCATGATTGAAATTCAATGCGGTCTGATTGTAGACGAGATTACCTTGAGCATCACCTTTCCAGGCCTTCACGATGGACAAATCGGCAATCAGACCGGTTTCCATAATGTAGGTTTCGCCGTTGAAGTCTTTATGCTCTTTCCCTTCTGCGATCATCGTGCCGACGCCGGTTTTCGTATAGAAACCTGGGATCCCTGCACCGCCTGCACGGCACCGTTCGGCCAGAGTGCCCTGAGGATTAAATTCCAGCTCCAACTCGCCTGCGAGATACTGGCGTTCAAACTCTTTGTTCTCGCCCACATAAGACGACACCATGCGCTTGACCTGTTTGTTTTCAAGCAGAATGCCCAAGCCGAAACCGTCGACGCCGGCATTGTTGGAAATGATGGTGAGGTCTTTCACGCCTGAGTCTCTGATCGCAGCGATGAGCAGCTCGGGAATGCCACACAGTCCGAAACCGCCAGACATGATGGTCATGCCATCAAACAAAACGCCTGACAGGGCCTCTTGAGCGTCGGGGTAGAGTTTTTCCATAAAGTTGGCCTCCTGAGAAATTCCTGGAGATTACATTGTCACCAGTTTTAATCACCAATTATCGGGAATTTCAAAAATTTCAACAAGCGTTGAAAAAGAAATGGCCGATGATGCAATCACCGGCCAGTTAGCAAGAAGGACACAGAGGAACCAGATCGACGGACCTCGTCGCCTCTGAATATGAACCTATCAAAGCCTAGCTGAACGAAATCCGATCTGACTTGTTGTGTTTTGTTCAGTTTTCATCCGCAGTCAAAAACAGCGCCATTCAACGACCCTGATCGAAAATGGCTTCGAGGCTTCGCAAATTCATCCCGTGCTTCTCATAGTTGAGTGGTGTCAGATTGACGGCTTTGATCAGTTTGCGCTCGATTATCACGTCATCGCCTTCAGGAACGAGATCCACATCCAGAATATTGATGCAGCCAGTGTCTTGTTCGAAAGCGACAGACGCATTCAGGGCTGCATTACAAAACCAGCTGAGGATCACGCGATTAATGCCTTCATGACCGACAATCAGCGCCTGAGACCAACCTGGGCGGGCTAAGAGTGCTTCAATGCCTTCAACTGCACGGGCGAGCCCGTCTGTGAACTTCTCTCCGCCCTCAAGAAATGTTGCGCCCGGCTGGTCAGCATTTTCAAACTGAAAACTCATCGTTGCCGCGAGCTGTTCTTTGCTTTCGAAGTGAATGAATTGACCGCTGTTGAGCTCCTCGAAGCGGGAATCAGATTCCAGCGAAATATCATTGTCTGATTGCCAGTCGAGAACACGTTCTGCCGTTTGCTGAGAACGTTTAAGTCCGGAACAGAGCGCCACATCAAAACGAATCACTCCCAGCGCCTGTCCGGCGGCATCCGCCTCTTCATCACCCTGAAATGTGAGCTCAGCCAGACGCGGATTTCCGGTTTCCGTTACAGCTTTCGCGAAATAATCCACATGCCCGTGCCGCATCAGATAGATACGTCTGCGGCCCGTGGTTCCCGGCAATGCTGACACTTACGTCCTCCAGTTTTTATTCTTCATCTATACATGAATGGCATCCATAACCGGAAGTTAACCCACTCGGTTCAGACAGGATCAGTAGGAAGCACAGATCCAGGATTTCGGCCATGGCTCCCATTATTGGGCTCATCACTCAGGACAGTCGACGAGAAGGTCTGGTCCACGACCTTGGAAATCATGGATTGCAGGTTGCGCCGGTCAGGTTCGCGTCATCCGAAATAGATGGTCTGCTCATAGACGCTCAAGCTTTGAGATCAGAGATTGATCTGGACCTCGCCGCTCAGATTCCGAATACGTCAGACGTTTTTAGCGCGCTGCTTTTATCTCAGTCAGAACGCGGTAATGAGCCCGACGGATTGACACTCACGCCGTCAGTCAAAGCCTTTGCGCAGCAGTTGAAGATCTTTCAACGACAGCAAGATGTTATTCTCGAATCAAAACTTCGACTCTCGACACTCAAAACTCTCAATGCCGAAGCACAACAAAGCCATTGGGCCGAACACGAATCGAAGACAGTTTTGTTTTATGGTGAGCCGGGGCCATTTTATCTCAAACTGAAAGACGAACTGGGACGAAAAGGGCTTCGGGTTTCAGCGGTTTTGTCCGAACGCACGGCCTTTGAAAGTTTTCGAAACTTCGTTCCGTCTGCCTTTATTGTAACGGTGAGCGAAGCCTTTTGTCCTTATGAGCTTCTTGATCACGTTCATGGTCGGCCCGACCTGAAGCATATGCCTGTCATTGCTATTTCTGACTTTCAGGAGCGCCTTCCGGACAATCTTGAACATGTCACGGGCCTGGTTCGGCAGGGAGACAATTTTCAGCGGACCATACGGTCTATTGAAAATTTGATCGACAATTCCTCTGCACCAACCCCGGTCACTGCGAAGAAATGTGCATTTCCAGCGCGCGATAAATACTCCGGAACCTTCAGCGCGCAGTTCGCAGAGCGTCACATCATGGCTCAGATCGATCTGATGCGGCGGAGAAAACGACCGCTTTGCGTCGCACGTATCTCGCCAATCAATCTGGAAAGCCGCGAACCATTGTCTGCGGATTTGCTTCCACAGTTCGGCTCGCTGATCGATAGTGTCATCCGTCGACAGGACATTGTTGCCCGTCTCGACTGGAACGACTTTTTGATATCCATGCCGGCGACATCTGAAGTTCAGGCGCGAGAGGCCATTGAACGCGCACTTCGCATCGTTGAAATGTCCAGTCTGTCAGGTGGTGTCACTGCGAGTTTTCGCACCCAGACTTTTGATCTCAAGGAATTTCAGTCGCCACAGCAATTCTGGTCACTCGTGTCGAAGATTTCCACTCAGAAACGGTCAGTCCATCAGGCCAATGTAGCCTGAAGGTCTTTCAATAGCTGCTTCACGCCTCGTGTTCGCTGCGGGACTGATAACCAACTTCCCGTGTAGACAAGTTTGAAGTCGGGGCGAAGTTTGAGTTTGTTTGGTTGGCGCTGAACAAGAGATACAAGCTTTGCGGGCTCGAGTGGCGACTTTTCTCTGAACGCGAATACAGCCCCTTTCGGGCCAGCATCGAGTTTTGCAATCCCAAGTGCCTTACAGTCGGCTTTGACCGAAGCGATATCAAGCAATTGCTTGGTTTCGTCGGGTATCGGCCCAAACCGATCGATCAGTTCAGCGGCAAAGGCCTCCCGATCGTCGACGGTGTCTATGTCTGCAAGCCGGCGATAAAGACTCATGCGCGTGCCGAGATCTTCAACATATGTATCCGGTATCAGCGCTGCGAGGCCAAGATTGATCTGAGGTGACCAGTCATCATCGAAATCTTCACCGCCCTGCTGAAGCGTTTTGACCGCGTCCTCGAGCATGGACTGATAGAGTTCCACACCGACTTCGCGGATATGACCTGATTGCTGATCTCCGAGAAGGTTCCCCCCTCCCCGCATATCCAGATCGTGACTTGCCAGCATGAAGCCAGCACCAAGACTGTCGAGTGATTGAAGCACTCTCAGGCGCTTCTCAGCTGCTTCAGACAGGATCTTGTCTTTCGGTGTGGTGAAATAAGCATACGCCCGAAGTTTGGATCGTCCGACGCGACCGCGAAGCTGATACATCTGAGCAAGCCCGAACATATCGGCACGATGCAGGATCAGCGTGTTCGCGCGTGGAATGTCGAGGCCAGATTCGACGATCGTGGTCGACAGGAGAACGTCATATTTACCGTCATAAAAGTCGGTCATGATCTCATCGAGGTCACCTGCAGCCATCTGGCCGTGTGCCGATACAAATGAGACTTCCGGCACATTCTCTTTCAGGAAACGCTCGAGCTCTGGCAGATCCTTCACGCGAGGCGCCACGATAAAGGCCTGGCCGCCACGATATCGCTCTCGCAACAGTGCTTCTCGGATGGTCAGCATATCGAATTCGGTGACATAGGTCCGGACCGACAGACGATCGACAGGCGGCGTCGCGATAATGGACAGTTCGCGAATCCCTGTCAGCGCCATTTGCAGCGTTCTCGGGATCGGCGTCGCAGACAGTGTCATCACATGAATATCTGACTTCAATTCCTTCAGACGTTCTTTGTGTTTCACACCGAAGCGCTGCTCTTCATCGATGATGAGAAGCCCGAGATTTTGAAACTCGACATTCTTGGACAGCACTGCGTGTGTGCCGACAACGATGTCGCACGACCCCGTCTTCAGCGCTTCTCGGGTCAGCGCGCTATCTTTACTGCTGACCAGTCGGGATAACTGGCTGACGCGTATCGGCCACCCCGCCAGACGTTCTTTGAAGGTCTGGAAGTGCTGACGCGCAAGAAGCGTGGTTGGAGCAATAACGGCGACCTGAATGCCCGACATGGCCGCAACGAAGGCCGTTCGCAGCGCCACTTCGGTTTTCCCGAAACCCACATCTCCACAAATAAGACGGTCCATGGGTTTACCAGAGGCAAGGTCGCCCAAACTTTCTTCGATTGCGCGAAGCTGGTCTTCGGTTTCCTCATAGGGAAAACGAGCCGCAAATTCTTCGTAAATGCCTTCACTCTCGTCGATAACCACAGCTTTTCGCATAGCGCGTGACGCCGCAATCTGGATCAGGCCATCCGCCATTTCCATAATACGCTTTTTGGCTTTGGCTTTTCTTGCCTGCCATCCGGTGCCCCCCAGCCGGTCGAGCGAGGATTCACTGCCTTCCGAGCCATAGCGGGAGATCAGCTCAATGTTCTCGACCGGAAGAAGGAGTTTTGCGTCGGCCTGATAATGCAGTTCCAGACAGTCATGCGGGGCGCCCGCGACATCAATCGTCACCAATCCGCAGTATTTTGCGACACCGTGTTCAACATGGACGACAAGCTCACCAGGAGAGAGTGTGGAGACTTCCGCCAGAAAATTGCTGGCACGTCGTTTGCGTTTTGGACGACTGATGCGATCGCCAAGAATGTCTTGCTCCGAAAGCACCGCGAGGTCGCCAAATTCGAAACCTGCATCGATCGGGAGCTCAGCGATCGACACGCCGGCTTTCCGTGCGCCATCGAGACTATAGACCCGGCCAACATCCTTCAGCCCATGGTCATCGAGCACATTTGCAAGTCGGTCTGCCGATCCATCCGACCAGGCGCCCAGCATAACGGTGAGACCTCGTTCGCGCTGCGCGTTGATGTGAGACACGACGGCGTCGAACACATTGACGTTCTGAGTCCGTTCGGGGGCAAAATTTCGTCCCGGCACTGCCTCGAGTGACAGTTTGCCTTCACCACTCGCCGACGACAGCGCGGTAAACCGAACCGACGGTAACGTGTCTAGCGCGGTCTCAATGTGCTTCGGAGACAGATAGAGCGCGCCGGGGGCGAGAACTTTTGCGTCTTCCTCACTGCCCGCGGCATTCACCCGAGCCTGAAAATAGTCTTCCGCCTGATCATATCGGTCGCGACAGGCTTCCATTGCGTTTTGATCAAAGGCGACCAGAGATTGCCTGGGTAGATAATCGAACACCGTATCGAGAGATGCATGAAATAATGGCAGCCAGTTCTCGAGACCCTGGCGTCGAATCTTCGATCGCGCCATTTCATACATCTGATTTCCGGCAGGTGGGCCAAAAACCTCAATGAATCGGTTTCTGAATGCTGATAAAGCCTCGTCGGTAAAGAGAATTTCACTGACCGGCGTGAATTGGATCGTCTTCAGTTGCCGCGTTGTTCGCTGAGTTTCCGGATCAAAACAACGAACAGACTCCAGCGTGTCACCGAAGAAATCCAGACGGACAGGTTCAGCTTCATTGGGAGAAAAAATGTCGATGATTCCGCCGCGCTGAGCATACTCCCCGCGGTCTGTGACCGTCGCGACCCGCGTATACCCATTTGTCTGAAGGAAGCCGTCCAGCACTGATGTTTCGACCCGCTGACCTGGCTTTAGCGATAACGAGGCCTGCTTCATGACCTCTTTGGGCGCACATTTCTGAATTAGTCCGGCAGCAGTAGTGATGATCAGGACTGGCCCTTTTTCAGGACGGTGAGACAATGCCGACAGTCCCGCGCATCTTCGCGACGCGATAAGCGGTGTTGGGCTGACCCGGTCATATGGAAGACAATCCCATGCCGGAAGTCTGATGCGCTCGACTGCGGGCGCAAACACATTCGCAAGGTCGTGAACGGTTTGCGCTTTTCGATCGTCCGCTGCCACATAGAGTATCGCGCGGTCATGCGACTGCGAAAAATTTAGCAACTCGATCAGATCGGCCCCGAACGGCGCAGAATGGACGGTTTGCGGCGTTTGACCGGCCACAATCTCATCGAGAATGGACATGGTAGCTGACTCTTTAGGGTTATCCGGGCTGAGCGGAATACTTGAATTGTTTCAGCTGGTCCAGCACGTTGCTCTGATATTCGGCGGGGGTCTCCGCCGTTCCGGTGATCCAATCATAGAGTTTCAGATCCGGGACATCCAGCAGGCGCTCGAATTCGTCCAGATCCGAATCCGTCAGATTGGCCATATGGGCGTCAGAAAAACTACCGAAAATGAGATCGAGCTCCCGGATACCACGACGCCATGCCCGAAAGTGTAGTTTTCTTCGCCGTTCATCCATCTTGTTTTCCAATCTGTTCTGTATCTTGCCAGTTAGGCCATCTATCGGTTTTCTCCAACTACATCATTTAACGAGGTCGGGTTTTGAACCGGGACAATTCTCTATCATTCTGGTTCCGACCAATTTCAAGCCTGTCTGGTGCAGGGCCGAAACTAACGGCACTTGTTACCGAACTTGTCGGCGGCGATCAGCTACGCGATTTGTTGTTATACCGTCCCGCCAAATGGCTGGATCGTTCTCTTAGATCCAGCTTTGATGACCTCATCTTTGACGAAGTTCAGACCGTACGCGGAACCGTCCAGTCATTCTCCGGTGCCTCCAGAGGCTCAAAGGTTCAGAAAGTCAGACTGTCAGACGAGACAGGATTTCTCACGCTCGTTTTCTTCAATTCGAATACCGACTATCTGAGGCGCCAGTTTCCGGAAGGAAAGCGTATTGTCGTCTCCGGGAAGATCGAAGACTTTCACGGCGAACGCCAGATAACCCATCCGGACTATGTCGTACCTGAAGAAAAAATCGACGATATTCCGCTTGTTGAATCGATCTACCCCCTTCAGGCGGGGCTGACGAACAAGCGCCTGTCCGGATTCATGCGTCAGGCGCTTTCCGACGCGCCCTTCCCTGAAGAATGGTTGCAATCTGAATTGCTGAATCAACGAAAATGGATGAGTTTCGAAGACTCTCTTCGGTGGTTACATATGGCTCCATCCTATGAGCCGGATACCATTGAGCTGGCGCGCGAACGACTGGCATATGACGAAAGCTATGCCCGCGCGCTTTCATTCAGACGAATTCGATCCGTCTCGCACAGCAGTGGAGCTGTTCCGATCACTACTGCCGAAGGGATTCGAGCTGATTTCACAAACTCCCTCCCGTTTGCGCCAACCAGTGCACAAATACGTGCCATGTCAGAGATTTCGTTCGATCTTGATAAACCAGAACCCATGCAGCGCATGCTTCAGGGAGATGTTGGCGCGGGTAAAACCACGATTGCCGCCTATGCACTCTATCTCGCGGCTATGTCAGGCCATCAGGCCTCCGTTATGGCGCCCACGGAAGTTCTGGCACGACAGCTTTATGAAGCAGTCTCCGCATTCCTGAGGCCTCTGGGTGTCGCGACGGCTTGTCTGACGGGACGAGATAAAGGAAAGGCGCGAACGGAACTTCTGGAAGGCGTCAAATCGGGTCAGACCGGTGTGTTGTGTGGCACTCATGCTCTGTTTCAGGAGGGCGTTGAGTTCAAAGACCTTGCCTTGGTCGTGATCGATGAGCAGCACAGGTTCGGTGTAAATGATCGTGCGAAGCTGATCTCGAAAGGCCGATCTCCCCATTTGCTTCTTATGAGCGCGACACCGATCCCAAGGTCGCTGTCTATGACTGTGCATGGCGATGTCGACCTCTCCATTTTGGATGAAAAACCCGTAGGTCGTCAGAAAATCGATACCCGCATCATGGCCATATCCAAACTTCCGGATGTTATTTCCGGCGTGCAAAGAGCCATCCAGCGCGGTGAGCAGATTTTCTGGGTCTGCTCCAGCGTCGAAGAAGATGATGAGCATCTGTCCGCGATTTCGCGCCATGCAATTCTAAATGACATTCTCCCTGGATATGTCGATCTGGTTCACGGACGGCTCACCGCACAGAACAAGGAAGCCGCACTCAATCGGTTTCGCCTGGGTGAAACCAGAGTTCTGGTGGCAACGACTGTGATTGAGGTCGGCGTGGATATTCCGAACGCAACCATTATGGTGATCGAGGGTGCCGAACGGTTTGGATTAGCCCAACTTCATCAGCTTCGCGGTCGCGTCGGTCGGGGCAGTAAAGCGTCATTCTGTCTTTTATTATATTCGCCGCCTCTTGGCGAAACCGCGCGGACGCGTCTTCAGACGCTGAGAGAAAGTGAAGATGGGTTCTATATTGCCGAGATGGACTTCAAACTGAGGGGGCCTGGTGACATACTCGGCGCGGCACAATCAGGGATACCTGATTTTCATTTTCTGGATCTGTCACGGGATCAGGACTTGCTCGCAATCGCCAACAAGCATGCAGATTACGAATTCGGTCGATCAAAAAGTTTGAATGAAGTCACGAATGATCTACTACAGCTCTTCGGTCATGACGTCTCGGGTGGGCGGCCCTCAGCCTGACCTGCAATCGCCGGATTGACCTGCTGGTCTTTCGGCAAAACTACTCCGGCCGACACGATCAGCTTGGCACCGTCTTCTACGGTCATATCGAGATGAATGACTTTGTTTTCTGGGACATAAATCAGAAAGCCAGAGGTCGGATTGGGTGTTGTGGGCACGAAGATACCCATAAATTTCTCGCCCAGTTTCGTTGCGATTTCGCCTTTGGACGGCGAAGTCAGAAATCCAACCGCCCATGTTCCCTCTTTTGGGTATTCGACGAGAACGACCTCTTTGAACGAGCTGCTTTCCTTATCAGAGAAAATCTCCACCAGCTGACGCAGCGGCGTATAGAGCGTACTCAGAATGGGCACGCGTTCTGCGATTTTCTCACTCGTGCGGATGACGGACCGGCCAATAAGATTGGTTGCGATTGCTCCCAGTGCTGTCAGTGCAACGACAGAAAACAGCACGCCAATACCCGGGGTATAATCGATCAGCGTGTCGACAGTGAAAAAGCCGAAATCATAGCCACGAACATTTGGTGGAATTGCAGATCTCAAAATCGGTTTGATGCGCTCATCAATCCAGCCAATCACAAGCACGATAACGAAAATCGGAACGACAATGGGTGTGGCGATAACCAGACCGGCAAAGAAGCGCGCCCGAATCCATCCTAGAAAGCCGACTGAAGGGCTCTTCTCAGATGACGGGCTCGTCTTTTTCTGCGTACTTCCGGATGTCACTCAGCGCGCTCCTGATTCCTGCCGCCCTATTTAGTCTGAAACCTGTCAACGCATAAGAGGCGATTCAGATGATTTGCTCGGTTTGAGTGACTGACCCGGTAATTCGGCGAAAAAATGACCAATCTGTCAGTCGCTTCGAGGCATGTCGTGCATTATCTGCGCATGGAAGTGATGTCTGATATTTACAGCTCGTTTCGTTCCCGAGTATCCCGGACGCTTGATTTGTGTGAGTCCATCAAAGAACCACCACAAATGATCATCAGACTGAGCGTAATTGGATTGATCAGGGAATGAGATGTCAGAAGAACCTCAAGTGAATATCATCACCCGCCTCATACCAGGTCTGACAATCATTTGTCTTATCATCATGATTGCGGCTGCCATTTTTCACGTCGTGACACTTTCACCCACACCAAAACCTGCGTTCAACCGGGCTGATGTTCCGCCTGCACCTGATTACGCTTCGGAAGAAGCCTGGCTCGTCCGCCCCTCCGAGGAGCTTGCCGGCGGCTGGGAGAAGCCATGGGGCATCGACCTTATATGGTTTGTTGATCAGCCAGATGGTTATCTTGGTGGATGGAACGTTCCGATAGACTGGTCGGTCACCAATCTACAACTCTCTGAAGAGGAATGGTTGGTATCGGAAGACGTTCGCGATTTTGGTCTGTTTTCTCCACGACGTCGGCATGCCGCCTCACTCTCTGGTGACGACGCTGACTTGAAGTCTGCGCTGGCGCTCGAAACAGAAGATGTTCTCAGCGCAATTGATCATTATCTCGAACACAACAATACCAGCCGTGGAATCTTTTTGGGCGGACAAGGAACCGGCGTCCGTTCAGCGATTGAAGTGATGGAACAGCGCATCGCCGATACACGGCCCCATTCCGATCTGTTCGGTGGATTGATTATATCTCCGAATGAGACGCGCAACGATCTGGAAGACCTTCCGCCATGGCCCGATTGTTCCCAGACGATTACAGAATACCCCTGCATTCTCGATCTTCGAACCTATTCCAGCCAGGACGAGATTGTTGCAGAAGTCGGAAGAACTTTGGAGAAATTCAGTAGCTGGCTCGATAACAATGTCACAAAACCGGCGGCACCGCTTCCACCTTTTGAGACCATCGAACTCGCGCCGATCAGACGCCCCGGCGAAACCGATTGATCACTCTGCGGCGGATTTCGTCGATTTCTGGATAATGTTCGTCGTACTGCGTCCATCCAGTGTCGGTGCAATCAGGACTTTGCCACCGCGCGCCTGTACCACATCAGATCCCACCACCGTCTCAGGCGTATAATCGCCGCCTTTGATAAGTACATCGGGCTCGGTTTTTCTGATCAGTTCGAGTGGTGTATCTTCGACAAAGATCATGACCAGATCCACAGGTTTCATGCCTTCGAGCAATCGGGCCCGGTCTGACTGTGAATTGATGGGGCGGGTCTCTCCCTTCAGGCGCTTGACCGACGCGTCGGAATTCAACCCGACGATCAGTCTGTCACAAGCTGCAGCAGCGAATTCGAGCGTCTGAAGGTGTCCCGCATGCAGAATATCAAAACAGCCATTGGTGAATCCGATAACCTGCCCGTCCGCCTTCCATTTTGCGATGAGGTCGTCAGCGGACAATTCGTCCTTCGAAGACCGCGTGTTTCGAACTTTGCTTCGAATGGCTGCTCGGACTTCGTCGCTAGTTACAGCAGCTGTTCCGGATTTGCTGACCGCAATTCCGGAGGCAATGAGCGCGAATCTAGCAGCACTCTCGAGTGATGCACCTGTGGCAAGCGCGAGGCCCAATGCCGCGAGGCTGGTATCGCCTGCACCTGAGACATCGAACACTTCTCGTTTTTCAGCCGGAAAATGGCAAACCCGACCGCCTTCTTCGATAAAAGAGAGCCCTTTCTCAGAACGGGTCAGAAGGATTGTCCTGGCTGGCAAAATCTCCAAAGCACGCTTCAAACCCGCTTCGACCTCTTCATCGGTCGAAAGTGACTGACCCAGCACAGCAGAAAGTTCAGAGACGTTTGGCTTGATGATGTCGACCGCACCATACCGCTGGAAATCGGTGCCCTTCGGATCAAGAATCACCGGAATATCCAGTGAACTCGCGCGCGCCAGACAGTGCTCAATCACCCGGTTGGTCACAACACCCTTGGCATAATCCGAAATGAGAACCGTTTGACAGGTCTCTATTTCTCGATCGATCAGCGCGATAATCTGATTTTCTTCAGTGACAGACAATGGCGCAACGCGCTCGCGGTCGACACGGAGCAATTGTTGTCCATTAGAGACATATCGTGTTTTGACAGATGACTGGCGGTTTGCTGCGCGGTCGACTCTGCCGATCAAACCCGGCAAATCTGACATTAACTGAATAATTTCAGCTGCTTCATCATCAGCCCCTACAAGGCTCGCAACGACCGTTGTTGCGCCGAGAGAAAGCGCATTTCGAGCAACATTGCCAACCGCGCCGAGCATGCGATCAATCGATGATTCAGACAGAATGGGAATCGGCGCTTCAGGAGAAATTCTTGAAACCCGGCCGTAAACAAACCGATCGAGCATGATATCGCCCACACACAGTATCTTTATGCCCGCTGCGGCATCACAAATTTTCTCTACATCTCGCAAGGTCGATTCCACGGATTAAGGTCCCTTTTCTGTGTTTTGACTGTCTCGTTGGAAGACGTCAAACCTTCCTATGCAGGAATTCAGATATGCTCTGATCCGGTTCGCAAAGCCTTGCGTATAAAGTCGAAAATGAAAGGCGACTAACCATTTCTCGTTCCTCTACTTCTCTCGTCTGGTTCCGGAATGACCTGCGCCTCGGTGAAAACCCCGCCCTGACAGCTGCGGCGAAGTCAGGTTTACCCTTAGTATGTCTCTACATCCTTGAGGATGGACCGGATGCTCACAGGCCACTTGGTGGCGCCCGAAAATGGTGGCTAAACAAATCTCTCGCCAGCCTGAAAGCTTCTTTACAAGACTTGGGTGGCGATATCATTCTCCGCCGGTGCAATCATAAATCCACACGTCAGATTGTTGAGGAAGTTGTCGAAGAAGCTTGCTCAGAAAAAGTTTTCTGGAACCGGCGCTACGCTCCGGATCAGACTGAGATCGATAAAGAAATCAAAGCGCAGCTTTCAGAAAAAGACATCGAGGTCACGTCTTTCAATGGCGCGCTTCTTTGCGAACCCTGGACTGTGAAAACAAATAGCGGCGATCCCTATAAGGTTTTCACCCCGTTCTGGAAGTCATTGAAGGACCAGTTTGTACCGTCTCATCCAAAGAGTATTCCCGATCTTAAATTCGCCGAAGGAATTAAGAGCGAGAAACTTGAAGATTGGGAATTACATCCGACCAAGCCAGACTGGTCGGGCGGCCTGGATAAGTTCTGGTCGCCGGGTGAAGACGGCGCGAAAGAGCAGCTCAAAGAATTCTTCGATGCGGGTTTGAAATCCTACAAGACTGACCGGGACCGCCCGGACAAAGCCGCAACGTCATTTCTGTCGCCCTACCTCTCCTTTGGTGAGATTTCACCACATTTCATCTGGATGGCCACACAGTCCCGGATGGATGAAGATGGCAGTCTGGAAGATCAGGGTTGGGCATTTTTAAGAGAAATCGCATGGCGCGATTTCAGCCATAATCTCCTTTATCAGAGCGACTGCCTGCATAAGAAAAACTGGAACCGTCGATTCGATGCATTCGACTGGCAATCCAATGACGCTTACCTGACCGCCTGGCAGAAGGGGCAGACCGGATACCCCATGGTCGATGCGGGCATGCGTCAGCTCTGGCAGACAGGCTGGATGCACAATCGTGTCCGCATGATTGTTGGGTCCTTTCTCGTCAAACATCTCCTGATAGACTGGCGAGACGGCGAAGACTGGTTCTGGGACACGCTGGTTGATGCCGATACGGCCAATAACCCGGCTAGCTGGCAATGGGTGGCCGGAAGTGGCGCAGATGCGGCTCCCTATTTCCGAATATTCAATCCGATGTCGCAGGGCGAAAAGTTTGACCCCAACGGAGATTATGTCCGCGAGTGGGTGCCGGAACTGAAGGACCTGCCAACCAAGTACATTCATGAGCCGTGGGAGGCTCCGAAAGAAAAGCTGAGATCGGCGAACGTGACACTCGGCGAAACTTATCCAAAACCCATTGTCCAACACAAGGCCGCGCGTGAAGCCGCTTTGGAAGCCTATGAAAGAACCGGTTAAATGACAAAACGAACAAAAGTTGCGGTTATAGGCTCCGGTATCTCAGGCATGAGCGCTGCCTGGGCATTACGACACACCCATGATGTGACCCTGTTCGAGGCCAATGACCGCTTTGGCGGCCATTCCTACACAGTTGATATTCAGCCAGGTGGAGATGACGTTTCTGTCGATGTCGGTTTCATCGTGTGCAATCCTCTGAACTATCCAAACTTCATGGCATTCATGGATCATTTGCAGGTCGAAACCATTCAAAGTGACATGTCATTTGCAGTCAGCGATCCAGAAGGTTTCGAATGGTCAAGCAACCCTGCAGGTTTGTTTGCTCAGAAACGGAACCTGATCAATCCGAAATTCTGGTCATTAATTTCAGAGATTCTGACCTTCAATCGCAAGGCTATTGAGGACGTTATGGCAGCGACCATCCCATCTAATATCTCACTTGGAGAATATCTTGATGTGATTGGGATGTCGGATAATTTTCGCGAACAGTATATCCTGCCGATGGGTGCAGCGATCTGGTCCACGCCCGAAGCTGATATGCAGGATTACCCTGCAGCGTCTTTCTTACAATTTTTCAATAATCACCGACTGCTGCACCGAGAGCGGCCCAAATGGCGTACCGTTAAACATGGAAGCCAGTCATACGTTAAACGCCTCATACAGGATCTTGGCGACCGCGCCGTCTCGGGCGCGAGGGTCGAAGCCGTGAGCCGCTCGACAAATGGTATCGAGATCTCGGTGAATGGAGACATCCTTCATTTTGATGAAGTTGTTCTCGCAGGACATGCTTTCCAGTCTCGTGAATTGCTCGGGGACGGATTTGAACACCAGGAAAGCGTCATCGCGCCGATTCAGTCCACACACAACCGCGCATTTTTACACAGTGACCGCTCCCTCATGCCAAAACGTAAATCGGCTTGGGCAGCATGGAATGTACTAAGAGGCGAACAAGGTCAGAATGTTACTCTGAGCTATTGGATGAATATTCTTCAAGACCTCCAAACCGACAAAGACATCTTCGTAACGTTGAATCCGGACGAGCCGCCTGCCGCAGATAAAACCTATGGAGAATTTGACTTTACTCATCCGCTTTTCAATCAGATTGCCGCCGAGCGCGTGTCTGACCTGAAGCGGATTAATGGGCGTGACGGATTATGGTTTGCCGGCGCCTGGATGGGGCACGGCTTCCATGAGGATGGCCTGAAATCCGGGCTTGAAGTGGCAATGAGCCTGGGGGCACAATTGCCATGGGAGGTTGTGGGCGTGACCCCACGCGATCGGAGTGAGTCCGGCCATGCCCGCGAAAACGTTTCAGCACCTGAATCGGTGATTGCCTGATGCACACCAGTTCTCCGGCCATTTCCATCATGAAAGGAACGACGACGCATAGTCGTTTCGAACCCTTTCGCCGGGCCTTCACCTATCCGGTAACCATGATTGATGTCGACATCGCCCGTCTATCGGAAGCTGATCGCGTGTCACGTTGGTTTTCAATCAATCGGTTCAACTTGCTTTCGTTTTTTTCAAAAGATCGTGGTGACCGAGGCGAAATCGATCTCGAAAACTGGGCCCGGGAACGGTTTGAAGCGGCTGGCTTATCGGTTCGAGGTAAGGTTATTCGCGTGATGACATTTCCGAGGACATTGGGGTTTTCGTTTGCCCCAATCTCGATTTGGAAACTGCTGGACACATCTGGTAAACTGTCGGGCATGATCTACGAAGTGAACAACACGTTCGGCGATGATCATGCTTATGTTGCGCCGGTAGAAGCATCGACCCATCGTCACGCAGCCCCAAAGAACTTCCATGTTTCCCCATTCATGGACGTCTCCGGGCAGTATCGCTTCACCCTTCAGGAAAAGCCCGACCAGTTCGACCTCCTTATAGAGAACATCGTCGACAACCAGCGCGTTCACGCTGCGACCCTGTCCCTCGGATCTTATGCTCCGTCCCCGCAGCTTGTCCGCCAAACTGCTCTGAATTCCTTGCTAGCAGGCTTTGGTGTTGTCGCCCGCATCCACTGGCAGGCGCTAAAGCTTTGGCTCAGAGGCGCGCGCTATCACTCGCGCAATCGTAAAACAAAGAACGAATTCACGCTCGCATTTCCGAGCGCTCAACCTGAAACCTTAGTATCGGAAAAATCATCATGACTGATGCCGTCATCATTCGCGACCTCCCGGATGTGAAGCAAATCAAACATCTGCCGGCCTCAGTCCGCCTCGCTTTTCTGGCTTTGAGATCGACCGATAAAGGGCGGTTAAGGGTCTTTTTGCCTGATGGCCGGCAATTCCTCTTTGATAAGGGGAAGCCGGGTCCCAGTGCCGTCATCAAGGTCCATGATCTGGCTATGGTGCGCCGGGTTTTGACGTCGGGCGATATTGGATTTGCTGAAGCGTATATGGATGATCAGTTCTCAACACCTGATCTGACGAAAGTGCTGTTGTATTTTGCGGTGAACTTTGAATCTGCAGGCCGTCTCAGCCGGGGAAGCCCTTTGAAGAACGCAGCCACTTTCATCCTGAATGCGCTGACACGCCAGAACACACGCAAAGGTTCAAAGCAGAACATTCTGGCACACTATGACCTCGGCAATGCGTTTTATGACAAATGGCTCGACCCAAGCATGACCTATTCGTCTGCCCTGTTTCAGGGAACTGAGGATTTGTCGGTAGCGCAAACCAGAAAATATGATTTGATTGCCCGTCAGATTGACGCTGGACCGGACCGTAATCTGCTTGAAATCGGCTCGGGCTGGGGCGGGTTTGCAGAGCACGCGGCAAAGACCTACGGCTCCAACGTCAAAACCATTACGATTTCCGATGAACAACACGCCTATGCCTCACGGCGCATGTTCGAAGAAGGCCTGAATGAGAAGGTCAAAGTCGAACTGTGTGACTATCGAGATGTCCAGGGTAAATATGACGGCATCGCGTCTATCGAAATGTTCGAAGCAGTCGGCGAGTCCTATTGGCCAAGTTATTTCCGTAAGATTTCAGATTGTCTGTCGTCAGGTAAACGCGCCGCGCTTCAGATCATCACGATTGAAGACGAGCTATTCGAATCATATCGCAAGCGGGTCGACTTTATTCAGAAATATATTTTTCCGGGCGGTATGTTGCCAAGTCGGTCAGCGCTTGACGTTCAGTTTAAAAATGCTGGTCTGACCTTCGAGAAGGCTACCATGTTTGGACAGGATTATGCGCGCACGCTGAAACAATGGGCCGATGAGTTCCGCGGCTCATGGTCAGATATCGAAACCCTCGGCTTCGACCGGAAATTCCGAAATCTCTGGGAATATTATCTTTGCTATTGCGAAGCAGGTTTCACGACCGGGCGGACTGATGTCGGCCAGTTTGTCGTCAGTAAGCCCTGACGACAACAAACTCTTTCGCGTAGTTGGCAGATTATTGAAGAATGTATTCGATGGTCTGCCCGCGCGCTTCGAATGCACATTTAACCCAGCGTCCATCCTGATCATACCAGAGATCGACCGTCAGATCGGAAACCAGTCGATAATGGTCTGCCTTAATGGAGCGCCCACCGGATAGGTTGAGGGTTTCAGTGCCGAGCTTTTCTACCTTGATATCGAGAAGCTTCCCGCCCTCTGACGACAGAATGGTCTCAGAGAAGATTTGTTTCATGTTCCAGTGGCTGGATGGAATAATGTCGACAGGCGCAGTTCCATCGAAATTCGTTCCTTCGATTTCCAATTGGTCACCAGAAGCAGAAACACTCAGGACAAGATCATCGCCATCCTTTCGTGTTTCCCCATCGAGGCTCATCAACTGGCCGTCTTTCCATGTCTCGACAGAGTCATGAGAGTAATAAAAAGCTCGAAATGGCCCGAATTTCACCTCAAGCTCGATTTCGTTCTCAACGGTTAAGACGTCGTCCTCACGCGCAAAGCGGACTTCATGCCGACCAAAGGGCTTTCCCTTCCGAAGGACTTCAAATGTCAGGTTCTCACCGTCAGCGGGTGACCAAATCAGATTTTCTTCAGAAGCTGATGCGGGCAAAATTGCCATCGCAGTCGCGACAATGAATGAAAGTCCGGTTCTAGATATGACACCCATGAGGATCTCCAATGGCTTGATGTAAAACTCGCCGCGCTTGGCACCTCAGGAAATGAGGTTCTCTGTCTGAAGGTACGTTCCAGTTGGCGGCGCGTTCCCGACAGTTTAGCGAAACTAATAACTTTTCACTGTTCCTTGATACGGAGCAAACGGCTAATCAGATCACTCTGAGTTTCAGGCTGACTTTCAGCTGACGAATAATAACATCCCGCGGGAGCCAGAAATGACAGTCTACAACAGTGTGGTTGACGCGATCGGGAACACGCCGCTCATCAAACTGAAACGCGCCTCTGAAGAAACCGGCTGCACAATTCTTGGGAAAGCCGAGTTTCTCAATCCCGGACAGTCGGTGAAAGACCGTGCGGCTCTCGGAATCATTCGAGCTGCAGAAAAGAGTGGTGAACTGCGTCCCGGTGGAACGATTGTTGAGGGCACGGCCGGCAATACCGGTATTGGACTGGCTGTCGTGGGAAATGCACTGGGTTATCGAACCGTGATCGTATTCCCGCGAACTCAGTCTCAGGAGAAACGCGACGCCATCCGGATTCTCGGCGCTGAACTGATTGAAGTGGATGCAGTTCCCTACGCCAATCCCAACCATTATGCGCGTTACTCTGGAAAACTGGCTGAAGAGCTCAATGAAACCGAGCCAAATGGCGCCATCTGGGCGAACCAGTTCGATAACACGGCCAATCGTGTCGCCCATTATGAAACGACCGGCCCCGAAATCTACACTCAGCTAGAGGGTAAAGTTGATGGATTCATCTGCGCCGTTGGGTCTGGCGGCACATTGGGAGGTGTCTCCATGGCGCTGAAAGAGCGCAATAAAGACATTAAAATCGGTATTGCAGATCCAGGCGGTGCAGCACTCTACGGCTATTACGCCAATGGAGAACTTAAAGCCGAAGGCACTTCCATCACGGAAGGCATTGGACAAAGCCGAATAACCGCCAATCTTCAGGATATCGAGGTCGATCACGCGTACCGAATCGATGATCCGACCGCATTGACCATTCTCTTTAACCTCGTGAAAGAGGAAGGCCTATGCCTTGGAGGCTCTGCGGGCGTGAATATTGCGGGCGCAATAGAGCTTGCGAAAGAACTTGGCCCCGGGCACACGATTGTTACAGTGCTGTGTGACTATGGAAACAGATACCAAAGCAAGCTCTATAATCCGGAGTTTTTGAAAGCTCGCGATTTGCCTATTCCTGAATGGTTGCTTTGAGATAATCTTGAGGGAGAGATAAATGACTTCGACCGAACCTCTCGTAACGGCGGATTGGCTGAAATCGCACATCAAAGCGCCAGATGTTCGGGTGGTAGACGCGACCTGGGTACCGCCATGGTCGCCAAACTCTGGCGATGGTTCAGCGCGACGACTTTACCTCGACGCGCATATACCAGGTGCCGTGTTTTTCGATATTGATGAAATAGCGGACGCCGAATCCCCCTACCCGCATATGATGCCCTCTCCGGAAAAATTCTCTTCGAAAGTCAGGAAGATGGGCCTTGGCGATGGGAAAACCATTATCGTCTATGATCGGTCTGATTTCATGGCCTCCGCAAGGGTCTGGTGGATGTTTCGGCTCATGGGCCATAAGGACGTCAAAGTGCTGGATGGCGGATGGACGTCCTGGCTGAAAGCTGGCGGCCATACAGAAGACCTCGAGCCGATTGTGTCTGAGCGCCATCATACAGTCCGGATGCAATCTCATCTTCTGAAAACAATTGAGCAGATGAAACAGGGCGTGGCTTCTGGTGACCTGAATATTTTAGACGCCCGACCTGCAGATCGCTTTGCCGGGGCTGCGCCTGAACCTCGCGAGGGTCTCTCATCAGGGCATATGCCAGGCGCGTTCAACGTTCCAGCCGCAGATCTTCTCACCAGCGATGGTACGCTCAAGTCGGCAGAAGAGTTGAAGCATATTTTGTCAGATCATTTTGAGAAGCCTAATCTGACTGCAAGTTGCGGATCGGGCGTAAGCGCTGCGATTATTCTGCTCGCACTGTCGCGTTTGGGGCGAGATGATGTCGCACTTTATGATGGCTCATGGACTGAGTGGGCCAGCCAGCCAGACTGCCAGATCGCGACGGTATGAGTTCAGATCAAGACACCTCAAAAACAACCCGGATGGTGCACGCCGGAAGGTCAGCCGACAGATTTGGCGGCAGTGTAAATCCACCAATCCAAAGAGCCTCAACTCTTTTGTCTCCGGATGCTGAAGGTCTCTATTCCGGACCCAAATCGCTTTACGGCCGAATGGGAATGACCGTTCAGGATGTCTTGATTGAGGGCTTAAAGGAACTTGAAGGCGCAGAATACGGTCAATTGAGTTCAAACGGCCTCAGTGCGTGTTCCATGGCTCTGGCCTCTGCCGTTCAGGCAGGCGATAACATTCTCATGACAGACTCTGCCTATGGTCCTACAAGACGGTTCGCGGAGCGATATCTTGGCAGAATGGGCGTCACGGTCTCGTTTTTTCACCCACGGATTACGGGTCGAGACTTTGAGGTAATGATTTCGGAAAACACGAAGGCGGTGTTCTTCGAAATGCCGGGTTCACTGACCTTTGAACTTCATGACCTGAGTGCGCTCTTACCGATTTGCAAAGCCAGACATCTAATCACAATATTGGACAACACCTGGTCCGCAGGTCTGTTTCTCCAGCCCTTGTCGTTAGGCATCGATTTGTCATTGCAGGCCCTAACTAAATATGTGGTGGGACACTCTGACAGTTTTGGCGGCGCCGTTCTGACACGGTCAAAAAAGCTTTCCGTTCAGCTTGAGGCCATCGCTCAGGATTGGGGTATCAGCCTGGCTCCCGACGACGCCTATGCCGCACAGCGTGGACTCCGCACTCTTCCTGTTCGGCTGAAACAGCAGGAGCAAACCGCACTCGAGCTTGCAAGATGGCTCGAAACCCATCCCAAAGTCCGTAAGGTGTATCACCCTGCTCTTCCCTCGCATGAAGACCATGAAATTTGGAACAAACTCTTTTCGGGGAGTTCAGGCCTGTTTTCATTCACTTTGCACGAAACCGACACGGATAAACTCAAGCCGTTTTACGATTCAATCAGTCTGTTTGGGTTTGGGTTTTCCTATGGCGGTTTTGAGAGCCTGATGATTCCGTGTGATCCCCAGTTAAAGCGCACAATTTCAACCGAATGGGCTAACCGCCAGCGCGGATCGCTCGTTCGGATTAGTGTTGGGCTGGAAGATCCGGCTGACTTGCGCGCTGATCTCGCAAATGCCCTCGATCAGATCGACTCTTCGGGCCAGTAAAGACGCATAGGATTGTCAACCAGCAGCTTGCTCTGCAGGTCTTGAGTGGGTGCCAATCTAGGGATCAGATCGACGAGCGCGCCATCATCAGGGATGGCGTTTTGCATGTTCGGATGCGGCCAGTCCGTGCCCCAGAGCACCCGATCCGGGAACTCCTCCACGATTGGAGAAATCGCTGTTACGAAGTCATCGAAGGGCGGCCCCTGTTTGGTAAGACGTTCGGCGCACGAGACCTTCGTCCAGAAATTGTCGTGCTCGGCCAGGAATTTCCGGAACGCCTGAACCTCTGCCCCTTCAAATCCGTCCGAGACATCCGGACGACCGAGATGGTCCACAACAACAATGGTTGGAAGCGCTTCGAGAAACGGACGCATTTCGTCCAGAATATCCGCTTCGAAATAAACGACCACATGCCAGCCAAGACGCTCAATTCGTTTTGCCACGTCTAGGAACTTGTCTTTTGGCGCATCATCGACGAGACGCTTCAGAAAGTTGAAACGCACGCCGCGAATACCACCCTCATGCAGCGCGTCGAGTTCTTCATCTGAAATGGCAGGGTCGACAACGGCAATGCCGCGTGCCTTGCCATTCGATTTCGCGATTGCGTTCAACGTGGCGCGGTTATCCGTGCCATGACAGCTCGCCTGAACGACAACGTTTCGCGAAAATCCAAGATGGTCGCGCAATGCGAACAGTTTCTCCGGACCAGCATCGTCAGGAATGTACTTGGCCTTTGGGCTGAAGGGAAACTCAGCCATCGGCCCAAAGACGTGACAATGAGCGTCCACTGCGCCTTCGGGCGGCTGATAGTCCGGCTTTTTGGGTGATCCGTGCCAGGAAACAATGCGCGTCATGGGAAAACCACTCCATCCATCAATTTTCGGGCCGTTCTGAGCAGCCCCGTGCGGATGACCGTTTCGCCATCCCATTCCAATTCTACCGTCATCATACCCGTCGGATGCTCGACATCCACGCGGCAGGGATTGACCTGTTCAAACTCCGCCAAGCCTTTCGCCACACTGTTCAGAAACATGCAGGCGGCCGCGTCTGAGGCCGCGGCCAATACGCCAACAGCCTCATGGACTCGATGCGGAATAAAGGTACGTGTGTTGATGATCCCGCCGTTTTGAGGTTCGCTGATCAAGCACATTTTCGGGATGGTCTTATCCGTCACATCGCCCAGCCCCATCATCTCACCCGCTTTCAGGCGAATGGACTCAATCCTGTCTTTCAGTCCCGGCGTCTCTTCTATGGCTTTGGGTTCTTCATAGCCCGACAGGCCAAAATCTGATGCCCGAAGCATGACGCTCGGCATGCCATTATCGATCAATGTCACCTCGACATCATCAATGACATCCACCTCATGGCCAGACGGAAGTAGCGCGCCACATTGCGCGCCAGCCGTTCCGTAATAGTTTTGGATGATGGCCGCATGAGTTCCGGGAACACCATCGATCTTAGCGTCGCCGTCATATTTGACCCGCCCGTCAGGCGTCTGCACGAGCAGATCCGCCTGCGAGTCTGAATTCACCATATAAACGCGAACGACCGTCTCGCCATCTTTGGCCGGAACAAGCCCGCGCTCAACAGCGAATGGGCCAACAGCTGCCAGCATGTTTCCGCAATTCTGACTGTCGGAAATCGAACCGGTGTCTGGCTGAACCTGCAGAAACAAATAATCGACATCGCAATCTTCTCGTTCTGACGGCGATACGACAGCGATCTTACTCGTCAGCGGATGCGCGCCACCCATGCCGTCAATCTGGCGCATATCGGGCGACCCCATGATCGAAACCAGCAGCTTATTGCGCGCCTCAATGTCCGCCGGAAGATCGGATGCGAGGAAAAAACCGCCCTTTGATGTTCCGCCACGCATCCACATGCAGCGAATGCCGCCAGTCATATCGACCGACAGATCAGACATATTTCAGGCCCATTTGTTCGAGACGCGGCCGCATATCGTAAATGTCGAGGCCTAACTCTCCAGCAGCGAGGCGTTGGCGCTTTTCTTCTTCCTTAGCTTCGCGATCCTGGGCTTTCTTTAAAACCTCTTCCGCTTCTTCCCGCTTCACGCAGACGACGCCGTCATCATCCGCGACAATCACATCGCCGGGCTCGACATGAGCGCCCGCGCACACAACCGGCACATTCACTGAACCGAGCGTGTTCTTGACTGTGCCCTGAGCAAACACAGCCTTTGACCAGACCGGGAATTTCATTTGAGTAAGGTCCAACACATCACGGCAACCTGCATCAATGATCAGACCTTTGCAGCCCTTAGCCATCGCAGAGGTTGCAAGCAGGTCACCGAAATACCCGTCTTCACACGGGCTGGTCGGCGCGAGCAGCAGCACATCCCCAGCCTGCAATTGCTCAATGGCTACATGAACCATCCAGTTGTCACCGGGAGGCGACGAGATCGTCACGGCAGAACCACCAATGCGGGCGCCAGCATAAATTGGACGCATATAACTGGCGAGCAATCCCTTACGACCTTGCGCTTCATGAACCGTCGCAACACCGCATTTGCCAAGCGCGTCCACGATTTCAGGATCTGCGCGCTCAATTTTCTGCACAACGACATTGCTCATAGATGGCCTCCAGATGGTTTTCTGACTGATGGCTACTCCCGCCATGGCGGCCGCCAGAAATACGAAGTATGCGAATGGTATAAGTTTATGCTAACTCCGCTGCATGAATGTTTGGGATTTGAATTTACGCCATTTGAGCGCATTTGTTGAAACATGTCACCTCGGATCGCTGATCGCTGCGGCACAATCAGTCAGTCTGTCTCAACCCGCCGTGACGCAAGCCATCGCTCGCTTGGAAACACAATTAGAGATTACACTCTTCACGCGCCGCCCGGGAGGAATGGTGCCGACAGACGCCGCGCGCCTTCTCGAACCGCGCGTCAGCCGGGCGCTTTCCCTGATCGGCTCATCTCGCATCACAAGCGCCCAGGCCCGGGCTTTTATCGCTTTGGCGCGCGGAGGTTCCTATGCAGAAGCGTCTGCTCTGACTGGCCTCGCTGCAGCAACGCTTCATCGGTCGGTCACCGATCTGGAACTCGCAATCAGCCGAAAACTGGTTGAACGGCGCGGCAGAGGGATCGAACTCACTCGA
Organism: Ponticaulis sp.; assembly: GCA_002692725.1. Classification (GTDB taxonomy): domain Bacteria; phylum Pseudomonadota; class Alphaproteobacteria; order Caulobacterales; family Hyphomonadaceae; genus Ponticaulis. The sequence continues at coordinate 112,659 of NZLU01000046.1, read as the reverse complement.
CGTGGCAAAGAAATTGCCAGAACACTCCGACTCGCTCATGCTGAACTTGTCGCCGCCTTAGAAGAGATTGCGCATTATCGTGGCGAAGGGGAGAGTCGTGTTGCCGTCGGCGCAATGCCGCTGAGCCGCGCAAAACTCCTCCCTGCGGCTGTCATAGACTTCCAGAATGCGCATCCACAGTCAGAAGTCAGCATAGCCGAGGGCTCCTTCATGGAATTGATCGAGCCCTTGCGTGATGGTGAACTGGATTTGCTCATTGGCGCTTTGAGGTCTCCATCACCCGGCGCTGACATTCAGCAAACACCCCTGTTCACTGACAATCCCGCCTTTATTGGGCGTAAAGGTCATCCGCTTGAGCGAGCCGGTAAATCGATTGGCCTTGCAGATCTGAGTCGGTATCCCTGGGTCCTGCCGCCGCGCGGGGTCCCCTTGCGAGAGCAATGGCAAAAAGTGTTTGAAGATGAAGGGATCGAGATTCCTCAGATTCCCGTCGAAAGCGGTTCGGCCATGGTCATCCGCCAATTATTGATGGGCACAGATAGCCTTACCGTACTTTCTCCCGATCAGGTTGCCGTAGAACTTGAGGCTGGCTGGGTCAGCATTCTCGGCCAACCATCAAAGAAACTGACCCGTACCATCGGTATCTTTACCCGTACGGATTGGCACCCGACGACCATTCAATCGGAATTTATCGCGCTCCTCCATCAGAGAGCTCCGGAATCCGGGCATTAGAAATTCTTCTGTTTTCGTATTTTCTTATAGCGTCAGAGGGAAATCGATTAGCGAACAAAGGAAGCGACGACTAGCCGTACTTCCATGAATACGCCCTTCGCCATTATCGGATTTGGTGAAGCCGCCCAGACTTTTTCTGGCGGCGCTGGCTGGCGCAACTGCGCACACGTCTATGATCGAAAAACCGATGTGCCCGAAACAGCTGCTCAGAAAACTGCAGACTATAATACGTTCGGCGTAACACCCTGTACCACCAACACGACTGCTGTATCAGGCGCGCCTTACATTATGAGCCTGGTGACGGCCGATCAATCGCTGGCCGTTGCTGAAGAAACCAGCAATGGCATCGAAAAATCTGCGATATTTTTTGACATGAACTCGGTCGCGCCTGGCACGAAGCGAAATTCGGCAAACGCCATTGAATCTGCGGGTGGTCGTTATCTCGACGTTGCTATTATGGCGCCCGTTCAACCAAAGGCGCTGAATGTGCCGCTTCTTGTCGCCGGGCCAGTCGCGGATGAAGGCGTTGAAATCCTGAAAAGCCTGGGTTTTGCCAATGTCCGTTCAGTTGGCGCAGAAGTTGGACAGGCATCCACAATCAAAATGCTCAGATCCATCATGATCAAAGGAATTGAGGCCCTCACAGCCGAATGCGTGCTCGCCGCCAGTAAAGCCGACGCGCTGGACGCCGTCCTCGCTGCGCTGGGCGATGATTGGGCGGATCGCGCCAATTACAATCTCGATCGAATGATGATCCACGGCACGCGACGGGCCGCTGAGATGGAAGAGGTCGTCAAAACGATCGAAGACCTTGGCATGAATGCCAGCATGACCGCGGGCACTGTCGCACGACAGTCAGCCATCGGCGCACTCAATTTCAAAACACCACCAGACAGCCTGCAGGACAAGCTGGCTCTGTTGACGGGAAAGGAATCTATCAAATGACATTGATCATTGATTGTCATGGTCACTACACGACGGCACCAGCCGCCCATGATGAGTGGCGGGACGGTCAATTGTCGGCCTTCAAATCTGGTACGGCACCACCGCCTTATCCAGATATTCCGGATGATCTGATTCGGGAGTCCCTTGAGACCAACCAGATCCGCCTCATCAAGGAGCGCGGCTCTGACATGACAATTTTCAGCCCACGGGCCTCACGGATGGCCCACCATGTCGGCGACCAGACTGTCTCCATGGAATGGACACACAAGTGCAATGACCTGATCTATCGCGCAACGGAAATGTATCCGGACATCTTCATCGGCGTCTGCCAATTGCCGCAAAGTCCGCAGGCAGATCTGACGGAATCTGTCAAAGAGCTGGATCGGTGTGTCACAGAACTCGGTTTTGTTGGCTGCAATCTGAACCCGGACCCTGGCGGCGGACATTTCAACCATCCACCCCTGACAGACAAATACTGGTATCCGATCTTCGAGAAAATGGTCGAACTCGATGTACCAGCCATGGTTCATGTTTCCGGCTCCTGTAACCCGGCACAGCACGCGACTGGCGCATTTTATCTGGCTGCTGACACGATTGCCTTTATGCAATTCCTCGAAGGCGACCTGTTTAAGGATTTTCCTGAGCTTCGTTTCATCATTCCGCATGGTGGGGGCGCTGTTCCCTATCACTGGGGCCGGTATCGCGGTCTGGCAGATATGCTGAAAAAGCCTGCCCTCTCCGAGCATGTGATGAAAAACGTCTATTTCGACACTTGCGTTTATCATCAGCCAGGCATCGATCTTCTGTTCGAGGTGATCGACAAGAAAAACATTCTGTTCGGGTCTGAAATGGTCGGCGCCGTGCGCGGCATCGATCCGGAAACCGGCAATTACTTCGATGACACCAAGCTCTATGTGGACTCGCTCGGCCTGTCTGACGAGGACCGTCACAACATCTATGAGGGCAATGCGCGACGGGTTTATCCGCGCCTCGATGCCCGACTGAAAGGGATGGGCAAATGACTTTTATCAGAAACCGTTGGTATGTAGCCGCCTGGGATGGAGAGGTCGGGCCTCAGCCTTTAGGTCGAAAGATCTGTAACGAGAACATCGTCATGTATCGCAAGCTGGATGGCGAAGTGGTTGCCATGCGCGATGCCTGCCCGCATCGCCTTCTACCGCTGTCCATGGGCATCAAAGAAGGCGACAATCTGCGCTGCAAATATCACGGCCTTGTTGTTGGCCCTGATGGCGCCCCGACCGAAATGCCGCTTCGCAATGACCCGGTTAACAAGAAGCTCTGCGTCCAGACCTATCGCGTCACTGAAAAACATCGGTTTGTCTGGGTCTGGATAGGCGATCAGGACAAAGCCGATGAAGCGCTGGTACCTGATCTCTGGCCCTGCTCGGCAGAAGGCTGGACGTTTGATGGCGGGTTGATGACGGTTGGATGCGATTATCGCCTGTTCATCGACAATCTGATGGATCTGACCCACGAGACCTATGTGCATATGGGGTCGATCGGCCAGATTGAATTAATGGAAGCCCCGCTCGAGACTCGGATTGAAGGCGATAAAGTAATTCTGTCTCGCTGGATGCCTGGCGTTGACGCTCCGCCTTTCTGGAAAGCGTTTCTGGGCAAGGAAGGGCCGGTCAATCGCTGGCAGATTTGTGAGTTTATCGAGCCCTGCTCTGTCATCATTGATGTTGGTGTGTCGCCGGTCGAGGCGGGTGACACGCTCGAAAGCCATGACTCAGGCGTGCGCGGCTTTGTGATCGACTCGATGACACCAGAAACAGAAACAAGCTGCCATTACTTCTGGGGCATGGCGCGAAATTTTGCCATTGACGATCACGGTGTCACGCAACGCATCAAGGACGGTCAGGATCATGTCTTCAATGAAGACATCGAAGTTCTCGAGCGTCAGCAAAAATCCATCGCTGAAAACCCCGACCTCAAGCTTCGAATACTCAACATCGATTCAGGCGGCGCTCATGCCCGTCGGATCATCGAAAGGCTGATGGCCGATGCATAAGAACGTTCACGAATATCTTGCCGATTTCGAGGATATCCCGGGCACGCGCGTCTACACCACCCAGCGCGCGCGTCAGGGATACTGGCTCAATCAGTTTGCCATGAGCCTGATGAAAGAAGAAAATCGCAAAGCCTGGAAAGCCGATGAGAAGGCTTATCTCGCTGATTGGAAAATGACCGACGAGCAAAAGCAGGCTGTTCTCGATCGCGACTATAACCGCATGCTCGATCTTGGCGGAAACATCTATTACCTCGCCAAGATTTTTTCGACTGACGGCCTCTCCTTTGTGCAGGCCGTCTCCACCATGACCGGAATGAGCGTCGAAGACTACAAGGCCATGATGAACGCCGGTGGGCGATCTCCAAATGGCGTCCGTTCAATCAAGGAAGGCAATTGATATGGCCCGTCTGACCGCTGGCGTGGGAACCAGCCACGTGCCTCTGCTCGGTGTCGGCATCGACCAGAACAAGATGGAAGACCCGTACTTCAAACCAATTTATGCTGGCTATGAATGGTCGAAGAAATGGATCGCGGACGAAAAACCGGATGTGATTATTCTGGTCTATAACGACCATGCGTCCGCCTTCGACATGAATTTGATACCAACATTCGCGCTCGGGTGTGCAGATGAGTTTCAGCCCGCCGACGAGGGCTGGGGGCCACGTCCTGTACCGCCCGTGAAGAACCATGCCGACTTTGCCTGGCATATGGCTCAGAGCCTGATCCTCGACGAATTCGACATGACCATCATCAACAAGATGGATCTCGATCACGGCCTGACCGTTCCGTTGTCGCTGATGTATGGTCAGCCCGCAGACTGGCCGGTCAAGGTCATTCCTTTGGCCGTGAATGTCGTCACCTACCCGCCGCCATCTGGCAATCGCTGCTGGATGTTGGGTGAGGCGATTGCCCGGGCCGTCGAAAGCTTTGAAGAAGACCTCAATGTCCAGATCTGGGGCACGGGTGGCATGAGCCACCAGATTCAGGGGCCTCGCGCAGGTCTGATCAACGCGGAATGGGATCAGAAATTCCTGGATGACCTGACGGCCGACCCACAGCGTTTGCGCCACATTCCACACATCGAATATCTGCGTGAGACCGGCTCAGAAGGCATTGAAATGGTCATGTGGATGATCATGCGCGGCGCGCTGGGTGACAACGTCAAAGAGCTTCACAGACACTACCACGTCCCCGCGTCAAACACCGCCGTGGGACACATTGTATTGGAGAAAACCTCATGAAAATAGCACTCGCAGGCGCAGGCGCTTTTGGTGAGAAACACCTTGATGGCCTTACAAAGATTGATGGCGTCGAGGTTACGAGCCTAGTCGGCCGCACGCTCGAGAAAACCCAGTCTATCGCCGATAAATATGGCATTGGCCATGTCACCACCGAACTCGATGAAACACTCGCACGCGACGATGTTGATGCGGTGATCCTCTGTACGCCTACTCAGATGCACGCATCACAGGCCATCGCCTGCATGAATGCGGGAAAGCATGTCGAAGTTGAGATCCCACTTGCCGATAACTGGGCGGATGCTCAAGCCGTTCTAAACAAGCAAAAAGAGACCGGCCTTGTTTGCATGGTTGGACATACGCGACGCTTTAACCCGTCTCACCAATACGTTCACAACAAGATCACGGCCGGTGAACTGAACATTCAGCAAATGGACGTTCAGACCTATTTCTTCCGTCGCACCAACACCAATGCGAAAGGCGAACCACGGAGCTGGACGGACCATCTCCTTTGGCACCACGCGGCTCACACGGTCGATCTGTTCCAGTATCAGACTGGCGAGAAAGTCGTCGTCGCGCAGGCTGTCGAAGGCCCGCATCATCCTGATCTTGGCATCGCCATGGATATGTCCATTCAGCTAAAAACCGAGACCGGAAAACTTTGCACCTTGTCGCTCAGTTTCAACAATGACGGTCCACTCGGCACCTTCTTCCGCTATATCTGTGACAATGGCACCTACATTGCGCGTTATGACGATTTGGTCGACGGCCGTGAAAACGCAATCGACGTGTCTAATGTCGACGTCTCCATGAACGGTATCGAGTTGCAGGACCGTGAGTTTGTTGCCGCGATCCGCGAAGACCGTGAACCGAACAGCTCAGTCGCTCAGGTGCTGCCTTGTTACGAAGTCCTCTACCAGCTTGAGCGGGGAATGAAGTGATGAAAACGGACGTTGCCATTATTGGCGGGGGACCGGCTGGGCTTATGCTTGGCCACCTTCTCCGCCAGCAGGGTATCGACGCCGTCATCGTCGAACGCCAGTCGGCTGATTATGTCCTCGGACGGATCCGGGCCGGTGTGCTCGAGAAAGTGACTGTGGACATCCTGAAAGATTTGGACCTCGCAGACCGGATGAACAAGGAAGGCCTGCCACATGATGGTTTCTTCCTGGCGGATGGCGAACGTCTTATTCATATCGATATCGCCGAGCTGACGTGTGGCTCTCAGGTCATGGTCTACGGGCAGACTGAGGTGACGCGCGATTTGATGGATGCTGCCGACAGTCGCGGCCTTGAAATTGTCTATGAAGCCAAGGACGTCGCCATCCACGATGTCGACAGTGACGCGCCTTACCTCACCTATCTGAAAGATGGCGTGGAACAGCGTCTGGATGCCCGCTTTATCGCAGGCTGCGACGGATTTCACGGTCCGTCGCGCAAAGCGATTCCAGATAGCGTCGGCAAGGTCTATGAGCGGGTCTACCCGTTTGGCTGGCTTGGCATTCTCGCCGATGTGCCGCCCTGCAATGATGAGCTGATCTACGCAAACCATTCGAACGGGTTTGCGCTCGCCAGCATGCGATCCAACACACGCAGCCGGTATTACATTCAGGTACCACTCGATGAGAAGGTCGAAGAATGGCCAGATGAGAGACTTTGGGATGAGCTGGCTGTCCGCCTCGGACCAGAGGCTGGCTCACGCATTACGCGTGGTCCTGCCCTCGAAAAATCGATCGCACCATTGCGCTCATTTGTGTTTGAACCCATGCGATATAAAAGCCTGTTCCTTGCCGGTGACGCCGCACACATCGTGCCGCCAACAGGTGCCAAGGGGCTGAATCTCGCCTCATCAGACGTCGCTTACCTCTCGCGCGCGCTGATCTCCTATTTCAAAGAGGGCAAATCGGACGGCATCGACACCTATTCTCAGACCGCACTTGCACGCGTCTGGAAGTCAGAGCGCTTCAGCTGGTCGCTTACCACGCTGATGCACCGTTTTCCGGACGATGGAGACTTCGGACGTCGCATGCAGGTCGCTGAGCTGGACTATATTGCGTCCTCTGAAGCGGCCAAGAAAAGCATTGCGGAGAACTATGTCGGGCTGCCACTATAGGTCTCATGAAACGGAAACTTGCAAACCAGGAACTGACCGCCATCGGCCTTGGCTGTATGTCGCTCAGTCAAGCTTATCTGCCCATTCCAAGCGAAGATGAAGGTGAGAAACTCCTTCATCGCGCGATCGACCTCGGATACCAGCATTTCGATACAGCGCGACTCTATGGCCTTGGCCATAATGAACTCTTGCTGTCTCGGGTTTTGAAGGTGCGCCGGGACGAAATGTTCCTGGCGTCAAAGTGCGGGATTGAGGTCGAAGAAGGTCGGCGATTTATCGATTGCAAGCCTGAAACCATCCGGCGGGCCGTCGACAAAAGCCTCGCAACACTCGGCGTTGACCATATCGACCTCTATTATCTTCACCGCCGGGATTTCGACACCCCGATTGAAGACAGCGTGGGCACGCTGGCTGACCTCATCAGCGAAGGGAAGATTGGCTCGATTGGCCTTTCTGAAATGTCAGCTGAGACCGTCCGCAAGGCAGCCGCTGCAACAAAAATTGCAGCCGTTCAGACAGAATATTCTCTTTGGACACGCAACCCCGAGCTTGGCGTTCTGGAAGCCTGCAAAGAACTGGATATTGCGTTCATTGCCTTCTCTCCAGTGGCGCGCGGCGCGTTGGCCAAAGCAGTTTCTGACCCAACTGACCTCGAAGCCAAGGATCTTCGAAAGAACCATCCCCGCTTCCTTCCTGACAATTGGCCGAAAAACAAAGAACTCATCGATGCCTTCAACACGCTTGCGTCAGAAAACGGGCTCACACCGGCGCAATTGTCCATCGCATGGGTCTTGTCACGTGGCGATCATGTTCACGCGATTCCGGGAACCGGCTCAGTCGAACACCTTGAAGAGAACTTTGAGACGCTCGACAAATCCGTGTCTGATGATGTCCTCGCCAAGGCTGGTGATCTGATCAACCATTCGACGGTCGCCGGGCACCGATATCCCGAAGGCATGCGCAAGACGATCGATACAGAGGAGTTTCCCGCCTGATCAGGCGGGTGTCACCCAGACGATCGATCCTCTATCGTCAAACTTCACATCACCAAGTCCAGCCCCTAACGACAGAGTCGCGATATAATCGATCACACTCTGTCGTTTGGTCTCTTCTGGTAAAACCGGACGGCCGGGCGGATCAATAAAGACCGGAATGAACCCGATCTTCAGTCCACCAGCGCCATTCGCTTCTGCGACACCAATCATGGCGTTGACCGCCTCCGGATGAAATGGCGCATAGGTGTAGGCGGGATTGGGCTCAAACCCGAACAGCTTTTTGCGCTTTTCAACCCAGGCTTCCCGCGCCGCATTATCCTGTCCAGGACTAAGAGCGGTGGTGACCACGCATCCATTCCCCAACCCGTGGAAGATCGGCTTTCCTTTATAAAACTCGAATGCGCGAAGAATGTGTGCGTGATGGCTGATCACAAGATCGGCTCCGGCATCCACACACATCTGGGCGATATCACGCTCATACGCCTCAACCAGCACCGGCGTGTGTACGCGCCCTTAGTGGAGCGCAATGATTACCAAACCCGCACCCTGTTCACGTAGCGCATGAATATCAGCTTCAAGCATCTCTCGCGCGACGGGTGACACGGCACCGAAACTCGAATTCGGAGTAACTTCATCGGATTTCTGAACGGACACAGGCAGATAGGCTCAGCCCGCCTTATCCTCTTTCGCCCAGGCAATCTCAGGATCGATACAATTGTAAGATAGGAGACCAACCGATGTGCCGTTCACATTCTGAATGACCGGTGTCCGGGCCTCTTCAAGTGTGCTGCCCGCCCCGTGCAAACCACAGAATTCCGGTGCAATTCAGAGATTGTGTCCCGAATACCCTTGGCGCCGCAATCTGCAATATGGTTCCCTGCCAGTGTGACGCAATCGAACCCTGCCCGGTGAAGCGACGCTATGTTTTCCAGAGGCGCGCCCGGGGCGGGAATATCGCCTTCAAGAGAGCTCGCAGCTGCTGTATGTGGCACCTCAATATGCCCAATCGTAAGTGCAGCCTGTCTCAACGCAGGCGCACTACCTTCCAACCAATAATCCGCATCAGGCAGATCAAGAACGAGGTCGCCTGTAAACCTGATCTGAGAGGTCTCTTCAGACATAATTTCTCCGCCCCAATCTCACGCTTTGAAAGCCTACCTCCTGTATGAGCGTCTTCACACGACGAGACAATACACAGTTGCAAGCGCTTACACGTTGTGCCAATGGGTTTTGAAGGGGGTTCGCAGGTGGACCGTTTGGACAATAAACGCGCCGCATAGGGCGAAGGCCATCATTTAGCGATCGGGCGAAACGGCATGTCGTATACATTTCTTGCAACTGGCGATATTGCTCCCGACCGGCCTGATCCTGACGAATGCTTTTCCGAAACGCGGCATGTTCTATCAGAAGCAGATATCGCCTTGGGGCAGCTGGAAACCAGTTTTGCGTCGAAAGGCACGCGATTGCCGCAGGCCCGGCATGCCGTTTTGACAGCGCCCGAAGCGGCTCAAAGCATTGGCCGTGCGGGCTACGACATTATTTCATGCGCCGGAAACCATTGCCTCGATTGGGGACCAGAAGCACTTGCCGAAACCATAGAGAACCTCAATGCCGCAGGCGTAAGCGTTGTCGGTGCGGGCGAAAATATTCTGGTAGCCCGAAAGCCGGTTATCACTGAACTTCCAGACGGAACACGCATTGCAGTCCTGGCCTACAGTTCCATCCTGCCTCAGGACTATTGGGCCACTGAATCCAGAGCTGGCTGCGCGCCCATGCGTGCACACACCGTCTATGAGCAAATCGAGCATGATCAGCCCGGCACCCCTGCCCGAATTCACACCTTCGCCCATCAGGAAGATCTTCTCAGTCTGCGTAATGACATTCGCAGTACCAAAGCCAGTTGTGACCTCGTCTTTGTGTCCATGCATTGGGGCATTCACTTCATCCGGGCCACAATCGCTGATTATCAGCGTGAAGTCGCCCGAGCGGCCATTAGGGCCGGTGCCGACGCGGTATTTGGGCATCACGCACACATTCTGAAAGGCGTGGAGTTCATTCAGGGCAAGCCGGTTTTCCATTCGCTTTGTAATTTCGCCTGCGATCTCAGAATGGATCCCGAACACGCGGCCCGGAAAAGCTTCAAGGAAATTCAGAAACTCGGAGAAAACTGGGAGCCTGATTTCGGTAGCCTCTATAATTTTCCGCCTGCCTCCCGACTGTCCATGATCGCGAAACTCGACATTGCGGACGGGAAAGTGACTCGCACCGGGTTCCTGCCGCTCTTCATCGATCGTGATGCAATTCCAAGAATACAGACTCCTGAAAACCCGCAGTTTCAGGCCGTCATCGACTATCTGCGGGATGTTACACAAGAAGCCGGACTGAATGGTGAGTTCGAACCATCTGGTGATTTTGTGGAAGCGAGAGGTAACCCATAACCATGCGACGCGAAATCCCTCTGGAGGTGATGGTCCTTTTCTATTTCCTATCCTACTTGCCGAACATCATTGTCGTAAAACTCGCAACCATGATCCCACACCAGGCGCTTGGACGGCCACTGACGGGTCTTGAGACACTACCGGCCACATTGGTGATGAACCTCATCCTGACGTATCTGTTTATTTGGCTGAGCGGCTGGCATCGGGATGCGAACCATTACACCGTCGCGGGTTTTCGCTTTCCGTTTCCAACGCCGTACACCTTCTTATCAGGCATAGGGACGGCGCTGGTTCTGTTTACAGTTCCCCTGTCTTATACCTTTGAAGGCGTCTCAATCCCCTATATCCAGTTGCTCATGCGGGGCGATATTCTGATTATCGCGCCACTGGTCGATCTTGCCTTCAGGCGGAAAGTCCATTGGTGGAGCTGGGTCGCACTCGTCATGGTGCTTGCGTCTCTCGCATTGGTTTTAAACGCCAAAGGCGAGTTGGGCCTCCCGCCACTCGCGATTGCCACGGTCGTTCTCTACACAATTGGATATTTTATGCGGCTAACCGTGATGACACGGATCTCTAAATCCGGAAATCCTGCCTCAGTACGCCGCTATTTTGTCGAAGAAAAAATTGTGGCGCTGCCGATCGCCATCATTGTTCTGGCATTGTTATCAATGTCAGGTCTGGGCAGTCAGGCATCCTCGCTTACAGACGGCTTTTTCCTGGTCTGGTCCGATCCGGTCATTGTTTACCTCATTGCTGGAGCGGTAACCCTCACCGTCGTTTCAGTCTTTGCAGCCATAATTCTGCTCGACAAACGCGAGAACACATATTGCGTCCCTCTGGAACGGTCTGCCAGCCTGCTGGCCGGTGTTTCCGCCGCATGGATACTCGCATTCGGCTGGGGCCTTGCGGCGCCTACGACATCCGAGATGATCGGCGCAAGCGTTCTCATTATGGCGATTGTTCTTCTCTCTTTAGCACCCCGTTTCAGTCGCAAAGTAGATTAATTCCAGTATTCTTCGCCGTTTACGGGCTTTTTTAGGTCTTTTTGAGCTTGTGCCAAAAATGGCACATCAGAAAACCTTTCTGGGACATAGCAATGTAAGGCCTTGCATTTCGATTTCAAACATCTCACAAACCCAGAAAAAGTGAACAGGTTAAATCCGTTCACAATAACAGGGAGGAAGTCATGAAATCTAATCACACAAGGGCCGGACGCATCCGTGTCTCACCACTTGTAGCTCTGCTTCTGTCGTCAACAGTGCTGCCGTTCGCTGCGTTTGCAGAAGACGGCTCAACCGACACAGAACGCAAAACACTCGATCCGGTGACCGTGACCGCCGAACGCCGTGAACAGAACCTGCAGGACGTTCCGGTCTCTGCGACCGTGCTCGATAATGAAACCCTGCAAAAGCGCGGCATAACTGATGTCAATTCACTACAGCAGGTCGCTCCGTCTGTTGCGATCAACACCTATAACCGCTCGGTCTTCATCAACATTCGTGGCGTCGGGATTGCGCAGTCAGCGCCAACATCGAACCCCGGCGTTGCCTATTATGAAGACGGTGTACTGATCCCGCACGAACAATTCATTCGTCAGGGCTTTTTCGACATTGATTCCATCGAAGTTCTCCGCGGTCCACAGGGGACACTGACCGGTCAGAACTCTACAGGCGGAGCCGTCTACACGCGTACACCGGATCCGGTGTTTGATGACTTCTTCGGCAAAGTAGATTTCACTGTCGCGGAGTATGGAAAACTCCGTGCCATGGGCGCCATAAACTATGGCTTTAATGACAATGTCGCGCTGCGGCTCGCCGGCGTTACAGACACTCAGGACAGTTTCAGCGAAAACATTGGCGGTCAGACTGAGCCCGGTAACATGGATATGGCGTCAATCCGCGCCAATCTGGCTATGCGAACAGACGATGAGCGACTGCGCGTAAATCTCCGCGCCATGATATTTGACTATGAAACTGACAATAACGCGGTCAAAAACCGAAACGACCCTAATCTCGATCCGTTTGTGATCAGCGAAGACGGGAACTCCTTCCTCAATCAGAAAGGCTACAGAACATCTGCCGAAGCACGTTACGAAATTAACCCGGACGTCGAACTTCGCGGGCTTGTCTCCTATCAGGATGGTTACACTTATGACCAGACGGACGGCGACCGCACGTCAACCGCCCTCCCCGTCCCGATGGGCCTTCGTGCGAGTGGTTCAAACCGGGCGATTTACCCGGGCCGCGTCAGCAATGCGCGTACAGATTTTGAAACCTTCATCTCAGAAGTGAACCTGCTTTCCACCGGCGATGGTCCTGTCCAATGGGTGATTGGCGCCTTTTACATGGATGAATCGGTGCCCGTGGCGCTTTATCGCGATAACTACAATACGGATGATTTCTATTCGTCTAACTCTGACATCGTTGCCGAAGCTGAAAATAACAGCGCGTCTATCTTCGGTCAGGTGAACTGGTTCGTCACCGACCAGATCGAGCTGCTCGGCGGTCTCCGGTACAGCGAAGATACACAGGACTATACGCGCTTTGCCCTGCCTGGCCCGCCCCGAACCTTCCCAATTACCACGACGGCAAACTCCGAAGAGATCACTGGCAAGTTCGGCGTAAATTACCACGCAGATAATGGGACACTCTATTACGCTAACGTCTCGCGCGGCTACAAAGCGGGCGGCGTGAACCTGGAGCCGATCTTTGGTAATTTCGGTCCGGAATCTAACCTTGTCTATGAGGTCGGCTTCAAATCGCAATTGCTGAACGACACACTTCGGGTCAATGGCGATGTGTATTATTCTGATTACACTGACATTCAGCTTGCCAGCCTTCAGGGCGGCCTGCCAATCACCCAAAACGCGGCGTCGGGTGAAGCCTTCGGTGCTGAACTAGAGCTTCTGGGTCAATTTGGTGATCTGTCTGTTAGTGCGGGGCTGGGCTGGCTCGATGCCAGCTTTGCTGGGGACGCATGTATCAATGACACGAACAACTCCGGAACCGATGTTGGCTGCCCAGCGGGCAACCGGCTGGTCCCGGAGGGACGTGTTCTTCCATTCTCGCCAGAAATCACTTTCAACGCAGGTGCTGAGTATTTCATCGACCTGGGTGATGGAAAAGCCATCATCCCACGGATTCAATGGGCGCATCTGAGCGACCAGTATGCCACACCATTCCCGAGCATGGCGACCTATGTTCCCGATCGGAATGTGGTCGATGCACGTGTGACTTATGAGGTGAATGAGAGCCTTAAATTCGAGGCGTTTGCGAACAATCTGCTCGATGAAACCTATATCGCCGCACAAATTCAGAACTCTTCGAGTGCGGATGGTGGTCTTATCTATGGGGCACCGCGACAACTCGGGGTACGGGCGGTCATTGAACTCGAATAAGTGACCTACTCTAAAACTTGCTGCCTCTTCACCGGGGCAGCCAGTACACTTTTGTGATGGTACTCATGCGCTTGTTTGGTCTTTCTGTCTTTGTATCCCTTGCCGTAGTTACGGCAGTCGTTTTCGTGAGTGCGAAAGCGGATGACAGTGAGGTTGAAACCCAGCTGGATGAACGTTGGTGGTCGCCTGGGGATGGCCGAGTTTTTCCTGAAATACTCGATTATTCAAATGCCTCCGGCCAGTTGCGTATTCAGCTGACTGGCGGCGAAATCGACACCAATGGACATCCCTTTTTCGAGCCATACGGACCGGCAGGACGCGCCTGCATTACCTGTCATCAGCCATCTGATGCCATGTCATTGTCGACCGAAACCATTCAATCGCGATGGGAAGCGACAAACGGACAAGATCCGCTTTTTGCAGCAGTCGACGGGTCGGACTGCCCGATCCTTCCGCAAGATGACCCTAAATCCCATCGCCTTCTTCTGGAACGCGGTCTCTTCCGGATTGAGCGCCCTTGGCCGCCGAAGCCATTTCTCGACTTTCCCGAGCGCGCACCTGACTTCAAAATCGAAGTGGTGAATGATCCGAATGGCTGCAATTCAGGGCCAGAATTCGGCCCGGATGCGGGCAAAATTTCAGTCTATCGTCGGCCCCGACCGGCAGCGAATATGAAGTATCTTCTGGCCGTCGGATTTGAATATGATCCGAAACAAGGGCTGGGACTGCCGCGCGATCCGGAAACCAATGTGCTCTTGTCCGGCAATCTTCTGGCAGATGGCCGCGCATCGACCCTGAAGGATCAGATGAATGACGCCGCCCATTCGCATCTGGAGTTCGAAACCGATTTCTGGTCGGACGCAGAGGCCCAGATCGAGGACTTCCTGCTTCGGGTTTACGCAGCCCAGCAAGTCGACGCCGTCGGAGGATCGCTCGATGATCTGGACGCGGGTGGCGGTCCTGATCTTTTAGCCACGTCAGAGGCAGGCCAGCTCGGAAGCATCGGACGTGCGGTCTGGAGCGAGTTTGAAGCCTGGGAGACCATGACCGAGGCCGAAAAGACCGCCATCGGGCCAGAGGCAACGGCATGGCGGGAATCTGTGGCGCGCGGCGCTCGGATATTCCGGGACAGAACCTTCCTCATTTCGGATTCCGCCGGGATAAACTCGCCCATCGGGTTTGGAAATCCGGTTCGTAATGGCTGCGCCTTCTGTCACAATATGCGTCAGATGGGCAATGACGTGGCGCCTGGTCAGGTCGACCTTGGAACCACGGTTCTCCCCTTTGCTGACCCGGCACCCGAGCTTCCCTTGTTTCGCATCACCTGCCTTGACGAGCCGCATCCTCATTATGGGCGGGAGTTTTTCACGCAAGACCCGGGCTTTGCTCTGTCTACCGGCAAATGTGCTGATGTCGGCAAGATAACATTGCAATCCATGCGGGGCTTGTCGGCCCGTGCGCCATTCTTTTCGAACGGGTCCTCCGAGACGCTCCAAGAGGTCGTCGAGTTTTATGATCGCCGATACAATATCGGATATTCGGAGCAGGAAAAAACCGACCTCATCAATCTGATGAGTGCGCTATGAGACGGCTCTTTTCAAACATGCCGCTTGCGTTCATTTCGCTGACATTTCCTGCGACGGCGATTGCTGAATCGAATGTGGTTTCGTTCGTCTCATGCCCGATTTATCGAGATGCTGATGCCGGCAAAAAGTCGGGCTGTTGGCTGACCGACAATCCAGGTACAGCGCAGCGATATGACGTCTCGAAAGCGACCAGCAAACCGGACTGGAACTACGGCGTTCTGGTCGAAGGTAAAGTCTCAGACGAACAAGATAATGCCTGTGGAGGCGTGGTACTCGCTCCGGTGAGCGTCTCAATCCTACAGGAGAAACCCTGTACACGCTTTATGCTTCCTGCCGAAGGCTATCCTGGACGACCATTCGTCCTGCCGGAAACCAACACAGTGCCTTTGTCGGTTGAGCGTGTACCACCCGAACCACCATTCTCTGATCGGACGTTCTCAATCCTGTTCAATTTCAATGATGATTTCGTCACCTATCAGCATGGGGATTACTACGTTGATCAGACAATCCAGTGGATCAGAGGAACCAATCCGGCAGAAATCATCATCACCGGATATGCCGATCTGACCGAACACGCCATCTCCGACTATCCCATTGTGGAAGATGCAGACATGGCACAAAAGCGAGCGGAGAAAATCGCATTCACGCTAAAGCGTCTGGGCGTTTCAGATGACTTGATGACCGTTCAATGGGAGAGCGAAACTGATGAAGCCCCTGACCAGGAAGGGGCGGATGGATTGCCGATCGCCTCTCGCCGCAGGGTGGATATTGAGATCATTCAGTCTGGCGACTAACGGTCTCAGGCACTTTCGCGGGCGACAATCCGAAATCCGATATCGATTTTGTTTTCGTCTTGAGACTGACCTGTCGCGCGCTTTTTCATGACTTCAGCCGTCACACGGGCAATTCGTGCGCCATCAATCTCAACCGAGGTAATTGTCGGCCTCATTTCCCCAGCAATCATGGAATTTCCGAATCCAATTACCGCGAGGTCGTCCGGAACGCGCAAGCCAACTGACTTGGCTTCAACAATAATCCCTTGCGCGAGCGAGTCCGATCCACATACGACAATATCCGGCATCGGGTCGAGGCGGCGTATTTCCGCAAATGCACCACGCGCGCGTCCGAAATGTACCGGGATATCAAGCAAGGTTTCAGTTGGCTCGTTATTGCTGAATTTTGACCATTCCCGACACAAACTGTCTCTTCGGATCATAGCCCGCTTCGACCGCGCACTTAGAAGA
Organism: Ponticaulis sp.; assembly: GCA_002692725.1. GTDB lineage: Bacteria > Pseudomonadota > Alphaproteobacteria > Caulobacterales > Hyphomonadaceae > Ponticaulis. The sequence goes on along the minus strand of NZLU01000046.1, from coordinate 95,936 downwards.
TGAGGCCTCTGATATCCCCGCGTATTTATGAAACGGGCGATTTCCACCCCAACATCCTCATGGCTAAAGCCAATAGCGACATCGATCGGATATTCTGGAAGCCCCCAGGTTTCGATGATCGTCGCATTTGACCGTTTGAGGCGATTGCGCACCTCATCATCGGTCACAATGCCAGTTATGATGATGGTGTCAGCGCGGCGCGCCAGCGCATTCTGGATTTGTGCGTCCAGCGTCTGATCGATCAGACCCGTCACACCCAGCATGACGGTGTACCCTTCGGCTGACAACTCACCCACCATCGCCTCAACGGTCTCTGCGAAGATCGAATTTGTCAGATGCGGAACGAGTGCGGCGACGAGACGGCTGCGGTTGGTGGCAAGACCTCCGGCAAGCAGATTTGGGACATAGCCAATCTGATCAACGGCCGTCCGAATGCGTTCTGCTGTTGCGGCCGCAACCACGTCTGGATTGTTGAAAAATCGCGAAACGGTGGCAGAGGAGACGCCCGCGAGGCGGGCGACATCATCAAGTCGGGCTTGTTTGCTGAGCGTCTGTTTCATGAGGTTCTTTCGGCCAATGAGCTGAAACTATAGCTCACGCCTTTAAAAACCTTCAATATGTGACCGATCAGCTTGTCGCGCGTGACTTTGACCCAAGGAAGAGCAGAGCAATCAAGGCGATGATTGACCCCATAGCCATGAGTATACTCACAAGCTGAAGGCCCTGACCCGTCTCAAACAGATAACCGGCGATGATTGGCCCAAGGGCCGCCCCACCTCGACCAACGCCAATCACAAAACCTGTGCCGCCTGCGCGAACGTTTGCGGGGAAATAAGCTGCCAACAGGGCGTATAATCCAACCACACCGGCATTGGTGAAGAAACCAGCCGCTGCAGACGCAATCGACAAGCCCTGAAGATCGGCCTGACCACGCCCAAACAAAGTGACCAGCAGGAAGGAGAAGACGAGAATACCAATGGTGAGCCAACGGACATCGAACTTTCGGGTCAGAACACCTAGCAGCACGCCACCGATCGCGCCGCCAACATTCGCCCACACCAGAACATTCCCGGCTTCTGAGGCGACAAATCCCATATCGACGACAAGTTTCGGGATCCATTTAAGGATGTAGTAGAAGGTCATGATGTGCGCGAAATAAGCGAGCGTCAGAACAAGCGTAATCTTGAACAGATCCGGTCCGAACAGTCTCGAGATACCGACACCGCCCGACGCCTTGTTTGGCTCAGGCAGCGCCGCAACGACATTGTGCCCCAGCTTGACCAGAATGGAATTAACCTTCTCAAGCGCATTCTCCGGTCGACGGCTGGCGATATTTGATACCGATTCCGGCATCAGGAAATAAACGGCCGGAAGCAGGCAGATTGTGAATGCACATCCGAAGAGGAAAACCGCCCGCCAATCAAAATGCACAAGTAATTGAGACGCGATCGCCCCGCCGACAATCGCACCGATCGGATACCCTGCTGCCATGAGGGTAACGTTGAGGCTGCGATACTTGTCATTGGAGTATTCTGCCACCATCGCATTGGTACAGGCGAGCATGCCGCCAATTCCAAGCCCTGTGAAAAGCCGGAACGCCGAAAGGATCTCAATACCGTTTGCTGTCGAAGCGAGGTACATGCCTGACGCCATGATGAGCAGGCAGCCAATGATCACTGGGCGACGCCCTACCCGATCTGCGACCTGCCCTAACAGAATCGATCCGACCGCCATGCCAATCAATTCCATGGACAGAACAATGCCCAGCGCACCTCGCGATATCCCCCATTCGGCGGATATCCCAGGGGAAGCAAAACTGATCGACAGAACGTCGAAGCCATCGATGGCGTTGAGCAGGACACAGAGCGCGATAACAACGATCTGTGCCATGCTCATCCGCTCGGTTGCGAGAATATCAGCAGGGCGTTCTGTCATATTACTTCCTCCCAGGCACGGCTTTAAACGCGCGTTTTGCCGTTCACTTTAATCTACAAGAATGAGCGCATCCAGCGCGTCAAAGCCCTCGCCTTTTGGTCGGGCAATAACCGGGTTGAGATCGATTTCGCGAATACGTGGCTCAGATCGCATCAGAGCAGACATAGCCGCAATGGCTGAAACGACCGGCTCAAGGTCCACTGGTTTGGAACCGCGAAACCCTGTGAGCAGAGCAGCTCCTTTTAACAAGAGAATCTCTGCCTCAATCTCGGCGGTCGAGAGATCCGAAGGCAGGATACGAAAATCCTTAATGACTTCGGCCTGAACACCGCCGAACCCAATCAGGATGACCGGTCCCCATTGTGGGTCGCGTTTCGCACCCAGGATCAGTTCCACGCCTTTTGTGCTCATCGTCTCGATGAGAACGCCATCCAGCTTCATGCCTGGGGAATAACGCTCAATATTTTGATACATGGTTTCAAAGGCCTCAGCGACCGCATCGTCGCTATTGAGGTTCAGAATAACACCGCCAGCATCGCTCTTGTGGGACAGCGCGGCCGATTGAGCTTTCATCACGACAGGAAAGCCAAGAGAGTTCGCAGCGGCAACAGCCTCTTCCTTCGAAGTCGCCAGCTTACCGTCCGGGAAGGTCAGGCCTGCAGACCGCAGTATATCCTTGGCGAGATACTCAGGGACCACGCCACCCTTTTCCGGAAGTGTGACAGTCACATTGGCCGACGTCTCTGCAACACTGGACGCTCTGGCCGCCGCCGTCGTCATTTTTGCCATAGAGGCAATCGCTCGCTCTGCCGTAGGATAGCAGGAGACTCCCAATTCTCTCAGCTGAGTTATAAAGCTTTCCGGTACTTCAGCGCCCTCATCAAGTCCGGCATAAACAACTGGCTTATCCGGCTTGATTTCTGACACAGCTTCAATGATGTGCGGAAGCTTTGCTGTAGCTGTGTTGGCATCTGTTTGAATAATGCCGAGCAGAACTGCCCCGACCCGATCATCACCGAGCAAAGCCGCAATACTGCGTTTGTAAAGACTCGGATCGACCAGCGCCTGTGCTGTCAAATCGACCGGATTGCTGACCGGGACGAAGTCCGGAAGCGCTTCACGCATGGCAGGTGAATCGTCGTCCGACATGGCCGGAAGACCCAGGCTAACATCTTCTGCAAGGTCGAGAGAGATCGCTTTAAACGCGCCAGATTCAGTCAGGATGACTGTACCACGCTCATCGAACGCCGGAGCACGATAATAAAGGTCTGTCAGATCGCCCAATTGCTCGAGCGAGTCTGCCACCACGACACCTGCACGCTCCACGAGGGTGCGCATAACGGTATAATCACCGGCCATCGCCCCTGTATGTGTCGCAGCGGATTCGCGGGCCGCTTCACTTTTGCCGGGGTGAAGCAGGACAATTGGCTTACCTGCCGCACGCGCCTTTTTGGCAAGTTCCAGAAACTCAGCGGGCTTTCGGAACTGCTCGACGATCATGGCGATGACCTTCGTCCGAGGGTCATCAATCAGATATTCGACATAGTCCTGAACACCGGTAGCGGCCTCATTTCCGGTAGAAACCGATAAGGTCACGGCAATGTCTTTGCTGGCGAGTGTCACACCGAGGACAGCAGCCATGGCGCCACTTTGAGAGACGATCGCCACACCATCGCCGTCTCCAAGTGTGGCGGCAGGCGTCTGAACAAAGGTCAGAGCGACACCGTCTCTGTTGTTTACAAAGCCAAGACAGTTTGGACCTTCGACGGCAATCCCATTTGTCTCAGCGATTTCTGCCAGTTCAGCTTGCTCGGCAAGGCCATCTTCGCCGCCTTCAGCAAATCCCGCAGAAAAAATGACCGCGCCGCCAATGTTCTTTTTAGCCAGATCTCGAAGAGCGGGGATGACGCCCGCCTGAGGTATGGCCAAAACGGCAGCGTCGATATTGTTGGGAAGATCGCCGATAGAATTGGCGCACGGACGCCCATTAATGTTGTCCCGCTTTGGGTTCACAAGGTGGATTTCGCCCTGAAACCCGCCACGCTCAAGATTGGCAAGCACGGAGGCTCCCAACGCGCCAGGCGTTGGCGAAGCACCAACAATAACCACTGACTTCGGACTAAGAAGCCGGTTCAACTCTATGGACATGTCTCTTTCCCTAGTTCACGATCAGACGATCGTCAGACGTTTTGCTTTTGGTTTTTGGGACCGACTATTTCTGTTTGGATTTGTCGTAGGCTCCCAGACCAGGCTTATAGGTCTTGTCGTCGATGAACTGCTTGATCCCTTCTTTACGACCATCATTGTCATAAGAGTTTGCCGCTTCCTGCGCACGCACGAGGAAGTCTTCTGCATTATCATAAGTCATTTCACTGACGCGACGGATGGCGTCTTTTGTTGCCTTCAGCGCCACAGGGTTCTTTTCAAGCAGAACTTTAGCGACTTCGGTGACGCGGTCTTTCAGCTTATCGAGCGGAAGGCTCTCATTCACGAGGCCCCATTGAGCAGCCGTTTTGCCGTCCACATTCTCGCCCATCATGGCGTGATACATGGCGTTCCGGAAGTTCAGCAGCTCAACGGCAATCTTTGTCGCGCCGCCACCCGGCAGAATGCCCCAATTGATCTCGGACAGACCAAACTGAGCTTCGTCGGCACAGAAGGCGAGATCACATGAGAACAGTGGACCGTAACCACCGCCAAAGCACCAGCCATTGACCATAGCGATGGTTGGCTTCTGGAACCAGCGAAGGCGACGCCACCAGCCGTAAGACTCGCGCTGTGCTGCACGAGTTGCACCGAGGCCCTGCGCTTCTGTCTCACGAAAGTATTCTTTCAGATCCATGCCTGCAGTCCAGGCCGTGCCCTCACCCGTCAGAACAACAACCCCGACATCGTCCCGGAATTCCAGATCATCGAGAACCCGCATCATCTGACGGTTCAGTTTCGGGTTCATGCAATTGCGTTTTTCCGGGCGATTAAAGCTCACCCATGCAATTCCATCTTCGACTGTACACGCGACGGTATCTTCTTCTGCACGCTCTGCGGACATCTTCTTCTCTTTCTTATGTTCAATGATAGTCGGCTGCGCGCCCCAATAAGACGCGCAACCCGGAATTTTCAGTGGTTAGATCGGGTAATGGCCCGGCTCAGTTTCCATTGTGATCCAACGGAGCTCAGTGAAGGCATCGATACCGGCTTTGCCGCCAAAGCGGCCATAACCGGATGCACCGACACCACCGAATGGCATTTGCGCTTCATCATGAACCGTTGGTCCGTTGACATGGCAGATACCAGACTTGATCTGACGCGCGACCTTCAGGCCTTTCGCAGTGTCTTTCGTGAAGACTGCAGCAGACAGACCATACTCAGTGTCATTGGCCAGACGGATCGCATCGGCTTCATCCTTGGCGCGTATGACAGCCACAACCGGGCCAAAACTCTCATCGCTATAGATTGCCATGTCGCTCTTAACACCGTCCACAATGGTTGCCGGCATCACAACATTGTCGGCTTTGCCACCAGCAGGCAGTTTCGCACCTTTGGATACAGCATCGTCGATCAGGCTGTTCACATGAGAGACCGTCTTCTGATCAACAACGGCACCAAGGGGTGTGTTGCCTTCTCTTGGGTCTCCGGAAGGCATGGACTTCGCTTTGGCCGCAAACTTTTCCACAAAGGCGTCAGCAATCGCATCAACCACGATGATCCGCTCTGTCGACATACAGATCTGACCCTGGTTCATATACGCACCGAACGCAGCAGCTTTAACCGCTTCATCAAGGTCCGCATCTTCCAGAATAACCAGAGGCGCTTTCCCGCCAAGCTCAAGCAAACAAGGCTTGAGGTGTTCAGCAGCACGCTTGGCGATAATGCGGCCGACAGAGGTTGACCCTGTAAAATTGACCCGCTTCACCGCAGGCGCATCGATCAGCGCGCCAACGACCTCTCCAGCGTCGGCAGGCGCGTTTGTCACGACGTTCACAACGCCATCCGGGAATCCGGCTTCAGCAAAGGCTTCGATGATGAGGGCGTGAGTGCGCGGGCTGACTTCAGACGCTTTGAGGATAACTGAGTTACCGCATGCCAGCGGCACGGCAATCGCGCGAACTCCCAGAATAATCGGCGCATTCCATGGCGCAATGCCCAGAATTGTGCCGACAGGCTCACGCAGAGCAAGCGCAACACAACCCGGCTTGTCTGATGGAATCACTTCGCCGCCGATCTGTGTCGTCATGGCGGCTGCTTCGCGAACCATTCCGGCGGCCAACATGAGGTTAAACATGGCCCAACCAGCTGTCGCACCAATTTCGCCCATCATCGCCGCGACAAAATCGTCCTTACGCGCCTCAAGCGCGTCCGCGGCTTTGTTCAGCACAGCGCGGCGAGCATTCGGCCCCATAGCGCCCCAGGCCGGCTGTGCAGCGGCAGCCTTCTTGGCGATCTCTACCGCCTGATCCGGGGTCATTGCCTCTGCGCTACTCGCAGTTTCTCCAGTAATTGGGTTGACGCGCTCAAATTGCATGGATTTAGCTCCCTATATATTATGATCGCTATACTCAATAGCGATATGAGTCTTCCTATAGCTAAGTGTCGTATGGTTCGCAATGACTTTTGATCCCCTCCGTTCGTTTCCCGGTTACGCCCTACGGCGGGCATCAAATGCGGCAATGTCCGGACTCACCCATAAATTGTCGGGTTTTGGGCTCCGCGTCACCGAAGCAACCATTCTGATTGCGATCCTGAAAAATCCGAGAATCACGCAAAGCGAGATTGGCCGGATGCTGGGAATCGCCAGCGCAAACGTGGCGCCGCTTATCGGTCGCCTCGACAATCGGGATCTGATCGAACGCATTCCTGTGGATGGACGATCTCATGGTCTGACGCTGACACCGGCAGGTCAGGAACTTTCTGACGATGTCTTCAATGTGATCAAATCGCACGAAGACACGCTCATGAAACACATTCCGACAGAGCTGCAGGATGACTTTATCAATATCCTGAATAATCTCTGGGAATCTGAGAGCGATTAGGTCCGTCCATTTACGGTCACAAATGCTTGCTAGTGACCGCCTCCCCATGCCAGATGGCACTCATAATTCTGGATCTTAAAAGATCTGAGGGAGGGAGTGATGCCAATGAAACTCAGTGTTTCTGCGTTAGCAATTTTAGCCGTCTTGATGGCAGGGGTTAAAGCCGATGCTCAGGAGGTTGCAGTCACGACCCCAACGCCATCTGCCACACCGACGCCCGTCGCAGGCCCAGCATTCTCCCGGGTGGGCCGGGATACAGAACGACATATTGCTTCGGGTGAAGCGGCCACGCGCGCTGTCGCGATTTGTAGTGGTCTCTGATCAGCAGATCAAACCATGGACATCGTAGACGCGACCTACCCTCCGCCCGAAGGTGATTTCACGACCAACATTGATCATGACGAACGCGTGGTGACGGTCGACTATGATGACGTCATGCCACCGCGGATTGCCGCTTGGCGTCCAGTGCTAGGTTGTGTTCAACTTCCAAGTGGCGCGAAGACAGATGATATTGCCCTGATGCCGTCAGTCGGACCTGATATCTCAGTTCCGAATTATGATGAACTCGACTGGCCCATGGGCGATAAGGATGCCTGGGACACTCTATCCGATGAACAGCAGACAAGGCTGGACAAACTTGTATCGGCAGCATTCGATGGCGAAACCTATAAGGGAGAAAGCTGGGGAATAGTGGTCGTTAAAGACGGCAAAATCGTCGCGGAATCCTATGATGACGGCTATGGCATGCATATTGGTGGGCAGACTCACTCGGCCGCCAAAAGCTTTGCCGCATCGGTTGCCGGACTCGGTGTCCTGAACTATGGTTTGGATGTCAAGCACACCCCGGCGCTTGAAGAGTGGTCTTCACCAGGCGACCCGCGCGGCGAAATTTCGGTCGATGACCTGATCAGAATGTCCAGCGGGCTTTACACCGAAGGTAATGGAAGCCCACTTATGGACGTGTATCGGCAAGGCGGCACTGTCTCTGGTCGCGCAACCTCCAATATCCTGGACCAACCGCCCGGAACGCGCTTCTTGTACAGCCCGCCTGACACTCAATTGATGGTACGATCCGTACGACAAGCGGTTAAAGACGATTCACAGTTTTTATCTTTGCCGTTTACCGAACTGTTCTGGAAACTCGGCATGACGCGAACGACGCCAACCAGTGACTGGAATGGCGACTTCCTCATGTCTGGCCAAACCTATTCAACGGCACGGAATTTTGCGCGTTTTGGAATGCTCTATCTCGCAGACGGTATATGGAATGGCGAAGGCGTCTTGCCCGAGGGCTGGTCCGACTATGTCTCTACCCCCGGCCCCCGCGCAGCCAAAACGCGGGGGCAATGGCTATGGCGCACATTTCTGGCTCTATGGCGGACAGGATGGCTTACCTGAAAATGTCTATGCTGCGGCTGGCGGACAGGGCCAGTATATCGTTATTGTGCCATCTGAAGATCTGGTCGTGGTACGCCGCGGATGGGATTCTGGTCGTAATGGATTTGAAATCCGAAAGTTTACGGCAGACGTTATCGAGGCGCTGAAGGCGAATTGAAGTGGCATGCCGTAGGTGCCAAATTCTCATGAAAGCGCTTCACATTGGCTGGATCTGGGCTTAACACTCTTCCGCACAAACAGTCAGACATGACCAAATTGGGAGGGGCACAGCATGATAGATCGTCGAAGCATACTCAAAACGGCTCTGGCGGGGAGCGCCATAAGCGTTCTACCCGCTTGTTCCTCCACGACCACCATTTCCGGCATGAATTCGCAAACGGTCGAAACAAATGCAGGTCGCGTTAAAGGCTACACGAATAAAGGTATTCTGGTCTTTAAAGGCATACCATACGGCGCGGACACATCCGGCTCGGCGCGCTTCTTTCCGCCTAAGCCCGCAACGCCCTGCAACGCCTCCTCCCTCACGCCCGGACCGGCCACGGTCATTAATCTCATCTGGTGCGACAGGCCCCGGAACCAGCGAAGATTGTCTGGTCCTCAATGTGTGGACCCCAGGCAAGGATAACGGAAAACGACCCGTGATGGTCTGGCTACATGGCGGCGGGTTCTCTTCTGGTTCAGGTGGCTCCCCATGGTATGATGGCACCCACATCTGTCAGCGCGAAGACGTCGTTGTGGTCACCATCAATCACCGTCTCAACGTTTTCGGATATTGTTATCTGGATCATCTGAGCGATGAATTCGCTGGATCTTCATCCGCAGGAATGCTCGACATCACGCTGGCTCTGCAATGGGTGAAGGAAAACATCAGTCAGTTCGGGGGTGATCCCGACCGTGTCATGATTTTTGGAGAATCCGGCGGCGGCAGGAAAACCTCTGTCATGATGGCATTCCCTGAAGCCAAAGGGCTGTTCCACCGCGCTGTCGTTCAGAGTGGATCAGCGCTTCGAATGGATTCTCACGACGTTGCCGCCGAACGGACGCATAATCTTTTCAAAGAGCTCGGGCTTGCACAGGGCGACATAGGAGCACTCCAGCAGATCTCTATGGACGATCTTCTGGTCGCATCCCGAAAAGCGGCCCATTCGCAATACCGCCCTGTGACCCGCACCCCCTACCTGCCGGCTCACCCCTTTGATCCGACCGCCTCAGATGTGAACCCGGATGTTCCGATGATGATCGGAACTTGCCGCAGCGAACTTTCCCTCTTCATGCGAACCGACTCCAATATTCTGGCGCTTGATGAGGACGGCCTTCAGAAGATGGCAGCAGGTCTGACGAGTACCGAACAGGCCAGCGAAGTGGTCTCGACCTACCAACGAATTTATCCGGATGCCGATCCGACCGAGATCATCTACCGGATCGGGACTGACCGCGGCTATTTCCTCGATTCCACGATCCAGGCCGCGCGAAAGTCAGATCAATCTGGCGCACCCGCATATTACTACACGTTCAACCGGCGCACCCAGGTTGAAGGCGGACGCTACGTCACCCCTCACGCCTCTGAGATCCCCTTTGTGTTACACAATCTGGAAGAAGGCGCGAACATTGGTGGCGCACCAACACCTGCAAGCACTCAGCTTGCGGATCGCGTCAGTGGTGCCTGGGCCGCATTCGCCAGAACCGGCAATCCAAACCATTCCGGGATCCCGAACTGGCCAACCTATGACAGGGAGGCTCGCAAAAGCATGATCCTCGATGAACCAGAATGTTACATCGAGTCAGATCCTCGGTCCGAGGAGCGCAAACTCATGCTCAGCTTTGGGTCTCAACAATATGGCGAACTCGAGCCAACCCCGACAGGTCGATAGACTTCGTGTTATGATGCCGCTGGAATACTCGCACCGGGCGCCTGATGTGTTTTATCGAGCGCCCGCGCTGCCAGGCATAAAACCAGCGCAAGAATTTGCGTGCCAGCGATGAAATAGATCGGTGGTCCAAACGAATTAAACGTATCAAGCAACCAACCAATCGTGCCACCAATGGTCAGGCCAGCCATTCCGCCAGCCATGTGAATGCCAACGACGCCAATCTGTAGCTCAGATGGTTTGAGGAGTTTCTTCGGTATCGCCCAGAAAGGTGCGACTGTACTTCCCAGAAAGGCACCGCCGACCACCATAAAGATCAGCGCAACGACGCCGGAACCAATAAAATACGCAATTACGAAGGATACAGCGGCAATCAGACAGGGAATTCCAATGTGGAAATAGCGCTCCTGCGTTTTGTCTGAATGCCAGGCGTTGATGATCACCCCAAATACGGCGCCGAGCCACGGCATGGCATTGATGAACCCGATTTGCGTTGCCGTCAGGTCCGAAAAACCATCCAAGACCTTCGGCAACCAGAACATCACACCGTAATTGCCCGCCAGCAGACACAGCCAGATTATCGCGCAGAGATAAGTGATCGGATTGAGTAGCGCTGTGAGCTTTTTACCTGTCTTTGCTGCCTCGGAATGGGCGCCCTGCGCGTTCTGTTCGAGCCATTCGGCCTCATGGGGCTTCAGCCACCAGGTGGTTTTCGGCCGGTTGGAAAAATAGAAGAGAGCGAACACACCAAGGAAGAGCGCCGGAAGCCCTTCGATAATAAACATCCAGCGCCATCCGGCGAGATCGAAAGGATTCGTCATATCCATCAGCCAACCAGACAAAGGCGACCCAATGACCTGCGCCATCGGAATGGCCGCGATCGGCAATGATAGAACAGACGCCATGAATCGCGGGCTCGCAAAATTGCTGAGATAGAGGAACAGCCCTGCAGCAAGACCGGCCTCCGCCAGACCCAGAAAAATACGCATCATATAAAATGAGGCTTTATCCTGAACGAACCCCATTCCCGTGGCGGTTATTCCCCAAACCATGCACAGCAGACACAACCAGAACCGCAACCCAATCTTCTCGAGCAGAACGACACTTGGATATTTCGCGAGCAGATATCCAAAAAAAAGGATACTCGCACCCATACCGTATTCTGTTTCTGTAAGATTGAGGTCGCCCATCATCTGAAGCGCAGCAAAGCTGACATTCGTTCGATCAATCGCTCCAACCAGAAGATAGAGCCCGATGGGAACGATGAGAAACGTCATCACCTTTCGGCCGACATGACTCTCAAAATCTCTTTCCATCTCCCCGCCCCTTGTCTGGTTTCATATTCTTTCTGCAAGCGCTTTCAGCTGGATGCCAGCTTGTGCAACGCTCTTCAAGTCAATTTACCGGACGTATAATAGAAAACAGCGATTCAACGGCGTCTTCTTCGGCTTCCAGAGACCAGATGGTATCCGCCAGGCGTCGGGTCGCCGCTTCAGACAACGGCCTGCGCGCTCTGGCCGTACACTCAATCGCCTTTGCCGTAAGGTCCTCGCGGGACATCGGGTTAGAGACTGACCCCCGTGGCTCAGTGATCACTGCCTGAAGCCGGGTGCTATCCTTCAATTGGATATCGAGCGCGCCGGAACTCGCATCCTTAGGGTCTTTTGAACCGTCATTGACATAGTCCGAAATCGCAGTGAGCCGAAGAATGTCTGGATCTGATAAATCCTCAGGCCTAAAATCATTCAACGTCACATGTCCGCGCGTCAGAGCAAGAGCGGTCGTATAAAAAATGCTGAACTTGGCATCGATCGCAACCACGGGAGCCCGCTTCATATCCAACGGATAAGCCAACATTTCGAGTATGGGGCCGCCGGTCAGCGTCAGTTTATCAATTTCATAGAGGTCGGGGATTTGGTTTCTCAATTCGATTGCCGCTTCAATAAATGCGTGTGTGCCCCTACAGGACGGCCAGGGTTTGAAACTGATCTCCGATCCTTTGAAATTACGCCCCAGTCCATCCAGCAATATCTCTTCGGAGAAATCGCCATTGGCATAAAGTCTGAAGAATCCGTTTTTTCCCTCAAAGGGCTGATCAAATCCCTTCATTCCCGATTTGGCCAACCGAGCAGATAACACCGCCGACTTCGCTGGAAAGGCATCCCGGACAGCCCGTATTGCAGAATCCGGATTGTATTTGATTTCGCCACTGCAGGTGATCTGATTGAGCCCAAAGGAGAATGCATCAAGATATTGTCTTGGTTCAAATTTGGAGATTTTCCCGGCTGCCGCAATCGCTCCAAATCCAGTAAACATCGGCGGTGGATACCAACCGCCCGCTTCAGCCGGGGTCAGAAGACACAAACCAAGACGGCAAGCCAAATCGCATCCGAGGGCCATCGCTGTCAGAAATTGTTTTCCGGAAACACTCCCCTCACTTTGCGACATCGCAAGCAAGGCTGGGATCACCGCAGCGTTCGGATGCATCGGGGCAGCATCAAAGGCGTCTTCATAATCGAGCGCATGCGCCAGCGCTCCATTCCCGAAAGCCGCCCATTCTGGTGAGTAAACTCCCGGATGACCGAGTATTTCACAATTCCCCTGCCCCCAACTTTCGCGCGCCAGGTTTAAAAATGGCCTGACAGGCGCTTCAGTTTCAGTCGCCCCCAGGGAGACAGCAAGTGCATCTAAGAGTGACTTCTTGGTCGCTTCAATAGCCGCATCATCCAAATCATCGAACCGAGTAGTCGCAAGGTGATTTGCAATTTGAGCGGAAACAGTTTGCGTATCGATCATCGGCTATTCGTAGGCTGAAGTGGGATATGTAAACGCTTGCATATCCCCATGTTTTTCACAATAGTCCAATCATGGATACTGAACAGAAGTCTGGCCTTCTCGTGGCAGTCGGAGATGTTGCGCCGTGCCGATCCCGGCCCGAAACGATGTTTGCTCATTTGACTGATGCTTTGACACAAGGCGATCTTTTGTTCGGTCAGCTCGAAACCAATGTAACCGAAGGCGGAGCCAGAGCACCTCACGCAAAGCTGGCCATGCGCACCCCCCTCGACAATGGCAAAGCGATTCAGCGCGCGGGCTTTGGCGTCATGTCCTTTGCAGGAAATCATTGTCTCGACTGGGGCGAAGAGGGTTTCAGAGACACGCTCCACGCGATGACGGAGCTCGACATTCCTGTGTGCGGCGCAGGTCCTGACATATCTGCGGCTCGCAGGCCCGTCATTGTCGCGTGCGGCGATCTGAAACTGGCCTTTCTGGCTTATTCCTCGATCCTGCCAGAGGGATATGCTGCCACACAGTCGCGTCCTGGCTGCGCGCCCTTACGCGCCCACACAACTTACGAAATGATCGAACCGGATCAGCCGGGGACAAAACCGCGCATTCTGACGTCGCCTCACCGTCAGGATCTGGCGGATATGGTGCAAGACATTGAGGCGGCAAAACGCGTCGCCAATCTTGTGTTGGTGTCTGTTCACTGGGGAATCCATATCACACCGGTCGAAATCGCAGACTATCAGTACGACATCGCGCATGCGGCGATTGATGCAGGCGCCAGTGCGGTGCTCGGCCATCATCCTCACATTCTGAAAGCGGTGGAGTTCTATAAAGGATGTCCCATCTTCTACAGCATGGGTAATTTTGCGATCGAACAACCCCAGGTCTTTGATCCAGACATAACGAAAGCCCCCTCGTTCAAGCATCTGATATCACTTCATCCGGATAAACCACCCGAAGGACTCTACGTTCTGCCCGAAGACACTCGTATGACGATGATTGTAGAGTTGTCACTGAATGAATCAGGCGTGACAGAGACGCGCATTCGTCCGTGCTGGATTGAAGACGATTCCGCACCGCACCTCCTTTCGCCAGACGACCCGAAATTCAGTCGAATTGCCTCTTATCTGAGAGAGATCACACACAAACTGGGTCTGCTACTCCACACTGAGCGTGTAGGGGATCGACTTGTTCTGAGTGAAACACGCTAGAAGAAATGGCGACCCCTGCAGGACTCGAACCTGCAACCGTCGGATTAGAAGTCCGGTGCTCTATCCAGTTGAGCTAAGGGGCCGAACTGTAAAGCTCAGTGGGTCCAGGGTTGTTTACGGTCAGCCGCAAAATTGGCGCTGTAGGATTTCACAAGACGCTTGGACGCTCTTTGCTCGTCCACGAAGAAGGTGAGCCCTTCGCGCTTGGCATAGGCAATGGCTTCGTCGCACGTGTCGAAGGTAAGTCTGACCTGAGCAGAGGTATCATTCGTAGAAATCCAGCCCATTAGCGGATCCGGACGGCGATTGGCGTCATTATTGACGTACTCCAACACCCACAGGCTGGACTTACCTTTTCCGGATTGCATCGCCGTTTTGGCAGGTTTGAAAATCCTAGCGTGCATGCCGAACCCTTTCAAATGGTCGGAGTGGAGAGATTCGAACTCCCGACCCTCTGGTCCCAAACCAGATGCGCTACCAGACTGCGCTACACTCCGACGAACGGCTCCAATACTGCGGACCGACGAAGAACTCAAGTGATCAATTCACTTTCCTACGCACAAGATGGAACACACCGACGGCATGGCAAACAATTTGCCGCTCATTCCGCGTGAGTTGCCCATCGACGTGAACGATATCACCATCAACGCCTGCGACTTGTGCTTCGGCCATAAGCCAGTCACCGAGTCGCACCGGATTGAGATAGTCAATCGAGAGACGCATCGTCACCGACGCCGAATCAGTCGTTTCCCAGGCGATCGTGGCCAGCGCGCTGTCAGCAAAGGCTGCGGCCATCCCGCCATGGAGGAATCCCATGCCGTTGCAATGGCGCTCCAGCACCCTCAACCCCATTTGCAGCTTGTCGCCAACACGGCGTCGATAAACCGGCCCGTTATGCAACGTAAATGGCCCGCGGCGTCCGAGCGATTCCTCGAATCCGTCAGGGATTGGATAAGGATCGTGTTTTGTCACCTTAGTTTTCTGAAGCTGGCTCTTCAGCTGGCTCGACCGGCTCAGTTGTCTCAGGCATGTTTCCAAACAGGTCGTGACGGATCATATCGCCCGGCTTGAGCCCGTATTCGATTACCGCGCCGTCCGGCAATTCAAGAACGCCTGCAACGTTGAAACCTGGATTGATTCGACGCTCCGACTGGGCCTGCACGTGACTCACCGTCGCCAGCACTGTGCCATCAGTATCGATGAAGACCATGTCGATCGGAAACGACACATTCCGCATATACATGTTGGCTTCGCGGGGCGGTGCGAACTCAAAGATCATCCCATGATCCGGTTCAATCCCGTCCCGGAACATCACGCCTGTGGCAATTTCGTTCGGATCGTCTGCGACTTCTGCAGTGATTTGAAACTCAGCCTCACTCGTCTCGATGATGAGATCTGATGTCGGCATATAAACCGCTTCAGTCTGCGCAAACGCGGCACCTGACATAGCGATGGCGGAGATAAGGAGGCTGTACTTCATATTCGTTGTGTTACTGCAGCGACCGAGATGGAGCAAGCGGTCTGATCACACCCCAGTGGGACGAATCGACTCAACATGCTCGCCCTTGGGGCCATCCTTGATCACGGCCGCATAAACGGCTCCGTCAATCAGATCATCCAGATTGGCTTTCCGGACGGCGACCATGTGGACAAAGATATCCGCAGCCGGATTATCCTTGCGAACCACAAAGCCATACCCTTTCGCACGATTGAACCATTTCACCACGACTGGCTCGAACGCGTCGTCCGCATAATCATCTTCAATCGGATGAAGCGGCGTATACTCGATGATCTCAACGGCCTGAAGACCTTTGCTTCTGGCCGTGGCCCAGCAAATCATGTGCCCCCCTTCGTGCATGGCCGAAAGGCCTGCAGCGCGAAGACAGCTCACATGCACCATGACATCAGTTTGACCAGAACCCGAACTATCTGGATCCGGAGCAATAAACCCGTAGCCTTTTACGGCATCAAACCATTTGACCTGGCCTGATATTCTTACTCGCTCTTCACCCGTCTCTTCAGCTTCCTCAGGAGGAAGGCCTTCACACATGTCCCGCAATATTCCCATCAGCTAGTTTCACCCCAAGGTTAACACAGGGGCGAAGCAACGCGATAGATCAATTGTGAAGGAAATGGCACGCCCTAGGGGAATCGAACCCCTCTTTCCAGGTTGAAAACCTGGCGTCCTAACCGATAGACGAAGGGCGCACGCTGGAGAGGGCGGATATAACGAGGCGTGATGTCATACGCAAGATAATTTTTTAGTTTTTTGCAACGCAGTCGACAATTTCAAACTGAACCGAGTCACGGCCCCGCCAGGCGTTGCGTTCCGCATGGCCAATCACGTCAATTTCTGCGCCCGGAGCACACGCATCCCACAGCGGTGTCTCAGCAGATCGCCAGGCAACACATTCAAGTCTGGCCGATCCGTCATCAAGTGTAACTTTCATATGATTCGTTCCGATCAGCCGTCGATCCCGGACCCGAGCGCTTTTGATTCGCAGCAATGGTTTTGGCGCTGCGGCACCATATGGCCCCGCTTTTTCAAGAATCGTCAGAAAATCGAGCGATAAAGCAGACGCGAGTACGTCGAAGTCGATCTGAACAGTTCGCGCGTCTTCGGCATTCACGTCCAGATCAGTGATATGAGCTTCAAGATAGGCCCGGAAGGCCCCAATCTGGTCAGGCTCAAGACTGAGGCCACCCGCCATGGCATGCCCCCCACCCGACAGCAACAACCCTGCCTCGCGCGCAGACACGATGGCGCTTCCGATATTTATGCCCGTCACAGAGCGAGCTGACCCCTTCGCGACGTCTCCGAATGCGTCTCCCCAACCAATGACAATGCTGGGCACAAGAAACTCATCTTTCAGCCGACCGGCCACAATCCCGATCACGCCTGGGTGCCAACCTTCGCCGCCAACGACAATAACCGGCAAGTCCGGCTTTGATTCCAGCTGTTGCTTTGCCATTAGCCGGGCCTGAGACAGTATGTCGGCCTCGATTTCTTTGCGCGCCTCATTCAATCCGTGAAGTTTCTCGGCGATCGGCAGAGCTTTTTCAAATTTCGTTGAGGCCAGCAATTCTGTTGCAAGCCAGGGATCACCAATCCGCCCACCCGCGTTTAATTGCGGTCCGAGACCGAATGTCAGGTCATTGATTCGTTCCGGCGTGCTCCGCCCCGACACCTGACATAATGCCGAAATACCGGCGGACTCCTGCTGCGCGAATGTTTTCAGTCCCTGGACGACGAACGCCCGGTTCACGCCTCTGAGCGGCACCATATCGCAGAGAGTCCCCAGCGAGCACAAATCGAGCCAGTGCATCAGATTGGGCAGCTCTGCTTCTGTGAACTGACCGCTCTCACGCAAATGCCGGTTGATCGCAACGAGCAGCACGAACACCACTCCGGCCGCCGCCAGATGCCCCTGCCCCGAGTCACAATCGGGACGGTTTGGATTGACCAGTGCTGAACACACCGGAATGTCTTCCCCCATCAGGTGGTGGTCCACCACAATAATATCGAGACCGATATCTGTCGCATGGTTCAGCGCTGTCTCGGCTGCTGCACCGCAATCTACGGTAACCACAATTTCCACACCCTGCGATTTGAGAACTTCAAACGCATGAGGCGATGGTCCATAACCCTCTTTCAGCCGGTCTGGCACATATAACTCAAGAGACCTGTCGAAATGACGGAAATACCGGATCAGTTGGGCTGCACTGGTCGCACCATCGACATCATAATCAGCAAGAACGGCAACGGATTTTCCAGACTGTATAGCGTCCGCCAGAAACCCCGCAGCGTTGTTCATATCCTTGAATGTCGAAGGATCCGGAAAAAAATGTTTAAGCGTTGGATTGAGAAAATGCTCAACTTCGTCGGGCTTAACATGCTGCCGCAACAGCAGAGCCGAAACGGGTTCCGTTTGACCGGTCTGACGCGCAAAGTCAGAAACCATCTCTGATGAAATGTTCGGCTCCAGCCAAACAAGGCCGCGCGCTGATGTCATGCTTTGGAAACAGGTCGTCTGGTTCGAACACGGCGGGTCGAGTGATCAAAACTGGTCATGATCAGGGTCTCGGTTTCAACTGTACCATTTGAATAGCTCACACCATCGAGCAAGCCACCTTTGGTCACACCCGTCGCACAAAAGACGGCCTCATCATGAACCAGATCTGCCAGATCATAAATTCGGGTTAGGTCCTGAATACCGACCCGGCGAGCCCGACCTTTTTCTTCATCGTTTCGGAAAACAAGGCGTGCCTTCATCTGCCCGCCAATGCATTTCAACGCCGCCGCAGCAAGAACCCCCTCCGGCGCCCCGCCACGGCCGATATACATATCAATACCGGTCGTCGGATCCGTCGTGTTGATGACGCCGGCGATGTCCCCATCCGGAATAAGAACAACGCGTGCTTCGACAGACCTCAAAGACGCGATCAGTTCCTGGTGCCGAGGACGATCGAGCACACAGACGGTCAGATGTTTTGGATCCACACCTTTTTCTTTGGCGAGCGCGAGCACATTCTCTGCAGGGCTGGCATCCAGATCGATCACGCCGTCCGGATAGCCTGGTCCGATGGCGAGCTTATCCATATAGACATCAGGCGAATGAAGCATTGTGCCATGAGGCGCAATCGCGAGCACTGATAGCGCGTTAGACATCGCCTTGGCAGTCAGTGTGGTCCCTTCCAGCGGGTCCAGGGCAAGATCCATCTCCGCGCCCTCGCCCGTACCGACGTCTTCACCAATATAGAGCATGGGCGCTTCATCGCGCTCACCCTCTCCAATAACGATACGGCCTTTAATTTCCACCTGATTGAGTCGGGTCCGCATCGCATCGACAGCGGCCTGATCAGCCATTCGCTCGTCGCCACGTCCCGAATAATCAAAAGCCGCGACAGCAGCAGCCTCTGTGACCCGGATCATGGCGTCAGCAAGTGTTGAATGAATTCTTGAGTCAGCCATCGTCTTCTTCCGGAATGATCTGAACTAGCTACTCTCAATCCGGATAAGCCGCGCTGGCTCATGGACCGCATCAAGAGAGTTTACCCGACTCACTGCTTCTTCGGCCGCAGCGAGCGAGCAGTTATGCGTCATGATTGCGATCGGCGCAAACTCGGAGTCGCCCGCTGAATCCTGAAGCAGCGCATCAACAGAGACATCAGACCCTGCCAACTTCTCCGTCAATGATGCAAGCGCCCCGGCTTTATCTCGCAATTCCGCCCGAATGAGATATTTGGATTCCGATTGGGAAATCTTGTCTTTTGGACAGAAAGTCTGACTGAGCAAACCGACACAGACCCCAAAAACGGGTGTATTCTGATCAGACAGAAGCGCTGACAAATCACCCAACACGGCGCTCGCCGTTGCATCAGATCCGGCCCCCGGACCCGTCAGCGTGTAATTGCCAGCATGGACACTTTCGATCATGATAGCGTTCAGCGGACCATCAATCATGGCAAGCGGTGATGCCTTTGGCAGAAGAACAGGCTCAACCCGACAGATCACGCCGAATTCGGTCTGAACAGCTTCTGCGATGAGCTTGATTTTGTGATCGAGCTTACCTGCCAGCTGAAGGTCGCGAAGGCTGATCGAATCAACGCCGTGGATGGACACTTGGGAGAAATCCATCGGCACACCAAAGCCGAGAGAACTCAGTATCGCGATTTTGTGCGCGGCATCCGTGCCCGAGACATCCAGAAACGGATCAGCTTCGGCATAACCAAGACGTTGGGCGTCCGCGAGAACGTCATCGTAATCCCTGCCGGTTTCCGCCATTTCTGACAGCAGAAAGTTGCACGTGCCGTTCAGAATCCCGCGAATGGATTTGAGCTCGGTTCCGGCAAAAGACTCCCGAATCGCGCGGACAATCGGAATGCCGCCAGCGACCGCCGCTTCAAACAGGAGCGGTGTTTTTTTTGCTTCTGCGCGCTGGGCCAGCTCTTCACCATATTCGGCGATCATGGCCTTATTTGCGGTAACCACGGGTTTTCCGAGATCCAGCGCAGCTTCAACAGCGAGCTTAGCCGGACCATCAGACCCACCGATCAACTCGACGAAGATCTCGGTATCGTCAGATTTCGCGAGCGCAACAGGGTCATCATACCAGGCGTAATCGCTGATATCGACGGGGCGCGCCCGGGACCGGTTGCGCGCACTCACGCCACTGACAACCAATTCGCCGTCGAGCCGCAGTTTTCCCTGATCCTGCAAACGCGCGATAAGCCCTGTCCCTACATTACCGAGACCGGCAATTCCAACTTTCATAGATTTTTTCATGAACTAACCTGTTGCGATGTTCGGCATTTGCTGATCGTTCACAGTCTGAAGAAACTTGCGAACATTTCGAGCGGCCTGTCGTATCCGCTGCTCGTTTTCAACAAGCGCCATGCGGACATATCCCTCACCGTGCTCACCAAATCCGACACCCGGTGAGACACTGACATGCGCTTCATTGAGCAGTCTGAGCGAGAAATCGAGTGACCCCAAATGACGAACCTGTTCCGGCAGGGGCGCCCACACGAACATTGAGGCATCAGGCACGGGCAATGTCCATCCTGCCTGATTAAACGATTCAACCAGAATGTCCCGGCGGGTTTTGTAGATCGAGCGCAGTTCTTCGACGCAGCTCTGATCTCCGTTAAGTGCCTCACACGCCGCAACCTGAATAGGTGTAAATGACCCATAATCGAGATAGGATTTCACACGTGCCAGAGCTGCGATGAGCTTTTCATTGCCGGCAGCAAAACCAACACGCCAGCCGGCCATATTATAGGTTTTGCTCAGTGTTGAGACTTCAACACAAATGTCCCTCGCCCCATCGACTTCGAGAATCGATGGCGGGGGATCACCGAAGTAGATTTCGGTGTACGCTTGGTCCGACAGGATCCAGAGGTCGTGCTTCTTCGCAAAAGCGACGGCATCTTTGTAGAAATCCAGATCCACCACCTGAGCCGTCGGGTTCGCCGGATAACACAACACCATCGCCGTCGGGCTTGGAACGGAATGCCGGACTGCGCGTCCCAGGCCAGAGAGATATTCCTCGGGTGATAAAGCCCGCACGTGCTGAATGGTCGCTCCCGCCATGATGAAACCAAAGGAATGGATCGGATAGCTTGGGTTTGGAGATAGGATCACGTCTCCAGGTGCCGCCAGTGCCTGCGCAAGATTCGCAAATCCTTCTTTTGATCCCATAGTCGCCACGACTTCGCGATCAGGATCAAGGGTCACACCAAACCGTCGGCGATAGTAGTTGGCCAGAGCTCGACGAAGCCCGGGAATACCTTTTGAGGACGAGTACCGATTGGTTTTCGGCTTGCGTGCGGTTTCAATCAGTTTGTCCACAATGTGTGGTGGCGTGGGGAGATCAGGATTGCCCATGCCGAAATCTATGATGTCGGCACCGGACGCTCTCAGAGCCGCGGCGTTCCGATTGACCTGTTCAAAAACGTAAGGCGGAAGGCGGCGAATTTTGTGAAACTGTGGCGGTAGCATTGCGAGAGACTTCTATTTTGGAAAGCTGGGTTTTTAATACGGTTCTTCGCCTTTGGCGACGATGGCTTGTTGTTCGGCCACCCACGCTCGCAACGCCGCTTCATCCATATCTGCTGGCTCTGGGGCCGCCTCGTCCAGCTCCTCTTTTGCGTCTTCGATCTGCTTGGCCATACGGCTCCACAGCTTTGAGTCCTCGTCATCGACCGGAATAAGGGCCGTACGAAGATCAGGATATCCCTCTGCAATGACCTCCGCCCGTCTGGTCTCAAACCATTCGGGCGCGGGAACATTATTGTCCGGCAATACGGACACACAACCGCTCAGCGTCACGGTGAGTGCAATAGCAGGTCCAAAGCGAATCAAAACTGTCTCCGACTTAGTCTTCCAGTAGGAAAGTTACGATAGTATACTTGGTGGGCTATAATGAGGCAAAACACAATGGTGGAGAAATCTAAGTCATCTCCGAAAGCCAAAAACTCCGCGAAGGCGGCTGATAAAGTCGTGAAGGAAGAAATACGGCCCGAAAAAGTGAAACAAAAGCTCGATCCACCAAAGGCCACAGCCAAGACCCTACAGGACATTCTTGAGGAGGCTGGCCCTCAGAAGATGGAAGCTCTGACACGCAACATGTCAGACGCAATATTCGAGAGCCAGCAAATACTTCGCGACGTCACAACGGCCAATCTGAAGAAATCTCTCGACCCCAACCGTCCAGATCCGTTTGGCGCAGGACAAGCGCTTTCCAAAGTTGGCGAGAATTTAGCGCGCCACCCGGATCGCCTGTTCGCTGCACAGATGGAATTGTGGGAAGGACATTTGAACATCTGGCGGTCAATGCTGACCGGCAAGGAAGAAACCAAAAGTCGGGACAAACGATTCTCAGATCCCGAATGGTCGTCCAATCCGATGTTTAATGTGATCCAGCAGACCTATGAGCTGAATTCAAACTGGTTGATGAATCTCATCGGATCAGCTGAAGAACTGGATGAGACCACACGCCGCAAAGCGAACTTCTTCGCCAAACAAACAGCCGATGCATTCTGCCCGACCAATTTTTTCAGCACCAATCCTGCAGCCCTCAAGGCTATGCTGGAAACTGGCGGCGAAAGTGTACTCGAGGGATTAAAACTTGCACGAGCTGATCTGCAGCGCGGCCATGGTCGTCTCATGATCAGTCAGACTGACGGTAGCGAGTTTAAACTGGGAGAGAATATTGCGACCGCTCCGGGTAAAGTCGTCTATCAGAATGACCTCATCGAGATTATCCAATACGATCCCAGTACGAAGAAGGTTTATGAAATCCCTCTCCTGATCTTCCCACCTTGGATCAATAAATTCTATATTCTGGATCTTCGCAAAGAAAACTCGATGATCCGCTGGCTGACTAAAAAGGGCATCAGTGTCTTTGTGGTGGCCTGGCGGTCTGCTGATCATTCCATGGCCCATTTGCGCTGGGACGATTATGTCAGTCAGGGTGCCTATGCAGCCACCGAAGCCGTGACCGAGCTTACTGGCTGCGAGAAAATCAACACGGTCGGATATTGTATTGGCGGCACTATGCTGACGTCTGCCCTCGCCCGGATGGCGCAGGAAGGCGACGAGCGCATTCAATCCGCGACCTATTTCGCCTCTCAGGCTGACTTTGCAGAAGCAGGAGACCTGAAAGTCTTCACTGACAGCCAGGCCATTCGTCAAATTGAACACTGCATTCATGAAAACGGCGGCGTAATGGCTGGCGAGGATATGGCTGAGACTTTCAATTATCTGAGACCAGCTGATCTCGTCTGGCGTTACGTCGTCGACAGCTACATGATGGGTAAGAAACCGCGTCCGTTCGATCTGCTCTACTGGAATTCAGATCAGACGAATATTCCCGGGCCAACCCATCTCACCTATCTGAAGGACCTTTATTGCGACAATGCCATGGCAAAAGGTGAATTCCGTGTGCTCGGTCGCAAGATCAATATCGGAGACATCAAGATCCCGATTATGGTCCAGGCGAGCCGTGAAGATCACATCGCGCCGTTTAAATCGGTCTACAACACTGCTCGGGCCTTTGGCGGGCCGACGGAACTGGTTCTCGCCGGTTCGGGCCATATTGCTGGTGTCGTGAACCACCCGGATGCAAAAAAATATCAGCATTGGGTCAATCCAGACCTTCCTGAGACCCATGAAGAATGGCTTTCAGGTGCCGAAGAACATGAAGGCTCTTGGTGGCCACATTGGTTTGAGTGGCTGAAGGCGCGTTCCGGCGAGAAAATTCCGGCGCGCGAAACGCCGGATTTCGGACTGGGTGACGCACCTGGCAATTATGTGAAATTGCGCCTCGAGGATCTCGGCGTCGGCGATATTGCCGAAACCTGAGTTACGGGAATAGCGGCTGCAACCCGCTGAGACCTTCCGTCTCCGGGAACCCAAACATCAGGTTGATGTTCTGCAGAGCCTGTCCGGCTGATCCTTTGATCAGATTGTCGATCGCGCCAATGATCACAGCCTGGCCGGGCTTGCGGTCAGCATGCACGCTGATCTCGCATCTATTGGTCCCGCGCGTGTGGCGCGTGTCTGGCGGCAGGCTGCCAAATGGTCGAACTCGCACAAACGCCTCAGACTCATAAGCGTCAGACAGAACCGAATGCAGCTGCTCCGCGGAAATTCCGTCCGCCATCTGAACATAGATCGTCACCAGCTCACCACGCGTCATCGGAACAAGATGAGGTGTGAAGGTCACAAAGACGTTTTCACCGATCCGACCTGAAACTTCCTGCTCGATCTCTGGTGCATGGCGATGAGCCCCGATTGCGTACGGATGAAGACCTTCAGCTGCCTCACAAAAGAGGTTTCCTTCCTTCAGCGAACGTCCGGCACCAGAAACTCCAGATTTCGCGTCAATGATGATTGACGCCGGATCGATCAGATCCGTCTGGCTGATAGGCAGGAGGCACAGAAGCGTCGCTGTCGGATAGCATCCCGGGCACGCGACGAGATCGGCAGTCTTCACCTGCTCTCTCGCGAGCTCGGTCAGTCCATAGACCGCATTTCTGGTCCGTTCGGGAGACAGATGCGCCCGGCCATAGACCGTCTCATAGAGCGCTGCATCACGCAGACGATAATCGGCTGACAAGTCGACCACACGAACATGATCCGGCAGGGTTTCAACCAGATCCTGACTGGTCCCGTGAGGCAGGCACGAGATGGCAAGATCGATATCTGTCCAGTCGACATCTTCAGCGGTCACAAGCTCAACAGCCTGATAACTGCTCAGATGCGGATAGACGTCGGTCAGGCGCTTACCAGCAAGCGAGTTCGCCGTCGATGAAACAACGTCAATTCCGGAATGCCCGACAAGCAATCGCAGCATCTCCGCTCCGGTATAACCGCTGGCTCCGAGCACGCAGGCTCTGATCTTCTTCCCTGACATTCGTCTTCCCCATAAACAAAAAGGGCGCCTCGTGAGAAGCGCCCAATTTCATTGTGATCCAATGTGCAATTAGCGCTTGGAGAACTGGAAGCTACGACGCGCTTTCGCACGGCCGTATTTCTTACGTTCCACGACCCGTGGGTCACGTGTCATGAAGCCGTAAGGCTTGAGAACCGGGCGCAGACCTGGCTCGTACGCAACAAGCGCACGCGAAATACCGTGACGAACCGCACCAGCCTGACCTGAAAGGCCAGACCCTTTGACTGTGCAGATCACATCGAACTCAGTCCGGCGTTCAGCAGCGTTCAGAGGCTGCTCAATAACCATCTGCAGCACTGGACGCGCGAAGTAATCCGCAGAGTCCTTGCCGTTCACGATGATTTTGCCGCTGCCTGGTTTGATCCAGACGCGGGCAACAGCAGACTTACGACGACCCGTGCCATAGGCGCGACCATATTGGTCAATCTTGGGATCAACATCGACAACAGCCGGCTCAGCGCCGCCTTCATTGCCGAGGTCTTTCAGGTCATCGAGGGTTTCGACGGTATCTGACATGCGTTACGCCGCTTTCTCGTTCTTGGGATTCATAGATTTGAAGTCGACCACTTCGGGTTGCTGCGCCTCATGCGGGTGCTCTGAACCGGCGTAAACACGCAGTTTAGAGAATTGCTGACGCGCAAGCGAACTTTCACGCGGAAGCATACGCTTCACAGCAAGCTTCAGAACCCGCTCAGGGAAACGACCCCGGAGGATGGCGTCAGCAGACAGTTCTTTAATACCGCCCGGATAACCGGTGTGGCGGTAATAATTCTTTTGCTGGCGCTTGCGGCCTGTGAATACAGCCTTCTCGGCATTGATAATGATGATATGATCACCACAATCAACGTGAGGCGTATAATCAGCCCGATGCTTGCCGCGCAGACGCTTGGCGATGTAAGACGCGAGTCGGCCGACGACGGCATCAGTGGCGTCAATGATGATCCACTTGTTTTCGACTTCAGCTGGTTTGGCCAAAAAAGTTTTCATTGCTCCACTCGGAGCCTTTCTTGTAGGTGTTGTTAAATGGCAGAGCGCGCGTCACTAATGCGTAAGAATCAGATTGTCAATCAAGCAGCGGCATTCGGTGCAATTTTATTTTTAGCTTCCTGCGGCGGAACTGAAGAGAAAGCACCGGTGAGCCCTGCCCCTTCTTCGATCAATGCGCCAATTATCTGGCAGACCGGAATGCTGTCAGAGAAACTCTCAGTACTTTCGATTGCTGAGGATGGACCGGTCAGATTTTTATTGGGCTATGAATCAGGCGGCCTGCAATTGGTCGACTTCGATGGCACAGCGATTTCTGAACCGGGCCCTTATCGGACGTCCAGCATCGGGTCAGGTACACAGGCCAATATTCAGGGCGCTGATCTCATTCTTTATCCAGGAACATCGAGAAATTCCGACAAACTCGTGGTCTTCTTGTATGGTGCCGGACTGCCCGCACCGTTTGAAGTCGAACTGACAGATGAGGTGCAAGGCTTTATTGAAGGAGTATGTTCCACCACCGCGAATTACGACGCGGCAATTCTGAACCTCGCCTATTGGACGGACGTGGACAACTCCACTCTTGTTCGCGGACGTGTGCGGTCTGAAGGTGAGAACCTTATCTATGAAGAGACTGACAGACTGACCTTCGACAAATATCTGACCAGTTGTGATCTGGTTGGGGACAGCGTGATCACTGGTGGCGGGTTTGGACTCGAAATACGGGATGCCGAGAACTCCGCCACGCCAATCAAACTGACGGACGTTCCAGTTCAGGTTACCGGCCTCCAGACAAGTGATGGATATCAGGTGGCAACTGCGACATCAGGCGGAAAAGTGTTCGTTGCAAATGGAGACGGCGCGACAAGCGAAATCCAACTTGAAGGCAGCTTGTCGTCAGAAGCCCCGGACAAGGTCGAGAAACTCGTCCTGAGTGACCGAAGCGGCGAAGCAAGCTTCACCAACGGGTTTCTCGCGATCGAAAGTCTGAAACCGAGTGGAGAAACCCAATTGGTTTATGTCGACCGCCTGGACCTGTTCAACAAGTTATCTCCGGCGGCTGAATAACAATCCCGATGCAGGGATCGGATTGCTGCAATTAGAATGATGACGCCGATCCCTTGATGTATGAGTGCCAGCTCCAGTGGAGCTGCACTCACCAGAGTGAAAACGCCCCAGAACATTTGAAGCAACACGCTCCCCAACAACACCCTCAGACCAGGCCGAAACCAATCCTGTCGATAATAATATCCGACAAACACCGCGTAGAGCGCGATGATATAAGCCAGAAGACGGTGGTTGAACTGTGTTGTCGCGACATTCTCAAAGAGGTTGCGGAAACCTAACGCGGATTCCCAATACCCAACCGGCACAAACTCTCCGTCCATCATGGGCCAGTCGGTATAGGTCCGGCCGGCATCAAGGCCAGCGACGAGCGCACCGGTGGCAAGCTGGATAAAAACCATAACAGTGAAAACAGTCAGAACCGGCGATAGTGCCTTGCGCTGAAAGTCTGTCTTCTCATCCACCAGGTCCAGCCAGAACCATACAATCAACCCGATAATCAGCACAGCCAGACAGAAATGCGTCATCAGCCTGTAAGCGGCCACGTCGATAAGATCGGTCTCACCAATCCCACTGGCAACCATCCACCAGCCAATCGCGCCCTGCAGACCACCCAGAAAGATCAGAACACCAAACCGTATGACCCGTTGCCGATTAAGCCATTTCTTCATTGCAAATATGACAAAGCCAACGATCGCAACCAGGCCGATTACGCGCCCCAGAAATCTGTGTCCCCATTCCCACCAGTAAATGAATTCAAACTCAGCAAGCGTCATACCCGCATTCTGAACCCGGTATTCCTCTGTCTGTTGATACAGACGGAACAACTCCATCCAATCGTCCTGACCAAAGGGCGGCAGGGCGCCCGAGATTGGCTTCCACTCGGTGATCGACAAACCCGAATCCGTCAGTCGCGTCGCTCCACCTACAAGGATCATGGCGTACACCATGAAGCCCAGCAAAGAGAGCCAGCTTCGAATCCATCGCCGCGCCTGAGGGGAGAGCGAGTCGTCTTTCTGTTGAGTCGTATCAGTCATTGGACTAATTATCCGCCGGAATTACCTTACTGATATGAGCCAGATAGCTCAGCAGCGTGATTTCACCAGAGGTTCAAATGAGAAAGCTCGTGGCCGGATTGGTCATACTGACATTTTTGGCGGTGTATATCGTCATTGCCGCGACAATCGGAAGCATGCTTGTCAGCGCCCCGCGCTGGCTCCAGCTCGTTTATTACGCGATTGCGGGAATCATCTGGGCCTTCCCCCTGAAGCCCCTCTTCACATGGGTGAATGCCGGGGCTTCAAAGGACTGACAGTTCAGCTCTTCGGTTTGGACGCAGGCTTGGTCGGCGTGTCCGGCTCGGCTTCTGCAGGCTTGTCTTCGGCCACTGGCTGCTCTGAAACCTCCTCCTGAACCTCTTCAGGGATCGTCTCAGGCGTAGTTTCGACCGGATCGGGCGTCGCGACGGGCGCGACAGGTGCAGCCGCTACAGGCTCAGGTGCAGGTTCTGGTTCCGGCACGATCTCCTCAACCACCATGGTCGATCGGTCGTAACTCGGGGCCAGATCCGTTAGATCACTCAGCACGGTCTCGCCACCGACAACACTCATGCCGGGCTCCAGCGTTGTTGCGGCTGCAGCGGGAAGGAACACATCGCACCAACCGCCCAGACGCCGGACGCCAATCTTACGACCAGCCCGCACGCCATCACCGGCTTCCAGATCAATATCCAGCCGCGGGCCAAGGCCGCCTGTTGCAACTCGCAGGCCGACCGCATGCTTCTCACCACCAATCAGGACGAAGGCTTCGCGCAGATCGGAATTGTCAGGATCGGTCGACAATGCTGACGGCGCACCCGGCTCAACGAGGAAGCTGTCGACATTTCCTGTAATCGAAGACCGAATGCCATTCACCGAGAAAGGCGAGGATGAAATCCTCACGCGGACCACTTCCTGGGTATCCCATCGTAATTCACGCGGGGGGCTCACAGGACCCACGCTCTCAATCACGCCATCACAGGGAGAGAGAACAAGATCGTCTGCTGTCGGCGATGTTCTCTCCGTATCCCGTGCAGCAAGCATAATAACGGCAAAGACCAGAAAAAAGACAAACGCCAGAATCCAGTGAAGCCCGCCAAGGATGATCGCGAGTACGAGCGCAAGCCCGCCAAAGCCTAATCCTTCGAGGTCAAACTCAGCCCGATACCAGGGCATTTTGCTGGAAAGTGATTTCTTGGCCATGACTATCTCATTTCCTCCACGTCAGCAGTAATTTGATCTGGCACGCGGTCCGTGCCCTGCTTCTTCCACATATCAGCATAAAGGCCGTTTTGCGATAGAAGCTCATTGTGTGTGCCTGATTCCTTCACTTCACCGTCCGCAAGAACGAGAATTTGATCCGCATTCCGGATGGTGGACAATCTGTGTGCAACCGTCAGCGTGGTACGCCCTTTGGAGGCTTCTGATATAGCAGACTGAACCAGCGTCTCAGTCTGGCTATCCAGTGCTGAAGTCGCCTCATCGAGAATCAGCACACTTGGATTCTTGAGGATAACTCGCGCCAGTCCGACACGTTGTTTCTCACCGCCAGACAATTTCAATCCGCGCTCACCGACGCGCGTATCCCATTTTTCCGGCAGGCGCTCAATAAAGTCGAGCAATTGGGCTTGCGCAGCAGCTGTGTCCAACTCGGCCTGGGTCGCTTCCGGGTATCCGTAGAGAATGTTCTGGCGGATCGTGTCGTTGAACAGCACAACTTCCTGCGGCACGACACCCAATGATTGTCTGAGACTGTTCTGCGTAATTGAGCGAACATCCTGTCCGTCGATACAGATTTTTCCGCCTTCTACATCGAAAAACCGAAACAACAATCTCAGCAGGGTCGACTTCCCGGATCCTGACGGACCGACAATCGCAAGATGCTTGCCCGGTTCGACATCGAAACTGACATTCTTCAAACCTGAAAAACGCCCCTCATGGCTGAAACTGACATCTTTAAAGGACACTTTGCCTCTCACGCCGGTTAACGGTTTCGCATTAGGGGAATCATCCACCTCCGGAACCATCGACATCAATCCGAACACTTTTTCGAGGTCGATGACGCCCTGTCTGATCTCCCGCCAGCCCCATCCCAGAATATTCAGCGGCCGATAAAGGTTGAGTAACATCGCAAACACTGCCGCGAGCGCGCCGACCTCAAGATTGCCCTCCGCAACCATCCATCCCGTCCAACCCAACATGGCGAACAGACCGAGATTCATGATCAGTTCCTGGCCATTATTCAGAATGGCCAGCGACTGCATGGTGGTGACATATTTCCGATTATAGGACTGAAACGCGGAATCAAACCGGTCGGTTTCGCGCTCTTCTGCCGCGAAGGCCTTCACCGTCTCGAAATTGGTGAGACTATCCATGGCCCGGGCGCGCAATTCGGTGTCCGCCGTATTCAGTGTTCGTCTTTGATGTGCTCGCCACTCAGTCACAATCAATGTGAAGGCGACATAGACAACAATCGTCACAATCGCGATCACGGCCAGCATGGGGGAATAGGCAACGGCCATGACGGCAGACGCCATCACCAGTTCAATCAGAGTGGGCGCAATGTTGAACACAAGGAACCGCAAGATGACATCCATCGCGCCTGAACCACGTTCAATCACCCGATTAAGCGCGCCCGATCGTCTCGTCTGGTGAAACCCGAGCGACAAATGCTGCGCTTTCCGAAACGCGCGCACAGAAAGTGTTCTCTGCGCATCCTGACTGACCGGCACAAACAAGACGTCCCGGATATGCGGCAAGGATGACGACGCATACCGAATGGCAACGAACAGCAACAACGCCATGATCAAAGGGACGAAAGACGACCCCATTTCATAATTGGTGGCCTTGGTAATGGCATCACCAAGATAGAGCGGAGCAGATACGCTCAGCACTTTCGCGCCAAATGTTAGTGCCAGCGCAACGCCCATGCGAAACCGCCATTTGGCGAGTGCCGGAAGAGACAAAACCTGCATGACGCGCAGCAACGCTTTGCCAACACCGCCGCTTGCGCTCTCGATGGCGTCCTGATCTGAAGTCGCTAATGATCGCATGAAACTCAAATAGGCGCACAGCGTCTTACTTGCCAGCAAGAAAAAATCTGTTCATGCCATTTAAAACGGGAAAGACATCTCAACTGGACACCTGACCATGAAATCCATCTGTCTGTATTGCGGATCATCCAATGATGTGGAGCCGAAATATCTCGAACTGGCAAAGAAACTTGGCGCAACCCTCGCCGAGCAGAATTATCGATTGGTTTATGGGGGTGGCAGCGTCGGCCTGATGGGCGCAGCGGCAACTGCCGCCCACGAAGCTGGCGGCAAGGTGCTCGGCATCATGCCGCGCTTTCTGCTGACAAAGGAACGCATCTTCGATTCCGTTGAACACCGCATTGTGGAAACCATGCACGAGCGCAAACAAATGATGTTTGACGAAAGCGATGGCTTTATCGTGCTCCCGGGCGGCATCGGAACACTAGAAGAAGCAGTCGAAATGCTGTCCTGGGCCCGGCTGGGTCTACACTGCAAGCCAATGGCCTTTCTGGACGAAGGCCAGTTCTGGGATCCATTCTTCGAACTTATGGGTCACATTGTGACTGGGAAGTTCACACCAACGGAATTCCTCGAGCTTTTCGCCCATACGAAATCCCCGATGGACGCGATTGAGGCTTTGGAAATCCGCTTCAAGCAGGTCTGATCAGGCGACAGCTGCCTGAAGACGTGCCCGCGCGCGCGCTTCTCCCAAAAGAACCAGAACCCGGTTCATTTCAGGACCGCGCTCTTCGCCCGTGAGCGCTTTACGCAATGGCATGAAAAGTCCGCGCCCTTTCCGGCCCGTCGAGACTTTCAACTCGCTTGTCCAGGTTGACCAGGTTTCCTCAGAATAGTCTCCGGCCGGAAGGCTCGCCAGAGCCTGCTCAAGATAGTCCTTGTCTTCAGCAAGGTCTGGTGTTTCGATTTCGCCGAACAGAATACCGGCCCACCGGTCGACATCCGAAAAGACTGAGATATTCCCTTTGATCGTATCCCAGAAAAAGGTCGGATCACTCAGATCAGACAATTTGGGATTGGCCTTCAACCGCGAAACCGCTTCATCTTCTGGCATATCGAGCAGTAAATTCGCATTCAGCTTCATCAGCTCGGTTTCGTCGAAACGCGCCGGCGCTCGGCCGATTTTATCGAACGAAAATTCCTCACTCAACTCGCTCAGCTGAGACCGGATCTCGACATTGTCGCTGGTGCCGATTTTCGCGAGAAGGCTGGCAATCGCCATCGGCTCGACACCGTCTTTCGACAATTCATGAATTGAAAGCGAACCGAGACGTTTCGACAGCCCCTGCCCGTCTGCACCGATCAAAAGAGGTGTATGCGCCATGTCAGGCGCGCTTCCACCCAGCGCTTTGAAGATTTCAATCTGAGCGCCGGAATTTGTCACATGGTCCTCACCCCGCACGACATGAGTGATGTTGTATTCAATGTCATCGACAACACTGGGAAGCGTATAGAGATAGCTGCCATCGCCACGTACCAGGATCGGATCAGACACCGATGCGGAATCGATGCTTTGCGGCCCACGGACCAAATCCGTCCACTCCACCCGCTCACCCGAGAGCTTGAACCGCCAATGCGGCGTGCGCCCTTCGGCCTCCAGACTGGCCTTTTCATCATCGGTCAGCGCAAGACCTGCCCGATCATAAACAGGCGGACGTCCCCGGCTCAGCGCAATTTTGCGCTTCCGCTCCAACTCATCCGGCGTCTCATAACACGCATAAAGCAGGCCATCGGCTTTCAGCTTCTCGACAGCCGCATCATATTTTTCGAAGCGATCCGACTGATTAAACGTGTCGTCCCATTCGAGGCCGAGCCAGTTAAGGTCGGTCTTGATCCCGTCTTCATAGTCCTGAGTGGACCGTTCGCGATCGGTGTCATCGATTCTCAACAGAAATTTACCACCATGCTTTTTGGCAAACAGCCAGTTGATCAGGGCTGTTCTGACATTGCCTACGTGAATGCGGCCTGTCGGAGATGGCGCGAAGCGGACGATGGGTGATGTCATCAGAGTTCAATTCTGTTGGATTGGAGGAATATGTCGGCGGGAAATATCAAATTCGTGGCAATACGCAATGCGGAGGCTGATTTCCGGCACACATAAGCAGACTTAATCCTGCCAGAACGTGTCGCGCCAGCCGCTGGTTATCGGATAGCGGCGGTCTCGTCCAAAGTTTCGCGGTCCGATTTTCGGCCCCGGCGCGGACTGACGACGTTTATATTCAGCAATGTAGAGCAAATGCTCAATTCGCTTCACCGTCGCCAGCTCATGACCTCGTTCCACGATGTGACGAACTGAAAACTCATAATCGACGAGGCAGCGGAGAATATCATCCAGGTCCTCATAGGCCGGAAGGCTGTCCTGATCTGTCTGATCTTCCCGCAATTCAGCACTCGGAGGTTTTGTGATGATGCGCTTAGGAATGACCTCGCCGGCGGGCCCCTTCAACTTTAATGCATCACTTAAATTACGCCACTCACACAATTGAAAGACTTCTGTTTTATAGAAATCCTTTAGCGGATTATACCCGCCACACATATCGCCATACAGTGTCGCATAACCAACCGCCATCTCCGACTTATTGCCTGTTGTGACGACCATGTGACCAAATTTGTTGGACAAGGCCATGAGCGTGACGCCTCTCAGACGCGACTGAATATTCTCTTCGGTCGTATCCGCCTCTCGCCCTTCAAAACTTGGCCCCAGCATATCCGTCATGGCTTCGACGCCCTGCGAAATTGCGATTGTGTCGTAACGAACACCCAGCGCGCGGGCGCAGGCCTCAGCGTCTTCATGGCTTTCTGAGCTGGTATATTTATAGGGCAGCATCACACACCAGACGCGATCTGGTCCTAACGCGTCGACTGCGATTGCCGCAGTAAGCGCAGAATCCACTCCGCCGGACAATCCCAGCACGACACCGGGAAATCGATTTTTCTCAACATAATCGCGAAGCGCCGTAACCGCCGCCAGATAATCAGCTTCCAGACCTTCGCTCGGCACCGCCGCCGGCTCGAGGTAGAAAGTTTTGTCCTTCGCATCAAACTCGAAACTCGTCTGACCACAGATGAAGTCTCCCAACAGCCAATGATGGCGGTCGGCATCCGTCCAGGCATAGGATGCCCCATCGAATATCAGCTCATCCTGAGCGCCGGACTGATTGATGAACACATATGGCAGATCTGCACTTTCCCAGGCTGCAAATGCGGTACGTCGCTCCTGGTGGATGGTTCTGCGCCAGGGTGATGCGTTGATCGCAAGCATGAGATCCGCTTTTTGCTCTTTGATCCGTTCGGGAACTCTGCGGAACCAGATATCTTCACAGATCGCGACGCCAATCCGAACGTCGTTTATCTCGAAGCACAAATCATCCAGCTGACCGGCGACAAAAACCCGACTATCATCAAACACGCCATAATCCGGCAATTCATGCTTGTCCCAGCGTCGAAGGGGCCAACCTGCTCTCAGGAGAAAGGCGCTGTTTCGAACATGGCCTTCAACACGAGCCGGTGCGCCAATAAGGATCGCAGGATCGGTTTCTGAAAGTTCAGCCTGAAGTTCCTCAAGCGCTTTCTCACATGCATCGGTGACCACCGGCTTGAGAACCAGGTCTTCCGGCGGATACCCAAACAGGAACATTTCGGAGAAAACCAGCAGCTCGCACTTGTCCGCCCTCGCTTTATCAAGCGCCGAAAGTACGAGCTTCAGATTGCCTGGTACATCACCAACAATTGGATTCAATTGCGCGATTGAGATCTTTATCCGATTTGACATGCAAGCCACTTACACACGGAATCAGTTCGCGCAAAGCACTAGCTGAGCGCTTGAGCCTCTGCCGCCTCTGCCATTGCAACAGCCATAATCGCTCCATGGCCGGGAATGACTGAATTCTGACGTCCAAGGCATGACTGGAAAAAGCTTTCATCCGCCGCGCCCAGCGGATCGGGCAGCAACGCAGAAATATCGACTGTGATGTTATAAGGCGTCGTATTTATGACTTCACGTGACAGAAAGTCGACGCTGATTTCGCCTGATTCATAGACGACACGCATTTTCCGCTCACGCGCTTTGGCGGCGCGACTGGCTTTCAAAATCGCTCGCGCACCTCGGTCGTATTCAAATTCAGCACTCGCTTCATCAATGTGATCGGTATGAAGCTTTTGTCCCGACGCCGATACGTCCGTGAACCGTCCCTCTATCAGGCAGCCCGCAAGATCAAGATCATGGATCATCAAATCCCAGATTACTGATACATCGCCTGCACGTCCCTCTGGCGATGGCGGGGAATACCGGATTGATTCCAGCAGGAGCGGCGGCTCTTCGATGCGAAACATTCCCATAGCCCGAGCAACAAAGCGTTCCTGGTGACCCACTTGCAGAGTGAGTCCCTGCGAAACGGCCATGCCAGCCAGCATCCGCGCTTCGGTTTCCTTCAGAGCAAGCGGCTTCTCGACCAGCACATGCTTATTAGCCTGCAGCGCCTTCGCGGCCAGATCCGCATGATAGACAGCTGGAACCGCGATGATGATGGCGTCACTCTTTTCAAGAAGATCTTCAAATCGCGTATAATTCGGCACCCCAAATGGTGACGCAGCGGTTTGTCCCCTCTGATCACTGATATCAAATATACCTGTCAATTCAGTTGAGGCAGATGCGGCGGCTTTCTGAGCATGATACCCCCCAAACACACCGGCTCCGGCAACGCCGACTTTAAGATCTGACACTTCGAACTCCTGACTGGTACTGAGACCTTGCCGGTAGCAGCAGACAATTTTTTGAACCAATCAAAGTCTGTTGCACAATCCTACACACCCATAGGGTCGTTCCCGCCAAAATATGACACTAAGACGACTGCGATACAGTCATGTAAGTACGGATTATTCCGCGAATCGCTGGCGAATCGGAAGCCAGAACGCACGCCGTCTGCTCTATCCGAGCGGCATTTCATTCAACTGTCAGGCGATTTTTGGGCTGAATAGGGTGGAATTTGCTAAATTTGACAGGAGATTCTGGGGATATAGCCCGTGTTTACGGGGTTTTTGGCCTATTTCCTTTGACGAATCTATGTCGCTCGCCTACCGCTAGGGTGCGTTTCGTTGAGGAGAAATCTAATGAATAAATCAGAACTCGCTAAAGCCGTCGCAGAAAAATGCGACACTTCCCCTAAGAATGCTGTGGCCATTATCGACGCAGCTTTCGACGTCATCGCTGAGACCATGAAAGCGAAAGACTCCGTCACCATCGCTGGATTTGGCACATTTGCGACGAAAGAGCGCGCAGCTCGCGAAGGCATCAACCCATCCACGCGCGAAAAGATTGCGATCCCAGCCAAAACTGTGGCTGTTTTCAAGCCAGCAAAACTTCTCAAAGAACTCTAATAAAACCTATTTTAAGTTGAAACGCCAAACGGCTGAAGGTTTATCCTTCAGCCGTTTTTATATGCATCGGATTTCGGGACCACCCGTTCCAGAATGACGATTTGCGCAACCGACGCGATCACACTCGCCATCAGAACAGCTTCCATCATGCCCTGGACACCCCGTTCCAGCTTCAGGCCCAATATGTAGGCGAAGGGAATCATCACCAGCACGTAGCTACCCAGATGGACTGAGGCCGGTGTCCACGAAAGCCCCCGCGCCCGTGACGCCATGGATGCCACATTCTGTACCCCGTCAAAGACGAGAATCAGTCCTGCAAACGCAATGAATTCGACCAGCAACGGATAGATGGCTTCGCCTTCGACAATGGCATCAGGCTGAACAAACACCGCGGCGATGTTCGTTTTCAGGATCAGCAGAAGCGCGCCACAGGTCAGAGCAACAAGAACACACGTCGTCACGCCAAGCCGTGAGGCATTCACCACGCCCGCCTCTTCACCCCGCCCGAACCGTTCAGCGACCCGGACATTGGTCGCCGTACCAAGCCCGAGAAAGCTCATGAACACGAACGCGATGACCTGAAACACCATGCCATACACCGTCGCAGCGGCGAGGCTGATCCATCCGGCCATGACATGCGTGAAGTTGAACGACCCGAATTCAGCGAGATTGCTGACCGCCATCCCGAGACCAACCCTCAGCTGTCGGACCCATTCCCCGGCCGGAGACGGACCCGACGACTTAAACGCCGGTGTATGAAGCGCCGCCAGGGTCAGAAAGACAAAGAACAACGTGACACTCGTCCCCGTTGTCGCAATCGCAACGCCGCTCGCGCCCATTTGCGGCATGCCCCAATATCCGCCGACAAACGCCAGATCGAATATCAGGTTTACCACCACACCGATATACATGGTGACAGCCACCAAGACCGGCTTGCGGAGCGCTTCAAGATAAAATGTCGTCGCGGTGTTCAGCAATTGCGCCATCAACGCAAAGGACAGGATCCGGGCAACGTCTGTAACGCCAGCGTGAAACTCTCCTTCAAACTGAAGCAGTCGAAACACGCTGTCAGCGCTCAAAAACAGAATTCCTGCCGATCCGCCTCCACAGATCAACGCCGTTAAGAGCCCCCGACGAAACACCCGTCCCGACCGGGCGGCCTGCCCC
Source organism: Ponticaulis sp. (assembly GCA_002692725.1). Classification (GTDB taxonomy): domain Bacteria; phylum Pseudomonadota; class Alphaproteobacteria; order Caulobacterales; family Hyphomonadaceae; genus Ponticaulis. Next base: position 58,064 of record NZLU01000046.1, on the reverse strand, counting down.
CGCCCCGAGAGCTCGGCCGTCAGAACAGAAACACCCAGCAGCAATCCCATGGTGAAGCCAATCACAAGACTGATCGGAAACCACGAAATCAGAATATAGGGCACTTCACCCGGTTCATTTCGACCGAGCACGATCGTGTCCGTGAGCAGCATGAACATGAATGCCGCCCTCGAGACCGCAATCGGAACCGATAGTCGTAAAAGGTCCAGAATTTCTGTCAGACTCGCCCAAGCGGGCCAGACCCGCTTAGGCATGGCTGTGTGTCCTGTCAGGCTATGGAAGTAGCCGGGATGGTCTTTGAATGTTTCTGCGGCATCGACTGCAGCTTCTCTGCGATCAGAAACGCAAGTTCAAGCGCTTGTTCGCCATTCAGACGCGGATCACAATGAGTGTGGTATCTGGATGACAGGTCTTCTTCCGAAATTGCCTGGGCACCGCCAATGCATTCGGTGACATCCTGTCCCGTCATTTCAAAGTGAACGCCACCTGGGTATGCTCCTTCAGACGAAACGATATCAACAAAGTCGCGAACCTCAGACAGAATTCTGTCGACCGGCCGGGTTTTGAACCCGGAGTCCGTTTTCAGCGTATTGCCGTGCATCGGGTCACACGACCAGACTACATTGCGTCCCGCTGAGTTCACAGAGCGAACGAGATCAGGCAGACCTTTCTGAACATTGTCCGACCCGAAGCGCGCGATCAGAACAATGCGACCCGCCTCATCTTTCGGATTGAGCGTGTCGATCAGTCGAAGCAGCTCTTCAGTCTCCAGTCCGGGACCGCATTTGATGCCGATCGGGTTTTTGACCCCTTTGCAGAATTCGACATGCGCATGATCAACCTGACGTGTCCGGTGTCCGATCCACAGCATGTGCGCAGACGTGTCATACCATTCGCCGGATGTGGAATCGATCCGCGTCATGGCTTCTTCATAGCCAAGTAGCAGCGCCTCATGAGACGTGTAAAACTCAACCTGCTGCAGGTTCGGCGTCGAGTCAGCATTGATGCCACAAGCATTCATGAAATTCAGCGTCTTGGAGATCTGATCCGCCAGTACCTCATACTTCTCGCCTTGCGGAGAGCGTTCGATGAAGCCGAGCATCCAGCGATGGACGTTGTGAAGATCAGCGTAACCACCTTGGGAGAACGCGCGCAGAAGGTTCAGCGTTGCAGCAGACTGAGAATAGGCCTGCAACAACCTGCCCGGATCGGGTAAACGGCTTTCCTCGTTGAAATCCATGCCGTTGATGATGTCACCGCGATAAGATGGCAGTTCAACACCTTCGACAGACTCAACCGGGCTCGAACGCGGCTTTGCGAACTGACCCGCAATCCGGCCAACTTTGACAACAGGCTTTTCAGCCGCAAATGTCAGGACAACAGCCATTTGCAGGATCACGCGAAACGTGTCGCGGATCGCATTCGGATGGAACTCTTTAAAGCTCTCCGCACAGTCTCCGCCCTGCAGAAGAAACGCCTTTCCAGCTGCAACATCTGCCAGACGATTTCGCAGCCGACGCGCCTCACCCGCAAAAACTAGAGGTGGATAGTTCGCAAGCTGACGTTCAACCTGACTCAAATGAGCCTGATCCGGATAATCTTCCGGAATGTGCTTCGCTGGCTTCTCCCGCCAGGAGGATGGCGTCCAAGACATTCTTATCTCCATGAAGGCGCGGAAAAGACCATGTCGACCGGTTTCGCGCAAGTATATTTCACACCGAGTGCTTCAATTCGTCCGAATTGAAACAACTTTTCTTCTTTGAACCTTAGGCTGGCGCTGAATACACGAATGTGTCTATGCGTAAAGCCAGCGAAAGGCCCTTCATGTCGCATATCTATATATCCTACCATCCAGACGATGTGGATCGTTTGTTTGAAGTTCATGAAGCGCTGAGAAAAGCGAACATAGCGGACGCCTTTCAGACGCACGAAACAAACACGCCAGGTGTTTCCGACACGAGCAGGAACGAGATTATCGGTGCAAGCTGTGTTCTCGTCCTCATCTCGGAGGCCAGCCAGAATGCCAAGGCGATCAAGCAGGAAGTCAGCTTTGCACTTGAGCGGAGCATTCCAATCTTCTGTGCCGTAATCGATTCCGGAAAACTGACGCCGACCTGGGCTAAATTGCTCACAAACTCGGTTCAGATGGATATCAGCCAGCCATCACCGGACGCGCTGACAGCTCTCGTCGCTCAAATTCGTCGTATCTATGAATCGAAATGCCCGGTCGTCTCGGTCATGAATCTGAAAGGCGGCGTCGGCAAAACCACTGTTTCGTCTCAGATATTCGGATATTTGCAGCACCACCGGAAAAACCGGATTTTGCTGCTCGACTTTGACCCGCAATTTAATCTGACGCAGTTTTTTCTATCACGCGATGAATCCGATGAACGGATCGAACAGGATAAATCGGTTCTGTCGCTTTTCGAGCCCGGCCTTCTGACATCCAGTGTTCACCCCTCGCCTGCGCTGGACTGGACAAAGTTCAACGATGCGATTTTTTCGACCCCAGTAATCGAGGACATCGCACGTCCGCTAATTCCGATCGACGCTTACAAAGGCAGACTGGATCTGATTTGCGGTCAGTTCGAACTCACGAAATTTGCATTTCTGGATGACGCAAATTCGCTCGAACTCGCCCAGAGCAATCTGCAGCAATGTATTGATCGGTACCGAAAAGACTATGATCTTATCGTGGTCGACACCAATCCGAGCGCTTCATTTCTGACCCGTGTGACACTTGAAATCACAGATCATATTCTGGCACCGATCCTGCCGAACGAATACTCGCTTCGCGGGCTGAAACTCCTTGATATGATCCTGACGCGCTTTACGACGGATGAAACCCGGCCTGACGTCAGTGTCCTGTTTAATGGCGTACCGAAAAGCCAGCAAAATCAGTTTGAAACAGATGCGCGTGATGGAATTTATGACGCCGATGTTGGTTTTTCACTCTCCAAAGCGCTGCTTTCAAATGCGCTTTACCACACGGCTTATCTCGATCTGAAATCCGGCAATGCGCTGAATAACCCGGTCGAACGTCTTGCCGTGAACGGCGCGCGTGGGCCGTTCGCGGCTGACCTCAAACGTCGGCTTGGCGAGATCGCAAACGAATTTGCAGATCGACTACCTGACAGTGGCGCCTAAGGCGCGACGAATTTTTCGCGCATGGTCACCAGCTCTTCTGCCATAGATGGGTGAAGCGCACAGGTGCGATCGAAATCAGGTTTGGTCGCCCCCATTTTCACGGCGATGCCAACAGCCTGAATGATTTCTGGCGAATCCGGCCCAACGATGTGACATCCGACAACCACTTCATCACTCTGGCGCACAACCAGTTTCATCAAAACTCGGCTTTCCTCTCCCGAAAGCGCGTTCTTCATCGGACGAAACTCGGCTTTGTAGATGTCGATCCCTCCAAATTGATGCCGTGCATCTTCTTCTGAGAGCCCAACCGTGCCGACGGGAGGCTGGCTGAATACGGCACTCGGAATATTGTCGTAATCCATCGTGACGGGCTGGTCCTGAAACACGGTTTCCGCAAACGCCTGCCCTTCGCGGATCGCAACGGGAGTCAGATTGACCCGGTCCGTCACATCGCCAATTGCCCACATATTTTCGACATTGGTTCGAGAATACTCGTCTACAATGATCGCACCATTCTTTGACGTCTCAATACCGACCGCCTCAAGACCCAGCCCCTCAATCGCGGGACGTCGCCCAACGGCCATCATGATGACATCAGCTTTAAGCGTAGAGCCATTGGTGAGGTCGACACTCAGCTCGCCGGACGCCTCATTCTTTTCGATCTTCTCAAATACGGATTGGGTGACGACGTGGACACCTTTTTGAATCAATCCTTCATGGACATGCGTGCGAACATCCGCATCAAATCCTCTCAGAACTGTGTCGCCACGATAAACCAGGGTGGTTTCCACCCCCAACCCTGCGAATACACCCGCAAACTCGACGGCAATATAACCGCCGCCCGCAATCACTATTCGTTTCGGCAATTCTTTCAGATGAAAAACCTCATTCGACGTGATCGTATGCTCAACGCCCGGCAAATCTGAAGGGCGCCATGGCGTACCGCCCGTCGCAATCAGAATCTTGTCAGCCGTAATTTCCTTGCCAGACTGAGTGAGTTTCACCTTGCCCGGACCGACGATCTCGGCCCGCTCTTCATAAGCCTGAACGCCTGTGTTCGAGAGATTGCGAAGGTAAATTCCGGAGAGACGATCCACTTCGTCGTGGAGCCGCCTCATGAACGTAGGGAAGTCGAAACTGACGTCTCCGATTGTCCAGCCGAACCCTCGAGCATGCTCGATTTGATCTGTATATTCGCTGGCATACACCATCAGTTTTTTAGGAACACAGCCACGAATGACGCATGTGCCGCCGATCCGATATTCCTCGGCGATCGCGACACGAGCCCCGGCCATTGCCGCCCGACGGGCAGCTCTCACACCACCCGAACCGGCTCCGATCACAAACAGATCATAATCTGACATTTCTGCCCTAACTTTCGAATTCGAGAATTTCTGCGCCATCGTCATCGCCAATGATGACGGTACGCGCGATATTGATGAACAGCCCGTGCTCGACGACGCCGGGTATCATGGATAATGCCACCGCTGTTTCCCGCACGTTCGGGATCGCCTTGCACGCGCAGTCCAGGATATAATTGCCACCGTCCGTCACAAGTGGCGCGCCGCTTTGCCCCAGCTCTCGCAGTTTCACATTGGGTTTTGAAACACCAGTTGCTGACAGAGCGTCGTAGACTTTTTTCGCTGTAATCGTGAAGCCAAAAGGCGTAACTTCGACAGGCAATGGAAATTTGCCCAACACATCAACAGCTTTCCCGGCATCTGCGATAACGATCATATGGTCGGACGCATCTGCGATGATTTTCTCCCGCAGAAGCGCAGCGCCACCGCCTTTGATCAGATTTGCATGCGGGTCGACCTCATCGGCCCCATCCACAGTCAGATGAATGCGCTCAACCTGTTCAACCGGCAAAAGCGGAATTCCGTGACTCTCAGCCAGACGCTGTGTCGCTTCAGATGTCGGAACGCCCTTAATAAGCAGTCCATCAGCAACTTCGTCAGCCAGAAATTCCACAAAGAAAGCCGCGGTAGAGCCTGTTCCGAGACCGATGGTCATACCGTCTTCTACGAAATCCACCGCCGCGGCGGCCGCATTCCTTTTCGCGTCATCCTGAGCCATCTATTTGTCCTGGTTCTGTTTTTTCTGCTTCATATCGGCATGATAGGCCGACGCCCATCCGTCGATGATGTGCTGTTTTCCGCGACCGAGTGCAAGGGCATGCTCTGGAACATCATCTGTGATGACGCTTCCCGACCCGATAAAACTGGAATCTCCAAGCGTTAGCGGGGCCACAAGTGCGGAATTTGAGCCCACAAAAACATCCTCGCCCAACACGGTCGCGTGTTTGAAATAGCCGTCGTAATTACAAAAGATTGTGCCGGCGCCAATATTGCTGCGCGCGCCGACCTTTCCGTCTCCGAGATAAGCCAGATGATTGGCCTTTGCGCCATCATCCATTCGCGTATTCTTCACTTCGACAAAGTTTCCAACCCGGACGCCCTTGCCCAAATCGGCCCCTCGGCGCAGTCGTGCAAACGGCCCGATTTGGCTGCCGGAGCTAATCCGGCAACCTTCCAAATGACAGAAGGCCCTGATCTCAACCCCCTCTTCCACAGACACACCCGGCCCAAAAACGACATTTGGCTCAATACTCACGTCTCGACCAATTTCGGTGTCAAAGGAGAAATAGACGGTTTCCGGATCCGTCATGGTGACACCGCTCTCCATAAGAGCCTTACGCTTTTGGGACTGAAACACCTGTTCGGCTTCGGCGAGTTGAACACGCGAATTCACGCCGAGCACATCTTCTTCAGAGCATTTTACGGCAACGGCCTTCAGGCCCCTCTCTCGTCCAAGGGCAACGATGTCAGTGAGATAATACTCGCCCTTGGCATTAGCATTCGTGACCTTGCCCAAAAGCTCGAACAGCTCTTTCGACCGAACCGCCATGACGCCAGAATTACAGAAACTCACGGCAAGTTGCTCGGAAGACGCATCCTTCGCCTCAACAATCTCAAGGAGCTCGCCATCATCATTACAAATCAGACGGCCATAACCACCTGGCTCATTCGCATCAAAGCCAAGCACGGAGATGTCACCGCCCTGCTCCAACGCCTCGAAAGCAGCTTCAACAGCGCTGACGGGCAATAGCGGCGTGTCGGCGTAGAGAATGACAACCATGCCCTCAAAGCCACGGAGAACGCTCTCGGCGCATTGTACGGCATGTCCCGTTCCCATAGGCGGGTCCTGAACCGCAATACCAGCCTCACCAACCCGATCCATCGCCACCTGTCTGAGATCATCGGAATGGGTGCCGATGACCAGAATACGTTTTTGACATTTAAGCTGATCTGCCAGATTCAACGACCAATCGACCATCATCCGGCCGCCGACTTTGTGCAGAACCTTGGTGGTCTCCGACTGCATGCGGGTCCCCTTGCCTGCAGCAAGGATCACAGCGGCTCTCTGCATGTCTGAACTCTCCGTCGCAAACCCCTTACGGAATGGGATTACACCCTGTAGATGGGGGGTCAATTCAAACAGTTAAGGAGTGAGTCGTGCCGTGGTCCAATAAAACCGTTGTTTTTGATCTGGATGGAACGCTTGTGGACACCGCACCGGACCTCCACGCGTCACTCTGTTATTGTTTCAAGCAGAAAGGATTGGAGGCGGTCAGCCTTGAGACGATCCGGCACTCAATCGGACATGGCGCAAAATTCATGATCGAGAGATCAGCGAAACTCTCAGGCCTTACGCTGAGCGAAGACCTGGTCAGCGAACTACATCGCTTGTTTCTGGACTATTATGTCAGCCACATCGCGGATCACAGCCGGCCTTTCGAGGGAATTCTCGACTGTCTGGACTATTGCACATCCATGAATGCGAGGCTGGCGGTCTGTACCAACAAAACGCAAGTCTTGGCGGAGGAAGTGCTAGAGACACTGAACCTGTCATCTTACTTTCATGCGATTGTGGGGGCCGATCGTGCTTCAAAAAAGAAACCGTCACCCGCACATTTAAATGAAGCCGTCGGGCTTGCCGACGGCTTGCTGGAAGGATCAATCATGATCGGTGACTCATCAACCGATGGGTTTGCGGCGCAGGCATCCGGTGTTCCGTTCATTTTGATGACGTACGGATATCTGGATGACCGGCTCGATGAAGTGAACTGTGCGTATCGACTTAGCTCCGCGAAAGAGCTCATCGTCACACTCGAAGACCATTTTAGCTTGCCCAGCTAAAATTGCTCTCTCCGGAATGCTTCGACATCGAGCGTGCCATACGTGCCGTGTCATCGGATTTCCGTTCACCGCGCACAGGCATGCCATTGATCATGTTACTGCGGACATCTGTTCGACCTGACCGCATTGCGGCAATAAAACCTGCCTCAACGAGGTCAATGTCCACGTCAAATCCGCGTTCGCGCCAATAAGCTTCAATCTTGTCTTTCAGCCTGCGGGCACCGTCAGTAGTACACCAGTCTCCACTCATTTCAGTCTCCTGGATCAGATTATAATATCTAATGTCCTTCTTGATCCTGGTTGCCGTCTTGTTTGCGCGGCTTTCCTGAAAATTAGAGCTGTTTGAAACGCACATCAAGTCTAGTCCGATTTTATACAGAAAAGACCACATTTTTGACTTGTTTACATTTACATTTGTTCATGTTGGGACCCAAGATAAACAAATATTCATATTCAACTGAAATTTCGCCGGGTCAGAAGACCTATTGACGCCCCCGACGTTCCAGCATATCGAGGCCACCTTCAGTTTTCTGGGGCGATTAGCTCAGCGGGAGAGCACTGCCTTCACACGGCAGGGGTCACTGGTTCAATCCCAGTATCGCCCACCATGAAACCATCACATCGATGTGCGAGATGACAGGCCGAATAGCAGTGAGAACTGCTTTTCGATCTTCCGCGTCTATGTAGGATAATGCGTCGGAGAGAGATTTGGTGTGCCCAGCAGGGTTCGAACCTGCGACCCTCTGATTAAAAGTCAGATGCTCTACCGACTGAGCTATGGGCACAACCGAGTTGGCGCATATAGACTCACGGGCGTTACGGGTCAATGAACAGTCAGCCGCATCCCTGACTTTTTTTTGATAAATTTTCAGAACCGCTCGGACTACACCTGAAATCGTCACCCAGAATTGATATTAAATCCAATGAATACAATTGGTTCGCGCGAAAACCATCCAACGGAGCGTTATTCTTGCCAGCAAATCCAAAGCAAGGCTCAACGCCCCGACACCAATCAATTGTTCGGCTTCAGCTCCAGCGTTGCTTTAATTCGGCTCTGACCGACTCAAAACTGCCATCTTCAATCGCAGAACGAAGTCTTTGCATCAAAGACTGGAAGAAAGCCGTATTGTGCCAGGAGAGAAGCATGGGCGCGAGATACTCTCCTGCTTTGAAGAGGTGGTTCAGATAGGCTTTTGAATAATCGCGGCTGGCAGGACACTCAGAATTCGGGTCAATTGGATCCGGGTCTTCAGCAAACCGCGCATTCTTGATGTTGATCGGCCCATCCCACGTCCAGGCCTGACCATGGCGGCCGGAGCGCGTCGGCAGAACACAGTCAAACATATCCACGCCATGCGCGACTGCCTCTAGAATATCGATCGGCTTACCAACGCCCATCAGATAGCGTGGGCGTTCCTGCGGGAGGTGCGGCTCGGTAAAGTCGATCACCTCAACCATGCGATTATGACCCTCGCCGACCGCTAGTCCGCCAATCGCATAGCCGCCAAAACCGATCTCTCTCAATCCTTCAGCCGAGCGTTGCCGCAAATCCTCAAAATCAGACCCCTGCACGATACCGAAAAGGTTCTGGCTGTCGCGCTCACCAAACGCCTCTTTTGAGCGTTTCCCCCATCTCAGTGACAGCTCCATCGACGCTTCGGCTTCATCATGGGTCGCAGGGTAGGATGTGCACTCATCAAACTGCATCGAAATGTCGGCGCCGAGATGATCCGCCTGTATCTGGATCGAGCGCTCGGGCGTCAGAACATGCTGAGACCCATCAATGTGCGATTTGAACGATACACCCTCTTCAGTCATCTTTCGCAGACCTGCCAGCGACCAGACCTGAAAACCCCCGGAATCGGTCAGAATGGGGTGCTCCCATTTCATGAATCTATGAAGACCACCCAGACGCGCCACTCTTTCGCTGCCGGGTCGCAACATGAGATGATAGGTGTTTCCGAGAAGGATATCTGCGCCGGCCTCTTTGACCTGATCGGTATAAAGCGCCTTTACGGTTGCAGCTGTACCAACGGGCATAAAAGCGGGCGTACGGATATCGCCTCGCGCAGTTCTCAGAGTGCCTCGCCGCGCCCGCCCGGATCGCGCATGAATTTCGAATTTGAAGTCGGTCATTTCAGCGGATTAGCAGGCAAGCATCACCATAGGAATAAAAACTGTAATCATTCTCAATGGCGTGAGCATAACAAGCCTGCATGGTCTCAATGCCCTTCAACGCACAGACCATCATAAACAGGCTTGATCTGGGCAAGTGAAAATTCGTGACCAATCCATCCACAATCTGAAACTCGTAGCCGGGCCGGATGAAAATGTCCGTCCGGCCTGCACCGGCGGCCACTCTCCCCATACCATTCGCCCGGGATTCCAGCGTTCTCAGCGCAGTGGTACCGACAGCAATCACCCGGCCGCCCGACGCTTTCGTTTCATTGATCTTCTGCGCAACCGTTTCTGAAATCGCACACCATTCTTCATGAAGCTTTCCGCGTACGAGCTCATCCTCAGTCAGGGGCGCAAATGTGCCGGCTCCGACATGCAGCGTCACATAGTCCGGCCCAAACCCTGCTGATTTCATTCTCTGCAGAAGGTTTTCAGTAAAATGGAGGCCCGCTGTTGGCGCGGCCACAGAACCAGGTTCATTGGCGAACACAGTCTGATAATCGTCCTGATCAGAGTCGTCAGAGGCGCGCTGTTTAGCGATGTAGGGCGGAATTGGCATCATTCCCACCTCGGCCACCCGCTCCGAGAAATCTCGTCCGGCGTGTGAGAATTTCAATTCGATTTCGCCATGGTCCTTCTTTGAAAGAACCGTCGCAGAGAGGTTCTGACCAAAACCGATCTGATCGCCCACGCGCAATCGGCGGCCGGGCTTGGCAAAACACAGCCAGCTCCCACTATCCGTTTCACTCAACAGATTGACCTGTATGGGAATATTCTGACCGGTCTCATCCCGGGCTGGACGAACGCCATTCAGCAGTGCTGGCACAACCCGCGTGTCATTCGCAATCAGCAGATCTCCGGGCCGGAGAATGTGTTCGATGTCCCTGAACACCGCGTCCGAAATCGATCCATCCGCCTCACACACAAGCAGTTTGCAGGCATCCCGAGGCGAAACCGGACGCAGCGCGATACGGTCGTCCGGCAGATCAAAATCAAACTGAGAGAGATCCAAAGTCCGACCTATTCAGAGACCAGCGCAGGAACCGCAGGCAAGTCACAGACATTCACACCCGCATTGGCTTCCAATATCGGCGCATAATCGGGGCCGTCGGTCCGTTGCACCAAAACGCGAGGCTGTTCATCCTCGGGCAAATCGGCAACGATATCTGCTGAGATCAGCATATCCGGAATAGATACCGGCTCTCCGACCTTGATGGAATCGACGACATCCTGACCAACCAGAACCCGCCCCCAGGACGTATATTCCCGATCCAGATGCTGGCGTGCTTCACGCATCAGGAAGAACTGCGTCGATGCGGAATTCGGGTCATCTGTTCGCGCGGTTGAGACGACACCTTCACAGTGAGGAATCCAGCTTTCGACCGATTGTTCCTTCGTCAGGCTGGCCAGATATTCTGACTGCGTCTGCACGGGAAATCCCATAATATAGCCATTCGTAGCCGAACTGTCTGGCCCAAGCTTGTGCATTGGCAGTTCACTGCCATCCGTTTTCAAAGGATATCGAATGAAGGTGAATTCGCCCGGTATATCTGCCCATTTCCCTGTAAGAGACGGGTCTTTAGCTTCGACATCGCCGCCTTGGGCCATGAAGTCATCAATCACCCGATGAAACACAGTGCCGTTCAGATCGCCGCTTCGAATAAGCTCCTTAAACCGCTCAATGTGTCCCGGGGCGGTAAAGGTCGCGATTTCAACGAAAATCGTTCCGCGTTCCTGACCACGTCCATCCAGAATCCTGAATTTGATAAGGTTCTCAGGGTCAACTTCTCTCCAGTTCTCAGAATCCTGTAGCGCGTCATCGAATGCAGGACTCGCGGCGGGAGTCGTCGCCCCGCCCTCTTCCTGAGCGAGAGCTGGCTGCAAACAAAAGAACCCGACAATCAGCGATCCGACGAGATTTTTCATGAACAAAGTTTTTCCTTCAGTCTCTTGGCGATGGTCGGTGACACAAAATGTCCGACCTGGCCGTTGAGTTTGGCAATTTCTTTGACGAGACGGGACGCCACAGCCTGGTGTTGAGGGTCCGCCATCAGAAACACGGTCTCAATTGCAGGATTCAGCTTCTGGTTCATCGCCACCATTTGAAATTCATATTCAAAGTCTGACACAGCCCGAAGCCCGCGTATAATTACAGATGCATCACATTCTTCGGCGAAGTGCATAAGCAGATTGTCAAACGGACGGACTTCAATTTCAGCCTGCTTCCGAAAGGGTTCAACCTCTTCGAGCACCATTTCCACGCGCTCTTCGAGAGAAAACAACGGCCCCTTGGCCTTATTGATCGCCACCCCGATCACAAGCTTGTCGACGAGCTTGACGGCTCGGCCAATGATATCACGATGACCGTTTGTCAGCGGATCAAACGTGCCCGGATACATTCCAATACGAAAAACCAAACAGACCTCCCCGGGCGCCTAAGAAATCAACTTTATTCCGGTAGATCGTCTTTTTCATCCTGTTCTGCAAGTCGTGCGACAGAAACAACCCTCTCATCGCCGGAAGTTCGCAGGATTCTCACGCCCTGAGTTGAGCGTCCCGCAAGTCGGACCTGATTTACCGGGCACCGGATAAGCTGGCCGCCATTGGTGACCACCATCACATCGTCAGCTTCATCGACCGGGAAGGAGGCCGAGATTTCAGCCTCATCCGGAATTCGGTGTGCAATCAGGCCCTTACCGCCTCGACCCGTCACGCGATAGTCGTAAGCCGATGCGCGTTTGCCCATACCTTTTGAGGTAATCGTCAGAATAAACTCTTCGGCGGCACCGAGTTCGATCAGTCGCTCTTCACTGAGTGTGATGTCATCCGTTGCCTCTTCATCGGCATCCGCGTCCACGACAACTGGCTCGGCATCCTCTTCACTGTCTTCGACAGCGCGTCTCAATGCGGCGGCATGCTTCATATAGGCACGCGCTTCGGCCGGTGTGACATCCACATGTCGCAGAACAGCAAGCGAAATAACTTTGTCACCTTCGCCCAGCCGAATACCACGAACACCAGACGACGTCCGCCCTGTGAAAACGCGCACATCCCCGACTTTAAAGCGGATACATTGGGCATTCGACGTTGTCAGAAGAACATCGTCACGATCCGTGCAAAGCTTCACATCAACAATGCCGTCGTCTTCATCCGGTTTCATCGCAATCTTGCCATTGCGATTGACCTGAACGAAATCCAATAGCTTGTTCCGGCGCACACCACCTTTGCGCGTGGCGAACATAACGTCCAGACGCTCTCGCTCGGCTTCGTCTTCCGGAAGCAACATCACGCTGGTGATCCACTCATCCTTATCCAGTGGCAGGATATTGACGAGCGCCTTTCCGCGAGATTGCGGGCTGCCCAATGGCAGGCGCCAAACTTTTTGCTTGTAGACCATTCCCGTCGACGAGAAGAACAGGACTTCCGAATGCGTGCTCGCAGCAAAGAGGCGTGTAACGAAATCCTCGTCCTTCATCGCCATGCCCGAGCGACCTTTGCCGCCGCGGTGCTGAGTCCGGTAAGTAGTGAGCGGCGTCCGTTTGACATAGCCACCATGGGTAAAGGTGACGACCATGTCTTCGCGCTCGATCAGATCTTCATCGTCCAAATCAAGGTCGCTCTCGACAATCTCAGACCGGCGCGGAACCGCGAACTGGTTTTTCACATCATTCAATTCGCCACGAATGATGTCGAGCACGCGGCTGCGATGACGCAGAATATCGAGATAATCGGCAATCCGCTCGGCAAGGCCCTTGGCCTCATCGCCAATCTCATCACGACCCAGCGCCGTCAGACGATGCAATCGAAGCTCCAGAATCGACCGGGCCTGTTCATCAGACAGACGAACGGTTTCGGTATCAGACACAACGGTTCGGCGGTCTGCAATCAGGCTGATGAGCGACAACATATCTTTCGCCGGCCAGTCCCGCTCAAGCAATGCTGCCCGTGCCGTGTTTGGATCTGGCGCCTGACGAATGATGCGGATCACCTCATCAATATTCGCGACGGCGAGCGCAAGCCCCACCAAGACGTGAGCACGATCGCGCGCTTTGTTCAGTTCAAACTTGGTCCGGCGCGCAACGACTTGTTCGCGGAAGCGTAGGAATGCCGAGAGAATGTCTCTCAGATTCATCTGCTCTGGCGTACCGCCATTCAGCGCAAGCATATTCACGCCAAAACTCGTCTGCAGCTGTGAGTACCGATAGAGCTGGTTAAGGACCACATCCGGAGAGGCGTCCTTCTTCACTTCGATAACGACGCGGATACCCGTCCGGTCACTCTCGTCACGAAGTTCTGCGATACCTTCGACCCGTTTTTCGCGAACGAGTTCAGCAATTTTTTCAACCAGATTTGCTTTGTTCACCTGGAATGGAATTTCGGTGACAACAATCGCTTCACGCCCATTACGCATGGTCTCGAAAGCAGTTTTAGAGCGCATCACCACCGATCCGCGCCCCGTTAGAAGACCTGACCGCGCACCGGTCCGACCGATAATCAATCCACCAGTTGGAAAGTCAGGCCCAGGTACAATCTCCAGCAGCTCATTGTCGTCAATCACCGGATTGTCGATCATGGCGAGGGTCGCGTCGATCACTTCACCCAGATTGTGGGGCGGGATATTCGTCGCCATACCGACTGCGATACCACCCGCACCATTGACCAACAGGTTCGGGAACTGCGCCGGCAGAACAATCGGTTCTTGTTCCTTGCCGTCATAATTGTCCTGAAAATCGACCGTATCTTTGTCGTAATCCGTCAGCAGATAGTTAGCCGTCTTGGCGAGGCGACACTCCGTATAACGCATCGCCGCCGGCGGATCGTTGTCGATCGACCCGAAATTTCCTTGCCCGTCGACCAGTGGCAGCCCCATGGAAAAGGGCTGCGTCATCCGAACAAGCGCATCATACACCGCGCTGTCGCCGTGCGGGTGGTATTTACCGATCACATCGCCAACGACACGCGCCGATTTGAAATAGGGCTTGTCTGATCGATACCCACCAACCTGCATGGCATAGAGAATGCGCCGATGAACCGGTTTCAGGCCATCGCGTACATCCGGCAGCGCCCGGCTGACGATCACGCTCATGGCATAGTCGAGATAGGATCTCTTCAGCTCATTTTCGATTGTAACCGGATCAACGCCGTCTTCCGGCTTTTCTTCTGGTGTATCGTTTTCTGACGACAAAACTATTCTCTAAAGCAGGAGGATGCCGCCGTTGAGGCGACTCAATGAGTGGACAAAGACACTAGCATTCCCAACCGAGATGGCAAAGCATGCCAGCCAGGTCTAGAACGGGATCTCGTCATCCATATCCTGTGAAAAGTCCTGCTTCGGACCTTCCATCTTCCGAGGCGCGCCATAACCGCCATCATCCATGCGGCCGCCACCGCCGCCCTGACTGTCACGGCCACCCAACATGGTCAGAGTAGAGTTGAAATTCCGGAGCACCACTTCAGTTGAATATTTGTCCTGGCCGTTCTGGTCCTGCCATTTGCGGGTTTCCAGCTGGCCTTCAATATAAACCGTAGATCCCTTGCGCAGATACTGCTCAGCAATTTTCACAAGGCCTTCAGAGAAAATGACCACCCGGTGCCATTCTGTCTTTTCCTTACGCTCACCCGAATTCCGGTCACGCCAGCTTTCAGACGTCGCCACGCTCAGATTGGCGATTGATCCGCCACTCGGCATGGATCGTATTTCCGGGTCACGTCCGAGGTTCCCCACCAGAATGACTTTATTTACCGAACCAGCCATAGCGTCTGTCCTTTCTGACATCCGAATCCAAAACAGTATCGTTAACCGAAATTGCGAGGGGAACACGAGTCCGGCTTGCAAATTTCTGGCAGCAACTCACCGAACTTGATAAATGTTCCTTTTTTGTTCTGTATGTCAAGAACGAGTCGATGTGTATTAGTTTCAGTTTCCTCCAGAACGGCAGAAGTACAAGATGAGTGAGTTAACCGAAATCCGCGTTCGCGGAGCGAAGGAACACAATCTCAAAAACATCAATGTGGATATTCCGCGCGGCAAGCTGGTTGTGATGACGGGCCTGTCCGGCTCGGGAAAATCCTCGCTTGCGTTTGATACCATCTACGCAGAAGGCCAGCGGCGCTATGTCGAAAGCCTGTCGGCCTATGCGCGTCAGTTTCTCGAACTCATGCAGAAACCTGATGTGGAAAGCATTGAAGGTCTCTCGCCCGCGATCTCTATCGAACAAAAGACCACCAGCCGTAACCCCAGATCGACGGTCGGCACCGTCACCGAAATCTATGACTATATGCGCCTCCTCTGGGCGCGCGTCGGAACGCCCTATTCGCCCGCGACGGGTCTGCCGATCGAAAGCCAGACTGTCAGCCAGATGGTCGACAGAACGCTCGGGCTGGAAGAGGGAACGCGACTCTATTTGCTGGCCCCCATGGTGCGTGGACGGAAAGGCGAATACCGCAAGGAGTTCGCCGAGCTTCTGAAAAAGGGCTATCAGCGAGTCAAAGTCGATGGTGAATTCTACGACCTCGAAGATCCACCAACGCTCGACAAAAAATACAAGCACGACATCGATGTGGTCGTTGACCGGATCGTGGTTCGAGACGGTATGGAACAGCGCCTCGCGGAGAGCTTTGAGGCAGCCCTCGACCTCGCAAATGGAATTGCCGTTGCAGAATATGCTGACGCAGAAGACGGCAAGGCCCCGGATCGCATTCTGTTTTCGGCAAATTTTGCCTGCCCGGTCTCAGGCTTCACTATTCCGGAAATCGAACCTCGCCTGTTCTCGTTCAATAATCCGTTCGGCGCCTGTCCGACGTGCGATGGCCTGGGCGAACAGTTGAAGATTGACGCCGATCTGGTCATTCCAGAACGGGACAAAAGTCTGGATGACGGCGCAATTGCCCCCTGGGCCAAGTCGACCTCTCCCTATCAGACCCAAACATTGCAAGCCCTCGCCAAGGCGTTTGATTTCAGCATGTCGACCAAGTGGACCGATCTTCCCGATACCGTTCAGAATATCATTCTGATGGGGACAGACGGAAAAGAGGTCCAGTTCGTTTATGATGATGGCCTGCGCCGCTATGAGGTCAAAAAAGCGTTTGAAGGCGTCATTCCAAATCTGGACCGGCGCTGGCGAGAGACTGACAGCAATTGGGTGCGCGAGGAAATCGCGAAGTTTCAGTCCGCTCAACCCTGCCCGGCCTGCAATGGTAAGCGTCTGAAACCGGAAGCCCTCGCTGTCAAAATCGGTGGCCTCGACATTTCCGATACCACTGGCTTCTCAATTCGTGACGCGTTCGACTGGTTCGGTCAGGTCGAACAGCATCTGACCAAGCAGAAAATCGAGATTGCCTCCCGCATCCTCAAAGAGATCAATGATCGTCTGAACTTCCTGAATGATGTCGGCCTTGAATATCTCAACCTCTCGCGGTCTTCCGGCACACTCTCTGGCGGCGAAAGCCAGCGCATTCGCCTGGCCAGCCAGATCGGCTCCGGCCTGACGGGCGTTCTTTATGTGTTGGACGAGCCCAGTATCGGCCTTCACCAACGGGATAATGAACGCCTGCTCGGCACACTGAAGCGCCTCCGCGACATCGGCAACTCCGTCATCGTGGTGGAACACGATGAAGACGCTATCCTGACCGCTGACCATGTCATTGATATGGGTCCTGCTGCCGGCATACATGGCGGACAGATTGTGGCGGAGGGAACACCGAAGGAAGTTATCGAACACCCGGACAGTCTCACCGGGCAGTATTTGTCCGGTGCCCGGGAAATCGCCATTCCTGAAAGACGTCGCTGGACCAAAAAAACCAAATCCATCACACTGAAAGGCGCGACCGGAAACAATCTCAAGAATGTTTCCGTCGATATTCCGCTTGCAACCTTCACTTGCGTAACGGGCGTATCAGGCGGCGGCAAGTCGACCCTCATTATCGAAACGCTGCAAAAAGCCTTGTCTCGCAAGCTTATGAAAGCCCAGACAATCCCTGCGCCGCATGAAGGCATTGAAGGCCTTCAGCATCTCGACAAGGTGATCGATATCGACCAATCTCCGATTGGACGTACCCCGCGCTCAAACCCCGCCACCTATACCGGTGCGTTCGGTCCGATCCGGGATTGGTTTGCCGGCCTGCCCGAAGCCAAGCAACGCGGCTACAAACCGGGCCGCTTCTCCTTCAATGTGAAGGGAGGCCGTTGCGAAGCCTGCCAGGGCGATGGCGTCATCAAGATCGAGATGCACTTCCTGCCAGATGTCTATGTCACCTGCGATGTCTGTAAAGGCAAACGCTATAACCGCGAGACGCTGGAAGTCCTCTACAAAGGCAAATCGATCTCTGACGTGCTCGATATGACCGTCGAAGAAGCGGAAGGCTTTTTCTCAGCCGTTCCAAGCATTCGAAACAAGATGGAGACGCTGAACCGTGTTGGGCTGTCTTATCTGAAAGTTGGCCAACAGGCGAACACGCTCTCCGGCGGTGAGGCGCAGCGCGTCAAACTGGCAAAGGAACTCTCCAAGCGCGCCACAGGTCGCACGCTCTACATTCTTGATGAACCGACCACGGGTCTGCACTTCGAAGATGTTCGTAAACTGCTCGAAGTGCTGCATGAACTTGTCGACAACGGAAACACCGTCGTTGTGATCGAGCACAATCTGGATGTCATCAAGACAGCGGACTGGATCCTCGATCTCGGACCTGAAGGTGGCGATGGCGGCGGCGAGCTTGTGGCTGCAGGAACTCCGGAAGACGTTGTAAAGGTCGAGCGCAGCTGGACCGGGCGTTTCCTCAAGGAAACCTTCGAACGGCAGGACGAAAGACGCGCCAATCGCGCAAAAGCTCAACGAAGCGCGGCAGCTCAGGAAAAAGCGAAACCAGCTGGTTCGGACAAAAGGAAAAGCAAAAGCTCTGTATCAGACTGACAAATTGAACCGAGTGAACTAAGCCGAAATTAAACTCATTCTGCTCTACTTCGCCTGACGAAGTGAGGGCAGAATGGCTTTAATCGACACCGATGGACACGCTCAATCGACGGGGTTTCAGTCAACCTTGTCAGGCTGGTTGACGCCTCTGTTCGACAAGAAAAAAAGCATCCTCGGCCCCATCTGGGATGCGGTGTTGTTCTATCTCACGCCGCTTTGGTGTGTGCTTGGCCTCTGGGCGCTGTCGGATACGTCGCTTTGGTATACCAACGCCTGGTTCAACTATGAACACGGTGTTCTCAGCTTCCTCGCAGGTGTTCTGACAACCGCACATTTGCTCGCCGTGGTCTTCCGAAGCCACGTCAACCAGACCGTCTTTCGCCAGTGGCCGATCCGTTTCACGGTTGTCCCTGCGCTGGTCTTCATCGCTCTGGCCAGCAGCATGTGGCTCCTGGTCATAGTCACCGTCATCGCCGTCGTCTGGGACGTCTATCACGGCGCAATGCAGAATTTCGGCCTGTCCCGGATTTATGACTCGCGCCTCGGGAATGATGCCAAGGCCGGGCGGCTGCTCGACTCCATGATGAATCTCGTGCTTTACGCTGGCCCAATTGGCGCTGGCGTGACGCTCGGTTTCCATCTCGACAATTTGCACAGTTTTGAAGACCTCGGCTTTTACGCGCTGAGTTCAGTTCCGTCTGAGATCATAGCGCATGCGGGTCTGGTTCGCTGGATCACCATTATCATCTGCGCCGTCTGCGTCGCGATCTATTTCATCGGTTACTGGCGGCTCTCGCGACAGGGATACAAGGTCAGCCCGCAGAAAGTGCTTCTGATGGCCTCGACCGCGGTCGCCTCCGTCATTGCCTGGGGCTTCAACCCGGCCGCCATCGCATTCGCCGCAATGAATCTATTCCATGCCATTCAGTATTTCGGTATTCTGTACGCACGCGAAGGCAAGTCATTGTCAGCGACCTTCCGGGTGGATCGCTTGCCATCGGTTCTGAGACCCTGGCTGATCTGTGCCATCCTGTTCCTGCCAACGCTTGCTTATGGCGTCTGGGAGTTCTTCGCCTCACCCGATTGGGACATGGTCTTCGCGCTGATCGTCACCGTCACGATCATGCATTACTGGTATGACGGCTTCATCTGGAGCGTCCGTAAGAAACAGGTCTAATTGCGCTCTGCGTCCGGATTGAACCCCTGATACATAAAGGCCGCCAGACCCGCAGATGCGATTGTGAAGGGTATGCTGAACACGCCGGTGATCAGGCCAAACACAAAGCCCAGCATCGGGGTCAGCACACTTTCTGCCTCAGCAATATTCCCCGGAAACATCGGAATTCCCGTCACCTGGCTGCCAAGCCAGACACCCAACATTGAAACACACCAAAGCGGAGCCAGCGCAAGCAACATGGCGGCGATCACCGGCATGACATGCCCCTTGGTCCAGCCCCAGGTCTCGAACAACATGATTTTCTGGCGCTGCAACGTCGCGGCCGGAAATGCAATCAGGCGGGCAGTCAAATAAAGCAAGGGCAAAGAGACCAGAACGAGAAAGAGCACGGACAAAAGAACACCCGAAAATGTCTGAGTAAAAAAGACTTCAACAATCTGACGATAGGCCTCAGGGTCATCCGCGGCCGCCGCAGTGTCGGGCAGGAGTACGGCCAGGACAGGCGTCAGAATGATAAACACCAACACCAGAGCGATGAAGCCAAGAAACATAATCAACGCAATATAGATCAAATGCGCGAGACCAAGCCTGAATTCATCAGCGGACAATTGCAGACCGATCGGACCAGACAACTCGCCATTCAAAGCAAGCCGGAGCGTCAGCGCCACACAGGACATGGTGATGGCAAAACTCAAAATCATACCGATCAGATCGAGCGGAAGTACACCACCGTTTAACGTAGAAAATGCCGCGGCTGCCGCCGCAGCCGAAACGAGTGCCCGAACCAGATAGGCGGGAAGCGTTGGAAGAAGCGCTGACGCTGTAAAGCGCCAAGTATACTTCGCCGCCTGCAAAATAGGTAACTTCCCGGGTTGAGACATGAGATCGTCCTAAAGGTAATTCACTGACGCTTCAATTGGCGCGCCAATCGATCAAATTCAATCGAATTCGCAGAACCAATCGAAACCAAGAGCGCAGATACTCCCGAAACGGAGTCGGGTCATGTTCCAATACGTTCTGGTCACATCTATTCTGTTTTACCTTCTGCCTTTCTGCTTTTCGACCGCGATCGCAGTTTGGAAAAAAGGGTTTGCGGCACTCAAATGGAGCCGCGGCGTAAAAACCAGTGGTTTCACAAATCTGGCGATGAGCGTCACGCACATGATGATCGCTCCGGTGGTTTACATTCTAAATGAGGGCTTTCGCTCCGGCTATGAAGCGCTCGGTATCCCCCATATTCCGGTGGAGTTCTGGTCGTTTGCGCCGCTGGCTCTGATCGTCATTCTTGCGGTGATAACGCATGATTTCTGCGACTACTGGCTGCATCGTCTTCTGCATCAGCGCGGCTTCTGGTCGATCCATGCGGTTCACCACTCTGACCCGGACATGAATCACACCACATCCATGCGTATACACGTCATTGAATCTCTTATGATGACGGCAACCTACACGCTGCTACTGAGTTGGCTCGGCCTCCCAGGCGTTGGATCTGCGGCGCTTGCCCTGCTCTATTCCTATTACAATCGATTTGTGCACATTGACGCCGACATTCATCTTGGGCCGCTGGTCAAAATCTTTGCGACCCCCCGGTTTCATCAATGGCACCATGCCGTCGACCCAGCCGCACACAATACAAATTACGGCAATATGTTTTCGTTCTGGGATGTTCTGTTCGGCACCTATCGCGTGCCCGGACCTTGCAATGTGCCACTCGGCTTTGAAGGCTCACCCAATCACAATTTCTTCAAGCTGATGATCTGGCCGGGACTTGAACTCTATAACTGGACCAGACAAGCCGTCCGATCTCACAAATCGGTCACATCGGTCGATATTTGACAGTTGACCTTCAGGTCAGATTCCCCAACTTGGCCCGATGACAATTGAACCTATCCACATTATTGGCGGCGGCATGGCTGGCAGTGAGGCCGCCTGGCAGGCAGCATCACTCGGTGTGCCCGTTATTCTTCACGAAATGCGCGGCGTCAAAGGCACGCCAGCGCATCAGACGGACCATCTCGCTGAGCTGGTCTGCTCGAACTCATTCCGGTCTGATGATCACGAATACAATGCCGTCGGCCTGCTTCACGAAGAGATGCGCCGCTGTGACGGCCTGCTGATCCGGACCGCTGCCGAACATCAGGTGCCCGCAGGATCTGCCCTTGCCGTTGACCGTGATGGCTTTTCAGCGGCGGTTACGGACAGACTGGCTGCCCATCCGCTTGTTGAAATCCGCCGCGAAGAGGTGCCGGATATTCCGCCGGAAGACTGGTCCTCCGTCATCATCGCAACCGGGCCGTTGACGTCGGACGCGCTCGCTCATGCAATTGGTTCACTGACCGATGAAGACGATCTGGCCTTCTTCGATGCCATCGCGCCGATCATCGAATTTGAGTCCATCAATATGGATGTGGCCTGGCGCCAGTCGAGATATGACAAACCCGGTCCGCAGGGCGACACGGCAGCCTATATCAACTGCCCGATGACAGAAGCGCAGTATAACGCGTTCATTGACGCACTGCTCGAAGGCGAAAAAACGGAATTCAAAAATTGGGAGAAAGACACACCTTATTTTGAAGGATGTCTTCCGATTGAAGTCATGGCTGAGCGCGGACGTGAGACGCTTCGGTTTGGACCGCTGAAACCAGTCGGACTGACAAATCCACGTGACCCGGACGTCAAACCCCACGCCATTATCCAGCTCCGGCAGGATAATGCCCTGGGCACCCTTTGGAATATGGTCGGTTTCCAGACCAAGCTGAAATACGGAGCCCAGTCAGAAATCTTCAGAACCATTCCAGGGCTGGAGAACGCAGTCTTCCACCGGTTAGGCGGCATTCACCGCAACACCTTCCTCAATTCTCCGAAACTCCTCGACAAACAACTCCGCCTGCAGAAACTGCCTCGATTGCGATTTGCAGGTCAGGTGACAGGCGTTGAAGGTTATGTCGAAAGTCAGGCCATGGGTCTGCTTGCGGGCCGCTTTGCTGCTTATGAGCGCCTGGGGCGTCCGATCACCCCACCACCACCGACAACTGCACTAGGTGCACTGCTGGAGCACATAACAGGCGGGCATCTCGCGGCCGGTGGCACGTTCCAGCCTATGAATGTGAATTTCGGTCTTTTCCCAGCCCTCGAAACCAATCCGACACGTTCGGAAGATGGCAAGCGACTACGCGGCAAAGAAAAGGGCAAAGCCCGCAAGCTTGAAATGTCGCGTCGTGCCTTGCGCGACCTAGAAGACTGGCTAGCCAGTTCAAGGACTGAGGCCCCGGTTGGCTAACCCCAGTTCCTGGCAAGTCTGACCAGCTTTTTGCCGAGCGATTTTTCGCCAGAGACAAAACTTTTCCAGATGATCCAGCGTTTTCGGATGGGAGAGGTTTGTCTCTGTCTCGCCCATTCAGGGATCAGCGCGAAAACACAGACAATGGGCCAGATGTCTTCCGGCAGGTGCGCCAGATCCTCAGCAAGCGCTTTCAATGTTTCAGACGATGCAGACGCGCCATCTGTCAAAGAATAGAGCGAACCAAGTTGATGGGATAAGTCACCGGATGAAAACTCAGGCTTCACAACCGATAACAACACATGAAAAAGCCTTTCATGCCCGGCGGCCTTGTCCAGTTCGGACAGAAACACGCCCTCTCTCGCATCGATCAACGCCCGTACGTGCCTGATGAGGCCACCCTTTTCATCCGGCAGACAAATCAGCGACAACAAAAACGCATCACCCGGCAATTCTGCTTCAGGCGACTGCTCCACCCGATCCAACTGATCGAGCCACCATTGATAGCGAATTTGTCCGATGGCCGGCTCAGTGACCATTGATGCAATACGCAACAACTCGCCATCGAGCGCCAGAACGGCCTCAACCTGACGGCGGAATGCCGCATCGAGGAACCGGCTCCCTAGCCAAAGCGGTTCATGGTGTTGTTTGGCAAGACTTTGTGCGCGGATCAAATTTTCTCGACTGAAATGCTTGGTGTCAGACATGATGCATACAATATAGCGGGGGCACACACGTGCTTGCGCCTAATGGACATACTAACGAGGAGTTATTCATGGCTTTTGATCTACCAAGCCTTCCCTATTCACGCGATGCCCTTCAACCACATATTTCCGAAGAGACACTGAACTTCCATTATGGCAAGCACCATCAGGCGTATGTCACCAATCTCAATAAAATGATTGAGGGCGGCCCGATGGCCGATGCGTCTCTCGAAGAAGTCATTATGGACGCCGCAGGCGACGCCTCCAAAGCCGGAGTTTTCAATAACGCCGCTCAGGTCTGGAACCATACATTTTATTGGCACTCCATGAAACCAGCTGGCGGTGGCGCGCCGACCGGCAAAATCGCTGAAATGATTGATCGCGATTTCGGGTCTTATGATGCCTTCAAAGAAGCCTTCTCTACGGCTGGCGCGACGCAGTTCGGTTCTGGCTGGGCATGGCTGGTGCTGGATAAAGACGGCAAACTTGCTGTTCGCAAAACACCAAACGCTGAAACACCTCTGACAGAAGACGGCGTGACGCCGCTGCTGACCATGGATGTCTGGGAACACGCTTACTATCTGGATTTCCAGAATGCGCGTCCGAAATACATCGAGACCTTCCTTGGTGAGCTCGTGAACTGGGATTTCGCAAACCAGAACCTCACAGACGCCTCTTAAGTCGCACACACAGCGACAAAAATCCAAACCCCGGCAAGCGATTGCCGGGGTTTTCTAATGTTTTGCATCATGACGATGAGAGTTGAGATTAACTGAACGCTTCTTCCGCGCTTTTCACCTTATCCGGCTCTCTTTTCAGTCCTGTGTGGAGCAGGAGCGCAGACGCGATGAAGATCGACGAGTAAGTACCGATAATCACACCCCAGATCAGTGCGAATGAGAACCCGCGTAGGACTTCACCACCCAGAACGTAGATCGAGATCAGAGCCAGCAATGTGGTGCCAGACGTCAGAGTCGTCCGCGTAAGTGTCCGGTTCAGCGACAGATTGATGACATCAACCAGCTTCATCTTCTTATACCGGCGCAATTCCTCACGAACGCGGTCATACACAACAACCGTGTCGTTCATTGAGTAACCGATAATCGTCAGAAGCGCAGCGATGGTCGTCAGATCGAATGTAATTTGCAGAAGTGAGAAAACACCGATGGTCAGAACCACGTCATGAACCAGCGCCATCACGGCCCCAATTGAAAACACAGCCTGGAAGCGGAACCAGATATAGCTCAGCATGAAGACAAGCGAGACAACCAGCGCCAGAACACCATTTCTCAGGAGTTCTCCAGACACTTTCGGCCCGACTGTCTCACGACGCAGAATTTCCCAGTTCGGATCCTCAGCATCACCGATCGGATAGGCGGCTTCAAGCGCTTCAATCAGGCGCTGCGTCTCGTCCATGTCGACGACTGCACCATCAGACTCAGCCTCTTCAGCAGTTCCTTCGGCAACTTCTTCCACTTCGGGCAGTGACGCCCGGATCACGAAGGTTTCGTGTCGTTCGGTGCCGGTACTTGAGGCAGACGTTGCCTGTACCCCCTCCAGACCAATCTCGGTCGCCAAATCCCTAACATCACCAACCTCGACGCCCTCTGGCTGAGTGATTTCCACCAACAGGCCGCCGGCAAAGTCGATACCGAAATTAAGCCCTTTAAGCGGGACAAGAACAATCGACGCCACAAGCGCAATCGCAGAGAGTGCGAAGGCGAAATATCGCACGGACATGAAATTGACTTTGGTCTCGACCGGAAGACGTTTGATAAGCATAGCAGGGTCTCCTAGATCGGCAGTTTCTTTGGCCGCGCCATGCGCAACCAGCTAACCGTGAACCAACGCGTCACAACGAAGGCCGTGAAAACAGAGGTGAAGATACCGATCGCAAGCGTGACGGCAAACCCCTTCACTGGCCCCGATCCCAACAGATACAACGTGATCGCTGCCAGCAGTGTCGTAATATTCGCGTCAAGAATGGTCGAAAAGGCCTGTTTATAGCCGGACTCGACCGCAGAAAGCGGCGAACGACCGTTTTTCTGCTCCTCACGGATCCGCTCGAACACAAGGACGTTCGCATCGACCGCCATACCAATGGTCAGGATGATACCGGCAATACCCGGCAGTGTCAGCGTTGCCCCCAGGCCGGACAATAACCCGAAGATCAGAATGATGTTAGCGAACAATGAGCCGACGGCAAAACCACCGAACAATCCATAAGCGATCACCATGAAGATCGCGACAAGGACCAGACCAATCAACGAGGCCATCGTACCGGCTTCAATCGAGTCCTGACCCAATGTCGGACCAACCAGACGTTCAGATTCAACCCTCACATCGGCAGGCAGAGCACCGGCCTGAATAATGGTTGCGAGTTCTTTGGCAGAGTCGACCGTAAAGCTACCCTCAATGAAACCCGAGCCACCCAGAATCGCCGCATTAATTCGTGGCGCAGACTGAGACACACCATCCAGAATGATGGCAAATCGCTTACCCCGGTTGGCGGCCGTCGCATCACCGAAAAGCTTCGCGCCGCGCGTGTTGAAGGTAAAATTGACAATCGGTGTGTTGTTCTCAGGGTGGAACCCTTGGCTTGCTGAGCGCACCATATCGCCTTCAATGATCGGGTTCGCTTCGACAAGAAGCTGCTCACCAGTCACCGAATCGATCATCTGATAACCCGCCCGGACACGTCCCGTCCGGAAGGCCTCATTCACGATGGTCGGATTGTCTTCAACCAGATTGAAGGTCAGCTCACCCGGCTGCTCGATAATACGCTTGAGCCGCTCCGGATCACTCTCACCCGGCGCTTCCACAATAATATCCGTTTCGCCCTGGGCCTGGACCGATATCTCGCCAATCCCGTTCGGGTCAAGGCGAGGTCCGAGCTTGGCAATGGTCTGCCGTGTTGCGTCATTCCGGATTGTTTCAATGCGCTGTGGCGTGAAGCGAACTTCAACTTCGCCGCCAGCGATCTGCGCGACCCGGATCGACGGGGATGCCAGCGGCCCGCCCAATGTGGTGTTCAGACCGCAAAGAAGCTCAACGGCCGGATCGATCATATCCTGAGCGCGAGGCTTGAAGCGGACTGCATTTGATTCCACGCGGAGCCCGGAATAAGCGATACGATCGTCGCCCCGTGTCGATTGAAGACGTGACCGGACATCCCGCAAGAGATCATTCAGCTGTTTGTTCACTGACTTGTCGGAGTCGACCGACAATAGCAGCGAAACACCGCCCTGGAGATCAAGCCCGAGTTTCGCAGGGGAACTCGGTAAAGGGCCTGGGATCATCTCCCGTTGGCCCTCAGACAGCATATTTGGCAAGGCGAGCATTGCGCCCCAAAGAATGGTGATCGCAATGAGCGCAACTTTCCAGGCCGGAAACTGTAGCATGGTTCGCCCTTAGGATTTTTTCTCTTCAGTCTTCACAGAACCATCTTTGTTGCGGACATCCACAACCATGGACCGCAGAATTCGCACCTCAGTGTCGCCGAGATTGAGACGCACTTCATCGTCGCCCAATTGGGTCACTTTGCCGAGCAAACCGCCAGAGGTAACGACCATGTCGTTCTTCTTGAGGTTTTCCAGCATTTCGCGGTGACGTTTCCGCTGTTGCTGCTGAGGGCGGATGAGAAGGAAATACATAATCGCGGCCATCGCACCAAACGGCAGGATGAGACCGGTGATGATGTTTGAACCGCCAGCCGCCGCAGCGGTGATCAACATAGATTCTTGCATTTGAAGCCCGTTTCCAAGAGTTTGAACGCGGAGCTATACTTGGGAGACGAACACTTTGCAAACAAGCTTGCAAAGGAAATTAGAGTTCTTTTGCAACACCATCGGCAAGATGCAGAAACTTCGAAGGAGCCAGGCTCTCTTCCTGCAGGGATCCATCGGCCTTTTTGATGATTTTTTTGACGAACTGATCCTCATTCGTCCCCACCGGAATCACCATGATTCCATCTGGCTTCAGCTGATCCAGCCAGACTTTAGGTATCGTCTCGACTGCGCAGGTTGAAACGATCCGGTCGAATGGCGCTGTCGCGCTCCAACCAAGCGCTCCATCCGAGCATTGTGAAACGATGTTGGTGATCCTCAAGGCTTCGAACCTTTGACGCGCGCTTTCGATCAGCGTCCGATATCGATCAACCGTGTAAACCCGTCTGGCGAGCTTGGATGTCAGGGCGGTCAGAAATCCACTTCCGGTCCCGATTTCGAGAACCGTATACGCCCTCATTTCGCCAAGCTCGAGTGCGTAGACCATGCCCGCAACAGTCGATGGGCGCGTTATAGTCTGTCCACAGGCAATTGGCAGCGCCACGTCATCATAGGCGAACTCTCCCAATTCTTCCGGGATGAACTCGTGACGAGGAAGACTCTCAATCGCATTCAGAAGAAATGTATCCGTGATTCCCGTCTGACGCAGCTCAAGAATGAGCCGCATCATCTGAAACGGATCGCGTTCCTCATTCTCTGAGCTCAATCATTTCTCCCACACACCAGCCAGGTCAGATTTGAATGACTGTAATGTGTCTTCATGGGTCAGGTCTACATGTAACGGACTCACCGACACCCTGCCCTCATAAATCGCCTTCAGATCAGTGCCTTGTGGCGGGTCAGACAGCTTTCCACGATAGCCGATCCAGAAATAGGTGTCCCCTCGCAGGTCTTCGCGCTGTTCAGCCCGGATGATATTTTCATCCCGAAAGCCCTGGCGCGTGACCTCAACCCCGGTCACCTCATCAATCGCCCGGTCCGGAAAATTGACATTCATAATCACATCGTCCGGCCAGCTCGTCTCCAGAAGCGGTCCCAGAACTTTCTTGCCCCAATGTCGCGCGGTATCCCAAGGCAGAGAACCGGGAAATTGAAACCCACGAGATTGGCTTAGCGCAATTGAGCGCACGCCATGCTGCATGCCGCACATGGCGCCTGCAACCGTTCCCGAATAAGTTGTGTCTTCGGCGATGTTCTGACCACGATTGACGCCAGACAGCACAAGATCGGGCAGATTGTCTTTCATCAGCTCCAGAACCGCGATCATCACACAGTCTGTCGGCGTCCCGCGCACAGCGAACTTCTTTTCGTCCATCTGACGCACCCGCACCGGTTCGGTCAGCGTCACAGCCCGCGACTTTCCCGACTGCTCAACCTCAGGCGCGATAACCCAGATATCGTCTGAAAAGTGCCGTGCGATATCCTCGAGCACGTCGAGACCTTCGGCATGAATGCCGTCATCATTC
Source organism: Ponticaulis sp. (assembly GCA_002692725.1). Lineage (GTDB taxonomy): Bacteria > Pseudomonadota > Alphaproteobacteria > Caulobacterales > Hyphomonadaceae > Ponticaulis. Next base: position 29,216 of record NZLU01000046.1, on the reverse strand, counting down.
GTCAGAAGAATCCGCATCAGCTTACCGTCGTGATCTTATCTGATCCGCCCATGTAAGGCTGCAGAACCTCAGGGATCGCAATGTCACCATTCTCGAGCTGATAATTCTCGATCACAGCGACCAGCGTTCTGCCGACCGCCAGACCCGATCCGTTCAGCGTGTGAACAAACTCAGGCTTTTTCGCATCTTTGCGTCGGAATTTGGCATCCATCCGGCGCGCCTGGAAATCACCACAGGTCGAGCACGAAGAAATTTCACGATAGGTGTTCTGGCTCGGAAGCCAGACTTCCAGATCATAAGTCCTGCGCGCCCCGGCACCCATATCACCAGACGAAAGCTTCATCACGCGATAGGCAAGACCAAGCTTTTGAAGCACGGTTTCGGCGCAGCCTGTCATGCGCTCGAGTTCATCGTCGCTTTCCTCAGGACGTGTGATCGAGACCAATTCAACCTTGTTGAACTGATGAAGGCGGATCATGCCTTTGGTGTCCCGACCGGCGCTCCCAGCCTCTGACCGGAAACATGGCGTGTGAGCCGTCATCCGCAAAGGCAGCTGTGTTTCATCCAGAATCGTCTCGCGTACGAGATTGGTCAGCGAAACCTCAGCCGTCGGGATCAGATAATGCCCGGCCGTGGTGAGAAACAATTCCTCACCAAACTTTGGTAATTGTCCTGTTCCGAACAGAGCACGGTCCTGAACAAGCAAAGGCGGGCTGACTTCCGTGTAGCCATGTTCCTGGGTCTGTAGGTCAAGCATAAAGGCAGACAGCGCCCGTTCGAGTCGCGCCAGCGGGCCTTTCAGCGCCACAAATCGCGATCCGGACATCGCCACAGCTGCTTCGAAATCCATTTGCGCCCCGGCATTACCCACCGAAAGGCTCTCGCCGAGGACATCATGAGATTTTGCCTCAAAGCCAAGCTCTACAGGGTCACCCCAGCGACGGATTTCAACATTCTCGGCTTCGCCTTCGCCGAGTGGAACGTCGTCATAAGGTGCATTCGGGAAACGCGCGAGCAGATCATCACGCGTAGCTTGCGCGTCAGCTTCTTCTTCACCGGCCGCTTCGATGGTCGCTTTCGCCTCAGCAACGGCTGCCATCAGCCTCTGAGCTTCGGCCTCATCTCCACTGGCTTTCGCCTTGCCAATCAGTTTCGAAGACTGATTACGGGTCTGCTCGGCTTCCTGTTTCCTGCCCACAGCGTCGCGAACCTTCGCGTCGAGATCCAGAACAACGGCGGACCAGGTCCCGCCGCCTTCTGGCAACGGATAGAAACGGCGCTGCAGCGCTTCATCAAACTTATCCGGTTCCTCGCGGATCAGACGGATGTCATGCATGGATCAAAACCTGTGTGCAGAAAGAGACTCTGTGTGGCGCCTGCTTAATCAGATGCGCGCAAGAAATCTACTCCGCAGCGTCACGCTCTTCTTCTTCGCGTAGACGCGCGCGCTCAATCAGCACGACACACCAGATCGAAATTTCGTACAAAATCATCACCGGCACAGCCAACATGATCTGGGAAATGATATCCGGAGGCGTAAAAAACGCGGCAAAAGCCAGAATACCAACCAGCGCATACTTGCGTCCTGTTTTCAGCGTCCCGGACGAGATCAGATCGGCCTTGCCTAACAGACTCACAATCACAGGCAGCTGAAATGAGAGGCCAAAAGCCAGCATCAGCGCCATCACGAGTGACAGATACTCAGATACCCGGATTTGCGATTCAATCTCCGCGATACCATTTCCACCAGCCTGCTCGAAACTCAGAGAAAAATTCGCGATCAGTGGCAACATGACGAGATACACAAACGTCCCGCCGATGACGAACAGCATAGGCGCCGCCACCAGAAACGGCAGGAATGCCCCACGTTCATTCTTATAGAGACCCGGCGCCACAAAGGCATAAATCTGCCAGGCGATGAATGGGAAGGCCAGAAACACACCGGCAAACAGGGAAAGCTTCAGCTGTGCGAAAAAGACTTCCATCGGACCGGTATAGATCAGATTGAAGTCGGTATCGCCGCGCGAGACTTCAGCCACATGAACGAGTGGCCGGAGCAGAAAATTGTAAATCGGCTGAGCAAAAAGAAAACACACAATCGCCGCGACCAGCAGTGACGCAATCCCCCAGATAAGGCGCGCGCGAAGCTCCGTCAGATGCTCGAGCAGCGGCGCACTCGAGCCCTCGACTTCATCATCGTCGACAGTTGTTCCGGAGGAGTTATCGCTCACCGTTTGGCTCACTGGTCATGACGGGCTTTTTGTCAGATGTATCCTCATCCGACCCAGACGAATCCGTCCCCGTCGATTCTTCTTTAGGTTCTGCCTTGGATGCGGCGCTGGTGTCTTTTTTCTGGCTGGCTTCTTCCTTCAGAACAGACGCATTGATCTGATCTTCAGTCTCTTTCAGTTCAGCCATTGCCTGTTCAACCGAGTTGTTCTTTTTCAGATCCTCGATTTCCTTCCGAAGCTCATCGAGCTCTGCCTGCCGTGCAATATCATCAAACGCACCGCGAAACTCATTCGCCATGCGTTTGGCCTGCCCGACCCATTGCCCGAGCCGACGCATCATCAATGGCAGGTCCTTGGGACCCACCACGATCAGCGCCAGAATAGCGATCAAAAGAAATTCGGAGATACCGAACTGAGGAAGCATCAGAAATTAAAGCCTGAACTCAGACTTTATCTTTTTCGGGTGTCACGTTGAGAGGTTCAGGAGATTTTTTATCCTCTTCCTCTTCATCGTCTTTCAACCCGGACCGAAAACTCCGAATGCCTTTCGCCATGTCACCCATGATCGAAGAAATTTTTCCGCGGCCGCCAAAGAGAAGCAACGCGACAACGACCACGAGCAATAGCTGCCATAATCCTGGACTCATAAGAGCACTCCTTTACATCCCCTTAGAATAAGCAGGAACAACCGACACGACAATGGAAAGGATGTCAGCTCTCGTCTTCTTCCAGATAATCTGTGTGAAAAGAAGCAGATTCATCATCAACTTCTGTTGAGATATCATCCAGATCATCATCAGATTGCGAAGGTTTCGGCATTTCGAAGCCAACAGGCAGTCCGCTCTCCAACAAACCTGCCGCCTGAAATTCGGACTTGCCGGGCAATGTATCCAGGCTGTCGAGACCGAAATGCTCCAGAAATTCGTCAGTTGTGCCATAGGTGACAGGCCGCCCGGGCGTTCTTCGACGACCGCGCAGGCGCACCCATCCGCACTCAAGCAGAATATCCAGCGTCCCTTTTGAGACCGCGACCCCGCGGACTTCCTCGATTTCTGCGCGCGTCACGGGCTGGCAATATGCAATGATCGCCATAGTTTCGAGCGCCGCAGCGGAAAGTTTGCGGTCTTCCTCGCGATACTCCGTAAACAGGAATGACAAATCCCGCGCAGTCTGAAAGCGCCACCGGCCTCCCACTTCGACAAGATTCACGCCCCGGCTGGCATAGCCTTCCTGAAGCGTCATGAGAATCTCGGACGCATCGACACCTGAGGGCATAGACGCCGCGACTTCTTCCGCTGACATGGGCTCTCCAGCCGCGAACAGAACTGCCTCTGCACGTCTCAGGGCTTCGGCTTCGGTTTCCAGCTTCGGCGTGGAGACGGCCGGGCCTTCCTCAACGCGCTTTTCCTGCCCTTTATAAACAAAGCTCATCTGCTGGACGGCTGATCGGATATCCTCCAGCCGTTCAGCCTCAGTTTTCGAAGCCATTCTGGCTTTCTCCATCACTTTCCGCCATCTGACGAACGAAGACCGGCATGCGGTATCCATCCTGACGTAAATCAATCTTCCTGGCCTTTGTTAGATCAAGTGAAGCGGCAAAAATACTCGCAAGCTTACACTTGGTCGGTAGCTCCTGCTCCATATCCGCCGGATTCTGTTCCGCGACCTCATTCAGGCTGGCCCAGCGATCCCCAAACGTAGGTAATACCTTTTCAATCGTCAGCCGTGCATTTTCCAGCGGCAACACATACTGTTTGACCACTTCATGTGGCTTTTCGCGCGTCTTTCGCGACTGGATCTTCGAAAATGCCGCCATCAGATCAATCAGACGCGTTGTGTATTGTGGACGCTTGATGACAACTGGTTTTTCTGGCTCGCCGCGGACAAAAACATCACGCCCCAGCAGATCACCCGCCATCAGGGATTCAGCCCCTTCGCGCATAGCATCCAGACGCTGCAGCCGAAACGCCAGACGCGCAGCGAGATCATCAGCAGAGACATCGTCCTTGTCCGCTTTCTCAGGCTTGGGCAGCAAAAGGCGCGATTTGAGAAAGGCCAGCCACGCCGCCATGAGCAGATAGTCTGCGGCGAGATCAATACGCTTGTCGCGCGCATCGGAAATGAAAACCAGATATTGCTCAGCAAGTTCGAGAATGGACACGCGACGCATGTCGACTTTCTGACGGCGGGCCATGGCAAGCAACAGGTGAAGCGGTCCCTCAAACCCATCAACATCGACCAGAAAGGCTTCAGCCTGATCGATGTCGAATTCGGACGAATCCAACTTTCCGGTACCTGTTATCAGCCCATCAGCGGCCATCAGACGTTCACTCTCTCCTGCGACATCAACTCATCATAACGTGACTGCATCGCTGCCACATCGAACTCTTTCCGGTGCGTGCTCGCTTTCTCAGCGCTCAGAGCGCGTTCCAGCGCCTTACCGGTCAATTCAGGCGTGGCATTCGCCACTTCGATCATTTCATCGAGGATGACAGACCGGTCTTTTTCGAAACCGGCACAATGCAGAACGACGTCACAGCCTGCCTTGAGTGCGCGCTGTGCCCGCTCCGACAATGGCCCACCAAGAGCCTTCATCCCCAAATCATCGCTCATCAAGAGACCATCAAAGCCGATTCTCTCCCGAATGACATGCGAAATCACGTATTCCGACGTCGTGGCGGGCTCTTTGGTGTCAAAAGCTGGGTACAATATATGCGCGGTCATTGCCATCGGAGCCTGTTTGATTGCCCCAAAGGCCTGCAAGTCCTCTGCCAGCTCAGCTTCACCATCCGCTACAACCGGCAATTCCTCATGGCTGTCCGCTTTCGCGCGACCATGTCCCGGAATATGCTTGATAACACCGGCCACGCCTGCGTCCGTCAGGCCCTCAAGCGCTGCATTCGTCAGAATCCCCACGGTTTCGGCATCCGCGCCAAACGCGCGATCACCGATGATGTCATGCGCGCCTGGAATAGTGAGATCCACCACCGGAGAACAATCCGCATGAATGCCCAGCGACGATAGCTCCAACCCCATCAGCGTATGACCGAGACGGCAGGCTTCAATGCCTGTGTCCTGATCGGCCTGATAGAGTTTGTGGTACGTGTCAGCTGGTGGAAACACCGGCCATTCCGGGGCTTTCAGCCGGGCAACACGCCCGCCCTCCTGGTCAATAAAGATCAGACATTTGCGGCCAATGGCCTCCCAGATATCTTCGACGAGCTTCTTCAGCTGAACCTTTGAGACACAACTCCGCCCCATGACGATAATCGCCCAAGGCTTTGCTTCAGACAAAAACGCCGCTTCCTCAGCGGTAAGATCGGGGCCTGAAACGCTGAGAATACACGCCTTCATGTTTTAAGACCTCGCCACAACCATACAGGATTGCCCGCGACCCTTCAGTTTGGAGCAAAAATCATCAGCGTCTTCCCGTGTCGAAAACGCAGATGCGCGCAGCCGAAAGAATATACCTTTCGCACCAAGGTCCGCGCGCTGGATATCCATTTCAGCTCCGGAAAATAAATCCGAATATGCTTCGCTGAGCTGCAGCCATGCACGCTGAGTGGCGTTCAGATCACGAAGCGCCATCACCTGAACCAGATAGTCGCCAGACTGATCAAACCGACCCGTCACGGTCTGTGGCGCCGCAGGTGGTAGCTCACGCGGCTGACTGACAGTCGGCGTCGGCGTTGGTTTTGGCTCTTCTCGCACGATCGGCGGGGTCGGGCGCGCTTCCGCAACCCGTCGCTCTGTGTTTTCAGGCGGATCTTGTCGCACGACGGCTTCCGGACGCAGATCCCGCGGCTTGCCATCAGGCGTACTGGCCGATGCCGGAATCAGCTTCTCGTCTGGGGCCTTGCCTTCTTCAAACATGCGCTCCTTGGACTGAGGCTCGCTGGCCTTCGCAGTCTGTGGTCGGTGCTTGTAAGGCGTGTCATCAGCCGCAAACACGGGGGCGTCTTCCGGACTTGCCTTGGTGCCCTGACGGTACGCGTTCCAGACGACCGTCCCAAAAACCAGAACAACGCCAGCTGCAAGCGCCAGGACTAATGCGCCCTTGCTGCCACCATCCTCATCACGCGCATCAAAGCCCCGATATTCGTCGCCAAAAGCGGAATAGGTCGAGCGCTCTTTTGGTGCGCCATCACTTTCATATGCCTCAGACATGATGCGATTCCTTCTGTTCGCATTAAGAATGTCATAATGATTGTTAACGCGACGCTAACGATCTTTCAGATCATGGCATCAAGGTTGAATAATCGTCGGTGCTCCTGGATTGCGAAGTTATCCGTCATGCCTGCAATATAATCGCAGATCAGACGCGCACGCCCATCCCTGGGGGCCTGTTGGGCCTGTTCCGACCAGGGTGGAGGCAAAGTATCAGGCTCATTCAGGAACAATGCAAAGAGTTCTTTCAGTATACGCTTTGCCTGACTGCGCTTCCGGTTAACCTTGTAATGGCGATACATCCGCTCCATCAGGAAACGGCGCAACTCTTTGATCTCATCGGCAAGCTGATCTGAAAAGGCGATCAGCGGCTCGCGCAAGGCGCGGACATCCTCAACGGATTTTGGTTTCAGACGGTTCGCGCGATGACTGGATTCCGAGGTCAGGTCATTGATCCAGATCCCGATCAGCCGTCGCACGGCTTCTGCAATCACCCGCTCGCGCTCCAGCAATGGATAATCCTTCTGCACCTGCGTAAACACGCGGCCGACCAACGGCACATCTTTGATATCTTCAATGGAAAACAATCCGGCTGACAGCCCATCATCAATATCATGATTGTTATAGGCGATATCATCTGACAGCGCGGCCACCTGCGCCTCCGGACCGGCATAACTGTCTAGTTCCAGCGCTTCCAGATGGGGAAAGTCTCTGAACGCCTGAGGCAGATCCGAAAAGCGTTTAGTCTCCGACAGCAGCGGACCGTTATGCTTCACCAGACCTTCCAGTGTCTCAAAACAGAGATTCAGCCCATCAAAAGTCGGATAACGCTGCTCGAGACGCGTGACGACGCGCAGGGTCTGCGCATTGTGATCAAACCCGCCAAATTCCTCCATACACAGGTCCAGCTCATCTTCACCGGCATGCCCGAAGGGCGGATGTCCCAGATCATGTGCCAATGCCAGCGCTTCGGCCAGATCTTCATCCAACCCGAGCGTCCGCGCGACAGATCGCGCGATCTGCGCTACTTCGAGAGAATGCGTCAGCCGCGTTCGGAAATGGTCGCCTTCATGCGCGACAAAAACCTGAGTTTTCATTTTAAGACGCCGGAAAGCACTCGCGTGAATAATCCGGTCACGGTCCCGCTGGAACGGCGTGCGTGTGGGCGAATCCGGCTCATCTACAAAGCGCCCCTGGCTTCTTGCCGGGTCGCTTGCATAATCAACCCGGCGCGGGATCAGAACTTCTGTCATGTTGTCCCTTTTTCAAACGGACGAGTGCCATTATCTCTAAGCGCAGAGAAGAAAGGCCATAGAATGACCCAATCAGTTACGCTTTCGGCCAGTGCTGCGAAGCGGATTAACGCGATTCTTGCCAATCAGGTCGATGCAGATTTTCTGAGAGTGTCTGTCGAAGGCGGCGGATGCTCTGGCTTTTCCTACAAGTTTGATTTCGGAAAGTCCGTCGACGACGAAGATATCGTCATTGAACGCGACGGCGCGCGGGTCGCGATTGATTCCATGAGCCTGCCCTTTCTGGAAGGCTCCGAAATCGATTTTGTCGATGAGCTGATCGGCGCGGCGTTCAAAATCCACAACCCGAATGCGACAGCATCATGCGGTTGCGGCACGAGCTTTTCGATTTGACATCCGGCGAAATGACCGTCTCTGACGCCCTGGCCGCGCGAAAATCAATTCGCGCCTTTCTCGACAAACCCGTCCCGAAGGACGTCCTCGAAACGCTGCTCGAAACGGCACAGCAAGCGCCGTCTGGAGGCAATCTCCAGCCTTGGAAGGTCATCTGCGTCACCGGGACGGCCCGGGATGACGTGATCAATCTCGCGCAGGGCCGTTTGTCGGAAAACCCGATGGGCGAGCCAACAGATCGCCCAGTCTACCCGCCAAACCTCTGGGCACCGTTCACAGAACGACGTCGTGAGATCGGCGAAGTCATGTATGGCGCACTGGACATCCCGCGCGAAGACAAAGCCGCGCGGCGACAATGGTTTGCCCGCAATTATCAGTTCTTTGGTGCACCGGTCGGCCTGTTTTTCATTCTGGATGAGCGCATGGCGCATGGCCAATGGGCACACACCGGAATGTTTATGCAGTCCATCGCCCTCGTCGCGACCGAACTGGGCCTTGGCTCCTGTATGCAGGAGTGCTGGGGTATCTTACGCCCGTCCTTAAAGGAGCATTTCGACCTGGATGCAAACGACATGGTCTATTGCGGAATGGCCCTTGGATATCCGGACTGGGACCATCCCGTGAACCAGATAAAATCTCCCCGCGCCACACTGGACGAATTTGCAGAATTCAGAGACTAGTTTTCTCATGAAAATAGCGACCTGGAATGTGAATTCGATCAAAGCCCGACTGCCGACTGTGGTTGAGGTGCTGAAGACAATCGATTGTGACGTCATCTGTCTGCAGGAAATCAAATGCGAGACAGACGGCTTCCCGTATATGGAAATCGAAGAGCTTGGTTATCAAGCAGAAGTCTTCGGCCAGAAGAGCTATAACGGCGTCGCGATCCTGTCCAAAACGCCGATTGAAGATGTTGTTCGAGGTTTTCCGGGCAATGAAGATGACGAGCAATCCCGTTACATCGAAGTCCTGACAGGTGGCGAAACGCCGGTCCGCGTCGCCAGCATCTATCTTCCGAACGGAAATCCATTTCCGGGGGAAAAGTTTGAATACAAGCTGAACTGGATGCAGCATCTGAAGGCGCGTGCTGAAACCCTTCTGACTCACGAAGAGGCCGTTATCCTCGCGGGCGATTACAACGTCATCCCGTCAGACGAAGATTGCTGGGACCCGAAAGTCTGGGCAGATGACGCGCTGGCTCAGCCCGAAAGCCGGGCGGCCTTTCAGCAATTGCAATGGATTGGATACGCTGAAGCCTTCGCCACGGTCGAAAACCGAAGTCACAGCTATACGTTCTGGGATTATCAACGCGGTGCCTGGCAGAAAGATCATGGCATCCGCATTGACCATCTCCTGCTCAGCCCGGAGGCAAGCGATCTGCTCGAAAAGGTAGAGATTTATAAGGCTGCGCGCGGTCTCGAAAAGCCGTCAGACCATGTGCCTGTGATCGGACACTTTAGTCTTGAGACAGATAGGTCGAACAGGCCTGATTAAAGAGCGTGATCTGACGGTTAAGCTGCGCCTGAATCGCCACAAGCTCTTCGCTCTTCGTGTTCACATCTTCCTTCAGGGCTTCGAATTTTGCCTGCATGGCGTCTGACTTGGCTTTATGGCCGTCAGACCAAGTCGATGTCTGTTTTGCGTCATCATATTCGATGCCAGCCAACTCCGCTTCTTCCTGAAGCGTTTTCAGCTCAGCATGGTCTGCCATATAGGCCTGCTTTTCGGCATTCAGATTAACAGCCATCTGCCGGCATTCTGCGGCTGTCTTCGCCTGCGCCATTGGCGCTGCTGAGAAAACCAAAGCCGTAAATGCAAGAAGTCCACTGAATTTCATCGAACACAAATCCTCTATACTGTCTGATACTTTGAATACCTCAAACGGTATGACTGGTACCTGAACAAATAAGACTCGCTTTAAACTTCGTAAAAACTATGGCGATGGCTGGGTTTTTCCCAGAACATCGACGAGATGGAACACAGTCGCAATGTCTTCGAGAATATCAGCCACGCGATTAGGATCATCCAGCGAACTGAACATCGATCCCGGCTCAAACATATTCCCGTTCTCAAGCGCGGCATAAACCCGATTGCCGTGAAATGTGGCTCTGAACTTGTTTCCTTTAAAGGTGCGCTCGATATCCAGAAAAGACTGCATGACTTCAGGCGTCAGAAGATAACGGGATTCCACCTGATCGGTTGTGTAAACCTCAAAGGCCTTCTCGAAATCCGGGCTTTCGAGTTTAGCCCGGCTATATTTCGATCCCAAACCACCCAGTGCATTGAACAGGCCGGAATCGCGGGAAATCCGTGTCGTACCGTGAAACTCTTTGGGCGCGTCGATCACCCAGCACTGCCCGCGAAACACGGTCACCCATGTGGTGCTGGTCCGGCCATTGCTGTCACGTGTGGTTCGCTTATCTTCCAGATGCGCCTCAAAGAACTCGAAACGGCGACCATTGCGTTCACCGATCATCTCATCCTGAAGCGTTCGCCGATCCCAGCCGGGGACAACTTTATGCGTGTGACAATCCTTAAGATGACCTTCGGCCAAAGGTGAAGCCGCTTCATTATAGGTCAGGCCGAACTTCTCGGCGACGGGTGTCACCATCAGCTCTTTGGCATGCTTCATCACATAGCTGACGCCGGACATGCCGTAAATGATGGCTCCACCTCCGACGACCAGACCAATGACGATCGCGAAGAAGGTTTTCATCAGCAGGAAGCCACCAACCGCAACCAGCACACCAGCGACAACACCGATCAAGCCAACGCTCTTGGCCTTGTTCATGGCCGCTTTTCGATCAATTTCCTTCTCGACCAGAACGGGTCTGATCTCCCGCTCATAAATCTGCTCAAAATGCCGAAACTCGTCAGGCAGCTTGTGAAGTCGGTCCGTGATCGAGCCGGAAGATTTGTCAGATGTCGGCATAGATGTGTCGTTCGCCCTCAAATCCCGGATGCGTCACCGCGCCTTTGGATGCCGGTCCGACAAGCTGAGCATATTTCCACAACGCGCCCGACCCATAATTGGTGATCCGAGGTTTCCAGTCTTTGCGCCGTTCTGCAAGCACTTCGTCTGAAACTTCAAGCTCAATCGTGCCCGCTTCGGCGTCGATCGAAATCATATCGCCGTCCTGAACCAGACCGATTGGACCACCTTCTTGCGCTTCAGGGCCGACATGGCCAATACAGAAGCCACGCGTCGCCCCGGAGAAACGACCGTCCGTAATCAGGGCAACTTTGTCGCCCATTTCCTGTCCGTAAATCGCAGCCGTCGTCGACAGCATTTCGCGCATGCCAGGGCCACCTTTTGATCCTTCATAACGAATGATCAGAACGTCACCGGCTTCATATTCGCGGCGCTCGACCGCGTCGAAACAGGCCTGTTCGCCTTCAAACACGCGGGCTGGACCACGGAATTGAAGCTTTTTGAGGCCTGCGACCTTCACAATCGCTCCGTCAGGCGCGAGCGAACCTCGCAGACCCACAACACCGCCCGTCGGCGTGATCGGATTGGACACCGGATAGATCACTTTCTGGCTCGGATCCCATGTGACCTCTTCAAGATTGTCGCCCAGGGTCTTGCCGGTAACGGTCAAACAATCGAGATTCAACAAACCACCTTCAGCGAGTGTTTTCATGAGCATAGGAACACCACCCGCTTCGCCCATGTCTTTAGCAACATAATTTCCGCCCGGCTTCAGATCAGCCAGATAAGGCGTCTTCTTGAAAATTTCGGCCATGCGGAACAGATCGAAGTCGACCCCACATTCATGCGCCATAGCCGGCAAGTGAAGCGCTGCATTGGTCGAGCCACCTGTCGCAGCAACAACGATGGCCGCGTTTTCAAAAGCCTCAGCCGTACAAATGTCACGCGGCCGGATATTCTTCCGGATCAGCTCCATGACAGCCTCACCCGATGCGACAGCATACTCATCGCGATTGAGATATGGCGCCGGAAGCCCGCACGAATTTGGCAGCGCAAGACCGATCGCTTCAGACACACACGCCATGGTGTTCGCCGTGAACTGACCGCCACAGGCGCCATCACCCGGGCAAGCCGCCTTCTCTAGCTTCTCGAGGCGCTCATCCGTCATCTGATTGCTGCCAGCTGCGTGCGCACCGACCGCTTCAAACACATCCAGAACGGTCACGTCTTTGCCTTCGAAATCACCCGGCATGATCGAGCCGCCATAGAGAAACACGCTCGGCACATTCAGACGCAACATAGCCATCATCATACCCGGAAGGGATTTGTCACAGCCTGCAAGCCCGACAAGTGCATCATAGGAATGCCCCCGCATGGACAGCTCAACTGAGTCGGCAATCACATCACGGCTCACCAGAGACGAGCGCATGCCTTCATGTCCCATCGCAATGCCATCAGTCACCGTGATGGTACAGAATTCGCGCGGCGTGCCATCGCCGGCTTTTACACCATCTGAAACAGCATGCGCCTGACGCATCAGCGCCGTGTTACAGGGCGCCGCTTCATTCCAGCAGGAGGCAACGCCGACAAAGGGCTTCGCAATATCACGCGTCCCGAGCCCCATGGCGTAATAATATGAGCGATGCGGAGCACGCGACGGACCGACCGTCACATGACGAGATGGAAGATTGGATTTATCCCATTTGGCATCGGTCATTGCATTCACCTCTATAGTCATCGGTCCGTAATCAGACGATTGGGTCTAAATTCACCGCCCCGCAAAAGCCAGAAAGAAATTGCCGAAAAGCCTCCCTCAGGCCTGCTTTCGGCAATTATTCCAGCATTTAGCCGCCCATTTCCTCAAAACTTTCCAGAGCGCCGGAAAATTTCTCTTTGGATTCCAGATAGTCTGCGAGGCGCTGTTTTTGTTCCTCAACCACTTCAGCTGGTGCACGAGAAACAAACTTCTCATTCCCCAGCTTTTTAATGATGGTCTCGATTTCTTTGTCGATTTTCGCAATTTCCTTGGAGAGGCGAAGTTTCTCAGCTTCGATATCCAGCGCATCGCTCACAACCAATGCGGCACGCGTGCCTGCGTGAACAAGCTGAACCGAGCCTGCAGGCGCAGTCTTTTCGAACGCAATTGTTTCCAGCCGCGCCAGACGCTCAATCAATGGTTCATAGGCCTGAGTTCGCAAAACAATGTTCTGCTCAGCACCGATCAGGGCCAGCTTGAGCTTCGCGCCCGCCGGAACATTGAGATCCCCACGAAGGCCGCGAATCTCCGAAATGAAGTCGATCACCCAGTCCACTTCCTCAGCGGCCTCAGGCTTAACAAGGTCCATACTATGTGTCGGCCAGTCCGAAAGCATGAGCAGCCCGGAGCGCCCCGGCCCGAACTCTGCCAATTGCTCCCATAGCTCTTCCGTAATGAACGGCATGAAAGGATGCAGCATTTTCAGCGTTTCATCGAGAATCCACGCTGCAGTCTGTCGCGTTTCAGATTTCGCCTCGTCGTCATCGCCATTCAGAAGCGGCTTGATCAACTCCACATACCAGTCGCAGAAAATGTTCCAGATGAAGCGGTAGCAGGCCGTTGCCGCATCGTTGAACCGATATCCCTCAAGCGACGAAGTCACTTTTTCAATGGTCTGAACCAGCTCACCGACAATCCATTGGTTGATGGGTTGCTTCAGCGCCGCAGGGTCGAACCTCTCAGGCGCCCACAACACACATTCATTCATCTGGCAGAAGCGTGCGGCGTTCCACAGCTTGGTGCCAAAGTTGCGATACCCAACGATCCGATCAATCGAGAGCCGGATATCCCGCCCCTGTGCAGCCTGGCTCGCCAGCGTAAAGCGAAGCGCGTCCGCACCGCAGGCCGGAATGCCCTCCGGGAACTGGTTCTTCGTTTTCTGCTCGATCTGTTTGAGCTTGTTCTTATCCGACGTGCGGGAATCGCCCAGCCGCTTGTCGATCAGCGTCTGAAGCTCGCACCCATCTATGATGTCGAGTGGGTCGAGCACATTGCCCTCCGACTTCGACATTTTCTTGCCGTTCTCATCGAGAACCAGCGCGTGGATATAGACGTCCTTGAAAGGAATCTCATCCAGAAACTTGATGCCCATCATCATCATTCGGGCGACCCAGAAGAAGATGATGTCAAAGGCTGTGATCAGAACCGCACCCGGATAGAACGCACCCAGCTCTGGCGTCTTCTCAGGCCAGCCCAGAGTCGAATACGGCCACAGCGCCGACGAGAACCATGTGTCGAGTACATCATCATCCTGATAGATGACTATGTCTGATCCGGAATATGCCAGCGCCTCTTCCTTGCCATCAATGAAGTGAAGCTTTTGCCCTTTGGCCAGCAAGGGCTTGTAATAGGCTTCCGCCAGCGCTTTTGCGTCTTCAGTCGTCTCGGCGACAAAGATCTCCTTGTTCTGCGCCGGATCAGGATCGCACGCCCCGTCAATAATCTCCGGCCCGTACCAGGCAGGAATCCGATGCCCCCACCAAAGCTGGCGCGAGATACACCAGGGCTCGATCTTCTCAAGCCATTGGAAATAGGTCTTCGCCCAGTTTTCAGGCACGAAATCCGTTTCACCCTTCCGAACGGCGTCGATGGCAGGCTCAGCCAGCGTCTTCGCATCGACATACCATTGGTCCGTCAGCATTGGCTCGATCACGACACCTGAACGGTCGCCAAACGGCTGCATAATCTTCTTGTTTTCGATGAGTGGCTTTGTATTGCCCTCCTCATCACTGACCATAACCGCCAGGCCTTCAGCGGTAATGGCATCAACGATCTGTTTGCGGCACTCATACCGGTCGAGACCACGATACTCATCGGGCACCAGATTGATCTGAGTGACATCTTCCGGCGCACCTTCACCAGCCGGAGAATCAAAGCGACTGCCCTTGCTCTCAAACATTTCGATCCAGAGATCAGCTCGCTTCTGGGCTTCTTTCGCGGCGTCCTGATACGGCAGGCCGTCCGTCCGCATACGCGCCTTTTCGTCCATCAGCGCATAAAGCGGAATATTATTTCGCTTCGCGACGCCATAATCGTTGAAGTCATGCGCGCCTGTAATCTTCACGGCACCTGACCCGAATTCCGGATCCGGATACTCATCAGTGATAATCGGAATCAGGCGGCGTGTTTCCTTAGGTCCAACCGGAATTTCACACAGCTTACCGACAATCGGCGCATATCGCGCATCGCCCGGATGAACGGCAACCGCACCATCGCCAAGCATGGTTTCGGGGCGGGTCGTCGCGATCGAGATGTAATCGCGCTCTTCTTCGAAAGTGACGTTTCCGTCGTCATCTTTCTCAACATAAGTGTAGGTCGCACCACCCGCGAGCGGGTATTTGAAGTGCCACATATGTCCGTCGACATCTTTGTTTTCGACCTCGAGATCGGAAATAGCGGTCTGGAAATGCGGGTCCCAGTTTACAAGCCGCTTATCGCGATAAATCAGCCCCTCATTATAAAGGTCGATAAAGGTTTTCAGGACCGCTTTGGACAGGCCGTCATCCATGGTGAACCGTTCGCGTGACCAGTCACAGGATGACCCCAGGCGCTTATCCTGTTCAAGGATCTTGCCGCCCGATTCAGCTTTCCACTCCCAGACCTTCTCAATGAACGCCTCACGCCCCATTGAGCGGCGATCCTGATTGCCCTCTTTGGCCAGTTTCCGTTCGACAACCATCTGCGTGGCGATGCCTGCATGGTCGGTTCCTGGCTGCCAGAGCACATTCTTCCCGCGCATGCGCTCAAACCGGATCAGCACATCCTGCAGCGTGTGATTCAACGCATGGCCCATATGGAGCACGCCAGTCACATTAGGTGGCGGAATAACGATGCAATACGCCTCGGCACTGGTATCCATCGATGGCTTGAAAGCGTCCGCCTCCTCCCATCGCTGATAGATTTTCTGTTCGGCATCGGCGGGATTAAAGTGTTGATCGATCATTGGGTCCACATAAACGAAAAGCGCGTCAGTCTCCTAACGCGCTCATTCTGATAAATCGAGATGGGAAAGAAAGTTTAGCGCGCCATTCGGCTGATACGTTTCACTTCTTCTTCGACCTTGGCTTCAACAATGGACTGAAGATGTTCGTTCAGCCATTCTTTCAGCATCGGACGAAGCAATTCACGAACCAACGAGTCGAGCGTGGAATCGCTGGAAACAGACATGCTTCCCATGAGCTTGCCAAACGCACCAGCCGCGCTGCCTGCAACCGCTTCCTCAATCAGCTTGTCGTCAACATCGTCAAACGCGGGCTTAGGCGCAGCAGGAGCCACTGCAGGCTTTGGTGGCTCTGGCTCAAAGGGTTCCGGGTCGTCTTCGACGGCCACAATGTCTTCATCCTCGAAGTCAGGCTCTCTGAATTTAGGCGCCTCTTCCATCGGGGCAGGTTCCGGCTCCGGCTCAACGTCCATGTCGAGCTCAAAGGCATCATCTTCCATAGGCTCAAGATCGAGGATGTCTTCCTCGTCAGCCGCTTCGTTTGACGAATCAGGTTCGGTCTCATCATCTTCCGAGATGATTTTCCGAATGGAAGCCAAAATCTCTTCCATTGTCGGTTCTTGCTGTGCTTCGTCGGCTGCCATATTCCATTGTCCCGATCAGAGGCGATACACAAACATCAGGCGAGTCGGTCAAACTGACCACCAGATCTTCGCGCTATAGTTTTTTGCTTTGGATAACCAATGGTTAAAGCGAAGGTAACTTCATTCAATTCAAAGCAAAAACGTTTTAACATTCGATGTCAGATTAAACATCGTTTCCGAATTCCCGCAATGAGTGTGCAACTCAGAAGCTGAAACCCTTCTCAAGCGCAACGCCTTTGAGCATAGGCGGCACACAATCATATTCCACATGGTAGGACGTCGATCCAGCCGTTCGTGTGTAGATGCGTGCTTCGCCCTTTCGCTGGTTTCCAACGACTACGCCCAGACGGCCCCCGACAGACAATTGCTCAAGCCAGGCATCCGGCACGAATTCGACGAGTCCGTTGACCAGGATCACATCATAAGGCCCCTCGGACGGGAACCCAGCTGTCAGCTCACCACTGACGCACGCGACGCGGTCTGAACCGAGATCTGACATCAGCGACATCGCCTTGTCAGCCACATCCTGTTCCGCCTCGAGCGCAATGACCGTATCTGCCAGCTCATTCAGCAATGCCGCAGAATACCCTTCACCAGCGCCGATAACCAGAGCCAGGTCGCTTGATTTCACCTCGAGCGCCTGAAGCATTTTGGACAGATCCCGCGCCAGCCAGAGCTTATTGCCGGTCACAGTCTCAAGCTCGACCTCGGAATAGGCAACCGCGCTCATCGCTTTCGGAAGGAAGACTTCACGCGGGATTGTTTCAAAGGCGGCGATCACGCGTTCATCCGTCACATCATCCGGACGAATTTGAGAATCAATCATTTTGCGGCGAGCAATAGTCAGGTCCACGGGTCACACCTTTCATCGATTGTTTGCTCATATCACAGCGGTCCGAGTCGGCAAGAGTCGGCGATGTGCCAATGTGGCTCACTCCTCCACATTCCTAAAAAGAAAAGCGAACTTACGTGCATTTTGTCATTGACCTTCACGGTCTTCTTGCTCATTTAAGCCTCTTCCCTTCCCGGCCCTGTGGCGGAGTGGTGACGCAGCGGATTGCAAATCCGTGTACCCCGGTTCGAGTCCGGGCGGGGCCTCCATTGTTTTGACTTCATTTTTTGCAAATCAGTCATTGCGCTTACGTCTCCGTTTACATCGGCGTTTACAGTTTTGTTCTCTTTTCGTCCCCGCGAACTTGCGAGAGCTTCACGAGAACGGCGTCAGTCTCATCAGGCGCAACACGAGCATAGTGCTCGATCACCTGTGAGGCTGTTCGGATAGACCAGCCCATGTAGTCGGCAATTTCCGACAAACTCAGACCAGCGTTTAAGAGCATGGTTGCCGCCGTTCCCCGGCAATCCTGCAATCTCAGTTCAGAAGATAATCCCGCCTTGTCGCGCCACTGCCTCACACCCTCAGAAGCGCGGTGTTCAGTGAGCGGCCCGCCGGACGCATTGGCGAGGATAAGAAAGCGGTCACGCGGCGTCTGATCGATCACCGCAGCAAGTTCCCCATCGATTGGAATGTGAGCCGATCGACCGCGCTTGTTCGTCTTACGAATCCGCAGCCGCCTGCCCCTTGCTGTCTCTTCAATCTGGCCTCTGTTGAGCTTTATCAGATCCCCAGGGCGAAGGCCGGTTTCACATGCGACGGTCAGAATGCGCCTTACCCACTCAGGAGCCTTGGCATTGAAGGCGTCACGGTCAGCCCTCGTCCAGACGATTTCAGAGCGGTCTACTTCGTAAAGCCGTCTGAGCTTGTCGCAGTGGTGCTCTGAAATGTGGCCCTCTTCGACTGCCCAATTCAGAAGCCGCACCGCGTGAGTTCCGGCCATATCGTGCTGTTTGGGCGAGTGCTTCCACTTCGTGCGCCACTTGTTCATTTCGCCGCGAGAGCCGCGTTCTTCCCAGATCACCGCCGGAGCGTCGTGAAAATGCGCGGCCCATCGGAGGAGCCATTTCTTGATATCCTGTTTCGAACGGTCGCCTTTTGGCATGGCCGCGCTGTCGAAAAAGAGTTCAACAAGCGCCGGACAGGTCAGGACTGAAGGCTTAGGACGTTTGGCAATTTCAGCGTAGGCAATCAGAAAGTCCGGGTCGGTTGGATTCCGGTGATCATCTTCCCAGAATTTCGGAGAGCCTTTGCCGCGCCCATAATAGAAGTGAAAACGGGATTTCCCGCTGGCCAGCTTACGTCGAACGCGATGGATACCTTTAGGAAGTTTCACGACCGCGCCTCCACTCTTCCAGAGGGGACACTTTTCCAGATGATTTATCTTCCCCGGCCCGAATCATCACGCGCCCATCAGGAAGCGTTTCAATATCGAGACGTGTGCAGCCCTCAGCCTTTAGCAGACGATAAATTTTTGCGAGGTCTTCAGCTTTAGGGAGAGACGGTCTAGGCATCGTCTTCCTCCCTGTAATTGATGTGGTTCGGATTCGTCGGCCACCCTTCCGGGTCGAAGTCATATTGCCCCTGCCAAGTAATCCCGTCGCGGCGTTCAATAAAAAATGGAAGCGCAAGGCTCGAAGCGTCGATTGCAATTAGCCCCACAAGGCGACGAAGCCCCAACGGCTTCCATTCGAGCGGCCCTGTCCTGCCTTTGCCTCGTTGGGTGTCCGCGAAAAATATCTTGTGATCTTCGTATTCGAAATATCCAATCTGCTGCTGGCGATCGATAAAAGTGTGAACACAAACTTCACTGTCGATACAAACTTCCAGAAAACGAGCCAACGCTTCATCAAAGCGGTACGGCCTGCCTTGCTCCATGAAGGAAGGAACTTTCACCTCGTCGTCAGGCCGATGCACCATTGTCGAGAAATATTCCGCCACTTCTGCCGAACCTGTAGGTTTGTCCGTGGCCAGTAATGCGATCACCATTCGAGCGGCATCCAGAAGCGTCATATCCGGTGCTCCTCTACCGCCACGACCAGAGGTTAGAAGTCCCGCTTCTTTGAGTTCGCGCGCGTAGAACTTCAGGGACGCATAGGGAACGCCTGTAGCTCTTTCGACTTCTTGAAGGAAAATTCGTGACTTCATAATATGAGAGTATCACGCACTCATTTCATGTCAAGAATAAGTGCGAGATACTCACACTTTCACCACTCTCATGCTGTTCCGGCATGTTTTTTCCCGAAAAGACGGGCATTATTCGCGAAATCCGTCGCAAGTCGCGAATACTCAGATAAGGCAATACTGAAAAAAAATTCTTGCCCGCTCGCCTCTATCCGAATCACCGCTTCAGGCGGGTCGGTACGGGAAACAAAAGTCCGAACTTCAGAGATTCTCCGCACTTCGATGTCATCATCGTCATTCATATTCATTCCCCCAGTCGACCAATTGCATCGCCTTTGCAGGATCAATTCCGGCCTCTTTCGCTTGCGCCAACGCGCCGACGATTGCCGTGATCGCCCTGGCCCTTCCGCCCGCGTCAAAGGCTTGCAGAGGTCGCAGCGTGTCGATCGTAACAGAGCCGCCGAGCTTGGCGCTTGCTTCCTCTGCCATCATCGCGGCAATAGGCTGTAATTGCCACTGAGCCACATGCCTTTGAGCTTCCCTCACCATCGGCCCAGTCGTGGCCGCATTAGCCAATCCGGGCAAAACACCGAATGCAAGATAGATCGCATCACGCGCCGCATTCAGCGTTTCGCGAGTCATGGCTTTGCTGAGATCAGGGGTCAGGTCATTGCTTTTCCAATCTGACATTGGCCCCGGCCCGCCCGCCGCCGTCACATTCATTGATTCCCGAATGAGAACTTTTCCGCGATTACCTCTGAAACCACGCGCAAGGCTTTCCAGATCGGTTTCAGGTGCTTCTGGAAAGGGCACAATCTGCGAGGCGATTGGTGCGGTCTCATATACTTCAGACAAAGCCGTTTCGACCGCCTGTAAAAGTCCAGCCGTTAATTGCGCCCGCTTCAGTGGTGCCGTCCCGTAATATGGTGCCGAAATGTCAGAGCCGATTCGGAAGTGCAAAACTTCCCCTGCCAAGGCTGTTTCGGTTCTCCCACCGCCGGATTCCGAAATTGAAACCCGATAAGCAAGCGGTTCAGCATCACGGGTTTTCAAATCCCAATCAGAGCATGGAATCAGTCGATCCCTGATCAGAAACACCGCCTCGCCCCGCAAGGCTAGCGCCCGTGCAGTTAGCGCCAGCGAGCGACGATCCAGAAAGTCTGTACCCTTCACATCTGCGAGGCTTAGACCGCCTTCCCAGAGCGAAACGCAACTCTGCACCGTTGCAGTGAGCTGGCCAATGCCCGACCGGCCCGAAATGTAACTTTCTCGCGCCGCCATGATTTCCGCCGTAAAGCCGGAAGCCGCAGACCGCTTTTGTTCTTTCCGTCTAAATGGCCACATTTCCCGGCCTCCTGTATGGTTTCAGCAGATCAGCCGCGCCGCTGAGTGAAATTGCTTTGGCTGCGAACGCTGCAATTCGCGTACGGCCATGACTTTCGATGTCTGCAAATTCGTCGTGGAATTGTTCAGCAATGCCGCGAGAATATTCGTGAAGTCGTCGCCAAGCCTCCACAATCGCAGCGGGTGGATCATCGCTTGTGCCCACCGTCGCCGTTATCCGGTAGGTTTCGCCTTCAGTCGTACAGAGCCCGCCATACGGCCCTGCCGTTAGCGAGACTTCGGCCCAGGCATCGTTTTCCCAGATTTCAAAGGTCGTGATTGTTGCCGGATAGAGCGGCGCTTGCCATTCGCCCCCGCCTTCCACTGTCCACGTCACGGCACGTTCGCCCCATCGATAGGCGATCCAACTTTCCATTCTCTGCCAAATGACGCCCGGTTCAATATTCTCAATGTGACCGAAAGAGCCATTCAGGCCGCTAGGATCAGACCAGTGTTCGTAAGGCGTGACAGCCGGATAACTCGCCGGTATGGCTTCTTGTTGTTTCAGCGTTGTCGCCATGTCAGAGCCTCCACCGTTTGAGGTGTGACACCGAAGCCGCTTCACTGCGTGAACTCGTAGTGAGCCCCCAGCTTCTCGCCTCAATTTGCGCTTGGCTGTAGGCTGGCCGCGTGACTGCCGAGAGTTCAAACAGAGACGCATTCGTCACCGTTCGGAGAAGCCCATTGCTCCGCCGTTCAATGCGCTCGCCGCCGCGTGCTGCCCTGAATCCCGGAGATAGCCCGCGAATAAGGCCCGCAGCATGAGCCGCGAGGAAATCCCGCGCCCAACTCGTTCCGGTTTGGATTCTGGCCTCAATTTCGAGCGCCGTGTCAGTGTCTCTCAATTCGAGCGTTCCCGCTGATCGGCTTGCCAATGGCTTGTTGTAGTCATGCCCGGAGAGAAGGTGAATTTCCTCCCCGCGCTCGATCCGTTCAGCAAATGCACGTGAAGCAAAAACTTCGCTTCTGCCTTCTGCTAATTCGGTCTCAACGCCATAAGGAAACGAGGCACGAAGGCGAGTTTCCCCGCCTTCTGCCCGCACCTCTAAAGCGCCATGATCAACGCCCCAGAGCATTATTCGCTCACTTCCAGTTCAAGGCCGGTGATCAGTTCGAGTTGAGACGGTCGGGCCACCGTCACGTCAGCCGTGGTCAAGGCAGTGAGCCGAAGCCCGCCGCTTTGTGCGTCCGAATACGGGTCGCGGATCAGATCCACACCGCCCCAGACACCCACGAAGATCGGCGCAACGCCGCCCGCTGAAGTGGTCAAGAGAACTTGCGTTTCAGACGGATCGCCGGAAGGGTCTGCAAGCGCATTTGTGCTCATGGCAATATTTCCGGACGGAATATGCTTCACAAGCCGATCCCATTCACTGACCGCAGTTCCTGAAATCAGGGTGTCATCGAGAAGTGACCAGAGTTCAGGACGGATCAGCGCCCGCACCGAGTTGGGCGAGCCCGCCGCATTCGCACTCATGAAGCGAACCACTCCGGCCCGGAATGCCGCCCAGTCTGCCAATGCGCCCGCGTCGGTTGCCGTGATCCCATATGTCGATTGACCCGTGATCACACCGAGCGGTTCACCGCTTGAACCTGCACCGAGAAAGATTGCCGCGTCCATCGCCTGCCCGATTGCCGAGTTCATATCGCGGCGCACGGCCTGTTCCAGAGCATCGCCGGATTGCTTCAGAGCTTTGCGGGTAATCTTCATCTGAATACCAAGGTTCTGTTCAGGCTTCAGAGCTTTGTCAGTAGTTGCAAAGGCAGAAGGCCCAGGCACGTTGGCGGTTTCACCATTTGCCCACCCGGCACTCACGGAGCTTGTCACAACCGGCCATTCCGTCGCGCCTGCATCAATGCTGATCATTTGAGCGCCCATGCGAGACGCCACCGAGTCAGGGAAAAGCCGGTCGATGATTGGCCGGGTTTGCAACGGGTCAGGCGTTCCGCTTGCGACTGTTTCGCCGGCACGAAGTTCAAGCGCCTGCCAAGGGACTGGCATCCCGCGATAACCGCCTTTTGAACGAAGTTCCTGCACGATTTCAGCCGTTGCACCGTCGAGTGCGCGGCCTTCGTCGAGCGCCAACGCTACTTGGCGCATTTCGAACTTGCCGACCAGTTCAGCCCATTCATTGCCAGAGCGGGTTTCGAGTTCCTTTCCAGCATCGCGACGTTCTTCATCTTCCGCGATAAGCGCTGCACGGTATTTGGTTTCGTTCTGACGATATTCCGTGTCGAGTGTTTCCATCGAACGGGTTTCGTCGTCAGTGAGTTCAGGCTTGCCAACGAGTGCGGCAAGGCTTTGCCGAATCTCTGATTGGCGATGTGAGATTTTTACCGAATTGAGCATTTTTAAAGTCCTTTTTGGAGTAGAGACCGCCATGCTTGGCGCGTTGGCGGTAAGGGCTTCAGGCCCGCTTCGGTTCGTGTTTTGCGAGCGTGACAACGCCCGCAGAGTGATTGAAGATTGTCGAGAGACCATGCGAGGTCTGGACGATCCCGCACCGGCTTGATGTGGTCGATTTCCAGCCCGACTTTTTCGCCGCATTGAACGCATTTCCAGCCGTCACGCTGAAGCGCCTGGACCCTTATCGCCTTCCAGCGTGGCCCGCGTGTGATGTGCCGGGAATACCGTTTGAAGGTTTTCAGCCCCATGCCATGCGCCCCCCTTTGTGAAGAGGTCGCGCCATAATCCGAGCGCCTTCAGCGACCGCGATCACCGAGGCTTGCACTGGATCAATCCGGCCCCGAGAACGGCCCTTGGCGAGCTTGGCATTGTTGGCAGGATCGCGAAGAACAACGGCGTCCGCGAATGCTGACCGGAGCAGAAGTGAAGGCGTCGAGATGACTTGCCCGTCATATGCGGCGCGCTGGAAGCGTTCCACGTCTTCGTTTCCATCACGCCAGCCCGTACCGCGCCAGATCACCGGAGAACGAATGCCTGCCGCCTGTATGGCCTCACCTAATTCAGCTTGCTTGAACCTGTCGGCAATGATCGCCGCCACCGTCTGCCCTTCCACATGGTTCATGGTGTGGCTAAGCCATGCCGCAATCGGCACAGTCTGATCACCGAGCGTTCCAAGTTCCCCGCGCCGGTTCATCTCCACATAGCGATCCCCCACGCCGTCGCGCTGGCCGCGATCCAGTAAACCGGGATTTGATGGGAACGTGCCGACACATTCGAGACGGCCCGTTTCAGGCCAGTAAAACGCCGCCGCTGACATGGAGGCCGAGCCGCCGAGGTCTACACCGATCACGACTTGGCCTTGTCGCGGCGGAAGGTTTGAAGCCTCGCAGGCAAGCCATTCATCGACGGTCAAAACCACGTCGCGGTTTGCATCTGAGACGCGCTCATTCCGGTTGTAGAGCCGAAAGGAAGTGAGGGCAGAACCGCCCCGCGCAATCGCCCGTTTCGCTTCTCGTTCAAGCGTTTTGAGGTCCGCACCGATCCCACATTTTGCGCCGGGATTTGCTTGTTCGAGACTTTCCAGATCGTCAGCAGGCAGTCCGCTGGATGGTCTGTGTTCCTGAATATAAACACCGTCTTGCGGTTCATCGAGCCATCTGGAAAACGGGTGTGTGTCGTCAGGCGCAGACGTGGAAATGATCAAAGCCCGTCCGCCGCGTTTGTGCAGGCCGGAAATCAGTGCCGCTTCAAGAGCGTCACCTTGTTCGATCATCCAGTGGCCGCGTTCATCCATGATCACGAGCGTCGGAGCCGTGCCGAGTGCAGACTTGCCGTCTGCCGCGATCACGCGAATGATGTGGCCGCCGCCGTCGCCATCAAATTCGATTTCCAGCCGTGGAGATTTGCGAACGGTGATTTGTTCACGGATTTCATCTGACAAGCTATCCAGAAATCCCACGACAAAATTGAAGGCGATCCGGCCTTGGTCGCGAGTTCTCGCCGCAATGATAATTTCGCGCCGGGGCTGGCTATCCCACTCACCGAGAAGATCACCGAGGGCGAGCCCGGAAGAGAGCGCCGTTTTCGCATTGCCCCGGCCAATGCTGAGGCAAGCGATATTGATTCCCTTCTCCATCGCGCCGCGAATGAATTGCTTCTGAAACGGTGCCAGCTTGAGCGCCTGGCCCGCTTTTGGCCCTTCTGGAATCTTCAGACTTTCGAGGAATTTGATTGCCTTGGTGGAGTTCTTCACCCGAAAGCCCTCCCCATTTCTGCGAGAGCGAAAGCGAAACCCCATACAACGGTTTCCCCCCACACCAGAATTCGGGGCATTGGGACCAGTTTGCGCACTTCGGTTAAGTGGGTTTGTCTACCCACCCGCAGTAGGTATCCCCTAAAGGGGATATCCAACTGGGGCGGTACGACTGTCACCCCCACTTCCGCACTTGTCCGCACTTGTGTTTGGAGAGTGCGGGACAGATAGATTTCTCCACTTCCGCACTCTTCCGCACTTCGATTTATAGACTGGAGAAGGCTACACATCTTGCCACTCTCCACGGTCGAGAATAGCGCGGTCTTTGCCCTTGTTGTCCTTGATCGTCGCCTCAGTCAGCACCCCGACTTTGAGCCAGTGAGCGATCCATTTTTTGATCTTTGCCTTGTGCGCTTTGTTGTCAGTATCGAGCCCAAACACCGTTGCTATGGTGTCCCCCGCCCAATCGTCCGCTCGCACGTCCTTGCGCTTCTGTTGACCGGCCAGAGCCTTCTGAACTTCAAGCACCCTCTCAGGTGTCAGTTCATCAAATTGATTAGGCCATGACCAAGGGACAACCACGCCCACACTGTCACCATTGGCAAGCGTCTCGCTTTCCAGACAGTACCAGTCAGAGCGTTCAGCAGGCGGGGCTAGGTTGCACTTGTCAGAGATAACCCGAAAGAAGCGCCGGTGATTATCCACGCCAGCCTCTACGCCCTGTTCCTCTGTCATTCGGTTGATCGTCCGAACGTCGCGGGCTGCATCCGTGAGCGCCTTTCCACCTCGTGAGCTTTCGGCATTCACTTCAGCATCGCCTGAAGCCTTGCGGGTATGGTGTATCAGGTGAACCGCTGCATTGGCCTTATCGGCAATCCGCGCCCATTCCTTCGCGACCATATCAATTCCAACGTTGTCGTTTTCGTTGACCGCGTGAGAGCTGATGAACGGGTCGATAATCACCACGTCGATTCTCTTCTCCCGCATCTCTGCGAGGATAGCTTTTGACGTGGCCTCGTTGATGACTGGCCGGTTCTTTTCGATGGAAGCCATGACAAGCCGCTGATCGCGCCCGCTATCGATGTAGAGCTTGCCTTTGAGGTCTTCAGGCTTCAGCCCGTAGTGCTGGATAGCCGCCGCATAGCGCCGCTGGATTTCATCGAGTGGATCTTCAAGGTTGAAGTACCAGACGTTCAGAGGCTCTTTCACCCACTGGCCTAAGAGGTTTCGACAAGCGACCATTGCGAGGCTTTCAGCGATCGCCAGATTGGACTTGCCGACACCCCCAGGCGCAACAGTGACGTGAAGGTATTTGCGGAAAATGTTCCGGCCATAGAGACATTGCCGAGCTGGGAGCTTGGCAGGGTCTACCGCGATGAATGGGGAAGCCGTCACAGCCCTTTCCGGCTTGCGAGGCTGAACCGGCCTAGCGCCGTCCATAATGTCTCTGACTGCATCTAGCCCATTTGTTCGGTGAATGTCGTTCACGTCGAGTGTCATCCAACGCCCTCCGTGAAAACGGCTTGGATATGCAGCCTGTTACGTCGGGGACGCGTGACTAACGAGGTGATTTCGTATGTCTCCCCCTGCCATATCAGCCGATCAGAGGATTTAATGTCTGTGCGATAGTAAGTCTCGACCGCGATCCTTTTCCGCATCGTGTCCGATAGTCCGCCGTTGACGAATTCCTCGCCCGTTTCTGTTATAACTCGAGCCCGGAACGTATCCGTCACCGTCCATGTATTGACCGGCGCACCCCAGCCGTCAGTGCCATCACCAGCCGAAGCCAACTCGATAATTT
This sequence comes from Ponticaulis sp., assembly GCA_002692725.1. Lineage (GTDB taxonomy): Bacteria > Pseudomonadota > Alphaproteobacteria > Caulobacterales > Hyphomonadaceae > Ponticaulis. The sequence continues at coordinate 2,260 of NZLU01000046.1, read as the reverse complement.
GATCGAAGGTCATGCAGCGGCCTCCTCTTCGTCGATGGGAGCCGTGCTCAGAACTTCGATATTCCGCGCCGTAAGGGCAAAGGCGAGCGCCCTTGCCCCTTTGCGGCCTGACGGGTCATCGTCAGCCACAATCGTCACGCTCTCAATGAAGGAAGGGACAGAAGCGGCGAGCGATCCAAGCCGCCCCGCCGATCCTGCTACCCACAGCCCCAAGCCTGTCGCCTCGTGAGCTGAGAGCCCGTTTTCAATGCCTTCGGAGAGGATTAGCCCCTGCCCGTCGTTGGGAGGCGCAAGCATGATCGGGAAGCCCTTTGAGGGACCGACCATTAGTTTATCGCGATCCGTGCCAGCCTTGCCGCTGCCGTCCTCTTTGAGCAAAGTCAGGTGAACGCCCTGAACGTTTCCAGGTGGGATTTCATACCGCCCGCATTCGACTTCCTCAGCCATACCGAAAGCCGTGATCATTGCCGGGTGGTGCCCATATCGCCCCGGAAGGAACCGGATCGTTGAGGGAATCTCGCCGCCATACCCGCGAGACTGTTGAAGATACCGCATCACCGTCGCTTCAGCAGGGACAGAACGCGACCAGAGGAAGCGGGCTTTCTTGCGTTGCTTTGCGTCGTGATCAGGAGTCACTATCGACATGGAAGGCGAGTTGTGAGGCTTTCTGACTTCGCGTTTCCCATCTGGCAGGAAATAGCCGTCAGCGCCGCACCGAGCGCAGGTATAGGTCACGAAGCCGTCAGGCTTGATGAACACCCGGAGAACGCGCCGTACCCGATTATGAGTCGATTTCCGATCAGGTCCGCAGAGGGGGCAAGCTACGTCATGCGCCCCTGTTTGCATTGCTGTCGCGTGTTCGATGAATTGGAGGGAAAGGGCCTCAGACATTGCGCCCTCCCTTTGCGAAAACGTCGCTGCAAGGATCGTCGGGATTTGCGAAGCCGTGTTCAGGCAGTTCGCCAAGGTCCGCCGGATCGTGCTCGCCATAATCGAGCGGATCAAATTCAAGATCGTCAGACGTACCGACCGCCCAATTCGCTTGGGACTGGCTCGCCGGTGTGAGAATGCCAGCCGTATAAATCCGCCCTTTCGGTTGGAAATACTCCGAACGCATTCTGATATTCAGAGAGCCGAGAGACGGTTCAAAGTCTTCATCAGGCTCGCGCTCGTCGTCTAACTCGCGATCATCGGTGCTTCCATCGGCCCATCGCTCTTGACGGCCCATGATCCCTTCGACCGAACCAAGCTCAGGTTCAAAATCTGCATCCGGTTCGTAGTCGTCTGCCAGATCAATTAAGAGGGCGATCAGCCCGACCATTTCCGGGTCCAGACTGGCCGTGTCCACTTCGAACGCTATTGCGCTCGTCTCCTTCAAAAGGGTATGAAGGTCAGGTGCTTTTTGCTCTGCTTTGTGGATTGCACGTGCGCCGCTGACCTTTGCCGAGGTCGCGGCGCTTTCGCTTTCAGGGTTCAGCAAACCGTTTACACTGTCGCTGTAAGTGTTTGATTCTTCGTCGTGAACAAAAGAAGTTCGTTTACAGGAAACTCTTTTTGTTTCAGTCAAAGTGGAGGGATTGCAAATCCGTGTACCCCGGTTCGATTCCGGGCGGGGCCTCCAGTTTCTTTACAATTTCATCGGAGCTATGAGTGCAATGGCGCTGAAAAGCGCTGTGCCACGCACTTTGCGCGTTTACTTCTCGTTAATTGAATCATGGGAACTAGAAGATGTCTTCTCCTTGAAGACACCCCACCATCACCCAACGCCTCGGCGGGAGTTCGCTCCCGCCTCTTTTTTTTTTTTTGGCCCGAAGGTGAATTTCATATTTGACGCGGCGAATTCCTCTGGTTATATCCGCCGCTCCAATTGTTCCGCGATAGCTCAGTTGGTAGAGCAGGCGACTGTTAATCGCCCGGTCGTAGGTTCGAGTCCTACTCGCGGAGCCACTTCACCCTCATAAACTCTTGTTATTATTGTGTTTTTACGGTAACTCAGAGCAATCACCCACCATAAAACCCACCAACGATTTTGAACGCCGAACGCTGCTAAGGAACAAACTGCATCATACTAGGTGTCAGCCTTTGCGCGGCTGTTCAAAAAAGAAGCGCGCTCGTCAGGCGACGCTTGAACCCGTCTTCGTTCTCCAAATCAGCGGGAAGGACGGAAAAAACCCGTCCAACACGATCACGCAAATGCGCTGCGATAGAAGCATCCTCATATTGCGCCTCTACAAACAGAGACGTCGTTCGCACTTCTCCG
>NZLU01000045.1 GCA_002692725.1 Ponticaulis sp. | reverse complement strand
GTGACCATGCGCTGGCCTTCATCTTCCAGTTCGATGGAGAGCGCACCGGCATGGGTTTCATGACCATAATCCGGAAATGGTGCATGGCCGGAATCGAGCAGAAGCCGGGTATTGCCTGCTTCGAGTTTCTGGATGCCGGTCTTGGTCGCAAAGGCAAAGGCGCGTGACCCGGCATAAGGAAAGAGCGCATTCTTGAGGTCTGTCCGGTTGCCTTCGCTGCCGCCATTCATTGGTGGCAGACCGCCATCTCCGGTTCGCAGGAATTTCAGCATACCCGCAATGCGCGGCACGAAGCGGCTGATACAATCAAGGCTCGGACGCCCGGTTCGCAGATAGAGATCGTCCACAGACTGCATGTCCAGAAGGATTTCCAGAAGCGCTTCCGGGTTACGGCTGATATGACCGCCATCGGCCAGAATCTGTTCAGTGAGGGCGATTTCGAGCTGATCTTCAATGGCGGCGATACGGCGCTCGCCCTCGTCCAGCGCGAAAGCTGCGACCAGCTGTGTGAAGAGCGATTTCAGGACTGCTCGCGGCTCATGACAATCATTGGTGCCATTCTGAAGATGGCGCGCCTGTCGGACAATTGCGTTCAGGACTTCACCATCAGGCGCGATGTTTTCGAGAAGCCCCGGCCCGCCCTGAAACCAGTTCCAGAGCCGTTCCGCCGTGACAGGAATGCGCCAGACAAAGCCGTTCCAGCGACCGAAATCCTTCGCCCATGCTGACAGGAATTCGCGCGCGAGTCTTTCTCCGTCCGGGCCAGCGGCGGAGAGATCTGCCAGCCAGTGAAAGCGGTGCAGGCGGTCAGCGAAATGACGGGATGGTCCTGGCTGATCCCAGGGCGGCACGCCTTCGGGGAGCTCAAAGGTCTTGCGACCGATCTTCCACTTGCCCTGCATAAGGCGGCGACCACGTGCCGGGTCACCCGTGCGGACATTGCCGGGATAAATGGAGAGATTTTCGGGCGCAGGCCCGTTGAGCATGATCTTGTATACGGGGGTCGCGCGGGCATCTTCACCGATGCGCCCGCGATACTTACGCCAGTTCGCCAGATCTGTTTCTGATGCGGAACTGTTCTGCACCCGGTTTATCCCTTTGGTCGGAGCGCCGCGATATTCGCAGCATAGGCCGAAGGACCACCTTTGAAGACTGCAGATCCGGCAACAATCGCCGTGACACCCGCCGAAATCGCTGCCTGCGAATTCTCAGGTTTCAGACCGCCATCAACTTCAAGAATGATTTCCCGCCCCGTTTGATCAATCTTCTTACGGAGAGCCTCAATCTTACGAAGCTGGCTGTCAATGAAGGACTGGCCGCCAAAGCCCGGATTCACCGACATGACGAGTATGAGGTCGATGTCGTCCATGACATAGTCGAGCACCTCGACGGGTGTTGCCGGGTTAAGAGCGACGCCGGGCTTCATGCCGTGTGATCGAATGGACTGGACGGTGCGGTGCAGATGCGGCCCGGCTTCCGGGTGGACGGTGAGAAGATCACATCCGGCATCCGCGAAATCAGCGATGAACTGATCGACCGGCGCAATCATCAGATGCACGTCGAACGGCTTTTTCGTGTGCGGGCGAAGTGCCTTGATGACCGGAGGACCGAAGGTGAGGTTCGGAACAAAATGGCCGTCCATGACATCCACATGGATCATGTCAGCGCCGGCGGCATCTATGGCCTGAATTTCTTCTCCCAGCTTCGCAAAATCAGCTGAAAGAATGGAAGGGGAAATGAGGACTGAAGTCATGCCTCACAGATACACGCGAGCGTCCCCTGCCACAAGGCAGAGAACGCCCTCAAATGTATGGAATCAGTAGCTCTGATAGCCCGCTGATTTCGGCCAGACGCGGACGCGGTCCGTACCAAAGCTCACATAGACAATCGTACCCGGTGCGATGACGACATCAGCGCCCTGAACGATCTCCTGAATTTTACCGTCACCGAAGTCGATAATGTAGGCATACCCCTGACGGGTGTTCACGCCGCGGGAAACTTCATTACCGATCACGCCGCCGATGACAGCGCCAGCAACAGCGCCAGCGGCACGTTCGTCATCGCCTCCGCCGACATTCGAACCCGCGATACCACCAAGCACCGCGCCGGTTGCAGCGCCAAGGAGATTGCGATCCGGCTGGATGGTGACAGGTTCAGAGGAAATCACCATGCCTTCGCGGACGGTGGCCGTCTGGCCAACACCGGAGGCTGTGCGCTCGGACGCGCCATAAGTGCCAGCACAACCTGCGAGCACGGTGAGAGATGCGAGGCCGGCAGCCAGAGCCGCAGACCGGGAAAATTTCATAATTGCAGTCATAATCAGCTCCATAGCAAAGAGACCCGGCTTTAATTTTCCTCTCCGGTTCCTGAACGGCATATGAACTGTTCATATTGCTTTGATGTCAGGCCACTAAAATCACGAAAACTTTCGTATTTTTAATGTTCTTCACGAATGAGCGACGCGATGAAGAAGGCATCATGCCCGCGCGCGAGATCCGCCGCGCCCGGAAGCGTGAGAATGTCCCCGTCCGATGTGACGGCCTGAGCGAAGGGTGCGAGCGCTTCAGCGACCAAAGGCGCGCGTTTCCATTCCGGATTGGCCTCCAGAAAGGCGTTCACGACATCGACGCCTTCGCGTGGCAGTGGCGTGCAGACACAATAGACGAGCCGGCCACCGGGCTTCACCATCTGAGCTGCGGCGTCGAGCAGGCGCGCCTGAATGGAGGGGAAGCGCTCAAGGTCTTCAGCCAGTTTGATCCACGGGCTTTCAGGGTGACGGCGAAGCGTTCCGAGCGCCGAACAGGGCGCATCCAGAAGGACGGCGTCGACCAGCGTTTCCGGGGTCCATTTGGTCGCGTCAGCCGCAATGCATTCGGCTTCAAGGCGCGTACGTTTCAGGTTTTCGCGTACAAGCCGCAGGCGCTTGGCGGACCGGTCGAGCGCGGTGACCTTTGCGCCGCTTGCTGCGATCTGTAATGTCTTGCCACCCGGCGCGGCGCAGACATCCAGAACATGCTCGCCTTTTTTCGGGGCAAGCACCTGAACCGGAAGCGTCGCGGCGACGTCCTGCACCCACCAGTTACCCGTGTCATATCCGGTGAGGGTATCGACAACGCCTTCTTCAAGACGAACGGATGCCGGGCCGATCTGTTCACCGCCCAGTTTTTCCGCCCAAAGCTTCGCATCCTTCGGGACCGTCAGATCAAGTGGGGGCGGCTCAAGCGTGCTTTCGGCAAGCGCAGTTGCACCGGGGCCTCCAAGTGTGTCTGTCATCAGCTTCCGGAAATTGTCCGGCCAGACCAGGACAGCGGGCGCATTGAGGGTTTCCAGGTCCTCAGGTGCGAGCTTTCGCATCACAGCGTTGATCAGCCCACCCGCCTTTCGGGCACCGTCAACGGAACGCGCCGTCTCGACGGTTTCAGACACGGCCGCATGCATGGGCGTTCGCAGGATACAGACCTGCGCTGCACCTACACGCAGGAGGTGGCGGACTTCCGGGTCGAGATCATAAAAGTCCCGTCCGGTGACATGGCGGGCCAGAATTTTATCCAGTTGTCCGAGCCAGCGAAGGACGGCAGACACCATGGCCCGCGCAAAGCCACGATCAGAGCCTTCAAGTGCGGAAAAGCCCGCATCCTGAGCAAGCGCTTCATCAAGCGTCTGGCGATGATCAAGAATTCTGACGAGGAGAGAAACCGCTACGCGGCGGGGGCTGAGCTGCTGCATCGACGCCCCCTATCACAGGTTTCCGAAGCTGTCAGGCAGCTTTGGGAAGGACGAGCCTGCGGATTTCCGCAACGCGGTGGGCCATTGGGGACTCTTCCGGCGTGTGCGCGCCGACAAGCGCATGGCGTGGGTTCACCACAGCAAGCTTTGCAATAGCGGGTACGCCTTCCATCACATCCCAGTGGGCCGAACGAACGCCGCGTTCGAGCTTGTTGAGCGCAGAAGCCAGTATGCTGACATCCTTGCAGAGCGAGACAGCAAAGGCGTCGGCGCGGGTGTCCGGTCCGAGACTGCGAAGCGACATGCGCGTAATTGTCGGCTCGGCAGGATTGAGAAGACCAAAGCTCAGGACGCGCGTCACGGCGCGAAGACCGGTCGCTGAAAACAGGATTGAGAGGCTGATTTCCATTGCGGTCGCAAGGCGTTCGCCAGCCTTGATATGCCCCAGCTCGTGTCCGATCACAGCCGAGATTTCGAGCCGGCTGAGGACGCGGAACAGACCGGTGGTGACAACAACCCGGCCACCAGAGCGCGCTGACCCAATCGAAAAAGCAATCGGGAGAGGTGTATCAACAATGTAGAAGGCGTTTCGCGGCAGGCCAGCGGCCTGAACAAGCTTGTAAGCATCGCCCAGAAACATGCGCTGAATGGAGTTGCTCGCAGAGGCTTCGGTAAGACGTCGCGCGCCAATTCGGTTCAGAACAAAGTCGGTCGCTGCATTGTACCAGATCAGGACAACCAGACCTGCAATCGAAGCGCCCGTGATTATTCCCCAGGGGCCAAGAAGTCCCAGGCCCACAAGTGAACCAATGAGAAGAGTTAGCAAAATAATTCTGAGGAGTTGCACACCGGCCTCCTTCATCTATGTAATTTGAGGAACAAGAGAAAGACTTGAGAAACTTTTGTGACGCTCAAGTCTTAATAAAACCTGTTGGATTTTC
>NZLU01000044.1 GCA_002692725.1 Ponticaulis sp. | reverse complement strand
TGTAGGCGGCAGTACGGATGTCTCTTCGCGCTTCCACAGGCAGAAGCAGATAGGCAGCGGAGCCATCATCCACGACGTGACCTGCGGGGCCGACCACGTCTTCGTCCAGAGCGTCGAAGACGAGTGTTGAGCTGATGTTATATGAAGGATCAAATGTGATTGCGCCGCGCAGGGCCGAGACCTCGCTCGCATTCAGGTTCGACCCGGTGATGAAGTTACGGGAATAGCCATCATATTCGCGCACGTTCACGGCGAGTTTTGCGGCCAGCATGTCGTTGGCAAAGCGTCCCGTATTGACCTTGGCGCGCACCTGACGAAGACCGTTCTCGCCAAGCGTCAACCTGACCGAACCACCGAATTCGTCGGTTGGTCGGGAGGAGATGACATTCAGCGTGCCGGCCAGGTTGTTCTTACCAAACAGAGTACCTTGCGGGCCTTTGATAAGCTCGACGCGCTCGACATCAAACAGGTCGAGCATGGTGCCCGCAGCAAACGGAACATAAACGCCGTCGATGATCGTGCTGACTTTCGGGTCGCTGTTTGGATCCGGATCACTGTGGCTGATGCCGCGAATAGCGATCATTGGTACGTTAGGAATGAGGCCTTGCGTCTGCAGTACGACGTTTGGGCTGAGGCCGTTGAGGCCTGTGAGGTCGACAGCGCCCGGAGCTTCAACCGTTTCGGCAGAAAACGCTGTGATGGAGATCGGAACGTCCTGGAGGTTCTCTTCACGTTTCTGGGTTGTCACGGTAACGGTGGCGAGGCGTGCCTCTGACTCACCGTTCGTTGTCGTTTCAGTTTCTTCCGCATTGGCGCTCATGATGGAAGCGCCCAGCGCGGCGCAAAGCATTACGACGCTCGTTCGAGCGAGCAAATTCTGTCTCAATTTTTCCTCCCCTGCCGCTTCGGGCGATATTTTTTTGGGGCTGGTCGCGCACACGGGGTGCTTTTTATTTGGATGTAACCAGCTGTGTTGTCCGGACGATGTGGATCGAGCCGACAATAGCTATTTAGTATACATTTTTAGAATGATTGTAAACAAAATTTACGATTAAACTGACTTTTGCATACAATAATTTGTTTTTTACGTGGTTATTGTATGCAGACCGCGGACATCGATAGCTGACTGTCCGCATGAGCGGGTCACCCGTTCTGGGCCTCACGCAGCATCCTCAGGCCCGACAGAATATGGGCGCGCATGAGGCTTTCCGCGCTGTCGCTGTCCTGAGCGGCGATGGCGGCGACCAGCTCGACATGATCGGAGGCGCTGCGTCTCAGCCGGTCAGCATCATAAATGCGGAAGGTTCTGAGCATTAGCGGTGCTTCAACCACCTGTGCTGCGGCGGCCGTCAGGGCCCGGCTGTTCGCGGCGGTGATTATGAGATGGTGAAACTCATTGTTCAGCTTGGCGATCTCGATTTCAGTATCGCGGCCCGGACCTTCTGAGACCAGGTCCGACATGTTGCGGGCGAGCCCATCCATCTGACGTAGTTGTGCCTCTGTACGGCGCTGCGCGGCCAGTCCCGCGGCCAGCGATTCAAGCTGAATGCGAACGAGATAGATGTCGACAATATCGCGATCATCCCATTCGCTGACGATCGCGCCTGAATTTGGCGTTATGATCACCAGACCATCCGCGACCAGGCGACGGAGCGCTTCGCGAACAGGCGTTCGACTGACCTCGCAGATCTCGGATAACTCGCTTTCTTTCAGACGTTGTCCGGCAGAAAAGGCACCTTCGAGGATTTTTCTGCGAATGATGTCATATGCGTGGTCTGCAGCGGCGCTCATGCCAGCCTCCATGATGGTGGATTCGCATCCTGCCATTTATCTGGTCTGCGCCGTAAGCCCAATTCAAAACATCCGTTCTATCAACCATTTCGTGGCGATAATGCCCGTCGAGTAAGTCGCTGCGATCTGTACAGGGCGTTGCCAGCCGACCCGGCGGAACAGGGTCAGGACAATCAGCATGGTGCCGACAAAAGCGAGCTGTCCGGCTTCGACGCCGAGATTAAATGCGAGGAGGCTCGCAGGTATCGCTTCGTCAGGCAGTCCGATCTCCTGCAGCGCGGACGCGAAACCGAAGCCGTGAAGCAGGCCGAAGGTGAAGGCGATAATCCATGGCATTCGCTGGGAAAAGCGGGGTATCTCATCCCTTTGGGAGAGTATCACCTCGACCGCAAGGAGGACGATTGAAAACGCGATAATCGCTTCAATCGGTCGAATGGGCAGCTGCACAATGCCCATGGTTGTCGCCGCCAGAGTCAGCGAGTGAGCGAGGGTGAAAGACGTGATCGTCAGCGCGAGCTTCCGGAACCCCTGGATCAGAAAAATCAGGCAGAGCACGAAGAGCAGATGGTCTATCCCGAGCAGGATATGTTCCACACCAAGTATAAAATAGGTTGTGAACACCGAACCGGAATGGCTGTTAGCAGCGAAGCTGATAACGGGGTTTGATGCTGTGGCGCGGAAGGTCTGCGCCGGCGTTCCCGCAAAGCTGCTGCGAATGAGTATGTCGGCCTGCGTCGGCCCGAGATTGTGAAATGCGATCTCCCGGCCGAGCAGCGAGCGTTCGCACACCAGCTGCCAGGTTTCGATTTGTCCGCCTGCCGGTACAGACTGCGCAGCCTTTACTGTGATCTCACAGTCTTCGGGAAATTCCGGAGACATGTTGATGGTCCGGCCTTCAAGAGACGGTGCTTTCCAGACCGCATCCATGATGCCGTTCCCGGTTTCAGTTATCTCCAGATAACCGGTTCGCAGCGAGTGCGCTTCTGCGTTGAACGGAAGGCACAGAACCATACAAACAAACAGAAGGAGTCTGGCGACGTTCATTGGCTTGTACTGGAAATTTCGAGGCCGTGAGCTTCCCTGAGACGGGACAAGGCAGCCAATTCCAGTTCTTTACGTTTTGCCAGCGTCCATGCCGCTTCAACCTTGTCCGATATGTCAGAAAGGGGAGGTGCGGGCGCGTTGCTGACGGTTTCCACCCTGACAAAATGGTCACCAATGGCGGAAGGGTAGGGGCCGAGCCAGTCGCCTTCCGGAATTTCCGACAGCCGCTCATAGAAGGTTCGGCCGAAAGTCCGGGAAACCTGTAAGGCACCGGCCTCTTCCATACGTTCGCTCAGGCTGCCATCATCAGCGGCATTGAGTTCGGCGAGCCCGGTCTCTGAAGCCCGGATGAAGCTGAATGTATATTCCGGCTCAGCCGTGAAGTCCCCGATATGAGCTGCGTAGAATGCAGCAAGGTCGTCTTCGCTCGCCTGCGGCACAAGAATGGAGTCCTGAATGAGATACTTCATCTTGTTGATGAGATACTGGCGAATGACAGGATCTCCGTCATCCAGACCAAGCGCCAGAGCTTCCTGATAATAGGCTTCCTCGCCGAGCAGGTCGGATTCCAGCTTCGCAAGCTCATCTGCATCAGGTTCACGTCCCCACATGCGTTCAAAGTCGGACACCAGGCGGCTGGACTTTGCTGCGGAGATCGTGACCGGAGCGGAGTGATCTTCCTTCGGAACGACCGCGTCCCAGAGAAAGATCAGGCCTGCGCCGAGTACAAAAACCACCAAAGGCTGGCTCGCTAGTCGCGCGAGCCAGCCAGGCTTCGGGGGTGATGTCATGTTTTGGGTCATCGGCAATCAGTCCTCCGGCCAGCCTTGTTCAGGTCTGTGCAGGACATTATCGCGAGTTCGAGTTTCCAAGGAAGTCTGTCAGCTCTGCTCCCTCCGGTGCCGCGACTTCGACGATCGGGTCAGGACGGTCATCGAACTCGGTTCTGAGGGCCCGCGACATGATTGCGTGCATGATATAGAGCGTCGTGATGTAGGTAAGTTCCATGATTTCGAGGTCGCTGAGGAAGGTCTTCAGCTTTGCCATCACCTCATCAGGCACGCGCCCGTTTTGCGCGGCGAGGCAATCAGAAAAGGCGAGCACGGCCCGCTCCTTGTCGTCGAACAGGTCCGACACGCCCCAGCAATGGACCGCAGCAATTTTCTCATCTGAGACGCCGAGCGCCCGCAGGGATTTGCAGTGCTGAGAATAGACGAACTGGCTTCCGATGAGCCATCCGGCGAGGGTCTGGCCGAGTTCGCGCAGCACAGGGTCCAGTTTCCGGTCAGGACTGCGATAGACGCGGAAGCCTGCGACAGAATGTTCAAAGATATCGTCAGAAATCGCAAAGACAGACCACCAGTCACCAATCGTGCCGAGCGCTGTGCCGGGCTCGATCAGCGGATCCCTTTCCGGACCGAACAGCAGTTCGAAATATTGCTTGATGGTCTCATTGGTGATGTCCGCGCGGGGGACGGGCGTAATGTTGGGCATAGGTGAAATCTCGAAATGATAAAGCGTGCCGGCACGGCCTCTCGATGACCGTGCTCAGAACTTTGTGATGGGGTAAGGTGTGCTGCTGTCAGATCAGGCGTTTGGCGTGACCATATGCAGGGCAGGCGTTCCGTCGGCGCGCACAGGGTCATGCACAACGTCACGCTCCGGTGTCAGAGGTCTGTGCCAGGCCGCCAGTTCGAGGCAGATGCCATCCGGGTCAAAGAAGTACACCGAGCGTACAAACACGTCGTCATGGAGTTCCGGTGCGACCTGAAACGGGGAATCGTCATGGTTGAGAACAGGTGACAGATCGATGCCAAGCTCGGTGAGGCGGTCGCAGTAAGCGTCGAAATTCTCTCCGTCGACATTGATCGCAATGTGGTTCATCGAGCCATGAGCCGTCACCATATTGCCCCGGGTAGGCAGATCCTCAGGGGCCGCAATGCCTGGGGCGGCCTCTGGCGCATCGGGGAACCAGAAAAAGGCAATCGAGTCGCCATTGCCGACATCAAAGAAGAAATGCTGGCCCATATTACCCGGAAGATTGAGTGTTTTTGTGAGCGGCATACCGAGCTTGTCCCGGTAGAATTCAACCGTGCGCGCCATGTCTTTGCATACAAGGGCAAGGTGATTCACACCTTTAAATGCAAAATTTTGGCCATTTTCCGTCGTCATATTGGTTTCCTCCATCAAATTGTATACTTTCTCAACGTAAGCAATCCCGACAAAACCGTCAACTAAGTTTACATAAAAGATCGGCCGTGTATTCGGGAAATCCGATCCTGGCGCTCAGGTCGTTCATTGTGATGACCAAGTGGAGAGCGTGCAGAGTAAGTTGTGGTGATCGAACCGATCGCACGCGCCGCAGATCAAACTGTAACATTCTGCACGTTGCGTTTTCGCCGGCATTTTCGCCCGCCTTGTGGGGGCGCTGAAACAAAACGAAAAAACTTACTAGATGAGAATAATTCCTATTTGCAATATTTTGCGAACCTGTTATGGACCCTCGCACAAGTTGCGAATGATTATCATTTGCTAGGCAGTTTGGGATTTTATACAATGGTGAAACCGTTCACACTGATGGCTTTACGCTCCGGCTCGGCCGCGATTGCGTTGCTGGCGCTACAACAGGGTATGCTCGCGCACGGTCAGGAAGAGCCTGCACCCGCAACCACAGAAGATGGCGAGTTTCTCGGTACTCTGACCCTTGGGGAAAGTAAGCGCGAAGTTCAGACCGATACCGCTACGCCGGTGACCGTGGTCGACCAGGAGGAAATTGAGGATCGTCAGGCGAATACCATCGCCGAGTTGATCGATTCTGTTCCTGGCGTGACGATTGTGAACGGCTCAACACCGATCGGCTCGGGCATCAATATCCGCGGTTTTGGCGCAAATGGTACATATGGTACCGACCAGAAAGTCGCCATTCTTGTCGACAATGCGAGTGTGGGTTCGGAAGAGCTCTACAGGATTGGCACGCAGTTGTTCACTGACCCTTCGCTCTACAAGAGTGTGGAAGTCATTCGCGGTACGGTCGGTAGTTTTGAATATGGTTCAGGCATTGTCGGCGGTGTCGTCAAACTGGAAACCATTGATGCGTCTGCACTGACCGGTGGTGAGCCGGGGTTTGCTTTCCGTCAGTCTATCGGCGGCGCGACAAACTCAAACGGCTTCAATTCGTCCAGTACTGCAGCCTGGCAACCGACTGAGAATCTTGAATTCCTGGCCAACTACTCATGGCGTGAACAGGCCGATCAAACCGATGGCAATGGAGACACGATCGGGAACAGTGCGTTTGAGCTGCCATCTCTCCTCCTGAAGGCGAGATATACTGAGGGCGATCACAGCGTCACAGCGAGCTATACCGACACGGAAACGTCCGAACGCGACAAGCCGTACGACTCCTTCGGGACGACGGGTGGTGTGTTCGGGAATGTGGATCGCGACACGGAGTCAAACACCGCGACACTGGCTTACAACTATAATCCTGCTGCGAATGATCTCCTCGACCTCGATGTAATTCTTTCCTACGCCAATCAGGAGATCACTCAGGAATGTGTCGTTGGAAGTGGTCCTTTGGGATGTTTTGCAACCGTTGATGCTGATCACCGTTACGAGACGACCAAGCTGACGGTGAAAAACACGGCCTTCATCGTTTCGGGATCTGTGACTCAGGATCTTCGGACCGGTTTTGAGATCATCAGAAAAGAGCGTCAGACGGCCAATTCAGCACCGGGCGGCAATGATGATCGGATTGCGTTCTTCGTCGTCGATGAAATCGGGTTTGGAAACGGTTTCACCTTCACGCCGGCTCTGCGTTGGGAGACATCTGAGCTCGATCCGGAAGGTTCCCTTGGTATTGCAGAATCCTTTGAGTCTGATGCGCTCATGGGCGGTGCCTCGCTCCGCTACGAATTCCAGAATGGCTTTGCAGTCTTCGGCAGTTACGCGCACACCGAGAACCTGCCGATACTCGATGACCTGCAGAATGCAATTTACAGAGAGCAGCCGGAAGTCGCCGACACTTTCGAAATTGGTGCGTCTTACGACAAGATCGGTGTTATCACCGGCGACGATATTCTGTCGCTTAAGGGTAACTTCTATCAGACCGAGCTCACTGACGTGACATCTTATTCTGGTGTGAGTGCTGTCGATATTCAGGGCCTGGAGCTCGAGGGTTCATACGCTCGCCGCAGCGGCTTCTATGTCGATTTCAACGCCAATTTCATGGACGCGGAACAAACGAACACATCCGGCGTGGAATCGGACTGGGTGAATTTCCCGGCCAACAACGCCCGCGTGACGTTTGGCCAGCGGTTCTCTCCGCTTGTCGATCTTAGCAGCGAGTTCGTGATCTCTGACGAGGCAACCCGAAACGGTTCGGAACAACAGCCGGGTTATGTCGTCGCTAATCTGCGCGCAACGATCACACCACAGCAGGGTGTTCTGGAAGGAACGGCCTTCCGGTTCAGCGTCGAGAACGCGCTTGATCACACCTACACGCCGTACCTCTCAACGCGCTATGCGGCTGGTCGCAATCTGAAGTTCGCGATCACCAAAACCTTCTGATCGGCCAAACCGGGTGGGGGTTCGGAATCGAACTGAGTGGTGTCGGCATATTCGTGTCGACACCATTCGCGTTCAAACTGGGATGAACAAATGTCTATATTAAACCCTGTTCAGATGCTGATCGATACAGGCGGGCCGGTCCTCCTGCTGCTGACATGCGTGTCTGTGCTCTCGCTTGCCGTGATATTGTACAAGGTCTGGCAGTTTCATTCAGAGAGCATCGGCAAGCACGGAGCAATCGAAAGCATTCTCGATGTTTGGGACTCAGGTGAAAGGGCGCAGGCACGCAGCGACCTCGATACACAGGGCCACTGGCTGAGTTCGACCCTGAGGCTCGGCATGGATCTTGGAAACGCGCCGGGATCCCGC
>NZLU01000043.1 GCA_002692725.1 Ponticaulis sp. | reverse complement strand
GAGTGCTCCAGACGGTCGATCGGGAAGCCGCCATAATCACCACGAAGGATTTCGAGGTGCCGGATCACCCTGTCGGCAAGGCCTTTGTTGAACTGAGCCGTCTCGCGTCCAATGATCATCCAGTCATCGCGCTCAGCATCGACGAAGGATTTGAATTTGGCGCGGGGCCGCATCTGGGTGTCGTGACCGTCTGCCATGGCGTGTTCTCCCGTATTTTTATTATCAGACGCCGATTATATCACCGGCGTCCTGTATTTTCCATCTTGTCGAAGTTCCGGGGCCTAAAGCCCGAGGATCATCTTCGACATGATATTGCGCTGGATCTCGTTCGAGCCCGCATAGATCGAGGTTTTCCGGTAGTTGAAATAGCTCGGCACGGCGGTGATGAAATGATCCGGCACGGGGGGCTCGGCATTGCTGCCGGGCATGATATGCGCCCAGGTGTCCTGAATGGCCGGCATGCCCTGATAGCCGGTGGCCTCCAGTGCCAGTTCAGAGATTTGCTGTTGCAGCTCTGAGCCCGTACATTTCAGCATGGAACTTTCAGGGCCGACCGCTTCACCCGCACTGAGCTTGGAAAAAATCCGCATTTCAGTGAAATCGAGCGCCTCAATGGCAATCTCGGTGCTGGCGATCTTTCGCGAGAAGTCCGGGTCGGACAGAAGCGTGCCACCACCGGTCTCCTGAAGAGACGCAATCTTGCGGACCTTCTTCATCATGGCGCGAAGCCCCGGCGAATAGGCATTACCGCGTTCAAACTGGAGAAGGTATTTGGCATAGGTCCAGCCCTTGCCCTCTTCCCCGATCCGCTGCGAAATCGGCACGCGGACATTCTCGAAGAAGACCTCATTCACCTCCTGCTCGCCTTCCGGCGGGTTGTCGAGCGTGCGCAGCGGGCGAACCGTGATACCTGGCGTGTCCATCTCCAGAAGGACGAAGGAAATCCCCTTTTGTGGCTTCTCCTCGACGGATGTACGTACGAGACAGAACATCCAGTCCGCGCGCTGGGCATGGGTCGTCCAGATTTTCGAACCGTTGAGGACGTAATGGTCGCCGTCTTTTTCGGCCTTCATGGCGAGAGAGGCGAGATCCGAACCTGAGCCCGGCTCTGAATAGCCCTGGCACCACCAGATGTCTGAGTTGTAGATGGATGGCAGATGCTGTTTCTTCTGCTCTTCGGTCCCGAACGCCATGATGACCGGCGCGACCATGGCAAAACCCATAGGGCTGAGGGTCGGCGTGTTCGCGAGCGACATTTCCATGCTGAAAATGTATTTCTGCGTGGACGTGAAGCCCGGCCCGCCATGCTCAACCGGCCAGTTCGGCGCGGCCCAGCCCTTGGCGGCAAGCCGCTTCTGCCAGGTGACCATGCTGTCTTTGTCGAGATAACCGTTTTTGGTCAGACGCTGCTTTTCGCGGAGATCTTCAGTGTAGTTCTCAGCGATCCAGTCGCGCACCTCACTCTGAAATGCGCGATCTGCTTCAGAAAATCCGAGTTCCATGGGACCTACTCAACACCGTCCATCCGGGTAAGTGTCGGTCGGCCAGCAAGACAGGCACCGAGGCCCGGTTGAGCGGCCTTGAAATAGTCAGTCTGACCATGCGCGGCCAATGCGTCGGCATCGGCATACTTTTCCAAGAAATAATAGTCGGTTTCAGAGCCCTGCTTTTTGAACAGGTCATACATCAGCGTTCCCGGCTCATTTGCTTTGACCTTGGCGACCAGGTCTTTCGCCACAGCTTCGAAATCTGCCTGTTTGCCGTCCTGAATTTCCAGATGAACCACGATACCAATCATTTTTTTCTCCCGCGATATTGTCGTTATGCTCTGCTGCGCTCAGAGTATGGTGATTGAACGATCTGGCAAGTCTGACCCAACGTCATCATTCCCGGAAAGGACGAAAAAAATGCATGTTATTCTGATCATTTGCTCAGCCGTTCTGGGCCTTCTGGTCTTCGGGCTCGGCTTCAATGTTTCGATGACACGTGCGCGCACGAAAGACGTTCATTCGGCGGGTTCCGACCCGGCGGGCGCCATGATGAAATCGGTAAGAGCCCATGCCAATGCCACCGAATATTGCGGGTTGATCATCGCGCTCTTTGTGGTCACCACGCTTGTTTATTCCGGGCGCGATCTCGGGCTCGCCATGACAATACTTGTCGTTGGTGTAACCCTCGCCCGGCTCATCCACGCGGCGGGCATGCTGACCTGCAAAACGCTGGCAGAGCCGAACCCGCTGCGTTTTGTCGGCGCGCTTTTCACCTATCTGTTCGGTTTCGCGATCTGCCTGCTCCTGCTGGCGAAAGCGCTGATCTGACGAGGCAGATCACTGCGCCTTGAGCCATGGGATGAGGAGCTCATTTACCTCTTCGGGCTTTTCCTGCTGGGTCCAGTGACCGCAACCGTCCAGCACTTTGCCGACCTGCAGGTTCGGCACATGCTCTTTCATGCGTTCAACGACATCGACGCCGGGAAGCATTGAAAGAACGAGATCCTTGTTTCCGCCAATGAAGAGCGCTGGCTGATAGATTTTGGTGTCTGGCAGTGACGTGAGATAGGCATAGTCCCGTGGGTGATTGCGGTAGCGGTTCAGCGGCCCACGAAAACCAGATGCACGGAATTCGTTCTCGTAATAGTCAAGATCCTCTTCTGTCAGCCATGCAGGAAACGGGTCAGGATCGGGCAGACGGTAGAGCAACGGATCGCCGTGCTTCTTGTCTTTCGGCCAGGTGCCTTTGGGCGCGTCACCTGACAGCGCATAATAGAACCGACGGATGGTATCGCGCGGATCTTTTTCCAGCTCAGCTTCGGCGACACCCTCGTCCTGGAAATAGACCTGATAGAAGAAAAGTCCGCGTTTGGTGAAAATCTCATGGATCATGTCGAGGAACATGGTGTTGCCCGGCGGTGAATACGGCACAGACAGAGCGCCCACGGATTTGAACACATCCGGATGCAGAAGCGCTGAATTCCACGCGATTGGCGCACCCCAGTCATGTCCGACGACAATCGCCATCTCATCCGACGAGAGGGTTTTCGCGATGGCGGCCATGTCTGACGCGAGGTTCTGAAGGGAATAGCGCTCAATGGGCTGCGGCGCATCTGAGCCGCCATATCCGATCACATCCACCGCGGCGACCTGAAAGCCGGCTTTCACGATTTCAGGCATCTGGTGACGCCAGGAATACCAGCTTTCCGGGAAACCATGGACCAGAAGCACGAGTGGTCCCTCTCCTTCTACGGCGACCCGATAGGTCACGCCATTGACCGGGATTCTGCGAAATTCGGGCTGATTCAGGGACATTCAGAGCATTTCCTGTGAAATTTCATATTTCGGTCTAACCGAAACCAAACCTTGTTCCCGTAGTTTCCGGTCCAAAGCAAGAAACTCCGAGAGTCGAAATGTTTAGTCTGTTCAAGTCGCGCAAGCGCGAAGAGGAAGCTGAAGCAGAAGCTCTCCGCCTGGCGGAGGAGCAGGAGAGACTACGCGCCGTTCTGCCACGTTCCGAGCGAACAAGTTCCTATAAGGAAATCCGGATCACCACCGCCACCGGCTATACCATCCGCGGCATTGTCCTTGATCACAGCGCGACCGGTCTGCGTGTCCGTTTCCAGTCGATGGAAGCACTTCCGGACTATGTTAAAGTCCACGTGCCCGGCCTGAGCATCAAGGGCAGCGCGCGCATTGTCTGGCGCGATGCAACGGATTTCGGACTACAGCTCATCGAATCTGTCTGAACACGACACGAATGAAACAAAAAAGCCCGCTTCATCACGAAGCGGGCTTTTCTCTGGTCCCCTACCCGACCCGAAGGTCCTCAAAGGCGATATCTTTATCGACACGCACATCCTGCGGCAGGCCCAGAACGCGCTCTGCGATGATGTTCTTGAGGATTTCGTCGGTACCACCGGCGATCCGCAGGCCCGGTGCCCACATGAAGCTCTGCTGGAAGATGGCCTTCATCGGAGACAGTTCTTCATCAGAGATCAGACCGTAATGGTCCTGCAGCTCGATGCCGGAATTACAGATATCCTGCAGCTGGTTGGCCGTAAGAATCTTGCCGATGGAGTTCTCTGGACCAGGCGTTTCACCCTTGGAGAGTGCGGTCTGAGTGCGAAACTTGGTCAGCTTGTAGCCCTGCGCCGCGACATACCAGTCAGCCAGTTTCTGGCGGAAAGCAGAATCCTTCAGAACACCGATCTGACGTGCATATTCCATGATTTCGGAATAGTCAGGGCCCGGCGAACCACCGACAGCCAGACGTTCGTTCATCAGCGTGACGAGCGCCACTTTCCAGCCCGCGCCGACTTCGCCGAGTCGGTCTGAATCGGGAATGCGGACGTCGGTGAAATAAACTTCGTTGAACTCGCGGCCACCAGACGCCTGGTGGATCGGACGCGCCTCAACACCGGCCTGTTTCATGTTCACGATGAACATTGTGAGGCCTTTGTGCTTCGGCACAGACGGGTCTGTCCGGGTGAGCAGGATGCCGTAGTCGGAATAATGCGCGCCGGAG
>NZLU01000042.1 GCA_002692725.1 Ponticaulis sp. | reverse complement strand
TAATCTCTTCAGGCTTCAGTCTCTTGCCCATAGTTCAGCTCCATATCTGAAGCCGGTACTAACTCAAATAATGGACCACTTTTCGGGGAGCAGACCAACGACGCTGGTAAGTCCGTAGTCTTTCATGCACAGTCCAGTCATTCAATAAGACCGAGATGAATCCATGCAAAAATTGTTTCTCACAACCGCTTTTATGTGCGCGCTCGTTTTGTCGCAGGAGAGTGCTGCACAAATCGTACAGCCGGGTTCGGTGACGGTTTCGGCGACCGCGAGCGTCGAGGTCGAACCAGATAAATTCACAGTTTATGTCGTCTTCGAAGACTCGAGCGGGACGGGGGCGGGGAGCATCGAAGGACTGACTGGTGCGCTGCCAGAATTTCGAGATGCCATGGCGTCCTTCAAGGGGCTTGAAAGCTATGAAATCGCAACCCGATCTGTGTCGGTACAAAAAGCGCAGATCAATAAATGCACAACCAATAGCTATTCGAATGAGCAATTTGATCCCGACTGCATTGTGGAAGAATTCAAGACGGTTTACGATTTAAGTATCAGTGGAAGTCCCGCGGAAATTGGCGGAAATGTCGTATCGTTTGCTATCGAAAAAGGCGCAAATTCAGCCAGATTGGGCGGATTTCAGGTGTCTGACCGTGAAGCCGCTTTAGCAGAAGCGAACCGCAAGGCCGTAAAGCTCGCGCTGGACAAAGCGGAACTCCTCGCCGAAGCAGCGGGAATGAAGCTCGGCGCAGTGGAAGTTTTGTCAGACGGTACGCAACCTTACAGAAACAACTCGACCTCTGAGTCGAATTCTCCACCACCTCCCCCACCGCCGCCGCCTCGTCCGGTCATTTCTGATGCTGCCTTACCAATTCCTGTTGATCCCCAGCCAAAAACATTTACGGCGAATGTCGTTCTGCAGGTCGAGTTAAGAGCCGACAACGAAGAATAGGAAATCGACGGTCTGAAGGGATCCCGGATCCAGTCCGGGATGACATTGGTTACGCATCCACTTGCCCCCTGGCCCTCATCCCGCTAGGGCTGGTGGAACCTTTCTACCGGATTTCTGTCTCACCTCGATGAGCAAACTGATCGCCGTGCTCGGGCCGACCAATACGGGCAAGACTCACTACGCTCTCGAACGCATGCTGGCCTATCGGTCGGGCATGATCGGTCTGCCTTTGCGCCTGCTGGCCCGGGAAATCTACGACAAGGTTGTCGAGAAAAAGGGTGAGGCGGCCGTCGCGCTGGTGACGGGTGAGGAGCGCATCTGGCCGGAAAGTGCGCGCTACTTCATCTGCACGGTCGAAGCCATGCCGCTGTCGAAACAGGTCGATTTCATGGCGATTGATGAGATCCAGCTATCGACCGACCCCGATCGCGGCCATGTTTTCACCCATCGCATTTTGCATGCGCGGGGCATGCATGAAACCTTGCTGCTGGGGTCTGAACCCATGCGGAACGTACTGATTGCGCTGGGGCTGGATGTCGACACTAACCGGCGCGAGCGCTTTTCAGACCTGACTTATGTCGGGCCGATGAAAGCGACAAAGCTGCCAAAGCGGTCTGCAATTGTGGCGTTCTCGGCCGATGAAGTTTACGCCATTGCCGAGCTGTTGAAACGCCAGCGTGGCGGGGCGGCGGTTGTAATGGGCGCGCTGTCTCCCCGCACGCGCAACGCTCAGGTCGATCTCTACCAGTCAGGAGAGGTGGATTATCTGGTCGCGACTGACGCCATCGGCATGGGGCTGAACCTTGATGTTGAGCATATCGCCTTTGCGGCCCGATCGAAATTTGACGGCCGTCGCCGAAGGCAACTGACCGCCGCGGAGGCGGGCCAGATCGCAGGCCGCGCTGGACGGTTCCGTACCGACGGCACGTTTGGCGAGACAGGCGATTGCCAGCCCTTTGATGAGGAGATGGTCGCCCGGATCGAAGAGCACCATTTCGAAGACGTCGAACAGATCCAATGGCGCAATTATGATCTGAGCTATCGGTCGATCGAGCGCTTGCTGCAAACCCTGTCCAGACCGAGCCCGGAACGCATACTTCGTCAGACGCCGGACGCGCTGGATGAAGCGACGTTGCGGCGCATGGCGATGGACCCGGACGTCACCACACAAACCCATAATGGCGCGCGGGTGAAACGGCTCTGGGATTTGTGCTGCCTGCCGGATTTCCGCCGGACGGGCGTGGATGGACATTTGCGAGTTGTGCAAGCCCTTTATGCGCAACTGGCTGACCCTGATGCGCGTTTGTCATGTGACTGGATGGAAACGGCTCTTTCACGACTTCGGTCTACGGAAGGCGATATCGATGTGTTACAAACCCGTCTGGCGAGCATACGGACCTGGACCTATGCCGCCAACCGGTCTGACTGGGTCGAAAATGCAGAGAGCTGGCGCGGTCAGACGCGTGAAATTGAAGATTTATTGTCAGATGCTCTGCATGAACGTTTGACTCTTCGCTTCGTTGACAAGAGAACCACCGCTTTGATGCGGGGACTCAGCCGAGAGGACGCTATGGAAGCCGGATTTGGCGACAATGGTGAGATTACAGTTGAAGGGCATGTTGTGGGCCATCTGGAAGGCCTCGTGTTTCGCCCTGTGACGGATGCCAAAACGGTCGAAGGTAAGGCCGTGCGCAATGCGGCAATGATGGCGCTGAAGCCCATCCTGTCCAAACGGCTGGCCGAGATTGCGACCTCGCATAACCATGCGTTTGCACTGAACGATTATGGGCAAGTGCTGTTCAATGATCAGCCTGTTGCGCGGCTGGTGAAAGGGCCTCACTGGCTTCTGCCACGTGCCGAACTTATTGGCGCGGAGGATGCCAGTCCCGAAGAGCGTGACCGTGCAAAAGACCGGGCTGAACTCTGGGTGCATGAAAGCGCTCAGAAATTGCTGCCAGCGCTCTCTGCGCTTGGCAAACAGCTGAACAATGCAGAATTGCCCGGCGTCGCCCGTGGCCTGGCCTATCGGGTGCTCGAGGGCGGATCGGCTGTCGATCTGCGCGAAGACGACCCACCGGTTCGACTGTCAGCCGAAGAGCGTGAGGCGCTGAAGGGCTGGGGCATACGCGCGGGCCGCGTTGCCGCCTATGCGCCGGAAACGACCAAGCCGGCACAGCAGGCCATGATTGCGCGCCTGTTTTCGGTCTTCTCTGATGCCGATGCCATGATCGCGCCGACCGGAGCGGGCAGTTTCCCGGCTGAGGAAGGCTGGACGGATACCGCGCTTCTGGCGCAGGGATATATTCGTTTTGGGCCACGCGCCATCCGTGCAGACCTTGCCGAACGGCTCGCCTGGGAAATCGACAAGCGCCGCAAGGATGCCGGCAAGAATGAATTCGAAATCCCGGCTGAATTGGCGTCAGTGGTGTCCTGTCCGGGCGAAGCCTTTGTTGAAGTGCTGAAGGCATATGGGCTGGTCCCGGCCTCGAACGACCCGGAAACCGGCGCAGCGAAAACCTGGAAGTTCAAAGCCCGTGCGCGCCCCGAAGGTCGGCCGCCGCGACGTCCACGTCGAGGAGCTCCCGGTGAACAGCCGGCACAGGAGGGCGGTCGCCGTCCGCCACGTGGCAAAGCCGGTGAGATAAAAGGCGGCAAGCGCCCGCCGCGTAAGGATGATGGCCGTGGGGCAGCCCGAGCCCGTGCCAATGAACGTGCCGAAGCGCGCAAGAAGGACCCGGATAATCCGTTCGCGGCGCTTGCGTCTCTCCTGCCAGCTGAGCCTCCGCCAAAGCCCAAAAAGCCGAAAAAGAAGAAGCCAAAACCTTCAAAAGCGGATTCGGTGACCCCAGAGTCAAAGGATGAAGAAAACCGAGAAGAGGCGGTTGTGGAAGCAACGGATACGCCGGATACGGAATTGGCGGTCCCTTCTTCAGAGCCGGCCACACATGGCGAAAACGCTAAAGATGAAAAAGCGGACCCAGCGAAACCAGACGTGAAGTCCAATCCGTCTGAAAGCGCCTGACCTTGGACGCAGAAGACCAAAGGCTGGATATCTGGCTATGGCGAACGCGATTTTTCAAGACACGATCAGTTTCCGCTGATGCTGTGTCGGGGCGCGGTGTGCGTATTGACCGGTCAGGCCTCGTCCGCAAGGCAACCAAACCCGGTGTCACCATCATGGTGGGAGATATTCTGACTTTCCGAAAAGGGTCAGATGTGGTCAGTGTGCGTGTACTCGACCTACCCGGTCGTCGCGGCCCTGCCAGTGAAGCGCAGGCATGCTATGAACCGGCAGATGATGACAATGATAAGAGAGACGGCGCATGATTGACTGGTTCAAATCCATGTTCGCAACAAAAGACGACGAAACAGACGATGCCGGGCGCACGGATAATCCGAAAGTGGCCGCAGCGGCCCTCCTCGTGGAAACCGCCCTGACCGACGGGATTTATGCGGATATTGAAAGTGAGCGGATTTTGGACGTTCTGATGCAGACCTTCGACCTTGATCGGGAGGCCGCCTCAGAAATCCTGACAGAAGCTGAAGACCTCGCCGAAGAAGCCACCGGTGCTCATCAGTTCACCAAAATGGTCAAGACACTGCCCGACGATCAAAGAATTTCCTTCATTCAGGGGCTCTATTTCGTGACCCTGGCCGATGGCGAGAAATGCCCGTTTGAGGATGCCTTTGTGCGCCATGTGGCGTCCCTGTTGCATGTTGAAGACCGCGATCGGGCCGAAGCGCGGAAGCGCGCGGAACAGCAGTCTTTAGCTTAGCTAATTGACAAGACGCCTCGTCCATCACATTTCACGACCGCGAAGTATCCGGAGATCATTACAATATGACCTATATCGTCACCGATGCCTGTATTAAGTGCAAATACATGGACTGTGTCGAAGTCTGCCCGGTGGATTGTTTTTACGAGGGTGAGAACTTTCTCGTCATCCACCCTGATGAGTGCATTGATTGCGGCGTCTGTGAACCAGAGTGTCCGGTTGAAGCAATCGTTCCGGACACGGAAGATGATCCCGACGGCAAATGGCTGAAGATCAATACGCAGTATGCCGAAGTCTGGCCGAACATTACTGTCATGGGCACGCCTCCTGCCGACCGCGACAAATTTGCGGATGAAAAAGGCAAGTTCGAAAAGTATTTCTCCGAAAAGCCGGGAAGTGGCGATTAAGCGGGCAGAGAGACCTGTCTAGATCTGTCGTTCAAACTTGTTTTTAAACGTGTTTGACCTTGGTTGTCTGCCTTCTTAATGGGTTGAGCCCTTCCGTCGAAAACGTCGTATTTACGGGGGATTCGGACGAATCAGTCCTATGAGCTTGTGAGTCTTCATGGCCGGGAGGAAAGGGCAGGCACAATGCTCAGTCTGTTAACGCAAGACTTCGCCGCGTAAATACTGCCAATGCTGCTCGGTATAGAACACTATCTTTTTGGTAACGCTTATGCTATAAGGCCAGTTCGCGCCAGTAAGTCTTAACGAAAGGTTAATCCAGTCGTGCCCCGGTTTCCATAACTTGAGGGGTGTCGATTTATTGAGCGTCGATCGGTTGCGTTAAGAGGTATAACAAACATGGCTAAACGTGCTCAGGACAAAAAAGCAGCGTTTGAAGTAGGGCAACACGTCGTTTATCCGGCGCATGGAGTGGGGATAATCACCGGCATCGAAAAAGAAGAAGTCGCCGGTTTTGAATTGGAAGTTTACGTGGTTTCGTTCGATCAGGACAAAATGATCCTGCGCGTGCCGACCATGCGTGCTGTTGATTCTGGCATGCGGGCTCTGGCTGGCTCGAAACTGGTTGATGATGCATTGCACACACTGACGGGTCGCGCGCGTATCAAGCGCACCATGTGGAGCCGTCGTGCTCAGGAATACGAAGCAAAGATCAATTCTGGCGATTTGATTTCTATCGCTGAGGTTGTTCGTGACCTTCACCGTGCTGAAGATCAGCCGGAACAGTCTTACTCAGAGCGTCAGCTGTACGAATCTGCACTTGATCGTATGGCGCGTGAGCTGGCTGCAGTCGAGAATATCGATCGTTCTGCTGCAATGGAAAAGCTCACGGTTTCGCTTTCCAAAAAAGCCGCCTGAGAAAATCTGCCTGAAAAGTGATCCGGACGCTGTCCGGTTGCGTATCTCCCACTGTAAACGTGGGAGACACACATGGCCTCGAACGATCAGACCCAGATAGGTGCCGATCGAAAATTCGTTAAATCCGCCATGCAGGTTCCATTGCTGGACCCGGATCACGAGCATGATCTCGCCGTTCGCTGGCGAGAGGACGAGGACGAGGCCGCGCTCCACGAGCTCGTGTCAGCTTATGTGCGCCTCGTCATTTCCATGGCCAACCGGTTTCGGAATTACGGCCTGCCCATGAGCGACCTGATTCAGGAAGGCAATATTGGGCTGATGCAGGCGGCAGAGCGGTTCGACCCGGGTCGGGATGTGCGATTTTCGACCTATGCGAGCTGGTGGATCCGGAGCAGCATTCAGGACTTTGTGTTGCGGAACTGGTCGATCGTCCGGACAGGCACAACAGCAGCCCAGAAATCTCTTTTCTTTAATTTGCGGCGTCTCAGAGCCCGGATCAACGATCTGGACGACATGACCATGACACCTGAGAATCGTAAATGGATTGCGACGGAGCTGGGCGTTCCGGAGCGCGATGTCGAAAAAATGGCTTCGCGCCTGTCCGGCAGTGACCGGTCGCTCAATCTTCCGCTCGGCGATGACAGCCAGTCCGAATATCAGGACATGATACCTGATGAAGGCGATACGCCGGAAGAGGGTTATATGGCTCGCCATGACGGTGATCAGCGCAAGCGCTGGATTGCCGAGGCCATGTTGCGCCTGAATGAACGCGAGCGTCGGATTATCCAGGCTCGTCGACTCACAGATGACAGCATTACCCTGGAACGGCTTGGCGTCGATCTTGGGATCTCGAAAGAACGGGTCCGTCAGATTGAGCATGCTGCGCTCGAAAAACTTCGCAAAGCGCTGACGGAAATCGCTGGCGATCCGGATGAGGCGGGTATGCTGCCGGGTGCCTGATCAGACCTCTGGGTCTATTGGCACGATATTATCGGCGCTGCCGGCATAGAGCTTGCCGTTATTTACCCATCCTCTGATTTCGTATTTGACGCCAGACGATGGCTCCCAACATGCTCCCATAACCTGATCGTACTGGATCGTAAGCTCCGATGCCGCGAGGCTATAGACACAGTCCGTTTCGTCACGTGCCTTAAAGGTGAGGCTGCCTGACAGGATCGCAAACCGGCCCATATAGGCCTGCGCTAAATCGAGGGTGGTTTCAGGTGAGGCGTTGGACCAAAGTCCCGTCTGCATACGCCGCGCAACTCGCTCCGCGTTGACCAAAGGCTCGCTGCCGCGCGAGGTGTCATCATAGAGGCGAACCCACACCGCTCCTTTCTGGACCAGCGCTTCATTCAGCCAGATTTTCTCTCCGGTTTCCGTATAGGCATAGACCTGCGCCAGCGCGCGATCATAACGGTCCTGCGTCATGCCGGGATAATAGAGCTGGACCGTCCGGCCCAGCGCTAGGCTTTCGAGGATCTCTTTCGCTTCATCGGCAAACGGTTCTGGATCGCGATCGCGCGAGCCTGTGCGGGGAGCTTCCACGCTCACCAGCCTGACAATCTGCCCCGTGTTGAGTGCGAACGTGTCGCCATCGAGTACGCGAGAGACAGCGCCGGTCTCGCCTTTCACCCAATTTTCGCCAGGCGCGTTGCTGCAACATACGGCTGAGACGCAGAGAATCAGAGCCAGAGCTAAGCGCCAGAACATGACTGTTTTCAGTCTTCCGGGCCAGCTTCGACAGGCGGTTTGAGCCCGCGCTTTGTCTTGTGACCGGTGGTGGACGCCACGCCAGTCGCCGACTTGCCGCGCATATAATGGCGCTGCCAACGATCCTTCATAGCTTCGTCTTCCCGTTCATTGAGACGTTTATTGAAGTCGGCTCGGCTGTCCGCCCAGGCCTGAAATTCATCCTTCAGATCGGAATTATCATCAAGCATGCGGAGCTTGGGTTCCACGTCTTCCAGCTTGTGATGCTCGGTGAGCGTCAGAAAACAAAAAGGTTCATCCTTCGCAAAGCGAACGCGACCAGGTCGCGTCATCTGCCAGTTCATGGTGAATGGGAAGGGAAGCCAGTCGGTTTCGATCAGGCCTGACAGCGGATAAATGCCATCTTTCGGCCAGTTGGGTGCACCGGAACACCAGACAGCCCAGCCCGGCGGCGTGCGGAACAAATGGCCGGTATGCATGGTGACAATGCCGCGGCGGAAATGGCTGCCGGCAAAGGCGTCAGCGGCGGCCTGCCCGGCGGAACTCGTGATCCGGATCGCGTCTTCCAATTCTCCGCCATTCCACTCAATCTCGATATCGATCGGGCAGAGAATCTCCCAACCGGTTGAGTTGGCCATGGTGAGCGGAAGGCATCGATAAGGGTGGCGGTCAGCAAAGGCGTCCATCCACTCGCGCCGCGACCGACCCGGAATAATCTTCGGTGCCGTGGAATAAATACGGTAACAATCCAGTTGCATGCGGGCCTCGGAATTTGTGAAACATGACCAGTGAGGACTTTCACCCGATCAGACAAGACGTTGCAAGTTCAGGAGAGGTTTTGGCAATGGCATTCACCCCGGATGACTTGTTTCAGCTGTTTGACAGGCTCGAAATCCCGGTGCGAACCTATCAGCACGCGCCCACTTTTACTGTTGAGGAAAGTCGGGATGTGAAAACCCACATGCCGGGTGGCCACTCCAAAAATCTCTTCATGAAGGACAAGGCAGGCCAGTTGGTTCTTATTTCGGCCGAGGCCCATACCAAGCTGAAGTTGAACAAGGTGCACAAGCTGATTGGCACGGGACGGCTGTCTTTTGCGCCGGCGGAGTTGATGGTTGAGCATCTTGGGGTGACGCCGGGCTCTGTGACCGCTTTTGCGCTCGCCAATCCGGCCTCTAAGCCTGTTCGCTTCATTCTGGAAAAGACGCTGAGCGACTGTGATCCGCTCAATTTCCATCCCCTCAGGAATGACATGACCACCGCGATCTCTCGAGCGGATTTCGACAGATTCATCGCCTTTACCGGTCATTCCTGTGAGGTCTTGGACTTTTCAAGTCTCGACGCGGATGAAAACGCCTGACCCGACCGCTTGAGTTCCGCGCATTTTCATACCATCTAGCCTGTGAAGACGATCAGAGGCTGTTGGCCTCAAAGGAGACTGAGAATGGATCTGACATCCGGCATGCCCGCAGACCCGGTCAAGGATGGCACTGACCAGACCTTCATGGCCGACGTGATTGAAGCCTCGAAAGAGGCAGCCGTCCTCGTCGATTTTTGGGCGCCCTGGTGTGGTCCCTGTAAACAGCTCACTCCGGTGCTCGAGAAAGTCGTCCGCGAAAGTGGTGGCAAAGTGAAACTGGTCAAAATCAATATGGATGAGAACCAGGGCATTGCTGGACAGCTTGGCGTTCGCTCTATCCCGGCTGTGTTCGGCTTTGTTGATGGTCGCCCGGTTGATGCTTTTATGGGCGCTCAGCCAGAACCCGAAATCCGGAACTTTATCTCCAAACTGCTGTCCGGTACGCAAGGCGGTCAGGAATTGCAACAAGCCGTCGATCAGGCCGCTGAATTGTTCCAGTCCGGCGATCTGGCCAGCGCGGCTCAGCTCTATTCCGCGGTGATCCAGCGAGACGAAACCAATATCGCTGCCATAGCCGGTCTTGCGCGCTGCTATCTCGCTAGCGATCAACCGGAGAAAGCGCGCCAGACCCTTGATATGGTGGCAGAAGACGACAGATCCCATCCGGATGTGAAGGGCGTACTCACGGCGCTCGAGCTGACCGGCGAACCAGCAGACACGGATGAACTGGCCGAGCTGAAAGCGAAAGTTGAGGCAAATCCGGAGGATCATCAGGCACGCTTTGAGCTGGCTGAGGCACAACTGGCAGGTGGCAAATATGACGATGCGTCGGACAGCCTGTTCCACATTCTCGGAACAGATATGGGCTGGAATGAAAACGCCGCCAAAGAGCTATTGCTGAAGATTTTCGAAGCGGCAGGCCCGAAAGCGGACGTCACGAAAAAAGGCCGTCGCCGCTTGTCCTCGCTGCTGTTTGCATAGGAAACAGCCGCAGATCTGATCGTCCTCCCGGGCGGTTCACCCATCGTCGCGGCCCAAGGCTCATCATGTCAGAACCCGCCTATACAGATGTCTCTCAATTGCCGGAAACCTTTCCTGTGTTTCCGCTGGGTGGGGTCATTCTGTTTGCACGCGGTCTGCTACCGCTGAATATTTTTGAGCCGCGATATCTCAACATGGTGGACGATGCCATGGCAGGTGATGGCATGATTGGCATGATCCAGCCGACGGGCGGCGACAAAGCACACCCTGACCTTGCGGAAGTCGGAACGCTCGGGCGCATTGTCCATTACTCTGAAACCGAGGATGGTCGCTATCTGATCAGTCTTGAAGGCATTTGCCGCTTTGAAGTTGTTGAAGAGCTCGATTTTACGAAACCCTATCGCGAAGTTCGTGCGGGCTGGGAGCCCTATGTCAGTGATCTGCTTCCGCCCGATAAGGGCCAGTCGGCCAGCCATATCGAAATTGTCCGTGAGCTCGAAGACTATCTGAGCCGGAATGATCTTCAGGCAGATTGGGATTCGGTGGACGGCGTTCCGACAGAGGCGTTGGTCAATGCGCTGGCTGTTGGCTGTCCCTTTTCTGCGGTCGAAAAACAGGCCCTACTCGAGGCGGCGAGCCTTGATCAGCGATCAGATAGCCTGATTGCGCTGTTTCGTATGAATTCCAATGGAGAGGGCGGCACGCCATGGATGAACTAAAACATGATGGCCTCGATCCGAAACTTCTTGAGGTGCTGATTTGTCCGGTCTCACGCGGACCAATTATTTATGATCCGGAAGCGTCCGAACTGATTTCGAAGAAAGCGGGCCTCGCTTATCCGATCCGTGATGGCGTGCCGATCATGCTGGCTGATGAGGCGCGTGAGCTTACACCTGATGAGGTGGGCGATTAATGGCGCACCCTATCCGACTTCGCTTTCAGTCAGACGCGAGGCAATTGCGTGTCGAATTCGATAGCGGTGAACAGTTTGATATCCCCTATGAGCTGCTTCGGGTGGAAAGTCCGTCTGCCGAGGTTCAGGGGCATGGTGGCGATCGCCCACCGCCTGTGACCGGGAAAGAGACGATCAGGGTTACACGTGCCGAACCGGTCGGACAGTATGCTGTACGCATCGTGTTCGATGATGGGCACAATTCCGGTTATTATACTTGGCCCAGGCTCTATGATTTGGGAAAGAATGCAGCGGAGATTGAGGCGGCCTATCGTGCGCGGGTTGCCGAATTTGCATCACGCTGAAGCAGTTTAGCTGGCAAGGCCATTCTTCAGGAAGAGTACGACCCGGTCAGTCGACGGACGCCCTGCATAGCCAATGTCTGGCGCCACATAGACAGTGAGCAAACCAGATTTCTCGAGTTCAAGTTCAGGAACTGGACCTGTTCGTACGTGTACGGATGATACGAGCGCGCGCGCTTCCGTCTCGGAACGCACAAGGCCTTCAGCCGCCGTCCTGGCCGCATCCTGAATCCATCGCCGTTCTTCGTCTGCGTGATCGCCAAACCGGACTTTCGTCTGCGATTTAAGTCGAACGGTCAGATAGATGGAGAGGTTTTGTTCGAGATCGTCCTCAACCTTCGGGGCCCCGATGGGCATTGGGTCCTGAACTGGATCGACCGGTCGACCTTGTGGGTTTTCTGCGTCGTAGAGAATAACACCGCCGAGATCAGTGAGACGGACAAAAATTCGGCCAATATCATTTTTGAGAAATTCGTCGCCACGCGGACCGGGAACCGAATCCAGTGCCCAGACCTCCTGTTCGTCTACGAATTTAAACAACATTTCATTGCCGCTTCGCTTCAGACTGAAGCCACGACCGTCAAGGCTTTCAAACCCCTGCAATCCATCCCGAAAAATCGGATCGACAGCGAAAAGTGGAGAGACATCATCATTCTGCGCAAGCGCTGTTGGAGCCAGACAAAGTATGGCTGAACTCAGTAAAGCAAAGCAAA
The DNA here is from genome assembly GCA_002692725.1 of Ponticaulis sp. Lineage (GTDB taxonomy): Bacteria > Pseudomonadota > Alphaproteobacteria > Caulobacterales > Hyphomonadaceae > Ponticaulis. The sequence continues at coordinate 138,675 of NZLU01000042.1, read as the reverse complement.
GAGGGTTTGTTTTAGAATGCGAGCGCTTCATTGGGCCTGAATGACAGATAAGTTAGGCGGTAATTGGGCACTGAATTGACGATTCCATTACCGCCTGACTATTTGGCATATCTGGCTTGAATTACAGTTAACCGGCGATGTATTGCGCGCCATTAACTGTCATTGTTGCACCATTGATGAAAGCGGCCTCTTCACTGGCGAGATATGCGACCATGCTGGCAATCTCTTCGGGTTTGCCAAGACGACCCGTCGGAATTGTTGAAATGATGCTGTCCAGAACTTCCGGTTTCATGGCTTGCAGCATTTCAGTGTCGATATAGCCCGGCGCCACGACATTCGAGGTGATACCTTTCTTTGCGCCTTCATAAGCCAGCGCCTTGGTGAAACCAATCAGTCCGGCTTTCGCGGCAGAATAGTTGGCCTGGGTGAACTGGCCCTTCTGACCATTGATAGACGAGATATTGATCACCCGCCCAAATCCACGATTCCGCATGCCTTCCCAGACATTTCGCGTCATGTTGAAGGCCGAATCGAGATCGACATTGATCACTTTGGTCCAGGCTTCCTTGCTCATTTCGTGGAAGGGCGCATCCCAGGTGATCCCGGCATTATTGACGAGAACATCAACTGGCCCCAGCGCCGCCTCGATTTTCGCGATACCCTCTGCACAGGCATCAAAATCGCCAACGTCAAATTTGAAGCAGCTGACGCCGATTTCATCTGCACATATCTTAGCAGCTTCATCATTTCCGGCATATGTGGCGGCTACCGAATAGCCATCTTTAGCAAGTCTTTCGCTGATCGAGCGTCCGATGCCCCGGGTGCCTCCGGTTACAATTGCAACTTTACTCATTGTCTCTCTCCCTGAGATCATGACTGTCCCCACTCGCCCGTTTTCGGATCTGAGTACGGTATCGACCTTGTCTGACTGTTCAGACCGAAGGTCGCTTAGGCTTTTCTCCAATTAAGCCTTCGTCTGAAAGGCCAAGGATTGTGCAATGAGTCAACGGTCTGATGACGGAGAATAGAGTATATACCAAAATGCCATTTAATCAGACCAGTGATGGCGTTCAAAACATCGGCGCGTGTCTATGAAAACCGGGCAGATCGGCTTGTTTCTGCGGTGCAGAGTGATCGGGACTTTGCTGCAATTGCGAAACTGTGATTTAACACCATTCTGATAATAACACTCCCGTCAGGTGAGGCACGAAGCAGCCACAGAGCTCCTGAACGGTGCATAGGAAGGGTGAACAGTGGCAGATACGGGCAGTCTTGAAGAGCCGATCATCATCAAGAAATACGCGAACCGTCGTCTCTATGACACGTCGTCGTCGTCATATGTGACGCTTGAGCACCTCAGTAAACTGGTTCGCGAGGGCAAGGACTTTGTCGTCCAGGATGCCAAATCGGGCGAAGACCTCACCCGTTCGGTTCTGGCGCAGATCATTTTCGAGCAGGAAAATAAGGGCGGTAACGCTCTGCCGCTCAATTTCCTTCGTCAGGTCATTCGGTTTTATGGGGATAGCGTGTCTCAGGCGCTGCCGACTTATCTCGATATGGCGATGAACAATTTCACGCGGAATCAAGAGCGCTGGCGCGATCTGATCTCCGGCGGCGCAACCAATAATCCGATGGCCCTGTTCGAAGACCAGGCCCGCCGTAATTTCGAAATGTTCGAACGGTCAATGAATATGTTCACCGCTGGCTCGCCTGCGGCAAACAAGAAAACCGATGCCGATCCGGTTGAAAAGCCGAAACCGAAAAAGCCCGCAGCCGAAAAACCGGCCGCCGATGCTCAGGATCAGACGCTCGAGGTTCTGCAAAAGCAAATGGCCGAAATGCAGGCTCAGCTTGCAGCCCTTTCCAAGCCAAAGAAATAAAAAAACCGCTCAGTTGTGAGCGGCTTTTCTCATGGTGTCTGAGCGTTGTCTATCGACGGCGTTCGTCTTCATCCTCAGGGTCTTCCAAGCGGAAGAGACGTGGTGAGACAGAGGCGCCAAGCTCGACATCTGAGAGCTGCACTGTGGTTACAGCGCCGGTGATGTCGGTGGTTTCCCATTGCATGAGCTGGAAGCTGACCGGATCAAAAAAGAGTTCCAGTTCACCTTCCGCTTCATCGGACTTGTCGGCCATTTTGATGGCGATGAAGCCAGCCTTCTTTTCAGCCGAAATAATGTCAGCGTCTGCTGCCAGATCAGCCGTGCGGCGCAGGATCAGGTTGAGCGGGGTCGCTGAAAGTGGCACACGCTCGACCGTTTCAAGATCTTTGTCTTCAAAGGCGACAGTCGTACCGTCAGACACGATCAGAAGCGGCATCGGGTCGGCATATTCAAACCGCATGCGGCCCGGACGGTTCAGATAGAACTCGCCTTGGGAAAAATTCCCATTGGCATCAAGCTGAGTGAACTTACCTTTCGCGGTATCAATTGCGTTGAGGGCCGCATTGGCCTTCGCAATGGCTTCAGTCTGGCTGAGGGCAGGCTCAGCCTGTGTTTCGATGGCAGCTGGCGCAACTTGAGAGGCCTGCTGTGCTGTGTCCAGGGCAGGTATCGCTGTACTGAGCAAGGCGCCCGACAGGATCCAGTTCGCGAAATCAAACATATGCGACTCCATTCCGTTTCAGGAGTGACAGATAGGTGGGCCACCGTGCAAGAACAGGGCGGAAATCTGACAGTCTGCCTTGGTTTGTTGGGTTGTATTCAGATGAACGGAATACGACAAGCAATCTGAATGATTTCAGGGAGATAATGGTTCCTATACGGTCGCATATCGATACATTAAATAACTGAAATAATTCGCTTTTTATTTTATTGCCGGGTCAGAACGAGCCTTGTTGCTCCCGAACTTCGGCAATGCCAGCGCAGAATGAGAGCTTTTCGGACGCCGATCCGAAGCTGCACCCCGTTGCCATTTCTGTGCGGATTTCGTCGCACGTGCTGGCAAGATTGCACGGACCACGGAAATTGGTCGTAACCAGCCGACACTGACGAACAAGCTCGCTGGCCGTCTCGGTCCCCAGTTCTGTTTCGCAGGAGCCGGGTTTTGGCGTCGGCGTAGAAATGGCGCTGGTGTCGACACTGACGGTCTCGGCCACCGGAGCTGCGCTTGCAGTGCTGTTGGTCTGAGTTTCCGCCTGGCCGCACGCGGACAGCAGCAAAACAGATGCTGAAATGAGAAGGGTCGATGACCTCAACATAATGCCTCCCGATATTTTTTTCGGGAGCATACTGGCGGGAGGCCATTCCAGAAAGACAGTCAGACCTGACTGGAGTTGGTCAGTCCTCTCCGTCGCGCTTCTTCAGGATTTCGCGTTTTCCGGCATGGTTCGGCGCCGAGATGATGCCCATGTCTTCCATCTGCTCGATCAGCGAGGCCGCCCGGTTATAGCCGATCTTGAGGCGGCGCTGGACGTAAGAGGTCGAGGCGCGGCCATCGCGCACGACGACCTGGATAGCTTGTTGCAGCAGGTCAGATTCTTCATTCGTGCCGAGCATGGCGTCCATCACGGCAGAGCCGGACCCGCCAGATGGATCGTCATCAGGTTCTTCGGTAATATCGGCATATTCCGGCTCGCCAGTCGATTTCAGAAATTCGACGATTTCGCCCACTTCCTCATCAGACACAAATGGGCCGTGAAGACGTTTGATCTTGCCGCCAGAGGCCATGTAGAGGAGGTCCCCCATACCGAGCAATTGCTCAGCACCCTGTTCATTCAGAATGGTCCGCGAGTCGATTTTCGACGACACCATATAGGAGATACGGGTTGGGAAGTTGGCTTTGATCGTGCCGGTGATGACGTCAACCGATGGGCGCTGTGTAGCGGTGATGAGGTGGATGCCGGCTGCCCGCGCCATTTGCGCGAGGCGCTGAATGCAGGCCTCGATCTCTTTGCCGGCCACCATCATGAGATCGGCCATCTCGTCGATCACGATGACGATGTTTGGCACCTGTTCGAGCGGAATCTCCTCGGTCTCATAGACAGGGCGACCCGTATCAGCTTCAAACCCGGTCTGCACTTCCTTGGTGAGACGACCGCCTGTGCGCTTCAGCTCCTCAACCTTTTCATTGAAGCCAGCAAGGTTTCGGACGCCCGCCTTGGACATCATCTCATAGCGACTTTCCATCTCGCGAACGGCCCATTTGAGCGCCGTGACGGCCTTCTTGGGGTCGATCACCACGGGCGAGAGAAGATGCGGAATGCCTTCATAGATCGACAGCTCGAGCATTTTCGGGTCGACCATGATGAAGCGGCATTTCTCAGGCGGCAGCTTATACATCAGCGACAGGATCATCGCATTGATGCCGACTGATTTACCCGAACCGGTCGTCCCCGCGATGAGAAGGTGAGGCATTTTCGCAAGGTCTGCGCAGACCGGCTCGCCCCCAATATCCTCACCCAGCGCCATAGGCAGACTTTGCTTGCCATCGGTGAAGCTCGGGCTTTCAAGAAGGGTCCGTAGATAGACGGTTTCGCGACCCTTGTTTGGCAGCTCTATCCCGATTGCGTTCTTGCCGGGTACAACGGCGATCCGCGCGCTGGTCGCGCTCATCGAGCGGGCCACATCGTCGGCAAGGGCGATCACGCGGGAAGATTTGACGCCCGCAGCGGGCTCAAGCTCGAACAGGGTGACCACCGGGCCGGGGCGCACATGGGTGATGCGGCCCTTAACGCCGAATTCGCTGAGAATTCGCATCAGATGCTCGGCGCGTTCCAGCAGCTGTTGTTCATCCATTGTGGCCGAACGCTCCGGTGGCGTGACCAACAGGTCGAGCGATGGCAGGCCCGGTTTGGAAACGCGGGGACGCGCTTTTTCTTTCGGCTTGCGGCGCTCTTTGACAGGGGTGGTTTTGGGTTCAGCGGCGCGCGCTGGTTCAGACTTGGCCGACTTTGGCGCGGCCCCTTTGCTCTTTTGGGCGTCCGTATAATCGAAATAGTCGAGATCCTGATCGGGATCGGGCGCAAAACCGCCTTTGCCATACTGGGGCACAGGCTCACTAGGTGTGAACAGACCGCCAAACCAGCTTTTCGCACCCGTCACGCCACTCACGAGCAGACCACCGAGCCAATTGCCGAGAGGTTTCAACGGAAAGAAGATCAGGCCCAACACTTTGAGCAGATTCCGCCAGAGCAACCGGAGCAGAAGATTGAGGTCTTCATTCCCAAGATTGGACGCGCGGCTCACAAGCAGCAATGTGGCAAGTCCGAGAAAGACGGTCGCAAACAGTTCCGGCGTCGGAATTTGAAGCGCCTTGAAGGGGATTGCGGCGAGGCCAAAGAATACATCACCAACCATGCCGCCGAGAGATGCGGCGAGCACCCAGGTTTTTGGCACCGGCCAACCGGCAAGGCAGGCGCTCATGACGAGTACAGACAATCCGCCCAGAACCCATTTGGTCGGATCCGCCTCACCAATCAGCAACATGCGCTTAATGCCTGCTGAGAAGACAAGGAAGGCGCCAAACATGGCGCCCCAGCCGAGTGACTGGTTCAGCACATCAGCCGTCGCGGCACCGGCCGCGCCAAACAGATTGGTAATTTCCTGATCCGTTGCCGCGTTAAAGCTCGGATCCTGCGGATTATACGACCCTACCGACCCGACGAGGAAGACGCCGAGTGCGAAAATGGCAAAGCCGGTAAGAATGCGCCAGACAGGCTCTCCGGACAGTCTGGATTGTGAGTTCGGCATGACGGTTGCGGTGTTTGAGGTTGTCATTCTGGCAAGTCTCGATGGCACAATTGCGTTGGGGTTCCTCCCGAATTTGACCCGCCTTGCTTAATGGTGAGGAAACATATGGCAAAAAAATGGGGGTTTCTGCGACATTTTTTGTAAAGAAAAACCCCGGGCCGTTTCCGGCCCGGGGCTGATGTTCAGATTGTGGTCTGAATTACTTCGTGAATTCCGGATAACCTTCGACACCGAGTTCGTATTTGTCGAGGCCTTCCAGTTCTTCTTCTTCGCTTGTGCGAATGCCGATTGTGAACTTCAGGATCAGCCAGACGATCGTAGACGTTACCAGAACGAACGCACCGATAGAGACGATACCGATGACCTGCCAGACGATGTCACCACCGTTCCAGGCTACGATCAGTGTTCCCCAGATACCTGCAAAGAGGTGAGCCGGGATAGCACCAACAACATCGTCGATTTTCAGCTTGTCGAGGAGTGGTACCGTGAAGACCACGATTGCGCCACCGACGGCACCGATGATGATGGATTCGTACAGAGCCGGGGCTAGAGGTTCAGCCGTGATCGCAACCAAACCACCGATCGCACCGTTCATGACGATGGTTGGGTCCATCTTCTTGAAGATGATCGGCGTCAGGATAGCTGCCGTCACAACACCACCAGCAGCAGCAAGGTTCGTGTTTGCGAAGATCGTAGACACGTCGTTAATGGCAGTTGGATCGCCAGCGGCGAGTTCAGAACCGCCGTTGAAGCCGAACCAGCCGAGCCAGAGAATAAATGTACCCAGAGCAACCAGTGGGATGTTGGAGCCTGGCATCGGGTTCACTTTTCCGTCGACATATTTGCCGGCACGCGGACCAAGGATGAGTGCGCCTACCAGAGCTGCCCAGCCGCCGGTAGAGTGAACGAGGGTTGAACCCGCGAAGTCAGAGAATCCGCCTTCAGAGAGCCAGCCGCCGCCCCACTGCCAGCTCGCCTGGATTGGGTAGATGAAGCCGGTCAGGATCACAACGAAGATCATGAATGGCAGGATTTTGATGCGCTCAGCAACGGTACCAGAAACGATCGAAGCCGCTGTGGCCACGAAGACCATCTGGAAGAACCAGTCAGACGCAGCCGCATAATCACCCTGCATTTCGTCGAGTGGGCCCTGAGACCATGGCTGTGGCATGGACAGATAGCCTTCAATGATCCAGTCGCCTGCCGGATAGATCATGTGGTAACCGCAGAGATACACCATGATGCCAGCGATAGAATAGAGCATCACGTTTTTAACGGCCTGAGTTGCGCCGTTTTTCGCGCGAACCATACCCACTTCGAGCATACAGAAACCAGCAGCCATGAACATGACCACCATGCCTGAAATCAGGAAGAGGTAGGAGTTATCAACATAAGCCGAGACGGCTGATGCTTCCTGAGCGTAGGCTGACCCTGTCAGCGCAACCCCGCTCAGAATGGCAAGACCAGCCGTGCGGCCTGCCCATTTCCAAACTGTATCTTTCATTTAATTTTCCCCAATCATTAGTCTGGCGAAGCAGGTATGGGCCTGCTTGCTCGCGCACAATCTGACAAAGCCGGGGGCGTCATCGAAGTGTCTCACTTGATCTCGAGAGGGATAGCGGTGAACTGGTTATAGCTTGAGCAGGCTGTGACCAAATCGCCCAAAAGGCTTGCACCGCTGGACGCAAAATTTTGCCACTCCTATATAGTTTTTCAGTCCATGGAGGGATAAATGCCCACAACCCGCAGCGAAAAATCGGAAATTCTCATTGTTGGCGGGGGCTCCAGCGGAGGCGTGCTGGCGATTCTCTTAGCAGAGCTGGGCTTTGACGTCGCGCTCGTGGACGCCCGGGATCCATCGCTTCCGTTTCAGCCAGACAGCCGGGCCTTTGCCATCGTTCGTGGGGGCTGGCGCGTTCTGAACGCCGCGGGTGTCGGGCAAAAACTCCATCCCCGGGCCGAGCCGCTCATGTCGATGGAAGCCCATGATTCGAACGGCATTCTGCCTGCGGCAGCGAGCTTTTTTGGCGTGGACGACCTTCCTGACGGCGCGCCAGGTGAGGCGCTAGGTGCGATGATTGAAGTCGATTTGCTCAATCAGGCCATTCGCGATCGCGTGCAGGAATGTCAGAGCATCAAGGTGTATGCGCCGCATACCGTCACCGCGTTCGAAACTGATCGTGGCGGGGCCAGCGTGACGCTCGAAGATGGCACGAAACTGGTCGCCGATCTGGTGGTTGGCGCTGATGGCGTTGGAAGTGCAATACGGGAGCTGTCAGGCATTCACACCACGGGCTGGAGCTATGATCAGGCGGTTGTCGCTGTCACGCTCCAGCTCGACTGGCCACATCATGGCGCTGCGCGGCAATGGTTTCAGGATGAGGGACCGTTCGCCGTGCTGCCGCTGACCGAAAATCGCGGCAATCTCGCCTGGTTCCGAAGTCATGATGCCGGCCTCGCAACGGCCCAGCTTTCTCGTCCTGAACTGGAAGCTGAACTGAACCATCGTTTTGGGCATCTGGTTGGACCCATGAAGGTCCTGCGTGATCCACTTGCCTATCCATTGCGATTGAAACTCGCCGACCGCCTGGTCTCTGATCGTGTCGCGCTGGTTGGTGATGCTGTGCGACGTGTCAATCCGCTCGCCGGGCAGGGATTTAATCTGGGTCTCAAAGATATTGCTGCCCTTGTCGAAACGCTTTGCGAGAGCCGCAGGCTTGGCCTTTCACTGGCGGATGGGGCGCAACTGGACGCTTATCAGCGATGGCGGCGATTTGACGGTGTTGCGACGGCGCTGGCCATGGATGGGATCAATCGCGCGTTTTCAAACAGCAATCCTCTGCTGACGCCCTTCAAACGGCTTGCACTCAGCGTTGGGTCAGCAGTCGATCCACTCCGTCAGGCGCTGGCCCGGCAGGCAAGTGCGGATCAGCCCGACCTGCCTGCGCTCGTCAGAGGGGCGTCGCTTCAGGATCTTGTGGCCTGATCGGGTGATGCGAGCTTTAATCCTCGGCGGGCTTATAGATGAAGGCAAACTTGCTCAGATTGACGCCGAGAAACCGTTGATCTCGGCTGTCGCCGGTATCGCTCGGCCGCCCGCCACCCTTGACGGCTAGAGTGATTTCAGCCGCGCCATCAATTTCTGAAAGGTCGACCGAGACAAGACGGGGGCCTGATGGCTCGGTGAGCGTCTGAACGGCCTCGCCATTCACCCGGATTTCGACTTTAGTCACGACATTGCTCTGATCGCGATAAGGGACGAGTTCGAATTCGAGCCCTACGAGCGTGCCGCTCGCGTTTTCAGGGGTCAGTGAAAGCTTGAGATCAGCATTGCCGCGCCCCCAGACATTCCTGTCATTATAGCCAAGCCACCAATCCTCGCCGAAGCTGATATAAGTCTGCGCATCATCCAGCGTTTCGAAGTCTGCGACCTCAGACCCGGCGCTACGCAGGCTGTTGGTGAGCTTGTCGCCTGGTTTCCAATCCATCTCAAGCAATTGGGCTGCTGCGTCGGCCAGCTGAACGAAACGGCTGAATCCGGCATCATGAACGTTGATAATCAGATCGTCCGGGCTTTCCGTCAGTACCCATTGCAAGGTCGCGACAAGGTCGCTGTGATCCATGAAATTCAGCTGAACCTGGCGCATATCAGCAAATCCGCTGGCTAATTGCGGTGAAAAATAGCCACTGAAGGAATTGCCCAGCACGATACCATAGCCGTCGATACTCGGTTTTGAGCTCTTCCAGATGCGGGATTGATTTTCATTGAAAACCTTGATGCCGAAATCCTGAAAAGCCTGTCTGTAGGCGTCGAGTTCTGCACCTTTGATGTGCTCGACGCCCTCATATGTCGCGAGATAATAGTCTTTATAAAGTTCGAAATTGAGGACGTTCGACACATCAACGATTTGCCGGGTCAGAGTGAATTCAGCCTGCGAAACGGGTGGTTTGCCAGTGAGCGCCTCGAGCACAAGTTCAATCTGCAGGGCGACGGATTTTCCGTCATTGTGAAAATTGACCGCAGGATAGAAGGCCGGATCGTCGAGAAAGGGCTCTAACGCGTCAACTGGATACAGAAAGCCTCCATTTCTGTTCAAAGCATGGTCCCGTGACGCCGCCCGGAGTGGACCGCCTTTGCGGGCGATATTCATGCAGTTGGTATACTTCTCGTCCGACGTGATACCTTTGAGAACTTCGGGATAGAGCCGCGGTTTTGACGGAGAAATCACGACAGACAGCCGGATGCCATGAGGCTCTGTCAGAGACTGAAGCCGATCCAGACTACGTTCGAAATCTTCGCGGATCTGAGGCCAGTCTTCTTCCGGCGGACAGGCCCAGCCAATCGCGTGGTGCGGGTCGGCGACGGGTTCGTCCGAATTGCTGCCAAGGAACAGGAACTCGCCCTTTCGCGCCAGGACCTCAGTGCCGATGCCGCCCAACTGATAATAGGCTTTCTGATAGTAAATAATGGACCGGTTTGTGAGCCGGTGTATGTCGAGCAAATGATCATTCAGTTGTTTGAATGCCTGAACAGGCGAGCGGACAAGCGCTGCGACACGCGGAGCGGGTTGGATGTCTCGCCCAATCGCAGCCGATTGCACCCGTTCTGGGTGTGTGACGATGATCGGGAGGATCAGGCCGACCGACACCACTATCAGGATGAGTTTTGCGCGAAGGGTCATCATCATCTTAATCAAAACCTGAAATAGATGAAAGGGCTGTAGCCGCCGGTCAGCACTTTCATAATGCTGAAGGCAAACAGAAACGCAATCACGCCTGCGCCGATATAATGACCTGGCCTGAGCGCGGTGGAAGAGGAGCGTTCATATTCCGGCATCACCATGATGGCCGAAAGAAGTTTTCGTGGTAGCGGCGTGGCAAATACGAGGCCGACGCCGAGCGGCAGAAGGAAGTCGAGCCGGTTCACTTTGTAGAACCAGGTGAAGCTCATCGCATCTGGCCCGAAAAAGCTGGAATAGAGCGTCATTGCATCAGCCAGCGTGTTGGCTCGGAACAGAACCCAACCGAGCATAACCCAGAGAAGGGCATAAAGACCGCTGATCACACCAGGTAGCTTATCGAGCATGCCTTTCAGAAAGCTTCGTTCGAGGATCAGCGCGAGGCCATGCCACCATCCCCACAATAGGAAATTCCATGCCGCACCGTGCCACATCCCGGTCACAGTGAAGACGATGAAGAGGTTGAGATAGGTGCGGGCCGCGCCCGCCCGGTTTCCGCCCAGTGGGATGTAGACATAATCGCGAAACCAGGTGCTGAGCGAGATATGCCAACGTCGCCAGAACTCAGTGATGGATTGTGAAATATAGGGGTAGTTGAAGTTCTGCGGAAAGGTGAAGCCGGTGAGCCGACCCAGCCCGACGGCCATGCCGGAATATCCCGCAAAATCAAAGAAAATCTGGAGAGAGTAGGCGAGGGTGCCCACAGCAACATCCAGTCCGGCCGCCTCGCCTGGATTGTTGAAGACCTGATCGGCGAAGACCGCGACAGGATCGGCGAGCCAGACTTTAGACGTCAGGCCAAGCACAAAGAATGCGAGGCCGTGATACACGTCGATCAGATTGGTCTCGCGCTTGGAAAGCTGTTCTTCGATCGTATTATAGCGGACGATCGGGCCAGCGATGAGCTGAGGAAACATCGCAATGTAGAGCGCGAGCCGAAAGGGATCTTTCTGCACATGCGCATCCCCGCGCCAGACATCAATCAGATATGACAAACCCTGAAAGGTGAAGAATGAAATGCCCAGCACCAGATGAATTTCGTTTGCGAATTCAAGGTTGAGTCCAAGCGCTTCATTCAGCAGAAAGCCGGTATATTTGAAGTAGAACAAGAGCGCCAGATTGGCGGCAATGCCGGCCCAGAGGATTTTCGTGCGCAGGGCTTTCAACCGATCCATGGCGAGGGCAAAGCCGTAATTGATCGCGATTGATGCGATCATCACAGCGATGAACCAGCCCTCTCCGATGAAGAAAAATGCAAGGCTGAACAGCAGATACAGAATGTTTCGGCGAAACGGAATCACGCTGTAGGCGATCAGAAAGATCGGCAGGAACAAAAATAAAAATAATGCTGAACTGAAAACCATGAACGCCTGCCCCGCTCCCTGATTAGCATATTCAGAGTGGGGACAGGCCGGTCAAGATGGGTTTCACCGGATGTCAAAGAAAGTCCGGTCACAGGAAAAAGGCTTTTAGGCGGCCGATACGCGGCTGAGGAAGTCTTCGACCCGGCTTTCCAGTTCGGCGCTTGCCGCAGCGAGCTGATCGGCAGCTGACATCACATCGTTGGCGGCTCCGCTGGAGTGTTGCGCCATGCCGACAACGGACTCTGCGTTCGTGACCACGTCGCGCGTCATACCCGCAGCCATTTGAGCGTTCTCACTGATTTCACGAGTTGCATCGCCCTGTTGTTCGACGGATGAGGAAATCGCCATCATGGATGAGGCAACCTGGTCCATTACGGAAGAGATTTTCTGGATAGATGACACGGTCGTATCAGTTGAACTCTGAACGGCCAGAATTTGACCGGAGATCTCTTCTGTGGCGCGTGCGGTCTGGCTTGCCAATTGTTTCACCTCTGACGCGACGACGGCAAATCCGCGACCCGCCTCACCGGCTCTGGCCGCTTCGATCGTCGCGTTGAGCGCGAGCAGATTGGTCTGTTCTGCGATGTCTGAAATCAGGGTGACGACATCGCCGATCTTTGCAACGGCATTCGCAAGCTCACTCACATCGTGAGAAGTGCTTTGCGTGAAACCAGCTGTTTCTTCTACAGATTGATTGGCAGTCGCGATCGAATGAATGATTTCAGCCACCGAAGCCGACAATTCTTCTGAAGCCGCAGCCACGGTCTCGACATTCTGATTTGCGCTACCCGTAGCTTGAACGGCACCATTCGCGCTGTGTGTAGTGTCGTGCGCAATCTTTTCGACATTACGTGCGGTCTCTTTGAGACTGTTTACCGTATTCGAAACGCCAGTAATTAATTGGCGGGCCTCGTCGCGGAAGCCCTCAATCAACTCTTTTACGTGCGTCTGACGGTCTGCTTCTGCCTGGCTCGCCATGCGTTGTTCGGCTTCCAGCTCCGCGCGCTGGATGAGTCCCTCACGGAAGGTTTCGACCGAACGGGCCATTTTGCCGATTTCGTCTTTGCGATCAGTTGCGTTGACGGAAATCGAAGTCTGCCCATCAGATAGTTTTTCCATAGTTTCGCACAGACCGTTGATCGGTCGCGTGATGGAATTGGTAACACGGCGAATGGCGAAGAACAGAAGGCCACCGACAATCAGAAAGCTGACAAGTGCGATTACGGTATAGCGGACAGCAAGGGCCTGAAGATCGTCAATATATATGCCTGTCCCGACAATCCAGGTTCTGTCGGCGGTTGCCTGAACAAAACTCATTTTAGGGGAGAGATCTTCCGGGTCAGCGCCCGGTTTAGCCCATTCATAGTGCACAAATCCGCCTTCAGGATTCGAGAGTGCAGTTTCGATCATTTCTTCGAAATAATTGTTTCCGTTAGCGTCGGGCGTGCGCAGGTCTGTTCCATTCATATCGGGACGAATAGGGTGGGCGACCATTGTGGCGTTTGTGTCGATGATAAAAAAGTATTCGCGACCACGATATCGTATCGGATTGATCACATTGCCCGGTGACTCTATGTCGCTGGCGCGCGCATGTTCGACCAGAGTGAGGGTCGAGCCCACGAGGCTCTTCAATTCGTTTTTGCGGCTATCTACAGCGTTCTGATAGGTGAGCCAGGCAACCGAAGCAAAAACCACAGCCAGTACAAGGCAACTGACATATCCAATAATGTTCAACTGAGATGCGATCGATTTTCCACGCATGTTCCAACCCCTATGAGTATTTTAGTTAACTCATAACTCAATCTCCTTAACGTTGATTTTACGGGAGAATTATTAATTAGGTCGGATATTCAACCTGAGGGAGAGTTTCCGATCTCCTGCTATCTGATCTGCAGATGGATTGCGGCAGCGTCATCACTCTTCTTGATGCGGGCTAAGGTATCCTGATCGCCCTCAGTCTCATACCGCCGCATTTGCTTCATCAGTTCAACTAGGCTGTAGGTTCTGACGGTCTCCACCAAATCCTCGGCGGTCATCAGCCCGTAAGGATCAACCACGCGCCAGAGGCCGTCAGTCATCAGGATAATGTCGGTACCTTCGGGCACATTGCGTGTTTCGATGGAGAGGCGCGACGGGGCATGAGGCGAAAGGCCGAACAGAGCATGCTCCGGGTCCGAATTCTGCGTCGCGCGGATTTTTCTGAGTCCAGCAAGTTTGTCTTCCGGCGACATCGCATTCAGCTCACGCGATGTACGGGTTTCCAGCTCGGATTGCTCATGCTTGGTGAGGATTTCAAGCGGTCCATCCGGCGGTGAAATCAGCGCCACACAATCCCCGAGCCAGGCAAACTCAATGACCTCGCCGCGCTCGCGCATCCACATGCCGGACGCGATCGGCCAGACCTCTTTCGGGGCGTTTTCAATCGTGACCTTGCTCGCTGCTTTGGCCTTCTCACGCAGTGATGTCAGAATCCGTTCGAAATACGGCGTTATATCCTCATCGGGCTGCGGCGGGCTGAACATCAGTTCGCGATTGAGGTATTCTGCGATCCAGGCCGCGTCACTTTCTTCTGTTTCGAACAGGCGGAGTGGGCCGAGATCGGTGGCTCCATCGAGCACCCAGGCCGTGCCTGCGCCCTCGTCAAAGCCGAACCGGTCATCGCCGGTTCGTTTGCGTTTTCCATTCAGATCCGCACCCGGCCAGTTAATGGTTTCAAGGATGCTGATGGACATGGCTATTCAGCCGCTTCGAGTGCAGCCTCATCAATATCGCCGGAATGATAGACGTTCTGAACGTCATCCAGATCTTCCAGCGCATCGATCAGTTTGATCAGGGTCAGGGCCGGATCATCACTGATTTCGATATAGTTTTGTGGCTTCCAGATCAGCTTGGTGGATTTGGCTTCATGGTCCGGAAACGCGGCGTCGAGATTGCCTGCGACTTCCATAAAGTCGTCGCGCTCGGTGTAGATGACATAGACCTCGTCTTCTACTTCCACATCGGTCGCGCCGGCTTCAATGGCCGCATCCATCACGGTTTCTTCGTCACCAATCACGCGCTCAAACACGATCTCGCCGACCTGATCAAAGCCAAACGACACAGACCCGGTCTCGCCGAGGTTTCCGCCATTCTTGCCGAAGGTGGAGCGAACATCGCCCGCCGTCCGGTTTTTGTTGTCAGTTGAGCATTCAACGATCAGACCAACGCCGCCCGGTCCGAAGCCTTCATAGCGGATGTCAAAAAAGTCTGCAGAATCGCCGCCCGCACCCTTATCAATGGCGCGCTGGATATTGTCCTTCGGCATGGATTCTGCGCGGGCGTTCTTCACTGCCAGGCGAAGACGCGGATTGCCGTCAACATCCGGGCCGCCCAGTTTGGAGGCGATGGAAATCTCTTTTGACAGCTTGGCAAAGGCTGCGGCACGCTTTTTGTCAGCGGCGCCTTTACGGTGCTGGATGTTTGCCCATTTACTGTGGCCAGCCATGAAAACTCCTGATGGCGAGATTGTCGTCAATCGTTGAACTGAGGCGGACGGTTTATCGCATGCCGCCAAAAAGGTGAAGGGTACACGTTGAACTCTGCCGGGGTAGCTTACGGATGTCATCGGGATACACCGGAAGTACAATCAAAAGTAGATTTTCAAAGCTTCTCTAAGGATTATATTGTGCGCCTTCAATATTCGGATATGGTAACCCGGACGATCCGATGAGGTCGGATAAAGATCGGGGAAAGATCCTAATGAAACAAAGCATTATTTTCGCAGGCGCTGCGGCGTCAGTGCTGTTTATTGCTGGCTGTGAAACCACTTCCAGCCGCCCTTACAAGGCGTCAACAGAAAACATCATGGCCGCTCAGTCGGCAATGCAAGGCAGTAATGCCAAAGTGTCGATGGGCAATTTTTCCGCGGCGTCTGGTGTTAACATTGAGCCAACCTGTCGTGCGCTTGGCGCTTTGGAGGTTGCGCCAGGTCAGTCGCCAATCGAGTATATTGAGGACGCGCTTCAGGAAGAGCTGTTCACCGCAGGGATTCTGGAAGCTGGCGGAACTCAGATTGATGGCGTGATTGAAGTTCTTGAGTTCAACTCCTTTGGCACAGGGTCGTGGGATGTTGCGCTCAAGCTGTCTTCTGCCAATTTGCCTGAGGGTTACACGGTCGATGTACATCATGAGTTCAAGACCAGCTTCAGCGCCATCAATGCGTGCCAGAACGTCATTGATGCCTTCCAGCCAACGGTTGCCGGTCTGCTCAATGAAGCCATCACAGATCCGAATTTTGTGAAACTGGCGGGCAAATAAGCCGGGGCCGGATTTTGTAACGACAAACGAAAAGCGCGTCTGGCCAGACGCGCTTTTTTAGTCCGGCACAACTTCCTTCAGCCGACCCCCAATCCGGATCGGCTCGATCCGGATGGCTAGGCCGGTTTTGTCATCGGTTTCCACCATAACACCGCAGGCTGTTCCAGGACCTTCGGCCGGTCCCATGCGTTCGGTTGGCAGGCGCGTGGAAAAGCGTTTGACGCTCGCTTCCTTCTTCATGCCGATCACGCTGTCATAATCTCCGCACATGCCGGCATCGGTCTGATAGGCCGTGCCGCCGGGCAGGATCTGTGCGTCCGCAGTTGGGATATGCGTGTGGGTGCCAACGACAAAGCTCGCCCGGCCATCGCAGAAATGACCCATCGCCATTTTTTCTGAGGTCGCTTCGGCATGCACATCCACAAGAATAGCATCCGCCACCACGCCAAGCGGGGCTGAGTTCAGCTCGCGCTCAACCGCCTGAAACGGGTCATCCAGGGAATCCATATAGAGTCGACCGAGGACTGAGATCACCGCGACCCGACGTCCGTCCGACAGTGTGTACAGATTGGCACCCCGGCCAGGGGCCTCAACGGTTGGCGGATAATTGCAGGGACGAAGGAGGCGGTCTTCCCGCGTGATATAGGTGAGGGCGTCCCGTTGATCCCAGCTGTGATTGCCGAGTGTCAGACAATCTGCGCCAAATCCGTAAAGGTCCTCGGCGATGGCTTCTGTAATACCGAAACCGCCCGCTGCATTTTCTGCATTCACGACCACAAAATCGAGCTTCAGATCCAGTTTCAGTTCGGACAGATGGTCTCGCAGAACATTCCTGCCAGCCTTGCCAACCACATCACCAAAAAACGCCAATCGCATTCAGACCTCCTGATCGGGGCCATATGAACCAAGACGGCAATAATGACCAGCTTGCGACCTGAAAAAGAAAGAGCTGGCGACTAGCCAGCTCAGTGGTTTTACAGGTGTGAGTTTGGAAAGGATCAGGCAACCCGCACATCATCGAGGAAGCTGAGAACTTCCTGTCGAAGGATTTGCGACTGTTCATTCAGTAATTCAGAGGCGTTTCTCATCCGGTTGGCGGTCACGCCGGCTTCCTGGGCCGCGTCATTCACGCCGTGAATATTGTTATCGACTTCCAGGACGCTGCCAGACGCCTGCTGAATGCTTTCGGATATCTGCTGGGTGGCCGCATTCTGCTGATCGATGGAATTGGCGATCTCACGCGAGGCGCTTTCAAGTTCGGCGATTACGGTGAGAATGTCGTGTATGCCGGCCACTGACGCGGTGGTGGTGTCCTGAATGGCCGAGATCTGCTTCGAGATATCCTCTGTGGCTTTTGAGGTTTGCGTGGCGAGGGCTTTGACCTCACTGGCCACCACGGCGAATCCCTTGCCTGCCTCTCCGGCGCGTGCTGCTTCGATGGTGGCGTTGAGGGCAAGAAGATTGGTCTGGCCCGCAATGTTGGTGATCAGGCCAATCACGTCCGAAATGGCAGATGCCGCGGCTTCGAGGCCTGCCACACGTTCGCGCATGCTCTCGGCTTGCTTCACGGCATTATTCGTGGCTGACAAGGAGTGCGAAACCTTGGCCCCGATCTCGCCAACGGAAACCGACAATTCTTCGGTGGCCGCAGCGACTCCTTGCACATTGTTGGAGGCGTTCTTCGAGGCGTGCGCAATGCCTTTTGATTGGGTCGCTGTCTCTTCAGCAATAGCGGACATTGCGGTTGCGTTTTCATCAAGATTGCCAGCCGCGTGAGCGAATTCCTCAAGAGCCTTTGAGACAATTGCGTCAAAGTCTTGGGCGCGTTGCGCAAGACGCTCGCCAATCATGGCGCGGCGTTCCGCTTCAATCTTGTCCTGCTCTGCGCGTTCCTGCTGCTCCGTAGCCAGCTTTTCGGCTGAGATCATGGCCAGTCGGAATTTGTCGAGCGAGCGCGCCAGAGGCCCAATTTCGTCACCGCGATTCTGGTAAGGAATTTCCGTATCAAACTGGCCGGAAGCTATCTTTTCGGTTGTTTTGGCAACGCGGGCAATGGGGCCACTGATCATTCGCGCCAGGAAGATACCAACAACACCCAGAATAACGATCAAAGTGATGGAAACGAACGTAAGGGACCCACGCAGATCGGCTGCAGGAGCGAGGATTTCAGCTTCATCAGTTTGGGTCACAACATACCAGTTAACGCCCTCAAACGGAATCTGATGCGCTGCCGATACAACCCGTTCGCCGTTATAATCCTCACCCTCATACAGGAAGATGTCATGGTTCGAGGCGTTTTCGATCTGAGCCGGATTGATGCTGGTTTTCAGCAGGGTGGAACTCGACGCTTTTGGAGAATCCGTCCGCATCACACCATCAGACCCCACCAAATAGGAATCGCCTGTCTCGCCCAACCCGACAGTGTTGCCCATAATGGCATTCAGGCGGTCAATCGGCATCTGGAAGACCAGAACACCAGACTTCTTTCCGGCTTCATCATAGATTGCACGCGAAATGAAGCTTGCAGGCGCGCCATGGCTCGGGGCGTAGGGTTCGAAATCAAAGAAAGCTTTTTCCGTGCCATTCAGGTTATCAGCTGCGGCTCGAAAAGCGTTTCCGAGGTCTGAATCTTTCCACTGACCGGTGCGCAGATTGGTGGCGTAATCGAGCTCTTTAAAGACTGTATAGACCAGGTCACCTTCCAGCGAGAACAGAAAGATATCGTAATAGCCTCGGGCCTCAAGAAATTCACGGAACCATTGATGATGCTTGGCGTGCGCTTCCGAATAAGCGGATCCATCTGACGCAAAGTCGAGCTTGTGCTTTTCGCCCAGTGGGTTGGGGTTTGCGGTAATGTAGAGATGCTGAAGCGTCTCAGTCTGCTCACGGCCGAGTTCGTCCCAGCCTGCCTGGAAGTCTTCAAGCGCCAGGAGCGTTTCCGGATTGGTGGCCACAGTGTCCAGATCGATCTGAATGCTGGAGAGATAATCCTCAAGCGCGTTGGCCCTGGCTTCGGCGAAGCCGGCAAGGCTCTGCTTTTGTTGCGCGATAATGGCTTCAGAGGATTGCTGACTGGCCATAAAGCCGGAAGCAAGCGAGGATACAAGAACAGCCCCCAAAACGAGACCAAGAAGCTTATATGTGATCGAAACCCGGTTCAGCATGACGTGCCCAAATACCCAAATAGTTATATTGCAGGTGCAACACTTAAGGCGGCAAGCTTTAAAATTAGTGAAAGAATGAGCGTCGGGCTGAAAGTAACGCGTTGATAAATATTACTTAATTGGAAGTAAAATCTATCGCGTAACTTTGCGCCATTAACTGTTTTTGCCTGAGACGCGAGAAAAGAAAAGCGGAATGGACCCGTTCTCCGTGACGACCCAATCGAGCGGTATATCAGTTGGTTCTGCAGGGATTTGCAGGACTTCCTGCTCGGAATACGCCAGTCCGCAGACAAAAACCGAACTCGACTCTCTTAACCGCGCGAGTGCCCGATCGTAATGGCCCTTCCCATAACCGAGGCGGTTTCCCGCCGCATCGAAGGCCAGCAACGGCGTTAAAACGAGCTTTGGTGCGACAATTTGCGCAGATGAAGTGGGTTGGGTCAGGCCAAACGGCCCGGATTCCAGATCGTCAGGCGAAGAAACACGTCGAAACGTCATGGAATCATCGGCTTCAACCCGCGGGTAACAGATCTCGGCCCCCAGACCTCTCAGACGATTGAAAAGAGAGGCGGGGTCAATCTCGCTGCCGATCGCGATATAGCCGGCAACCAGTGGGCCAAACCGCTTTAGGAGTTTTTCGGGAAACCGCTCGGCCATTGCAGCCGGGGCGTCCGGGCGGTTTGCAGCGAGTTGTTCGCGAAGCGCCTTGCAGGAAACCCGGAGCTGATCTTTGGAGACGGGTTTCATTGTTGATCAGCTTCCTTTCCAAACGAAGGCAACCGCGAGCGCCGTACAGGGGTTTGCATTCCCGTCGACCCAGCAAGCTAGGTGGGCACCAGTTACCCGGACCACGATCCGGGCAGCGCCAGTTCCCTGACGAAAATGTAAGGTCGCCGGAATGTGAGCCTGTTCGAACGCCGCAGCCGCGACGTCATAAATAAGATGTCTGATCGCGTCCGTGAAGAGGGAGAAGAGATCAACCCGATACTTTCGTGATGTGGTTTCTTCCGTTAATCCAAACGGAGAAGATGTTCGCTAAAGACATGGCTGTTTTTTTGTTTCCAGGAGTTGCTCGGTGCTGACAGGACTTCGTCGAGTTTGCCAGCTGATTTGTCTGACCCTGATATTGGTCAGCGTTATTGTCGCAAGCGGTCAGAGCTTCGCGCAAAGCGCTGATCCGGGCGAGTCCGTGGCGTATCAGACCCGGAAAATATCTGAACTCACACAGACTTTTGCGAATGATCAGGCCGATCTCTCAGCGCTTGAAAAGGCGTTTCTGACACATCGCTCGGAGATCCTCGCCACGCAGGATGCGCTGCGCGAGGAGGAGCGCGCGGTTCAGGAAACCCTGAACCGTCTGGGGCCAGAGGTGAGCGGCGAGGCGGCCGGTGTGACGCGGGAGCGCAATCAGCTAATGGCTGAGCTGGACGGGATCAGACAAGGGCTTACACAGACCCGGCAAAACCTTACTCAGCTTGACCGGCTTGCACTCGAAGTCGAAACCGAACGCCGAAGTGCTTTTTATGCTGACCTCACCGGGCGCGGACCATTGTTTCTGCACCCGGACACATGGGCAGAGGGTAGCCGCGCTCTCACCGACAATATCGGGCATTTGCAATCCGAATTGTCAGATCATCTGAGCGATGATCACACCGGGCAGATCAATTTGCCTACCGGGCTCGCATTGATTGGCGCAATTGTTCTCTCTTTCGTTCTGGCCATACCAGTACGCAATCGCCTGAACCATTATCTGATTGTTCCGCTCGGCCGGGCCGAGTCCGGAAGCGCGCTTGACGTGGTGATCGGACTGTTTCGGGCAGGTCTGCGAACCTTGCCAGTGGTGCTTGCCGCCGTTTTGCTGGCGGGCACGATTGCTTTTCTGGATGTTGTCCCGCCGTCTCTCAGCACGGTTCTCAATGCTTTCTGGACAGCCAGCATCTGCGTCGCGGCGGTGTCGTCGCTTTGCTCTGTATTTTTCTCGGTTGTCACGCCCTTGCAGCCATTCAATTTTTCAGATCGTCAGCGCGCATTCCTGTTATGGTTCGGCTTCGTGTCTGCGGCCGGGCTGATTGCGCTCGATCATGTGGTCCGGGTTGAGACCAATGTGTTCGGTATGGCGGAGGAGCTCGACGTCCTGATTCGCGGCAGTGTCGCGATCTTATTGTCAGGGTTTATCTTTGTCATTGCGCGGGTCTGGACCGGCGACACGCCGGTCGAAGCTTCGGCCGGGAGTGAGGAGAGTGAGGCCACGCCCGAAGTGGCGAAACCGCTCCTCCTGCCGAAGCCATTCCGCGCACTTCTGACTGTCTTTGCCGGATTTTGCGGCCTTATCGCGCTTGTTGGTTATTCGTCACTGGCACACTTTCTGACAACCCGCCTGTTTCTGGTCGGCGGGCTTACCTTGTCTGCCATCATAGTTCGGGATGCCTGTGTTCAGCTGCTTGCCGCGTTTGCCGATCTTTTCCTGTCCAAATCCGAGCGCCAGGACGACAAGAAAGACCTGTTTCAGTTCTGGCTCAATATTCTCAGCACGTGTTTTGTGTTTGCGCTCTGGGTGCCATTTGCCTCGCTTCTGATTGGATTTGAATGGTCGAGTGTACAGCGTGGTATCATGCAGGCTGTGAATGGCGTCCAGATCGGGTCCGTCCGGTTTTCATTGGCGCAGGTCGCGATCGCCGTTCTGGTGTTTCTTGGCCTGATTGGCGCAACACGACTGGTTCAGCGCACAACGCAAAGTCGGGTGTTCAGCCGGTTGAGGGTCGATCCGGGCGTTCAGAACTCTCTGCGGACGCTGATTGGATATATCGGGCTTGTCATCGCCTTCTTCACCGGTGTCAGCCTGCTTGGCTTTGACCTCTCCAACCTGGCTATCATTGCGGGTGCACTTTCTGTTGGTATTGGCTTCGGTCTCCAGAGTATTGTGAACAATTTTGTCTCGGGGCTGATCCTGCTGTTCGAGCGCCCCATCAAGATTGGCGATTGGGTTGTGACGTCTTCGGGCGAGGGGATTGTCAAAAAGATATCAGTCCGTTCGACCGAAATCGAGACCTTTGATCGATCCTCCATTCTCGTTCCCAACTCTGAGCTGATTTCCAACAGTGTCACGAACTGGACCCATAAGAGCCGACTTGGCCGTGTCACAGTGGCTGTTGGCGTTGCGTATAAAGAAGACCCTGATCAGATCATTGAAATCCTCTCCAAAGTTCCTGAGAATTTCGAGCAGGCGCTGAAGTTTCCTGAGCCACAAGTGCTGTTTACTAGTTTTGGTGCATCGTCGCTGGACTTTGAATTACGCTTTTTCATTCCGGACATCATGGATGCGTTGTCCACTCGGACTCAAACGCGCATTGCCGTGCTGAAAGCATTTCGCGAGGCGGGAATTGAGATCCCATTCCCTCAAAGAGACATCCATATTCAGCCAGCCGATATGAACATGTTAACTAAACACGTTCATACAAATGAAGACTAGTTCAAACAAACTTCAAGTAGAATTTTCATATAATGATGCCATTTTGAAGTGAAGATAGTTATTTTTGAATTTACCTCTATAAATAATGGGTAAATGAAACATGATCAATTTCTATACATCTAAGATAAATTCAATGGAGTCATAGGTGACTAACAAAATACAGCTTCAAATTAACCTAAGTTTCACTTTGAAAGGATAGTTTGGCTGCAAGGGAAAGGGCTCAGAATCGAAGCCTTCTTTTTCTTGCTTTTGGTGTGAAAAAAATAAAGGGAAACATTATGACGCTGAAACATGTTCTGATGGCTGCAGCCACTGCCATGACAGCTTTCGGCACAGTCGGTGTCGCTCCGGCTTTTGCTGAACCCGTACTGATCAAGCAGGTTCCACCGGAGTATCCGCGTGGTGCCGAACGCCGCAAAATTGAAGGCACAGTTGGTCTTCAATTTGAAGTCGACGATAACGGCAAAGTTGCCAACATCACAGTTGTTTCTGAATCCATGCCGGGTGTTTTCGACAAGGCTGCCGTGGATGCTCTCGAGCAGTGGCGCTTCGAAAAAGGCAATCCGGGCAATGGTGAAATCACCATCGCATTCGCACTTTGATGCAAAACGGGCCGGGACCAGAAAACCGGCCTGAAGACAACAATTATTGGCGAGCTGTCGACGCTCTTCGCATAGCTCGCCAATCCTGCCTCACCATGGGGCGCGTAGAGTAAGACCTTCAGGGGAAGTCCATGTCCAGGTTCAATTTTCAGCTCATTCGGTTTCGTCTGCCCGCGGCCTTCGGCCTGGCCGGTGCTGTCGTTCTTGTGCTCTCAGCCATCTCCGTTTTCGGATTGAATTCGTCGAGTGGCTCGCTCAAGACGGTTGCGAATGAAACGCTGCCACTTCTGGCCTTCTCAAGTGACCTTGCCCAGAATGCTCGCGCCTTGTCCGGCGAAACAAAATCCCTCGCCCAGCAAGAAGATGAGCAGGAGCGCGCCGCGCAGCGAGAGAACATTCAATACATTCTCGACACGGTAAATTTCGACATCAATGAACTGAAGCAATCCATTGAAGGCGAGCAAATCGAGCAGGTTGAACAATCTGCCGCAAAAATGGTCGAGGAAATCAATACGCTGAACGATATGGTTCAGCGCCGCATCGTCACTGAAATGGCGATGAATCAGGCGCTGCTGAACGCTCAGTCTTATCGCACACAAGTCACAGCTGCTGTCGAGGATCTGCTCGACGAAGCCGAAGGCATGGACATTGAAACGCTCCTGCGGATTTCACTGTCAGCAACGCTCCTCGACTCACTCTTCGCTGAAGCAAGCCTGGCCTCAGATGCCAGCGCAGTGGAAGCCATGAATGACGAAATCAGCTATCAGGTTGATGAGATGCGCGTGAACATCGCTATTCTCGGCGATCTGGTCACCGATGATCTTCGCAATGCCGCAGAGCCTCTGATGTCTATGTCAGGTGGCGGCATTTCCATCCCGAACCTGCGCATCACCATTCTTGAGCAAATGGAAGAGTCAGCTGGCATTGTTGAAAATGCGAACCTTGCCGCCATGACCCTTCAGGCCACAGCGACCACGCTCGCAAACAGCCTGCAGGAATCTGCAAACTCAGAAGCCTATAGTGCAGTCGGAACGACGACGGTCACAACGCTTATTCTGATAGTTATGTCGCTGATCTCTCTGGCTGCTGCAGGTGCCATTGGCTATTTCTACGTCGATCGCATGATCTCCCGACGTCTGACCAAGCTGAACTCGGCTATGGCCAAACTCGCTGAAGGTGAATTTGACGTCGACATGTCCGGTACAGATGGTGCGGACGAAATCGGCCAGATGGCAAACACCCTGCGTGTGTTTGAAGAAAATGGCCGCGAGCGTCTCCGCCTCGAGGAAGCTCAGCGTGCGGAAGAAGAAGCCCGCGCTGCACGCACCAAAGCCGTTGATGAACTGATTTCGCAGTTCGACACCCAGATGCAGGACACGCTTTCCATCATGAGCAGCGCAACTCGCGAACTGGAAAGCACCGCCTCTGTCATGAAGTCTTCGGCACAGAACGCGTCTGTCCAGACCGGGTCTGCCTCTCAGTCTGCTGATAATGCGTCTTACAATGTCGGCACCGTGGCCTCTGCAGCAGAAGAGCTCTCGGCTTCAATCGTCGAGATCACCCAGCAGATCCACGAATCCACTAAGATCGCGTCGGAAGCGGTCGGTGAAATGCAGACCTCGTCTGAGCGGGTTCGTGGCCTCGACAAAGCGGCCGAAGACATCGGCGCTGTTGTTGAGCTGATCAACAACATTGCTGGCCAGACAAACCTTCTCGCACTGAACGCGACAATTGAGGCGGCTCGTGCAGGTGAAGCGGGTAAAGGCTTTGCGGTTGTTGCAAGCGAAGTGAAGGCTCTGTCCAGCCAGACATCGAAAGCGACTGAGCAGATCGCTCAGCAGATTTCGTCGATCCAGAACGCGTCTGGCCTGGCTGTGAACGTCATGGAGAACATCTCTGGCCTGATCGCCAATATCGACAACATCTCTTCGACCATCGCGGCGGCCATGGAACAACAACGCGCAGCGATTGCAGAGATTTCCCGCTCAGCTCAGGAAGCCGCCGGCGGTGCGCGCGATGTGTCCGAACACGTCCAGTCTCTGTCTGCGACCACAGCTGAAACGGGTGAATGTGCAACGCAGGTTGAAGCCGCGTCCCACGGCATCACCAGCGAAAGCGGCAAAATGCAGTCTGCGATTACGGACTTCCTGTCTCGCGTTCGCGCAGCCTGATCGACCCGCCCCCACAGGCAAATTACAGAAAACCCCGGCTCAGGCCGGGGTTTTTTTGTGCGTTCACTTCGGATGCACCGCTCAAAAAATCATGAGTCGGGGTGGCGTGCTGACGCGTAGTCTTCCATGTGAACCAGCTTTCAAATTGCCGGATCAGCTCACCCGTTCGATGCGATCGGTGATGGAGTTGATCCGGTCAGCGGCATCTGAGAGCGCGGCTGCCGCGGTGCGTTCCACGAGTGTAATTCGGTTTTCAAGATCTGAGATCTCGGAATTGCTCTCGGCGGGTTTTATGGTTTCCAGCTCATCAATCAGGGAAATTCCAGCCGCGACCAGAAGCCGGGTCTCGCCGACATCGCCAATCGCAGTTTCCAGATCGGTCAGCCTTGCATTCAGTTTCCTGCCAAGCGCCTCAAGTCGTGCCTCCTGACCGTCTGCGCACGCGATGGAAAAGGTTTTTCCCCGGATTTCTATTTCAGCCTTGGACATAGCGTCAGCAACTTTCGATCATCAGGATGTGGTTGTGGGCGTATTCATGGCGGCCTTCACTTCTGCGATAGCAATGCCAAGCGCTCTGGATGCTTCATCGGCCAGAGCTTCGAGTTCTTTTTCACGGGCCCGGGACGCATCCAGATCCAATGCCAGCTGCGCCCGGTCACGCCGCAGGGCTTCGGCCTCAGCCCGCATCAGCCGACCGCTGCCATGAGGGTCAGTGAGGGTTTCGAGACTGTCTTCCAAGCGTCCAAGAGCTGCTTCCAGCTCTGCTACCGCCTGTTTCAGTTCGCTCATGTGTTCAGGTTACCCGCGAATACGATGTGAGAATCATTTATATTATTCCCAAAAAACCACCCATGAGCAAATATCAAGCCTTGACGCATTGCGGCTTAACCCGTCATTGCCAAGCCTGAGCAGAAAGAGGGACGCCAAAACATGTCCGGGACGTCGGTGACATTTGAAGATATGGCCAATGCGATCAGAGCGTTATCTATGGACGCTGTTGAGAAAGCGGCCAGCGGACACGTCGGAATGCCATTGGGGATGGCCAATGTTGCTACGCTGCTTTTTTCCAAGCACCTGAAATACAACCCTGCGGATCCGGATTGGGCGGACCGGGATCGGTTCGTTCTGTCAGCTGGCCACGGCTCCATGCTGATCTATTCGCTGCTCTATCTCACCGGTTATGACAGCGTGAGCCTGGATGACATCATCAATTTCCGTCAGATCGGCGCTAAGACGCCGGGGCATCCTGAGAATTTCGTGACCGAGGGCGTCGAAACCACAACCGGTCCGCTCGGTCAGGGCATTGCGACGGCTGTCGGTATGGCGATTGCTGAGCGCCATCTCAATGCACGCTTCGGCGACGATCTGGTCGATCACAAGACCTGGGTTATCGCAGGCGATGGCTGCCTGATGGAAGGCGTGAGCCAGGAAGCGATCACGCTGGCTGGGCACCTCAATCTCAAAAACCTTGTCGTTCTGTTCGACGACAACTCTGTTACCATTGATGGCGGTACCGACCTCTCTGACGCGACCGACCAGATCAAGCGTTTTGAAGCCGCTGGTTGGGCCACCGCTGCGATTGATGGGCATGATGAAGCGGCCATTGATCAGGCGCTTGAATGGGCCAAAGCGTCTGACAAGCCGGTCATGATCGCCTGCAAAACCCGCATTGGTTACGGCGCGCCAACCATTGAGGGCACCGGCAAGGCGCATGGCGGACCTTATGGCGCGGACGAGATTGCGGGCATCCGTAAATATATCGGATGGCCGCACGAGCCGTTCGTTGTTCCGGACGACATTCTCGCCAAATGGCGCGAGTATGGTGCACGAGGCGCGTCGACACAGAACGAATGGACAAACCGTCTCAACAGCTCTTCGAAAAAGGGCGAATTCGAAACAACACTGTCCGCACACATTCCGGCTGAGTTCTCTGAGGCGATGGCGGCGCACAAACAGTCTGTGTCTGATGGTCAGGACAAGAAGGCGACACGCCAATGGTCTGGCGCAGCGCTTGAAGTGGCCACCAAAATCCTGCCAACCATGGTGGGCGGTTCGGCTGACCTAACCGGCTCGGACAACACCAAAACCTCGTCGACAGGCCCTCTGACCTCTGGCGATTATTCAGGTCGCTACATCCATTATGGTGTGCGCGAGCACGGCATGGCCGCCGCGATGAACGGCATGGCGCTGCATGGTGGCGTGACCCCATATTCCGGCACCTTCTTCGTGTTTGGCGATTATTCCCGCGCTGCGATCCGGCTGGGTGCGCTGATGGGAACGCAGGTCGTTCACGTCATGACGCACGATTCCATCGGTCTTGGCGAAGATGGCCCGACCCACCAGCCGGTTGAGCATCTGGCAAGTTTCCGGGCCATGCCGAATATCTGGGTGATGCGTCCCTGTGACGGCGTTGAAACCGCCGAATGCTGGGAAATGGCGCTCGCACGCACAGACGGCCCGACCATTATGGCGCTTACCCGTCAGGGGCTTGCGCCTGCACGGTCCGGTCAGATTGGCGAAAACCTGTCTGCCAAGGGCGGATATGTCCTGAAGGAAGCTGACGGCGCACCGCAAATCGTACTTTGCGCAACCGGATCTGAAGTCGAAATCGCACTGGCTGCGCAGGAATCCCTGAAGGCCGACGGCATTGCAGCGCGCGTTGTCTCCATGCCGTGCTGGGAAGCTTTTGCCGAACAGCCTGAGAGCTATCAGGACACGGTTCTGGGCGGTGATCTGCCGAAGGTTGCCGTGGAAGCAGGCGTCCGCATGGGTTGGGATCAGTGGATCGGTCGCAAAGGAGAATTTGTCGGCATGGACAGCTTCGGTGCCTCTGCTCCTTACAAGCAATTGTTCGAAAAGTTCGGCATCACGCCTGATGGTGTTGTCGCCGCGGCGAAAAAACTGGTCTGAGCGGAAACCTCACATCAATTGAGCGTTGATCTGGTCGACAAAACCCAAGTGTTGGCCAGAAAGCCGATGATTCCGCGCTGCAGCACTGGACGAGGTGAAATTCCCGGTCTAGAGAACGCCCAATTTATGTTCCGTGGGGGAACACAGAGTTGATTTTTCTGGAGGTACAGCATGGCAGTTCGCGTCGCGATTAACGGTTTTGGACGGATTGGACGGAACGTCCTTCGCTCTATTCTGGAGAATGGTCGCACCGACATTGAAGTCGTCGCGATTAATGACCTCGGCCCGGTCGAAACCAATGCGCACCTGCTCAAATTCGACTCCGTCCATGGCACGCTGCCAATGCATGTGTCTGTCGAAGGTGACACGATCAAGGTCGGCGGTCAGTCGTTCAAAGTGACTGCGATCCGCGATCCGAAAGAACTCCCGCACGCGGCAAACAATGTCGACATCGCTATGGAATGCACCGGCATTTTCACCGCGAAAGAAAAAGCCGCCATGCACCTTGAAGCTGGCGCAAAGCGCGTTCTGGTGTCTGCTCCCGCGTCTGGTGCCGACAAGACCATCGTTTACGGTGTGAACCACGACGTTCTGACCGCTGACGACCTTGTCGTGTCTAATGCGTCTTGCACCACAAACTGCCTGTCACCTGTCGCCAAAGCCCTGAACGATGCCATCGGTATCGAAAAAGGCATGATGACGACGATCCACTCCTACACGGGTGACCAGCCAACGCTCGACACCATGCACAAGGACCTCTATCGTGGTCGGTCTGCTGCTATGTCCATGATCCCAACCTCTACCGGTGCGGCGAAAGCGGTCGGCCTGGTTCTGCCAGAACTGAACGGCAAGCTCGACGGTTTCGCTATGCGCGTTCCAACGCCGAACGTTTCTGTGGTTGACCTGAAATTCATCGCCAAGCGCGAAACCTCTGTTGAGGAAATCAACGCAGCTATCCGCGCTGCGGCTGAGGGCCCGATGAAAGGCGTTCTCGGATATACGGATGCGCCAAACGTTTCCATCGACTTCAACCACAATCCACACTCGTCTGTGTTCCACATGGACCAGACCAAAGTGATGGACGGCACGCTGTGTTCAGTTCTCAGCTGGTATGACAATGAGTGGGGCTTCTCCACACGTATGTCAGACACAGCCATCGCCATGGCGAAGCTGATCTAGTCTTTGCGCAGGACGGCGAGCTATGAGCGACCGCCAGACTGTGATCGATTATCTGAAAGGGCTCGGGGAGATGGAACTCCTCGAGCTTTTTCATGCCGCGATGAAAGATCGCCCCGGCAATTGGTTCATCGGTGTCGGCAATCACAACCAGGAGGGCGAGGGCCGGATCGCGGCTTCGCCCACTGGCTGGGATGTTAAGCTTCTCGCGCCACATGATCCGGCCGATTATGATGGCCCATGGGAGGCTTCTGCACCCTTTGTGCGTGAGGCCAGCTGTTTAACCTGCCAGGCAGACCTCATCTCTTATGCAAAACACATGAAATGTCCCGTCTGTGGAAGCTCCGCTTATGGACATTGATAACAGGCAGGGTAAGACAACGGCAAACCGTTGTGGGACGTATTTCAGAGGACAGGACGAGTAGACTATGGCTGAGTTTAAACGGATTGAGGATGCGGGCGATCTGACCGGTAAGGTTGCTCTGGCCCGGGTTGATTTCAACGTTCCGATGGCAGACGGCAAGATCACTGACGATACGCGTCTGGTTGCGGCTGTCGAAACCGTCAAAGCGCTGCGCGAAGCGGGTGCGAAGGTCGCTCTGATGGCGCATTTCGGTCGTCCCAAGGGTGAGAAAGTGCCGGAGATGAGCCTGGCGCCTGTTGCGACGCCGTTTGCTCAGGTCCTCGGTCACCCGGTGAGCTTTTGTGAAGACTGCAAAGGTGAGACGGCCAAAGAAGCGATCGAGAAGCTCGACGCAACTGGTGTGATCCTGCTGGAAAACACCCGCTATTATAAAGGCGAAGAGAAAAACGATCCTGAACTCGCAAAGGAGATCGCCGAACTGGGGGATGTGTTCGTTTCCGATGCGTTTTCAGCGGCCCATCGCGCGCACGTCTCTACGGTCGGTCTGGCGGACTATCTGCCAGCCTTCGCGGGCAAGAGCATGGAGCGCGAGCTTGACGCGCTGAACGCCGCTCTGGGGCAGCCGGAGCGTCCGGTCGTGGCCGTTGTTGGTGGCGCGAAAGTCTCGTCTAAAATCGACCTTCTGAAAAACCTCGTCTCGAAGGTTGATTACCTGGTCATTGGCGGCGGCATGGCTAACACCTTCCTCGCAGCGCAAGGCGTCGACGTCGGCAAATCCCTTTGCGAGCACGACCTGACAGACACAGCAAAAGAGATCGAAGCCAATGCGAAAGCCGCAGGCTGCGAGATCGTTCTGCCGGTGGATCTGGTGGTGGCGAAGGATTTCGCGGCCAATGCGGCGAACCGCACAATCGGGCTTGATGAAGTTGAATCTGACGAGATGATCCTCGATGCAGGCCCGGCCTCGGTCGCGCGGCTTGAAACCGTGATGAAGGGTGCCAAAACGCTGATCTGGAACGGCCCGCTCGGTGCATTTGAGCTCACACCGTTTGATGCGGCAACCGTTGCGGCTGCCAAAGCTGCTGGCGCTCTGGCCAAATCCGGCGATCTTGTTGCTGTTGCGGGCGGCGGTGACACCGTGGCAGCCCTCAATCATGCGGGCGCCGCAGGCGACTTCACCTTTATATCAACGGCAGGCGGCGCTTTCCTCGAATGGATGGAAGGCAAGGAACTGCCGGGCGTCGAAGCGCTGAAAAAATAAACCCTACAAAATTTGCGCGTTGGCATGACACAAAGCCAGCGCCGCCCTTTCAGGCTAAACTTGTCTTTGCGACCAGGACCAATTCTCGGTCGCAAGGATGGCGGTGATGTTAGTCCCAAGAGACCGGTTTGAGCAGCGTAAATTACTCGTCTGGTGCCTCGTTGGCCCTTTGCATCCGGTCTTTATTTTCAGCTTTTTCTTTGCTGAACGCGAAATGATGTTGGCAATGGCCTTTGGTTTTGCGATTCCGGCATCTCTTATTGGCGCATTTGAACTCTTCTGCCTCAAGCCGCAAACCTATGAACGCGGTGCTCTTACCCTGAAAACATTCAATGCCATGCTCATTGGTATCCCGGTCTACACATTTATCATTGGGGCGGGCTATCTGGTGTTTGGCATGCTGACAGCAGTTGTGCCCTCCATGGGGTTTACCGATACCGTCGCTTTTCTGTTCTATTTCCTATTCTTCATGATTGCCGGTTTCATTGTTGGCATTATCCCGGGCATTCTGACCCTACCCTACGCATCTGTGCTGCTGGCCCACATTGCCTTCAAAAGAACAGATGACGTTCCGGAACTGCCCCAAACCGGAACTCTGGACGCTCCGCACACTGGCTGACGCAAGAAAATCTCAATTTTTGTTGGATTTCCGGCAAAGGGTCTTGCGAAATCAGCATGATTGGTTTCTGAAAGGTGAGATTTCCGTTGGGGTGGATGGAGCGGCCGGTTCAGGCTCGCAAATTGCATGACCTCCCCAGGAACCGAGTTTGTGTATCAGGGGACAAGAGGAGAGTTTCATGCCGAATTCTGAACAACTGAAGCAGGTTGCTGAAAAGCCAGGCTTTATTGCAGCGCTGGATCAGTCGGGAGGTTCAACACCTAAAGCGCTTCGTCTCTACGGCGTTGAAGAGAGCGAATATAACGGCGAAGAAGAGATGTTTGACATGGTCCATCAGATGCGGACCCGGATCATCACCGCGCCTCCGTTTTCCGGCGGGAAGGTGATCGGCGCGATCCTGTTTGAACGCACAATGGACAGCGACATTGAGGGCATGCCGACCGCAACTTACCTTTGGGAAAAAGCCGGTGTTGTGCCTTTCCTCAAAGTCGACAAAGGCCTCGCTGATGATGAGGGCGGCGTTCAGGTCATGAAGCCAAATCCGGGTCTTGATGCGCTGCTCGAGAAAGGTGTCTCAAAAGGCATTTTCGGTACCAAAATGCGCTCTGTCATCAACGCGGCAACGCCTGAAGGCATTGCCAAAGTTGTTGAGCAACAGTTTGAAGTCGGCAAACAGATCCTCGGCCATGGCCTCGTCCCGATCATCGAGCCTGAAGTCACCATCTCGATTTCTGACAAAGCTGAAGCGGAAGACATTCTGCTCGCTGAAATCAAGAAACAACTTGATGCTCTATCTCCGGATCAGAAAGTCATGCTCAAGCTGACGCTTCCTGAGACAGCCAACCTCTACAAGCCGCTTGTTGATCACCCGCAAGTCGTCCGCGTTGTCGCTCTGTCTGGTGGTTACAGCCGTGAAGAGTCGAACAATCGTCTGTCGAAAAACACCGGCATGATTGCCAGCTTCTCGCGTGCCCTGTCTGAGGGTCTGTCTGCGAAGCAGTCTGCCGATGAATTCAATGCAACGCTCAGCAATTCAATTGACGAGATCACAGCGGCTTCCATGGCCGGTTAAGTCTTTCTGAGAGATTGAGGAACGGCGCGTTCCTTTAGAGTATCGAAACCCTCTGGCATCCGCCGGAGGGTTTGTTTTTTGGAGCCCCATGCCATGGCCCTTCGACGTCTGGATCTCGACCTAGATTTTAACGCCTTTCACCGGTTTCTTTCCGATGCGGACTGCGTGAAGTTCATGATGGCTCCGGGCGTCACCTCAGAAGACGAAACGCGCACCATGCTGACGCGCTGGACGACCGGATGGGAGGACACCAGCTGGTCGATTTTCGACCCTCCGGATGAAGCAACGCTGGGTCGGATCAGTACATTCCAAAATGATGAGGGTGAGTGGGAGGTCGGTGTGATGCTTCTGCCGGAAGCACGTGGGCGCGGGCTGGCACGAAGCGCGGTGATCGGCGCACTGGCTCGCACCTTCGAGCAGAAAAAGGCGCCCCGCATTCTCGCCGATATCGATCCGGAGAATACGCCCTCTCTGGCCGTGTTTCGCGGCCTTGAATTTAAGGAAATCGGCTATTTTAAAGACCATTGCACGACGCATCTGGGCCTGAGGGACACGCTCCTCATGGAGATGGCGCGGGAGGCATTTGACGCGCTCTATGGCGCGGGCTGATCTGACGTTTTCGTAAGGGCCGAGCGAATGAGCAAAGCCGAAGCATAAAGCACGACCACCACTACACCCCAGCGCAGCCAGACCATGGGCAATTCTTTCACGACATAGGCTGCGAGCAGAACAGCCGGGATGCCGCCAATCATGATGCCAATAACGAGTGGGAAGCTGATTCGCTCCGAGGCTGTGAATTTGATGGCCGAAACCGGCATCAGGAAGGCGCAGCAGCTGGTCATGATCGGGAAGGCGAGACGCGGGTCGAGCCCCAACAGGCTGAGCAGAATGAGAGACGGCGCATAAAGGCCAATGCCGAACGCCATCAGAATGCCGAGCACAAAGTGCACGCCAATCGCCAGAATGAGTAAGGGCAGGGGCAGGCCAGACGCTGTTCCCCCGGCGGGCATCAGGCCCAGATTGCTCGCGGCGAAAAGGCCTGCTGCAATGATCAGCGCCACACCAACGATCAGCTGGACACTCCTGACAGGGGCGTTCACGACAAGGTTCGCGCCCATGACGGCGGCCAATACACAACCGATGAGCAGCGTTGTGTCGACCTCAACTCCCAGCAACACCAGAAAGATGGCAGACTGCACAATAACGGGCAGCGCATGACCGACATTCAGTGTCCCAGGGATATGGCTGTCTGGCAGGAGTTTGCGGAATTTGAACCAGGCGGTGGTCGGCGCGAAATTTCCAATGCCGAGCGTATCGAAGAAATCGGTAACCAGCCCGATCAGCAGCCCTTCACCGCTTGGCTTCGCCTGACCGCGCGCAAGGGCGGCCTGAAAGACGAGGGTGATCAGGCCGACTGCGAACAGTCCAAGCAGGACGAGTAAAGTTGTTAGCGCCAAGACCCCATACCCCTTCAGCAGAAAGGGGTATGGTTGGAAGAAAATTCGCGGAACGCAAGATCATGCACTCTACCGATCCGTCACGGACAGGAGATCGGAATACATCTGCCAGAACGTGACCGGATCACTGGCAGTTCCGATTGGGATGAGGGCTTTGATGCCGGAATTTGAGGTGGATTTACGTGTCATTTGCCTGCTCCTTTTTCATGGGCAGACAGAAATATAATTTCTCAACCTAAGCTGAGATCAAGCCGTTTTCGAAAAAAAAACGGCTCGAAGCCGACATTTACCCGACCGGTTTGCAGTCAATTCCGTCGAGCAGAATACGGTTCCGGGTCTCACGGTTCTGCGCATAGCATTTGCCATCAGAGATCTGGAGATCAAAGGTCGTCGGACTGGCGAGGCTGTGCGTCTCATGCGTGCCGAGACGCGGCGG
The DNA here is from genome assembly GCA_002692725.1 of Ponticaulis sp. GTDB lineage: Bacteria > Pseudomonadota > Alphaproteobacteria > Caulobacterales > Hyphomonadaceae > Ponticaulis. The sequence goes on along the minus strand of NZLU01000042.1, from coordinate 103,888 downwards.
AAGCACCGAGATGAACGACATCATGGTCGGGTCCTCCGGCCCTAGCTCGATCTGCGCTCGTCCGACTGCACTGGCGAGCCGTGCCTTTAAATTCGATAAAGCCGCTGACGACCCGTCCGTCAGAACGGCCGGCACCGGGTCGGCGGGTGGGGCCGAACTGGCACCCGACGATGTGCAGCCGACCAAAGATGCGGCGGCTGACGCGATGAGACTGAAAATCGAAAGGCGTTTCATCCACGGCTCCTCAATAGGGCATGCGAAGATCGCGATTATTATCGCGAATGAGTTCGCCGGGCGTGCGGTCCGTCGTTGCGAGTTCGCCCTCGCCGAGGAAGACTGTTTTCTGCCCCTCCGCCCTTACGGCCGGTTTCGGTGCCGAGGCCGGACAGGCACCATTTTCGCGATAATAGAGCGCGGTCGACAAAAGTCCCTCATTCGGGTCGCCTAATTCATTGTTATAGTCATCCGCAACGACACAGCCCGGGGCACGCGCACCAAAGGCAAAACTGGAATTATCCGGCACAAAGCCATCGGCATAATCGCCAAACCCTTTATCATTTACGCCCTGGAACTGGATCGAATACCAGGTCGTGCCGCAATTGCTGGTCGGGTAGAAGCCATATGGCTTTCCGCAAGTGATGTCGCCGATCAGGATCACTTCCACATCAATTCCGCGCAAACCGTTGATCACGGCCTCACTCGCGCTGCAGGTGCCGCCGGTCGAGAGAATGAAGACGCGGTTGAGATTGAGCGAATCGAGTGGTGTCCCGCTGGCGAGACTGAAACCAACACCGGTATCGATGAATGGAATCGGATCGTTAATCTCACCGGTCACCGGGTCGCGATTTCCGGCATCATCATTGAACTGAAGATATTCGAACGTCTTGCCGTTCGACTGTGCGCTGCCTGCAATCATATAGCCGGTCTGGGCCGCGACAGCCAGCAAACCACCGCCATTATAGCGCAAATCGAGGACCAGATCGCTCACGCCTGCATCCGACATTTCGGTCATTGCCGTTGCGATCGCCTCTTCTGATGCAAACGGGCTGAAGGTATTGAACAGAATATAGCCGACTTTGTCGCCATTGACGTCGAGAACGGCTGTTTTATTCACGGGCGCCGTCACAACATCAGCAGATGTGATCGTGATTGACCGAGACGCTTCACCGACATCCTGCACAACAAATGTGTGCGTTTCACCAGAATTTGCCGGGAAGAGACCATTGTTCAGCGCGTCGACATCATTCCCGTTGACCACATCCACGCCATCAACTTCGAGGATGCGTGCCCCGCGTTGGAAGGGCGCCTCTCCGCCCGTCGTATTCGAGGCCGGTGAATTCGGTTCAGTGTAGAGCACCCGAACATCGCGAGGTGGACTGCCCTGGAGCACAGCGAACCGGGCACCATAGCCTGATCTTGGCGCGGAATTTCGTGACAGGAGATATTCCTCCGTCGACTCATAGAAGTGGAAATCATCCTTCGGCGTACCCGAAGTCGTGATCTCGGAGGTTTTCAGGGTGTCGAAATAGGCGGGGGTTCCTGCGGAGGCATAATTGGATGGATTTTCATCCGGAACTTCATCATTCCAGAGATAGGTTTCATTCGTCCAGGAGCGGAGCCAGAACAATTCGTCATGAATTGTGCCCTGCATATCCGGAAATGGATTTCCTTCAATATCTGACCCGGACCGTGGGGCCTGGCAGAAATCTTTGAAGGTGGATGCGGGCTGATAAACGCCGGAAGCATAGGTTGGCGTTGGGGTCGGCGTAGGCGTCGGGGTCGGTGTCGGAGATGGCGTCGGTGATGGTGATGGAGACGGGGCTGGTGTGGGCGTGAAAGACGAGCTGCTGCCGCCACCGCCGCCGCACGCGACCAGAAGTGTAGCCGCCAGTATTGCGGAGGTAGAATTCAGAAAAACGGATTTGAGAGACATTATGGAAATTTCCGACTGGGAAGACTGTAGACCAGTATGAATGTTTAGTTCGCCGTGAAGACAAGTAAATGCCGGTTTTGCCTCAAGTCGAATTCCTAGGCAAAGCGAGCGGTCACACCGCTCGCTTTGTGAAAGATTTAGCGCGCCATGGGCAGAATTTCGATCAGATAGCCGTCCGGATCCTTAGCGAATCCGACGATTGCTCCGCCGACCGCTTCAGATGGAACCGGCTCGCGGACAATCTCATATCCCGCCGTCTTGATCTTTTCGGCAAGAGCGGTCGGGTCGCTTGTACGATAGACAATCTTCACCGGAAGGTCTGTGACGTTCCGCTCAATGCCATCGGTGTATTCCATAAGCACGATCGCGCTACCGCCATCCGGTGCAACCAGAACGATCTCATCCATATAGTCGAGCTCATAGGTCATCACCGACCGCATGCCGAGTGTGTCGATGTAGAATTTCGATGACTCTTCCAGGCTGGTGACGCCGATCCCCACAGCGGAGACTGCGACTTTCAAAGCCTCCTCGGCGTGTCCTTCCTCATGACTTGCTGCGTGTGCCGCGCCAGCCAACATAAGGGTTGCGCCCAAAAGGACGCCGGTAAATGCAGTTTTCATATTTCCTCCCGTTAATGATAGTCAGCTTCCGTCATTTGCGTGTGTCCGGCAAGACTTGACGTCAGCGACGGATTTCCATTTCTGACTTACCTCATGTCCTATCGCTGTCGCCTCTATCTCATCACACCGCCGGTCATTTCCGATCTCGCCGCGTTTGAAGCACTCCTGGACGACGCGCTCGCTGGCGGTGATGTGGCCTGTCTGCAGATCCGGTTGAAGTCAGAGGATGGCGTGACGACCGATGCAGACGCCACGCGCCGAGTCGGCAAGCGCATTATCGAAGAAGTTCAGGCCCGGGATATCGCGGTGCTGATCAATGACCGGGCGGATCTTGCCGCTGAACTCGGCGCGGATGGTGTCCATATCGGCCAGACGGATATGAGTTTTAAAGAGGCCAAAAACTGGGTTGGCGAAAGCGGTATTGTTGGCGTTACTTGTCATGATAGTCGCCATCTGGCCATGGTGGCGGGTGAGCAGGGGGCAGACTATGTTGCCTTTGGCGCGTTCTACCCAACAGAAACAAAATCTGCGCCGACACAGGCCGAGCCCGAACTCCTCACATGGTGGCAGGAAATGATGGAGATCCCTTGCGTCGCAATTGGCGGGATTAAAGTCGACAATGCCGAGCCGGTCGTCAAAGCTGGTGCGGATTTCCTGGCGGTGTCGGGCGGTGTGTGGAGCCATCCCGAAGGGCCGGCAGCGGCGGTCCGCCAGTTCAACGAAATTTTCGACCAGCATGAGTGAAAAATGGTGGGAAACCACGCCGATGGCTGACATGGACACCGCGCAATGGGAAGCGCTGTGTGATGGCTGCGCCAAATGTTGCCTTCTCAAACTCGAAGACGAAGACACAGGCGAAATCGCGTACACCCGGCTGCACTGCAAATCACTGGATGGAGAGAGCTGTCTGTGTACGGATTATGCCAATCGGAAGGCAATCGTACCCGATTGCGTGAAGCTCACTCCGGATAACCTCAGCGCGCTTAAATGGATGCCGAAAACCTGCGCCTACCGCCTGCTGAATGAAGGCAAACCGCTCTTCGACTGGCACCCGCTCATTTCAGGAGATCCGAACAGCGTTCATGAAGCGGGCGTGTCGATCAAAGGGCGGACCCTCAACGAAGAGACCGTGTTTGAAGGCGACGCCTTCGATTGGATTGTCGACTGGGAAGGCAATGAGCCCTGAGGCTCAGCCACCCAGAGCCCGGTATACTTCAACCCGACGCCGCATGGCCTCAAACCGCGTCTGCAATTCTGAATCCTGCGCGGCCAAAGCTTGTCTCTGAGCTTCAATCAGGCTGAGCAGGCTTTCAGCGCCTTCCCGGTAGCGGATTTCAACAAGGTCGCGCGACCGTTCTGCGGAGCCGAGCGCGCGCCGGGAAATCGCCGCCTGCTCGACGCTCAGATTGTAGGTCTGCAGCGCCGCATCGGTTTCGGTCAGTGCGCCGATAATTGTGCGCTCCAGTGCAAGACGCGTGGCTTCGGCCTCGGCTTCCCGTTGGGCAATCTCAAGCTTGGTGGAGGGAATGCTGAATACATCCCAACTGAGGCGAGGACCAAAGCTGTAACCAAAGGCATCACCCGAAAACAGCTCGCCTGGCTCCAGCGCGGTGAGAGACAGGTTACCGGTCAGTGTAAGTTGGGGATAGAGGTCTGCCGTTGTGAACTGAACGAGTGCGATCGCATTGGCATATTGGCGTTCAGCGGCGCGAATGTCGGGCCGGCGACGCAACATGTCTTCTGGTGAGGAAATCCGAAGTGGGCTGAAAGCCTGCAATGTCGTCGAGTAATCCGTTGATGTTTCAGGCGTCAATTCGGGGAAATCGGCGAGAAAGTCCGGCAGGGTCTGACCCGATAACAGAGCCAGTGCAGCGAGTGTTTCTTCGCGCGCACTTTTTAAGGCGAGCTGCCCGGCACGGGTCGTTTCAACCAGATTGGTCTGACGTTCTACATCCAGATCGGAGACTTCGCCTGCATCTTTCAATTGACGAGTTAGTCTGAGAACTTCGGTCTGACGGTCCAGATTATCTTCTGACACAGAAATGCGCTGATTGAGTTCGCGCAAGGTCAGATAGGTGATTGCTGTCTGAGCGATAATGGCGCGCCGCGTGTCTGCCAGAATGGCTTCCTGGCTGCCCAGCGCAGCCTGAGCACGGGTAAGGCCGCTTTCAATCCGACCAAACAGGCCTGACTCCCAGCTTCCACTTGCTCCAGTGGAATACGTTGTTTGCGCTTCAAACTCAAATGGCAAATCTGCGCCAAAGCTGGCCGAGGATTGCTTCTGACGGGTCACGGCACCCGAAAGCCCACCTCCTGGAAAGCGCGCCAGCGTATAAGCGCGATCAAGGCCTGCCTGCGCGGCCGCCACGCCGCTCGCAGCCTGCGCAATATCAAAATTGCCGGTGCTCGCAGCGTCAATGAGGCGCACCATGACAGGATCATTGAAGTCCATCCACCAATCGGTATCCGCTACTGCGCCGGGTGCGAGTACGTCAACGTCACCTGCAATCCAGGCGTCCTGGTAGGACGCAAGTTCTGGAGCGACATAGTCTGGTCCCACGGTCATGCATCCGCTCAAAAATGCAGCGGAAAAACTGATCAGAGAATATTGAATAAAATAATTTCTGTTCATTAGCGGTCCTGACTGGTAAGTCGCTTCAGTCATCCCATGTTGACGTTTATGGGCTAGTTACAAGCGCGATTGTTGCAGCAGCGAAGTGAATTTTCTATGACAAGCAATCAAATGGACCCAAGTTCGCCTGAAGGCAAGGAGAAACGCCCAAGCTTTCTCTGGCTCCTTGTGGGCGTGGGTGCGGCGGCCGCCGGCATCGGCGTCATGATGATTGCTGGCGCCAAGGGCGAAGCTGCCTCCGAAACCACCCAGGTCGCCAATTCTGTTCCGCTTGTTGAAACTGCTCGTGTTGAAACAGCTTCAAATACCTATCGGGTGCACGCGCCAGGTCGTCTGATGCCGCGCGAGGAACTCAGCCTCGTGGGTGAGGTGTCCGGCAAGGTTGTTCAGGTCAATCCAGAGCTCAAATCAGGCGGGCGCATCGACCGGGGCGCAGTGGTCTTGCGCATTGATGACGGCGATTATTCCGCCGAGCTGGCTCGCGCTGAGGCTGGGCTTGCAACGGCGCGGGCACGTCTCGAACAGGCGAGTGCCGAGCGTGACCGTCAGGTCCGTCTGGCAGAAATCGGGGCCTCCCCTGAAAAGGCAGCTGAAGCGGCTCGCGCGACATTTGAAGACGCCCAGGCTGCGGTCAAACAGGCTGAAGCGCAGATTCGCATCGCTGAAAGGGCTGTGACCAAAACCGTCATTCGCGCACCTTTCAATGCGCTGGTCACCCAAGAACAGGTTTCGCTGGGCACATATGTTTCCCCAGGCCAGCCGCTTGCGACCTTGATCAGTGCCGACGCCGCAGAGGTTGAAGCGGGCCTGCCAGCTGATCAGGTCGCTGCTGTCCGTGCTGCCATGAACGCGATGGAGGGGGAAACACTGCCCGTTCGGGCCGTGCCCAATAACAGCTCGCTCAGCTCCATCCCGCTTGAGGGGTACCTTGCCGAATTTTCGCCTGTGATCGACCCGGCCTCGCGAACGGCCACAGTGATTGCCGTCTTCCCTGACGCGTTCTCGGAAAAGAATTCCGGCAAGGTGTTTGCCAGCGACTATGTGGATTTGCTGATCGAAGGGTATTCCGAAACACCCGTCTGGAAAGTCCCTGCCGGCGCGGTGCGCCAGGATGCTTTCATCTGGGTTGTGTCGGAGGATTCCGAGTTGAACAAAGCCGAGGTCGATGTGCTCGATCAGACCGGCGACGTCACTTTGCTTCACTCAGCGGATTTGTCGGGCGGCGAAAGCGTTCTGACCACAGTGTTGTCTGAAGAAATTCAGGGCATGAAAGTGAAAGCGGATGGAGCGCGATCGTGATCAGACTGATCGAAGCGCTGCTCAATAACCGGGTGGCTGCAAACCTCCTGATGGTCTTTCTGATCATTGCAGGTCTGTTTTCGCTGACGGCACTGAACGTGCGCATCTTTCCGCAGATTGAAACCGGCCAGATCAACGTCACCGTTCCCTTTCCGGGTGCGACGCCTGAAGACGTGGAAACGTCAATTGTCCGGCCAATTGAGGAGCGCCTGGAGGGGCTCGAAGGCGTCAAGAAAATCACCAGCCTGGCCAGCTCGAATGTCGGCGTGGTCTTTGTCGATATCAATGAAGGCGAAGACATCTCCGAAATGATGGATGAGGTGAAGAACGAGATCGCCCGGATCACGGTCTTCCCACAGGACGCCGAAGCGCCTCAGATCAGCGAAATCGAGCCCGATGAAATCGTGGCGCAGATACTGCTTTACGGCGATGTCGAGCGCACTCTGTTGAAACAGACCGCTGATCGCGTGCGTCGCGAGCTTGCCAATAAGGATGAGCTTTCGCAGGTCGAAATCAGCGGCGTGCCCGACTATCTGATCGATATCACCATTCCGGAATCCGAGCTGCGGGCGCGCGGCTTGTCATTGTCCGCAGTGTCCGCCGCCATTTCTGCGCAAAGCCTCGATCTGTCTGGTGGCGAAATCGAGGATGATCGCCAGCTTTTGCGCGTCCGGTCCATGGGCGAGCGGCGTACCGGCGAGGAATTCGCCAGCATTGTTGTCGGCACGGGCGCGAATGGCACGCCCATTTATCTCGGTGATGTAGCAACCATCACAGATGGTCTGTCGGATGACCCAATCGACGCAATATATATGGGCCAGCCCGCGGCCATGGTCACCGCCTTCCGTGTCGGCAATGAGAAGACCATCGACAATGCCGCCATCGTGCAGACCTATCTCGACGAGGAGATCGCCAACGCCCTTCCGGCAGGCGTGTCGTACGAATTCTGGCGCAACGAGGCCCCCAATCTCGAACAGCGGATCGATTTACTCGTGCGGAATGCCGTGCTCGGGCTGATCCTCGTCACCGTGCTTCTGCTTCTCTTCCTGGATATCCGAATTGCCTTCTGGGTGGCCTTGGGTGTCGGTGTGTCCTTCCTTGGCGCCTTTTTCCCAATGCTGATATTCGGCATCACCCTCAATCAGCTCTCCTTGTTCGGATTTATTCTGGCCATCGGGATTATTGTGGATGACGCGATCGTTGTGGGCGAGAACATCCATGCGAACTTCCGGAAAGGAAAACGGGGCGTCGAGGCTGCGCGCCTGGGCGCGACCCGCGTGGCCCGGCCTGTTCTGTTTTCGGTTTCCACCACCATTGTTGCCTTCATCCCGATCCTGATGGTGCCGGGCTTGTTCGGGCAATTCCTCGGCCAGGTCTCGGCGGTGGTGATCATTCTTCTTGTGCTGTCTCTGATCGAAAGCTTTTTCATTCTGCCACGGCATTTGTCTCATCTGTCGGACAAGAAACCTAAATGGTATTCGCCGCGCGGTCTTGCTGATCCGATCCGTGACAAGGTTGCGGGCGGGCTGAGACATTTCAGCGATGGTCCTTTGCGAAATGCGATGAATTTTGTTGTCGTCCGGCCCATCATGGTGCTGCTCATCGGGGTGGGTATCTTCTTCGGCACACAGGCGCTGACCGCCTCTGGCTATGTGAAATTCATCTTCTTCCCGGCGATTGAGGGCGACTATGTCACCGCCGAGCTCGAGCTCGCGGAAGGCGCATCTGAAACGCAGACCCGGCGCTTTGCGCTGCAGATCGTCGACTCGGTTGATGCTGCCATCGCCGAGATTACCGATGATCCAGACGCCATTCACTCCGTCTATTGGCAGCTTGGCGCTGCACCGGGCGGAAACGAAGCCGCAGTGGGCGGTGATCCATCCGGCGGGGCAGCGGGCAATAAAGCCTACATTCTCGCTCGGATGAAAGATGCCTCCAGCCGCGACTTCACTGCAGCGCAACTTGAAAACGCGTGGCGGACGGCCGTGGGTGAAATCCCGGGCGCCAAGAAAGTCGCTTTTACCTCTGATCTTGTGACACCTGGTGCGCCGATCCAGCTGCAGGTTTCCGCGCGAACCGATCCACAGGCGCGTAACGCGGTGATTGAATTGCGTGAGGCGCTCGAATCCCAACCCGGCGTTTATGACGTTCGCGATGACCGCTTCCGGACGACAGAAGAAGTCCAGATCCGCCTCAAACCGCTGGCTCGAAATTATGGCATCACCCAGGCCGACCTGGCCCGCGAAGTCCGGGCGACCTTCTTTGGCGCCGAGGCGACCCGTGTGCAGCGCGACCGCGAGGAAATCCCGGTTCGCGTGCGTCTGCCAGAAGATGAGCGCTCTTCTCTGGAAACGCTGAAACGGCTACACATCCGCGTTGGTGACGGCTTTGTGCCCATGTCCAGTCTAGCCGAGCTGACCATTGCGCCTGCGCCAGCCACCATCACTCGGGTGAACGGACGCCGCGTGTACACCGTCACCGCCTATGTCGACGATAATGTCACCACAGCCGATGCCGTCACGGCGGAAATGTTTGGCCCGGTCATGAACAGGCTGGTCTCGGAGTATGATGGCTTCAGCATGCGTGTGGCAGGCGATCAGGAAGATCAGGCCGAGGCTATGCCGGCGCTTGCGCGGAACTTCATGCTGGCCCTGATCGTGATCTATTCTCTGCTTGCGTTGAACTTCAAATCCTACAGCCAGCCGATTGTGATCATGCTCGCAATTCCGTTTGGCTTTGTTGGCGCGTTGATCGGGCATGGCCTGATGGGCGCGAACCTGACGCTTCTCTCATTCTTCGGCATTATCGGGCTCTCCGGGGTGATCATTAACACCTCGCTGATGGTGACCGACTTCATGAATGAGCGACTGGAGCAGGGTGAGCGGCCAGAAGTTGCGGTGCGCGAAGCCATGCTGGACCGGTTCCGCGCCATTCTGCTGACAACGCTGACGACTTTCCTGGGGGTCACGCCGATCATCTTGGAAACCAGCCTTCAGGCGCAATTCCTGATCCCGACGGCGATTTCGCTCGGTTTTGGTATCATCATCGGTACCTTCCTTCTGATCTTCATCCTGCCGGCTCTGTTGATCCTGCATTTGCGTCTTTTCGGAACGGGACATACGCAAAATGATCGCGCATCGGAGGCGGAAGGTGAGGCGGCGCCCGCCGAATAAGGCGGACAACTCCAGACACAAAAAAAAGCCGCAGGAGCAATCCTGCGGCTTTTCTTTCAGATGAGTTTCGGGATCAGAAAGTCTTTGAGACCCGAACCCCATAAAATTGTGGTGGACCCGAGATGAAGGTTGGGATGCCAAATCCATCGCCGGTATTCCCCGCATCGATCAGATATTCTTCGTCCAATGCGTTGGAGATATAGGCCTCTGCGCCAAAGCCATTGTTGAAGTCGAGCTTGGCGTTGAGGTTTAGAAGGCCATAAGAATCCTGGCTGATCAGATCCCGCTCTGTGTTGTCGAAATAGACCTTATCCTGCCAGGTATAGCTCGGAACAATCTTCAGATCGGCAAAGCCGAGATCGAAGAGGAAGCGCGCCGATACTGAGGCGGTGCTGTCTGGCGAGAGCCGCAGACGGTTTCCAGGGTTCAGCGCAGACGCGTCATCATCAAACCGGGCTTTGTTATAGCCATAGTTTGCGGTGAGGGCGACCATGTCGCTCAAAGACCAGATCGCCTGAATTTCCCCGCCCTTGGCTGTCGCATCACCTGCATTGACCGGCTCGATCAGGCCCGCCGCTGTGACAATTGTCGTCTGGAAGTTCGAATAGTCGTAGTAGAAGATCGAACCATCAATGGAGAGATCGCCATTGAGGAAGAGGCCTTTAAAGCCCGTTTCCCACGCATCGACGATTTCCGCATCCAGAACCGCAAAGCCGGCGCTAGGCGTTGTCGCTGAAGCCGTGATGACCTCCGGGCGACGACCCCGGCCAAAGTTCGCAAACAAATTCACCTCATCAGTGACAGCAAAGCTTGCAGCCAGACGATAGGTCACGTCATCAAAGGTTTCAGACTGTTCAATCAGACCGCCGGATGCATTGACGAACAGACCCGCCCCGGTGAGCGCGCTCGGGCCATTCAGATAGCTGACATTAAGGCCTGAAGTCTTGTCTTCTGTGGTGTAACGAAGACCACCGGAAATCTCGAGACGGTCGGTCAGCTGGTAAGACGCATCGGCGAAGATGTCGAAGGCCTGGGTTTCACCGAAATTGGTGAATTGCTCCATATGGATCGGTTTCAGTGGGATAACGACTGTTCCACCGGATTGAGCAAAGGCCGTCAGATTGATTGCTGGGAAGGCCGAAGCAGGCGGCGCATTCGGCGGAACTAGCAGGCCACCCAGAAGCGCCTGAGCGGCACGTTCGTCATAGGTCAGCGGGACATATTGCGATCCGGTTTCATCGAGATAGCTTGCGCCGACAAAGCCCGTCAGCTTGTCACCTGAATCGAAGTTCAGGCGGAATTCCTGGCTGAATTGTTCGCCCTGATAATCTTCTCCAAAGATCAGAAGGTCGAGACCGAACCCGTCCGGATCGAAAATTTCGACACTATCAATATCGCGCCAGCCCGTGATGGACGACAGGCTGAGCGTCTCACTGATATCCCAGTCTGCCAGTGCTGTGATCGATGTGACGGTACGCTCAAGTCCGAGCGGCGGCATTCCGCCAAAGCTGTTGAGGTTGGCAGGCTCCCAGGCTTCGGAAGAATAACCCGGCAGCGGATCAAATGCGCCGGATTTGAAGCTGGTGCCGCTTGGCTCGTCAGTCTGCCAGTTGGCGATCAGGTCAAAGCGCAGATCTGCTGTTGGTTCGAAACGGAGCGAAGCGCGGACCGCCGCCATATCCTGGCTGTTAAAGTCTTCTTCGTTCGGATTGAGGCTCTCGACATATCCGTCACGCTGACGAATTCGCGCCGCCAGACGACCGGCGAGTTTGTCTTCAACCAGCGGACCTGTGATGTAGCCTTCGAAGAAACGCTCATTCAGATTGCCGACACCCGCAGCAATTTTGCCGGAGAGTTCGAATTCAGGCTTGGCCTGGATGACGTTCACACCACCGATAAGCGCGCCACGTCCAAACAGTGTTGGCTGCGGACCCTTGGCGACCTCGACACGTTCCACATCGAACAATTCGACAACGGATCCGCGTGAGCGGGAGATCGACACACCATCCTGGAAGATCGCGATACGTGGCTCGATATTGGCTTCACCTGAGTCTGACGTAATGCCACGAATTACGAAGCCAGGATTGTTTGGGCTCTGTTCCTGAACCTCAAAACCCGGAACGAAACGCGCAATCTGGTCGAACTCGTCGAGGCCGAGGTCATCTAGCGTGGTTTGATCGAGTGCGGTCACAGCAACCGGGACGTCGCGCAGAGATTGCTCACGCTTCTGGACGGTCACGGTGATGGTGTTTTGAACAAGTGGTGCAGCGTCGGCATTGTCCTGCGCCATGGCAGGTGCGGACACGACGGTCAGTCCGAGAGCGGAAACGGACGAAATCAGCAAGGTTTTCATGAGAGGCCCCTAAGTAAAGATGAGAGCCCGCTACGCGTTTTACGTAACACTTCGGAGACGCTTTGATTTCACTCTTGTGACAAATGATATTCGGAAGTCTTTGATCAGCCCGCGTGTCATTCTTGCATCAATTCACTTCTTGTTTCAGGCTGACAAAATGTATATACTTACCATGATAACAAATGGAGTGCGCTATGCTGTATCTTGTTGCGCGGCTGACACCACAACCTGACTTGTTTGAAGAAACCAGAACATCAGTGGCGGGGATTGTGGAGCCGACCCGAAAAGAGAAAGGCTGCCTAAGGTTCGAGTTACATTCCGATGACGAGCATCTCTATCTGGTCGAGGCTTGGGAGGATGAGGCCGCATTGGAATTCCACTATGCGCAGGACTATACAAGGATGGTTATGACGGCGAATGAGGCCAGACTTGAAGGTCCGCCCCGGATTGAGAAAATGCATCTGGTAGCCTGAACGTGTTTTTTCTGAAAGCCTTGCCGACTGAAGCGATGATCAGTCGCCACAATGAAGATCTTGGCCCTTATACAGGCGCGGAGATTTTGTCTGTGCTGACAGATCTGAGGCGCGCGAGTGTCCGCATTCGGTCTGTCGATGCCTATTTCGCCAGTCATGGCCTGTCATTTCTTAAATTCATGATCTTGATCGTGATTGATCGCGAGGATGACAGGGACTGGCTTCAATATTCGGAAATCGCTGACCGGATTGATGTTTCAAAACCCGTGCTGACCCGAACGATTTCAGCCCTCGTCGATGACAACTATCTCGATGTCTTTGGGGCGCCTGCCGATAAGCGCATCAAACGCTACAGACTGACCCCGTCAGGGCAGTCGAAGCTGCAAGGTCTTATGGCGGGGTATTTCAGCGTTTTAATGAGTGAGGACAATTCGACGTGAAGAAAAATCATATTTAATCTCTTATTGGTGTGGCTGGTTGTTTATGGCGTTGTGACCGGGACGTTGATGGCCATTCGCCATTTCGAACTTACAATTGCCCTGCCCATACAGACTCTGCTCCTGTCGGGCGTGCTTGTGCCTCTGATTATGTTTTGGGTTGGGCCATTTGCAGCGCGCGTGTCGGCGAGATTGTTTTCTGATGCCCGGCAATGCTCAGCTTGCGCTTGACCTCGGGCGCGAACAAAACAAGAAACTGTAAGGATTGATTCACCATTTCGGGCGCACAAAGGCGGCATGGGAACTCCAACTCGCATTCTCGGGATTGACCCCGGATTACGTCATACCGGCTGGGGCATGATCCTGGCCGATGGCCCGCGCCTCAGCTGGATTGCGCATGGTGTGATTTCGCCCGATCCGGCTCTGCCTCTGGCGCTTCGGCTTGCCGAAATCTTTCAGGGCGTCAGTGAATTGATCATCGAACACCAGCCAGCCCTTGCGGGCGTTGAGGAAACTCTGGTGAATGCCGGGCCGCAATCTGCGCTCAAGCTCGGACAGGCGCGCGGCGCTGCCATGACGGCACTCGCGGTGTCGAGTGTCGAGGTTGCTGAATTTGCCCCGCGCCGGATCAAACAAGCCATTGTCGGCACAGGTAAGGCCGATAAAGAGCAGATCGCCTTCATGGTGAAGCGGCTTCTTCCGCGTGCGGAGCAAATGAAAGCTGACGCGGCAGATGCGCTCGCCTGCGCTATCTGTACTGCGCATCATCGGCCCGTCTCGGGCGTTCGAGGCGTCGCATGATAATCGGCTGGCTCAAGGGTGAAGTCCTCTCCACCGGCGCAGACAATGTGCTCATCAATGTGAATGGCGTTGGCTATGTGGCGTTGGCGGGCCCCGGCCTTCTGGCAAAGCTTGCGCCGGGCAAGGAAGCTGAGCTTCACATTGAAACGCGCGTCACGGAAAATTCGATCACGATGTTCGCCTTTGAAAGCGATGAAGCGCGCGCCTGGTTTGTACGCCTGACAGATGTCCCCGGCGTGGGCGGCAAGGTGGCGCTGGCGGTGCTCGATGTGTTGAAGCCCGGCGAGCTTATGGACGCTGTCGCCCTCGGCGATGCGGCCAGTATCACGCGCGCCAAAGGCGTCGGCAAGAAAATGGCTGAGCGTATTGTCGGTGAACTGGCGGGCAAGGCGCCGCCCATGGGCCGGTTTGGAACCCTGCCGGGCGTTGCCCATGCGGGTGAGAAAAAGCCAGAAGCCGCGCCCGCCAGCGGTGCGCGCTCAGAGGCCGTCTCTGCGCTCGTCAATCTTGGCTATCAACAGACTGACGCCGCCCGCGCGGTTGCCGCCGCCGCCCAAACCGTAGATGCTGAGAATGTCTCTGCCCTGATTAAGGGCGCTCTGAAGGAACTCTCTGCGTGAGTGACCCGCAACGCCTGTCTGACCCAGAGCTCCAGCCCGGAGAAGCGCTCGACCGCGCGCTCCGGCCACAGAGCTTTGAAGATTATGTCGGGCAGAACCGCGCCAAGGTGAACTTGCGTGTTTATGTCGAGGCCGCGCGGAAACGCGAAGAGGCACTCGACCATGTGCTCCTGTTCGGCCCGCCGGGGCTTGGTAAAACGACGCTTGCGCAGATCTTGGCAAAGGAACTCGGCGCAGGCTTCCGCTCTACCTCTGGACCGGTCATCGCCAAGGCGGGTGATCTGGCGGCCATCCTTACCAATCTTGAGCCGAATGATGTGCTCTTTATCGATGAGATTCACCGTCTGCCGCCTGCCGTCGAGGAAATTCTCTATCCGGCCATGGAAGATTATGCGCTCGACATCATGATCGGCGAGGGGCCAGCCGCGCGATCAGTCCGGCTCGATCTTGCGCCGTTTACCCTCGTTGGCGCAACCACGCGGGCAGGGCTTCTGGCAACGCCGCTGCGCGACCGGTTTGGTATCCCCATGCGGCTCGAATTCTATGAGCCGGAAGATCTGGGCCGTATCGTTCGGGCCGCTGCGGCGAAGCTCGAAGTCGAGATCACCGAAGATGGCGCGCTCGAAATCGCCAGCCGCGCAAGGGGCACGCCGCGAATTGCGCTGCGGCTTCTGCGACGGGTGCGCGACTTTGCAGATGCGGAAGGCTCGGCCATCACGAAAGAGGCAGCAGATCGCGCGCTGAAACGTCTCGAGATTGATCCTGATGGCCTCGATGCGCTCGACCGGCGCTATCTCCATGCGCTCGTCAAAACCTATGCGGGTGGTCCGGTGGGCGTTGAAACCCTCGCCGCCGCGCTTTCAGAGGCTCGCGACGCCATTGAAGACGTGATCGAGCCCTATCTCATGCAGAAGGGCTTTGTTGCCCGCACACCCCGTGGCCGCACCGCCGCGCCGGGAGCTTATGAACGTCTGGGTGTACCACCGCCGGTCGCGAAACAGGGCGGCGACTTGTTTGAATGATGAAATAATGTAACAAATTTGACCGGATAGCGGATGGAGGTGTTGGTGCGTTATCTGTTGCTCTACTTGGTCACTTGGTTCTTACCATTTCAGACCGCCCAAGCATGGATGTGCGACCATCTGACTCCGGAAGCCCAATTCAAGAACGCCGATATTGTCGTATCAGTGCTGGTGCTCGCGACCGAGCCCTCGCGCGATCATTCAAAAGACTGGTATGGACGTCGTTATGTCGAAACCGATTTTCTTGTGGAGCGAACATGGAGGGGCGGGGCGCCATCCGAGATACGGGTTCAACATCCGCCGAAGGGAGCGGCTTTCGGGATTGATTTTGAATACGGTACCAAGATTGTCCTGTTCGCGTCGAGAGATGAGGATGGTTATGCGACGTCGGCCTGCCACGGGGACCTCAATGGATTAGAGACGTCCGCCCTTGCTGATTGGCTGGGCGTGATGCAGTCTCAGCAGCCCCCACCAATTCATCAGTTCGGTGTGATGGAATAGTACGACTATCCAGCGCACAATGCCGGGTATCCCTGCTCACACCTTTCATGCGCCCCCGACCTATAAACTCGGCATCACTCCGTGAAGACCAATATGCCCTCGCCAGTCTCATCGCCCGGACTAGATCCTCCCGGAGTGGAGGCGCAGATGCAAAAGCCAGTGAGTTTTACAGTTCTGGGACTGACCCTATCGGGCACGCTGCCCTTTGTTTTGTCGGCGTTTACGTTTTTTTGGCCGGACACGGCTTCGACTTTTATTGGTGCTGGTACCTTTGAGCGTGAGCAGGTTCAAAGCGCCTCACGGTCTTCACTGATTGTCTACGCGGTTGCGATTTTGAGCTTTATGACCGGCATTCGCTGGGGCGGTGAGCTTCAGGCGCCGCGCGGAGCGATACGCCCGTCTGTCATGATCCTGGCTGTTCTGCCGGCCCTGATCGCCTGGGTTGCAGGCCTGATGAGTGTGATCGGTTTTGAACCGGCCCAACTGCCATTGCTGGTGCTTTCGGCGAGTTTTGTGCTCCTGCTAATCTGGGATCTCACGGCAGGTTATGCGAGCTGGTATGTGGGGCTTCGGTGTTTCGCGACGCTCATGGCAGCGGGGTCTTTGGCGATAGCGGCATTCATCGCACCGTAAGACAAGTCGGGATCTAGTCCTGACGGTTCTGCTCCATCCGCCAGAGGGCACCGAGCCAGGCACCTTTCATGAAGGCCAAAACGCCCAGAGCGGTCGTGACCATGAAAATGGCGAGCAGTGGCAGGACGATCAGCACATGCTCACCAGCCGTCATCGAGGACAGAAAGATAATCGGGGCAAAAAACGGCCCGAGCATCAGAACGGTCAGCCAGGCGGGGCCATCTGCCGCCTGATCATGATTGAATGCTTCTCCGCAACGGTCGCATTCCGAAACCAGCTTCAGATAGCCCGCAAACAATTTGCCTTCGCCACAGGCCGGGCAGCGGCGGCTTAAACCGCGAAATATGGGAGAGAGGGAGGCGTGGTTTTTCATTCTGCGAAACGTCCAAATTTGCGCCTTGCGAGTGCTCGTCTCTGGCATCCAGCTTCAGATTTTAAAGCGAACGCGCAGGTTGATCGGGAAATGGATCCCAAGAACACGTCTTGGGAAGGCGCGTTGCGGGATCACCAGCCATATTCCGACAGTTGTGAACTTAAATCATCCCAGTGAGGATTGAATTCTTCTCTCAGATTGATTTTCCACCGGCGAGGCCAACCTTTGATCGTGCTCTCTCGTTGCAGCGCAGGCGCCATCTCATGAAATTGTGCATACCAGACGAGGCGGTTGCATCCATATTTTGCAGCGAACCGCGAGCCCTTGCCGAGTTTGTGTTGTTCAATTCTTTGAAAGAGATCGGATGTGACGCCGGTATACAGCGTACCGTTTTTTCTATTGGCCAGAATATAGGTCGCTATAGAGTCATATCTGGCCATAATTGCTCCATGGCGCAGGAGTTTAGCGCCTTCCCGGTGCTTGTCACCGGGATCCATCTCCCGATATTTCGTCGTTACTAGAAATTGATCGGATTTCCGGGCTTAGGGCACAGGCCGCCGCGCAATATCAAAGTCGCGAACTCTCGAGTTCGACATCAGCCATGCGCCAGAGGATTTCAAACTGTTTGGCGACCTCTTCGGCTTCTGCGGCTTTGCCCTGCGCCTTGAGAGCCGCCATCAGGCCAAAGGTCGACCAGCCATTCTTCGGATAGTCCTCCAGATCCTTGCGATAAACCGCTTCCGCTTCAGCATATTTCCCGGCCGCCATCAGCGCCTGCCCGAGCGACTGGCGCGTCGGATAATACCAGAATGGCGGCTCAGTATAGGGCAGGGCGTCCTGCAGGGCGACGGCCTCGCCAAAGTGTGAAATTGCCGCGTCATATTCCTTCGCGCCCATAGCCAGCTCACCCGCAAGCAGCGTTTGAGCGATCGTGAGCATGGTGCTGGCCGGGTAATCCGCGCCATCGAGAAACATCACTTTGTCCGTTTTAATCAGCGGAGCCATCGCGGCATATTCGCTCTCTGCGCCGATCAGATTGCCTTTGCGAGCCATGGCGATGCCGCGCGCATAGTGCCAGATCGCATTTGAATAAGCGAGGTCGGCGCGTGGCTGGTCTGCCTGCAACAGCTCATCCCATTTGGCGAACTGCACTTTCGTCAGCAGCGGTATCGTGTGGAAGAATTCGACCGTCGGGAACTGGTCGATCATTTCCAGGCTGACATTGGCGGCCAGCTTGTCGGCCTGCTCCAGCGCCAGTTCGCTCTGGCCCATCATGCTGGCAGATGCCCAGAGAAAGTGAATATTGTGCGGGTAATACAGCGCGGGATAAAACCCTTGCGCATTACAGGCCGCGATATAGTCCTCATCCACTTTTGCCGCTTTGATATTGGCCGTGGCCGCATCCGCATACCGGCCGACCCGCCAATAGATATGCGCAGGCATATGCACCAGATGACTGGAGCCCGGCACGAGGTTGGCGAGTAGGTCGGCTGCTGGCTCGGCCTTTTCTGGCGTATCTGAGGCTTCAACCGCGTGAATATAGAGGTGAAGCGCCAACGGGTGGTCCGGGGACCGTGCGATCACAGTTTCCAGAGACTTGATCGCTGCATCCGCCTTTGGCTTAGGCTTGGTTGGCGTGGACCAGTAATCCCACGGCATGGTGTTCATCCGGGCTTCGGCTGCCAGGGAGGCAATATCGTCATCTTGGGGATATTTCGCAGATAGCGCTTCCATCGCATCGGCATAGGCGAGGTCATAGTCATAGCGATCGTCAACGGGCTTAGCGGCATATCGCGTTGCCAGTGCGGCGATCATGTCTTGCTCAATCTCAGTCACATCTGACGCAAGCGCCTGCGCCTGTTCCAACGCGGCAAAGGCTGAAACTTGATCAGCTTCTGACATTACGGCCTTGCCGTTGGCGGTCACATTGATGTTCGGGCCAGTCGCCAGCGCCTCGCCCCAGAAACACATGGCGCAGTCAGGGTCGAGGGTCTGAGCGGCGCGGAAGGACCGGTTCGCCTCGGCATGATTGAACCCGAAAGCCAGCACCATGCCCTGATTGAAATAACGCTGCACATCCGGGTCTGAGGTCGTGATCGAACGTGAGAAGTCTCCCATGCCCTCAAACAGCGGCGCACCTGCACGGGTCTGAAGCGGGAGTTCCGATACGTCCTGTGTCTGCGTGCAGGCTGTGGATACGGCAATGACGGCCGCGAGTGCGAAATTTCTGAAGGTGATTTTTGTCATAGCCGTGCCCCTGTCCATGCCTTCAGCAAGGCTATCATGTTCTTGTGACCGACGCGAATGGTTCCGGCCCATTGCTAGGGCTACGTGCTTCCGGCCTTGATCCCAATAGGCAAAGTATGGAGAGGTTGCAGCAAGCCTACTGGGAAGCGAGCAAATCATGCGTGCTATCTTGATAACTTTTGTTCTTTGTGTGTTCGCTACTCAGCCAGCCAATGCCTGGTTATGCCCTCAATTATCACAGGATAAGCAATTTACTGATGCAGACATTGTCGTATCTGCTCTCGTGCTAAACACTGAATTGGCCCGTGATCATTCGAAGAATCATTGGGGGCACCGCTTTGTCGAAACCGACTTTCTCGTCAAACGGACCTGGAAAGGCCAGGCCTCAAATGAAATCCGTGTCAAACATCCTCCGGAAGGAACGGCTTTCGGCATCAACTTTGCCTATGGCGAGAACGTCGTTCTGTTCGCCAACGGAAGCGGTGATCGATTTAGCACATCGTATTGCGCCGGAGACCTCAATGGAGCGGATCCAGAGTTTGTCGAACCAGTGCTCCATTTCCTTGCGACCAAGGAAAATCACAGAGTGTACGAATTCGAAGTCACTGAATGATGGCACCCTGACAGCCTATCACCAGTCTGCTAACGCTCCTGGATGAGCACAAAGCCCTCGAATTTCGATGATCAGAACCAGCACTGGGTCTCCGTGCGGGTGTATTATGAAGACACTGATTTCACGGGTCTCGTCTATCACGCCAATTATCTGAAATATTTTGAACGTGGCCGGTCAGACTTTCTGCGCGATGCAGGGGTCGACCATCAAAGCCTGCTCAACCGGCCAGATCCGGCGGCGTTTGCCATTCTGCGGGCAGAGGTCGACTTCAAACAGGCGGCCCATGTCGACGATCTTTTGCGCGTTCGGACCCGGTATCGCGGCACAAAAGGCGCGCGCATACTGTTCGAACAGGCTGTGCTGCGTGATGAAACGCTGATCGCTGAGGCGCAGATTACGGCATTATCTATCCATGCCGACGGCAGACCGCGCCGTCCGATCCCGGAAATCGTCGAACAGCTGGCGTCGTTAATCTACAGCTCATAGAATCATGAATTCTCTGCAAGAGACCCGGCTTCGTCCTCATTTCGCCAAAGTTGTTGTCGAGAGAGACGAAGCCCGCTTTTTTGCGCGTACCCTGCATAAGTGAAAGTTGGACCTGATATATGGACCCTAGTCTACTCGCCCCCGCTCAAAGCAGCAGCAGCTTCTCTCTTTACGAGCTTTTTCTACACGCTGACATCGTCGTCAAACTGGTGATGGGCCTTCTCATCCTCTTGTCTGTCTGGTCGTGGACCGTGATCATCGACAAATTCATGACGATTGGTGGCGCAGTTTCGCGCTCCAAAAAGTTCGAAGAGGCCTTTTGGTCAGGCCAGCCGATTGAAGAAATGGATGACCGGGCAATTTCTAGCTCCAAAGAAATCATGGCGCGCGTCTTTACGTCGGCTTCGAGAGAGTGGCGCGATGCGAGACGCCTGACCGGGCTTTCAGATTATCAGTCGCAGGCGCTGGTCAACCGGGCCGAGCGGCTTATGCATGCGGCGACGGATCGTGAACTCTCCCGGCTTGAAAAAGGTCTGGGTGTTCTCGCGACTGTCGGGTCGGTGTCGCCCTTTGTGGGTTTGTTCGGAACCGTCTGGGGGATTATGAACGCCTTCCGCGATATCGCAGGCACAGGCTCGACCTCACTTTCGGTTGTCGCGCCTGGCATCGCCGAGGCCCTGTTCGCGACGGCGCTTGGTCTGGTGGCGGCTATTCCGGCCGTGACCTTCTACAACAAATTCACCACGCAGATCACTTTCTTCCGGGACAGGCTTGATACCTTTACGCAGGAATTCATCGTGCGCCTGTCGCGCCGCCTGACAGAACGTTCGAGCGAGGCTGCATAATCATGGCCATGTCGATGAACTCTTCCGGAGGTGGCGGTGGGCGACGCGGTGGCAGAGGCCGGGGCCTCAATGCCGAGATTAACGTCACGCCCTTTGTAGATGTGATGCTGGTGCTGCTCATCGTTTTCATGATCACCGCGCCGCTTCTGACGACCGGGATTGATGTCACTCTGCCATCGGCGACAGCCAAACCGCTGCCGTCATCAGAAGAGGTTTTGGCGCTCAGCATTACCGAAGACGGCACAATTTACCTGCAGGAACAGGAAATCTCGCTGGAAGAACTGCAACCAACACTGCGCGCAATCATTGAATCCGGAGAATATGATAACCGGATTTTCGTTCGCGGTGATGAAGTCGTGCCATTGGGGCTGGTGGCGGAAGTCTTTTCACAGATCCAGCAGGCGGGGTTCAATTCTGCTGCGATCGTAACGGATTCAAATCTGAAATAACGGCATGAAATACGCACTGCCTGCCTCATTAGTTCTGCACCTGGCGATCGGAGCCTCCGGTCTCTTTGCCTGGAGTATTGCGCCGAGCGGGCCGAGCGAAGTGTATGTCGAAGTACCGCTTGATATCGTCTCTCTGGCGAATGAGACGAATATTCAGGAAGTTGTGCAGCGCCGCGACGAGCCCGAACCTGAAACTGAACAGGAAGATATTGTCGAGCAGGAAGGTGAAGAGGAACCGCCTCCGCCTGAACCAGAAGCCGCGCCGCCGGAAGCTGAGGTGGAAGAAGAAATCGCTGCGCCACCTGAAGAGGTTGAAGACCCAGAGCCCGAGCCGACGCCTGAACCAACCCCTACGCCCACCCCAACGCCGACTGAGACGCCGAAACCTACTCGGAACACCACTGAGCCGAAAAAGAATGCTGACCCGTTTGCGGATCTCGAATCCCGAACACAGGATATTTTCGACAGCGAACGTGAACGCGACAGACGACCCGAACGCCGGGATACTTCCTCCCAGGCCCTTGAAGATCAGGACCAGGCGCCGCGTCGTGGTGCTGGCGATCGAACTGCGGTCGAAGCGACGGTCAGCGCGGTCATCAAATCTCACATTGTGCAGTCCGGTTGCTTCCGCTCACTCAAGGACTTGCCGGACTGGCGAACGCTTGCTGTCACCGCACGTTTCCGGCTCGACGAAAGTGGTCGACTGCTTGGCCAGCCACGCATCATCAACTCATCGCGCCCAATCAATCGCGACACATTTATTGCCGCCGCTGCTGAGCGGGCCTTGCGGGCCATTGTGAACTGCCAGCCCTATCCGCTGGACCCCGCAGACTATGATTACTGGCGCGATCAGGACCTCGAATTCACGTTTGACGAAAGTTTATCCAATTAAACCGGAGACCAAAATGGTACTTAGAAAGCTTCTGATCTGTCTGACAGTTCTGATCACCTCTCTCGGAGCAGGTGTCCAGATGGCGTCAGCTCAGATCACCGGCACGATTGACCAGGGTGCGGGACGTCAGTTCCGGGTCGCGCTTCCAGTCTTTTATGCTGACACCCCCGAAGCGCAGGCGCTCGCCGAGCAGATTGTTGAGATCATGTCGAATGATCTGGAATCGACGGGCCTGATGGAAATGCTGCCTGAGGAAAGCTTCATCCAGAAGGATCTCTCTGTCCTGGCGCAACCTCGGTTTGCTGACTGGCGGCTGATCCGGGCGGAAGCTCTTGGTATTGGCGAAGTCGAAATCATGCCGGATGGCAAAATGCGCGTCGCCTTCCGTTTGTGGGACCCTGCGATTGAGCAGGAGCGGTTTCTCTCCGGTCAGCGCGGCCGCCAATATGTGACCACTGCGGAGAATATTCGCCGTGTGGCGCATGTGCTGGCTGATGATATCTATACCAGTCTCACGGGCGATGCCGGATATTTTGACACCAGAATCGTCTTTATTGCCGAAACCGGGCCAAAAACCGCTCGCCGTAAGCGTCTTGCGATCATGGATCAGGACGGTGCGAATGCCGAGCATCTCACCGATGGGCAATATACGGTTCTGACGCCGCGCTTTTCTCCGACCCAGCAGACCATCACCTACATGACCTATGAGCAGGGTCGTCCGCAGGTCTATCTGTTCGACATCGAGACAGGCCGCTCTGAAAGTCTGGGCCGTTTCGGCGGCATGACTTATGCGCCGCGTTTTTCCCCTGACGGGCGATCTGTCATCCTGGCGCAGGCCATCAATGGCAACTCCGAAATCTACATTATGGACCTTGTCAGCCGGCAAATGACACCGCTGACGGATCACCCCGCGATCGATACTTCACCGAGCATGTCGCCGGATGGCAGCAAGATTGTCTTTAACTCGGATCGTGCGGGATCACCGCAGCTTTACGTCATGAACAAGGACGGATCGCCCATGTCCTGTCCGACCGGCGGACGCGATACAGCCTGCCGGATTTCGTTCGGCAATGGCCGGTATTCAACGCCGGTCTGGTCGCCGCGCGGAGACCTGATCGCATTCACCAAACAGGCGAATGGCCGTTTCTATATTGGCGTGATCGAACCGAATGGTCAGGGCGAACGTTTGCTGACCGAAGCCTATCTCGATGAGGGCCCTGCCTGGTCACCAAATGGTCGCGTGATCATCTTTTTCCGGGAAGCCCGACCAGGCGCCGGACCGAAGCTCTACACGGTCGATCTGACCGGCCAGAATCTGCGTCAGGTACAGACGCCATCGGATGCGTCGGACCCGGCCTGGTCGCCGCCATTGAGATAATCAGACGAATTGGAACAACGGGAGCAAATAAACATTTTGCTCTCGTAACTTAGCCGTAGAGTTGACAAAATTGAATCATACGGAATGGTTCATGCAAGAAGGTTGGAAGGGTCGTTCTATGAAATTAGTATCATTGCAGACAGTATCGTTGGCGGCGATCGCGCTCGCATTGGGTGCATGTGCATCTAAACCACCTCCTCAGGAGGATGTCGCAGTCGTCACACCGCCACCAGAGCGGACGCCGACAGCGCGGCCAACGCCGACGCCGACAGCAACGCCGACACCTCAGAATGTCGGTCCGGCGGCTGGCACAGTTCAGGACTTCATCGTGAATGTCGGTGACCGGGTCTATTTTGACACCGATCGCTATAATCTCGACGCATCAGACCGCGCGGTTCTCGATCGCCAGGCTGCATGGTTGCGTCTCTATCCGAACGTATCGATCCGCGTTTCCGGGAATTGCGACGAGCGCGGCACGCGTGAGTACAACCTCGGTCTTGGCGAGCGTCGCGCGAACTCGGTTAAAGAATATCTCGTGAACTCAGGTATCGCGGCGAGCCGGATCGAAACCATTTCCTACGGTAAGGAAATGCCGATCGATGGTCGCTCAACCGAAGCCGCCTGGGCGAAAAACCGGAATTCACACACCGAAATCCTCAATGGCGCAGTTAGCTAACGCCGTCATTTCGTAACAGAATTTTAAGCAGGGCTGCCTCAATTCAGCCCTGCTTTTTTGTTGAATAGTTGATCATGACACATCTCATTCGCACCTCTCTCGTCGCATTGTCTCTGGCCGCATTGAGTGGAAACGCTCTGGCACAAAACGCCCCGATCCGTATTGGTCCGGGTGGTGCGGAATATCAGACAGGTCCAACGGCCGAACAGCTCATGGCCCGACAAGCGGCCCGGATCACAGATCTTGAGGAACAACTTTCGCGCCTCACGGGTCGGATCGAGCAAATGGAGTTCCGTCTGGCCGAGCGCGAGAGCGCTTATGAAGATGCTCTTGAGGCTAATCAGGACCTTCGCGATCAGATGGCTGAGATCAATGGCCGACTACGCACGCTCGAAACACGCACGCCGCCCAGTTCGTCGCGGAGCACAAGCTCAACGACCAGTCCCCGCAACACACCCTTTGGCAGCAGTACCGAGGAAACAGGCCCGCGATCACTCGCTGGCGGCCCAGGTGAACAGATTGTTTCGCGCTATCCAGCCGAAACACGTCAGCAGACGGGCCCTCGCCCCCTGACGCCTGGAGCCAGTACCAGACAGACCTCTTCACCGCAGTCAAGCATGTCCATGCGCTTGCCGGGCGATCCGGATGCCTTGTTCGAACACGGCAAGAACCGGCTGCTTATGTCCGACCATGCCGGCGCAGAGATTGCGTTTCAGACCTTCCTTGAGCAATTTCCCGATGATAATCGTCAGGGTGAAGCCAATTACTGGGTCGGCGAAGCACTCTATCTTCAGGGCGATTATGCGGGGTCTGCAGAGTATCTGAAAACCTTCGTGCATAATTTTGCATCTGATCCGCGACGCGCAGATGGTGTCGTAAAGCTCGCTCGCGCGCTTATCGAGATTGATGAGACGGGACAGGCTTGCGAATATCTCGACCGCATCGGCTTGCTTGATCCTGAAACGGTCACCGATCGCACACGGGATGCAGCCGCAGTCCAACGGCGCAATGCCGGATGTAGCTAACCGGAAATCGTGTCTGCCGGAGTATCCCACCTCTCGTGCTGTCTTGCTCGCTGGCTGAGTGTCTATCGCGACCGGATTGATCCGTCTGCGCCCATTCTTCTGGCGGTGTCTGGCGGCAGCGACTCGCTCGCGCTGCTGTATGCCGCCGCAGATTTGGCCAAAGACACTGACATTCAGTTCCAGACGGCAACAGTCGATCATGGGTTGCGGCCCGAGGCGGCAGACGAAGCCGAGTATGTGGCCCGGATCTGTTCTGATCTCGGTATTCTTCATCGTACGCTGAAGCTCGAATGGGACGAGAATGTTCAGGTGTCCCAGGCGCAGGCGCGGCATGCGCGCTATACGGCTCTCAGTGCGGCATCGCGTGACATAGGCGCTTCTGTTATCTTCACAGGCCACACGCTGGACGATCAGCTCGAAACCGTATTCATGCGCCTGTCAAAGAATTCAGATGTTTGGGGGCTGGCAGGCATGGCTGAACTGTCACCGATGCCAGTCTGGCCAGAGGGGGGGGAATGTTGCCTCGGGCGGCCATTGCTGACTGAGGCACGCGAAACCTTACGGTCCTGTCTCACCGACCAGACGGTGGGGTGGATTAATGACCCGTCAAACGATGAGGATCGGTTTGAGCGGGTCAGGACGCGTCGTATCCTTTCCGGTTCTATAGAACTACAGAAGAAATTGCTGGCGATTTGTCGCCTTGCGTCTGTGGAACGGGCTAGCCTCTGCGCGCGTCTGTTTGACTGGGTGGACCAACATCTCACCTGGCATTTGGGAGGAGCGGCCAGTCTGGACCTTGTGGCGTTGAAGACGCTTTCCATGTGCGAGAGATGTCGGTTGCTACAGATCCTACTCGCTTGTGTCTCCGGGCGGTCACGTGGACCGGATCTGAACAGGCTGGAAGCCAGTCTGCGTTCAGAAGAGGCGCTCGCGAAAGGGCTTACGCTTGGGGGCTGTCTGCTGAAAGCGGGTGATGAACAGCTGCAAATCACTGCAGAATTACCCGAAGATGATTTCGGAACATGCGTTGAGGTCGGAGACCATCTCATCTGGGAAGGGCGCATTCTCCTGAAAGGGGAATCTTTGAAATGGAATGCCCCTCGACTGGCGAGCTTCTCGGAACGATCCGTACCGTCTCATCTGCGCGAAGTCGATCTGCCGGTTTTCGCCATTCGTCGAACCTTGCCCGTAATACTTTCGGATGATGGAGTTGTGCTTGCCTGTCCACATCTGGAACCTCATGGCAAATATACCGTTGCAGATATTGGCAAGGAACGTGCAAGGGCGCTTCTGAGCCATAACACTGAACTTTTCCGACAGGAAAACGGTCTGGGGGAGTCGTTTTCTGCGTCATCCTCCACTATGTTACAAACAGATGAATAAGATCGTATTTGAAAGTCACGCCTCATGAACATGCGCAATATCGCCCTTTGGGCTGTGATTGCTGCCCTTTTGATCGCTCTGTTTTCGTATCTGCAGCCGCAGGATAACGCAGCTGCGCGAAACGAGATCAGCTATTCCCGGCTCCTGAATGAAGCTCAGGATGGTCGGATTGCATCCATCGATGTGGACCAGTTCGACATCACCGGCACCTATAAAACCGGCGAGAAATTCACATCTCGTGCCTATTCTCACGAACATTTGTCCGCCGCCATGCAAGAGGCGGGCGTTGACGTCTCGTTTGAAGATCCACGCGGCGGGTTCAATATCTGGAGCGTGGTCTCTTCCATCCTCCCACTAATCATCATTGTTGGCCTCTGGTTCTTCCTCATGCGCCAGATGCAGGGCGGCGGTGGCCGTGGAGCCATGAGCTTTGGCAAGTCCAAGGCCCGTCTTCTGACGGAACGTCAGGGTCGCGTCACCTTTGACGATGTTGCCGGCATTGACGAGGCCAAGGAAGAGCTTCAGGAAATCGTGGAATTCCTGCAGGACCCATCAAAATTCCAGCGCCTTGGCGGTAAAATCCCAAAAGGCGCGCTTCTCGTCGGCCCTCCGGGTACGGGTAAAACTCTCACTGCGCGCGCGGTTGCGGGCGAAGCTAACGTGCCGTTCTTCACAATTTCCGGTTCGGACTTTGTCGAAATGTTCGTCGGTGTCGGTGCAAGCCGCGTCCGTGACATGTTCGAGCAGGCCAAGAAAAACGCGCCATGTATCATCTTCATTGACGAGATCGACGCGGTTGGCCGC
Source organism: Ponticaulis sp. (assembly GCA_002692725.1). Lineage (GTDB taxonomy): Bacteria > Pseudomonadota > Alphaproteobacteria > Caulobacterales > Hyphomonadaceae > Ponticaulis. The sequence continues at coordinate 76,220 of NZLU01000042.1, read as the reverse complement.
TCGCGCGGTGCCGGTATTGGCGGCGGGAATGATGAGCGTGAACAGACCCTCAACCAGCTTCTGGTCGAGATGGATGGCTTTGAAGCCAATGAAGGCATTATCATCATCGCGGCGACAAACCGTCCTGACGTGCTTGACCCTGCGCTTCTGCGTCCGGGCCGGTTTGACCGACAGATCACGGTTGGTAATCCTGACATTATTGGCCGTGAGAAAATCCTCAAAGTTCACATGCGCAATGTGCCGACCGCGAAAGACGTCAATGCGCGCGTTATTGCGCGCGGCACGCCGGGCTTTTCAGGCGCTGATCTTGCAAACCTCGTGAATGAGGCGGCTCTGCTCGCCGCACGTCGCGGCAAACGCATGGTGTCTCAGCGCGAATTTGATGACGCGAAAGACAAGGTCCTGATGGGGCCAGAGCGCCGCTCAATGGTCATGTCTGATGATGAGAAACAACTGACCGCCTATCATGAATCCGGCCATGCGATTGTGTCCATCTTCATGCCGGCCTGTGACCCGATCCATAAGGCGACCATCATTCCGCGCGGTCGTGCGCTGGGCATGGTTCAATACCTGCCGGAGGACGATAAGCATTCGCATAAGCGGGTTCAGATGACCTCCCGGCTTGCCATGGCCATGGGTGGACGCGTTGCGGAAGAACTGAAATTCGGCGAAGAAAACGTCACATCCGGCGCTATGGGCGATATTCAGATGGCAACCCAGATGGCACGTGCCATGGTCACGCAGTTTGGTCTCTCAGATGAAATCGGACCTATCGACTATGGCGATTCAGGTGACCCATATCGTCCGAAACATATTTCCGAACAAACGGCCCGCAAGATCGAGGAAGAAGTCCGTAAGCTGGTGCAGACCGGCATGGATGAAGCCCGCCGCATTCTGACTGAGCACAATGACGAGTGGGAACAAGTGGCTCAGGCGCTTCTCGAGTATGAAACCCTGACTGGTGACGAAATTCAGGACCTTCTGAAAGGCATCAAGCCACAGCGCCCTGAAGATACAGACGATACGCCGGGGCCGAGCTCTGCCGTGCCGATCACGGGTTCAAAGAAGAAAAAAGACACGCCCGATGGCGATGTCGGCGATGGCTCACCAGAGCCAGCCTGAACGATCAAAGCCCGGCACATGCCGGGCTTTTTTTGTGGGTGGTGCGATGAAATTCTGGCTGCAAAAAAGCGACGAAGACAATTGAGATGGAGAAGATCCTCTCACGATTAGGCGCTTTTATTGTCTGGTCGCTGGTGGGTCTCGTTGTTTTTGCATTCGGAACGACAGGGGTCGCTTTCTTCGTCGAAGGACCTCTGACGAACATGCAACTCATCAGTATAGGATGCGCCGTAGGCGTGATGATCTTACTGGGTGTTTTTACGCGGCCAGGGCGGTGGCTGGCAATGGTGATGTGGGATCTCAGTTATTGGTTTGTCTGGTGGAATTAGTCATAGAACAATGACTGGCCCCAACAGACACCGCATGCCAGTATTTGAGAAACCGTTTCAGTGGGGCGGTTGGTTTCGAGAGGATTTTCCGTGAGGTTAGACATTGTTTTTGCGGTCGTTTCAGCGATCTTGCTGTCTGGGTGCATCCAATCTGCTGAAAAGGAGTTCTGGGGGCGGTTAGAGGCATTGTGCGGGAATGCTTATGACGGCCAACTCGTCAGTAATGACCCGCAGGACGCAGAGTTTGTGGGCGCTGATCTCTGGATGCATGTCTCGGAATGTGAGTCTGATCGTATTCTTGTCGACTTCATGAATGGCGAGGATGCGGTCGGCCATTGGGTGATCACCCAAGCAGGCGAAGGCCTTGAACTGCGTCACATTCATGAAGGTGACCCGCTGACGGGCTATGGCGGTTTCTCAACCGAAAACTCTTCCGGCTCGCGAATGAACTTTCCGGCAGATGAAGCGACTAAGGCTCTGTTTGACCGGGAAGAGATTCCCGTCTCAAAGCAAAATATCTGGGCGGTCGAAGTGCGTCCGACTGTCTTCCGGTATGAGATGGCCCGACCGAACCGGTTCTTTCAGGTTGAATTCAATACGACAGAACCAATTTCTCCACCCATAGCGGAATGATCGGAGAGCGGGTGAGCGCGCGTAAATCACAAGATAACGACGGGTCTAAGGGCCGGGTCTTGTCCATTGCCGGGTCTGACTCAGGCGGTGGGGCGGGCATTCAGGCTGACATTAAAGCCATTGCGATGAATGGCGGTTATGCCATGACGGCCATAACGGCCCTTACCCTTCAGAACACGCAAGGCGTATTCGGCGTGGTGACAACGCCGCCTAAAGCCATTCGCGAACAGATCCGGCTGACCCTCACCGACATTGGCGCGGATGCCCTCAAAACAGGCATGCTCGGAGATCGGGCGACGATTGAAACTGTGTCGGACACAATTCATGAATTTGGCCCCGCCATCCCGCGCGTGATCGATCCGGTCATGGTTGCGACCTCCGGTGATCGCCTCCTGACGGCAGATGCGGTGGATGTGCTCAAAAGCCTTATGGTACCCGGCGCAACCCTGCTCACCCCGAACGCGCCGGAAGCTGAAATCCTCTCAGGCAAGGCGGTTGAAACCCTGGATGGTCAGCGCCGAGCGGCGGAACGCTTGCTGGAAGCGGGAGCCCAGGCTGTGCTGGTGAAAGGCGGGCATATTTCGGGTGATGTCATCGTCGATGTGCTGCATACCGAGTATGACGAAATCTTCTTTGAAGCCAAACGCATCGACACCCAGAACACGCATGGCACGGGCTGTACGCTTGCCTCGGCAATTGCCACGCATATCGCGCTCGGCAAAACCCTTCCGGATGCTGTGGATGCCGGTCGCGGCTATCTTCTGAAGGCTATTGAAACGGCAAAAGATCTCGGACAGGGGCATGGGCCGGTCAATCATGGCTGGGTGCTTGACGTCGAGCGATGAGCGATCGTCAGTTCAAACTGATGCCGGACTATGGCTGCCATCCCGTCTGGGAAACGACAGACGGCGAGTATGAGAATATCGATCCGGACAGCCTGCCCATCTCTCCAAAACTCGCAACAGAGCTGACTGTCTGGGCGGCCAGATTCGATGCCAGTCTGAACCAGCGTGATCCTGTCAGCTCCGGCTTTTCCTCTAACTCCAGCGCGCGCGGCTTTGATCAGGACGGACGGCGCCTTTGGACTGAACTCTGTCTTGAATTACCCGACGCGGAGATCAGCTATTTCAGCGTGCTTACGCAGAGACTCGAAGGGGGTGGTGAGGGCTAAGCCTCAAAATCGGCGAACCAGATAGACGCCGAGCACCAGAAAACCCACGCCCAGAAGACGCAGGGGCGTAATTGGTCGGACATCCTGTCCAAAGGCTCCGAGCTGATCATAAATGACAGCCGCGATGAGCTGGCCCGCAATGACGGCCACAACCCAGGCGGCTACCCCGATGCGCGGTACCGCCATGGCAGAACTTGCCACCATGATCGCGCCGAACAGGCCGCCCACCCATCCCCACCAGGGCAGTGACGAGACCGTATGGGTGAGCGCAAACCGGTTTCCCATCACAAGATTTGCGAGGATGAGGGCCGTGAGCCCCACCGAAAAGGAAATCACGGCGGCCTGAAGCGGACCGCCGATCGTTGCGGAAAGCTTGCCGTTGATCGCGCCCTGTGCGGCGATCAACGTGCCGCACATCATGCCGAGGCCGACGAGGAGATGACTCCAATGCATGACATGTCCCCTACAGCACCTGGCTTTGGGTTCAATAGAAAAACTGTTTTTGGAGCCAGTTTTACTTTCTGGCGTTATCTCCTGACCGGCCCTAAACAGAAGCCCGGTCTAGCCCCCCATGGAGGAGTTTCATGGCTGAGTACCCGTTTTTTCAAATTGATGCCTTTGCGAGTAAACCGTTCGAAGGAAATCAGGCGTGTGTCATGCCCATGGATGCTTTCCTGGAGGATGAGGATCTGCAGGCCATTGCTGCGGAAAACAATGTCGCCGAGACGGCTTATATCGTGCCGGGCGATGCGGGGCGCTGGAAATTGCGCTGGTTCACTCCAACGGTCGAAGTGCCGCTGTGTGGCCACGCGACACTGGCCTCGGCGCATGCGCTCTGGGAGCACATGGCGTTTGACGGCAATCGCATTGTCTTCGAGACGATGAAATCCGGTGAGCTGATCGTCGAGCGCACCGAAACCGGCTATCTGATGGATTTTCCCGCGCCTAAGGTGGAGGAGATTGAGATCTCTGAAGCGGTGGTCGAAGCGCTCGGTGCGCGTCCGCTTGCCATGTTTGGCGGACCAATGCATGCGAGTATTTTCGCCACCCCCGAAGAGGTGATCAACCTCAATCCGGATTTGTCGGCCCTGAAAGCGCTCGGTGTGCCGGGGCAGGCGGAGCGTGGAAATTTCGGCTGCATGGCAGAAGGCGGAGAGGGAGTGGATGTCACTTCGCGCTTTTTTGCGCCTGGCTCCGGCATTGATGAAGACCCGGCCACTGGCAGCTGGCATTGCATGCTGGCGGCCATCATGTCACCGCGTCTCGGTCAGGACACACTTCACTGTTTCCAGGCCTATCCCGGCCGTGGTGGCCGTATCTCCACCCGTCTGGAGGGTGACCGGGTGAAGCTGGCCGGTCAGGCTGTTACCGTGATAGAGGGCGTGTTCCGTCGATAGTCTGTGGCTGTTAACGTGTCGACCTCGCCTTTACCAATTCGCATTCACATGGCTGCTATGGCGCATTCTGTTCTCCTGTGGCGTTGACCTCGCGCAGCAGGAGAGTAGGAGATGTGAAACGAATTTCTTTCTGAGAGTCTATAATCCATGTCTGAAGTCTATGATGTCGTTATTATCGGTGGAGGCCCTGGTGGCTATAACTGTGCCATCCGTTGCGGACAGCTGGGCCTGAAGACAGCCATTATCGAAATGCGCTCTACACTTGGCGGCACCTGTCTGAATGTTGGCTGCATCCCATCCAAAGCTCTGCTGCACGCGTCTGAATATTACGCGGCGGCACAGAACGAGTTCGCGGATATGGGCATTGAGGTTTCTGGCTTGAAACTGAACCTCGAAAAAATGATGGCCCAGAAGGCTGATGCCGTGAAAGGCCTCACCGAAGGCGTGAAGTTCCTCATGAAGAAGAACAAGGTCACGCATTACGAAGGCAAAGGCAAAATTGTCGGCAAGGGCGAAGTTGAAGTCACCGATTCTGAAGGCAAGGCTCAGAAGCTTGGCGCGAAGAACATCGTCATCGCAACTGGCTCTGAACCCACCACACTTCCGGGTATTGAAATTGACGAAGAGCGCGTGGTCACGAACACCGGCGCGCTGTCACTGAAAGAAGTGCCAAAGAAACTCGTCCTCATTGGCGCTGGCGTCATTGGCCTCGAAATGGGCTCTGTCTGGTCGCGTCTCGGCTCAGAAGTGACGGTCGTGGAGTATCTCGACCACATTATGCCAGGCGCGGATGCGGAGATTTCCAAACAGGCGCAGAAGATTTTCAAAGGCCAGGGGCTGGACTTCAAACTCTCCACCAAAGTCACCGGAATTGAAAAGCTGAAAACCAAGCTGAAAGTGAATGTTGAACCGGCTCAGGGCGGAGAAACAGAAGCGCTTGATGCGGATGTTGTCATCGTTGCGATCGGTCGTAAGCCTTACACGGAAGGCCTCGGTCTTGAGACGGTCGGTATTGGAACAGACAAGCGCGGAATCATTGAAACCACCGGCCATTTCAAAACCATCGTTGAAGGCATCTGGGCGATTGGTGACTGCGTTGCCGGGCCAATGCTGGCGCATAAGGCTGAAGACGATGGTGCAGCGGTTGCCGAGCTCATCGCCGGTAAAGCAGGCCATGTGAATTACGATCTGGTGCCGAGTGTTGTTTACACCAGTCCGGAAATCGCCTGGGTCGGCAAAACCGAAAAACAGCTGAAAGATGCTGGCATCAAATACAAAACCGGCAAATTCCCATTCATGGCGAACTCTCGTGCCCGCACAAATCACCAGACGGATGGATTTGTGAAAATTCTGGCTGACGCCACCACAGATGAGGTGCTGGGCGTCCACATGATGGGCATTGGTGTCGGCGAGATGATCGGCGAAATCTGCGTCGCGATGGAGTTCAAAGCCGCGTCTGAAGATATTGCGCGCACCTGCCACGCTCACCCGACCCTGTCTGAGGCGATTCGTCAGGCCGCCATGGGTGTCGAAGGCTGGACCATGCAGATGTAAGCAGCGCTATAGCGTTGTAAAGAATGCCTCTCCTGTCAGCAGGGGAGGCATTTTTTTTGGCAGACCCCCGTCGATTCGGGTGATTTTTACACCCCGATAGATTCAACTGCTGTTGAAGGTCTCAACTCGTGTTCATCTGCGGTCTGGATGTGATTCCACATTGGATAGCACCATGGGCTCTCAGGATTTGGCATGACTGCACCCGTCAGACTGTCGGACAAAACGGATGAATCCGCGATCGTTGAACGCGCCGTTCTGATCTCTTTCCGTACTGATCATGAGCGGGAGATCCGGGAAGGATTGCCCGGTTACAGCATTCGTCGGGTGAACCCTGACGATTTTCTCCAGCACACATTCCAGCTGCAAAGCGAAGAAGAGCTGGTCATTCTTGATTGCCAGTCGGTCGATATGGAGATTCTGGACGCTGTTGGCTGGCTTCAATCTGCGTCGCCTTGCCCGCTGTTGATTTTTACCGAAACCGGCAGTGCAGATACGGCGCAGTCCGCCCTCCGCATGGGAGCGAGCGCGTGTGTGGTGGATGGCTGCCTGTCTCACAGAATTCTGCCCATTGCTGCAGTCGCAATGGAGCGCTTCCGGCAGACGCATGCCATCCAGACTGAACTTTCAAAGACACGAGCCATCCTCGCCGCGCGTAAAGTCATTGATCGCGCCAAAGGCGTATTGATGAGCGGTAAGGGGATGTCAGAGGCGGAAGCCTATGATTTTCTTAGAAAAACTGCGATGAAGCAGAGTAAGAAAGTTCATGAAGTGGCTGAACATGTTTTGTCACTGTCTGAACTGCTCTGACGTGAACTGACAGACCGTCCGGCTGCACATTTCCTGACCGTAAGCGTGTTGCAGTGCATCAAATAAATGCAGCAGGCATGTCATAAATCCATCACACGCACGTCAGGATTTACGAAAACCCAATAGACTGTTCGGCTTGGCTTGCAGCTTTCGAGCTTGGGACATTCAACGGGGGATGTCTCCACCGAACCGAACTGGTTCGGCCTCGCGTTCAAAGACGGGCGCTCATCTGAAAACGGAGCGAGACGGATAGTCCGGTCTCAATGAGTAGGGCTTGCGCCTTTGGCATGTCGTCATGGTTGCGCAAGCGTGATCGAAATGGGGAATGTAATGGGTCAACGCATCAACAAGGTCTTAATGACCTCTATCTTTGCGCTCAGCGTGGGAACAATCGCGTCTCAGCCTGGGTTTGCGCAAGAAGAGGGTGAAGACGAGGCAGTTCAGGAACGGGTTATGGTCACCGGTGTTCGCGGTAAGCCGCGGACGATCACCGACTCGCCGGTTCCGGTCGACGTTCTGAGCCAGGAAGAACTGGACAACGTCCCGTATACGGACGCCAACGACATCATCAAAACACTGGTTCCATCTTACTCGCTGTCTCGTCAGCCGATTTCAGATGGCGGGACCTTCATCCGTCCAGCTCAGCTTCGCGGCATGCCGACGGACAAAACACTTGTTCTGGTCAATTCCAAACGTCGTCACCGTGCTGCACTGGTGTCCATCGGTGGATCAGGTACGCAAGGCCCTGACATCGCGACCATTCCGGCAATTGCGCTTGGCAATGTCGAGGTTCTGCGCGACGGCGCGGCTGCCCTCTACGGCTCTGACGCCATTGCAGGCGTCATCAACTTCATTCTGAAAGAAGACACTGATGGGGCAACCATCACGTCTGAAGTCGGCCAATATTATGAAGGCGATGGCTTCCTGTTCACCACTGCAGCCAATTTCGGCATGGGCATTGGTGACGATGGCTTTGTCAACGTATCGCTCGAATATTCGGATCAGGGCGCGACATCTCGCGGCGTCGAATATTGTGAGAGTTGGGCGTGTGTGGACCCAAGTGCTCCAAATTTTGGCGGCTTCGATACAACAATTGCAGGTTATTCACCGTCGACGTTCCTGGCTGGTCTTCCTGACGCCAATATCGGTTTCGGTGACGTGGTTCAGCCATGGGGTCTGCCTGAATCGAACGCACTGCGTAGCTTTATCAATGCAGGCTATGACATCTCCGACACGATGGAACTTTATGCCTTCGGTAACTACTCTCAGAGTGAAGCTGACGGCTCATTCTTCTATCGTTATCCGGGCAATGGCACGATTGAGAACCTCCGCCTTCAGGATGGTTCACTTTGGAGCCCGCTCTTCTTCTTCCCGGGCGGTTTCACACCACGTTTCTTCGGTAACGTGATCGACTACTCAGCTGCAGGTGGTCTGCGCGGTGAGTTCTCACCAGGCTTTACCTATGATTTCTCTGGCCGTTTTGGCCATAACGAGATCAAATACACGCTGATGAACACAGTGAACCCTTCAATGGGTGATATGTCGCCGACGAGTTTCCGTCCGGGCGATCTCATCAACGAAGAATTCCAGCTTCAAGCTGACTTCACGAAAGAGTTCGAACTCGGAATGGCGGGGCCAGCTACTCTGGGCTTCGGCCTGAGCTATATGGACGAGTCCTATGAGCTGGTCGGTGGTGATCCTGCGTCTTATCAGAGCGGTCCATATGCTACGCCGGATCCATGGGGCTTCTGTAACGGAGCGGTTCCGACAGCAGCAGGCGCAGCGGTTATCGCGGGTGGTTCATCTCTGGACTGTTCGGATCCGAACGATGCTGTTTATCAGGTTGTGGGTGTCGGTTCGAACGGTTTCCCGGGTTATTCACCGGCCTTCTCCGGCGAATACACGCGTGATTCCTACGCGGCGTATGGTGAGCTTTCTGGTGACGTCACCGATCGTCTCTTCCTTCAGGGTGCTCTGCGCTTTGAAGACTATTCTGACTTCGACTCCGAGCTTGTCTGGAAAGTTGCCGGTCAGTTTGATCTGACAGACACGATGGGCCTTCGGGGGTCGGTTGGTACCGGTTTCCGGGCTCCGACGCCGGGTCAGCAAGGTACGACCAACGTGTCGACCCGTCTGCCAAACGGCTTCCCGGTTGCAACGGGTCTCTTCCCTGCGGGCGGTCCGATCGCTCAGGCCCTCGGCGCTGTGCCGCTCGGGCCTGAAACCTCCACCAACTATTCTGCCGGTTTCACCGGCGGTTGGGGTGATTTCAGTCTGACGGTCGACTTTTATGTCATCGAGCTTGAAGACCGCGTGAACGCGATTTCCACCCAGGATGTGTCTTCTGACCCAACTGCAGGCGCTGCCTACCAGAACTTCCTCGCTCTGCAGGCTGCAGGCGTTGCGGGTGCTGAGTCGATCGGTGGCGTGTTCTACTTCCAGAATGCCTTCGATACGACAACATCCGGTGTGGATATTGTGGGTACCTACAACACCTCACTGTATGAGGGTTCGACCACCAGCTTCACCGGATCGGTGAACTACAACAAAACCGAGTTCGACTCGATCAATATCGGTGGCCTCTTCAACGCTGAGAGCACCTACGACTTTGAGAATTTCGATCCGAACTGGCGCGGTGTGTTCAGTGTGTTGCACGAGGCGGGTCCATGGTCATTCCTCGGTCGTGCCAATTATTATGGCGAGTACACCAACTCGAACACCGGCGGTAACCCGCTCCGGTTCCAGGAATATGGCGCTGAAGTCATGGTTGACCTCGAGGCGTCCTATCAGGTCAGCGATGTCGTGAAGGTGTCTCTCGGCGCTCGGAACATCTTTGATGAGTATCCGGATGAGGCCAACCTTGGCGATAACTGCTGTGGTCGTGTTTATTCGTCCGGCACAATCGTCGACTGGCAGGGTGGGTATTACTACCTCAAACTCAAAGCTGATCTCTAAGTGGTGTCACACGGGCGGTTTTCGGACTGCCCGTGTGAACGCATTCACCTGAATGGTTTTTGTGCAATTGCGAAACAAATTAGAAGAGGCGGATATAATTCGCCTCTTTTTCGGTTCGGGCGATTAAGCTCCGAACGGCCGAAAGGCTTCAACTGGGCAAGAGAACAAAGCGTTGGCTGATTATACGTGGATGCAACTGGGCCAGATGGTCCTTGTGCTGATGGGCGCAGGACTGGCTGCGGGGTTGGTTGCAGGTTTGTTTGGAATTGGTGGCGGTTTTGTCGTGGTTCCAACTCTGATTGTTGTATTCGGATTTTTCCAATTCCCACCGGAAATCCTGATGCAGACAGCGGTGAGTACCTCGCTCGCCACTATTATTGTGACCGGGTTTCGATCCGCATATGCGCATTACAAGCGCGGCGCGGTCGATATGAAAATTATTCGCGACTGGGCGCCCTGGCTTATGGTTGGCGCGGTCATTGGGTCGGTCTTGTCTCACGTGCTGGATGGGGCGGTGCTGAAGCTGATCTTCTCGGTTGGCGTGTTCCTGATGGGGCTTCACTTCATCTTTCCGGCCAAGAACAATGTCCGATTTCGGTTTACGGCGGAGATGCCCAAGGGCATTCCACTGGTGTCGATCTCATCATTTCTGGGCGCCTTTTCAGCTCTGCTCGGCATTGGCGGCGGCACGCCTGCCGTCATGGTGATGACGGCCTGTCAGCGGCCCATCCATCAGGCGGTCGCGACCGCTGCCGGATTTGGCGTCATAATTGCCCTGCCAGGCACCATTGCGAACATGATTACCGGCTCATCCGTGCCGGACCTGCCGCCAGGGTCTGTCGGCTATGTTAACATTATTGCTGCTTTGTCGATCGTCAGCATGTCTGTGATCACCGCGCCCATTGGTGCGCGCCTGGCGCACAGCCTCGATGGGGTCAAGCTGAAACGGTATTTCGGCATCTATCTGATCGTGACGTCGATCTATGTGTTTTACAAAGCCATGGTGACCGGATGATCACCCATGGCCGTCTACGAACTTGAAATGAAGGGAGAGGCTAATGGCGTTTAATCTTTCAAGACGGAATCTGCTGGCGGGTGCCGCTGGCGGCGCAGTTGCGACAGTCGCGGGCTGCACGACCAAATCGGCTGCAATCGCAGAGGAGGCGGGCGCGTTTCCGGCAGAAGCCGCAGCGGTTGATAACCCCTATCTGCTGGGGGCCCCCAAGGGCGTGGCGCTCTTGTCCCGGAATGAAAACCCCTACGGGCCGGCGCAATCGGCGCGCGACATGATCGCCTATGCGGCGTCCAAAGGCGCGTATTACACAGCGCAGGGCGCGACGGAAAAACTGCTGAAGATGATCGCAGACCGTCACGGCGTCTCACCTGATCATGTGGCTCTGTCGACCGGTTCGGGCGAAATCCTCAGCGCGCTGGCTCTGCACTATGGCCCGAAAGGCCCGATCGTGGCCCCGCGCCTGTTCTGGGACACGACCGCGCTTTATGCGAAAAACCTTGGCATGGCTGAAATTCAGCGCGTTCCTCTGTCGGCGGAAATGGAAATCGACCTGCCAGCCATGGAGGCGGCCGTCACCAGCGAAACCGGCGCGATCCAGCTGTGTAACCCGAACAACCCGACCGGGCTTGTCACACCGGGCAATGTCATCCGTCCTGCGGTTCGCCGCATGGCCGCGAAAGCACCTGTCATTGTGGACGAAGCCTATATCGAACTCGCCGATGATGAAGCGGGCACCACGTGTGTGCCGCTGGTCAAAGAAGGGCTCGATGTCATCGTCACCCGCACCTTCTCCAAGATTTACGGCATGGCGGGGATCCGCATGGGCTATCTCATCGCCAAGCCGGAGATTGCTCAGAAGGTTCAGTCGGTTGTCATGTCCTGGACGCCGTCAACCTCCATCGCAGCGGCGATCGGCTGTTATAACGACATGGATTTCATCAATATGTCGAAAGGCAAAATCGTTGAATGCCGCGATATGGTCACCGCCACGCTCGATACGCTTGGCATGGAATATCTGCCGTCACAGACGAATTTCGTCTATTTCAAATCTGGCAAGGAAGCGAACGCGCTTCAGAAAGCCATGGCCGACAAGATGATCTCGGTCCGCGGCCAGTATATGGATTACAATGAATGGACGCGTGTCTCCATGGGCTTTGTTGAAGACGTCGAGAAGTTCTGTAAAACGCTGCCCGACGCTGTCGCGTCCATCTGATTTTCCCCGGGGAGGGAAGCCTTGAAGACGGGGCGGCGCGGAGTATGGCGCTGCCCCGTTTTTTTGGGTTACTCGGCGGCGTCGAGCAGGGAGCGCATCCGGTCGAGATAGGCAATCCAGGCGGCGCGTCCGGCTTCGGTCAAATGCACGCGCGTTTGCGGGCGCCGCCCTTCAAACCGTTTTTCAATCTCGACATACCCTGCATCCTCCAGCTTGCGCAAATGCGTGGACAGATTGCCGTCCGTTGCATTCACCTTGGCCTTCAGCTCCCCGAAAATCGCCGGGGAGACCGATGAGAGATAGGCCATAATGCCGAGCCGCAACCGGCCATGAATGGCATCATCAATATCGGCATGGTCGTAGGGATTGGTATCTTCAGACATTGATCACCCTCAAACCGTGCTTTTCGGTTCTTCAAGCAGCTGCCGCAGGCCGCTCGTTACCCAAAGCGCAGCCACAGCGACCGCGCTGACGAGATATAGTTCCGGAATACCGATCAGGGCCAGTGTTCCGGCTGAGGCCAAAAGTGAAATCCAGACCGGCACCCATTTGTTCTGCTTTTTGATAAAGGCGGCTACGGCCGCATAATTGACGGCGTAAACGAGAAACGCAGTGGGCATGATCAGGTCAAACATGATCGCGCTCATGTTGTCTCGCAGAAAAACCACAGCCATGAGCGTGAGTGCGAAAATAGCGAGTCCTATGCCTGAAATGGTCCATGTGACGTTTTCGACCCGGTTGTTTGGTGCCGCCTGTCCAGGCAAATCGCGCATTCCGCGCCCGATGAGGCGAGAGGCGATATTTCCAATGACCACCATACCGATCCAGAATAATCCCACATACTGAATGCCGATGCCGGGAATGAAGTTGCGAGCCAGGGCCCAGTGAATGAGCAGTGTGACGGTCAACAATCCGAACCATAAAAGCGCGAACCGGCCGGAAAGCGATGGAGCTTCTCGTCCGGATTCAGCAATGTCTTTCAGATAAGCGAGGTCTTCTTCCATTTTGGCTGTCATAACGATCTCCGCAAATAACTTTGAAATGCAAAGTATATGTTTTCGCGAAAATGTCAACTTTGTTTTTCAAAGTGGAGGAGTGAGCCTTGGCTACTCGCTCAGAGGCCCTTTAGATCGAGACCCTTGATATGTTGAACCGGCGAGAGGTCGCTGGCCTGCGTGTTCCCAAGATCGAGCTTTTGCAAGTCGGTGAGACCGGAGAGGGGCGAAAGGTCGCTGACGTTTGTGCCCCAGAGATTGAGTATTTGCAGCGCAGTGAGCCCGGAGAGGGGTGACAGGTCGCTGACGTTTGTGTGTTTCAAATCGAGCGACCTGATGTATGGCCTTCTGTTTTCCGGAATGTCTTTGCCCTCTATTAAGGCTGTGCGGGCTTCCGATTCCTATTGCTTTCTCGTCTCGTCATCCGGGGCATTTGCCAGCATCTCGCGACGTCTTTCGTCGATCTGCCACGCTTCCGGTGTGCCGGGGTTCGCAGTAATGAAGGCCTCCATTTTTGCAAGATTATAGCCTTCGGTCAGTTCGGTGAATTCAGCGAGACGCGCCTCTTCTTCCTCGGCGGCGATAAGGCTTTCGAGATCGCGGCGCGCGACATCGGCCATTGGATGGCTCGCGAAGTGTTCGATGAATCGTTCCAGATTTTCGCGAACTGATGTGTCCAGCTGATCATAGATCTTCCTGACCCCGTCATCATTTGCGAATTCTGGCGTTTTATCTGCATGCGTTTTGGCGGAGGCTGTGTTTCTGCCCGTTCTGGTATATTGGGACCGGGCCTTTCCGGGGCATCCGGAGGACTGACACTTGCAGGTCCCGGTGCGTCCTCTTCCTGTCGATTGGGCGACACGGCGCTGAGCGCAAATTCATTCAGTGTTCTGGACCCATATTTCGTCCACTCGCTTCTTAGGTCTTTGAGTTTGTCTCGATCTGACTCTGCAGGCCGGTCGAGCACACGCTCAATATCCTCAATCAGATCATGGGGCTCATAGGCAGTTGGCCGAGCATTCCAGTGGCGCAAATCGATATACTGATCAGATTTGAATTCGGTCGGCACATCGCACTGCTCCATCAGCACAGGAAAATAGGTGCCATTATGCTTGGCGGTCAGCGCTTCATGCAGCACCCAGGGGCTGGTGACAGATTTTGTGCACCAGAGCACGATCACAATTTTGGCGGCGTTTAGTTTTTCATTAATCTGATGGGCAAAGCTGGTGCCGGAGATCAGCCCATAATCATACCAGACTGAAAATCCGTGAGCTTTCAGAATATCAGACAAATGGGTGGCTGCTGCCCGGCGTTCCGACTTGTAACTGATGAAGATCTCTTCGCTCATGCGGCCCCTCATTGCGTCAGTCCATGTGTAGCGGGGCGAGCTTCTATCGCAAGAGGAAAAAGTGGATCTGAGCATCCAGCGAGAAGAGAAACCGTGCGTTCCTTGATAGCGTGATCCCCCTCCAGCTCCCCTTTTCGAGGGGGAGAGCTGACCATGCCACTTGCGCCTCCTCCCTTTGGAAAGGGGAGGATCGAGGTGGGGATAATTCTGTAACTCAAAGTGCTGTTCTGAGTTAGTGGGAGAACCAGCCCTCAGGCCCTTGGATGGGCGAGCTTGTGCGCGCGGGTGAGGCGGGCATCTTCCACACCCAGATAAACCTGCGTGGTGGAGGGGCTGGCATGGCCCATCAGCGCCTGAATGGAACGCAGGTCTCCGCCATGGGCGAGGAGATGGCTGGCGAAGGCATGGCGCAGCGCGTGTGGCGTGGCGCTTTCGGGCAGGCCAAGTGCGCCGCGAAGGGTCTGCATGAGGAGCTGTGCTGTGCGGGGCCGCATGGGGCCGCCGCGAACGCCATAGAAGAGCGGCGTGGTTTCATTCAACTCATAGGGGCAAAGTTCCGCATAAGAATCAATCGCCTGGCGAGCGGAGGCGAGCAATGGAACGATCCGTACCTTCTGGCGCTTTCCGAGCACGCGAAGCAGCTCTGGCGCAGGAACATCACCGCCCGTTAGGGAAAGCGCTTCGGAGATACGAAGGCCCGCCGCATAGATAAGTGTGAGCAGAGCGGTATCGCGTGCGGCCACCCAGGGCTCTTCGGTGAGTGTGCCGGATGCGGATAAAAGCCGCTTGGTATCGGTTTCGGACGTGGGCCGGGGTAGCCGGTCTTTCAGTTTTGGTCCTTGCATGGCGAGGACTCGCGCATTCTCAATGCCATGGCTGGCGTCGAGCCAGTGATAAAAGGCGCGCAGGGCCGAGAGCGCGCGGGCGATGGAGGCCGGTGCATCAAGGCCTGAGTTGCGGCGTTCCGACAGCCAGCCGCGGACCCGGCGCGGGGTTACGGCGGCAAGGTCGGTCTCGCCATGCTGGGTCAGAAAGCCTGCAAAGCTGGTCACATCATGGGTGTAGGCCGTCAGCGTGTGCGCGGAGACCGCCCGCTCTTTTTCAAGATGGGCAAGAAAGTCGGAGACGAGCTGAGGGACAGTCTTCTGGGTCATACTGTGTGAATTCTGGTGGAGAGGGATTAACAGCCCCTTTTCCTTCTGCCCGCAACATCCCAGAAAGAGAGAATGAAGTTTGCCAGCGTCCGATTCATGGTGCCTTTGCCCGAACCGTTTGACTATGCGGTGCCGGAGGAGATGCATGTCGAGCCAGGCATGGTGGTGAAGGCGCCGCTGGGGCCGATTGAGCGGACGGGCGTTGTCTGGACCATTGGCGAAGAGGAAGAGGGCAAGCGCGACCTCAAGCCGATTTATATGGTCTATCCCAGCCCGCCGCTGACCGACGCGATGCGGACATTTATTGAATGGTCTGCGAAATATACCTGCGTCAATCCCGGCTCGATCCTGCGCATGGTGCTGCGCAGCCCGCAGGCTTTGTTCCCGACCAAAACGCAGAGCGTGGTTCTGCCGAATGATGGCGCGGAGCTTCCGTCGCGGCTGACATCCGCGCGCCAGCGTGTGCTCGATTTTGTGAAGCATCACCCGCCCATGACCCAGGCCGAGCTGGGCCGGGAAGTGGGGGTGTCGACCTCTGTGGTGAAAGGGCTGGTTGATCTGGGGGCTTTATCGACCGAAGAACGGCCCGTGGATCTGCCGTATCGGCGACCGGATCCCGACCGGACTGGCTTTACGCTGACCGAGGAACAGGAAAGCGCGGCTGGCCATTTAAGGCGGCGTGTACGGGAGGCCGCTTTTTCGGTGGCGCTGATTGATGGCGTGACAGGCTCGGGCAAGACGGAAGTCTATTTCGAGGCGATTGCAGAAGCGCTTCGCATGGACCCAGATGCGCAGGTTCTGATTCTGTTGCCGGAGATCGCGCTGACCCAAGCGATCATGAAACGGTTTGAAGACCGGTTTGGTGCGCGGCCAACGGAATGGCATTCGGGGTTGTCCGATGCGGATCGGCGCCGGGCCTGGCGGGAGGTGGCAAACGGACGGGCGCGGATTGTGGTGGGCGCGCGGTCGGCGCTGTTTCTGCCCTTCCCGAATTTGCGGCTGGCGATTGTGGATGAGGAGCATGATGGCTCCTACAAACAGGAAGATGGCGTGGTCTATCACGCGCGTAACCTCTGCATTGCCCGGGCGCGGTTTGAGAAGTTTGCGGTCATTCTGGCAAGCGCCACCCCAGCATTGGAAACGCTTCACAATGCGCGGGTCGGCCGGTTTGATTATCTGCAGCTGACGGCGCGACCCGGGGCGGCGCGATTGCCGGATGTGGGGCTGATTGATCTGCGCGAAAGCACACCGGACAAGGGGGATTGGTTGTCGCCAACCCTGACACAGGCGCTGGCTGAGACTCTGGCATCGGGTGAGCAGTCGCTATTGTTCCTCAATCGGCGCGGCTATGCGCCGCTTGTCATCTGCAAGGCGTGCGGAGACAAGCTGAAAAGCCCGGGCACGGAAAGCTGGTTGACGGAGCATCGCTATACCGGGCGGCTGGTCTGCCATCTGACGGGCTATTCCATGCGGCGACCGGATCGCTGCCCGAAATGCGGAGCGCGGGATTCGCTCATGGGGGTTGGTCCGGGCATTGAGCGGGTGGCCGAAGAGGTGCGGCGGAAACTGCCCGAGGCCGGAATTGAGCTTTTGTCGTCCGACACCATCCAGTCCGGCGAGGAATTGCGCGCGCTGATCGGGCGGATGGAGCAGGGCGAGATTGATATTCTGATTGGCACGCAAATGATCGCCAAGGGCCATAACTTTCCGGGCCTCACCCTGGTGGGGGTTGTGGATGCCGATGCCAGTCTGAAGGGCGGGGATTTGCGGGCGGGTGAGCGGACATTTCAGCTGCTCTCGCAGGTTGCGGGCAGGGCCGGGCGGGCGGAGAAACCGGGCCGGGCTCTGTTACAGACCTATGACCCCGACGCGCCGCTTATGCAGGCTTTGGCCGCGACCGATCGGGATACGTTTCTTGCTTGCGAAGAGGGAATGCGAGAGGTGATGGGCATGCCGCCTTTCGGGCGTTTGGCGGCAATGATCCTCTCCTTTCCGAATGATCAGGAGGCGGCCAGTCTGGCGAAACAGATCGGCATGTCCGCGCCGAATGCCGAAGGGGTTGAGGTGTGGGGGCCCGCGCCTGCGCCGATTTCGGTCTTGCGGGGACGTTATCGCTGGCGGTTTCTCGTGCGATCGGAGCTTACCGTCGATTTATCGGCCTATATGTCCGCCTGGAAAGCGGAGTTGAAGCTTCCGGCACAGGCCCGGCTGCAGGTCGATGTGGATCCGTATAGTTTTTTGTGACCTTAACGTCGACTGTGTTGGATCAATTTCCGCGTTACCGCTGAGTTATTAACTTGCGTGACGGCGCAGACCTGTTATAGCCGCCAGCCTTTGCTGATCGGCATTGTTCCGACGGTTTGTAGATTGAAGTGCCAGTCCAGCTCGTTCGGCGAGGTGTTGACGGGCAGAACGAGTTTCCAGGGTTAGTTGCAACGTCGTTTGGTTGGGTGCAGTTGGCCAGGCCGAAGCGAGTTCGCATCATTTCTGAAGATGGGGTGTTTCACGAATGACCATTCACACATCCGCCAAGGCAGGTGTTTTTACTGAATCTGTGATCCGCGGCATGTCGCGTCGATTCAACGCGCGCTCAGGAAACAGGCTCGGCGTTAATCTGGCGCAGGGCTTTCCGGATTTTTCTGCGCCGGATGCGATGAAAGAAGCCGCGGTTCAGGCCATTCGCGACGATGTGAACCAATATGCGATTACATGGGGCAGCGTGTCCCTGCGCAACGCCATCGCCGACAAAACCGAGCGTCATTATGGCGTACGTCCTGACCCGGACCGGGAAATTACTGTCACCTGCGGTACGACTGAAGCCATGATGGCCACGATGATGGCCCTGGTCGATCCGGGCGATGAGGTGATCGTCTTTGAACCCTTCTATGAGAATTACGGTCCTGATGCCGTGCTCTCTGGCGCTGTGCCGCGTTATGTTCGCCTTTATACGCCGGACTGGCATTTTGACGTTGATGAGCTGGCTGCCGCATTCAATGACAAGACGCGGGCGATCATCATCAACACGCCGTCCAACCCAACGGGCAAAGTGTTCTCGCGGGACGAACTAACCGCAATTGCCCATCTTTGCCAGAAATGGGATGTGACGGCGATCACCGACGAAATCTATGAGCACATCATCTATCAGGGCCCGCATCTGCGTATGGCTGATATAGATGGCATGGCTGAACGGACGGTCACGATTTCCGGTATTTCCAAAACGTATTCGGCGACAGGCTGGCGGATTGGATGGATTATTGCGCCGCCTGCGGCATCGGACGCGATACGAAAGGTTCACGACTTTCTGACAGTCGGTGCAGCCGCACCGCTGCAGGAAGGAGCGGCTCATGCACTTGGTTTTGACGACAGTTATTATTCAGAACTTTCAGACATGTACGAGAAAAAGCGGGAAATGCTGCTGCCAGTACTCCAAGAGGTCGGCTTTGAGTGCTATAACCCTCAGGGTGCGTACTATATTGTAACCGATGCCAGCGCTCTGATGGAGCGCACAGGGCATTCGGATGATGTACAGTTCGCCTTGTGGATGATTGACGAGATCGGCGTCGCGACGGTGCCTGGATCCAGCTTTTATTCCGACAAGGCCAACGGTCGAACCAAGATCCGTTTCTGCTATTGCAAGAAGCCTGAGACCCTGGAGCTGGCCGTCAATCTGCTTCGGGAGGGCTTTAAATCGTGAGTTTACGGACAGAAGGTCCGGTCGGTTTTCAGACAGCAACGGACAATATTTGCGAGGCGGGTCGACTGCTTCACTCAATGGGCATGGCGCCAGCAACCAGTGGGAATTATTCCATGCGGCTGGATGATGGCAGTTTTGCCGTGACGGTCTCAGGCTTTCACAAGGGACGCCTGGAGCCGGACAATGTCATGCGCGTTTGCGGCGAAGGCAAAGCGCTCGAGGACAAGAAGCCCTCAGCGGAAACATTGTTGCATAGTCAGATCTATCGTCTGTTCCCAGATGCGAATGCCTGTCTGCACGTCCATTCGACGGCCGGTGTGATCCTGACGCGTCTCACCCGGGCTGTGATCCATCTCAAAGGCTATGAGATGCTCAAGATTTTCCCGGGTATTCATTCCCATGATGTGAGTGTGAAACTGCTCGCCGTTGAGAATACTCAGGACATGCAGGCCCTGTGTGACGTTCTGGAAAAGCCGCTGCCCAAGGTCGACATTCCTGCTTATATCATTCGCAATCACGGGTTTTACGTCTGGGGTAAGGATATGGAATCCTGTCTCAATATGTGCGAAGCCATGGACCACATGCTGAGCGTGGAAGTTTCAATCAGAAAGCTTCGTGCGCATGCCCGGAATGGAGGTACCAAATGAGCCGTTTGACCGTTTTCGCTGACACTGCGCCGGACACGCCGCTTTTGGATACACAAGACTATTCTGAGATCGCGGCGACGCTGAACGATATTGGCGTGCGGTTTGAGCGCTGGGAGGCCCGCGAGGCGTTTCCATCCGATGCGAGCCAGGAGGACGTGCTCGCCGCCTATGCCGATGAAGTGAAGCGTATTTGCGATGAAGGCGGCTACGCCACGGTCGACATTATTCGCGTTACGGAGGATACGCCGAACAAGCCTGCCATTCGCGCCAAATTCCTCGATGAGCATACCCATTCGGAAGACGAAGTCCGGTTCTTCATTGAAGGTGCGGGCGTGTTCTATCTGCGCGTGGAAGGCAAGGTTCACATGGTGTTGTGCGAGCAGAATGATCTTATTTCTGTTCCGGCTAACACCACGCACTGGTTTGATATGGGGCCGGATGCGCGGCTTGCGGCCATTCGATTTTTCAACAATGAAGAAGGCTGGGTGCCGAACTTTACGGGCTCAGGTATCGCATCGAAATTCCCTGAATTCGATTACGCCGTGGGTGCGCCTGCGGCATGATCCGGCTTGATGGCGTTAAGGCTGTTGTGACCGATATTGAAGGCACAACGAGCTCGATTTCCTTTGTTCATGATGTGCTGTTTCCCTACGCACGACAGCGCATGGGCGATTTCGTACGCTCGCATATCGACCAGATTCAGCACCATCTGGAAAGCGTCCGCGACGAGATTGGCGAGCCGGACATGACTGCACATGAGTTGGTTTCTGTGTTGATCCGCTGGATTGATGAAGATCGGAAGGCGACCCCTCTGAAAGCCATTCAGGGTATGATCTGGAAAGAGGGATTCGAGAATGGCGATTTTAAAGGGCATGTCTATCCGGACGCAGTTGTCGGATTAAAGCGCTGGCACGATGCCGGACTGAAGCTCTATGTCTATTCCTCTGGGTCCATTGGCGCGCAGAAACTGCTTTTTGGCTATTCCGAAGCGGGTGATCTGAACCGGTTTTTCTCAGGCAATTTCGACACGATAACGGGCGGTAAGAAAGAGGCGGAAAGCTATCGCAAAATTACCGCCGAGCTCGGTTTCGAGGCGCAGGAAATTGTGTTTCTCTCGGACGTTGTTTCTGAACTCGAGGCGGCAGAGGCTGCCGGTCTTCAGACTGTTTTACTCGATCGCGGGAATGAGCATCCGGAGACGATCTGGCCGAACAAAACAAAGACTTTCGACGATATTCAACTGACCTGATCTACAGGAGCGTTTCCCTTGAAAATTGACGGCAAGCCCTATCGCTCAATCTGGCTCAATGAGAATGGCTGGTCGGTACATATTTTCGATCAGCGCGAACTCCCCTGGCAGCTTAAGATTGTTGAACTGACATCAGCTCAACACGCAGCCATTGCCATTAAGGATATGTGGACGCGTGGCGCACCGCTTCTGGCCATGACCGGGGCGTATGGTCTGGCGCTGGCTCTGCGTGAAGACCCGTCTGATGAAAATTTGAAAGCGGCTTATGACATGCTGGTTGCGACCCGCCCGACGGCGGTGAACCTCAAATGGGCGCTTGATGAGATGATGAAGGTCATCGAACCGCTCACGCCGATTGATCGCGCTGCGGCGGCCTATGAAAAGGCCGGGAAACTCTGCGATGAGGATGTCGAGACCAACCGCGCGATTGGCGAAGCCGGGCTTGGCATTATCCGCGAACTCCATCGCAAAAACCCCGGCAAAACGGTCAATATTCTCACTCATTGCAATGCGGGCTGGCTGGCCACTGTTGATTATGGCACGGCAACCTCGCCGATCTATCGGGCGCATGATGAGGGCATTCCGGTTCATGTCTGGGTGGATGAGACCCGGCCGCGAAACCAAGGCGCACTGCTGACAGGCTATGAGCTGCAACAGCATGGCGTGCCGCACACTTTGATCGTGGACAATGCGGGTGGCCTCCTCATGCAGCGCGCGCAGGTGGATATGGTGATCACCGGCGTTGATCGGGTGACGCGGAATGGCGATGCCTGCAATAAGGTTGGCACCTATCTGAAGGCGCTGGCGGCGCATGATAATGACGTGCCGTTCTTCGTGGCTATGCCGTTCACGACTTATGACCCTGTGATGGAAGCAGGTAGCGATGTGCCAATTGAAGAGCGTGATGCGACCGAAGTGACGCATATTGACGGGCTCGGCCCGGACGGCAAACTCACCCGCGTTCAGCTGACGAAATCGCCGGGCGGAAACCTCGCGTTTGACATCACGCCCGCGAAATATGTGACGGGCTATGTGACCGAACATGGCGTGCTGTCTCAGCCGGGGCTGGTGGCAAGGGCGGGTTAGGTCTGAGGCGCGTTGGATGTTCGGCACGCCTGATGTATTTTGACTAAACACAGCATGCGGACTGGTCACTGCAGTTCGGCTTTGGCATTACTTGAGAGAAAAGATGCCAACGAACTTTGGTGAACGTAATGAGAACGGTTTTCAAGAACAAAGCCTTCATAAGTTACTCTCAGCGAGATCAGAAACATGCGCGTAAGCTGCAAAGATGGCTGGAGAGTTATGTCGTTCCGAAATCGGTTCGCCACCTTAACGGAAATTCTCGGAAATTGGGACGTATTTTCAGAGATGAAACCGACATGTCTGGCACGTCGGATTTGGACAAATCGGTGAAAAATGAAATCGATCAAGCTGAATGTTTGATTGTAATTTGTTCCCCAAACGCCGCCAACTCACAATGGGTGGAGCGCGAAATAGAGCACTTCAGATTAACCGATCGAGCGGATAAGATATTCGCTTACATTATCGAAGGAAGTCCGAATGCGGATGATCCCGTTGAAGAGTGTTTTCCGTTAGCATTTAGAGATGACGCCCAGAGATTGTCGCAGCCGCTGGCGATGAACCCCCGTTTAGATGGATCGGATCGAGCTAGATTGCGTTTGGTCTCTGGTTTGTTGGGGACGGAATTCGACCTTCTATTTCGCCGTTACCGCCGAGATTTCATGCTAACGATCTTGCTCGGCTTGCTCTCTTTTTCTCTTCTGATTTTGATTTTGGGTTCGATGTTAGGAATCACCACCTATGCCTTGTGGCGATCCGAAACAAATGCGAAGAAGGCTCTAGATAACGAACGCTTTGCGCTTGAAAACCTGAGGCAACTAGAGCTCACGCAAGATTCAGCTGCACAGCGTTCCGACCAAATTCTTAGATACGACGAATTGGTTGGTGAAATCACGTCAGACCTGCAAGCGACGCAAAAAAAAATCGAGATACTCCAACAGATTTCCAGAATAGATACTGTTCGTTTTTCAGAAGCATTTGCTGCAAATCGAAGCACAGGTTGTGATTTTGCGTGTGCGGAAATTCGTTTGGGATTGCTATCAGTTTCAGAAAGCGAGCGACTTAGACTGTTTTCGCAAATAGAATCAGATAAGTTGAATGCGCAGCCATTATTTGTTCTTCCGCTGATAAACTCGAACACGCGAGACGGCGAAAACGACCGACTTCTATACTGGCTTGACCGAATTTATGGGGATATTTCGGGTAACCAGAGGCATGAAGATAGATGGCGACGCCTGAAACAAAATCTCGTCCACTCAGACCGCTCTGACGATTTGTTGAATTTTGATCGACCCACGATGGTCGACGAAAGCCACATCGTTACTGACCTCAGTTTCGTATCAGACGACCTGAAGCAACGTATAGAACGTTCCGGAATACTTGAGCACGCCCAGCATTGTTGGAACGCTGCAGTCGCTCACATAAGAGATGACGATGTTTACGACGAAGAGCATATTTTCAGTGTGCTCAACGATGGCATGTTGCTGTGGTCAAACCACCTTATCGACAACAAGGGACGAACAGCGCGGGTCGTTAGTATACTTCAGCCCAATGACGTCGCTCGTTGCGAACACTCGACATACGAAAACATATCTGTCTCAGAGCCAGGTAGCTCTGCCCAGTTCTTTGACTCCATTACCTTCCCTGCGTTCGTTCAAGACCATCAAGGCAGAAAACAATCACTGATTGTGGCCTCTAACATCGGAACGTTTTATATGCCGGAGGATGCCGGTGATTGCGTCACGCTTCTACCCGCTTCGGTCTATTGCTCAAATTTCGGCAGTTTGTACCATTACAACGCTGCAGAATTATCAACGATAGCCCCGGAAGCTGCCCCCGCTAAAGTGCGAATTACGGTGCCTTCGCTTTTCGGACGAACTCCGCTAGTTAGGATTTTGGGGAGCGAAAAAGGTTCGCGTTTGTTTTTGTTAGTTGATCAGAAGCACCTTGGGTTTTCTATTTTGACGTACAATCCTGAGAACTCGTCACAGCAAACTTGGTTGACGTTGCCCTTCGGTATTATTCCGTCATCGGTGAAACTCAGTGTTTATCGCGACCTGATCTTTGTGCGTTACAAGAGTGTTAGGTCATTGATTAGCGCGAATTCCGAGCCAGATCTGAGGTTTTCGCTGTATCACGCGGCATCAGGTGCACCTTTGATATTCGATCAACTGGAGAATCGCTGGTCTGAAACGATTTATTTCGATGGTCTGCCAACTCAAAATAATATTTACCTCAACGACAGATCACTAACGATTGTGAACTTTCATCGTGACGGAAGCGAGTTTCTCTTTGCGACTAAATAAGCGTTCCCCAAAGGATCTGCCGCCAATAAAGACTTCTCTCCCCTTGCAATGCGGGTTGGCTGGAGACGATAAATTTAGGATGGTCGATGTCACCGAACACGGCGTGCTGTCTCAGCCAGGGCTGGTGGCACGGGCGGGATAGGTCTGAGGCATGTTCTTTCTGAAATACCTGCCCATGCAGGCGCTGATTGCGAATTATAGCGGGCATTATCCAGCGGGTGCTGAGCCCAGGATTGCCGACAAGCTTCAGCTGCTTCGAGAGGCCAGCGTTCTGTTGAGGGAACTGGAAGAGTATTTCCGGGAGCATGACTTTTCCATCACGCGGTTTCTGATCTGCGTGAGCCTTGATCAGGCAAAAGACGGGCTGACCCATAGCCAGATTGTCGAACGTATTGATGTGTCGTCACCGGTCATCAGCCGGAGCCTGAAGGCGCTAGTGGATGAGGGATTGGTCGAAATTGTCGTTGATGATGAAAACGCTCGCATACGGCGCCAGTGTCTGACCGAGATGGGGCGTGAGCGCCTGACGAGCCTCTTACCGGGCTATTATCAGATCTTACTGGCGTCTTCTGAGCGGGAAACGGAGTAAATCGTGACTGAATTCATCCCACAAAACGCCCTCGAAACTGACCTGCAGGCAGCGATGGCCGACCACAGCAAATTCAGCGCCTTTCTCAAGACCTTCATCAGATCAGAAATCTATGTGCCGAGCGTGACTGACGTTGAAAAGGACCCGGAGAGCTTTCGACCCGTTCTGCTCGATAAGGATGGTAAACCGCTCATGGTGGTGTTCACCTCCAAGGAGCGGGCGAAATCGGTTGCCCATGTTGGCGCCTATGGCATGCCGCTTCTGGGCGCACGTCTCGTGAAGGGCATGCCGACGGGAACGGGTCTGTACGTCAATCCGGGTGAAGCAGTCGGGTTTGATATGAGCCCCGAAGGCGTCGCCAAGCTGGCGGGAAGCTTCTTCTAATTATCTCAGCTGCCGGACTCGCCGTTCGATACTCCGGCAAATTCAGCGAAGGACAGCGTGAAGCTTTCATCCTTGTCCCACCGCGCAAAGGCATGGCCGATATAGGCAGAATAATTGGCGTCGAATTCGCCTTCATGAAAATAGGGATGCGGCGATGAGACTTCTTCATTCGTGGCGCCATACCGGAAGGACGTGCCCTCCACCTTGCCCATGACGGATTTTTCTGCGCCCGGTTGCGGGTGGATTACTTCTACGAATGACAGAAGGCCGTCGCTATCCGCATCGAGTGAGGTGAAGTCTGCGAGCGTGTTGGAATAGGCGTCCGCAGCAAATTCAGACGCGCTGACAATGCCATCGCCATCCTTGTCCTGTCTCATGTGGCTCGCTCTGAAAATGTCTCTGGTTTCCGGGTCTTCGGCACCCGTTGAAACACCATAGTCAGGATGGCCGAGATATTCTTCGACAGTAACCTGACTATCCCCATCCATATCCCAAAGAAGATAGACTTTCGTCGATCGGGCTTCGAACTCTTGATACTGTGTTTCGGAGAGCGCGGGTGGCGTAGACTGGGCTGATGCGGACCACCCAGCAGTCAGGATCAACACTGTGCTGATGATGAAGCGGTTTGGCATGCGCATGTGAAATCCCTCCGGCTCTGGTCCATTTCACGGGTTGAACACTAGCAGGTTTCTATCAGGGCGGCGAGGTGCGGTGCGGATTTATAAAAGGCCGTGTGAGCCGTCACATCCGGGTGAGCCAAAGGAGCTGGCCTTTCTCGAGACAGACGCTATCTCCTCAGAAATGAGCACCGATACGACCCAAAAAGCCTTTGAAATGCTGACCGGCGAGGATGATGGCCGCGTCTGCAAGGATATTCCTGAAAACGCCTGTCAGGATCAGCCGCGCAATTTTTTCACGCATGTGATTTCGCTCAGCATGACGAAGCTCGCCGACGGCCTTATTGACCCGAAACTTGTTCTGTCCTGGCTGTTGACAGGGCTTGGCGCGCCTTCGGCAATCGTGGGTCTGCTCGTCCCGGTGCGCGAGGCAGGGGCGTTGTTGCCACAATTGTTTACCGCAGCCGGGCTGCGCGCGCTGCCTCAGAGGAAATGGGCGTGGGCTGCCGGCTCAGCGGTGCAGGGTTTATCTGCCCTTGCGATTGCGCTGTTTAGTTTGTTTCTCGAAGGCGTGATGGCCGGATGGGCCATTCTTGGCGCATTGGCTGTGCTGGCTCTGGCGCGTAGCGTCTGCTCGGTCACTTACAAGGACGTGCTGGGCAAAACGGTTTCAAAATCCAAGCGCGGTACGGCAACAGGACTGGCGAGCAGCCTGTCGGCCGGTGTTGTGATTGTTTTCGGTGTTTTGCTTGTGAGTGGCGTAATCGAGAAAATCTCGATCGTCACGGCGGCGATCTTTTTCGCAGGCGGTCTCTGGCTTGCGGCCGGAACACTCTTCACCACGCTGGAAGAAGATAAAGGCGCGACCGAAGGCGGGGCGAATTCCTTCAAGGTCTTCCTCGAAAACTTCTCACTTCTGAAAGAAGATGGTCAGCTCCGGCAGTTCATCCTCGTGCGCGGCCTTCTGATTTCCACCGCCCTCGCACCGCCCTTCATGGTCGCGCTGGCCAGTCAGGGATCGGCGGATACGAGGGAGGCGTTTGGCGGGCTTGGTTATCTGGTGGTGGCCAGCGCATTAGCGGCGCTGATGTCGTCTTATGTCTGGGGCCGGTTGGCCGATCAGTCGAGCCGGAAGGTTCTTGTCTTTTCTGGCCTCGCTGGCGCCGTCGCTCTGGTCCTGACGCTGGTCCTCTCAGGCATGGACCTACTTGAGAAGACCTGGGCGCTGCCACTTGTCCTGTTTGGCCTGATGATTGCCTATCAGGGCGTGCGGCTTGGCCGGTCGACTCATCTGGTCGATATGGCGACGAAGGAGAACCGGTCCGCCTATACTGCGCTGTCAAATACGCTGATCGGGCTGCTTCTCCTCTTGGGGAGTTTGTTCGGCCTGGTAGACGCCGTTTTCGGAACGGAAATGGTGATTGGCGTCATGGCCGGTATGGCCGGGCTGGCCGCCTTGTCTGCACTTGGTCTGAAAGAGGTTCAGGACACCGACGAGCCAGTGAGCGATTAAAACCTCAAAAACCGTACTCACCCCCTGTTGCGGACTCACAGATAGCATGCTAACTCCGCGCCGAATGCGAGGGGGATTCCTGATTTCAGGATGACTTTTGCACGAGTTTCAATCGCTCCGGACTGACCGGCGCAAATCCAGATGGGTGAGCATTTGAGCGCGAATTCGACCCTGCAGGTGAGTGAAGCGGCAACCCGCTATGCCTCTGCGCTGCTGGATCTGGCAAGTGACCAGAACAGCCTGACGCAAACCGAAAGCGAGCTGACAGCTGTCGGCCAGGCCATTTCCGGCTCTGATGCGCTGAAGTCTGCCCTGATGACCCCTGCGGTCAGCGCGGACGAGAAAGCCGATGTCATCGCGGCTATCGCTCAGAAAATGGGCTTGTCGTCTCTGGTCGCAAACTTCCTTGGCGTTGTGGCCAATCACCGCCGCGCCAATGAACTGACCAGCATTGTGAAAGCCTTTAAAGATCTGTCTGCGCAAAAGCGTGGCGTGACCCGCGCAAGCGTTGTGTCTGCTCACGCCCTTGATGCCGCGCAGGTTAAAGAACTGGAAGACCTCGTCGCCTCTGTTTCGGGTGGCGAAGTTTCCATGGATGTCAAAGTCGATCCGGCACTGATCGCAGGCTTCCAACTGAAAATTGGCTCTCGTCTCATTGATGCGAGCGTCAAATCAAAACTTGATCGTATGAACCTTGCCATGAAGGGAGCTTAAGCCCGATGGACATTCGCCCAGACGAGATCTCCGAGATCCTCAAAAGTAAAATTCAGAATTATGGCGTCGAAGCGGAAGTTTCCGATGTCGGCCAGGTGCTTTCCGTCGGTGACGGTATTGCCCGCGTCTACGGCCTGGACAGCGTTCAGGCTGGTGAGATGGTCGAGTTTGAAGGCGGCATTAAGGGCATGGCCCTGAACCTCGAGCGCGATAACGTCGGTGTGGTTATCTTCGGTGATGACCGTGGCATTCGCGAAGGCTCAACAGTTAAGCGTCTCTCTGAGATCGTTGCTGCGCCAGTTGGTAAAGGTCTTCTCGGTCGCGTAGTTGACGCCCTGGGCGAGCCAATCGACGGCAAAGGTCCGCTGACAGACGTTGCAAGCCGGAACCGGGTTGACGTGAAAGCCCCGGGCATCATTCCACGTAAATCGGTTCACGAGCCGATGATGACCGGTATTAAAGCGATTGACGGCATGATCCCGGTTGGCCGTGGCCAGCGTGAGCTTGTCATTGGTGACCGTCAGACCGGTAAAACCGCGATCTGCATCGACACCATTCTGAACCAGAAGCCAACCAACGACGCGGCAAAAGACGATTCAGAGAAACTGTTCTGCGTTTACGTCGCTGTCGGCCAGAAACGGTCTACGGTTGCTCAGGTTGTGAAAACCCTCGAAGAGCGCGGCGCGCTTGATTATACGGTTGTCGTGTCTGCGACAGCGTCTGAGCCTGCGCCTCTGCAATATCTCGCGCCTTACACCGGTGCGACGATTGGCGAATATTTCCGTGACAACGGCATGCACGCTCTGATCATCTTTGATGATTTGACAAAACAGGCTGTGTCTTATCGTCAGATGTCTCTCCTGCTGCGTCGTCCGCCAGGTCGTGAAGCATACCCGGGTGACGTTTTCTACCTGCACTCCCGTCTTCTCGAGCGTGCGGCGAAACTGAACGACGATCTGGGTAATGGCTCTCTGACGGCTCTGCCGATCATTGAAACTCAGGCAAACGACGTTTCGGCCTATATTCCGACAAACGTGATTTCGATCACCGATGGCCAGATCTTCCTCGAAACCGATCTGTTCTATCAGGGTATCCGCCCGGCCGTGAACGTGGGTCTGTCAGTTTCCCGTGTGGGGTCTGCTGCGCAAACCAAGATCATGAAAAAGGTTGCGGGTTCGATGAAGGGTGAACTGGCTCAGTATCGTGAGCTTGCAGCCTTCGCGAAATTCGGGTCTGACCTCGACCCGGCAACCAAGAAAACGCTCGATCGTGGCGCACGCCTGACTGAGCTTCTGAAACAGCCGCAATTCTCGCCGCTGCAAACCGAAGAGCAGGCTATGGTGATCTACGCTGGTACGCGTGGCTATCTGGATGCGGTTCCGGTTGCTGACGTCACTCGTTACGAAGCTGAGCTTCTGAAATGGCTGGCAGCGAACAAGGCTGACCTCATGGCGAAGATTCGCGAAGAGAAAGCGCTGACCGACGATATCGAAGCCGGTATGAAAGCTGCTCTGGAAGAATTCACGAAGAATTTCGGCTAGGACGTAAGGATGAAACTCGCCCCTTCCTTAGCCGTATGCCTCGTCTTGATGGTTGGTTGCACGACTAACGCTGTCTGGACAGAGCAACCAGTGGCATTCAACGAGATTGATGCCGCGTTGGAAAGCCGTGGTCTCCATACGGAGATCGTCGCTGGCTGCATGAAGGATACTGCTTTTGAAAGTGGCGGGATGTTGGCCCCGAACCGGACCCGTATCTTTAGTGATGACGAAGCGATTGAGTTGGCAGACATCATCAAGACGAGCGATAGTGTCGAGTATGCTGACTGGATCAACGAGTTTTATGAATCCCGCGGTTCTGACGATGTTGGCTATCGCGAATTAACCCCACAACAGGAAGCTCAGGAATTCATCGAGTACCACGGCAAATGTGTGGGGCTTCATGAAGCAATGGGCTGTTATGAGTGTTAAACCATGCCTAGTTTGAAAGATCTTAAAGGCCGGATTACTTCTGTGAAATCAACGCAGAAGATCACAAAGGCTAAGCAAATGGTCGCGGCGGCCAAGCTTCGTCGCGCCCAGGAAGCTGCTGAAATGGCAAAGCCCTATGCGAAGCGCCTTGCCGGCGTGATCGCAAATCTCACAGCTGCGGCTGCGGGAGGGCAGGGCCCGAAACTTCTGTCCGGCACCGGATCAGATGAGACGCATCTTCTGATCGTCATGACTGCTGAGCGCGGTCTGTGCGGTGGTTTCAACGCCAATACGGTGAAGAAAGCGAAAGAAGAGATCGTTCGTCTGCGCGGCGCCGGCAAAACCGTAAAAGTCATCACCATCGGCAAGAAGGGCCGCGAGCAACTCGTGCGCCTTTACAAGGATTTGCTAGTGGACCATGTCGATACGTCTTCGGCGCGGAATTCTGATGATCTGGCAGAGATTGCGCTTTCGGTCGGTCGCGACCTGAATGAGCGGTTCGATGCCGGTGAGTTTGATGTCGCCACACTGATTTATTCGCAGTTCAAGAATGTGATCAGCCAGGTGCCGACGGCGAAGCAGATGATACCTGCTGAGCCACCGGAAGATACACCTGTGATCGATCTGAAAGGTGCGACTTATATCTATGAGCCGTCTGAAGAAGACATTCTTGAAGCGCTTCTGCCGCGCTATATCAACACGCTGGTTCTGTCCGCTCTGCTCGAAAGCGCAGCTGGTGAGCAAGCCGCATCCATGACCGCTATGGATAACGCGACCAACAATGCCGGTGAGCTGATCGACAAGCTGTCACTGCAATATAACCGTGCGCGTCAGGCGCAGATCACAAAAGAGCTGATCGAGATCATCTCTGGTGCGGAAGCGCTTTAGTAGAGTACGAGGCCAATCATGAGTTTCTGGGTTTACGAAAACAAGATCCGAAACCGGGCGCGTATCCACACGTCTGATTGCCGCTATTGTAATGACGGCAAGGGCGTTGGCGGTGCTCCGGATAATACGGACGCTGATGAATGGCACGGTCCGTTCAAGACGTTCGCAACGGCAGATAAGAAAGCCGTTGGCCTGGGCCGTAAAGACACAGCGCCATGTGGCGCCTGTAAACCAGAAGCCAAGAAAGCGGCCGCTGCCAAAAAGGCCCCGGCTAAGAAAGCTGCTGCCAAGGTGACCGAGCCGAAAGTGGCTGAAAAACTTCCCGCCGCAGAGAAAAAGCCTGCAGCGAAGAAAACCACGCCAAAGCCAAAAGCCGCGGCAAGCAAGACCAGTACGAAATCAACCAAGACACAATCTGTAACGAAAAAGGGGTCAGTCATGAGCACCTCCGCAACCGGCAAAGTCAGCCAGGTCATCGGCGCTGTCGTTGACGTGGAATTTGATGGCGCTCTGCCAGCTATTCTGAACGCACTTGAACTTGACAATAACGGAAACCGCCTTGTTCTTGAGGTGGCTCAACACCTTGGTGAGAACACGGTCCGCACAATTGCTATGGACTCGACCGAAGGTCTGGTTCGTGGTCAGCCCGTCACCGACCTCGGTGAGCCGATTAAGGTTCCAGTTGGTCCGGCAACGCTCGGCCGCATCATGAACGTTGTGGGTGAGCCAATCGACGAGCGCGGCCCTGTCGCGACCGAAGAGCGCCGCCCAATTCACGCGCCTGCGCCTGACTTCATCGACCAGTCCACATCTGCTGAGATCCTCGTCACGGGTATCAAGGTGATCGACCTGCTCTGCCCATACGCGAAGGGTGGTAAAGTTGGCCTGTTCGGCGGTGCCGGCGTTGGTAAAACGGTTCTCATTCAGGAGCTGATCAACAACATCGCGAAACTGTTCGGTGGTTACTCTGTCTTCGCCGGTGTTGGTGAGCGGACACGCGAAGGAAACGATCTCTATTACGAGATGCAGGACGCAAACGTGATCAACCTCGAAGGCGACAGCCGCGTGACGCTGGTCTATGGCCAGATGAACGAGCCTCCAGGCGCGCGTGCACGTGTCGCTCTGACCGGTCTCGCACAAGCTGAATATTTCCGTGATGAAGAAGGCAAAGACGTTCTGTTCTTCGTCGACAACATCTTCCGCTTCACACAGGCGGGTGCTGAGGTGTCAGCGCTTCTCGGCCGTATTCCTTCTGCTGTGGGTTACCAGCCAACACTGGCAACCGACATGGGTGGCCTGCAAGAGCGTATTACCTCAACCACCAAAGGTTCGATCACGTCGATCCAGGCCGTTTACGTTCCTGCGGATGACTTGACCGACCCGGCGCCAGCGACCTCGTTTGCTCACCTCGACGCAACGACCACGCTGAACCGTTCGATTGCGGAAAAAGGTATTTACCCGGCTGTTGACCCGCTCGACTCCTCATCCCGTATTCTTGACCCGATGGTTGTCGGTCAGGAACACTATGAAGTGGCGCGTGGCGTTCAGTCGATCCTGCAGAAATACAAAGAGCTTCAGGACATTATCGCCATTCTCGGCATGGACGAGCTGTCAGAGGAAGACAAACTGGTTGTGGCCCGTGCCCGTAAAGTTGAACGCTTCCTGTCTCAGCCATTTGACGTGGCTCAGGTCTTCACCGGCTCACCTGGTGTTCAGGTGAAGCTGGAAGACACGATTGCCGGCTTCAAAGGCCTGATCGCCGGTGAGTATGACCACATTCCTGAGCCTGCCTTCTACATGTGTGGCTCTATGGATGAAGTCATGGCGAAAGCTCAGAAAATGGCTGCAGACGCCGCGTAAGCTGCCTGCGTCATTTGACGAAACAATAAAGCGACCGCATCCTCTGGGTGCGGTCGTTTTAAGTTGTTGGGAATGAATTATGAGAATCTTTGCAGCAAGCGCGGTTTCGGCGGGCATTCTGTTTGTACCTTTAGCGACTTCTGCAGATGAGGCAGAGATGCCCGCTCTGCCCGAGCTTGTCCGCGCTTGTATCGGCGCAACGGGTATGTCCGGCGGAATGACGGAGATGATGGCATCGCGGGGGTTTGACACCAAACTTGTTGCGTCCGGGCGCAATGGCGAAGGACCTGTAAATGTGTGGGACGCAGAAACAGCCGCAATTTCTGTTCACGAAATTCCATCGAACAAGACCTGCACTGTGCGATATGGCGAAGGAGATGGCGAGACAAACCATCAGAACGTGCTCGACATGATAGAGACCTGGTATGGCGGGACGGAGCCTATCTCATCAGGACGGACCAATGCAGACACAGCCAACCGCGATATTTTTTGTGTTGATGAGACAGATTTTGGAAATGGCTGGTTTCTGGTTCTCACCTCGCTCGGGCCGGAAGATCCGCCCGCCGATCTGAACACAATCGCCACCGCCGGTGTTCCGGCGGAAGACGGCTGCGCCGTTCAGTTTGGCGAGACGTCCGAGTAAATGGCGCTGGGCAATTCTTTCAGACGTCAGACGATCCGGCCGTCGCGATACGCTTTCACCTGATCTTTCTTCATCTTGCGTGAGCGAATGAAGACAAACAGGCCGACCGCGATGATGGCAACCAGAATACCAATGGTGATCCAGTTAATTCCGCCATCGGAGGGCTGGGCAGCGGGTGTTGGGACTGGCACCTCGGTTGTGCCGGTTGTGGGCGTTTCTGTCGTGCTGGGCTGTGGTGTGGGCGATGGCGCGACCGGATCGGGTTCGCCTGCCTCGTCTGAGCCGGAATTGAGTATTTCATTACCGATGGCAATCGCGCCTGCGCCCACCGCAACTGCACCCGCCGCGCCGACCTTGTCGGAATCGGCTGCCGTCTCGAGGCCCTCAGACTGGATATCGGCCGCGTCGGCATTGGTGCGATTGGTCGGCGTTGGCAGGTCCGGGCTGACGGCTTCGTCAATGGCATCGGCCGTGGCCTGATCGATTTTACCGGTCGTTGGCAGATCGTGCTCCTGCTGAAAGGCGACGACCATGCGTTTGGTGCCTGTGCCATAAATGCCGTCCACGCCCCCTGTGGCATAGTCGAGCCCGACAAGCAGCCCCTGATACTCTTCAACGAGAACCCCACGGTCACCAACCTCGAGCACACCGCCCTCACGAGGCGGTTTCACCTCGTCCGGGTTCTGGAACAGGGTGAGCGCTTCTTTCGTCCAGAGAATGCGATCATCCTCGCCATGGGCCGCTTTCGATGAGAGAGGATTGCCGCGGTTCACACCACGTGACACTGCCGACGCATTGTTTTCATCGGCATACTGCAGAAGATTGTTAACACGGAAGAAGGCCGCCGCGACCGCGATCGAGGCTTGAAGGTCCTGCGAGAGAAGGTCGGGATTATCGACGATATCCACGCCGGAGGCTTCAGCATAGCGCTCGTAATTATTTCGGCCCGTGAGCTGAATGAAGCCGCGCCCGCGATATTTCCAGCCATCGCCCGAGGCTTCATCACCATTCCCCATACGATCAGCATAGGCGCGATTGGCGATCTTCTCAGGCTTCCGTGCGTATTCCTGTTGAATGGCCGCCGTCGGGAAATGGCTCGGCCAGACCCGGCCAAGCGCCTCGGCGCTGTAATTGAGGTTCTCCTCCGCATAGCGAAGGAAACCCGTTTCGATCAGACCCTGGCCGAGGAAATGGGCGAGCCGGAGCGCGGTGTTGATCCCGTTTTCTTTCAGCACCGCGTCTGAGGCGAGAAAGGCGAGCACATATTTGCCCTGCAGATCATCGAAAACGGTTTTCCACCAGGGCTTGCCCGGAAGTTTTGTGACCAGCGCATCCAGATTGATGGTGTTGATGTTCTCAATGTCGAAAAACGGATTTGCGTCAGTCACGGTGCGTCCCCACTGCGTGCGATTGATCGGGCAAAGGTAGCAGAGCGGCAATTATCGACCAAGCGAATTGACGTCAGGGCATTTCATTCACGGGCTCCGACCAAAGCGAGCAGAGGTGCGACGTCAAACCTGCAGGCTGAAGCCTGTTATGGAGCTGTCTTTGACGCGTGCTATATGATGCCGGAAGAACTGGTAGACGGGCCGAAGCGTGTGAAAACGTGTCCTGACTTTGGTGATGAGGCTTTTGCGCAGTAATCTGCGGCAAACTCGGACTGGACATAGCCGTCAGACCCGCTAAACAGGCCTGAAATTATCGAGAGTATCCCATGTCTGATGCCAAGCTGAACTTCTCCCTCGTGTCTCCGGCCCGTGAATTGTTTTCTGGTCAGGTCGACCATGTCATCGCGCCAGGCTCTGAAGGTGAATTTGGCGTTCTGCCAAACCACGCTCCTTTCATGTCGACGCTGCGCTCTGGCCGCGTTCGCATTATAGATGGCAATGAAGTCCACCGTTATTTCGTACATGGCGGTTTCGCTGATGTGACGCCGGAAGGCCTCACCATTCTGGCTGAAGAGGCGATCCGCCTCGAAGATCTGAATGAAGAGGGCATCCGGGAAGCCATCACGAAAGCCGAAATTGCGCGCTCGCAGGCTGGTGACGACAAAGTGGCACAGTTCAAAGCCGAAGGTGATATTCAGCGCCTGAAGGCTCAGCTCGAAGCTCTGAGTGAAGCTCACCACTGATATCTCCCCTGTTCAGGGAGTTCTCAATTCCGGAAACCGCGTTCATACTGAGCGCGGTTTTTTCGTTTGGAAGGGTTTTGAGAATGTTAGCGAAATGTCTTGTCGGCGTCATGGGACTGGCAACACTGATCTCCAACGCGGCTCATGCCTTGGAATTTCCATCGCCCACCGACGAGCCGATTCTCCTGGAAAAGGGGCTGCTGGCCACCAAAGCCTATGAGGATTACACCGCATGGCTCGACAGGCGCTTCAACCGGGTCATTGAAGACCGCGCGGAAAGTCAGGCCTTTCTGGATGGCATGACGCTTCTGACTTCTGAAACCCACGGCCTGTCCTGGTGGATAAATGGGAGCGAGAAGCTCGACTATTATGCTGGCGGTGTTGGATTTATCTGCCGGATTGGAAGCGAAGAGACGTTATCGCTTTACGCACTGGCCTCGGCTGAAGAAGTTGCGGAAAAATGCGCCTGGAAGCTCTGGCGGATTGATATCGACCCGGACACCCCAATCCTCAATCAACTCGCAGGTCCGGGCTTCGATCTGGATGCCGCGACCGACTGGCTGAGTGCAAAGGGAATTGATCTGAAAGAGCTCGGAAGCGGCAGTGATGTGGACTGGACTGAGTTTCCGGAACTCGGAAATATTAACAGGCTGAATCAGGCCACGCGGCAAACGAGCTGGTCGGTGAAGACATGCCCGGGAATTACAGCTCTTTTGGACAGTTTTGAAGGCGCGCAGCCTCGTGCCATTGATATTAAAGGCTATGGCCTTGATGCGCCCGCAAAGCGATATGAGGCCGGTACGATTATCGGCGCGGTGACGGTCTCGTCGGTGGGCGATACGCAGATCAGTTATGGCTTCATGACAGATGAGGCGCAGGAGACGCTCGGACGTATCATCGCGATCATGGAAAATTGCCAGCCGGATAGTTGATCAGACGGGCTCCGTCCATTTGGCGAATTGCTTCACCACCGCCTCATAGACCGGGCGTTTGAAGTGAATGATGAGCGGCGCGACTTCCGAGAGCTCCGCCCAGCGCCAAGCGTCAAATTCCGGCGTGTGGAAATCAAGCCGGACGTCAGAATCGGATCCTTCAAACCGTAGTGCGAACCATTTCTGACGCTGGCCGATATAAGGGCCGGGCAGGCGGGATTTCAGATCGCCAGGGAAGTCGTAATAGAGCCAGTCCGGACCTTCCTCGAGAATGGTGGCCAGCTTGGCGGAGACGCCGATTTCTTCTTCCATTTCGCGCAAGGCGGCGGCCTCAGGGCTTTCCCCCTTGTCTATGCCGCCCTGAGGCATTTGCCATTGAAAGGGGCCATGCGCATTGATGCGCCGACCCAGAAACACATGGCCGCGCTTGGAAAAGAGCGCAATTCCAACATTTGCGCGATATAGGCTGGGATCTCTTTGCCCCTGTAGGGGAGTCTCGTTCACGGTAAACCCTGCTGTCGTTCCGTATCAACGTTATAGGCGGGTGCGGTACGCGGCAAGGCGGAAGCAGGCGCCAGAAGATATCCTTTTGACTCTAGCGTCGCAGACCAGTCTCTCAGCTGGTCAATTGTAATCGGAAAGGCAAAGCCTGTGCCGAGTGCATAGCCTCGCTGAAGGGCGATGGCTTCGAGGTGCAGGAGCTGCTCGTCGATCGCCGCGCCCTGTGGATCAGAGTCGATGACGCGGGCGGCTTCAGCGAACGGCAGGCTGGTGGATTTTGCGGAAGCTTCGAACACCGAACGCGGCGCAGAGCCATCGTGAATGAAGGCGAGGCCGCGCTGCTGCAATTCCTCGAATATGGGCGTGATGGCGCGGGAATCGGTCGCGTATTTGGCGCCCTGATAATTGGTTACGCCGAAATAGCCTGTTGCACGGCTGAGCAACCATTCGGTTCGGCGCAAGTTCTCCTGGGCTGTTGCGGTTGTCAGAAGCGTGTAGGGGCCGGTGTCATTGTTCGGATAGTCATACGGCTCCATCGGCAGTTCGATGAGCACTTCGTGGCCCGCGGCACGCGCCTTGTCGACCCAGGTCTGAAGGCCTCGCGAGTATGGCACGAAGGAGAGGGTGATATTCGGGTCCAACTCATCAATTGCGGCCTGCGTGACGCGCGCATTGAGGCCGAGGCCGCCGACCACAATTGATATGGTCGGGCGACCGGCCGGATTGGAGAAGGGACGACGATAGACCTCAAAGCTCTTGCGACCGTCATCTGCGATGACAGGCAGTTTGCCCTGGGCGCTCCACTCGGTCATGCCCTCAAAGGGCGCCTTAGGCAGGCCTGTATGAGACTCGTCAGCTGCAATTTGAACTGTTTCTGCCGGCTCTGATTCTTCCTCTTCGCCATGAGCGTTTTCGCTGACAGGTTCGTCCGGATCGGCAACCCCGAGATTTGGCGAAAGATGATCATCTTCCGCTGCGTGCGGGTCGGTATGGTCGAGCGCGGCCGTGTTCAGCCGATCCTTCAGCGGTAGGGCGACAGGCGGTTTGTCTGAAAACAGGCCCACCACCATTTTTGGTGAGGAGAATTCAGAATCCCCGGTCTGCGACAGGGCAAGAATACCAATCGCGGATATGGCTGCGAAGGAGAGCACGGCCATTGAGGTATGAATGATACCCGTTCGAAGGGGAGACGGGGGAGGCTTGCGGGAAGCAGGCATTGGGGCACCAGGAAATTAGACGTCCTGCCTGTTGTTCCTCACAACTCTTAACGTTTCGCAAAAATAGGCAGAAATTGCCGGGTATATGCGTTTCACCCGGCAATTAAATTTTTAAGGCTCTGGAGAGGGGGGATTAACCGGCGTTGGTTGTACCCAGGCTGGTCAGCGTGATGGAGCGCAGACGTTCGATCGCCTTGTCCAGCTGATAATCGTCACCCTCATAGTCTTCCGGCGGCATTTCTGCGGGAAGATGGACTTCGCCGCGTTCGACGCCAGCATCATTGTCGAGCGCGTTCGGCAGATCAGCCTCGGAGAAACGGCGCATGGCTTCGAGGTCTTCCTCGGTCACAATGCGCTGAGAGACTTCATAGTCCGGCTCAATACCGGTGGACTGAATGGACCGACCAGATGGCGTGTAATAGCGCGCGGTGGTGAGGCGCAGCGCACCGCGTTGAGCGCTGAGCGGGATCACGGTCTGAACCGAGCCTTTCCCGAAAGACGTCATGCCAAGCAGTTTGGCGCGACCTTTATCCTGGAGCGCACCGGCGACGATTTCAGCGGCCGAAGCGGACCCGCCATTGATAAGCACAATAATCGGCACTTCCTTGAAGCGCTCACCGCGGTCTGCGTTATAGCGTTCAATATCGCGCGGATCGCGTCCACGTGTGGAAACGACTTCACCCGAGTCGAGGAACATGCTGGACACAGACACCGCCTGGTCGAGCAAGCCGCCCGGATTGTTGCGCAAATCGAGGATGAGACCCGCCGGTTTGTTGCCCAATTCTGATTCAAGTTCCGACAGAGATTCTTTCAGAAGATCGGTTGTGCGCTCATTGAAGGCAGAGATGCGAAGATAGCCGATATCCTCGTCCATGATTTCATGCTCAACCGATTTCGGCCGGATGATTTCACGGGTCAGCGTCACTTCGATCGGTTCTTCAGCCTCAGCCCGAATAATTGTGATGGTGATGTCTGTGCCGACTTCGCCGCGCATATCCTTGATCGCATCGTTCAGCGGCAGACCCACAATTGAGGTACCGTCAATGGCTGAGATGAGATCGCCGGCGCGGATATCAGCGCGGCTGGCCGGAGAATCGTCAATCGGAGAGATGATCTTCACATAGCCATCATCAGACGTCACTTCGATGCCGAGGCCACCATATTCGCCGCTAGTCTGAACCTGCATGCTCTCATAGTCGTCGGCAGCAAGATAGCTGGAGTGTGGATCGAGCGAAGCCAGCATGCCGTTAATGGCTGATTTCATGGCGTCGCTTTCGTCAACGTCGACAACATATTCGCTGTCTACGCGGGCGAGGATTTCTGCAAAGAGGTCAAGTTGCTGGTAGATCTGTTCGCGTTCGCTGCTGGCCCCATTGGCGGTCCAGACAAGCGATGTGACACCGATTGCCGTCAGGCCGAGGGCTGTTCCAACAGCACTACCCATAATCCACGAGCGCATGGCTCTCTCCTCTCTTGTCCCTGGCTCATCCGGCACCGCGGGACATCCACTTTTGTGGGTCTTCTGGCGTTCCATCCCGTCGCAGCTCCATGTGAAGATCAGGAGATACATCCGTGCGGGCGGTCATCCTTCCGATCGGTTCTCCGGCGAGAACCGACTGGCCTAATGTCGTATAAACGTCAGACAGACCATATAATACGATATGGTAGCCATCACCTGTTCGCAAGATCAACATTTTTCCGTAACTGCGGAAAGGTCCTGCATATTCTATGACCGCATCTGAGGGGGCAACGACCTGGGCTGATGCACGTGTGCGCAGCGTAATGCCTTCGGCTTTTCGCCCTGTTGGCAGCTCATCTCCGAAAGACTGGACAAGCTGACCTGTAGCCGGAAGGCCAAGACGTTCGAGCACAGCCACGCTGATTGGGCTGCGCCCGGGCGAGGAGGTCGATGGCGAGGGCGCCCGCAGATCGGCCGGTTTGCGACTGGGGGCAGCCGGCGCATTGGCCTCAAGGCTCGCCAGCAATGTACGGACGTTTTCCGCTTTACGGGCCAGCGCGTCGACACGTTTGCGCAGGGTTTCGGCCTCACCGGAAATGTCTTCATAGGCGGCGCGTTTAATGGCAGCGAGTTCGGTGATTTCCTGACGTTTCTCAGCGAGGATATCTTCTTCGGCAGATAGGAGTACATTCTCGCGTTCGACAGCATCAAGCAGATCGGCATACTGCCGAATTTCAGTCGCGAGCGTTTTGGATCGGGCTTCAAGATCGTCGGCCATATCCCGCATGATGATGGCAGACCGGATGGCCTGTGTGGCGTTATCGGGATGAGTCGCCAGGGCAGGGGGCTGCTTTCGGGAGGCGGCGACCAGGGCGGCGAGCAGATCTTTCAGACCTTTGCGGTCGGCCAGCAATTGATCCCGGGCGGCGCGCTCACGAACCTGCAGGTCAATCAGTCGCTTTTCAATGCGGCTCGCCTGTTCTTCGCGGCGCGTGCTCTCCTGAGCGGCGGCGAGCAATTGCCGGTTAATGACGGACAAATCGGCGCGTGCGACATCTTCAGCCGCCTTGATGGCGTCCAGTGCCAGCTGGTCGGTTTCGAGTTGCTTTTCATAGGCTTCGAGCTCTTCCTGCGTCACAGAATCCTGCGCGCTGAAAGGCAGCCCGGATAGGCTGATGGCTGACAGTCCTGCAATGAGAAGGGCCCGACTTGATCTCATCCCGCCAGAATACATGAGTCTTTCCAAACCGGGTATTAATAAGGGCAGGGCAATCACGCGTCGAACC
This sequence comes from Ponticaulis sp., assembly GCA_002692725.1. GTDB lineage: Bacteria > Pseudomonadota > Alphaproteobacteria > Caulobacterales > Hyphomonadaceae > Ponticaulis. The sequence goes on along the minus strand of NZLU01000042.1, from coordinate 34,844 downwards.
AAAGCTAATCCAGCTCCTGCGCGATCTCATCGGAGAGGCGAAGGCTTTCGAACAGCGTTTTATCCAATTTTTCTTCGCCTCTCACGACCGAGAGGCAGTAATTGATCAGGGTGCGACGTTCGGCGCTCGGATGTTTCACGATCTCGATCGCGTCCTCCAGATCATACATATAGCCGTGGTCGCGAAAATTATTCCGTGCGTCCGTCAGAGAGTACCGACCATTCGGCCCACCTAAAATCTGATCGGCATTTGTGTCGTTCTGGCCGTCATCTTCCCACCAACACACCCGGCAGATTTCATATTCGCCGCGTTCTGAGAGTGTTTCGAAACCGCAGCATGGACAGGGGAGGAGAGATCGATTGAACATCTCCATCACTCCCGGTGATAGGGCGTGCCGGCCATGAGACTGAGCGCGCGATAGATCTGCTCAGCGGCGAGGACCCGCACCAGCTTGTGCGGCCAGGTCATCGAGCCGAAGCAGATTTTATCCCGATACTGAGTTTTCACCTCGTCGGTGAAGCCATCAGCCCCGCCAATCATGAACACCAGATCCGGGCAACCCTGATCCTTCAGCTTTTCGAGGTGGTCTGAAAAGGCCGTAGAGGTCCAGTTCTGCCCGCGCTCATCGAGCAACAAGATGGTCGCGCCAGCCGGAATCTTTTCCAGCAGCGCGGCGCATTCGTCGGCCTGACGACCGCCCGCCTCAAGCTCGACCTCCTGCACATCGCGCACACCGAGCTGGCGACCGAGTTTTCGGGCACGGGACAGATAATCATCCACGAGGTCTCGTTCCGGACCTTTTTTGATTTTGCCGATGGTGAGGAGGGTGATTCTCATGGTCGGGTGTAAGTATGCTCACTCCCGCGAATGCGGGAATCCGGATGCATGGACCAGAACCCTGCCTGCGCAGGGATGAACGAAACTTTTAGTGCGCCTCAGTGATGTGGGATGATCCGGCCCAAATGCGTTCGAGCTGATAAAACTCGCGCACTTCAGGGCGGAAGAGATGAACCACAACATCGCCGGCATCGATCAGAACCCAATCGGCATTGGACAGACCCTCAACCTGGGCACGGCCAAAACCTTTTTCCTTGAGTTTGCGAACGAGGTGGTCAGCGATGGAACTCACATGTCGTGCGGAGCGGCCAGACGCGATGATCATGGTATCGGCGATGGATGACTTTCCGTCGAGATCGATAACGGTGACGTCTTCTGCCTTGTCATCATCAAGCGCTGCAATGATGAGGGATTCCAATGGTGGAAACTCTTCCCCGGCTCCTGCACCGTGAGATGACGGCGCGGAATTTGTGCTCACGTCCAAAAGCTGACCTTTCTTAACTGTTTCAGACAAGCCTCTGAATATCACAATTCGTGCCATCCGACAAAAGGCCAATATGATATTTAATGTTGCGGTTTGGGACGAAACGGATTCCGTGCCCGCGTCTGGCGCCGGATGTGCGTGGAAGAGGCTGTATGCAGCTGTGTGGGCAGATAGCTCCAGGCGGGGAGTTCGTGTTTGGTCAGGGCTGCTGCGGCGTGTGAGGGCAGGCGGAAATCGCTGAAGCGATGGGCGAATTTCGACAACCGGGCGAGCCGGGCATCCCCGGGACGCGCGATGACAGCGATGGGTACCAATTGTGCCAGATCATCCCAATGCCCCCATTTATGGAAATTCCGCAGATTATCTGCGCCCATCAGCCAGACAAACTCGCCGCCTTTAACGCGCGGCAAAAGGGCTCTCAGCGTGTCATAGCTATAGCGCGTGCCCAGTTGAACCTCGATATCCGTGACCCGCATACGGGGATGGTCAGCCATGCGGACGGCACTGGCAAACCGAGAGTCAAAGGAGTTTCCTTTTGATTTTAAAGGGTTCCCTGCGGCCGGGATCCACCAGATCCAGTCGAGCTGAAGGCGTTGCAGGGCGAGATCCGCCAAATGCCGATGCCCGGAATGCGCAGGGTTGAAGGTCCCGCCAAACAGGCCAATGCGGAGGCCTTTATAAGGACCGGGAAGGATGAGGCTCATTCTGCAGCAAGTGCCGCAAATTCAGCGGTCTGGCAAGCGACGTGGCCCGCCTCTCAAGAGTCCGGTGCTGGTGTGATAGTCAGATTGACTTCGCCAACCTTGAAGCCCCATTTGCCAATCGTAGCCGTGTTGACGATCACGTCATCCGGGCGAAGTGCCAGAACGTCTTTAAAGGTGACCGTCATACCGGGCTCGCCATCTTCATTCTGAAGTCGGATTTTGTATTCGAGCCGGAAGGTTGGTCCGTCTAGATAGCCGCGCGCCGTACCGATCACGTCTTCCCGCGTGCCGGAGTACTCGCCCGATGGCAGCTTGGTGAGCCGCCAGGTTTTTCTGTCCTTCTGGCCGTCATCATATTCGAAATCCTCGACCAGAGTGAGGGTTTCACCATCCCAGCTGCCATCGAGATAGGCGGTGAAGCTGCGCGCTGTGCCATTGATCGCTGAGAACTCGCCTCGCCCGACGCTTTTGCCGACAAGGTCACGCTCGGGGAGAAGGGATTGCGCCTGGGCGGAAGTAAGCGGGTTTGTAGGTGCGGAGGCGCAAGCTGACAAAAGGACCAGCAATGCGGCAAGGCCGATTGTGCGAAAGAAAGGTGAGAGCATGGGGGCAGACCTTTGGCGGCTTCATCTGCACGCTGAGCTAGACCGATGAGTAGCGGAAACCAGTTCTGGCGCTTAGCCTTGGACCACCATGTCGTCGCGATGGATGACGTTGGCCCGCGCGGGATATCCAAGCCGGTCTGACACTTCGCTCGACTGCAGGCCTTTAATCTGTTCGATTTCGCTGGCGGTGTAGGCGGAAACACCCTTGGCGATCACCTTGCCAGATTGATTGCGGACGGCGATGGGGGCGCCCCGTACGAAACTCCCTGTCACCGATGTTATACCCACGGGCAAGAGGCTGGCACCTGAGCGCAGCGCTTTTTCGGCGCCCGCATCCACCGTGACCGACCCTTCCGGTGTGAGATGGCCTGACAACCAGCTTCGGCGAGCGGCCTGTGGTGTGGTTTCCGACAAAATCCAGGTGGCGCGGCCACCGTTTCTCAATTGCGCGATTGGGCGATCAGAAAACCCGAGTGTGATGACCGTGGAGCAGCCTGCACTCAACGCGATATCCGCCGCATCGAGCTTGGTTGCCATGCCGCCAGTCCCGACACCGGCTTTGCTGTTAGCCCCGCCAGCAAAACCGCGAATCTCTGGTGTGACGGCGTTGATTTCGGGCAAGTGTTCTGCATCCGGATTATTTCTCGGATCATCCGTATAGAGACCATCTATATCGGATAGCAGGATCAGAAGATCGGCTTCCACCATTTGGGCAACGCGCGCGGCGAGGCGATCATTATCGCCATAGCGAATTTCCGATGTCGCAACCGTGTCGTTTTCGTTGATGACCGGCACGACGCCGATACTCATTAATTCAAACAGGGTGGCCCGCGCATTGAGCCAGCGTGATTGGCGTTCGGTATCCTCAAGGGTTAAGAGCGCCTGCGCCACAGGGACATCATGGGAGGTGAAGGCCTGGTTGAAGGCCGACATGAGTTTGGGCTGGCCGATCGCAGACGCTGCCTGGCGCGTGGAAAGGGTCGACATATCCTTATAGGTGAATTGCCGGTGAGCCGTGGCCCAGCCCCGGCCAAGTGCGGCGGCACCGGAGGAAACGATGAGTACTTCTTTGCCCGCGGCCAGCAGCTCCGCGACATCGGCCCCGAGAGACGTCATCCACTCCATCCGCACCTGACCCTCAGACCGATTGAGGATCAGAGAGGAGCCGATCTTGATGACAATCCGCTTCGCGGCCTCAAGTTTGGGCGTCATTGTCAGGGCGTCCAGCCTTCCGAGCCAGCCTCTGTCGGCTCGTCATCTTCGTCCTCCAACACCTCCCCGGTGACGTGCCTCGCAAGCATTCGGAGAATGGGTTTCACATTTCGTCCGGCTACAGACGAAATGATGTGAACCGGTTTGTCGGTCACTTTCTCGAGCGTCGCTTTAGATTCTTCTAATTGCTCATCCAGCAGTGCGTCAGCCTTGGTCAGGGCAATGATCTCAGGCTTGTCGGCCAGATGCTCTGCATAGGCCTCCAGCTCTTTGCGGATCATCAGATAGGCCTGATCGGGATCATCCTGCGTGGCATCGACCAGATGAAGCAGAGCTTTGCAGCGTTCGACATGGGCGAGGAAACGATCGCCAAGCCCTGCGCCCTCAGAAGCGCCTTCAATGAGGCCCGGAATGTCGGCAATGACAAACCGTGTGGACGGACCAATATCGACCACGCCGAGATTGGGCACGAGCGTGGTGAAGGGGTAATCGGCAATCTTCGGCTTGGCTGCTGAAACAGAGCTGAGGAATGTGGATTTGCCGGCATTGGGAAGCCCGACAAGGCCAACATCGGCGATGAGCTTGAGCTGCATCCAGATCCAGCGTTCTTCGCCAGGAAGGCCCGGATTATAGCGTCGTGGTGCCTGATTGACCGAGGATTTAAAGCGCGTATTGCCCCAGCCGCCGGACCCGCCTTCAGCGAGGAGAACGCGTTTTCCAACTTCGTCGAGATCAGCGATCAGAGTCTCGCGATCATCTTCGAGAATTTCCGTGCCGACGGGGACTTGCAGCACGACATCTTCGGAATCGGCACCCGTCCGGTTCTTCCCCATGCCATGGCCGCCACGCGCAGCCTTGAAATGCTGTTTATAACGATAGTCGATCAGGGTGTTCAGGCCCTCGACGGCTTCAACCCAGACATCGCCGCCCTTGCCGCCATCGCCGCCATCCGGGCCGCCGAATTCGACAAAGGCTTCGCGCCGGAAGGAGACACACCCGTCTCCGCCATGCCCGGATTTGATATAGATTTTACACTGATCAAGAAACTTCATGAGATGAGATTACTCCGCCATGCGGGACATGAATATATGGTCGACATATTCATTTCGTCCCCGGCTGAAGACGTCTTCCCGCCAACATGGCAGAAAACCTAATTTGGTGAGCACTTTGCCAGAGGTCGGATTGTCGGCAAAATATCCGGAAATGTAAAAACGCGGCGTCACAAACCCATCAGTCCAGTTCAGAAGGGCCGTTCCTGCTTCGGTGGCGATGCCCTGTCCCCAGTGATCCGGGTGAACCGAATAGCCGAGATTATAGGCTTCGCGGCTGGTCGAGCGCTGAAGACTGATAAGGCCAACGCGCTGTTCGTCGAGCTCGATCATCCGCGCAATGCTTGTGATGGCCTGTTCGCCTTCATTCGCGTCAACGATCCGCTGGCGCGCGAAATCTTCGTCGACATCGGGCGGAATGCTTGCCGCCATCCGATAGAGTTCCGGCAAACGCCAATAGTCTGTCAGCCATGTCGAATCCACAGCTGCGAGCGGCCTTAGGACCAGGCGCTTTGTCTGAAGAGTTTTTGCCATGGTGATACCTGCTCTGGCTTCATATGCCTGAAAACGAAAAAGGGAGGCCTCGTGGCCTCCCTGGTCTTGTCACCATGCTCTCATGAGCGGGGGCCACCTGCCGGCAGCCCGTGCGGCCGGCTTACTCAGCTGCGTCCGCGACCGGCATGACAGATACATACTGGCGGTTGTCACGCTTCTTGCGGAACTCAACCTTGCCTTCGACTTTCGCGAAGAGCGTATGATCTTTACCCATGCCGACATTGGTGCCGGGATAGTATTTCGTGCCACGCTGGCGAATGAGAATGTTGCCTGGGACGACGTTCTCGCCACCAAACTTCTTCACGCCAAGGCGTTTGCTCTCTGAATCGCGACCGTTACGGGATGAGCCGCCTGATTTTTTGTGAGCCATAAGGCCACTCCTTCAAATCCGAATGCGTCAAATGCCTTAAATAGGCTTATTTCGCAAGTTCTTTTGCCTGTTCGATCCAGCCGTCACGCTCGACGCGACCGGCAGCGTTCAGTTTTTCTTCCAGCTCTGTGACGCCTTCCGGTGTCAATTCAGCCAGTTGTGCGAAGGAGGTTATCCCTGCTTCGTTCAGCTTTTTCGCGTAAGCCGGGCCAACACCTTTCAGCTGGGTGAGGTCGTCAGCTTTCGCGGCTGCCTTCTTGGCCGGCGCTTTCTTTTCAGCTGCTGGCTTGGCTTCAGCTTTCGCTTCTTCCGTTTTCGGCGCAGCTTTTTTGGCCTTAGGTGCTTCCTCTTTCACTTCAGGAGCAGCTTCAGCTTTTTTCGGTGCAGCTTTTTTGGCTTTCGGCGCTTCTTCAGCGGCCGGCTCAGCCTTCTTCGCAGATGCTTTCTTCAGAGAAGAGGCATCGAAACCTTTTGCAACGATCTCAGTGATCTTCACAGTCGTCTGAAGCTGGCGGTGGCCATTCTTGCGCTTATAGGTCGAACGCTGGCGCTTTTTGAAGATGATGACTTTGTCACCTTTGCCCTGCTCGACAACTTCAGCAACAACAGCAGCGCCTTTGAGGCCCGGCGTACCAACGGTGACCTTGTCGCCATCGCCAATCATCAGCACGTCTTCAAACGCGTACTGGTCGCCAGAATTGCCGTCGATCTTCTCGACAACGATCTCGTCATTTGCGGCAACTTTATATTGCTTGCCGCCCGTCTTGATGACTGCGTACATTGCGCAGATCCTCTTTGAAACTGGGGTTGTGCCGGTTGCTCACCGGTCCGAAAGCGCGGCAAATTACACATCCGAGGGCGTGAGTCAATGTGATGTGACGCATTTTCAGCGTGTTCTGATGCGATTCAGTCCGCCCTTTTCGGTAGAACGCGCAAGTGTGTTTTCCCTAGCGCGCTTATCCAGCCCTTCAGGCGTCTTTTTTCTGGCCTTTAGCGTCGAGTTCCGCGCCGCAATTCTGGCAGGTATAACCGCCCCACATACCCTGATGAAAGCTTGCGGGCTTGCGAAATTTCGGTAACGGCGTGCCGCATTCCGAACATTTGAGTGTTGGCCGCATGAACACGCCAACCAGAATGATTACCGCAGCGATCGCCCCGCCAAACACAGCGCCATTTACGAATGTTTCCATTCTATCCTCCCGACACACAAATACATTTTCACGCATTGTTTGAATGACGCAAGATGGAAGTGCGCTAAACTCGCCACCAAAAAAAGGAGGATGCGCCCATGACCGTGATCACGCGGCGGAATGCGTTATTGGGAGCGGGTTCTTTGTTGGCGGCGGGCTGTTCGAGCCAGAAATTCACCCGCTTGTCGTTAGACAGTCCCGAACAGTTTGAAATGATAAGTCGCGCGAGTTCATACCTCCACGGTCCGATGCCAAGGGATCTCTGTTTTCTGAGCATGAATGGCCTTCATTTTCTGAAACATCCGCAGTGGGAGCGCGAAGATGTATTGGCGAATTCACCCCGGCCAGACGGCGCGCGAGGTGTCTTTGATGGCGTGGATATTGATCGGACCAGCGGGCATATCTTTTTCTCTGATATGGGGGTGATGAACCAGCGGGATGGCGCGATTTATCGTTGTGACCGTGACGGCCAGACGATCCGGACGGTGGTTGAGCCGGGAGGAAGCTTCACCCCCAAACAGCTCAAAATAGATCAGCAATCGAGAAAACTTTATTGGTCGGATCGCGAAGGTATGGCCGTAATGCGCTGCAATAATGATGGCTCTGGAGTAGAAACGCTGGTGAGAATTGGTGATCCGGTCGAAAATAAAGGCGATCAGACGCGCTGGTGTGTCGGAATGGCGCTCGATCCGGCGCGACAACAAATCTACTGGTCGCAAAAGGGCGGCGACAATGCTGGGCAGGGCGTCATTCGGCGCTGTGGCATGGAATTGCCGGAGGGAGAAACGCCCGATAATCGATCAGATATCGAAACCCTGTTCGCAGGCCTGCCAGAGCCAATCGACCTCGATCTCGATCTGGAAGCCCGCATGATCTACTGGACAGACCGGGGGGATAACACCGTCTCACGCGCTCCGATGGACCTGCCGCCCAGTCCAAACCCGTTCGCGCGGAACGACCGGGACATCCTGGTCACAGGCCTTCAGGAGGCGATCGGAATCGCTTTGCTGCCGTCCGTAAAACGCATGGCCTTTACCTCACTGGGCGGCGAGGTTGGGATATCCAATATGGATGGATCAGATCTCACCCTTCTTCAGCAGGATGTTCGCCCGCTGACGGGGATTGCATGGTGGGCCTGAGAGGTTTTCCGGGGAATGGTGCGCAAACCGGCTTGCCTTGGCGCGCGTGATTGACTAATTACCCGCCCTTCCTGATCGGAGAGGTGCCGGAGTGGTCGAACGGGACGGTCTCGAAAACCGTTGTACTCTCACGAGTACCCAGGGTTCGAATCCCTGTCTCTCCGCCAGAGGGTAGTGGCCTTCAGAACTGGCAGTCCAGACGGATGAGGAAAGACCGGCCTGCGGTCTCGTAACGGCCAAGCCGAGAGGGCGTATCATAATATTGATAGCCCTGTTCCTCGGTCAGATTATAGGCATCCAATGACAGCCGCCATTGGTCATTGAACCGATAGCGCAGGCTGAGGTCGAGGCGTTGCTGATCATCCTCATAGATTGCATTGGCCGTATTGCTTTCTGTTCGCGCTGGTTCGACGAGAAACCGGCTGCGATAGCTGTATCCTAGCCGTGCAGAGAAATCGCCATGGTCGACGAATACAATAAGGTTCCCTGCATGATCTGACGCACCGGGGAAGGACTGGATCTTCCCCTCGGCGTTTTCAAAATCGCTGTCCGTGTAGGTATAGCTCATCACCAGTCCGAACGCAGACCAGGGCTCGGGGAGGAAATAAAACGGCGTTTGCAGTCCTGCCTCCAGGCCACGGACATTGGCGGAGCCTCCGTTAATCGGGTAGGCATCATTGTAGAGAGAAATTACTTCGCCGTTCGTGACCGGGCCTGAATACGGCGTAATGCGTGTGACCCGGGTGATGAAATTCTCAACGTCTTTGGCAAAGAGATGTAGTTGAAAAATCGAGGTTTGTCGGCCGCTGATATTCCAGTACAGGCCACCCTCAATCTGCGTGGCGCGGTACGGGTCCAGATCGGGGTTGCCGGTTTCCAGTGTATTTCTTTCGGGCTCATTGCCTGTGAGATCCCGAATCCTGATGACTTCGCCATTCTGAATTTGTTCGATGTCCGGCCGTGCCATGACCCGGCTAGCCGCGAACCTGAATGTCATGTCAGGCCAGTCCGCATGATAGAGGCTCAGATTGAAGCTGGGCAGGGTATCGAGATAGGTCCGGTCTGTCTGGCGGGCACCAATATTGCCGAAATCAGGAATGACATCTCCGGACAGATCAATCACAGCGTCTCCGGAATAATCGGTCGCAACCAGCCGCACACCGGCATTTCCTAAAAGCGTGAGGCCGGATGACCCGGATTGTTCAAAGACGACCAGACCGTAAGCCGAGTACACGTCTTCCCGGACGTCATAGAGGTTTTCGTCATTGAAGGTCAGCGGTGTTGCAAACTCTGTTTGATTCAGCAGCGCGTACGGGTCGACGGCTGACCAGTCTGGAAGCTCCGGGGTGGCACTTTGCTCCAGAAAAGGCGTCGAAAATGAAATAGCGGGCGCATCGGAGAAGAATAATCCGGTCGGATGTTCGCGTATCTGCTGCCCCTGACGACGGGAAAAACGCGTGTCAGAATACCGCACGCCGGTTTCGATCCTCCGGACCGGACCGAACCTGACCGCGTGTTCTGCATCAAGTGCGACAGCAAACTCGTCGACATGTATCTCCCGCACTTCCCTGGAGAGTTCCGAAACGTCCAGCGCGGAGGGCGGGCTTGTCAAGACATCTCCCTCCAGAACAGGGATATGGGATGCAGTGTCGAGGCTGTAGGAGACGCCTCCCGAAGTGAATTCATTTTCATGTGTGGCAACGGACTGGCCCAGTCTTTCCTGGCTTGTTGCCAGATCGAGCGCAGCACGCAGTGTCCAATCCAGACCGGTAAAATCGAGACCGGTGGAGATACCCGCGGTCGAAATGTCCTGATCTCGTCGAATTCCTGCGAACTGCAGAGGAGGGTTCAAAAAACGCGCTGAAGCAATGTTCTCGCCGGTCTCTGAGGCCAGTCCCTGATCCAGCAGACCGTGTGAGAACTGAACCTGAAAGCGGGACCGGGTTTCATCCCGGGTTTCCTGCGTAAAGAGTCCGTGGAAATAGGTCGTGATATCCGGAGAAATCTCATAAACCAGCTTGCCAGCAATATTGTATCGTTGTGATGCGCCGAGCTGGCGGAAATACCGCACGCGTCGCGGAAACCTCAGTCCGATAAGGTCTGATGAGTCAGACGAGGCACTCAGCATGTCAGGTTCGAGCAGAATCCAGTCACGATTATTCTCCACCCTGTCATCGGCGAGGTCATGCTCTCGAAAGCTGCCCGCTAACCAGACACCAAGCCGATTTTGCAGAGCGATATCCGAATAACTCAGCTGGAAATAGGGAAGGAGTTCGTTGGCAGACGCATTGCTCAATCCGCCCGCATCGACCGAGATGGCCCGCTCGCCAATTGCGAAAGGGTCTTTTGTGGTCAGTCGAACGATTCCGCCAATGCCACCTTCAACGTCTGAGGCGCGAGGCGATTTCACGATTTCAATCGTGTCATAAAGGTCCGGCGCAAAGATCGAGAGTGTCGATTCCCGGGTCGGATCTGCGCGCTGAAAGGAGGAGGAGGTTCGACGGCCATCCACTTCCAACCGGGTAAACGCAGCAGAAAGACCCCGTATCTGGACGGTCTGACCCTCACCATTTCTACGGGTAATCTGAACGCCAGGAAGCCGGGCAGCGGCCTCGGCGATATTTTGGTCAGGGAAGCGGGACACATCCTCAGACGCCGCAATCGACACGATTTGGTCAGCGTGCTGCTCCAGACTGGCCGCCCGCGCAAAGCTTTCTCGAAACCCCGAGACCCGAATATGGGGCATGATCAACACGGCCGGCATGGGAGGTTCTAAGGACGTGACAGTTTGAGGGCTGCGGACCGTCGGGGATGTCTCCTGGTTCCGCGCGATGGCGATCAGGTCTGGTTCGATGATCTCATAGCGGAGACCCGTTCCGTCGAGCAGGCGTTGAAGCGCGGCTTCAGACGTGAAACTGCCTCTCAAGCCATTGCCGCGCAGGCCCTTAATATCCGCCTCAAAGGCGGCGATACGAATCTGAGTGTGATCAGAGAATGCCTGCAGACTGTCCTGCAGGCTCCCGGCCGGAAGATTCAGATCATGACTGAGGGGGGCCTCGGTTTGATTGTCCTGAACAGGCTCAGCCTGCATGACATTTGAAACAGTGCACCACGCCCAAGTGGAAATCGCCGAGGCCGCTATCACATGACTTCGACGGATGCTCATTCAGCAGAGACCTGAAAAATGGAGGAACTTCGTGTTCGACCGTTGTTCTTCACGGCTTTTTTTATCACCCCACATGGATGAGATGAATACTGTTATGGAAAATTCACATTCCCTGAGGTTTAGCGGGACGGTGTGGGCGCACCGTCCCGGACTTCAATCGACGGGTCGGCTCAGCGCAGATCATCCCATGCGATGTATGGCGCTGTATTGTCATAGGTTTTTTCAGGTTCAGACGCCTCGTCTGAATTGATGAGCGTTGTGCCACTCTCAGACTTGGTCAGGGTGAAGCCGTCATATACCTCGCCGAGCGCATCGATTGCGCGATAGGTGAGTGTGTCTCCGTCCAAATCAAATGCAGCAAAAAGCGGAACATTGTCCCCGGAGCGGGTGAGGACATAGTCACCGTCTTCCTCATCGGAAAACCGTTGCCAGCCGTCGACTTTACTCTCACCGCGCTTTGTGGATGACGCCGTGATTATGAAGACGGTGTCGACCGATTGCGCATCACCAACGGCATAGCGGGCAACATCGTCACCAATCTGGCCGCGCTGATAGGAATGCCTGTGTCCTGTAATGACGACATCTATGTCCAGCTTCTCCAACGCTTCGGCGATCTGATTTCGGCGCTCAAGGTGGGCAGGGTGCTCATTGCCGCCCACAAAAGAATAAAGTGGATGATGCATGGTCAGCACTTTCCAGCGGGCTTTACTGGCCATCACCTGACGTTCTAGCCAGGCGAGTTGCGCGTCAAACGCAATGCCTGAGGAATCAAGCACGAAAACATGCACATCCTCAGAATAGCGAACATCATACACTGTCTCGTGAAGATCGGCTGGCAAATCAGATTCGACCGGCAGGGTGAATTGCGGACGCCAGATCGGGCTGACTGTCTTATCGGCGATGAAGAGTTTCTCGTCTTCGCCGTCGACCTTGGTCAAATTCACATAATCATGGTTTCCGGCAACCAGTATGGCTGGCATCACGTAATGGGTCGGGCCGAGCGCTTCGAACCATTCCGCCCATTCCCTGTCATAGAAGGGTGTGTTCACGAGGTCGCCGCCATGAATGGCGAAGCGGGCATAGGGTGAAACCTGGCGCGCAGTATCGAAAACCCGTGTTACATGCGATCGGATACCGGTCTGGGCATCGCCGAAGAACAGGAAGCTGATCGGACCATCAAGCGGCGCTGTCCGGTATTGGCGCCATGCGCTCCATTTGCCGGTTTCACCGCGCACACGATAGGCGTAGAGCGTGTCTGGATCGAGTCCTTTGAAGGTCACTGAATGATAGTTGACCGTCGGCAAACCGGTATTGTGAATTTCCGGAACCTCAAGCCCGTCGGCAGTTCGAAGCGCTTCCAGAGACAGTGGCGTTGTTTCTCCTTTCACGGTGCTCGCTCCGAGGTCGAACCGTGCGACCTCACTCGCTGGCGCAATTTCGGCCAGAGCAACCGTCACATCAATATTTGTCCGCCAGGAGACGGCAAAGCTGCGCGCCGGGTCGCCGGGCAAAGTTGTGATGATCCGATCTGGCCAACCCGTGGCTTCCTGCCAATGGGGCTGGTCCCGTTCATGGTCGCCATGTGGGAAAGCGGGTGCGCAGCCAAGGGTGAGCCCAAGCAGCGCAGCGCCAATGCGGTGCGATAGGTATGAGAGTTTCATCGGAGATCTATCCAATCCAAATGTTCGCTGGTGTTTGAGAAGTATCGGGTGTCACCGAAGGCCTGTTCACCTTCGACAAGTGTTTTATGGCCCGTTTCATCCTGATGGACGCGGAACGCGTCATAGGCTATTCCTGTCGCCGTATAGGCGGTGTAGCGGAGCTCGCCGCCATCAATATCTATGACCTGAAACATGGGCGTGTTTTCAGCGACGCGATCCACTGACAATCCTGAGAAATCGGTTTGACCGTCGCCATAAATGCTCGTGTCAGGCACCTCGCTCCACACGGGGTAGTTCTTGGCACCGGCAGCAGAAATCACATAAAGCGTTTCGATATCGGTTGGCGTTCCGGAGGCTTGGCGAGATGTGCGGTCGAATGCAGTCTCACTCGCTGACATCCGTCCATATGTGTGGATGTGGCCAGTCAATACGAGATCCACATCATGCTTTTTCATAAGCGGCATGAAGGCTTTCTGGCGGACCATATCCCGGCCGCGCCCATGCATGGTCTCCGGCACGAAGAAGGGATGATGCATCGTCACAACCGTCCATTTGGCGGTTGATTCCGAAAGAGCGGCATCCAGCCATACGGCCATCTCGTCAAAATCATCCCGTGCGGAATCGACAACGAAAATGTCCAGATCATCAGAATACGCAATCTTGTAGGCTGACTCCCAATAGGTCTCGGCCAGTCCTTTTTCTTCGGGGAGCGTGAATTGCGCTCGCCAGACCGGCGTGCGGACCCGCTCACGTTCGCCAGCTTCGTTATAGACGGTGATGTTTTCATGGTTTCCCGGAACCGGAATGGCGGGGATTACCGCGTGAATAAATGAGCCGGCATCAAACCATTCGGCCCAATTATAATCGCTGTCGCCTTTCTGAACGAGGTCGCCTGCATGAAGCATAAAATCGGCATCGCCTGCGGTCTGATACGCCATGCGAATGACCCGGGACCAATGAGACCGGATACCATTCTGGGCATCCCCGAAATAGACGAACCGGATCGGCCCGCGCTCGGCAGCTGTGCGGGTCTGGAACCATTCGCTCCACTTTCCGCGAGCGCCTTGGACGCGCCAGGCATAAAGTGTGTCCGGCTCCAAATCCTCAAAAACGACGGAGTGATAATGAACCGTGCCCAGGCCGACATTTTCCAGGGTGTTCATATTGCCAAAATCTGTCGTGACACGCTCGAGGTCGAGGCTTTCTGTCTCTGCCTGAACGGTGATGGCTCCAACGTCAAAGCGCGTATCGGCACTGGCTTTGACGATTTGAGCGATCGTGCGGCCGACCTGATGGTCGGTGCGCCAGGTCGCGGCAAAACTTGTCTGCGGCTCAGCTGTTACATTTGCAATGATACGGTCTGGCCAGGCCGATGCTTCCTGCCAGTGCGGGAGTTCAGATCGGTCTTCATGGGCCAGCGCAGGCGCCGAGAGCATGAGCGCCAGTCCGACCAGGAATTTACGCATTGAAACGCCTTTCCTTGATAGAGTGCTGGCCGGCCCAGCCGCCGAAGCAACCAGACCGACCAGACGAGGGGGGTCAGTAAACGTAGCCAATCGTGAAGGTGTAGATGCGACCTTCAACTTCGAGGTCTTCGAGACGGTTGGTGTTGTCGTAATACTTGAAGTTCTGTTCCTCAGTGAGGTTCAGAGCGTCGAGGGACAGGCGAAGACCGTTGTCGAAACGCAGTCGAACCGACGCATCAAGACGGCCTTGTGAATCTCCATATTGGGCATTCACCACGTCGCCGTTTTCTTCACTGCCCGGAACAATGAGAAATTCATCCCGATAGTTGTACGCAACCCGGCCTGAGAAAATACCTCGTTCGTAATAACCTACAAGGTTGAAGGAGTTCTCAGACGCGCCCGGGAATGGCTGGGTGTTACCATCTGCATCAGTGAATTCACTATCTGTGAAGGTGTAATTCGCCGCGACGCCGAGGCCATCAAAGGGTTCGGGCAGCATAGTGAACGGTGTCTGGAAGCCCAGCTCGAAGCCTTTGATCTCAGCTTCACCACCATTAATGGCAAAATTGTCGTTATAGAGCGTGACCGGCATTGCGATACCAAAGTCGTTATTCTGATAACTGGTTGTGCCCTGGGTCGTTGTGACGAAGTTTTCGACATCCTTGGCAAACACGGCAGCTGTCAGCGCGGCCTCACCATTTTCACCGAAATACCATTCGAAACCGAGGTCGTATTGCCATGCACGGAAAGGGTCGAGATCGGGATTGCCGCGTTCGAATGTGTTGTCCGTATTGTCCATTGTGAGGTCATTCACCCGAACAACGAAGCCAGGCTGGATCTGGCTGATTTCCGGGCGGGTCATTGCCCGGCTGACCGCGCCACGAACGAGGAAGTTGGACTCCTGATCTTTTGAAAGCGTTACGTTGAAGCTTGGCAGGACGTCGGTGTAATCGCGCTCCAGAGAGGCCGTGCCAACATTGCCAAAGTCGCTGATGGCGTCACCTGCCAGATCAACTGCGCCAACGCCCTCATACTTCGTCTGAACCACGCGTACACCGAGATTACCGCGGGCGTAGAGCCCACCGAAATCATTGTCGAAATTCACAAGACCATAACCGGCCAGCGTTTCCTCAGTCAGGTCATACAGGTTTTCGTCGTTGAAGGTGAAAGCCTCATTAGCCGGGAACATCTCGTAGAGCGATGGTGAGATAGACGGCCACATGCGGAGCAGACCAGAGCCACCAAAACCATCCGCAAACTCTCCCATGGCGAGGAAGGGCGTACCATCGGCAAAAGTCAGGCTTCCGCCTTCTTCCGGGCTGTCGAGTGCACCCTGTTTGCGTCCAAATTCGGTGCTGGCGAACCGTGCACCCACTTCAAAACTGTTAAATATTCCGAAGTCGAGCTCCCGTTCAGCATCAAACCGTGCGCTGGTTTCTTCGATGGTGATGCGACGCGCGTTGAGGTCGAGGTCGCGCACGTCGATTGACGGCAGATCGAATACGCCGGGCTCAATGGTGATTTCAGGGTATTCGGGATCACCAACGATAGAATAACCTGCAAGGGCATTAAAGCGGGCACCGACTCGGATCTCGCGGAAGTCCTCTTCACTTTTCTGGAAGTTTGCATCCCCGGACAAGGTCCAGTCTGAATTCATCCATTCAAAACCACCGGTCAGACCTGCTGTTTCGATCTCGCCCTCCCGGAAGAAAATGCGCGGCTCCACGCGGGAGCCCGAAAAGGCGCCCTGAAGAACAGTTCCGTCATCACCAACAACGATGGGATCGGAAGCACTCGGATAGAGATTAGATAGCAATTGCGGACGGCCACGACGGAATTGAACCTGCAGGCGCGAGGTTGTGCGTTCGTATTCATTCGTCGTGTAAACCGTGTTGGCGAACAGTTCGAGGTTCGGCGTCGCCTGGAACTGGAGCTTGGCGTTCAGGTTCAGCTTGTCCGAATCGCCTTCGCGTTCTTCCTGGCGCAGACGACCAAAAAAGCGTGCGTCGGCGAAGGCAGAGATGGCCGGGTCGGTGCCGCCATTCGAGCGACTGTCAATTGTACGCCAGTCATCATTGTTTTGAATCTTGTCCAGTGAAAGATCGCGCTGTTCAAATGTGCCCGCGAGCAGCAGACCCAGCCGGTCTTCCATAAAGACATTGGAATAAAATGCGTTGAAAGCGGGTTCCTCATCATCACGCGCCTCGGCCTGACTGATGCCGAGATCTCCGCCCCAGGCGAGTTCACCAATATCGAGCGGATCCGGGGTTTTCAGGCGAACAATACCGCCAACGCCGCCTTCGATATTGCGAGCTGTTGGTGATTTGATCACTTCGATCGTGTTGTAGAGATCAGAAGAGAATACCGAGAGCGTACTCGACCGCCCCGGGTCCGAGCTATCGATTGTGACCGAGGCCGAACGACCATCCACCTCTACGCGCGTGAAATTCGATGAAAGACCACGAATATTGACGGCTTCCCCCTCGCCGTTGGCACGCGTGATCTGGACCCCGGAAATCCGCTGAATCGCTTCAGAGACGTTCTGGTCTGGAAACTGTCCGAGTTCCTCGGCCGTGATGGCATCGATCACCTGATCGGCATTGCGCTTCAGGTCGAGCGAGTCGGCGAGTGATCCGCGGAAGCCTTTGACTTCAATACGATCAAGAAGAATGGTTTCCTCTTCAGGTGTGTCCTGAGCGAAAGCGGTTGGCGAAATGAACGCAAGTGCGCTGACGGCGCAGAGAAGTGTGTGCTGACCGAAGCGGCCACGCGAGTGAGACTTGGACATGTAATCCCCCAATGGATTCGTCGCTATTGATGCGGAGCGGCCCCGCGGCTGATGTGATGCAAATCCGGCAATCGATTTGTCGGACGTCACACTTGAGGGACGCGGAGGGCGAGGAGTTTTGGGTACGCCGTCATGAAAAATTCACGCAACTGCGGAGCCCAATCTGGGACAGACAGTGTGCGGGCCATCAAAAAAGTCACTGACCGCAAAAAGATTTTATCGGTTGTCATACCCAAAACAGACCCGCCCGAGCGTCTTACAGGTATGACGATGCAGCAGACACTCCTGGCGGGCATTGCATGGACGACACGCAGGGATCACAGCGAAGTGCCAAACGGGCGAAGCTTCTCGATATCCTGCGAGAACGGCGTCCATCATTGATGCGCTTTCTTTCAAGCCGACTGCCCGATGAGGCGGATGCGCAGGATGTGGCGCAGGATGTTTATCTGCGACTGGTCTCCGTGCAGGAACCGGAATCGGTAGAAAATCCTGAGGCATATGTGTTTCGCGTTGCCGCCAATCTGGCCAATGATGTGCACAAGAAGCGTCGCCGGTATGACACGGTCGACGATATGGAAACTTTAAGCGAATTGAACGAGACTGCGGCCTCCATCGAATTTGCTCGTCAGATGGAAACACGCTCCGACATTGATCAACTGGACAGAATTTTGAACGACCTCCCGCCCCTTTACCGAACAGTTCTTCTCCTCCGAAAGCGGGATGGCTATTCACATGCCGATATTGCTGAAAAGCTCGGAATCTCTCCGCATACAGTCCACAAATATCTGAAGCGTGCACTCAGCGCCTGCAGAACGGCCTGGGAGGAGGACTGATATGACCGTTGAAACCTCCGACCGGGATACAATTATTGAAGAAGCCGCAGACTGGGCCGTGGAGCTGGATGCCGGTGCGCTTGGTGAGGCAGACCGCGCACGTCTTCTTGCCTGGCTAAAAACCTCTCCTGTGCATGTGGAGGAGTTCCTGCGCTTGTCGGCAATGTTCGAAGATATCAGCTGGACTGACATCCAAGACGAGCTGGAGGGGCTTCAGCCGGCAAATGACGACCAGTCGGTGGAAGGCGAGCGTTCATGGCGGTTCATGCATGTCTTGACGGGCGTGGTCGCGGCCTGCGCGCTCTTGGCTGACGGTTTCACCATTCTGCCCTCTATGCTCTCAACGGGTCCGGCTGTCCTCGAACATGTTTCAGCGGAGACGGTAAAAGGCGAGAGCCAGCAGGTGACCCTGGCAGATGGTTCTGTGGCGACGTTGAATACCGACAGTGAGGTCGAATTTTACCTGACGGCAGAGGTCCGCGCGGCACGGATAGGAAGAGGGGAAGCCTTCTTCAATGTCGCGCCGGACGCCGATCGCCCATTTTACGTGCTGGCTGATGAAACGGCCGTACGCGTGGTCGGCACGGCGTTCTCGACCCGGATTCGCACGGATGGAACGGAATTGCAGGTGGAGGAAGGACGCGTTGCCTTCGGGCATACAGGTGCGGTCTCATCGCTTTCGGGCGCGAGCCTTTCAGACATCGCGCTTGTCAATGAGGTGACTCTGAATGCCGGTGAAGCGGCCTTCTGGAAAGATGGCGCGACCAGGCCTGACCTTCTCACGCCTGCGGCCGGGGAGATCGCAGCATGGCGCAAAGGGCTGCTGGTGTTTCGTCAATCAACGCTTCGCGAGGTTGCGGCCGAGTTCAACCGGTTTAATAGCGAGCGCATCGTTATACGCAGCGAAGGCCTTGCAGGCGAAACACTTAGCGCCGAATTTGCAACCGATGATGTTGACGGCTTTCTGCGCTTTCTGGAGTTTTCCAGGCCGGACAGCCGTGTCACCCGCGCCGGAAACGAGATCTATATCGACCAGAATTGATAGACTCGTGCGCGGGATACTATCGGGCTTTTTCTAGTCTGCGATGGGTTGAACCGGTCTTTGAATATCTTTTTTGGGTGGCGCGCCGAACAGCCGACTGTATTCGCGGTTGAACTGGGTGGGGCTTTCATACCCGACTTCAAAGGCCGCGCTTGCTGCGTCAAGCCGGTCGGTCAACATCAATTGTCTGGCCTGATTGAGCCGGAGTTTTTCTGAAATTGTAGCGGGCTTATGGCTGTCACGGTTTTAAAATGACTGTGGAAGGCGGACAGGCTGAGGCCTGTTAGCTCTGCCAATTCTTCAGTTCGGAACGATTTATCGAAATTGTGCGTCAGCCAGTCAATGGCCTTCGCAATCTGATAGCTGTGGGATTCGCCCGAAACGATCTGTCGAAGGCACGGCCTAAGTCGCACAACGCTTTCAACTCTGCCCGGACGGTCCGTCGGCCGGGCAGGCACTGGCAGAAATTATGCGTTCTGTCGAAAGGCCTGTAGTTTGTGTTTGTTGGGGAGGCAAACTGGCAGGCCATGTGTACATCTGTACTAATGTTCGCGCGTGTCATCCCGGGCTAGATTGGGGGGCATGTTTGTTATGCGTTCACGGGGATGAGTTCAGCGAAATCAGTTCCGTCAGATAGCCGGAATGACCGGGCTTATGCGATCCTTGTCGCCCTCACGGCGCTTGGCGTTTCTCTTGCGGTCTGGAAGGATAACGCGAGCGAATTGAGCTTTTTCTGGCTCAGCGGCATTCTGTTCTGGTGCGCGGGCTCGATATGGCCATTGCCTTTCCAGGCCTCGTCCCAGGCTGTTCGGACGGTACAATTGCTCGCCTTTGAGCTGGTGCTGATCGTCATCTGGTGTGTGCCGGTTGTCCTCTGGTTCGAAGCTGCAGACGTGTCGACACAGCTCGTCATGATAGTGTTCTATTTTGTGGCGGCGCTGGCCGGAACGGTCGTCCGACAAACCCACCCGATTGCAAATCTGACTTCGGCCGGACTGGCCCTGCCATTTTGCGCCTGGTTCCTCTGGCAGAGTTCCGGAACTTCGGCGCTGTTTGCTACAGCAGCTATTTCGGGTGCCTGGGTCTCCATTCTCGCGCTCGGTTGGACCTTGCGCCTTGCCTTCATTGCGCAAGAAAAACTCAGAGCTGATCGGTCGCTGCTTCTCGAGCGGCTTTCTCAGACGCTGGAGGATCTGGAAACCTCTCGTCAGTCTGAAGCTAATGCGCGGGAGAGCGCGGATGAGGCCAATCGCGACAAATCCCGCTTTCTGGCGCATGTGAGCCATGATCTGCGCCAGCCGGTTCACGCTGCTCGACTGCTCATGGAAAGCCTGCCCGACGAAACCTATAAGACGGAGCAACATGGCGGCGCTTTGGGGCAGGTCCGGCGATCAGTGTCAAACCTCGCGCATATGTTTGATGCCTTGCTCGACACGGCCATGCTGGAGTCGGGCCAGAACCGCGTGACCTATCGGCAATTGGCACTGTCTCAGATCTTCTCTCATTTGTCGGAGGAATGTTCCGAACTGGCGGACCGCGCAGGGTTTGAACTCCGCTTTCAGTCCTCTGGATATGAATTCGAGACGGATCCGGTGGTGCTGTCCCGCATGATCCGCAATTTGGTCGTGAATGCCATTCAGCATTCTGAAGGCACGGCCATTCTGGTGGGTGCGCGCCAGCGTAAGGGCTGTTTTGTCATTGAGGTGAGAGACAATGGTCGCGGGATTGAGCCCGCAGAGCGCGACCGGATTTTTGAAGAGTTTCAACGTCTGGAGCACGATCAGAAGGGCACGCCATCCTCGGGACGAAATCTCGGCCTCGGGCTCTCAATCGTACAGCGACTGGCACGTGTGCTTGGCTGCAAGGTGCAACTAAAGTCTCTGCCTGGACGGGGGAGTTGTTTCTCGATTGGTCCGTTTAAAATCGAGAAGCGAGCGGGCTCCGAACCGGCCGGTATCGCGACAAGCTTATCTGTTGAAACCTGCCTTCATATCCTTGTCGTCGAGGATGATCCCGACACCCGCAACGGACTGGCGGCGCTTCTTCAGAAATGGGGGCATGATGTTCAGTCAATTGCCGACGGTGAGCTCTCTGGTCTGTCAGAACCGGACCTCATTATCGCAGATTATCATCTTGGCCCCGAATTGACGGGACTGCAGGTCATCAATGAGGCGAGAAAGCGCTGGCACGCGGATATTCCCGCCTTCGTGATCACGGGAGAGACTGCGCCAGAACTGGTGCAAGAGATCTCGGATGCCAGTCTGCGCTGTCTGCCGAAACCGACCCAGCCAGTCGCCTTGAAATCTGCTATACTTGCCAGTCAGGCGCGAGCGCGTGCCGGGGCAGGTTAAACGGACGAAGGGTAGGACGTCTGAATGGCTGAGGAACAGCAGCAAAAAACAGGTCGGTTTGAAGACCAGGTCTCAGCGCTTCGGGAAACCATGGAGGCGCCGCCGGGCGGCTTCACCCGGACCCACGCCATCACTCTGGTTATGGTGGGGCTCGTGGTGGCACTTGGCCTGGGCTGGCTGTTTCTGAGAGATACAGAGCCAAAATCGATTCCAATTCAGATCATGCCGTTTGAGTCTGCCGGGCTATCGCAAGACGAAAGCTGGCAATTGGTGGCCACCGAGCAGGCGCTTATCGCCTATCTTGAGGCAAGTGGACAGCTGAGGCTGGAGCGCGTCGACACTGCGCTTAAGGCCCCCGAAAATTCGGCAGCAGACTGGCGCATGTCAGGACATCTCTCAAGGAACTCCGAAGGCGGACTCTTGCTCAGAGTAGAGCTCCAATCGCTCAGTAACGAGTATACAAGTTTTGCGGCGGATGTGCCTGGCATGCCTGAAAACCTCAACGACATCGCCATGCGTGCGGCAAGTCAGGTCTATGCCTGGTCGGGGCAAAACCTGTTATCCGAACCTGAAATCATACTGGCGCGCGCCGAGATGCCGGTCAGTGCCAACGCTCTGCGCTATCTCTCCGAGGGGCGCGCAGCCTTTGCGGTGCAGGATGACCGCGCTGCCATCGACGCGTTTGAACGTGCCGCCAAGCTCGCAGGGCCGCATCCGTTGATTTACAATGAGCTGGCCCGCGCCTGGGAGCGTCTCGGTTATCGTCCACGTGCCATTGAGACCGCTGAGATCGCCTATGAAAACCGCGATCAGCTCAGCCGTCAGCGTCAGCTTGAAATCGAGGCGCAGTACTTTCGACTAAACCATGACTGGAAGCATGAACAGGAGGTCTGGCTTGCGCTCAAATCCTTCCATCCTGATGCGCTCGACTATCGTCTGGCTCTCACAGAAGCCTATCTGAGAGGCTCCGACATTGAGAGTGCTGAGCAGACAATCAATGAAATGAAAGCCATGCCCGCGCCAATGGGTGAGGATTTGCGGATTGATCTGATCGAGGCCGAATTCTGGTATCAGAACGGCCATTTTGAAGAGGGAAGAGCCGCAGCTGAACGAGCGCTGGACAAGGCCCGTGAAAGTGGTGAGGCGGCGCTTCTGGGCGAGGCCATACTGCAGCTTGTCGACTTCATGCACGAAGATAACGAAGCTCTGCTGGAAGAGGCGGAGCGCATTTTCCTGACGCTCGGCAATCATGCGCGGCTGGCAGAGGTCTATGGCGAACAAGGAAAGCTGAAGCGCATTTCAGGTGAGCTGGAATCTGCCGAAATGCTCTATACTCGCGCCATTTCGCTTGCACGCGATATTGGCGATGAGGCCAATGTTGCGACCCTCCAGAATGGGTTCAGCATCGTCTATGATCTTATGGGTCGGCAAACTGACAGCCTTCAGCTCAAACAAAATCTTGCTGCCTATTTTGAGGAGCGCGGCGTCTTCAATCGCTTTGCCATTCTGAAGGAGAATATCGGTATTTCCTACTTCAAACTCGGTCGGCTGGCTGAGGCTGAGGCTATTTTCAAGGACGTGTTGCCCCTGTTCGAAGAGGTGGATGATGCGATTGGTGTCGCCTGGTCACCTTATCATATTTCACGCATCCGGTCCCGGCAGGGACGAATTGATGAGGCGCAGGCACTTGCCGATCAAGCGCTTATAAATTCAGAGGAAAATCCTGAAGGTGATCTGGCGGGCAATACCGGTTTTGAGCAGGCGCATCTCATGTTCTTTCGGGGTGAATTGGAACAAGCGATTGAGAAATTCGAAGCCGTAAAGGAGAGGTATCTCAGCTATGAGAACACGATCGGCGTGGCAGAAGCAGACCTTATGCTTGCGCGGATATATTTGCGCCTTGGGCGGTTAGATGCGGCAAATCAGGCGGTTACGGATGCAATCACGGTGTTCGATGCTGACGCCCTGCCAAACTACCAGATCGATGCCCGAACCGTGAAGCTGGATCTTGTCTATAAGCAGGATCGCTCGGGCATGTCGGAGGTCTGTCAGGAGATATCCGACAGGATTGAGGGGATGGAGTTTCAGGAGTTCGTGCTGCGCGCAGAAACGCGTCTGGTACTGTGCGATGTCACCCTGAACGGAACTGATCTTGGCCGTGCGACATCCCGTCTAGCCGACATCAGACAACGCGCGGCAGAGCTTGGCCTGTTCGAACCGGTGCTTCACACTCATCTCATTGAGGTGTGGATTGGCAATCAGCTTGGTGATGAAGAAACGAAAACCCGCGCAGTAAGAGCCGCGCGGGAGTTGGTTGTAGACAACAATGTCTCTTTGATCGGGTATCTGGACCTCTAATTTCCGTTCAGCCCGCCATTGATCAAAGCGCCAATATCGATGCCGCCGCCGGGCGATGTCGGCAGTTTAACGTCTGAAATGACCACATCGGTCGGGACTGAATATCGTGCGCTGTCGCCGGACGTGCCTCTGGTCACTTTCGTGGCAACGCGTTCAAAGCTCATCGGCCCCATGGACATGGACTGGCTCAGGAGAATGAGATCGTCTGTGATGCAGACCGTGCCCATCTGGCTGCTTGTGCGGACTGCGCAGCTTAGTCCGGCGATCGTGCGGGTTTCCCCGGTTGCTGAAAACCCCATGGCATTCAGAAACGCCTCATTTTGCGTAACCGGGTCACCTTTAAAATCAGTTCCCGCCCAAGGGTCATTCGTGACCGTGCCGCGTTTGGTGGTCGGATCCCAGCTGTAAATCTTCCCATCTTTCCGGATGGTGTTCTGATTGTGCTCCTGACTGAAGCCCATCATTTTCATCTTCAGATTTTCCGAAGAATAACTGGTCCAGAAGGTCTTGAAGCATTCTGTCACTGTGCCGCTCATTCCGCCTGTCTGAGAGTATTCCACGCAATGTGGAAAGGCGGATGCTGCTCCGGCGAACAGGCAGGCAGCGGCTGTCAGGCTTGCGAGTTTGAACATGTCACGTCTCCTCAAAATCAGTTTGACGCGTAGAAATCTGCCGGTTTTCCGCGCCCCGGACTATCCTACAGGTGTGCTAATTGAGCGCGTTCACAGGCTTCGGCATGGTGCTCGCACAGTTGAGGAGAGAGAGATGAAACCAATTGTGTTTTTAGCCGGAGCGAGTGGCCTGGCCTGTCTCGCACTGGCCGCGCCGGTCGCGTCAGCCAGCTATATGGAAACCTGTAAGGCCCTGATTTCTACCTGGGATGACTGCCGGGCTGCGGGCAAAACCTGCCTCAAGGAAGAGAAGGTGATTGAAGCACAGTGCAAATGCCATGCGAAAAAAGATGGCGTCTGGAAGCTGGTCAATGCCGCAGTTGCCAAGGATGACGTTTGCGATGCTGCCGATCCTCCTGTTCCTGAAGACATCTATCCGCCACCAGAGCCACGGCCGAGCCGGGAAATTCTCGATAAATCCAGGCTGGTTCCGTCAGAGCCTGAAGAGCGACACCGGTAAGTCACTCACATCTTGTGGCTGGAACTGTTATGGTTCCGGTCACATGAGGGACTGGAGGGGCTTTTATGAACATCATCCTGGTCGACGACCATCCCGTGTTCCGAAACGGGATGGCCGCCATGTTGAGCGGAGCGTTTCCTGAGGCCTCGATCTTTGAAGCGGGTGACTATCCGGAACTACAGTCTCTGCTTGGCGAAACGGCAGAGCCTGGTCTGCTGGTGCTTGACCTGATGTTTCCTGGATTTGACGTTCAGAAAGACTTTCCCAGGCTTCGTCAGCGATTGCCGCTCTGTCCGTTGGTCGTTGTCTCAATGGTGGGTGATGCTGACGTGATTGACGAGATCATGTCGGCTGGTGCCAACGCATTCCTGTCCAAATCGGCCAATCCGCCAGACATCATCTCGGCACTGGGCGCGGTGATGCAGGGAGAGACGATGGTTTTACGATCCTCTTCTGACATGCCGCTCTCCGATACACCGGACCATCAAATTCTTCAGGCGCTTACGCCGCGCCAAATGGACGTTCTGTCCGGCCTGTCCCGCGGGCTATCGAATAAGGAAATTGCGCGCGAGTTGGATATCTCCCCCTTCACAGTTCGCATTCACGTGTCAGCCCTTTTGCGCGCGATTGGTGTCGCGTCCCGCTCGGCGGCTGCGGCCTTTGCGGCAAGTCGCGGTATCCGATAGCACATTTGTGCGAATTGTTTTGTCGGCGCGCATACGGTCCTCTGACGGTAGCTTTTTAAGAGGAGATATCATGTCCAGAATTCGACAAATTGCTTGCGCTGTGATGCTTGTGTCGCCGGTTTTGCTGTCTGCGTGCGGCGGGGGAGGTGGAGCCTCAGGTGCGAATGGCGAAAAGCGCTTTGTTGCCGCCTGCACCAGTAAAACGAACATGCCGCAAGATCTGTGCGAGTGCGTCGCGAAAAAAGCGCGGAATGATCTCTCAAAAGACGGCTTTGCCATGCTGCTGGCGACACTGGAAGATGATCGGGCGACAGCGGATGCACTTCGCAGGTCCATGAAGCTGGAAGAAGTCACTCAGGCTGGGATGTTCATGGCGACCGGACCTGCAGCCTGCGCGCGCGGCTGAGGTCTGCAAGCCTCACAACAGACAAAAACAAAAAAGCGCAGCTTCAAAGTTTTGAGGCTGCGCTTTCCGTATATTATTGGGAGAGCTGCTAGTCGCAGTTGTCGAAACTGACGGTTAGCGTGCCTTTTGCGTCGTTCCAAATAGCCTGATCCGACGAACAGATCTGCTCATCCTGATTGAAAGTCGAGTCGAACATCAGAGTATAATCTGGCTTTACGGCAATCGGTTTGGATTTAGGAAAAACGCCAATGACTTTGCCGGTTTCATCAACAACCACAATCAGCTCATCTTCATCATCGCTGGGTTGGCCGTTGATGAGAATTTCCATGCGGATTTCTGTCATCGATCCCAGAGGATGCGTGCCGCCATTTGGCAGAAAGGGCGCACAAGAGCCCGACGCAGTCGAGTCCTTCGTGGTCAGATAGATGTCGTGCGAGGCGCGATCCATGACTTTGGTGGAGTGAATGTCGCCATGGACCAAATCGCGCTGTGACGTCTTTCCGGTGCCGGACGGTCCCAGGGACTGAATTTCGAAATCGGGTGTGATCCAGGCGATAGGAACGCCTTTGTCGTCTGGCAGATCACGAAATTTGCGGTCGTCGCAAGTGTCTGCGAAGGCTGGCGAGCTGCAGATGCAGGCCAGTAGGGCGCAAGCCAGGGGTTTGAGCATGATCGTCTCCGGTTCGTCTTATTTGCGACTGTCTAAAAATTGAAGACCTTATCGAGCAGCTGATCGACAACTTTTTTCTTCTCTTCCTCATAGCGCTCTTCCGTGCGCTCTTTGGCTTCGTCCTTAACATCCGTGACGACATCCGTTGCGACTTCCGTCACAACCGTTTCGACCACGCCGGGCGTTTCAGCTGGAACAGGCTTTGGTTCTGCCGTTTCACTCGGTGACGTCGATGGTACGGCTGGTGCTGTCACCGTGGTTTCCTGGGCGATAACCGGGACCGAAAAGGTCAGATAGCCCGTCAGTATAGCGCTCCGCAGAGCCTGCTTTCGGATATTCATTGTTCTCTCCTTCCTGAGGTCAGCCCATCGCTCTCAAGGCGAACGGGGATATGGGGCGAAGTATCTTTGACTCATCGCGGCGCGGCTATTCGTACAGGTGTGCTATGCCGCCTTGGCGAGCATGCATCGACAATCGGGTCTTCCGTGCGATTTGACATGGAGCCATCGCGGAACGGGCATTTAGTTATAGTAAATCAAAAGTTCAGGAGCGTTTAGAAGTTTAAAGCCAATTAAAATAAAATAAACCTGAAATAAATGTGATGTTTTATTTTCTTTTGTATAAAATATACTTGCGAGAAAACAAAGTAACTTAGTCTGTTTAGAATAATGCTGATCCTATTAAATAATAGGAGAGGCAAAATGCTCTCACGAGACCAGATCGGGCGAAGCTCGATTAAAAGCCAGTATTTCATCGCGTCAATTTTGGTTTCGCTTTCTGCGACCGCGTGCGCGACGAAACCCCAAATGTCCACAGCCATGCCCTATGGCGCCGCGTCGGCACCGCCACGTGGTCTTGTGAAGTTCTGCGATAGTTTCTCTGCGGCCTGTCAGCCAAAGGCGCCTCGGATCGTAGCTGCAGAAGTTGAAGCGCCTGTCGCGCTTCCACTGGACTCGCTGATCGCGAACTCGTTTCGATATGCATCCGGTGAGGCGTCAGTTGTTCTCGCAAAGGCGGCGACGCAGGATTTCAGGGGTCTTTCAGAAACTTCCAAGGCGTCAGACCCTTCCGGGTTGCAATTGCGCGGCCTTCTCTCAACAGAACCGAAACTTGTCGCCGAGGTGCAGTCGATTTCGGCTCAACAGCCAGATTCATTTGTAGAATTTAAGGCGGCAGCGCCGAGTGTTATCCCCCTGCTGAAACGCCTGGAACAGTCTGAAGCGCAAAGCATTAGCCTGGTCCAATCGACTGAAGATCTTGAAACTGGTCTTCCGGAGCTGAAGGATAAAGTTCAGCTTGCATCACTGGACTTTGCCGCTGACGACATCACAGGCGCGATCAAAATCACAAGCGCGTCGGCATCTGACGCGAAGTCATGGTCCTGGCAGGATACGGTCCGACAGATCCGCCCGGTTCTGTCTGTGAAAAAAGCAGCGACACCAGCAAAAACACCAAGCCGAAAAATCAATCTCGACGATGAGACGTTTAAACAGATCGAACGGGTGAATCGGACCATCAACGCGCGCATCGTGCCAAAAACAGATCGCGAAATTTACGCAGAATCTGAGCGTTGGGCGATGCCAATCACTTACGGAACCACACGCTATGGTGATTGCGAAGATTATGCGCTTGAAAAGCGCGCTGCGCTGATCGCTGCAGGCTTTCCTGAAGAGGCGCTATATCTGGCCATCGGATATTCCCGAGAAACCGGACGTCACGCAGTGCTTATGATTGAGACCCATCAAGGGGATTATGCGCTCGACAATATGACCTCGAAAATCAAGCCATGGTATGAGACGCCCTATAAATGGATTTCGCGCCAAAAAGGCGGAAACCTGCTCGAATGGGCCCGCCATCAGGAGCAGCCGGTTAAACGGCGCGACGCAAAGACGGCAGAACCAGGTGTTGTTGCAAGCGCAGTCGGCGAAGCCCTGAAGCTAATGGGCGATCAATCGGGACCAGCGCGAAAGCTTCGTGGATAGCTGAAAGCTATATGTTTCCGACAAAAAATTCTGGGAAACTTGCGCGAGCGCAATTTTCCCAGGTGAATTCTCTTGTGCGGGCGAGCATTCTTTCTCCGAGTGCCCGCGCGCTTACTTCGTCCTCCAGTAGGCGTGTAATTTCCTTCGCATAGGTTTCGGTTTTCCCGTCGGACACAATGATCCCGGCATCTCCGACAACCTCCGGAATGCCCCCCACATCCGAAACAATGGATGGGCAGGCTTGTGCCCCCGCCTCGAGCAGAACCAATCCAAATCCTTCAATTTTTCCGGGCACATTCTGCGCAAACAGCAAATGTGCCACAGACAGACTGAACAATCGAAGCAGGTCTGACTGGCTTACCGGACCGGGAAGCAGAAGATTGATGCCTGCCTCATGGGCCCGATCGATCAGTGCGTAGCGATATTCTACGTCGACTGTCTTCCCGACAACGACATAATGAATGTTGTCCATCGTCTTGTCGGCGGTTTTGCACGCGGCCAAAGCCTCAATCGCCTGGAGTTGGCCTTTTCGGGAATCGAGGCGTCCGACACTACAAAAAACCTTTGCGCACTCTGGCAGAGCGGAAAGCGCCTGATCTTCAAATTCCGGCGGTGGATCGACATACCAGTCGGGTGAGAGACCAAGATGCGTGACGAGACCGTCCTTAGGATCTCCGACCGTTGTCCGGAAAATCCGGGCGGTTGCGTCGGAATTGAAATAAACTTTTTCGGCCTGGAGATAAGCCTGCCGGATTTGCCGGTTTACGATGGATTTTGAGCTCAGTTTACTGACTTCACTACCATGAACCATCGCGCGGAAGGAACGGCCATGCAGAAAGCGCAAGGCGTAGACGATTGCGACACTTCGAATATCCGCGCAGAGAATTATTGCATCCTTCGGGAGTGCTCTAAGCTGCTTGACTAGCCCAGGGAATGTCTTTGGCGGAATCGAATGATGTTTCAGAGGGCGGGTCACCGAAACATTGGGGACATCTGGCTCGGCTTCATCGTAGTCTGGCGCGATAACCGCCACCTGACATCCGGTAGCCCCTAAAGTGGCTGCCAGACTTTTGCAATAGGTCGCAATACCGCCTGGAAAGGGCGAGTATTCACACGTCACGATCAAGAGATCTGTCTTTTGCATGGCTGTCATCTGAGCGGGACCGTCCGACGTTTGGCGCGTAAAAACATGGGTTTCAGGCACCACCGAAAATCATGTCTTCTGTCTTTTTGGCGACGGCATCAATACCGATATGGTCTTCCGCAAATCGTCGCGCATTTTCAGAAAGTGTTTGACGTTCCTCAGTCGAGAGAGACAGCGCGTGTTCCATGGCCGCCTGAAATGCGGCGGGTGTGGAGTCGCTCAGAACAAACCCATTCTCTCCGTGCTGGACAACCTCTCTGACACCGCTTGCGTCGTAGACGATCGGGATTAGTCCAGCCGACATCGCCTCCAAGAGTGCGTTGGACTGACCTTCCCGCCGTGATGCGCAGAGGAAGAAGTCTGACCGGATGAGTTCGGGATAAACGTCTGTCACAAAACCGGGGAAACGAAAGGCGGTTTCATGTCCTGTTTCAACGGAGAGGGGTTCCAGCCTGTCTTTTTCACTACCCGTGCCCAGCAGGGTAAGCTGAATATTCTTGCCCGCTGCAACCAGGTTCGCTGTTGCCTGGTAGAGCACATCAATTTGTTTGTCAGGAATGAGCCGCCCCGCATAGATGAACCGGTGCCCGTTTCGCTGTTCGAGCAGCGTGTCCCATTGTTTCAAATCCGGCAGTTCCACACCATTCGGAAATTCGTAAATGCGATTGCCATCTACGCCGCGTTCAGCGAGTTCATTCGCGATAGCGCCACTATTTGCAACGAAGCCGCTGGTATTCTTGAGCAACAAATCTCTGATTTTTTGTCCGTACCAGAATTTCTTTGCTTCGAGAGCGGCAAATTCTGAGGCTTCGCCGCCACCGCCCAATTTAATGAAGAGTTTCGCGCCGTTGTTTCTGGCTGATAGATATGGCCCGAACGCGTGCAAACGTGCGTGAAACACATAAATAGGCGTGTCGTGCCATGTTTCCTTTGTAAAGGTCTTCTGAAACCATCTCGACCAAAGACCAAATGACAGCATGTTCCGGCCACCGAGATTCGGATAACTCGAAACGCGTTTCCGAATGATCCGTCCGAATTCAGTGTCTTCCCGCAAAGGCGCTTTTGCGTCGATCGTCGGCGCAACAAGTGTCACATCGACGCCGCGCTGGCCAAGCGCGCTCGCCAGAATATGAGCCTGACGTTCAGCCCCACCATAACTGTCCGGGAAGTAAGCCGCCAGAACGAGAATCAGTTTTCGCGTCGACATTCTGTTTCGCTGTATTCGTTGAGTGAGTCAGGCCAGCTATAGCTCTCATAGGATTCAGGTTGGAGGCTGAAACCAAGTGTCGACCGTGACTCGTTCTGGCCTTCGGCCGAAACTTGGAAACTCCCAGAATTGGGCGCAGGACAAATCATGTCGCGACTGTCGCCGGTTTTGCGCCAAGCCCGATCGCGTCCTTTCGGCTTTCGACGGCAACGAACATCCCAAAGAACAGAATGAGAGTGATAAGCGTGCTGTCGAGCGCCTCGGTTCCCGCATAAATTAATAGCATCGAATAAACGATCAGAATGCCCCGCACTCTTGAATTTGATGCCAGGCCTCCCCTTCGCAAAACATATTTCGCGACAAGTATGCTGATGGTAAGAAAGTATAGGGCCGCAATAACTACGCCCACAATGCCATTTTCGGCTGGGAGGCGATGAATTTCGCCGTGGATGTTACCGGTAAGTCTCAATTGATCGGGGCGGCCAAATTTTTCATAAGCCCAAGCTTGGTAACCTGATGCCCCAACACCAAATAACGGATTTTCTTGAAACAATCGTTTTCCGTTTTCGTTTGCAAATTTACGAGCCAAATCGCTACGATAACCTAATGATTCTTCCTGCATTAAGTCTGAATAAGAGTATTCTTGAGCTTCACTTTCAACAAATGAAGTGAGCTGGCGTGAGACATAGTCTCCGGGTTCGGCGGTGATGATGAAAAAAGAGGCAAGTGTACCTGCCAACATCATAAGGGTCGCTTTTGATGTTACAGACGAAGCTGAGAAAAGAAATCCCATTGTAACTAAAAGGTATGCTTTCCGCTCGCCGCTTAAAAGAACGAATAATACTAGAACAGACAGAATTGCCCAAAAAGCAATATCCCCGATCTTTCTTCTAATGTCGCTTTGGTAGAAAAAGAGTAAGCAGGGCGAAGTTGAGAAGACAAGTTTGGTGTCGTAGAGGTGCTTCCAAGAGATGAGCCGTCCCGTACTCAGGTGGTATATAACCACATGAGACAGAATGAGTGCCGTGACTATGGTGAAGCACTTGAGAAAGAGCGCCTTGTTTTCATTTGTGGCAGAATACATGTAGTTGGCAAATGCAATACCAGCCAAGCTCATGGTAATAAATTGGAAAGCCCTGACCACACCATAAAAGACATTGAATTGTACCGCCGTAACAGTGCACAGCGCAGTATATAGGATGCTCAATATAGCCATAGCGGAAAACACGCTGGAGCGGTGAATTCTCATGAATGGGATCATGCAAAGCATGAAAAAAACAGCGGCGATACCGACGAAATGAAGTTTATAACAGAGTGAGACATAATAAAGGATGGCAGAGCTTGGCATCACCAACTCCACGATTTTCAGATGTCTGTACTCACTTACTTGCATCATCTGGTTCACTCAAACGCTCATCGTCGCTTTTATCTCAGTTCGCCGTGGATAGTTTTAACCGATCGACCGCCATAGCATAAGCTTTCATCGTGCGCTGCTGCATGGAAGACCGGTCCCAACTCGACAGATCAGATTGCTGCGCGCCCAGACTGAGGCGCTCGCGAAGTTCTGGATCACGAAAAAAGCGCGTTACGGCATCAGCCAAAGCGTCGAAATCGTCAGGTTCGATGATCAGACCATTTCTGTCGTGTTTCAGGACTTCCTCGATGCCGGACAGGCGGGTCATGATGCATGGCCGATTGCCAGAGAGATATTGCATGACAACCCTCGGAAGGCCTTCTTTTTGAGACGAAAGGAGGCAAACATCTGCCATAGCGATGATTGTTTCAGGATCTTTTCTGAACCCCAGAAATTTTACGTTCGGCGAGATACCGAGTTCATCGACAAGCGCCTTCGCCCGGACGAGGTCGGGTCCTTCTCCACAGAAAACAAATTGTATATCGGGGATGTTTTCAATGATGCTGGGGCAGATCCTCAAGAATTCGAGCTGACGTTTACGAGGTTCGAAGGCGGCCAGCATCACTGCGGTTGGCGGCTTTGGTGCGTTGGGAGCAAGTTCAAGCCTTTCACGCCAATCTGCCGGAGGTTGAGCGTCTATAAACTTTGAAACGTCGAAGCCTGAATGAACGACGGCATGCTGATCCGCTGACCCGATTTTGTGATCGAGATAGATTTCTCGTGTGCCGTTTGAAACATTGATGAAGGCGTCGGTATAGCGACCCGCAAATTTTTCCGCGAGCAGATAGAACCATTTCTGAAGCGTCCCCACATTTTCAAACGGAACGATATGAACGCCATGTATGATAGTCGGGACTTTGGCATATTTGGCTGCTAATCGGCCGACAAAACCGGCTTTGCTGGTATGCGTGTGCACTACATCCGGTTTTTCAGCCTTAAATAGTTTCATGAGAAGGCGAATGGAACTCATATCGTTGAGAGGGGATGGCTCGCGCACCAATTCTTTCATGCAAACGACACGCACATTGTCAGGAATTGTGTCCACGTAATCTATACTGTGGTCACGACCATAGATGAGCGTGACGTCATGTCCTGCATCGGCTTGGGCGATACAGGTTATCACGGTGTTTTCGTCCGCACCGCCGCGAATCAGGCGTGTAATGATGTGTATGATCTTCATTACTTAATCGTCCGCATCTCGTGGTGACGACAATCAATTCCAAGATCGCGTCATCCTCAGAAAGCCAGTTCAGTTCACCGGTGCTTCTTCTGTTTCCTTTAAATAGTTTTGATACCAGCCAACAAAGGCATGGACTCCGTTTTCCAGAGTAGTTTCAGGAATATAGCCCGTCAGAGCCTTCAGAAGTGCAGGTGAAGAATAAGTCTGTGGGACGTCACCTTTCTGCATTGGGAGCATGTTCTTCTTCGCGGTGACCGACATCGCAGTTTCAATTGTCTCGATAAACGGCATTAGTCCCACGGGTTGACCGCCACCAATGTTCACAATCCGGAATGGCGCATTGTGTGAGAGCGTTTCCGGCACACCTGCATCACTCATGCGATTTGTCTCATCGGGCGCAATTGGGATTAGCCTGATCATTGCCTCCACGAGGTCGTCGACATACGTAAAGTCTCTCCGCATTTTGCCTTCGCCATATACGTCGATCGGCTGGTCTTTCAAAATGGCGGATACAAATTTGAAGAGTGCCATGTCAGGTCGCCCCCAGGGCCCGTACACGGTAAAAAAACGGAAGGCCGTCGTCGGAATTTTCCAAAGATGCGCATAGGAGTGTGCCATAACTTCCATCGACTTTTTGGTCGCGGCATAAAGCGTCATAGGCTCACATGTCTTGTCGGTTTCTTCGAACGGTATTTTTTCGTTTGCGCCATAGACAGAGCTCGTGGACGCCAAAAGCAAGTGTTTGACTTCACACTGTTTTGCCAGTTCGAGGATGTTCCAGGACCCAATCAAATTCGAAGACACATAGGCCTCCGGGTTTTCGAGACTATATCGGACGCCTGCCTGAGCCGCGAGATGAATGATGATCTCAGGCTTTGCGATTTCAACAATTCTTTCGATTGTGTTCTTGTCTTCCAGCATGCCGATCAGCGGCGTAAACTTGTCAAACTTGGCTAAAATCGCGTGCCGGTTTTTTTTAAGACGCGTGTCATAATACTCAGTCATGCCGTCGAGACCGATGACCCGGTGATCAGCCTCCAGTAACCGCTTGGCGGTGTGGAAGCCGATAAATCCGGCGCTTCCGGTAACCAGAATATCCATGGCCTTAACTCCGTCCGACGCTGGTATACTTAAAGCCGTGCTTGACCATGTCTGCCGGGCTGTAAATATTGCGCAGATCGACGACGACATTGCCTTTGAGGAGGGTTTTTGCC
>NZLU01000041.1 GCA_002692725.1 Ponticaulis sp. | reverse complement strand
GGGGAAGACTACGAAATGGCGAGCGGAACACTCACCATACCGAAAGGCGCAAGACGCGGAACTATCGATGTAACGATCCTCGGCGACACAGTCTACGAGCCTGATGAGTATTTCGAAATTGCTCTCAGCAAAGCGTCCGGCGCAAGACTCGCGAGTTCTGATGCTGTCGCCGCTATTTCGGTTAACAATGATGATCAGCCTCCCCAATTCACATTTGAAACAAGACAACAATCAGTATCAGAGACGGTCGGAAAAGTGACGGTTACCGCACAGCTGTCTGACATCAGTGGGAAGCCTGTTACCGCAAACCTTACGGTTTCCGGAACCGCTTTAGGAAACGACGATTACAGAGTCGACACGCCTGCCTCGATAACCTTTGCCCCAGGCGAACGAGAAGCCAGCACAGAGGTGGAAGTGCTTGTCGACAGCATTCCAGAAGGCGGTGAAACAATCACTTTCGAGATCGACTCAATAGAAAACGCTCTGGTTGACGCACGAAACAGTATCAACCAGCACACCATCATTATTCTTGGTGACATCACATTAAACGATACCGGCCTCGACACGTTCTCAGACAATGCTTCAGCGAACCTGTCCAGCGAACCGCAATCTCACCCAGGTCAGGACGCAGCTTTTGGTCGCGATAGCCGGGCACTTTCAGATTCTGACGGGCATGCAGGATTTTCCTTCACCAAACTGGATGAAGATGGCAACCCGCTGCCATCGAACACGCCTACGTGGAGCTGCACGCGGGACAACGTCACTGGCTTGGTCTGGGAAAACAAACAGCCGCAATTTGATCTTAGTGGCGATATGGCGCCGGCGGATTTGCAAAACTTCAGAGCTGCCAACTTTCGCTACGCATGGCGTGTAGACGATGAAACATCAAACGGCGGCAGTGCTGGACAGGAACAAAGGCGCGATCAGAGACTGGATCTAAACAACCCTGTTTCTGCGAATTGCGCGTTTGCGGCAGGTGACAGGCCCTATCCTCTGTATTGCAATACCAAAACATACCTCAACGAGATGAATCGCCTCGGGACCTGCGGGTTTCAAGACTGGAGAATGCCATCCATCGAAGAGCTGCGATCCATTGCAAATTACGATGTGTCTGATGCTTCGGCCAGACCGGATAGTCGCTTCCAGAACGGCGTAGAAGCTTCTGCACGGTATTGGAGTTCGAATCCTTCGGCAGACAACAATGCAGCAGCATGGTGCTTTGATTATGACAACGGCGAAGTGAAGCTTTGCCAGAAAACCCCTGACCAATATCGCGGTTTCATGGCCGTAAGGAGCCCCGAATGATGAAGCCTAATATGATCGCTTTCAGCCTGGCGATGCTCATCAGCGTGCCTGCAATGGCGCAGTTTTGTGCGACAGACACAATTCGACCGACAATCAATCCGGAACAGATGATCGATAACGGAGACGGTACGGTCACCGACGCAAAAACGGGCCTCATGTGGATGCAGTGCAGTTTGGGACAGACTTGGACCGCAAACGGCTGCTCCGGTAGCCCAATGAGCTACACCTGGGAAAATGCGTTACAGGCTGCGGCACTATTCAACGGTAACGGGGGATTCGCGGACAAGGTTGACTGGCGCCTCCCAAATATCAAGGAGCTGGGTTCTTTGGTTGAACGGCAGTGCGTTCGCCCAGCGATCAACCTTACCAGTTTTCCTGACACACCATCGGCAACCTACTTTTCATCAACAGTGAAGACCACTGGCTCTGGTTCTGTCGAGGGTGGGAGGTACATCGACTTTACCACCGGCTCGGATCTATCCCCAGAAGTCGATTCGCTTCGATTTGTTCGCCTGGTGCGTGAGAACTAACCCCAGCCAGAGAAAAAGGGCACCGAAATCGGTGCCCTTTTTAGTTGTGCCAATTTTTTCTCGCCCTCTCCAATACACCGGATCACTCAGACCAATATGATCAGCGTTTTTCAAACCGAGTAATGTGTGCCCATGACACGAGCAATCATCATAACGTGCGTAGTCGCCTCCTTGGGGGTTCTGACCGGGTGGACCAGCCGACACGCATATCTTGAAGATCTCGAAGCCAGCATGGATGCCCTGCAATCGCCAGATCAAGATGCCATTGCACCTGCCCTGCACCAAAAACCAGCCGAAAATGTTGCAGACCAGGCAAAGCAAGCAAGGGACCAGCTGGCATTGGCGACGGAGAAGAAACGCCGAATCCAAGCAGAAATAGCAAGTCTCAGGCCCCGAGCAGAACGCTTTATGGATCGGTTTGCTGATGAACTTTCTGTGGCTACATCAGTACCGGAGATGGACCTGAGATTTGTCCGAAAACGCTGGATTGAGAGTGGCAGCCGCAAAGAGATGGATGTCAGGCTCCGAATCGAGAACCGGTCGGAGGACCTCAGCATTCGCTCGGCTTTGTTCTATGTCGACATTTACTCGGCAGACCTCAACAAACCGCTATTTCTCTCAACTCCATGGATCATGACTTCTCTGCGCGGGATCGAACCCGGCCAGGCCGTGGTGAAGAGAATCGAGCCTGTTGGTGACGATCCTTTTAAGTCCAAGCGCATCCAGGCCCTTGATCAACACGATGTTCACCTGGTCATCCGGCCACGAGAGATCTGGGATGGGCACCAGCGAATCACTATATCGAACGATCGCCCTGACAGGACCATCGCTGATTTAACCGCCCAACTCGAAGAGCTTGACCAGGTTATTGCAGATTCACAGCGCAGATTGCAGACCTTAACTGGGGCCGGTGAGGCCCAAGTTGCACAGGCATCCCCAAACGGTAGCCCCTGAATCGCCCATCGCCCGTAAGCTGGCGGATAAACCCGCCAGCCCCAATCCCCACCATCGTGATACTCGATCCCCGCCTTTCCGGGCAGGTTGCATTTTTGAGACCGGTGATACTTTGAAGATTGAAGAGCCGAAGAGCTCACAATCACAAGAGGAACCTCTCATGAGCGCAGAAGACAGAACACATCTGCTAAATGCAGCTGAAACGTACAAAGTCATCGCCCTTTCGACCGCCCACATCTCGAAGGAGGACGCTGCTGCGTTGGACGCAGCCGCTGCCGACCCGGAAGAAAACATGGTGATGAAGCGCAGCACTGGCTGGTTCATAAAGCTCTACTGGGAGCAAGATAGTAACGATCAAGAGACAAAGAACCGGAACCGTCGGCACGGTGTTAGCGCGGAGATCAAAGATCTCTTATCCATGGCCGCAAACGCCGGTTTCCAGATGGTCGAGTTCGATTCCGATGCCGATTGCGTTGCCGGGATTCCCATTTTTGACTGGGAAGACGATTCGCCGGAATTGACGGTTCTGACCAAGCAGACCCTGACCACGTTTGAAGCCGGCGCGAACTACATCGATGCCCTGATCAAAACCGGATTCTTCTACCACTTTGACGACGATCCTGCTGATGCTTTGCGTCACTTTAACCTCGGGCCCGAACAGATTGAGGCGCTAAAGCACAACGTTGACCAGTTGTTCGGTATTGACTGGAAGACAGGCGGTTTTGATGGTCCGTTCCACTATGCAAGCGCCAAGTAGACTGTTTCCCAAAATTGTTGCAAAGGTCATCTGATGTCTCGAACAACGCAGCGTGAACTGAAGGGGCTTCTTCGAGAAGCCCGACAGGCCCTGGGCGTCACCTCCAATCGCAAAGTCTGGCCGGGGCTTACCCCCCTGACAAAGGCGCTATCTCAGAGACTTGGGAGGGACGCATGCGCAGTAATGATCTCTCCCTACCGCGATAACTGCTGGATGATCTACTGGATCGACGGAAATTGCCGTGAGAACACAATTCGAATCAACCCCTCGGATCTGGCTCTGCCAACGGAAAGCTTTGTAACCAAATACATCAGCCCGCCAGTAGACCGGGGTTGCATTTCCAAAAGCTGAGTTACGTTATCAACGAACAAGGAGATAAGCCTGCGAAATATCGCGGCTTCTCTTCAAACACAACGCATACATGTCATTAAGATCATCGCCGAGGAGGAAGTGCCGCAGAAGATACGCGTTAAGACCACACCTTTGAAAACGTAAGCAGTCCTATCATTGAAGAGCGAGGTAATAACCAAGTGGACATTGTACTCATCGTAGCCGGCGTCATCGCCGCATTAGTGATTGTAACCCTGGCCAAGGCCGTCCGGATTGTTCCCCAAGCCGAAGTGCAGGTGGTTGAACGCCTTGGTCGATTCCATCGTGTCCTGCACGGCGGTCTCAACTTTGTAATCCCGTTTATCGACACTGTTCGCTCACGGTTCACTACTGCCGAACAAGTTGTCGACATTCCCAGCCAACAAGTCATCACGGCGGACAACGTCCAGATCACGATTGATGGCGTGGTCTTCCTCCGTGTTAACGACGCAAAGCTGGCAACATACGAGATCAGTAACCTCAAACATGCGGTGGCACAGCTCGCTCAGACCACACTTCGTTCTGAAATTGGCAAGATGGAGCTCGATAACACGCTGTCGAGCCGGGAAGAGATGAATGCAGCCCTTCTGAACGCTCTGGACAATGCATCTGGAAGCTGGGGTGCGAAAGTCACGCGGGTGGAAATCAGTGACATTTCCGTGCCGGACAACGTGCAACGAGCCATGGAGCTACAACTGCAAGCTACCCGTGAGCGTCGTGCCATTGAAACAAAGGCCGCAGCGGACAAAAATGCCACCATCGCACAGGCCGAAGGTGACAAAGAAAAAGCCTTCCGTGAAGCGGAGGCTCTGGAACGTACTGCCGAAGCCCGGAAGAAAGAGCAAGTGTTGCTCGCAGAGGCAGCCAAGGAAGCGGAAATCCTCAAGGCTGACGGCCAGAAGCGAGCCATCGAGCTGGTTGCAGAAGGCCTGCGGAACAACCCGGATGCCGGCGAATTCATCCTGGCTCAGGAGCGCATTGAAGCGTGGAACGGCATTGCAGCCAGCGACAGTCAGAACAAGATTGTTGTGCCCTACGAGTCCAGCAACCTGATCGGCGCGTTGACCATGGGTTCGGACATGTTTCGCAAAGCGAAAGCAGACAAACCGAGCAACTGATTAAAGGAGGCCCCCGGTAAACCGGGGGCGATTAGCTTATGGAATTAACACTATCGTGGTGGGCTTTGGTATCCCTGGGCGTCGCCCTGATGATTGCCGAGCTGTTTATCGGCGCGTTCATTGTGCTTTGGTTCGGTATTGGAGCCGTTGCGACAGGCCTACTCGGCCTGGTCGTCGATGACATGAACCTGGGAGTTCAGATCCTGCTGGCCAGCCTTATCGGCGTAGTCCTGATGTACTTCT
>NZLU01000040.1 GCA_002692725.1 Ponticaulis sp. | reverse complement strand
TTGATCTCTTGCCCATGTCTCAGCTCCATATCTGAAGCCGGAACTAACTCAAATAATGGACCACTTTCGTGGGGGCAGACCAGCTGTACGCGCTTAGTGCGCCATTGCTCTCCTTTCCGCAATCTAGGAGTGTCCCGCCTGCGACTGGATGCAACTTCCGAAACTGACTGATGCGCCACCCTCAATGCTCGCGGCTTAGGTCGGCGCCAGTGAGCGCCGCCATCTTTCCGGGCAGATCGGATCGGGCGTGCAGAACATCCACGATGATGACGCTGTCCGTATCCTCGATGAACACGATGAAATGCTGGCCGCAGCGCGTGAAACGCAAATCCTCAGGCAGGTCGGGGTCGACCAGTTGGCGACACCCCTGCGACACGGCCGTGCCTGCGGCAATGTCGTTGCAGCGTGCGATCAGGTCTTCTTCATAGGCGGAAGCCTGTCGCCGGCCAAATGTCTCCAGCGTCCAGCTGGCGATGTTGGTGAGAGAAACTTCGGCCTGCCGCGTCAAGCGCCAGGGTTTGGCCATTACGTGCCCGTCCGGGCCGCTGAAAACGCTCGCCGAATGGCGGTCTCTCCGCTTCCCTCCGCCAATGTGCCAGATCGCGCCTGTTCAATGCCGCTGCTTAGTCGCACCCGCAAATCATCAAGCTCGGTTTCTTCGCGTTCGAGAAGCCGAAGCCCTGCCCGCAACGCCTCCGAGGCATTCTGGAACCGACCCGACTCAATCAGCCGATCAACCAGTTTGG
Organism: Ponticaulis sp.; assembly: GCA_002692725.1. GTDB lineage: Bacteria > Pseudomonadota > Alphaproteobacteria > Caulobacterales > Hyphomonadaceae > Ponticaulis. The sequence continues at coordinate 13,496 of NZLU01000040.1, read as the reverse complement.
ACTGCGTCTGTGTCAGAACAACGTTTCTTGTCGCCATCGGATTCTCCACACTCGGAATTGGCAATATATGCCAATGTCGCATTCCTGTCCAATTCACCCAACCTTGGCCTGCCTCTCTTCAATTGAGGACCCGATATTATTTCACGAACTTGAGCTTCAAATAAGCGCAACCGCCGCGGCTAGGCCATAGGTTGAATACGAAGCGGTAGCGCCGGACCGGAGGCCCCGATCACCGTTTCGGCTTACGAAACCTGCTGGACAGAGAAACCCGTCAAAATCCGCGTGGCGCTCATCCGTTCTTAAACACAATCCGACAACGAAACTTGAAACTCTCCTCGCGAGGGAATTTGGCGTGGCGTTTGCATTGTACTCCTGTGAACGCGTCGTACGCTTGAACCACGTTCAGTCCTGTATCGATGCGGCACTCGGAGCTGAAGCAAATGCCTGCGATCGATGTCAGCGTGAAGCGCCCGAGCGAGCTTTCAGCGTCCGAACAGGACGCTTGGCGGATATTTGTGCAGGCCGACCCGGCTCTTTGCAGCCCCTACTTCGCACTCGAGTTCGCGCAATGTTGCGAAGAAGCCCGATCGGATACGCGAGTATTGGTCGCCAGCCGGCGCGGGCAGCCTATCGCGTTCTTGCCATTGCAAACCGGCCGCGTGGGTTTCGCGCGACCTCTGGCGGGCCCCTTGAGCGATGTCCACGGTGTCATCGCCGAACCGGGTTTTCATATCGATCCGAAAGACGTTCTTGGCCGTGCTAACATTCCCGTGTTCCAGTTTCACGGAGCATTGGCGTCGCAGGCCGGGTTCAGGTCGGGCGCACGAGACGTTGAAGGCTCCTGGGTCCTGGATCTGTCCCAGGGCTACGCGTCGTGGGAAGCATCCCGGCAACAGCTCGCTCCCAAGGCCATGCGGAATTTGCGGGCGCGCCGCCGGCGGCTCGAAGAGCTTGAGGGCGGTTTTTCCTTCGTGATTGCTGATGCCGGAGAGACTGCGCTTCAAACCCTCTTGCGCTGGAAAAGCGAACAATACAGACGCACGGGCGTTTTCGATGCATTTTCCGTCCCGTGGATACGCAATCTGCTCGAGGCCGTATTACGGCGGCAAAGCGACCTGTTCACGGGTGTCTGTTCCTCGCTCTACATCAATGGCGAAATCGCTGCTGTGCATGTTGGCATGGCGACCGAAAAGCTGTGCCACTATTGGTTCCCGGCTTACGACCCGGACTTCGCGCATTTCAGCCCGGGCCTTCTCTTGCTTCTTGAAAGCGCCCGATACACGCCGGCGCTCGGTCATGACGGTATTGAACTAGGTCCCGGCGGCTATGGCTTCAAGAAGGATCTCGGCTCATATCAGGTCGGCCTCGTGGCGGGCAGTCTTGGCACGCAATCCATCCAGAATCTGTCGCAGCGAGTGCTGCGGCAGATGGCCGGTCAAATGCGCAGGGCGCCTTTGGGCGCGCTCTCGCGCTGGCCGCAAAAAGCGCTCAACAAGGTCGATCGACTGTCGGCTTTCTATGCCGTATAGCGACATTGCTCCGATTGAGACCGGGCGAACAAACTTGTTTGGTCCGCCGACCTTGGCAAGCTGGCCAGAACGCGGGCACCAACAGCTTCATCGCTTCTGGCTCGCGCACTCGGTAGTCGGTTCAACCAGGCGTGAAAGCCACTTCGAGAGACAACGAGCGGCCCACAGATTCAGCTGACCGGTTATAGCCCTTGCTGCCGCGCGAAGAACCCGAACATTTCTGCGGGTCTCTGGCGAGGCGGTTCGTGGCTTTTATAGAATGCGCCGCTCCGCCTTCAGCCGTGCGACCTCCCGCTTGGGGCCGCTAGACCTCGTCATCGGCGGCGTCATCTTGCTTTGCCCGGAAAAGTTGCCGTCAGCCTGATCCCCAATACTGCAGGATCCGTCTTCGAAGCACGGTCTGGTTCAGTTCCAAATCTCGCGCCGCCCGGGCGACGATTACCCCAAGATTCAGCACCAGATGCGCCGCTTCGCGCTTGGATTCGCGGCTGAACTGTCGTCGTGTCATTCGTCTTCTCAGGTTCCGCAAACACCCTAGCTCGGTGTCCTCAATACTGGCAGCACCCAAATAGGAAGGGTTCGTGTGAAGGGGCGCACGCCCACGAAGAAAGACGCGTGCTTTGAGCAACCCGGTTCCCCCAACCCCGTGGCGTGATCGTACCGCCCTTGCAGCCAAATAAGAGAAATGACCTTCGGGGAGAGCCAAAAGCCTCACAAATTTCGGTGGAGTTTCGATCTTACTCTCGGGTCGTATTTCGCCTCGACGGCTAGGCGCAGTGCTCGCCTAGGCTCTTTGGTAGAGGACCCGAGTTGCGTTCGAACCGGATTATGCGCGGCTCGGTGTGGAGGGGCGACCATCTCCCGCTCGATGCGCGCGAAGTGATGAGCAATCTCGGTGATTGCATCGTCAGACCGGAAACGGCCTAGCAGCAAAAGAAAAGGCCGGGGCACACGCCCCGGCCTTCTGCTTTCAGGCTTGGCGCCCGATCTTAGAAGTTCATCGACACACCGAAGAGCACGGCGCGCGGCGCGCCCGGGCGCAGACCGGCCGGGCGGCGGGCCACGGCATAGGTCTCATCGGTCAGATTGCGCACGGAGACGCGGGCACGAACCTGATCGGTGACCGCGTACCAGGCCGACGCATCGGCGACCGTGCGGCTTTCGACCATTTCGCCGGCCGGGATGGCACCTTGACCGGCTTCGGTACGAACTTCATCGACCCATGAGATCGAGACTTCACCACCGAAATCGCCGGCGTCGAGGCCGATCGCCGCAAACAGCTGGCTCTCCGGGATATAGGGCAGGTTGTCACCGGACTGGACATTACCCCAAGGACCAAAACCAGAGTTGAACCCGGTCTGGAACTCCGCATCCGTCCACGTGTAGGCCGCACGGACCGGCACGGCGACGCCGAGATTCCACATCGCGCCAAGGTCTGCATCCGCTGTCAGCTCCAGGCCCATGACGTCAACCTCGCCGCCATCGAACTGATCACCGATAATGCAGCCGCCGCCCGTTGAGTTGGTGCAGGTGCCAATGAGGTTTTCATAGGCGTTGAAGAAGCCTATCGCCTCAATGCCCCAGTGCTGTTCGTTATAGCGCGCGCCGAACTCCCAGTTGGTCGCATCTTCCGGCTCCTGGGTCGTGGATCCCGGTGCCGGCGGGGCGAAGCCACGATGCACGCCGCCGAAGAGCGACAAATGATCGTCGACGTCGAACCGGACACCCAGGCCCGGAATGAAGGCGTCGACAGAGTTTTCCTTGATCGTCAGGCTGGCGCCGGTGCGATCCGGATCGGTTTTGCCAAAGTCTTCGCGGCGCAAATCGATCTGCTCGAAGCGCAGGCCGGGCGTGAAGGTCCACTGACCGAAAGTGATTTCGTCCTGAACGAAGAGGGCGAGTGCCTCGGCGCTGTCGATACGGTTGGAGTCAGACCCCGGCGCATCGATCGTCGTGCGCACCAGCGTGCCATTGTCCATGCGGAAGCGATCACGCCACTGGTAGCGATCCATCTCGTCCTCATGGAGGCGAATGCCGAAACGCCACGCGTGATTTGCGCCGCTGAAATCATTCTCCCCGGCCAGCTCGAACTGGACACCGCGCGCGTAGTAATCGCGGTTATTGTGCTTGATCAGCACCGCATCGTCGGCGGAGACAAAGCCGGTCGCGCCGAGCGCAACCTCGAAGGCGGCGGCATTGCCGACCGGATCATCGAGCAGCGAGGAAATGCTGACAGCACCAGCCGGACCGGCTCCGTCCGGATCGATGCGGTCGAGCTTGAACCAGTCGCGCGCGAAATCAGTACGATAGGCAACGGCCGACAGGGTGATGCCATTGTCGAAACGGCCCTGGTAGCGCAGGGAAAATTCCGAATGCTCGGCATCCATCTGATCGTTCTGGCTGGCCGCATAACGGCGGAACGGATTGGCCGCGAAATCGGTTTCGGTCAGGCCGAGATAGGTCTCGTTGGACAATTCGTCCGAATACTGGCCCTTCAGCTCGAACATGTGCTCGATCCCGGCGCCGGAGAATTCGAAGCGCAACTTGCCGACATAGTCCTCGACATCATAGCCGGTATTGGCGCCGGGCATTCCGTCGATGACCTTGAAACCGTCCGCGCTGTCGAAAAAGCCCTCAATGAGGCCGCCAAACCGGGCGCCCTCGCCGAGATCGGTCATGCCGCCGAAATAGGCGTGGCCGCGCTGCGTGTTTTCATCGCCCAGCCACACCGACATCAGGCCCGAGGTTTCCTGCGGCACCGGCGTGGAGAGCAGGTTCAACGAACCGCCCTGTGTGCGCGGTCCGTAGCGGACGCCAGCGGCGCCCTTGATCACCTCAACGCCTGCCATGCGGCCAGCGTGCGGGAAGTAATAGGCGGCCGGAGCGGCGTAAGGCGCCGGCGCGATGAGGACACCGTCCTCCATCAGCGTGATCTTCTCGGAGCGGTCGAGGCCCGTGCCACGCATGCCGATGTTCGGGCGCAGGCCGTAGCCGTCCTCTTCCTGGATATTAACACCGGCGACCGTGCGCAGCAGGCGTGTTACGTCGGCATAATCGTGGATCGCAAGATCCTCGGCGTCCAAAACGTCAGCGGAACCGGGAATGGCGTCCGGATCACCTTGAAGACCAATAACGGTGATGATGTCGGTGGACGCGACGTCTTCAGCTTGCGCGAAGGCGGGAGTGGAAACAACGGCGAGAGCTGTGGCCGCGAGAAGAACAGCACGCAAGTGAATCTCCAGTCGGTTTGAAATTGCGAATGACCCGCAATTACACTTCGACTAATTCCGAGTCCACCCCTTTTGCGAATGAATTGCACTAACTGTGACGCACTGTCGCAGCAATCCGGTTGCGGTGGTTTCAAGCCATCCTCACGCTTACTCGGACAGCACGAACTAAATACCTCCTTGCTGATGAATTCGAACTTGCTTGGAGGCGCCGTCTCGAACCCAAAACAGCGGGTGGCGGGCTTGCGTTCGTAGTATGTTCGAGTTATCTACGACGCATGAACGGAGTGGTGAAACTGCTAATGGTGCTTCTTGTTCTCCTCGTCTTCGGCGGCGAGGGGGTGGCTAGCGTTTTGCCTGAGCACGACCATCATTCCGAAGCTGTTTTGGGCGAAGGGCCTGTTGAGGTGCCCGAAAATGAGCACGGCCGCCATGCGATTCATGGATGCGGTGTCTGCCACCATATGGTTGACGGGCGTTTGTTGGTGATTGGAGTTATGGCCATCGCCACGGATCATAAATACGACTTCACGGCCGACCGTATATCATCGCGAGCTCTTGAGCCGCCGTTCCAGCCGCCGATTGAGTTTTCAGTCTGACCAATTCGTCTAACTGAAACTAACAATCGGAAATTACACTAAATGAAATCAAAATTTGTCGCCTGGCCAAACTGGCTAGGGCGGAGAACTGTGGCAGCAATCGTGCTTGCCGGAGTCTCCATCGGTACGGCTGAAGCCCAAACGGTTTCCGCTGATCCGCTGAACCTCTCAGATGCACTAAATCTTGCGCTAGAGAACAATCCAATCACAGGAGCGGCACGCGAAGAAATACGCGCCGCTGAGGCTGACGCACTCCAAGCTGGGTTGTGGGACAATCCCAACCTTCAAACAGAAATAGAGGAATTCGGATCCGACCGCGGTGGAATTGGCGATGCGGATACGACCTTATCGATCAATCAAACGATCCCACTAGGCGGTGATCGAGCGCGGGCTCGAGATGCGGCGAGCGCGTGGGCCAGCGCTGCCAGAGCGGATTTGGCACTCCAACGTAACCGACTTTTGGCCAGTACAGCGCAGGTGTATGTGACCGCGCAGGCAGCGTCAGAAACTCTGTCGTTGCGCATGGAGTTGCTCGAAATTGCGAACAACTCGGCAGATGCAATCCGCTCGCGCGTTGAGGCCGGTCGAGCCTCCCCGATCGAACGGAACCGTGCCGAAATGTTAGTCGGTTTGGCAACGATTGCCGCGAACGACGCGGCAAGCGCTCAAGCGGCTGCCAATAATGAACTCCTCGCGATATGGTCAGGAGCGCAAGTCAGCGCTGAGTTAGCACCTCCGCTTCGGGAGCTTGATCTAAGCGCTTACAATGACGCTCAAGCAGCGGACTGGATTTTGAACAATCCAGAGCTTGTTCAGCTTAGGGCTGTGACGCGGGCGCGTGGTCAAGAAATTCGCAGAGAGCGTGCTGCGGCTATTCCGGACGTGACCGTTGGGGCGGGCGTCCGACGTTTTGGCGCAACTGATGAGACGGCGTTTGTTGCAACCTTTGAAGTACCAATACCGGTCGTAAATCGAAACCAAGGCGGTGTCGCCGCGGCGGCGTCGCGCGAGAACGCGGCCCGGCTCAACGAGGAGGTCGTGAGACGGTCATTGATCGCTCAATATGCCTCAGCAGCGGGTCGGTTTGCGCGTGCTCAGTCGACCTACTCTCAGCTTCACGAAAATATTCTCCCGGCGTCCGAAAACGCGCTTGGGGCCGCCCAAGAGGCGTATCGAGAAGGTGCCCTCGACGTCCTCAATTTCTTGGATATCCAGCGGTCGTACTTCGATGTGCGAGTGGACTTGATTTCTGCTCGTGCCGACCTGGCGCGCGCGGCGATCGAGCTTGATGCCCTCGCGGGAGCACCACAACTCAATCGACTGGTCGAAACCAACTCAGAGGAGGCAGTACAATGACCAAAAACAAAATCAATCTCCTGCTTATTACGGCCAGCATACTGGCTCTCGCCGCGTGTTCCTCTGAAACGCAAGACGACCAGGCCGGAACCAATGATCGCACGAATGTAGCTGGCGAGGCAGCGTCCCTTTCTGGGCACGACGATCATGATGAAGATGACGAACACGCTGACGCGGGCGGCCATGGCGAAGAAGACCATGAAGAGGCTGATCACGAAGACGGTGACGGCCATGACGAGGACGCAAGCCATGCGCACTCCGTCGGCGACAACGTACACGATGACGAAGAAGGTGATGGAGAAGACGACGAGCACGGTGAAACCGCAGAAGTTCATCTCAACGCCGGTCAAATCGCCGACCTCGGCATCGTCGTGTCTGCAGTCACAAGCGGTGCAGTTGATGGCATTATTGAATTGCCCGCTGAAGTTGGCTTCGACCAAAATCACCTAGCTCACGTTACGCCTCGCGTGTCGGGCATTGTACGTAGTGTTGCGGTCGCTGAAGGCGACCGAGTTGAGGCTGGAGAGGTGTTAGCGGTGTTGAATAGTCGACCGCTCGCCGACGCAAAAGCGGCCTACCTTTCCGCACGAGCCAGATTGGATCTGGCGGAAAGCTCGTTCGAGCGCGAACAGCGCTTGTGGGATCGTCAAATCTCTGCCGAACAGGACTTCCTGGATGCGCGTCGAGCACTAGAAGAGGCCCGAATTGAGGTTCGCAGTGCCGATCAACAACTCGATGCTTTGGGCGTTGATGTATCGACGCTACCTCGCATGGTGGCATCGTCAGATGTGTCGCTCACTCGATACGAGTTGGCCGCTCCTATCTCCGGCACGATCATCGAGCGCCATGCTGTGCTCGGAGAGGTGCTAGAAGAAGGTGCTCAACCCCCCGCCTTCGTTGTTGCAGACACTGACTCCGTGTGGGTCGATGCAGCAATTTATGGTGCTGACCTCGGGCGGCTTCGCTCAGGCGCACCGGTATCGATTGATCCAGGCGATGGTGGCCAGCCAATCGAGTCAACGATTGACTTTGTAAGTCCTCAAATCGGTGAGCGTACGCGGACCGGTCGTGCTCGAATTGTGATCGACAATCCAGGAGACCGATTGCGACCCGGCATGTTCGTGACGGTGTTTGCCGCGGCTAGTGATGCCCAATCAACGGTTCGAGTGCCAGTGACGGCGCTGCAAACCGTTGATGGAGAGACGGTGGTTTTCGTCCGCAGCGCTGACGGATTCGAGGTTCGTCAAGTGCGACTAGGGCGACGATCCGATCGCTACGCAGAGATCCTGTCCGGGGTCGGTTTGGGCGAAATGATCGCGACGACACAAACGTTCTCGCTAAAAGCTGAGTTGCAAAAGGGGGAGTTCGACGATGGACACGCGCACTAACCCTTCCCAACAGACTGGCGGCCTCGCCGCTCTATTGCACCGCATCGCTGGAGGGCGACTTCTCGCAGCTCTCGCGTTTGCATTTGTATTGATCGGCGGCATCGTCACCTTCCGGACGATGCCGGTTGATGCCTTCCCGGATGTAACGCCGACGCTTGTGCAGGTGTTTACGGAAACGGAGGGGCTCGCACCAGAAGAGGTCGAGCGGTATGTCACATTCCCCGTAGAAACGTCCATGAATGGATTGCCTCGGCTTCGAGAAGTGAGATCGACCTCAAACTTCGGCTTGTCGGTGGTCAACATCTACTTCGAAGATGGCGTCGATATCTATTGGGCGAGGCAACTCGTTGGTGAGCGGCTACAACAAGCCAGAGAAGAAATTCCCGAAGGATTTGGTGATCCCGGAATGGGTCCGATTACCACGGGGCTCGGGCAAATACTCTTCTATTTCCTGCAAACTTCAGATGAAAACCTTGACGGTGTGCAGCTGCGAACGCTGCAAGATTGGCAGGTCAAATTTGACCTTCAGACCGTCCGCGGTGTTACGGAAGTTTTGTCACTCGGTGGTTTCGAGCAGCAGTACCAGATCAATGTTCGTCCGGACGCTTTGCTTCGATATCAACTCGCGATCGAAGATATCGTTGCCGCGGTTGAGTCCAACAACGCCAATGCAGGTGCTCAGTTTCTCATAGAGAACAGCGAACAATACACCGTTCGAGCGGTCGGCTTGGCTCAAGGCATTCATGACCTCTCCGATATTATCGTGAAGGTCGAAGATGGAGTGCCGGTCCGCGTTCGCGATATCGCGAATATTGAAATCGGTGGCGCTCCTCGACAAGGCATGGCGACCATGGACGGCCAGGGCGAGGTCGTCGCCGGCCTCGTGCTCAAGCTGCTTGGCGCCAACACCAATGAAGTGATTGCGCGCGTTCACGATCGAATGGAGAGGATCAATGAGGCTCTTCCGCCGGGTGTGACAGCTGTTCCCTATTACGATCAATCAGAGTTGGTCGGGGCGGCTGTGCGCACAATGACAACGGCCTTATGGCAAGGCGCGCTTCTTGTGGCGGTCATTCTATTCCTGTTCCTGCGTGGTTGGCGCCCAAGCTTGATCGTCGTAGCGTCGATCCCGTTTTCGGTGGGCTTTGCGTTGCTCGCGATGCAGCTGTTCGGCGTTTCCGCTAACCTCATGTCGCTCGGCGGCATTGCCATCGCCATCGGGATGATGGTCGATGGCGCGGTCGTCATTGTGGAAAATGCCAACCGTATTCTGACCACCTCCAAGGAAGGCGCAGATAAGCGCGCGCTTATCGCGAGCGCCTGTGCGGAAGTGTTGCAGCCGCTCATTTTCGCTATCTTGATTGTTGTCATCGTTTTCGTGCCTATCCTGACCCTTGAGGGTGTGGAGGGTAAGACCTTCCGACCTCTAGCGTTCTCTGTTGTCTTCGCTATGGCAGGATCATTGGTTTTCGCTGTGCTTCTTGCGCCTGCGGCGTCAATGCTCGGCTTGAAGATTGGAAAACGGCCTACAAGTGGGGATCAGCCAGACTTCTACGAACGTCGATTTGCTCCCTTGGTACGTTTCTTCGTGCACAAGCGTTGGGCCGCGCTAGTACTCGCTGCCTCGATGCTCATTGTCGGCGGAGCAATTTTTCCACGGCTGGGGTCTGAGTTCACACCACGAATGAATGAAGGCGACCTGCTCGTGCGGCTAACGATGGCTCCGTCCATTTCTCTGCCGGAAGCACGCGAAACGGTGACCCGTTTTGAACAGCAATTGCGGTCGAATTTCCCTGAGGTTGAGCGCATTGTCACGCGCATTGGTCGAGGGGAGGTTGGCGCGCATGCTGACCCGGTAAACAGTGCCGAGGCCTTTGTGGCGCTTGCACCCCGCAATCAGTGGGAAACCGCAAGAACACAAGAAGCGTTGCTTGCTTTGATGAGTGAAAGTTTCGAGGCCTTTCCTGGGGCTCGGTTTAACTTCACTCAACCCATCGCAGCGGCGACCGACGAGCTGCTGACCGGCACAAAAGCAGATCTAGCGATCAAGTTGTTTGGCGAGGACATGGCGGTCCTGGAGAGCTACGCGGCGCAAATTGCAAATGTCATTCGTGACGTTTCCGGATCCGCCGATGTGCAGACAGACCAGGTCACCGGAGCACCGCAGCTTCGGATCACGGTGAACCGAGAAGCGATCAGTCGATATGGATTGAACGTCGAAGATGTTTTGTCAGTTGTTCGCACTGCGATTGGCGGTTCGCAGGCTGGTCAGGTCTTCGAAGGGGTTCGGCGGTTTGACATCATCGTACGCTATCGCGAGCAAGACCGTCTCAATGCCGAGCGCATCAGCCGGATTGTTCTCAACGGCCCTGGCGATGAGATTATCCCACTAAGCCAGGTTGCGACGCTGGAGCGCATTGAGGGGCCGCGGCAGGTCACACGTGAAAACGGACAGCGATACATCACGATCCAAACGAATGTCCGTGAAAGGGATATCGGGTCATTTGTTGCCGAAGGCCAAAGTGCCGTAGCGGCAAACATCGAGCTGCCACCGGGATATTTTGTTGAATGGGGGGGGCAGTTCGAACTTCAGCAACAAGCGAACGCACGTTTTGCAATCGTGATCCCGGTCACGCTCGGTGTCGTGTTCTTACTTTTGCTGTTCAGTTTTGGCCGCTTGAAGAGTGCGTTGCTCATCATCGCCAACATCCCCCTCGCACTTGTTGGAGGTATAGCGGCGCTGTGGCTGACTGGGCAAAACTTGTCGGTTCCAGCTTCCGTCGGCTTCATCGCGCTGTTCGGCATCGCGTTGGGAAATGGGATGGTCTTGGTGTCGTTCCTCGACCGGTTTGCCAAAGAGCGCCTGGATGTTGATGCCTTCAGCGTCGAGGCGGCCGTGCGCCGAGCGCAGCCTGTTTTGATGACGGCAACAACGACCGGGCTTGGTTTGATGCCGCTGCTATTTGCATCGGGTATTGGGTCTGAAGTCCAACGGCCGCTCGCTGCGGTGGTGATAGGCGGATTGGTCACCTCGACCGTTCTGACGCTTTTGGTCTTACCGGCTGTCTACAAATGGTTTGCGCCACATCCGCAAGGAGGTGCGCCAGAACACCCGCCCACCTAACCGAAGGCGGGCGAGGATCTGGTGGGGCAACTCCCTGTTCTCGCAACCACCAGATCCGCCGGCAGCCTCGGGCGTCCTGTCCCCCCTTGCACAGACGCTCGGGGCTGTTTGGCGAGAGTCCTCAATGAGGAGATGAAATTGATGAAACAGGTGACCGCAGTTCTCGCACTGACGCTCGGTTTAACAGCGTGTGCGAATACATCGCTACATGACGGCGAAATCGAAAATGTTCGCCTCGCGGATTCACAATTTGCCTACCAAGATGACGGGTTGCGCTGGTGGCGACGCCATTGGGTGCAGCCCTACGCACTCTTTCGACGAACCAGCTACCGAGCGGCAAATTGGGAACTAATAACCAATCCACAAACCCAATATAGGTTGACCTTGCAGCTAGTGACTCAAGCTGAAAGTCGACCAGGCCCTGTTCTTGAGTTTCGGTGTGAGGAGGCCATAACATCGTTTGCCTATCAGGATGTGAACGTCTTCTCTCCGTTTCATTCGAACTTCGAAGTGTTCATTGACGTGCAAAATACCCCGCGCTGGACCGCGATCGCAAACCGAAGATCACCCCGAGTCCTTTCGATAGACACTCCCGATTCGGCTGCTCGAATATTTACGCAATTGGACGGGGCGATGAGGTTCACGATTGCTGTGCGTGACGCCACGCCAGTGCGCGCTCGGTTCGTTGTTGATCGGTCCGACGCCGTCTTCTCAGAGTTTCGATCCCGCTGTGCATCTCTGCGCCAGGAGCTAGAGATCGAGGGGGGAAGACGATGAACGAACTGCCTCAGCAGCAGGCACCGTCCCAGCAGACACAATTTGAACGTGTTCTGCGGTCTCCGGCGATAGCCGGGGGAGTGCTTTTACTAGCAATGCTGGTCGCCTTTGTTTGGGTGAATTCGCCGTTTGCAGATACCTATGAGGCGATACATCACGCGCCCGCATCGGTTTCGATCGGTTCGTTTGAGCTCGCAAAGCCACTAATTTTGTGGATTAATGAGGGCTTGATGGTCGTCTTCTTCTTTCTGATTGGATTGGAGATCAAGCGAGAGGCCTTTGAAGGCCAATTATCTTCGCCGAAACAGATTGCACTGCCGGCGCTCGCCGCGCTCGGCGGGATGGTAGTTCCCGCGACCATTTTTCTGGGGTTCAACAGTGGAAGCGAACAGTTCGCACGTGGATGGGCAGTACCCGTCGCCACGGATATCGTCTTGGCTCTTGCCCTACTCGCGATGCTCGGATCTCGTGTGCCGATTGCATTGAAAGTTTTTCTCACCGCATTGGCGATTTTTGACGATTTCGGCACGCTTGTCATTATTGCGCTGGCCTACTCAGAAGGCTTGAGTCTTCCATCGCTCTTGATGGCCGGCTTGGGAACCTTGGTACTCATCGCGCTCAATCGCCTGCGCGTAGCTAGCTTGACGGCCTATATTCTCATTGGTGTTCTTGTTTGGGTCTCAGTACTGGAGTCTGGCGTTCATTCTACCCTTGCTGGCGTGATTATCGCCTGGACTATCCCGATGCGCGTCGCTGGCAGAGAGTTCCTACATAAAGTCGAACATGACCTTAGCCCTTGGGTAGCCCTTCTCATCGTCCCGGTTTTTGCGTTCTTTAATGCTGGGATCGATTTGCGGGGAGTGGAGTATGAGACATTTTTTGGCCCGCTGGGCCTCGGCATCATCCTGGGCCTGTTCATTGGAAAACAAGTCGGCGTCATGTTGGGAGTTGGCATCGCACTCTTCCTCAAAATTGGCAAAAAACCAGCGGGTGTAGGATGGAGAGAGCTTTACGGTGCTGCCCTACTGTCGGGCGTGGGCTTCACCATGAGTCTATTCGTCGCGGGCTTGGCATTCGAGCAGCCTGGAGCGGTCTTAACCGTCAATCTAGCTATCGTTGTGGGCTCTGTATTTTCTGCGGTCGGAGGACTGGCGGTTCTTGCACGACCCCGACGTTCCAGTCGGTCGGGACATGGAAACTGTACCTAGTCAATCACATGTCCACCGTGCCGGTGTCGCGGTCACAAAGAGTCTGGGGTCGTGCGTGAGCATACGCTCAGCGAGCGATTGCAGTTCATGACTTGTGTCTGCAGCCACTATAGGTGCTACCAGAGACGTTTCGTGAGGGGCGTGCTCGAATAACCTGCTGAAAAGGTCGGTTAATATCAAATAGACGAGGAAAAAGTGGCCTATACGTACGACAGAATTGGTCTGCCCCCACGAAAGTGGTCCATTATTTGAGTTAGTTCCGGCTTCAGATATGGAGCTGAGACATGG
>NZLU01000039.1 GCA_002692725.1 Ponticaulis sp. | reverse complement strand
ATAATCTCTTCAGGCTTCAGTCTCTTGCCCATAGTTCAGCTCCATATCTGAAGCCGGTACTAACTCAAATAATGGACCACTTTTCGGGGAGCAGACCAGTCTGGAAGTATCTCGACGCCAGCGATCCAATCTATTCCTTCGCGAAGCCATTCAAGTCGTTCCTGAAACGACACTCAAACCCACATCTGGTCAAAACGCCCCTCAGAGACTTGGACGACGATCTCAGTAGATACTCGCCATACAGCTTGAGACACACCTTCGCGACGATGGGCATTGAGCGTGAAGTCTCAGCGGAGCTTCTCATGAAGTGTATGGGGACAGGCCCACGCCCGTTCTACAATTCGTACAATCAGGTCATGCCAGAAAGCGTTCGCAATCAGTTGTTGAAGGGGCTCATTTCTGAATGAAACCGTCTCAAACCCGACTTCAAAGAACACCTTGGAAGTGGACTAGATTATGAGTGACGATGAAGACGAACGAAACCGTGTTTGGGCAATAACGAACAACATAATCGATTTGGCCGCTCGGAATCACAGTGTGCTTTGGGGAACGAAACCAATATTCTCTACGTTCAACGACGAGCAATTGACGCTCAACGGAAGAAAGATGATCAAGTCAGAACGTATTTACGTCTGCACGGATGAAAATCTAACAATATCAGATTTCTGTATAGCCGAGTATGATGCGGAATATGACGAGTATTTCGACGGGGACAACGTCGCACGATCCATGAAGTTTCAAAGCAAGACTTGGCATTGCGAACTTCGAGTGACTGAGGCAGCTGAGACGAACGATGCACGTTCGCTAATTATTCGCGAACGCCCAACCACCATGTCTCAGGCAAGTCAACAAACCCTCCAAATGTTTCAGTTCCAAAGATCACAGTCGGCTTATAGAAGATTCAATGAGGTCTTTGTCGATATACAGGGTGATGTATCTGACCTCGAAGCGGCGATACTTCCCATAGCATTGAGCGGATAACTGACGTATTCAGGCGACGCTTGAAAGAGTTCGTATTCAGCGCCGTGAAGGCCTTATTTCGAAATAGAATTAAACAAACATATGGAATTTGGGTATCGGAAGCTCTTTGAACTACTAAAGCAGCGCATTTGCGCTAACGCTTACCCATCATAAACAATATATCTTCGTCGTTGGTAAAGTCGGCGAGCTCCATGGAAAAGTGGGCATACAATTGTGCATACTCACCGTAGCTTTTAAGCTGGAAAAATTCCGTCAATAATTCTTGATCCAAAGCTGTGGAAGGAGTTACGTAGTAAGTTAAAGTAACACCAAACAATAGCTCCCCACGGAGGGATGCTTTCCTCAAGTCCTTAGTTAACTCATTTTGATAAGTTTGATCTGATGAGTCTATAGTTAGATTTGCAAAGCGATCTCCGACGCGCACAATTAGCTCTTCTCCCAAGCCCCATTTTTCAGGTTTCTTGGTTTTGGTAATGCCATTTTCAAAGTCCTCGTAATCCAATGAAAATGAACTGAAGACGTCCGCTAGTGTTATCATTTCGAAGCTCCAGAATTTTGGCGACAGAAATCACCTTAAACTGGCTTTTTTAAAATAACTCTACCGCTTCCCGAAGCATCTTGTCAGTTACATCGATATATCGCTGAGTGGTCGCGAGCGAGGAGTGCCCAGCAAGCTGTTGAAGCACGCGCGCAGAAACACCTTTCGAAGCCAGCTTCGTGATGAAGCTGCGGCGACCTGAATGTGATGATGCTCCATCAATACCGGCTTCGCGATAAATCTGGTTGAACAGCTGCACCATCGTGTTCGCTGAAAATGCCTTGGTGTGCTTCTGGCTTTTTATGAGTGGCAAATCAGGTTTCCAGAAACTGAGTGTCGCCACATATCGTTTCAGCTCGCTTTGCAACCTCTGGCTGACAAGCACGTCGCGCGATTTGCTTCCTTTGGTCATTTCAGGTGACAGCCTGATGAGAGTTTTGACCTCTCCGTCGCGATCAATAACACTACTGAAACGCAAAGCGGCAATTTCGCCAGCTCTCATTCCTGCCAACAACGACAGCATGACGGCGACACGATTGCGGTCAGAATGACGCTTTGCGGCGATCACAGCCAGGACACGTTTGATTTCTTGTTCGGTGAGAACTTTGGCTTGCCCCATGATAAAACCTCATAAAATGCAACGACCTAAAGTCTATTGTGACATTTCATGAAGTCGATCTGAGAGTGCCGCACGCAAAACGCCTGCAATCACGGAGGATTTCGCACAAATCTAATGTTTTGTACGAAATATGATGTTTCGGAAGTTGGTGTTCAGATTACAAGACCGAAGCGCTTGAGAACCAGTGAGACACCCAGATATAGGACGGCGGTCAACAATACCCCCGCAAAAACAGACAGATAAAAAGGAACGCCATGGCGCAATAGAAACGGGATCAGTAGGAACATTGGCAGACTGGGGATGACGTACCAAAAAGTCGCTTCCGCGTGAGATGCAAGGCGTTCAGTGTCTTTTGTATCCTGCCAGAGCCAGATCATCCCTAACAATGAGACTAAAGGCAGGGAAGCGACGAGCGCAGCGAAAGTTGGACTGCGCTTACCGATTTCAGAAATCGCCACAATGATGAGCGCGGACAAAGCCGTCTTTATGGCGAGGTAAATCATCGCTTCGTTATTCCACCTGAACAGTGAAAGGCAGTGTTAGCGTTTCACCCGAAACACTGACCAATACGAAAACGCGGTGGGGTCCGGCTTCAGCAAATGTCAGCTCTGCAGATAGGCCATCACCGCCACCTGCAGGGTGTCCATGAGACATGTTCTTTGCTGACGCATCGAATGCCGCGAAGTGTGCCAGTTCACCCATGATGGGTTCAAAGTCGGTGAATGCTGTGCCGTCTGCTTGGGATGCATTGAGGGCAAAGTTTACACCTGAGCCTTCCTTCACAGGACCAGATGGCATCAGGGAGAAGGTCAAATCTCCTTCACTGATGCTGAGAACGTTTTCAGTTGGCAGGGCGGCCACACTATCCGTGCCGATGATCAGTGAAGATGTGGCTTGGGTATAACCAGCGGCTTTTTCATCGGCGGCGTGTGCATGATCATCATCGTGCGCATGGTCGTCGCCATCGTCATGGGCGTGATCATCTCCGCCATGACTATGCTCATCTTCTTCGTGAGTGTGCCCGTGGTCGTCATCATGAGCGTGGCCATGATCGTCAGCGTGCGAGACTTCGCCAGGTGTCACAATATAGTTCGCGAACACTTTATATTCGCGACCATATTCAGGCGTGAACTCGATAGTGAACTCGCCATGATCATCGGCTTCGGGATGAAGCGTGACCAGTTGTTCGAGGCCGGTATCCACCAGCATGACGTGAAGCTTGTGGCCATGGATGTCATCGAGGTCTGCCGCCGAAAGTTCATTTCCGGCGGCATCGGTCAGGATGAGGCCAACACTGAACGGCGCGCCAACCGCTGGAGACGCCTCGATTGCAAAGCCAAGCGTCGCAAAGTGCTGGTCATCGTGTGCGTGATGATCGCCGTCATCATGGTGATCGCCCGCTTCATGAAGATCTTCATCATGCCCATGATCATCGCCGTGGTTATCATCAGCCTCGTGATGGTCGTCTGCCACCGTGTCATGGTCTGCATGGGTCGCATCGTGATCCTGAGAACAGGCTGTGATGAGCGCAAGGGCACTCAGGCTGGCAAACAGGGCAGATGTTTTCATCAGTCTCTCTTTCAGTTTACGTCAGTCTTGAACTCAGGCGTTTGTTAGCACTGTTTCAGAATTGGTTTTGATGCTCGGTGCAGCACCGAACTTCGCATAAAGAGCGGGAAGCACAATCATATTCAGAAGTGTGGAGCTTGTCAGGCCACACAGAATGACCATGGCCATAGGCGACTGGATTTCGCTTCCCGGTTCACCAGCGCGCAAGGCAAGCGGAATGAGTGCCAGAGCGGTGGCCAGAGCCGTCATCAGAATCGGCACCACACGTTCCATTGCGCCGCGTCTGACCGCTTCCAGCATATCGGTTTCATCTCCATCCAGTTGAAGCTGGCGAATATGTGAGACCATCATCACACCGTTTCGCGTGGCAATGCCAAACAGGGTGATAAAGCCGATGATGGATGCAACCGACAGAATGCCCCCGGAGAGATAAACACCCGACACGCCGCCAATGAGGGCAAGCGGCAGATTGATCATAACCAACATGGCATCACGCGCTGAGTCGAATGCCATATAGAGCAGGATGAACACGCCAAGCACGACGATCACAGACAGGATAGTCAGGCGATTTGTGGCTTCCGTGGCGCTTTCAAACTGGCCACCAAATTCCACATAATAGCCTTCAGGCAGACTGACATCGCTTCCAATGGTCGCCTGAATGTCTTCAACCACGCTCAGAAGGTCGCGGCCCGACACATTCCCCATGATGACGATCTTACGCGCTGCGTTCTCGCGCGCGATCATATTCGGTCCACGGTCACGGCGGATATCTGCCAGTGCCCGCAGCGGAACTTCAGCACCCGTGGGTGTGACAAAGCGCGTGTTACGCACGGCATCGAGTGACGCCCGGTTTTCATCCGAATAACGAACGATCAGATCGAAGGCTGCGCTGCCCTCAAGAATGCGTGTGACTTCGGCACCGGCAAAAGCAGCCTCAATCATTTCAGCGACTTCACCTGTGTTGAGGCCATAGCGGCCAATCACATCGCGTCGGATATCGACGGTGAGTGTTGGAAGGTCTGCTTGTTGTTCTACCGACAGGTCCACCAGGCCTTCAGTGCCTTCAATAGCACCGCGTATGGTTTCGGCATGACGGCGCAGATCGTAAAGGTCCGGGCCAAACAGTTTGATCGCAATGTTGGCGCGTGTCCCGGACAGCATATGGTCAATCCGGTGAGAGATTGGCTGACCAATCGTTACATTCATTCCCGGCAAAGACGTGAAGGATGAGCGAAGGTCTGCAAGGAATGCCTCCATAGACCGGTCACCCATCTGGAGCACAACTTCAATTTCTGACGCGCTGACCACCTGAGCATGCTCATCGAGTTCTGCGCGGCCCGTCCGACGCGCTGTAGCGACGACTTCAGGCTGTTCGAGAAGCAGGGCTTCAACACGTGAGCCGAGCTGGTCCGATTGTTCCAGAGACGTACCCGGCAAGGTCACAGCGCTGACGGTCAGACTGCCTTCATTGAACTCTGGCAGGAAGGAACGGCCCGCCATGGACAGGAAAATACCAGATACCACAAGCCCACCAAGCGACAGAGCAGAGAGCACATGCCATTTGCCGAGGCAGAAGTTCAGAACCGGCTTGTAAATGCTCTGCGTCATTCGAGAGAGCCATGGCTCTTTGGAGGTCTTCACCGCCCAGTCACCCGGCATGAGAAGCGATGCCAATGCCGGTGTCACCGTCACAGCAACAAAAAGCGATGCGGCGAGTGCCACCACATAGGCAAGGCCCAGCGGGTAAAGCAGTCTGCCTTCGACACCAGAGAGGAAGAAGAGTGGTAAGAAGACCAGCATGATGATCAGGGTCGCAAAAACGATAGAGCCCTGAATTTCTCGTGTGGCATGGCCTACAACTGACAGCGTTGGTTTCGGGTTAGAGCTGGAGGAGTTCTCTCTCAGCCTACGAGTGACATTCTCCACGACAATGATCGCGTCATCCACGAGCGCACCGAGCGCAATGGCCATACCGCCTAGCGTCATGGTGTTGATGGTCGCGCCCATCACTTTCATCACAAGGACTGTCGTGATGAGCGAAAGCGGGATCGCAAGAAGAGAGATCAGAGTAGCGCGCCAGCTTAAGAGGAAGGCGAACACGATAAGGATCACAAGAATTGCACCATCGCGTAGCGCATGACTAACGTTCTCCAACGCGATCGTGATGAAGTCGGCCTGACGGAATAGTTCGGTCTGAATGGTCATGCCTTCAGGCAATGTCGCCTGAACTTCCTCAAACACCTGATCGAGAGCAGCAGTGAGTTCAAGTGTGTTGGCGTCAGGCTGTTTCTGAATGCCGATAATCACCGCAGCTTCGCCGTTATAAGCACCTGTGCCACGCACGATGGCTGGGCCAATTTCGACACTTGCAACATCGCTGACGAGGATCGGTACACCATCACGCACACCAACAGGCGTACCAGCAATGTCGGCTACCGACTGAGCACGGCCCACGCCGGTGATGAGGTATTCCTGTCCACCTTGCGCGACAAATCCAGCGGACGAATTTTCATTAGACTCAGCGACCGCCTCAGTCACTTCGGTGAGTGTCAGGCCATAAGCAGCGAGACGGTCAGGCTCGACTAGCACCTGATACTGACGAACATCACCGCCGATTGGGATAACCTGAGCCACACCGGGCGTTGCCAGAAGACGACGACGCAATGTCCAGTCGGCAGCAGTTCTGATATCCATTGCATCATGCTGGTCGGACCGGAGCGCGATAAACATAATCTCGCCCATGATGGAAGAAATCGGCGCGAGAACAGGCGGCGGTAATTCAGGTGGCAGCGTACTACGGACCAGCTGAAGCTTTTCTGAAACGATCTGACGGGCGCGATAGATATCTGTGCCCCACTCAAAATCGACCCAGACAACAGAGCTTCCCACGGATGTTGATGACCTCACACGGCGCACACCGGATGCACCATTCAGCGCAGTCTCAATCGGGAAGGTAATCAGTGTTTCCACTTCCTCCGGCGCCATGCCATGTGCTTCAGTGACCACCGAAACAGTTGGCGCTGTGAGGTCCGGGAACACGTCCACCGGCATTTTCAAGGTTTCCCACACACCCCAGCCCAACAGAGCCAATGCGGCGAGAAGCACAAATAAGCGGTGTGCGAGTGATAGTCTGACGGTTTGTGTAATCATCAGCCTAACTCCTAGTGCGCGTGACCGTGACCGGCTTCGGCTGGTCCGGAGGCTGCGAGGAAGACGAGATACGCGCCGCGAGAAACAACATATTCACCCGGCTCAACACCAGACGCCACAGCGACCTGATCGCCTTCTCGGAGCGCGACACGGATGACACGGCGTTCCCAGTTCTCACCGTCTGCCATGACGAACACGACTTCCTGTCCGGCATCATCGACAATGGCTGAAGCTGGAATAACCGGAAGCGTGTACATCTGGCTGGTCTGCACGCCGACCGTAACAGCACTACCCGGACGGATTGTACCTTCCGGATTGTCAAACTCGAAAACCACCGGTGCGGTACGCGTCACCTGATCAATGCTTGATTGCGCAGAGACAAGGCGGCCATTCAGCTCGGATAGATCATAAACCCGATCACTACCGGCAAAGCGGAACCACGCACCTGTTGGAGACCCAAGTTCAGCTGTGTCGGCCTCGGCCACACGAGCCGTCAGGCGAAGGCGCGTATCATCGGTGACGCGGAACAGCGTATCGCCAGATGATGTAAACCCACCCGGAGACACGCTAACTTCGGTGATATGACCATCAATCGGGGACCGGATTACGACACCTGACGTGCCACCTGCGGAAGTTGCGCGGCTCTGCGCAGCGTTGAGACGTGCTTCGGCCTGTCGTTCAGCTGTCAGAGCTTCGTCCACACGGCGTTGCGGCACGGCACCCGCTGCAAGCAAGCCTTCAACACGCTCACGCTCAGTCCGGGCGGCTTCAAATGCAGCCTGCGCGCTTCTTTGTTCGGCCACGAGTGACGCAATGTCGAGATCACCGCCTAGACGAGGCGTGATACGGATCAGAGACTGGCCGCGCGTCACGGTGTCGCCAAGGTCTGGAAAGCCTGATCCAATGGGCGCAATCTGGCCGTCTGCACTCGCGGCAATTCGTGCTTCTGAGTTAGGCGGAACAGAGATTAGGCCCGGTGCGCGGATCGACTGAGACAGCGTCTGTTCAGATACCTGCGCAGTGGCAAAATCGACTTTCCACTGTTGCTCTTTCAGGAATGGAATGAGTGACGCGTCTTCGTCTTCCTCAGGCAGAGAAGCATCGGCTTCCGCTTCTGTGCGGAACACCTGATATTCACCCAGATCGTGGCGCGACGTGAAATCATCTGTGACGAGTTCGACGATCACGCGGCGAACCGTGGCGCTGGCAGGTTTCGCAACCGGTCTGAAAATGCCCGCTGTGTCTGATGGTCCGATGCGGAAAACCTCATCAGCCAAACCGCCGCCAGTCAGGCGCACAATGACCTCGCCTACATCGACGGCTGCGAAGGTATCAAGGCGAGTAAAGTGTGCGGCAAACTCAGACTCTCGACCGACAGCCAGAGGCGGAAACTCTACGAACAGCTCAGCCGTTTCGGAGAAATCCGTGACGACAACACCGCCACCATGACCGTGTCCATGATCATCTTCTTCGGCGTGTCCGCCGTCTGCGTCATGGGCGTGTCCGTGATCATCACCTTCTGCATGCTGATGTGTTGAGTTGCCGCATGCTGTAAGCATAAGGCTCAGGGCGAGCGAGGAGACAATGTATTTGAGGCGGGTGTTCATTGGCTGATCTCCGGGAAGAGTGCTGTCAGAGCAATGAGCGCTGAACGGGCATCATGCTGAAGTTCGAGATATTGAAGGCGCGCATCGCGTGCAGTCTGAAGGGCGTCAATCACTTCAAAGACGGCGATCTCACCACCCGTATAGGACGCCAGGGCAATGCGGCGTAGCTCTTCAGATGAGCTGAGTGCATTCGCATCATAAGTCTGAGCCGCTGTCAGAAGAGCGTCATAGCGTTGAAGCTGGCCTTCAGCCTCAGCACGAATGCGCCGCTCTTCAAGACGGACGCGGGCTTCGGCAGATCGGCGCTCTGCTAAGGCCGTCTCATAAGCACCCTGATTGCGATCAAACAAAGGTAGAGGGACGCGAACGCCAAGCAAAATGCCGGTCTCATCAAACGGGCCATCTATCCGGCGAACACCGGCACCAATCGTCACCTCAGGGGCAACAATACCCGCCATTTGCTCTCTCGCGGCGGCGGCATCCGCCTCGGCCTGCAAGCGATCCAGATAGGGAGAATTGCCTGTCAGAAGAATGTCCTGAACAGTCGTGTCAGGCAGAAGCTCGCCGACTAGACGGTCTTGTTCTGAAGAGAAGATCAAACCGGTAACCGCTTCAAACTCAGCTTCAGCGCTGAGCAGATTTGCTTCAGCCCGGCTAACTGATACGTCTGCATTCAATGCAGCCTGCCGAATACGCTCCACATCATATTGGGCTGCATCACCGGCTTCGAGGCGTGTCTGAGTGTTCTGCAGAAGCGATGACAGCTGGTCTCGGTACGTGGTTTCGATATCCAGCTGAGATTGAGCGTATACGACGCCATAAAACGCTTCAGTGACTGTTGATGAAATGTGGGCACGCTCGGCAATTGCGCCGGTCTGCGCCGCCCTGATGTCAGCATCTGCGCCAGATATTGCGAGTTTCCGACGACCGAAGAAATCAAAACTCTGCTCGACACTCAGAATGGTTTCAGAGCCATCACCTGAAAATCCATCTACGCCTTCACGGTCCAGACCCAGCACCGGATTCGGGCGTGTTCCAGCTGTGATACGACGCCCCTCAGCTGCATCAACTTCCGCCAAAAGAACCGTCTCTACATCGGCTCTCGAAAGTGCCGCGCTGATTGCATCATCCAATGAGAATGTCTCCGCATTCGCGACCGGAACAATCGCCGCGCACAAAAGGAGAGCAGTAAAAAACCGATTAAGGGTCGGTATTCTATTCGCACGAATGGCTTCGGTCTTTGTCATGCGTTTCAGCCTTTCAACGAAAGAAAGAGAGTTTCAATGAGGTGATGCAGTGGCTCGGAGGCAAGCAATAGAACGAAGGCAAGCCCCAGTGCCGCGACGGCAATGATGATTTTGGTGGTTCTTGAGCAAGCCTGTTCTGATGACAGCAGTGCCAGAGTGCGAGCACCGATATCGCCATGGTCAACGGCGGCCAGGACTTGAGGAGACAGGCCTGAACATGACTGCCTTAGGCGCTGAACCTTGACCAACATTTCGGCGGTTTCAACCCGACCATACTGGCGTGCTACCTGCTGGTCGCAAACCTCTTCCTGAGCGCGAACAAGTGCCGCCATGAGCGAAGAACGCACTCTGCCAAATTGACCAAAGGAGAGAAGCGATACGATGAAACGAACCAGCAAATCTCGTCCCCTGATGTGACTGGCCTCGTGCAGTCGAACCATTTCGAGTTCATCAGCTGACAGGCGTTCAGCCAGACCTTTGGAGATATAGACCTTCGGCATGAAAAGGCCCGCACAAAAGGCCAGCGGAGTCTCAACGTTCAGAATGAAAGCGGTGTTCAGCCGTTCGGAAACGGTTCTTTGTAGACGCTGATTTGTCTCGACAATTGCGTGAAGCTTTTCAACCATCCCAAACAGTGTCCACGACAGGAAAATTGTCAGAAGTCCGGCCCCGATTGCTGTAAGAGGCAAATAGTCTGAAACACGCCCATGCGCTGAACAACCAACGGCATCAGAATGACAATGATGCGCCATCAGATCAAAGGGCAGATGATGGTTTGACACGGCCATGATTATGGCGAGTGTAGTGCCCACTACAGCGGGAAGCACGAGCAAGGCCGGAATAACAATCCTGCGTGCGTTGGCACTCAGACAACTGACGCCAGCATGCATTGGCGCGAGGACGACTCTCATGACTAGAGAAAGTGCTAAGACTGTCAGCGTGCCTGCGATAACACCTATCCAGAGGTCTGAGAGCATATTCATGCTGCGCCTCCGTCTACGCGCTTGGCTTTGCGTTCGGTAATCATAGCCTCAAGTGTGGCCAGCACGTCTTCATCGGCAGTTTCTGTAAGACCTGAGAACGCCGCGAGCAGACCATCTGCGCGATTGTCTCCAAACCGGCTCAATGTGTCACTGACAAGTTTTGCCATGACTTCTTCACGGCTGAGGCGCGGCGAATAAACATAGGCATGTGAGACTTTTTCTCGCACTAGGACCGACTTCTTGAACAGGCGCTCCAAAGTGGACTGAACGGTCTGAAGCGAAATTCCCCGTTGTGCGCCGATACGGGCGTGAAGTTGACGCGCATCGAGCGCGCCTGCCGACCACACCGCCTCAAGCGTAGCAACCTCAAGGTCTCCCAGTTTCAGTTCTGTATCTTTCACGGATACACGCCTTTTCGATCTAACCACCCTCTCAGTTACTGTCAGGACGTGGCACTCTCATTGCTCTGTTCAAGCTCATCCATTGTTTCACGTTTGCACCGAAAATATTTGCGCTTCATCGGACTTTCTGAACTTGTGATCAGCGAGACGGGTATCAAGCCACAATTCTCTCGTATGGCGAGAGCCTGCTCGTCGCTCAGAGGCGCAAATGTGTCGGAAACCGTCGAACATCCCGACAGTACACACATCACCATGGCGCAAAATGACAAGCGCTTAGCTGAACTAACCATTATCAGTCTCATCTGCCCAATCCGATTTTTATCGGACAAAGTAATTTACTGCGATTAACAAAAATAAAACCGACCGACAATCGGTGTTTTGGTACAACCCGACGTTTGACCTGAGAAATCCGAAAAAAACTAAATACATGGCAAACGAACTAAGGGACATGTACGATGGTTTTATCGAAAACTCAGCAAAAGCAAGTCGAACTGGAATTCAAAAAGTTCCTGCACGATCAGCCTGTTTCACACTTTGTGACGCTGGTCTTCAATGAGGATCGCTCAGTATCACTGGCGCATAGAAAGCTCAGAGACTGGCATGCACGCGTAGACAGGGCTTTGCTGGGGCCGAAATGGGCCAAACGAGAGAAAAGCGACAGAACGCTCTTCTTTGCGTTTCCTGAGCACATCCAAACCAACATACATTACCATCTGCTTGTGCGACCTGCCCTCACGCGCACT
This sequence comes from Ponticaulis sp., assembly GCA_002692725.1. Lineage (GTDB taxonomy): Bacteria > Pseudomonadota > Alphaproteobacteria > Caulobacterales > Hyphomonadaceae > Ponticaulis. The sequence continues at coordinate 367,732 of NZLU01000039.1, read as the reverse complement.
CAGATTGCATTTGAAGAGATAGCTGAGACTGCCTGGAATTACCTTGTGCCCGCAGGCAGTATCAGAGTGCTTCCCATAACTCGAAAACGAGGTGTCATTGACTATGTCACTAAGGACATTTTCCGGAATTTCGAGCATGCCGTCTTCAGCAGCACTTAGTTCGTGAGCTGAGAATTGGCGCGGTTGCCTCGGTGCAACGCTAAGAACAGCAATCGCGTCATGACCACTCACACATAGAATGCAGGTTCTCCGAGCCATGCAATGGGTAAGTTTTATTTACTTGAGGTGTTTCAAATTGAAACAATGAAGATTTCGAACTGATACAGACGAAACATCATTTCCTAAAACGAAACGAATACCATCGAACGGACCTCAACTGCATGAGGAACCATTTTAAATAATACATTCAGATACTTATGAACTATCCGACGATTTATATGAAATTTGGCACAAGTTTCGCTGAGCGCTGCCAGCTCACAATATTTGGGAGCAATGACATAGCAGTCGCACAATCAAGTGCATGCATTAAAACAGAGGAGTTTTATTATGTCAAACATTGTAAATAATGAAACGCTTGAGGCGAAAGTATCAAGCATCGCAAAACTTGCTGACTCATGGGTTGTCACCGAGTTAAGGGCAGCGAACACAAAACTGTACTCACTCCTGACAAGCTGTATGAATCTCTGCGAGGAAATTCAGGACAATCACGCATACAGGATTGAACTCAATGAACTTCTCAAGAAAGAGAATGTCAGATTAAACGGCCAGGCATCAATGAGGGCGAAAGTGGTTCGGCTTTGCTTCCCTTCACTGAAAACGCGCTGGAGTGCATATACCCGGGTACTGGAGGCGGCCAACTCAGCAGGCATTGGCTCAGCCGAACTTGCGGAGTGGATTGAAAACGAAGGCGGCATCGAAGCGATACGTCTTGGCGCAAAACCATCGTCGGATGACAACGGGGACAAGTACACTCCTTTGGCCAATGAGAAACTCCGTTCCATCCGGACCCCGGTGAAAATCAGTTTGGGCGATCAATCTTCAAGGCATAACTGCGACGTCGTGGTCTTGGGTCACGTAAATAGCGACGGGACAGTCGAACTTTACGAGGCCGTGGCGAACGAACGATTGGTCAACGAATTCAAGATGGAGTTGGGGAAAACGCTTTTTGAAAGAGAAGACGCCAACCGAACAGTCCAAACGCACAAACAACAACGAAAAGTTATCTCGAAACCGACCGAACCAGCGACCGAGAGCAAAGACGAACAGGCAGCGTAAGACGGCCTTCGAAGCAAACACTAATGATGGGCGCAATGCGTCCATCATTGGTCGCTTCAGTCATATGCTAAATCGATATACACAGCCCCTGACTCCGCAACTACTCCGATCCAACCTTCATTGTGACCGCGCTAATTCGCTAAATATATGGCGAAGCGCACACGAGATTAAGGAGGTTAAAATCGGTTGATTGAAGACATATACACCCAATTAAACCGGATAAATCTGGTAAAAACACAGTACGAATTCTCTGAAAAATGGCTGGGCAAGTCTAAGAGTTATTTTTCGGTTCTACGCTCAACTCAGCGCGATGCAGCGATCACCGTTTATCTGCGATTATCAAAGCGCCTGGCTTCTCAGATACGGTCAATGGCAGACCACAATACTTACACCTTCCTACACGGCACTACCTTCGACCACTCTGCTGTACTGCGTTCGACGATACAGAAAATTGAACTTCACATCGCTGCGCGCCTCTAAATCGTTAGAGGAGAGCGGTATTTCTCTACTTTTCCACCGATTGCATCCCCTCTCTTCTTGTGATTGTGGCTGCGAGGTCAAATATTGACAATCGCTAATGCTGTCTTCTGCTCTCCACGACAGCAATGACTGAGAAAAAATGCCGTGATGAAAATTACTGGATTTGATAAGTTGCAAAGAAACCTCAAAGACGCCCAACGCGCGCTCGAAAATCTCGACGGGGAGCTAGGCTCAGTCTCCTTCAATCCAAATGACCCTGAAAGCATTGACGCTGCCATCTGCGAAATCGAGAAAATAATCGATGAAAAGGTCGGGAGATATCATTCCAACCCCATAATTGGACCACTGGCTGAAGAAATGAAGCAGAGCTACAGAGAGGGCATCTTGGAAAAAGCGGCACAAGCTCGTTTGGAAGGCGGTGCCTCGTGAGCACGAGTGACGATTTGTTTGAGCAGATCAATATCGCCGTTCTTGATCTGCAACGAGCAAAACTACAAACCTATTCACGACCTCTGAAGACGCTTGCGAAACTTCTTCAACACCCCGACTTATCAGCAATAAATGATCAACTCATTGCTAAAGGCGATCTAGATAAATTCCTTTCAGAAAGCGCCTCAACCGGTGGAAGCATGATTGGGAGTGCCTCTCTGGTTTGGCCAGATGACAAAGTCCAAGAGATCGGGCTTTGTCTACAACTGATCCTGCGCTTCGCAGCAGACCCAGACGAAATGGCAGATTTCGGCCACAGATATCTCGACCCAAGCAGCAAAATTATGGACGGCGTAAACGCAGTCACCAGTCAAATCATTATCCCTTTTGCAAGAGACTACAAAACTTTCGTCCAGCAAAATGGCAGACCGGAAACACGTTTGAAGATGCCTCTCTCAGAAAAAATCTTCATCGTTCATGGTCATGATGGTGAAGCACGTGAGATGGTGGCGCGTTTTATTTCTCATATCGGTCTCGAACCAATCATACTGCATGAGCAAGCCAATCGCGGTCGAACCGTTATTGAAAAGGTAGAAGCTAACAGCGACGTTGGCTTTGCCATTGTGCTGCTTACGCCTGATGATCAAGGCTGCAGAATGGGCGGAGAGCTCGAGCCAAGAGCACGGCAAAACGTTCTGCTCGAGTTAGGGTATTTTATCGGCAAACTTTCGAGAGAGCGCGTGTGCGCCCTGAAGCGAGGCGATCTGGAAATACCTAGCGACTTCGCTGGAGTTGTTTGGGAAAACATGGATGCAGCAGGAGCCTGGAAACAGAGCCTGAGCCGAGAATTAGATGCCGTTGGGTACGACATTGACTGGAACAAAGTCATGAAATGAACCGCTCTAATTCCCTCGCGGCTCGATTTAATTTCTGATCGACTTCGTCTGTAGCGGACTTATCGACTTTGGACACCACCAAAGGAGATTAAAGTGTCCACACTCTCAAAGCTGAAACTGAGTTCCACGAAACGCACAAAGGTCGTTGAACAGCCAGAGCAAGTTGTCCGCAACAAGCTCTGTACCCGTCTCGAAGAACAGCTCGAGATTGCTAAAGCCGATATTGCGGGCGAGCCGTATGTGAAGATGCAGCAAGTGTTCGTGAATGATCCAACAACAGGTCAACGAGTGGCGCGGCAGGAACCCAAACGCGTCAGACGCTGGTTCTGGCACGACATCAAAGGTATTTGGTATCTGGAACTGCGCTATGGCAACAAAGCGATTGATCTGGGCAAAGGCAAAACGACCATCGATGTTGGCGAACGCGAAAAGCTTCCTGAGACAATTGAAGTTCTCATCAATGCGGTTAAAGAGGGCGCACTGGACGACGTGTTGCTTGAAGCTCAGCAAGATCGATCAAAGACATTCCGCAAGGCTCAGGCCTGAACGACGCTAATGCGCAAAGCCAGACGTATCTCCATGAGAGGTGGATTGTACAGGTTTTGCGCATTAATTCTTTTATCAAATAAAAACAGATGTTTACGTTAATATTTGCTGCGTTGACATCGTAGGGGTCACTGGTTCAATCCCAGTACCGCCCACCATTCTTCGCAGTCGAACTTCGTTCGAAAATTTGATCCGGGGGATCAAATTTTCGAAGAATTATGCCAGAAAAAAGCACCGCATCTCTCGGAACAATTTGTGCATCAGGTTGCTAATTGTGAGCTCTCCGATTTCGCTTCTACTCGCTCTCGTTTTCCAGGATGATGTCCGGAAACATAGGGCTTAGTCCGAGTTATCCCCGCACGCCGCGAGAGCACGCTCCTGCAGCCGGACAAAGCCCAACGGAAGGTCTGCTGCGGCGCTACAAGAAAAAATCGACGATTTATTCAGGCAATTCGGCCTGATCAAACCAGAATTGCGTCAGCGATGATGCAAGCGCATCATACCCTGCCCGGCTATCTGGCTTCTGCACATAAGAATTGGCATGCTTTCGGTAGCTGCGCAGCACATCCTGAGGTGAGTCCGAATTCGAGCACATCACAACCGGCATGGCTGAGGTTCTTTCATTCTCCCGGATCCGGTCGAGCACCTGAAACCTATCAAGACCCGGCATGGATATATCCAGCACGACCATGTCCGGCGTCAGGGACTCCAGCGCGTCGAGGCCGGTCTCACCGTCATGAGCCCGCTGAACGGTCAGTTCCGGATAGGATTGTTGCAATGCCATCGTCATCAGGCGCGCATCGAGATCACTGTCATCAACGAGCAAAAGGAAAGCGTTTTTCATGTTCTCTTCCTCAGCATCTAAACCATTTCCGGCAGGGTGAAGCAAAACCGGGCGCCGGACTGGAATGTCGTGTCCAGCCAGATCGCGCCCCCCCAGACACTCCACAAGTTTTCGGCACGTTGCGAGGCCGACCCCGTCGCCTTCCGAATTCTCATGACTGCCAGGAACGCGACGAAACAGTTCGAAAATCCGCTCCGCATAACGTTCATCAATCCCCACTCCATTATCGCAGACCGAGACCAGAAGACCGTTATCCGTTATTTGTTCTGCGCTGATCCGGATTTTGAGATCGCTCCGGGCCGAATATTTCAAGGCGTTCTCAATCAGATTACTGAAAACCTGTGACAGAAGCGTTCGGTCAGTCAGCGCATTGCCCATTTCGCTGACCTCGATCTCTGCCTTTGCTTTTTCCAATTCGACCGCAAGCCGGTTGATACAACCGTCAGCAACGCTTTTGAGATTGACCGATTCCAGCTGGAGCCCGGATGTGCCAAGTCGCGAGAAATCCCGAAGTGACTTGATCATGCTTTGCGCCTGATCGGCATTGTTCTGGATTTCCAGAATAATCGTCTCGGCTTGCTGATCATCTGTGAGATAATCCGTCAGTATATCTGACAATAGCCGGATAGACCGCAAAGGCGCCTTCAGATCGTGCGATACGAGGCTGGCAAAGCGCTGCCGATCTTCATTTCGTTGTTCCAGGCTTTCGCCGCAGCATCAAACCGGATGCGCGCAGCGATCGCTTCGGACAATGTGCGAACAAGTTTGAGTTCCGAAGGTGTGGGTTCTCGCGTCCGGGCCAATGTAAAACAAAAAACCAGCGCGCCTGAATTTTGCGAGTCCACAGAAAACGGTGCCGCGATGATGCTGTTATATGTCAATTCTGTTTGGCTCTCTGCAGAAAGCTCAAACTCCTCGAAAATATTTCGGATGCCTGCCGCACGACCTTTATCGCCAAGCGCTCGAACAACTTCCATCGGAAGCGGTTTCTTCATTTCGGCAGCTTGCTGCTGTCCATACTGCCGGACGACGCTATAGCCCTGGTCTCTGAGATTCAGCTGGAAGGCCCGGGTCGCATTGAAGGTCCGACATCCAATCTCCATCGCTCCGCAAATATAGGCGTCCAGATCAACGGGTGTGCCTGAAAGATGGTTTAAATCCGCCAGAGCATCCATAATACGAATTGTCTCGGGGACCTCGACGAAAGTAATCAGGATATAATCGGGGTCGGGTCGGGTCATCGCTTCACCCGTACGCGCCACTTCACAATAATAAGGGAAGGTGAAATGGTCGCGCAGCTCCGGAAAGACTTCCAGCATGGTCTTGCCGATCACCTCCCGGGATCCATCCCTTGCGTCTGTTTTAACGTCCGGTTCGCGGTGAGATATTCAAAATCGACAATATCGCCAGCCGCCGAAAACAAGAGTTTTGCTGTAATAACACCAACAAGACTGGACTATAACGCAACTCTGTTAAGTCGTGCAGCGTTCTGTTCGGAAACTGGAAAAGTGATCCCGTCAAGTGACGGCGCCGTGTTTTCGGTTTTGTTTTCGCGCATACAAGACTCTGTTTATAGTTTTCGATTTATGATAACTTTTCAAGCATAGCACAACCCTTACCAACTTGCCGACGGGGCGGTTCTTACTTTGGACAGAATTCTGCTGATTGACGACCATTCTTCAATGGGCGTTATTTTCAAAACTCTGTTAACAGCAATGGGCTGTGCCCCATCCAATTTCGTTTTTTGTCAGGACGTGGAGTCGGCGCGGGAAAACCTGAGGGAGTCTCCGGCCTATGATCTCATCTTCCTCGATCATTTTGTCCCGCCAACTTATGATTTCCGCGACTCATTGGTTCTGTTGTCAGGCGTTGATGCGGGAACGCCCATTGTCCTCCTGAGTGGCACAATACCAGAGGATTTCGGCACACACGCGATCGACGCCCGAATATCGCGCTGCCTCCATAAAGACGATATTTCTGTCAGGAACCTCCATCACCTGCTGACAGAGCTCGATGTCCCTCTCGCATCCTGAAACGCGCCCTTGACCGTCCATCACCCGGCAATCTTCTCAGACATCTGACAGAACAAAAAACGGCGCCCGAAGGCGCCGTTTCAGATCGTGTTCAAGCGGATCAGAAGCGCGGATTTTCAACATTCGGGCGCACATACGAGCCTTCAATATTGTCCTTCATCTCCAGCGGAATACCGATGTCGAGATAGACATTGTCTTGCTCGCCATATGGTAGCCAGTCAATCAGGCCCGGCACGCTCGGATTGCCATCCTTGGCAAAGCTCGCCCAGATTTCCGCCGCACGTTCCGCCAGCCACAAATCCTGATCGTCATGGGCCGGCACTTTCACAGAACATCCGCCAGATCCGGCCAGGAATTGCGTGGTCCGGGATTGCAGCCCATTTGGCACGGCGCCGAACACATAGGTCAGCTCCAGCCCGTGAAACGCGACGCAGCCTTCTTCATCGCGCCAGCCCATTGGCAGATGCGTGAAGTTATACAGATAGGTTGGTGCCCCGGAAGCAGAGTGCAGATTGCCCATTAATGGCACGCTCGAGGTCAGCGAAGACTCGCCTTCATTCGCGCCCACAATCAAAGGCACCTGCGCCTGCTCGCCATTGGCGAACATCTCGCTGACCGGCTTCGGAAGAACATTTCCGTCAACCACAACATTGGCCCGGAAGCCAACTTCATCACCGGCTTTGATAATGTCTTGCCAGCTCGCAGTACGCATGGCTTCGAGACTGTCGGCACCGAGTTCTGCCGCCAGTTCTTCACCCTTGGCTTCAGAATCATCCAGCATGGTGATCCGCTGCTCGGAGACGAGCGCCGAACCGGACTCGACAATGGCAGCATCGAACAAATCCCGCGCCATCGGAGTGGCCTTTTGCGAGATGGTTTTCGTGCCGCCACCGGACTCACCGAAGATAGTGACATTGTCCAGATCGCCGCCAAAGGCTTCAATATTGTCCCGCACCCATTCCAGAGAGGCTTTCAGGTCAAGCGTGCCGTAATTGCCGGAATTATAGTCCGTCTCATCGCTCAACTCGGGATGCGCCAGATAGCCGATCGGGCCAAGGCGACTGTTCACCGTGACTGTCACAACGCCCTTGGTCGACAGCATCGGGTGGTTAAACGTGGTGGAATTACCTGTACCGCTCGTCAGGCCACCGCCATGGAAGAACACCATCACCGGGCGTTTCTCACCGGCTGTCTCAGCTGCCGTCACAACATTGACATAGAGACAGTCTTCGCTGATCGGACCGCCCGCGCCCATGCTGCTTTCGCCTTGCGGACAACGATTTGGCCATTCGGTTGCATCCAGCACACCATCCCATGCTTCAGCCGGCTCCGGCGCTCTCCAGCGCAGATCGCCCACAGGCGGGGCCGCATATGGAATCCCGCGAAAGATGAGCGCTGTTTTGCCGTTTTAAGTGATGCTTTCGCCGCGAACCATCCCTTTAGATATCTCAACGGTTTCGCTCACCGGCGCAGTCGGCGAAATGCTCGACGACGTGGTGCAGCTGGCTCCGGCCAGAAGCGCAGCCCCCAGCAGAGGGAGTGCCAGAATCGAAGATTTGAGTGTTGTCATGCTTCCTACCCATTCAGTCTTGATTGTTTATTTATGACCAAAGGGTAAGGGCATATCGGCTTAAACGCCACCCCATAACGAGGGAAGCGAGCTCCCCGAAAATCACGATTCCGGGAAGCCCTTTGTTTGCGTTGAACGACAGACTATCCTGTCGGCAGCTCTGGTGAGATCAGTTCCGCTCCCACTCAGGCGGCTCGACCGCTTCATGCGGATGAGGGGCCTTTGGCGCGTGAGGTGCACGTGGCATGTCCTTCAGAGCTTTGAGCGCTGCGAGCTCTGACAGTTTCGCCAGGTCTTCCAGCTCCTTCAGGCCTTCCAGCTTGGAGAGAACTTCCAACTCAATCATCTTCTCCAGCTCGGCAAGTTCGGCGAGCTTTTCAATTTCCAATTCAATGACCTGCGCCGCCATGTCCGCTTTCAGGAGTGCCAGCTCTTCGGCATTCAGACGGTCTTCAATCGTGGCGAAATCCATTGCATCGATCCGGGCCTCAAATTCAGAGAAATCCTTGCTGGCGATCCTGGCTTCAATCTCCGCCCCAAGCGCCTCCATCCGCGCTTCAAATGCGGTGAAATCCATCTCAGCCATTTTGGCGTCGATCTCAGCGCCAAGGCCTTCAAGCCGGGCTTCCAGCTCAGAGAAATCCATATCCTCCAGACGCGCTTCCAGCTCGCTGAAGTCGAAATCCCCATCCCGATAGACGTGAATGTGGCGTTGCCCGCCTTTCAGTTCATCAGCGTCTTGCTGAACCTGGATGACCTGGTCTTTTTCGCGGGCTTCGCCCATTTGCGGGGTCGCCGCGTAGGCGACAAGTGCGAGGGCGGGCAGGACAAAGTGTATACGCATAAACGGGTTCCTTCCGGGCGTTGCGTCGGTTGATGTCAGATGGTCGATGCGCGAGGAAAGCGCAGACCGGCTTGCTGTGGCGGAAAGCGCCAAAGAGGGGACACGCGTCACCCGTGTCGCAGTATCAAGAAGCGCGTGAGCGAGCGCCGTTGGGGTTCCGGTCACATCGACCGCGCGTTCGTCACACAGCGTTTCGCGGGTCCGGCGCACAATCCGATGCAGCGCATGCAGCGGCAGCACCCACCAGAAGACGGACAGCGTCAGACGAAGAAACAGCTCCGTCCAGGCGTCATGGCGTCGAATATGTGCGATTTCATGCTCCAGCACGCATTTCGCATGCCCTTCGAAGCAAAAATCCTCCGGCAGAAGAATGGCCGGGTGAAACAAACCCGCCACCATCGGCGCATCAATCTCATCACTCCGGCGAATATCCGCGTCCCGCGACAAACGAAGTCCCGCCGGTGCGCGTACAGACCTCGCCCGCGCCCGCAGCCCGTTCAGCTGCAGCATATCCTGCACCAGACGGATCAGCATCAGCATCGAGCCGCCAACCCAGCTGGCCAGGGCAATCTCGAGCCATGGCAAGGTCGCACTCTGCGTGGCCGCGGGCTCAAACGCGCGGTCTGTCATGGCAACCGGCACAGACGCCTGCTCTCTGGCCACAGGCGAAGACGGCTTATACGCCATCATCCGGCTTTCAGAGGCCGAGATAAAACTAGCCGGCACAGGCTCAGCGGTTTTTGGCAGGCTCGCAAAGACAAACAATACGGGCAGCAGAATAAATCCCGCCAGCGCCAGATTGTGCCGTTCTCTCACCCAGCGGGTCGGTGCAAACCGGTCAAAAGCCAGCACCAGACCAGCGAACAGACACACTTCAAGGGCCACAACGCCAACAATATTCAGCCAGTTCGCCATCACCCCTCATCCCCCTTGTCCGCGCGCCGGATCACTTCAGCGCGCAGCGCCTCAATATCCTCAAGTGTCAGGTTTTCATTCTCGACCAGATGCTGTGCCAGCCGTTTTGGTGAGCCGCCAAAAAACGAGCTCACCACCGCACCAAGCGCCGTCTGCCGGGCCGAACTCTCAGAAATCAGAGGCCGATAGACATGCGCCCGCCCCTCTTTGCGGAAATCGACATAGCCTTTCTCGGCCATGATCCGTACTGTGGTCAGCACAGTGGTGTAGGCGAGGTCATGCTGATCCTTCAGCGCATCGGTCACATCCGACACGCTGGCTTCGCCCTTCTCCCACAACACATCCATGATGCGGCGTTCGGCGTCTGTCAGCTGAGTATTACGTTTTCGAGCCATCTACCAATTCCTTAGTAGATGCTAAGTCTCACGACCGGCTCCGTCATTCAACTAAATAATTAGTAAGTAAAGCACAAACCAAAATAAATGATTAAAAACAGCGCTCAAGGCACACCCTACTCATCGGCCTTTTCGATCAGATTGCTAAGGTCGAGAATGGCCGCAGCGTCGATATTCTCCGCATCGAGCAGACGCGTCGTCAGTTCAAGCGAGGCCACCAGCATGGATTTCTGCCAGTCTTCAAGCTTCTCAAACCGGCGCTCAAACACTTCCTGCAAATAATCCGGTGTCACATTCAGCGCTTCAAGCCCTGCGGGTTCAATCGCGATCCAGACCCGCCGACGGTCAGTGTCACACCGTCTGCGGCTGACCATGCCACGCTCTTCCAACCGGTCGACCAGACTGGTGATGGTTGCTGCTTTCAGCCGGGTCTGGTCACTCACCCAGCCAACCGACAATTCTTCATTCCGTTCGGCCAGCATCTGGAGCACTTTAAGCTGAGAGGGCGTCAGGCCGCCCGTCTTTGCCAACTGGCGCGAGGATTGTTCAATCTTTCGCTGAATCTGCCGGATGGCGATCAGCGCCTGGGTGGACCGTTCGGACATGAAACGCGCTCAGTAATTCTGAAGCGCAGGACCCAGCGCCTCTTTCAATGGATCAAGATGTGCCTCATAGGGGCGCCATTGTTCAAGCCCTGACCGGTTGATCGGCTGCCGAACCTGTTGTGCACTTGCCGTTCGAACCGCGCGGTCGGTTTTGTGGAAATTCACGCAAGCCTCTTCAAATGGAAGCCCGCAATACTCAAGAATGCGCTGAACCTGGCCCTCCAGATCATCCAGCACATCTTCATGCTGAACTTTCAGAATACGCCCTTCCGGCAGCACGCTGTGCCAGTGATCCATCAGATCGACATAGCCGCGATAATAATGCCCGATCTCTTCCAGCCCATAGGTGAATTCCTGACCTTCAGCGAATAATTGCTTGAAGCCCGACCAGCAGCAATCGAGCGGATTGCGCCGGGCATCGATGATTTTCGCATTCGGCAGGATCATGTGGATCAGCCCGATATGCCGGAAATTATTGGGCATTTTGTCGGTAAAGAACGGCGCGTCCGCCCGGTGTACGCGCGTGGTCTCAATGTACTCCTGTCCCAGCTTGTCGAAATCCTCATCCGGCAGCTCATGCAAAACGCGCGGATACCGTTCCCGGTCCGACAGCATGCTGCGGCCGCGCAGGCGATGCGAGAGGGACAGGATATTCGGCAGCTCGAGCGTGCCATCCACCTGACTGTGCGAGGCGAGGATCTGCTCAAGCAGGGTCGAGCCCGCACGCGGCAGACCGAGAATGAAAATCGGATCCGGCGCATCATGACCCACATTACTCCGCGCACGGAACAGCTCCGCTGTGCAGTATTTTTTCTGCAGCTGGAATTCGCTGTCCATCTGCTCGGAGGTATAGCGCGCCTCTCGCTTTTTCAGCGCATTCCCGTCCCGAAAGGCTTCAAACGCCGCGTCATACTGGCCCGCATCTTCACACGCCTTGCCGAGCGCGAAACAGATATGAACCCGCGCCATGACCGACAAATCAGACCCTTTCAGCGTTTCCGCCATAATCGCCCGATCGCCAGCGCTGAATTCATAGGTTTTCAGATTCGCCAGACCATACCAGGCATCACCATGCCTTGGGTCCGTCTCGACCGCCTTCCGGTAAGACGCAATCGCATCGTCTGTCCGGCCATAAGTTTTCAGCGCATGTCCGCGCGAGGTCAGGGTCGCGAGATCATTTGGACGCTGTTTCAGAACCGTTTCAAACAGCTCGAGCGAGCGATCCAGCTCATCGGCATGCATGCATTCAATCGCCAGCAGAGACTGAAAAGTCGGGCTGCCTGGATCTTTTTCATACAGGAATTCCGCCTGCTTCAGCGCCTCGGCATATTTCTGCCGCTTCCGCAGCACCTGAATATAATCAATCCGCAGCTGCAAATGCTCCGGGGCCAGCGTAATCGCAGTTTCCAGCAGGAAATCCGCATCGCTCAGCACGCTCAGCCTCACGCCCACATCGGCCAGCAGGCGCATGCCTTCCACATCGCGCGGATGCGCTTGCATATAGGCCCGCAGAATATCCTCAGCCCGGAAGATTCGCCCCTCATGGATATGATTGGTGGCGGCCAGCAATTCGCGTGGCAGAGCTTTCAGCCTTTGGGCTTGAGCCCGAGCGATCGCTCCAGTCTCTGCCTTGCCTGCGGCCTGAGACAGCTCTGCCAGCTTTTGCCAGCTTGCAATCAGGGCAGGGTTATATCGCGTTGCCAGATCAAAACACCGCCGGGCACGCGTCACATCCCCGACCGCGAGCGCCAGATGCCCCTCTTCTTGATAGGCACGACCAAAATCAGGAATAATCGCCTTCAGCGACGCCAGATGCCTCTCAGCATCCTCAAAACGCTTCAGATACCGCGCGCACACCGCCGCCATGTAAAGCGCATCCTGCGAGTCCGGCGCCGCACTCACCAGAGCTTCAGCTTCGGCATAGGCCGCGTCGAACCGGCCCGCCCGCATCAGGGACTCAATCTCTTTCAGTACTGTTGCGCTATCCGGGGCCATGGTCATGGGTTCAGCCATAAATCTGAGACAATGAAAAGCGCCCCGAAAAATATCGGGGCGCAGTTTCGTTTATTGTCGGCAATTCGATCTTTTAGTTCAGATCGTAAGAGAAACGCAGACCAACCGTCCGTGGACGCATTGGTGTGATCCGCTCACGGTCAAAGACGAAGCTGCCAGACAGTTCAGCATACTCATTGGTGAGGTTGGTTGCGAACAGCTCCGCAGACCAGTTATCACCTGTCACACCCAGCGTGCCGCCAAGCGTTGTGTAGCTGTCCAGATCAACCGCGTTGATCTCAATGATGTCTGTGCGGCTCTCATCAGAGAACACGATCTGCGGCATGACGTGAGCGGTCAGCATCTGACCAGCGATTTGCTGCTCCAGATCCCACTCATAGCGTGCGCGGATATTGCCCTGATAGCCCGGCGCGAACGCCAGTTCGCCACCGACCAGAACATCGTTTGTCGGCGTGAGAACTTCTGTGATTTCCGTATCGAGGAAAGAGAAGCCACCAGCAATCGTCAGACCGTCAACTTCGATCGGCGCCCAGGTAAACTCACCCTCAACACCACGGAGTTCCGCATTTGCTGCGTTATCCGAGAAGAAGAGATTTGTGATGCTTGGGTCAAAGATCGTTGTCTGAAGACCTTCAATGTCGACGAAGAAGGCAGAGCCGTTAAACCGCAGAGAGTTCTGGAAGAGCTCGGTTTTCCAACCAACCTCATAGTTCTTCACTTCGTCGGTATCGACCGCATAAGGCACGGTGTAAGTGCCAGGACCAGCCGCGCCACCTGGACGGTTCAGAAGACCTGGACGGAAACCTTCGGAATAGGTCGCGTAGAACAGAAGGTCAGCTGTCGGTGTCCATTCACCCGTCAGCTTGTAGATCATGCCATCTGTTGCGGCTTTGTCAGGTGCACCAACCGTATTGTTTGGCGAGAACTGCGCCGAGATGTTCGTACCGAACGCCTGAGCGTCCGTTGTCTGACCAAAGTTGAAGAAGGATGAGTTCGCAGACCCTTTCAGATCCACTTCCACATCATAATAGCGCGCGCCCGCAGTGATCGCGAATTGATCGGTCAGATCAAATGTCGCCTCACCAAAGAGACCCATTTGTTTGTCGGTCCGCAGAACATCGTTCCGGAAGATCACACCTTCCGGGAATGGGCCCGGATCGGAGAAATAACCCGGTGACGCATTGCCGATAGCACCGGTCACAGACGTGTTTGTCAGCGGATAGTTCGGGCCATAGCCGATCGTACCGTTGAACGCGACTGCCAGCTCAGACCCCGGATAAACAAAGTCGTTCAGCTCAGCGAGTTCGAGATCAGAATAAAACGCACCCGCTGTGACACGGAACGGATTGTCCTGTGGCGTCGAGAAGCGGAATTCGTGCGTTTGAATCTTCGTCTCTGTGCCGGAATTCACAAACAGGTTTGGCGCCTGACACGTGCCGGACGGATTGCCGCTCGGATAGGTCACAGAGCCATCACAGATGTAATATGGCAGGTACTGACCGACGAAGAGATAGTCAGAATAGTCGACAGTCTGGTCCGTCGTACGGTCGGTGTATGCCCCGGTATAGACGATATCCAGCATGGCCAGACGGCCTTCCAGCGTCCACGCCGTATTGTGATAACTGTCGTCAATGTTTTCGTCCGTGAAGCGTGTCACTTCATAATCAGGCAGTGCCGGGTCATCAGAGAAGACGCCTTCCGCATCCAGCTGCTGTTGTGAGTGGCTGACCAGCAATGACCAGTCCGCATTGAACTCATAAAGACCGCTGAGACGGAAACCAGTGTAAGTCGCTGAGTTGATGTCGTCCTGGGCAATCGTTCCGTTATCGGCCTGGATGAAGGTCACGCCAGACAGGTCGGCGCCCGCCTGAAAGCCTTCGCGACCCGCGGAAACAGGAACGCCGTTCGCGCGAACTGTACCGGCAGACCGGAAGCGCGCAGACTGAGACGCATCAAGCGTGCCAGGCACATTGTCGATATACCCGCCAGCACGGTCAGCATAGACCACACCGCGCAGAGCGAAGTCTTCAGACACCGGCAAATTCAGCATGGCTTCCACGCTGTTCGACATTTCGCCGCCTTCCGTGAAAGACGTTGAGGCCTTTATGCTCGCATCAAGACTATCGAATTGCGGCTTGTTGGTGATCAGACGCACCGTACCTGCCTGAGAGCTCGCACCGAACAGCGTGCCTTGTGGTCCGGACAGGACCTCAACGCGCTCAAGGTCAGCGGCATAGACGTCAAGGTTACGACCCGGCTGAGACACGGGTTGCTCGTCAAGATAAAGCGCGACGTTAGGCGCAAGACCCGCAACACCAGCGGTGGTGAGGTTTGGCGTGGTCGATGCGAGACCGCGAATATAAATCGTGCTCTGCCCCGGGCCAGATCCACCAGCTGTCACGCCGGGCAGCTGCACGAGATAGTCATTAAAATTCTTGACGCCGAGCTGCTCAAGCTCGGTCTCACCGAGCGCAGTAACCGTTACCGGAATGCTCTGTGCGGATTCAGCCTGCTTAGTAGCGGTCACCGTCACAGCCTGAAGTCGGCGCGTATCCGCTTCCTGAGCCGAAGCTCCGAATGCGGTCATGCCTGACAGCGCGATAAGTGATGCACTTTGTAGAAGCCTGTTCATACTTTCCCCTTGATTTATTCCATGGTCGAATGACTGGATTATCTTCTGCGCTGGGGTGCAGAAGGTTATGCGAACGTTTAACAATAGGGGCGTGGTAACGGAGTCTTTCGATAATTGAAAGATTGGCATCGAGATTGGGGACGACTTGTCACAGATTTGCAACACCCATCAGTGTTATTTACTTCGACAATCGGGCGAATGAACACTAGTTTAGGAAAAGACTTTTCCCAAATCCGCATTAAGCAAGGTCAGAAAAACCGAAGGTCATATGTCAGATACAGAGCAAGATACTTCCGAAATCGAAACAGTTTGCCCGCCCGAAATCCTCGAATACGATACCGAGTATGAAATCGGACAGGACAATGTCGAGATGATGGGCCTCGACATTCACAATCCTGTCTTCTTCCTGTCTGCCGGTATCGTCCTCGTATTCTCAGTTCTGACACTCATCTTCCCCCTTCAGACCGGCGAGCTGTTGAACAGCCTGAAAACCTCAACGCTCCACACATTTGACTGGTTGTTTGCCGCGACACCCGTTGCGCTTCTGATCTTCGCTGTCGGTCTGTGCGTGTCCCCGCTTGGCCGCATCCGGCTAGGTGGCCAGGAGGCGACGCCCGAATTCAATATTGCATCCTGGGTGGCCATGCTGTTTGCCGCAGGCGTTGGCGTCGGCTTCATGTTCTGGGGCGCTGCCGAACCGCTCGCCTATTATACCGACTGGTTTGGTACGCCGCTCAATGTGGAAGCTCACACCCCTCGCGCCGAACGTCTGTCCTTCTCGGCCACACTCTTCCATTGGGGGCTCGCCCCTTGGGCCATTTACGCGGTTGCCGGGCTCGCGCTTGGCTTTTTTGCCCACAATAAGGGCCTGCCGCTCAGCATTCGCTCGGCTTTCTATCCGCTCTTGGGCGAGCGCGTCTGGAGCTGGCCCGGCCATATCATCGATTTGTTTGCTGTCGTCTCGACGGTTTTCGGCCTCGCCACGACCATCGGCCTCGGTGCCACGCAGGCCGCCAACGGCATTGCTTACATTCTCGGCTGGACACCCTCCATCTGGATGCAGATTCTCCTTATCTGCTCCATGACCGGTCTTGCAGTTATCTCCGTTCTTCGCGGCATGGATGGCGGCGTTAAGCTGCTGTCCGACATCAATATGGGCGTCGCTTTTGCCATCCTTCTGTTCGTCATTATTGCAGGGCCGACCGTTCTGATTTTCACCGGTATGGGCGAAAATCTCTTATCCTATGTTCTGGACACCCCCGCCCTCACCCAATGGTGGGATCGTGAAGACGATATTGGCTTCTTCTATGACTGGACGATCTTCTACTGGGCCTGGTGGATTTCCTGGTCGCCCTTTGTCGGCATGTTTATCGCGCGTATCTCAAAGGGCCGCACCATCCGCGAATACTTCACCGTGGTTTTGCTAACGCCCTTTGCCATTTGCGTGATCTGGTTCACGGCTTTTGGCGAAACAGCAATCCTTCAGCATGATCAGGGTATGGGCGATCTGGCCGATGGGGTATCGAACTCCTCCATCGTCCTCTTCCAGATGCTGGCCAATCTGCCGTTTGCTGCCATCACCTCCTTTGCCGCCATCTTCCTGCTGGTTGTCTTCATCGTGACCTCAGCAGATTCCGGCGCGCTTGTGGTCGACACCATCACCTCCGGCGGTAAGACAGATGCCCCCGTTACACAACGCGTGTTCTGGGCCTGCTCGCTCGGCCTCACAGCCTCTGCGCTCCTTTATGGCGGCGGTGAAGATGCGCTGTCTGCGCTACAGGCCGGCACAATAACCGCGGCCTTCCCTTTCACCATCATCCTACTTCTGACCTGCGTCAGCCTCTATCTCGGCATGCTGGACGAACACAGAAAGATCTCAACCTGGCAGGACGAAGTGACAGAGACGAACGAGCTAAGCCCGTAAGTCTCTATCATTTGAATTGCCCTCTCCATCGCTCGCCTCTAAGGATAATGACGAGACGTAAATACGCGAGGGAGGAGACGCGATGTCTAAATTGATGACCACCAGCCGGAGAGGCTTCCTGATTGGCAGTGCGTCCCTTGCGGGCGCGATGGGCCTGACGGGCCGCGCCTGGGGCCAGGACCTGTTCCCGGTCGTGGAAACAACCAATGGCAAGCTGCGCGGCGTCTGGGCCAGCGGCGTCGCCAGCTTCAAAGGCGTCCATTATGCCGACTCCACGGCGGGGCTGAACCGCTTCATGCCGCCCCAGCCCGTGAAGAAATGGGCGGGCGTCAAAGACGCGCTCACCATGGCCGAAGTCGCGCCGCAAGTGCCCGGAGGACGCACGTCAGACTATGGCGACATCATCGTCATGGACCGGCAGATTCCCGGCATTGGCGAGGATTGTCTCTCCATCAATATCTGGACACCAAGCCTCGAGACCACCGCAAAAAAACCGGTCATCATGGTCATCCATGGCGGCGGCTATTATGGCGGATCAGGCAATTCCTTCGGCATGGATGGCGACCGCATGGTTCGTTTTTCCGATTGCGTGGTCATCGCCGTCAATCACCGCCTCGGCGCCATGGGCTTTGCCCATATGGAAGACTTCGGCGGCTCCGACTTCGCCTCCTCCGGCACGGTCGGCATGCAGGATATCGTTGCCGCGCTGGCCTGGATCAAAGAGAACATTGCCGAGTTTGGCGGCGATCCTGATCGCGTCATGGTCTATGGCCAGTCTGGTGGCGGCGCTAAAACCTCAAACCTCCTCGCCATGCCGTCTGCCAAGGGCTTGATGCACCGCGCTGGCGTCATGTCCGGCTCCTCGCTCCGCCTTCAGAGTAAGGAAGATGCGCTCAAAACCGCCGACGCTTATCTCAAAGTGCTCGGGCTCAATAAGGGCGAGGTCCACAAACTCCGCCAGCTGCCGCTCACGACCCTCGTTGCCGCTCAGGCCGGTATGGAAGCCGCCATGCGTGCCCAGGGCGAAGCCCCGCGAACCTTCGGGCCTTGCATTGATGGCATCGCCATTCCGGAACAGACCTGGACGCCAGACGCCCCGGACGTTTCCAAGGACGTGCCAATGGTTGTCTCCTCTGCCCTCGATGAACGCACCTATCGCATGGGCAATTTCGACATGACCGATGAGGAGCTTCTGACCTTCGCCAAAGACAAGGCAGGCGACAGAGCCGCCGAAGCCGTTGCCCTTTACAAGGCCGACGACCCGGATGCCACGCCCTTCCACCTGGCCGCACGTATGGATACCGACACCGGCTTCCGTCGCTCCGCCTTCACCATGGCAGAGCGCAAAGCCGCGCAAGGCGGCGCCCCTGTCTGGACCTATCTCTGGACATGGCCATCCCCGGCCTATGAAGGACGTTATGGCGCGGTGCACGGCATTGATGTCGGCCTGTCGCTCCACTCGGTTCGCGGTGGCCTAACAGGCGCATCAGCCGAAAGCGTGATGATGGCCGACCGCATTGCGGGCACATGGGCCGCCTTTGCCGCGACCGGTAATCCGAACTCGGAGTATACGCCAGACTGGCCGGAATACACGCAAGAAACCCGCGCCACGATGATTTTCGATACTGAGATGAAAGTCGAAAACGATCCGCGCGCCGAGTTCCGCGACTTCTGGGAAAGCATGTAAAGACGTCACGACCGCTCTCCTCCCCTTGAATGGCTTCCGGGTAGAAGACAACGAACACGATTTTCGGAAGGGGAGTGACTGTACTGGATTTTGCGTCGGGCACCCCACAGCCCGACCGGGCTGGCGCAAGCGTATCAAAGCTCCGAATAACCTTCGGAGCTTTGATTAATGCTGAGCATAGAAAAACTAGTGGCTAAGATATAGCGTCGAAATCCGGTCCGCGATATCTTTGAACGCAGCCTCAAGTTCGTCAGAATTCTGCACATCAATAAAGTCTTCCGGTTCGCTCGCGCACGCCGTCAGGAGCTCTTCAGAGCGGTCATCTTCCAGCGCCAGGCGAATGGTGAAAATGCGAATGCCATTCTTTTTCGCGGCCGCGCAGGCCTTCAGTGTCCGGTCATCCATCGCGTCGAGGATCTCACCCTGATCATACCAGCCCGAGACGCCTTCAAGGCGACCATTCTCGATATAGCCATAAGACGAAAAGTCAGATCCGCCAGGATGCCCATCGCGCTCCTTGATCATATTGTTACCATCAGACAGAAGCACCACGACCTTCTGGACACTCGACGAATAGCGGTCACCCTGTTTAAACGGCGCGCCCGGTGAAACCACCCGATGCCCCCAGGCCATGCCTTCTGAAATATTGGTCGAGCCAGAGGCATTCAGGCCGCGAATGGCTGTTTTCACCTGCTGATACTTGGAGGTAAGCGGCATGATCGGGCTCATTTCACAGCTGAAGCCAGGCCCAATCTCTGTGTCGACGTCCGAGTAATAGTCATAGTCTTTATTGATCGAGACCGGCGACCAATTGTCGGGGTTTAATGCACTGCCTGCCGAACCTTCATTGCATTCTTGTCCGCCCCCCAGATTGATGTCCAGAGTGCTGTCAGTGCATGTTCCATCCGCGTTCAGAAGTCCCAGATCAATCAGGACTTTTTTCGCAGCGTCAGGCGCCAATCCATCAATCAGGGTGATCACTTCCCAGGGCAGCCCGTACTTCACCGGATTGCCAAGATCGATCAGACCGCCAACACCCAGCGACTTTGCGTCCTCGACATAATTGTTCGGATAATCCTCATACCAGCCATCCTTGTCCGGCTCGTCAGGATGGAAAAGCGGTACAAACAGCGTTTCCGGACGAGACTTACGCGGTTTGGTATCCCGAACATCATGCGGGGCCGGACGGGTCGCAACACACCCCTTCCAGTCATAACCCAGATGTTTGTAGAGATCGAACCGGTTCAGACCTGTCACCAGATTGTCCGCATGAATTGGAGATTCAGCATTGGTGTCCATCCAGTTTGCATTGGCATTTTCGGGGCCGACATTGACATAGGTCGCGAAGGGCACAATGCCGATCTCAATCATGCTGTCATCTTTTGACAGCGCGTCGAGCACATCCACCATTTTCAGGGCGGCATCCTGCATACTTGCGAGCTTCGTCTTGGATTGCCCGGATGGCGTCTGACGCATAGAGCCGGTCGTATCGAGCACAAGCGCGAGCTCGATCTTGGTCAACCCGGTCTGCACTTCAGCAGACCGCACGACTTTAAGATCGCTAATGCCAATAATCCCAAGAAACACAGACTCGACGCTACCCGTCACATCGGCCCTCAGTGTTTCGCCATTTTTGCTGATTCTGAAATTTTGGATCACGAAAGGTGTCGAGCCTAAATGCGTCTCAAACCATTGACGACCGTCTTTGGTCAGCTCGCTGTCGTTCCGGTCAATTCCGCCTCGCGCTACGGCCAGAAGCGCCGCATCCAGTGCGTCCTGCGCACGCGTTTCTCCACCGCGTTGACGCGACAGATCAACGGCGCCACCCATAATGATCACTATGGGAAGCAAACACATTGCGAGGATCATTGCGACGTTGCCGCGCTTGTCCTTCAAAAAACCGATCATAGGTCACCACATGCAAACACCATGTAGGTCTACGACAGAAGTCATCAGTTTTCGGTAAAGCAAAACGTTTCTTTTTTCTCTGAAATAAAAGAAACCGTTAACATTCGAAGTACACTTGCCAGTTTACCCGACTGAACATGAACAGGTCTTTAAATAATCAAAATTTGCAGCGACTTTTTCTCCCCTGACGTGTAATTATTCGCTAATTCTCGCGTACCAGCCGGAAGCCCAACGTACTTGTGCGGCTGCTTGGCGTATAAATCCCACGCAAGCCATTGCCGAATTGCCCCGCCACGCTCGCCCAGGATCCGCCCAGGGCCAGGCGGCGCGCACAATCGCCCCGGTCACAATCGGTCACCCATTCCTCAACATTGCCGTAAACATTGCGAAGCTGGTCAGTGTCTGCCGAAGCCGCAGACGCAAACGCATTCCCGTCGCTGCAACTTGCCGCCTGAAGCTGAACCCCCAACGCCGTCAGGCGGGAATCGGCAAAGTTTCCACCTGCGCAGGCATTTGCCGCCGACGGCATGGCGCCTGCCAGAACCCGCCATTCCGCCTCTGTCGGCAGGCGATAGGTCTTCCCGGTCTGCGCACTCAGCCAGCTGGCAAACGCATCGGCCTCACCATAGGACACACAAACAGCTGGATGGTTAGCTGAGACCGGATAGCCCGGTGCCCTGAAATTCGCAGAGGAGTCATACGCCCAAAGCGATGTCGAGGCTGTCCGGTGAACGAAGCAACCGTTTGACGTCGCCCTCCCTGTCGCATCAAGGAAATGACCGTATTCGGCAATGGTCGTTTCACGCACGGCAATCGCGATATCCTCACCGGCAATGCTGGCGACCGTAAGCACCGGGCATTCCGGACAATCTTGAAACGTGTCTGGCTGCTCGGGCTCGGGTTCCGGCTCAGGTTCAGATGATGGCACCGGTTGAGGTGTCTCCGCATCGGCGTCCGGCGCGTCGATCGTGTCTTCAGCAGGGGCCTCGACCAGCGTGTCGTCAGTGTCGGTCGTCGTTTCGATGAACTCCGGTTCCGCCTCTGCCGGCGCCTTAGCTTCTAGCGTCTCAAGCAGACCCTGTGCATCCTCGTAATGGACAGCCATCACAGGCGGTGTATCGCCATAGATTGCCATGAAATCTTCGACGGCCTCGGCACTGTCAGACTCCTGCGCTTCGCGCCAGCCTTCAGCCTCCAGCGTGCGCCAACGCGCCTCAGCCTGTCTCCGCACATCCCCTTCAAGTTCAGGGTCTCGCAGAAACGACAGAATGGCGTCTGGGTCGTCCTGGTCGACAGCCAGCCAGGCGGTCACGGAACTGGACAACGCATCGTTCTCACCAGGCTGAGGCGTTTCTTCAGTGGCCGGCGTTTCATCGGCGACCGGCTCAGGCTCAGTGTCAGCTTCGTCCGTTTCACCGGCTGCCTGGGGCGGCTCAGGCGATGGCGTTTCCACCTCGGCAATCTGGGTTCGCCCGGCATCTGATGCAGATCCGCTATCATCATTGCGAAGGAACAAAACAAGCGGGATCGCCAATACCAACAGGCACAGCACCGCAGCGGCAGCGATCACACCGCGACCATTCTGCTCCCACCAGCCTGGAGCCGCCTCCGCGGCAAATCCAACGGCATCTTCCTCATCCGGCAGCTCAACAGGCGCGAGCACCATCGCGGCATTAAGCGCGGCAACGCCGGCAAGCCGGTCTTCGACCAGCAGGTTAAGGCCATTCTTGAGCGCACCAAACAGCGTCGGGTCATCCACAAGCTGGCTCTCAAGCAGGTCAAGATCCAGCGGGTCATCCTGTCCGGCCTCAAGTGCGGCCATTCGGGCTTTACCGGAGACGGGTTCCTGCCCGGTGAGCAGCAAATAGAAGCTCGCACACAGCGAATAGACATCGCTCCAGGGGCCGACATCTCCGGCCCGGCTGTTTAACATCTCAGGGGCGACATAAGGCGTATTCGCTGGTGCCGTCCTTAAAACTGCACTGTCACTTGTAAAATCCTGAAGATGATCCGGCGTGATGATCGCAGGCAGTCCGTCATCCTGCCGCATAATACGGTCAGGCGCGATCAGCCCATGCACAAGCCCGGCCTCCTCCAGTCGGGCAAGGCCCGCCGTCAAGACGTCAATCAGGGTTCGCGCAAATCCGGGCGAGAAAATACCATCCCGCGCCTGAATTTCGGCAAGACTTTCACCCGTAGGCTTCTGGGTAATCAGATAAACAGTGCCATGATCTTCCACCAGGTCCAGGCCCTGGATCAGCCCGTCACTCTCGAGATCGACATAGCGCTCAAATTTATAAGCCTCATTCACAAGAGCCTGACTGAACTCGGGTTGCAAAGAGCGGCGGCTCGGATGAATTTTCTTTCCTCTGCGACGGCAGAGATTGGCCGGGAAATATTCACGGATCACCACGATGGGCGCATTGTCTTCGCCATCGGACGCCTCACCGAGATAAGTCACACCGAGAACGTCCTCAGACACCTCCTCCCGGATTTTGAACTGGGCAATTTCTGTCCCGGGGCTAAGCGTTTTGCGAGCCATTCGAATCTCTCATCAGGGCACAAGTCCGACATGCTGTGCCACACACAAGGACCGCGTTTAAGTAAGTTCGCGAATTAGGCGAATTCCCCGGCACGACCGTCTTTGTGTGGTTAACACGACTCGTCTGCCACATGACACCGCGATTCTGGCCATCATGGGGCAGGATCGACATTTTTCCCGCGCTCCTTGCCTGCGATATTCCGTCTCTGGCCAAGCCCCCGGCTTTGGGAGTAGACCCTACGCACTGTTCACAAAGATCAAACCTTCGGCATCGGCACTGGTTTGTCGCGCACAACACGTTATTCTCGCAAGTCCATCATGTTTTGAGGCAACAGAGTTCCTTCATGCTAGCTGAAACCGGACAAATTCTTCTGCTTCTCGCCTTCACGCTCAGTGCGCTGCAAGGTATTTTCGGCATTTACGGCGCCCATGCCCTGAACGGTCGGTTGATGCAATTTGCAGACAGAGCTGCGGTCGCGCAGGGTCTGTTTCTCGTCACCGCCTTTGTCGCGCTCGCCATGCTGTTCATGGCCTCGGACTTTTCTGTCGGCCTCGTGGCCCGACATTCACACACCATGAAGCCCTGGCTGTACAAACTCTCCGGTACTTGGGGGAACCATGAAGGCTCCATGCTGCTCTGGGTGATGATTGTCGCCATATTCGGCGGTGCTATGGCGCTATTTGGTCAGGCCCTTCCGGCCACGCTGCGGGCCCGCGCCATTGGCGTTCAGGGGCTGATCGGCGTCGGTTTTCTCGGGTTTCTCATCTTCACCTCCAACCCCTTCACGCGCCTCGCGCCGATCCCGGAGAATGGCTCTGGCCTCAACCCACTCCTGCAGGACCCCGGCCTCGCCTTCCACCCACCCTTCCTTTATCTCGGTTATGTTGGCTTTTCCGTTGCCTTCTCCTTTGCCATCGCGGCCCTGATCGAAGGGCGTGTCGATGCGCTCTGGGCGCGCTTTGTGAGACCATGGGTCCTGGCGGCCTGGTCCTTCCTCACAATTGGCATCGCGCTCGGCTCTCTCTGGGCGTATTACGAGCTGGGCTGGGGCGGCTGGTGGTTCTGGGACCCGGTCGAGAACGTGTCCCTCATGCCATGGCTCGCGGGTACTGCACTTCTGCACTCGACGCTGGTTGTCGAGAAGCGCAACACCTTCATGAACTGGACGCTGCTGCTCGCCATCGCGACCTTCTCCCTCAGCCTGATCGGCACCTTCGTGGTCCGCTCTGGCGTCCTGACCAGCGTGCACGCCTTTGCGGTGGATCCCGAACGCGGTGTCTTCCTGCTCGGTCTTCTGGGCATCGCCACGGGCGGCGCGCTCACGCTTTATGCCTTCCGCTCGGCGAAAATCGCATCCACCACCACTTTTGACGCCGTCAGCCGCGAAGGCGCGCTTGTCCTCAATAATCTGCTCTTATGCGCCGCCACGGCGACCGTGTTTCTCGGTACCTTCTGGCCGCTCATCATCGATGCCATTCTCAGCTCCAATAACCCGCTTCTGGTGTCGATGAGAGAAGAGATGGGCATGTCCAAAGTCACGGTCGGCCCACCTTATTTCAACAAGACCTTCACCCCCATCATGATTGGTCTCATCATCTTCATGGCGATCGGACCGCTACTCAAATGGCGGATTGACGATCCAAAACGCCTCATCAAACCGATTGCGATCACCCTCCTGCTTTGTGCCGCCTTCACCCTGCTCGTCAGCGTGGTCGGCAAGGCGGTCTTCGGCGGTCTCGGCATTGGTCTTGCGCTTTTCCTCCTGTTTGGATCGCTCAAATCCTTTGGTGAGAAAGTCCGCGCGGGCAAAGTCCCGATGAGGCAAAGCCTGCGCCTACTCACTCATTTGCCGTCTGCCGCCTTCGGCTTCCTGCTCGGCCATGTCGGCCTGGCCGTCACTGTCATCGGCATCACCGGCATGAGTGTCTGGGCCCATGAAGACCAGCATGCACTGCGTCCGGGTGAGACAGTCGAAGTCCCGGGCTATGAAATTCAGCTGGTGAATGTGACGGAAAGCGAAGGCGCGAACTATGCCCGCCAGGGCGGCCAGATCAATGTCTTCAAAGATCAGAAGCTCGTCACCACCCTGCGCCCGGAACGCCGTTTCTACCCCGTCGAACAGCAGATGACGACAGAAGCCGCGCTCAATGTTGGCCTCACCCGCACGCTCTATGGCGCCATTGGCGAGTCCGATGATGAAGGCCGCTGGCAGGTCCGCTTTTACGTCCATCCGCTCGTCAGCTGGATCTGGGCAGGCTGCGTGATCATGGCGCTTGGCGGTTTCATCTCCATGACCGACGCCCGCTTCCGCATGCCATCCCGCGCCAGCGCACCTGAACTTCAAACGGCTCCGGCCGAGTAATCTGGTATCCCCATGAACTGGAAAGCCTTCATCCCACTTGGTCTCTTTGTCGCTTTTGTCGGCATTTTCGGCATCGGCCTGACGATGAATCCGAAAGAGCTGAAATCGGAATTTATCGACAAACCCGTCCCGGAATTTGAGCTTGAAAGCCTGCTGCCCGGCGAGGCGCCTGTCCGTTCATCCGATCTGAAGGGCGATTTTTTCCTGCTCAATGTGTTCGGCTCGTGGTGTCAGGCCTGCATCACCGAGCACCCCTATCTGATGGAGCTTCAGGCCAATAACACCATCCGCATTGTTGGCCTGGACTGGCGGGACAAACGGCCAGACGCGCTCGAATGGCTTCAGCGCTGGGGCAATCCTTATGATGAAATCGGCTTTGATGAACATTCCGAAGTCGCCATCGGTCTGGGCGTCACCGGCGCGCCGGAAACCTTCCTCGTCGATCCTGAGGGCCAGATCCGCTACAAACATGTTGGCCCGGTCACACGTGATGTCTGGCAGAAAGAGTTCGCGCCGCGCATTGACGCGCTGAAAGCCGGAGCGATCACATGATCCGCGCGCTCCTCATCGCTCTCTCGCTCTTCGCTTTGCCCGCCCTCGCCCAGCAGGGCAGCGATCTCAGCGAAGCTGAAGTCAAAGCCCGCACTGAATCCATCGGCAAAACCCTGCGCTGCGTAGTCTGCCAGAACCAGTCTATCGCCGATTCCGATGCCACGCTCGCCGAAGACATGCGCACCCTCGTCGAAGCCCGCGTCCGCGCCGGTGACAGTGACGAGGATGTCCGCGCCTACTTCCGTGAACGCTATGGCGATTTCGTCCTTATGGACCCGCCGGTTGAAACCTATACCTGGCTCCTCTGGTTCGGCCCGCTGCTCTTCGTCCTCGCCGGGCTCAGCTGGTATCTTCTCTCAATCCGCAAACCGTCAGAATCTGTCGCCGAAGATGAATCCGATCTCTCGGACGCCGAACGCGAACGCCTCAAAAAACTCCTCGGAGATGACCCCACAGCATGATCTGGCTCGTCTTCATTCTTCTGCTCGCGCTCGCGGCGTTTCTTGTCACGCCTGCCCTCTTCCGCCCCTCTTCTGTTACGGCGAAAGACGCGCTCACCCGTGAGCTTGCGGCCAGTAAGCATCAGCTCTCCCAGATTGATGCTGAAGTCGCCTCAGGCTTTCTCGACGAAGAAGGCGCAGGCCGCGCACGCCGCGCCATGGAACGCCGCATTCTGAAGCTCGGCGACCGGCTCGATGCACTTAACGCAGGCAAGGACGAACCCGCCCTCCCGACCTGGATGAAGTTCGCCGTCCCGGCGACAATCATCGTCGTGTCAGCCGGGCTTTATCCCCTCGTCGGCGATCCCTTCTACACACCAAACCCCACAAATGATCGAAACCTTTCGCCGGAAGAGCAGGCCATTGCCGATATGACCCCGGCTGGGCTTGAGGCCATGCTCATCCAGCGCATTGAACAATCTGGTCAGGGCGATCCGACCGGCTATGTCTTCCTCGGGCGCATCCGCATGGATATGGGCAAGTATGACGAAGCGCTGTCCTCCTATGAGACCGCGCTCAACCTGTCGCAAAACCACCCTCAGATCGTCAGTGAATACAATCAGGCGCTCGCCTTCGTGGCACGTCAGCGCGGCGAAGAGCCGCCCTCCTCCAGCGCGCCTCAGATTGATGATCAGGACGTTCAGGCCATGAATGAACTCTCGGCTGACCAGCAGCAGGAGCGCATTCGGGGCATGGTGGATGGCCTCGCCGCCCGCCTCCAGGATGACCCGAATGATCTGCAGGGATGGCTCCGTCTCATCCGCGCACGGACTGTCCTCGGCGAAACCGATCTCGCCGCAGCCAGCCTCTCCGCCGCCCGCACCACGTTTGAAGGCGATTCCGAAGCCCTCTCAGCCCTCAATCAACTGGGTGATGAACTGGGCCTCGACGCCGAATAACCGCTGCGCTCGGTCCAGTTCTCCCCCTTGAAAAGGGGGGGGGTGATGGCGAAGCCATCGGAGGGGGATAACTATCTAACGTTTCCGCACCGACGTCTTAGACTTGATCGCTCTAATGAATATCAAAGCCCAACACATTACGAACACGCAATGTTTCACTGGCTTGTCAGGCAGCGGCCGAAGGCGCTATCCCGTTACACAATAACCAAAGTAGTTTTTGCCACTCCGGAGCCCCAGATGAAACAATTCCTCCTTGCGGCCACAGCAGGTCTCGCGTTTTGTGCCCAGGCGCACGCAGTTGAAGGCATGTTCACCCCCGACCAATTGCCGGAAATCGCAGAAGATCTGAAAGCCAAGGGGCTCGAACTTGATCCCGCAGGCCTCACTGACCTGACAGAATTCCCGATGGGCGCGGTGGTCTCACTCGGCGGCTGCACGGCCAGCTTCGTATCGCCTGAGGGCCTTGTGGTCTCCAATCACCATTGCGTACGCGGCTCCATCCAGATCAATTCGACCGAAGAGAACAATTATCTGAAAGAGGGCTTCCTCGCTGCCGACAAATCCGGAGAGCTCCCGGCCGCGCCCGGCACGCGCGTTTATGTCACCACAGAGGTGACGGATGTCTCCGAACGCGTCGTCAAAAGCGTCCCGGCTGGCGCGAGCCCACGCGAGCGCTATGACGCCATTGATGCTGCACGCAAAGCCTTCGTCGCCGAGTGCGAGGAAGATCCGGGCTATCGCTGCCAGGTCTCTGAATTCTTCGGCGGGCTCGAATACAAACTGATCAAACAGCTCGAAATCCGCGATGTTCGCCTCGTTTATGCCCCGGGTGACAATATCGGCAAATATGGCGGCGATATCGATAATTGGATGTGGCCACGCCACACCGGCGATTGGGGCTTCTACCGCGCCTATGTCGGCCCGGATGGCATGCCTGCAGACTATTCCGAGGAGAATGTGCCTTACGAGCCTGAGCACTTGCTCAGCGTGTCGTCCGCAGGCCTCGATGATGGCGATTTCGTCATGGTCGCGGGCTATCCCGGTTCGACCTCGCGCTATGAGCGTCTCGCCGAGGTCGAATACGTGTTTGACTGGTATTACCCGACTTGGATCGAGGTGAACCAGGCCGAGGTCGACACCATTCTGGCCGCTGCGCCGGAAGGGTCTGATGCTCGCATCAAATACGAAAGCCGTCTCGCAAGCCGCAATAACTATATCAAAAACCGTGGCGGCCAGATCGAAGGCGCGCGTCGCGTTGGCCTGAAGAAGCTCCGCGCTGAGCGTGAAGCCGGGCTTCTGGGCTGGACCACTGAAGAAACCTATCGCGCGCGCTATGCAGAATCGATCGCAAAGCTCGATGAGCTGACCGAGGCCTCAAACGCCCGTGGGAAGCGTGAATTCTTCTATAACTACGCCACCAACCCGGCCCTGCTGGACGCCGCTTACGATCTCTATCGTCTGGCCAATGAGAAAGAGAAACCTGATGCCGAACGCGAAAGCGGCTATCAGGAGCGGGACATGACCTTCTTCCGTCAACGGCTCGAGCGGATTGATCGCCGCTATGATCCGGCGGTCGACATGGCCATCTGGCAGCGCATGCTGCAATTCTATATGGACCAGCCTCTGTCGCAGCGCGTAAAGGCACTCGATATGGCGCTTGAACTCGGCGCTGAGTATGACGCCGACGAGATTTCTGCAAAGCTGGCGCCCTATTATGAAGGCGGCGTCGTCGCTGATCCCGAAGCCCGTATTGCACTGATGGATGCCAGCATTGAGGAGCTCGAAGCTCTCGATGATCCGTGGATGGAACTCGCGGTCGCGCTTTATGACACTGAAATGGAGATGGAAGCCGCCGACAAACGCGAGTCAGGCCTCATGAAAGAGCTGAAGCCCGATTACATGTACGCCATGCGTCAATTCCAGAAATCCCAGGGCAAGGTGACTTATCCTGACGCAAACTCCACGCTTCGTGTGACTTACGGTTCCGTCATGGGCGGCTGGCCGAAGGATGGCCTGTATTACGCGCCCTTCACCACGCTCGAAGGCATTACCGAAAAAGACACAGGGATCGAACCCTTCGATGCCCCGCAGGAACAGCTGGATCTGATCAATGCCCGCGACTATGGCGACTATGCCCTGGAAAGCCTTGGTACGGTGCCGGTCAACTTCCTCACTGATCTCGACTCCACCGGCGGCAATTCCGGGTCTGCCACGCTGAACGCACAAGGCGAGCTCGTTGGCCTGCTCTTTGATGGCACGATTGAATCGGTGAATGCCGACTGGCATTTCGACCCGAAAACCACTCGATCCATCCATGTGGACACGCGCTATATGCTCTGGACCATGGAGAAAGTCTCCGGTGCCGGTTACCTCATCGATGAGATGACAATCGTCGGCAACGAGGACTAACGCCGCCGGACACGAAGAAAGCGCTCCCCCTTGAATAGGGGGAGTCGTCCGAGCTTATGTAGCAGACGCACCAAGACTTTCGAGCGCAAACGCGCCGGTAGGCAGGAGTGATTAAGGCGTTAGTCTTGGGGTTGGTTTGGCCATTGTTCTGCTTTAGCAATTCTTACGATGTCAACAGAATCCACTTTTCCGACCGAGGCCAGCAGATATTCTGGGAATCTATATTCGAACTCTACCAGATGGATGTCGCCGAAGGCGTCCAAATAACTAAGTTCCCCTATGATTTGAATCTCTGGCTTCCGCTGCTCGCACCTTCCACAAGAAATCCAGTTGTCCATTTGTTCTTTCAGAATCCTGTCAATTTCGCCTCCTCGAACAATCGCTTCATGTTTGAGGGATTTGGCGGCTTCAGGCAGAATAAACTTTCGGACATCTTCCCCGATATGAAAATCCTCTATCTCTATCACTTCGGACTTCGTCCGTGGGCCGCTCCACACATAGCCTCGAAATTTTATGAAATGGCGGTAGGAAGGGGTTGCTCCTCCATTCAGCAGACCCACAGAGAGCGTACATGCTCCATCACTTCGGAAGGCGTCGTCTACTTTAATAAAAGTGATCGCAACGTGAGCACGGGTCTGCTCTTGACCGATCTTTTGGTTCGTTCGTACTCCCGCCCAAGCTGCCTTGTCAGCCCGCCGCATGGAGGCGAACATGCTACGGTTCACTTTAAGCGTTTGCTTCAAAAGGCATGCCACATAAACGCTTAGAAGCAAGGCCAAGAGGCTGAAAACAAACATTCCCCACTGCGCACCTCCATCGCTGAGAAACAGCCATGGATATTGCTCGTGCTTATTTTCTTGGGAGTTTTCGGGTCTGTTTTCTGGAGCTACCTTTGCGGCTGGTGGTTCTGGCGAAAGCGCGGCTTCTGGATAAGGAGCAAGGTGTACATCATCCTCATCGGGGGCGTTGGTATTGGTCTCTTGTGGTGTATCAACTGCTTTTATCTCATCGTTTTGAGTTTGGGCTAATCCAGGTGAATTTGCCGCGAGCCAACAACCGAAAAGCATTGCAGCAAGAACGCAGCGGTAAACTTTCCACGACTCAGCTTTCCCCGAATGTTCACTTCCTTCTCGCATACGCCAATGCCTTACAGTCGCTCGATTAGCACAGCATACGTGATTCCCGACCTTTTCAATTCAGCCATTAGAAGGTTGGCCGCTTTGGTTGCCAATTTCTGGCAAACTTTCCCGGTCCAATCCATGCCTCCGGTAATTGTAATTTCACGCGACCGATTTATTTTGATGACATGTCAGAACATCAGGATGTCCTGATTGCCCTGCGTCGGATCACACGGGCGATCGATCTTCATTCCAAGAAACTCATGCGCGAGACAGGGCTGACCGGGCCACAATTGCTCGTGCTCGAGGAATTACAGAGCCAGGACCGCGCCACGCCCTCAAGTGTCGCGAAAGCAGTGCATCTCTCTCAGGCCACCGTCACAAGCATTGTCGACCGGCTCGAAAAGGCGGGCCTGATCCTTCGTGTGCGAAGCGAATCTGACCGCCGGGTCATCAAACTTCAACTCACAACTGAGGGCGCTGCAAAGGCAAAATCCGCCCCCGAATTACTTCAGTCGGGCTTTATAGAAGAATTTTATTCCCTGAAAGATTGGGAGCGGCACCAATTAATCTCCAGCATTCAGCGAATCGCCGAGATGATGAATGCTGAAGATCTGGATGCCGCGCCAATTCTCGAACTGGGCGATTTGAAGGATGAGAGCTAAGCCCTAGGGCTGCTCAATATCGAGGAAATCTTCTTCCGGCTGATCCCAGTTCAGATGGTGCTCTTCCAGCAGGATGAGGTTCTTCTGATTGATGATCACGTCACTGGTCGTATAGCCGAGCGTCTCCTTGGACGGCAGATCCGGGTGTCGCGCCAGAATTAACGCCTCCTGTGACCCGTAATTTGTCAGGCCGCGCGCGACTTCATTGCCGTCTTCGTCAAAGACGTGAAGCACATCACCCTTATGGAAATCACCCGACATGGAGACCACATCACCGGCCTTCACGCCAATCTCACCAGATCGGATGTCGCGCGCAGGGTTGGAGCGCACAATGATACTGCCCGCCATGGACAGCCTGTCCGTCAGCCAGACCGACCAGCTTGATGCCGGTGCCGTCTGCGCCACACATTCCGTACACCGGCGCTCGCCGCTCAATACAGCTGTGATCGGCCGATCCATCTCACCTTTGGCAATCAGTGTCGTACACCCGGCATTCTGCGCCATATTTGCAGCCTGCATTTTGGTCATCATGCCGCCAGAGCCGAGCGATGAGGTTGATTTCGTCACCTCCAGATACTCGGCCACATCGTCGACTCGCTCGACGAATTGCGCCCCTTCCTCTTCGGGATTGCGATCGTACAGGCCATCGATACTGGTCAGAATCGTGAGATTTGACGCCTGAAGCATCTGGGCCACTTTCGCGGCGAGACGGTCATTGTCACCAACGCGAATTTCTTCTGTGGTCACCGTGTCATTCTCATTTACGATCGGCAGAAGGCCGCGCTCCAGCAGGCGGTTGATCGTGTTCCGCGTATTCAGGAAGCGGCGCCGGTTCTCAAGATCCTCAAGCGTGATCAGCACCTGCGCGATATCAAATCCATATTCCAGCGCGATCTGTTTATACACATTCAGCAAGAGCGGTTGACCACAGGCCGCAGCGGCCTGTTTCTCCTGGACCCCCGCCGTTTTCGGGTCTGCCTTCAGCAAGCCCAGGCCCAGCGCCACCGATCCAGAAGAGGTCAGAACCACTTCCTTGCCCTGCTCTCGCAGGGTTGCGATGTCGCCCAACAGGCCATGGATGAATGCATAGGACGGGGTCAGCATCTCCTCATTGACGAGCAGGCTGGACCCGACTTTGACCACGATACGATTTTCGGAAACCAATACTTTCTCCTCAAAGCTTCTGCGCAAGAGTTAGGTAAGGTGCATGAGCAACTCAAGCCTTGACCTATTGCCTTCTCTGATCTCTTTCACCTCTGTGTATTCGATTCCTGTTGATATAGCTCGGGAACTTATCTGTACGAGCCAGTGTTGGAATAATTAGAATACAAACTATATCTGCGCTATGTTGAAAGAGAGAAACCGAATGAGTGGTGAGACCGTTCCCAATTCCAATGTAAAAACACGCGCCCTGATGTTTGGCTGCGGGAATATGGGCCAGGCATTAATCTCCGGGTGGAAAAAAGCCGCCGACGTCAGCTTCACCGTCGTCGACCCAGCCGAACCCCAGATCGCAGATGTGGACGTCCATAAAAGCCTCGACACGGTCGAAGGCGCTTATGATCTGATCATCGTCGCGGTAAAGCCGCAAATGATCGCCGACGTCATGTCAAACGCGACCGAAACCGTTGGCTCTGCCGGGCTTGTCCTGTCCATCGCGGCGGGCACGAGCATGCAAACCCTGCAATCCATTATGGGCGAGCGGGCGATTGTTCGGATGATGCCGAACATGCCAGCCTCTGTGAAGCTCGGCCTGCTCGGTCTGTATGCCAACGATGTCTGCACGGCTGAAGACAAAGCCCTGATCGAGACCCTTTCCAGTGAGAATGGATCCTTCATCTGGCTTGATGACGAAGACAAGATGGACCGCTTTACCGCGATTGCGGGGTCCGGCCCGGGCTATGTCTTCGAAATCATGCGCCTGTTCGCGAAATCGGCCATGACGCTCGGATTCAGCGAAGAGGAAGCCCGTATGTTGTCCGTCGGCACGTTTTACGGCGCGGCCGGAATGGCCGATGAAAACGGCGGTTCTTTGGAGGATATGCGCAATGCGGTGACCAGCAAGAAAGGTGTCACCCTCGCAGGCCTCGAACAACTCATGGCTGACGATGTGCTCGGCGGTCTTTTGAACAGCACCGTCGATGCAGCCTATAAGCGGGCTGTAGAACTCCGCTGATTTTTGTTAAACTGAACATAAACCCACACGGCAAGGACTGATATGAGTACGCTTGACCAGAAAATTATTGCCTATGTCGAGGATCTCGGACAACGCGCCAAGGCTGCGGCCGGCGCGCTGTTGTCAGCCTCGACAGAGCAGAAAAACAAGGCGCTGATGGAAGGCGCCGCCAATCTTCGCGCAGCCAGCGCTGAGCTGATCGCGGAGAACCAAAAAGACGTTGAATATGCCCGGGAAGCCGGCAAGCCAGACAGCTTCATCGACCGCCTCATGCTCAATGAAGAGCGGATCGAAGGTATGGCGAAAGCCCTGGAGGACATTGCGGACCTGCCCGACCCTGTCGGCCGGAAGCTGGCGGAATTCAACCGCCCGAACGGGCTGAAGATCGAGCGCGTGGCCGTGCCACTCGGCGTGATCGGCATGATTTACGAATCCCGCCCGAATGTTGGCTCCGATGCCAGTGCGCTTTGCCTCAAATCAGGCAATGCGGTCATCCTGCGCGGCGGGTCCGACAGCCGTCACTCCACCAAAGTGATTGTCGACTGCCTCGCGCGTGGCCTGAAGGCTGCGGGCCTGCCAGAGCATGCGGTCCAGACCATTGGCATCGCCGATCGTCAGGCCGTCACCGCACTACTTCAGTGTGATGAGTATGTTGACCTTGTCATTCCGCGCGGCGGCCGTGGCCTCGTTGAACTTGTGCGCGATCAAGCCTCTGTGCCAACGCTTCTGCACCTCGACGGCAATTGCCATGTTTACATTCATCAGTCTGCGGACCTTCAAAAGGCTGTAGACATTGTCCGCAATGCAAAACTCCGTCGTCTCGGCGTTTGTGGCGCAACCGAAAGCCTGGTCATCGACAAATCTGTCGCATCCGATGTGCTTCCGAAACTCCTCGACAACATGCCGGAATGCGAATTCCGGGGGGATGAGGCCGCCCAGGCCATCGACTCCCGCGTCATTGCGGCGACGCCGCAGGATTTTCACACCGAATATCTCGACGCCATCCTGTCGGTGAAGATTGTTGACGGGCTGGATGACGCCATCGCGCACGTCAAAGCGCACTCATCTGCCCACACAGACTCGATCATCGCCGAAGATGAAGCAGCTGTGCGCCGGTTTCAGACCGAAATCGACTCCGCCATCGTCATGCATAATGCGTCAACGCAGTTTGCCGATGGTGGTGAATTTGGCATGGGCGCTGAAATTGGCATCGCCACGGGCAAAATGCATGCGCGTGGTCCGGTTGGTCTCGAACAGCTGACCAGTTTCAAATATCTGGTGCATGGTAGCGGTCAGATCCGCCCATAACAGACAAGCTCACAAGCTTAAAAGGGCGCCGCAAGCGCCCTTTTCTTCACCCATTCCACGAAACGACAAGAGGCAGAATGAAACCAAATGTCGATCAACCTTTATGAGATGATTTCGCTCGGCGCGTATTTTCTCCTGATGCTTGGCATCGGGCTCTACGCCTATAAGGAATCCACATCAGACCTGAATGAATACATGCTTGGCGGGCGGAAGCTCCACCCAGCCGTGGGCGCACTCTCCGCAGGTGCATCTGATATGTCAGGCTGGATGCTGATGGGCCTTCCCGGAGCGGTCTATCTGGCCGGTGTCGGTCAGGCCTGGATCGCCGTTGGCCTCACCATCGGCGCCTATCTCAATTATCGGTTCGTCGCACCGCGGCTTCGCATCTATACAGAAATCGCGGACGATTCGATCACGCTGCCCGATTTCTTCGAAAACAGGTTCAAAGACAATTCTCACCTACTCCGTCTGATCTCGGCGCTGGTGATCATCGTGTTCTTCACCGTTTACACCTCTGCCGGCATTGTCTCTGGCGGCAAGCTCTTCGCTGAGAGCTTTGGCATGAATTATCAGATGGGCCTCTTTGTCACGGCGGGCGTGGTGCTTGCCTACACTGTGGTGGGCGGCTTCCTGGCAGTTTCCCTCACAGACTTTGTGCAGGGCTGCATCATGTTCCTGGCGCTTATCCTTGTGCCAATCGTCTGCTATATGCACTTCAATGGTGATCTGGGCGCTATTTCCGAAACGGTGAACACAGCGCCGCCTTTCACTGACATTGACGGGTCAGACGGCCCAACCCGGGCTGGCTTCTTCAACTGGTTCGACGGCATGACCTTTATCGGCTTCCTGTCGCTCATGGCCTGGGGGCTGGGCTATTTTGGCCAGCCGCACATCATTGTTCGTTTCATGGCCATCCGGTCTCTGAAAGATATTGCCACAGCCCGCTATATCGGCATGAGCTGGATGCTCGTCACGGTCATCGGCGCAGTCCTCGTCGGCATTGTTGGCGTCGCTTATGTCAATGAGAACAGCATTCAGGACGCGCTCCGAGACAATGAAACCATCTTCATTCTGCTCTCACAGACGCTCTTCCATCCGCTGATCTCCGGCTTCCTTCTGGCAGCCATTCTGGCGGCCATCATGTCCACCATTTCCTCACAGTTGCTGGTGTCGTCCAGCTCGCTGACCGAGGACATCTACAAGACCTTTGTGAACAAGGACGCCCCGCAAGGCCTTCTCGTCACCATTGGTCGCCTCGCCACGGTCGGCGTGTCCATCGTGGCCATTGCGCTTGCCTGGGATCCGGACAGCTCCATTCTTGGCCTGGTCTCCAATGCCTGGGCTGGCTTCGGCTCGGCATTCGGCCCGATGGTCATTCTGATGCTGTTCTGGCGCGGCTATACAAAATGGGGCGCACTCGCCTCCATGATCGTCGGCGCACTCACCGTGCTCTTCTGGCTCTATGTGCCCGTGCTGGATGGCGCGCCGCTCGAAAGCCTGATCTACGCAATGATCCCTGGCTTCATCTTCTCGACACTGGCTGGCGTGATTGCCAGCATGGCGACCAGCAAGCCATCCGAGGCCGTGCTGTCAGAGTTCGACTCCATGGAGACCACTATGGATGAAGTCCATGGCAAGGGCATTGGGTCGATCATCTGATCGTCCCTGCCTGATCACAACACCGCAAAAACCCCTTCTGGCCCTCAGAAGGGGTTTTTCTTTTACAGGCATGTGAACCTTCACACTTCCGGCGCGTTGCTTCCTCAGAATGTCAGGGAAGAGCAAAAACATTTCGGAACAGGCGGTGTATCCATCGCACGTTCAGCGCCAAAACGAGCTGACGACCGCAGGCAGTCCGTTCTCCTTGCCGAAATCGGCCTGGTGGCGTGTGCTGAAACGCGTTCCAGGTCAGTTCGGCAAAGACCATCTCACCATCGTTGCGGCGGGGTGTGCGTTTTTCACATTGCTGGCGCTTTTGCCCGCCATCACTGTGATCATCCTCCTCTACGGCCTGCTCTCCGACCCGTCAGAGGCAGCCCGCAATCTCGGTCCCTTCCTCGCAGTTCTTCCAGGTGATGCCGCAACAATGATCGAAGAGCGGATCACCGAACTCGCTTCGGCTGTTGATCACGAGCTCGGCGTCGGAATTCTTGTCGCGCTAGGCGTCGCCTGGTGGAGTACATCCAATGCCGTGAAGGCCACGCTCCGTGCACTGAACATCGTCTATGACGAAAAAGAAAGCCGCGGCTTCATCACGCTAAATCTCAGTATATTCGGCTTCACACTGGCAACCATTCTGGGCTTTGTGCTGGTTCAGTTCATCCTCACCCTGCTCCCGATAATGCTCAGTTATCTGGGGCTGGACACAGATCTCGAACGCACGCTCATTCTGCTACGCTGGCCGCTTCTGGCGCTCGTCTTTCTGGCAGCAATCACCATTCTTTATCGCCTGGCGCCATCGCGGGAGCTTGCGCGCTGGAACTGGGTGCTGCCGGGATCTGTGTTCGCCACCATTGCCTGGCTCGTCGCGTCCGGTCTCTTCGCGCTTTATGTTGCGAACTTTGCCAATTTCGATGCGCTTTACGGCTCGTTCGGTGCCATTGTCGTTCTGCTCTTATGGCTGAACTGGACCTTCCTGATCGTTCTCCTGGGCGCTGAGCTGAATTCGGAGCTGGAACGCGAAGTGATCCGCGATACAACCACGGGCGCCCCAGAAGCGCTTGGCAATCGGGGCGCGGTCGCCGCCGACACCGTCGCCCTGCGGCCCGGCATCAGCCATGATGAAAATGCACGACCTGAGGGCAGCCGGCTCTAGCGCGCGGCCACCATTACCCCGCACCAGTCTGGCTTGCGGGTCAGCGCGCGCTGACCCTTGTGTGGCCAGGGCTTATAGATGCCGGCGTCGAGACCAATCGCAGCCAGATCCTGACCGTCAACCGAGATATCCACGACCTCCCGGTCATATTTATCCATGCCGTAGGATCGCGAAATCCGAACATCCGCATTGCGCGTCAGCTCAACAATGAATTCCTTGGCCGCAAAGGCGCGTTCGCGTTCCTTCTCGCACTTTGCGCCGC
This sequence comes from Ponticaulis sp., assembly GCA_002692725.1. Classification (GTDB taxonomy): domain Bacteria; phylum Pseudomonadota; class Alphaproteobacteria; order Caulobacterales; family Hyphomonadaceae; genus Ponticaulis. Next base: position 329,127 of record NZLU01000039.1, on the reverse strand, counting down.
CAATCGCGCCGACACCGCCTTTTTCCGGGGCGTCAACATTCGCCAGCCTGAATTTCTCGCCATCCAGTCGACCGCTATCCCCGTCCGACCAATAGACGTTGTCCGCCCGCTCAGGCGGTTCGAAAATGTCGGTCGCAGATGCTGCAAACGCCGCAACCGCAACTGCCAGAATATAGAGCCATGTTTGCCATTTCATGCGCTCACATCTGGTTAAGTTTGGTAAATATAGGGTTAAATTCCACCCCTATCAAAACCCGTGCATCAGTGCTCGCATGCTTTGCACTCTGAACTTTCAAGCTCCCAGACCGCATAAGCGGTGGACATTCTTCAAATGATCAGAAAGTTACACTGTAACTTTTCTTGTATTCTGGAGGGGCGAATGGAGATCTCACGTCGCAGCACGCTTGGTCTGGGTCTGGCCGGAAGTCTGTCACTCACCGGCTGCACGAACCGTCTAGCCAGTGTCAGCTCAGGGTTTCCCGCCTCCGACTCCACCCTCACCCCGCAGGAACGCGCGCGAGACGAAGCCTTCTGGAAGTCGGTCGCTGATCAGTACGACAAACCGGCGGACATCATCCAGCTCGAAAATGCCAATTGGGGCGTCATGTCCAAACCGGTTCAGGCTGAGTATTTCGCAAATACCGAAATGGTGAACCGGGAAAGCTCCTATTATCAGCGCCGCGATTACTGGCCGGACATGCAGCCCATCCTGCAGCAAACCGCAAATCTGCTCGGCGTCTCGCCCGACGAAATCGTCTTCACCCGTGGCGCAACCGAAGCCCTCCAGGCGCTGATTGGCGGCTATAACAAGCTCGGCCCCGGCGATACGGTCATGTATTGCGACCTTGATTATCCCTCAATGGTCTCCGCCATGACCTGGTTGAAAGAGCGTCGCGGCGTTGACGTCATCAAGTTCAACATGCCCGAACCGGCCACACGCGAAAGCGTGCTCGCAGCCTATGAGGCCGCGCTCGAGGCCAATCCGAAGGTCAAACTCTTGCTCACCACACATGTCGGACACCGCACAGGGCTTGCCATACCGATGGCCGAAATCACCGAAATGGCCGAAGCGCGCGGCGTCGACGTCATCTGTGATGCGGCGCATTCATTCGGTCAGATCGATTTCAAAATCCCGGACCTCAAAGCCCCATTTGTCGGCATCAACATGCATAAATGGGTCGGCGCGCCCATCGGCATCGGGTTGGCCTATATCCGCCGCGACCGCCTCGAAGCCATTGATCCCTATATGGGAGAAGGCCCAACTGACCCGGCCATCCGGTCACGGATTCACTCCGGCACCGTCAATTTCGCGGCCTTCCTCACCCTGCCATCTGTGATCGACTTTCACGATGCGATTGGTGTGGCCAACAAGGATGCACGCCTCAAATACCTTCGCGGTCTCTGGGCTGAGCCCCTTCGCGATCACCCGGGCGTGGACATTCTCACACCGAACGATCCCACTATGCATGGCGGCATAACCAGCTTCCGCCTGACCGGCAAAACCAGCCCCGAAGAGAACATTTCGCTAGCGAAACGATTTCTGGACGAGTTTGGAATCTTTACAGTTCATCGCACAGGCCTGGCGCATGGAGCCTGTGTCCGCGTCGCCCCAAGCTATTTCAACACGCCATCAGACGTTGACGCCCTCCGCGCGGCCATTCTGGAGATTGCCTCAACCGCCTGACCGGCCCTATCACTAGAGCCATGGCAAAACTCCTTATCATCTGGCATTCGCGCACAGGCGGATCTGAGCAAATGGCAAAAGCTGCCTGCGAAGCGGCAGCACCCGAATGTGACGCGACGCTCAAACGCGCCGCAGAAACCCAGCCCGACGACCTTTTATCCGCAGACGGATATGTGTTTGTCTTTCCTGAAAACCTTGCCGCAATCTCCGGCGAGATGAAGGAGTTCTTCGACCGGTGTTATTATCCCGTCCTCGGTAAAATTGAGGGACGCCCCTACGCTCTTATGGTTTGCGCCGGATCAGACGGCGAGAACGCCGTGAAACAAGCCGCCCGTATCGCCACGGGCTGGCGACTGAAACAGGTGCAGGACCCGCTGATTGTCTGCACCCATGCTCAGACCCAGGAAAAAATCCTCGCCCCGAAAACCATTTCAGACCCCGACCTCGACCAATGCCGCGACATCGGCGCCGCCCTCGGTGCCGGCCTCTCCATGGGCGTTTTTTGAGCTACTAGACTCGCAGCTAAGCCCGCCACCATGGTGTCGCTGTGCAAGTCGAAACATCTTGAATGGCTCGCCGAGCCGAAGCGCGATTGTGCTCAAATCCATACAGCGGCAAATCTGCAGTCGGGCTAAGGCCCGCCCGTCCGGAGCTGGCTCACGGGGCGCGAGGCAAATGAAACACAAAACATTCCCAAATCCGCGCAACTGGAACCAGGGACTCGAAACCATACAGCGGCAGACCTGCCGTCGGGCTAAGGCCCGCCCGGCCGGAGCCGCTGCGCGGCGCGAGGCAAATGAAACATAAGTTTTCCTGAAATCGATTCACTGGATCGATTTCTATTTTTTGAGTTCAAAAAATACCGGAAAACTGGTGCCCCTGGCCCGACTCGAACGGGCACTTCCGTAGAAAACGGATTTTGAATCCGTCGCGTCTACCAATTCCGCCACAGGGGCCTCCTGCGAGCTAAGCTAAATGACAGCCTCCTCGCCCGAGGTCAATTCGAAATCATCAGTCCTGGGGATTCCACTACAGCCTGTGGTCGGTGCGCATGATCAATCCGTAAATCAGCGTCATCAAACCGGCGATGCCGACAAGCAGCCCCAAAGGCCATAAACCCAAAGACTTCAGTGCCACGGGGTTCAGACCGATGACCGCAGCTAAAAGGCTGACAAGGAAGATCAGCAGCCCTTTTCCGTTTGCAGGCTTGATACTGTATCTGAAACTTTGGTCGCGAGAGCCAGACTGATTGGAAAACCAGATTTTCTCAGGCGGCGGCTGAAACACCATCCCCGCCTGACTAGCCGTCGACCGTCCAGCCGCGCGCTGTGCGGCGCGCGTTCAGGATGGTCTCAGAACCGGCCTCCGTCGACCGTTCCGCATGTGGCTGAGTGGCCGGACGTTTCCAGGCGCCCATCCGCAGAAGCATCGCCACAAAAGCGATGATCACTCCGACAATCGCGGTTGCAATCGCCAGAACACCTGCGGCCACCAGAACAAGAGCGCCAACACCGAAAGCCGCAATCAGCGCAAACACGCGTTTGACAGATCCGAAAAATCCGCCGCTTTTCTGTCCGCCAAGACCGAAGCTTGTAATGTGTGCCTGTATCATTTCGTTCTCCTGTTTAGGAGTGTGGGGTCGGAATCGAGGTTCGTCAATCTGCTTGAATCAGTAAACCACGTTCTGCTCGGATTTTTGCATAGGCGCCGGTGATCGCTGCCGCTTTCTGATGCGCCCGGTTTTCAAATTCACGCGGCGCACCATTCATGACCACACGATCGGGGTGATTATCCGCCATCAGACGGCGATAGGCCACGCGAATCGTATTGAAGTCCGCCGAATGGCTGACGCCCAGAATTTCGTAAGGGTCTTCCGGGTCCGCGCCCAGATGGCTCGCCTTGATCCGGCGGAAATCCCCTTCAGAGAACCCGAATATATTCGAGACTTTCTGCAGATAGATCATCTCATCAAGCGTCACCACGCCGTCAGCACCAGCAATGTAGAACAAGCCGTCCAGCACGCCTTCCAAGAGACAGGGCCGATTGCCATATTTGTTCGCGATGCGTGAGGCATAGCCCTCATAGCCGCGCACAGTCTGCCGCGCGATGTTGAACACACGCCGCACAGATGCCGCATCTTCCGGCGCAGCCTGAAAGACCTGACCGAACACTTTGATTTCGTCTTCGGTCACTTCGCCGTCGGCTTTGGCCAGTTTCGCACCCAGCCCGACAACCGCCGCCGTAAACGCCACATCATGCGGTTCCGGACCGCAGGACGCAGAGTTTTCACGGTCTGGCAGATCATCATCCTCACGGGGATCGAAAATGCGCTGCGCACTTTCCAGAAGGCGGGTCCAGATTGACATACCCGGAACTATACTCCGAATTGCGGCAATTGTCAGATAACAAGACCAAGAGAATTTCTTAAAAGCTCGTAATCTCCTGATCCAATCAGCAACCGCGGCCGTAATCCCGGTATCCATTCGAAAACGGAATGGTTGAGCACCGGATCGATCCACTCTCGCTCTTTCAACTTGAAAGCAACTGGAGTGACACAGATGAAGACCTTTATCATTGCCCCTGCCCTTCTGGCTCTGGCGGCCGTCCCAGCCCATGTAGCTTGCGCCGACAAAGCAGCACGCGCCACATCAGCGCAGTCCGAAATCTCAACAATTTTCGCAGGCAATTACAGCAAAGACAAAGCTGACATTGTCGAAACAGCCGACGCAGCTGGCTTTACAACTCTGCTGGCCGCAGCCGAAGCCGCTGGCCTGGTCGACGCCCTCAAAGGTGACGGACCCCTTACCGTTTTCGCACCAACCGATGAAGCATTCGCCGCGCTCGGCGAAGACACAATCAACATGCTTCTGATGCCAGAGAACAAAGACAAGCTGGCTGGCGTGCTGAAATATCACGTCGTTTCCGGCAAAGTGAAATCCGGCGATCTGGCCGGTAAGGAGCTCTCGGCTGAAACGCTTAATGGCACGGTCGAGATCGACGGCACTGACGGCGTCATGGTCAATAACGCAACAGTGATCACTGCGGACGTAGAGGCCTCAAACGGCATCATCCACGTGATCGATAAAGTGCTGATGCCAGCCACATAAAACCAAAACAAATTCCTCTACGAACTGCAAAGGTCCGGTCTCCAGCCGGACCTATTTTTTTGGTCGCGTGAGACGAGGCCTGACAGCGAGTGAGCTCTGGCCGCCGCGCGGCGTGGGGCAATGATCAATTTTCAGAAACAATGCACAGGCGCTTAGGGAGCGGTTTAAAATAACCGCAACGCACTCGGGCAATCTAATTTAAGACGGTTTCAGCGTATCGTCGCTGACAGGAATGCTTTTGCGGATTTGCGAAGCCTGTTTGAAGAGCGCATTAACGCCCTGAAGACAGGTCTGCCCGAAGAAATCGATCGCTTCTGCGAAGCCATTTCTCGTCTCATCCAATTGCCGGTCTGTGCAGAAAATGACAGGAACACCGGTTTTCATCGCCTTATCCAGAAACGGACGAGCAGAATTCTGATTCAGCTTTGGATCAAGCAGCGCAAAATTGAACTCGGACTGATCCAGCATGCGCAAGGCCTCATCCAGCGTGGATGCAGCTTCTGTGTTCCAGTCAGGCCGATTGAGCAGATTTTCCATCAGCTCCAATTGCGTGGAAAAATCTTCTGCAACGATGAGTATATTCGCCGAATAGGACAATGAGGTTCGCTCCTGGCGAAATGACTTCAATGATGTCAAGCATACCAGCTTTGATCACACCTGCATAGCTTAACAGATAAGGCCTTCAGTCCGACGGACAAGTTCGTTCCAGAAGCGCATTGAGATCAAAATCCCGCGTCCGCCAGTTTCGCGTATCGCAATAGAAATTGCCGGACTCATTGAAGGGTGAGCCATGATCATCGCAAGAGGTCAGCCGTTTATCGCATTCAATGATTTCAGGGCAGCCCCAGGTCTCGCAATTCTGATAATCTGTGACCTTGGCACATGTAATGACATGCTTTCGCGTTTCCGCACGGCAAGCCGCTACGGCAGGTGAAACGCCTGCTGCACCGGAGCCAGAATGAGGGTGAGACCGCGAAATTTCCGGGCGCCAAAGCGCATCTGTGCTTTCGACCTCGAAGTCTCTCTCCTTGCAGAGCGACAAAATCTTCGCCTCCAAATAGGCAGGCGTCAGGAGTTTGCCTCCCGTCGGCGTATCCCGACACAGGGTCAGAATACGAACATCCTGCGAATTGCCACTCTGGTTCGCCTTGTAGATTTCAACGTCGTAATTGAAGTCGGCTGGCTCTGTCTTTGCGGGCTGGCTTTGCGTGGAGGACGCAGCGTTTTCTCGCTCTGGCTCTTTGGCATCCTTTGGCTTTCGCAACGCGGCTTTCAGTTCCGCTGCTGCCTCCGGCGACACGGTCACAGTAATCCCCCCATCGCCTCGCGGTATCATCACAGGTTTGTCTTCGGACTGGCTTTCAGCCTGTTCTAACTGCGGCCCCTCAGCAAAGGCGGACGGCCCTGCTGCGAGTAGCAGAAACACAAGCGCGACGATGACAATGGGTTTACTGACCATCCTGAAATGTCCGTGGTTGGTTATTTCTTATGCTCGGCTTTCAGCTCCGCAATCTCAGCCTTCAGCTCAGCGATCACGGCGAGGATTTCATCGCCCTTTCTGATCATTTTTTCTTCGACGTCCTCGATCTCTTCCTCGATCTGCTCCATCGCCTCTTCATTCTGCGCTTCCTGCTCAGCCTGCAGCGCATCCACGATCAGCGCGATAAAAAGGTTCAGAACCGCAAAACTGGCCAGAAAAATGAAGGCCAGAAAGAAGATCCAGGCAAAGGGATGGCCATCATCCATCACCTTCTGGACAACCTCATTGCGCCAGCCATCCATGGTCATCACTTGAAACAGGGTGAAAGCCGAGGAGGGCAGATCGCCGAACAGCATGGCGACCTCTTCATTCTCGCTGCCGCCATACAGCGTTGTGGCCATCACAGCGCCCGCATATACAAGCAGCCCCAGCACAGCGAGGATCGCACCCATGCCCGGCAGTGCCGAAAACAGCGCTTCGACAATGCGCTTCATCATCGGCACCACATGCAACAGGCGCAGCACACGCAACACGCGCAATGACCGCAGCACCTGGAAGGCCTGGCTTCCCGGCACCAGAGACACCGCAACAATCACGAAATCAAAAATGTTCCAGCCCGACCGGAAGAATTCGAGCCGCCAGGCATATATCTTCAGCATCAGCTCGATCACGAACACGCCGATGACAAACATATCGAAAAATTTGATCGCCGTGTGCAGTTCGTCGGGCAGGCTATCATAGGTATCAAGGCCCAGCGTGATCGCATTCGCGACAATCAGGGCGGTGATGATATTCTTGAACAGGCTGTGCTCAACGATTGAGACCGCTTTCGAGCGCGATGTACTGAACTCTTTTTCTTCTGGCATGGTCTGAATTCGCCCCCCGCATTCCTGTCAGACTGCTGTTCAACCACCATCATAATGACACTTTCTGCAATTGGGTATCAACAAATCTGGTCAGTTGCCGCCGAATATGTGACGCTGGTCAAAACACCGAAGTGCGGAGTAAGCCGGACCATGTCTTCCCCTTTTCAGACCGAGCAGATGACCCTCGCTCAGCTGTTTTCCGGCCAGCATGTCTTTTCCTTTCCCGCCTTTCAAAGGCCTTATCGCTGGACCCTAGAGGAGGCGCTCACCCTCGTTGACGATGTGGCAGCCGCCACTTTACGTGGCGATCCGGGCTATTTTCTGGGCAATCTCGTTCTGACGCCAGGCGGTGGCCGCACCTCAATGGTCATCGATGGCCGCCAACGACTCACCACCCTCTTCATGCTGATCTGCATTTTGCGTGATCTTGAACAGGATGAACGGCGTAAGCGCGGGCTTCACCGCCTGATCTTTGATGAGCCCGATGGCATCAGCCGATCGGAGGGGGGCTGGCGTCTCGTCTTCGCTGCTGCCGAACAAGCCGTGATTGAAGACCGGCTCGCCGCCTTTCAGCGTGAGGCCATTGACGAGACTGCGCACTCTGCTGCGGTGTCAAACCGCTATCTCGCCATGTTCGAAGTCGCAGAGGGCCTGCGTGAGGTGCTCGAAAAGCCCGCCCATGAAACGGGCCTTCCGCGGCTCGAAGACCTCACGGATTTCCTCCTGCACCAGTGCGAAGTCATCGTCCTCACCGCCTCCTCCGCCACATCCGGGCTGCGCCTGTTTCAGGTGCTCAACAATCGCGGACTGCAGCTGTCAGAAGCCGATCTCATCAAGCCGGATCTCCTGCAAACTCTGCCGCGCGAACGCCAGGGGAACGCCGCCACCATCTGGGATCGTCTGGAAGACCAGCTCGGCACCGAACATCTCGACACCCTGTTGCGCTGCTATGTTTTCATCGTTTCGGGCGAATGGATCCCCGCCGGGCGCAATTTCGCCGCCAGCCTGAAGGCGGCCATGATGGTGCGCGGCGCTGAAACCTTCCATTTCGACGACCTGCCTCGCTATGGCGCAGCCTTTGCGGACATGCATTGGGGCGACATCCCCTATGATGAGCCAAACCAGAACCCGAACACGCTCATTCAGGGCCTCTATTTCCTTGGCCGGAACATGAATGAGTGGAAGGAATTTCTTCCCCTCGCCATGGAAATTCTTGTGCGCTTCGCCGGTCATGACGGCGAGATTTACCGCCACATCGCCGCGCTCGACCGCACCTTTTTTGTCTGGTTCATCAACGAAACCTCAGAGGAGGCACGCCGCCGGGTTTCCTATGACATGATTGGACAGATCCAGTCCGGCGAGGATCTGTTTGCGCCCGGCAAAGGCTTTGATACGCCCCAGCGCGAGCTCGACAAGGCCATCGCCTCACTCGAAACGCCTTTCCCCAAACTCTATCAGCGCGGCGCGCTGATCCGCCGGATCGAGCTGAAACTCTGTGAGCAGGCGGGCGAACCTGCTCCCCAATATCTCGAGCTCTCCACCGCCGAACATGTCCTGCCGCGCAATCCACGCCCCGGCAGCCAATGGCTGATCGACTTCACCCGCGCCGAACATCGTGAATGCCTCGACCTTCTGGGCAATGGCATGCCGCTCACCCGCGAAATCGATAAACGCGTCGGCAATCGCGACTATAATGCCAAGAAATCCATCTATCGCGACACGGGCGTGGACCGCTATTTCAAAAGCGTTGCAGATGTCTGCACCTCGGAGGTCTGGACCCCGGAAGAGATTCGCCAGCGCACCACCCGGCTTGCCACAATGATGGCCGAGGCCTGGCGCAATATCCCGGTCGATCCCATCCCGGAGGACGATGAATTCGACGATCCAGAGGATGGCGAAATCACCGATGAAGAGGCCGAAGCCCCCAAGCCGCTTCCCCCGCAAATCTATTCCGATATTGCCGACGAAATCTCCCGCGAAATCGACGAGTCCGTCAAAGACAAGGACGAATAAAGCGCGGAGATGCCACCGCTCCGCCACACAAACTCGGAACAATCGCAAAACTGCACCCGTTTACACGTCAGTCCTGAACAAAGGAGACTGACATGAAAAAGCTGATTATCGGCGTATCTGCGGCGGCCCTTTTGGGCGCCTGCGCGGTAACATCCGAACCGGCCAATTATGAGGCCGCCCAGACCCAGCCCGACGTGGCCCCCGCCTCTGCCGCTGAGATCGAACGCCTGAACGATCTGGTCTCGGTCTATATCGATGCTGAGGCGCTTTACACCGAAGCCGCGGAACTACCGGACAACCAGCCCATGGTGCGTGAGGAACTCGCCAAACTGGCCGAAGAGCGCAGCAAACAGCGTGAATATCTTCAGGCCCGTGTCGCCAAACTCGGCGGCGAGCCGGACACGGCTGGCGAAGCGCTCGGCACAACCCACCGCGTCTTTACCGAAATGCGCACGGTTTTCAGCGAAGACAGTGAAGCCGCAATTGAGGAAGTCCTTCGCGGCGAGCGTTACATCGTTGAAGAGATCAGTGAGTTCATGACCACCTCACCGACCGAAGACACGGTCGAACTGCTGGTCATTCTCCGCGATGATGCAGAAATCCACATCGAGGAACTCGAAAAGCTCGACCGCATAGCATAACGCCAAACCACACTTGATCCCGACTCCCAGCCCCTCTCATTGCAGAGGGGCTTTTTCTGTTCCCCTCCTGTCATCCCGCGCACGGTGCTCAAAACTGTCATCCCGGATGCTTCGCATAATGCAGTTGTGCGATGCTGATCCGGGACCTTATCGCAGTTGGCGCAGAGATGGTCCCGCGTCTACACGGCATCACTGCGTGCTGCAGTGTGCGCGGGATGACAACATGGCAAATTGCACGGGATGAGAGAGTTATCCCCAACCAATCCGCTCGACTCGCCCACCCCCCTCAGTTAACCTCACCACGGGGTGAGGCCAGTCTCATCCGCGCGGGGGCGAATTATGGCACGGGTCTTTATCTCTCACTCCAGCCGCGATGGCGAACCGGCTGCCCGCATCAAACAATGGCTGGCGCAGAACGGCTTTGAAACGCCCTTTCTCGATTTCGACAAGCATTCCGGCATAGCCCCCGGCTCGGACTGGGAGAAAACCCTCTATCGCGAGATTGAGCGCTCCGAGGCCATCATCATCATCCAGACGCCAAACTGGATGGAGTCCAAATGGTGCTTCGCCGAATACACCCAGGCCCGCGCCCTTGGGAAACCCATTTTCCCCGTCATCGAAACGCCCACAGGCGACCAGCTGATCGCGCCCGACATTCAGGCGCTCGATCTTCTGGCCGATCGCGAAGGCGGTCTTGAACGCCTCGCCCGTGAGCTCACCCGCATCGCGCTTGACTCGCAAGGCGGGTTCTCCTGGGATGCCTCACGCCCGCCCTATCCGGGCCTCCTCGCCTTTCAGGAGGATGACGCCGCCATCTATTTCGGCCGGGATGATGAAATCCGCCGGATGATTGAACGGCTCAACGCCCGTCGCGCCCATGGCGGCACGCGGCTCCTCGCCCTTCTCGGCGCGTCCGGCTCCGGCAAATCCTCCCTCCTTCGTGCCGGGGTCATTCCGCGCATCCGGCGCGACACCCGCAATTGGGTGGTCATGCCGCCCATGCGACCCCAGCGCCGCCCCGTGGATGAACTCGCCCGCTCGCTCGCCATGATGATGGATACGCGCGACTGGCGAAAATACCGCGAAATGCTCATGGCTGCCGATCTCGACCGTGGCCTGTCTGACCTCGCCGCTGACATTCGCATGTGGGCCGGGTCAAAAGATGCCAGCATTCTTCTGCCCATTGATCAGGCCGAGGAGCTGTTCGGCGCCTCAGACCCGGATGAGGCCGCTCGTTTCCTTAAGATCATCAGCGCGGCCATGTCTGATGATCTGCCCTTTCTTGCCATTTTCTGTATGCGCTCAGACTATCTCGAAGCGCTCCAATCCTCTTCCGATCTCACCTGCCGTTTTGAGGAATTCTCGCTCGGCCCACTGCCGCTCACCCGCGTGCCTCAGATCATTGAAGGGCCTGCCCGCGTTGCCGGCATCACGCTCGAAAACGGCCTCGTTCAGATGGCGAGCCGCGATGCCGAGACCGAGGACGCCCTTCCCCTCCTCGCTTTTGCCCTGCGCGAACTGTATGATCACGCCTCGGCGGACCGGCATTTCAGCCTCTCCGAATATCAGGCGCTCGGCAGCGAGAAAGACGGCCTCACCCCGCTTGAAAATGCTGTCCGGAAAGCGGCTGACAGCGTCATCGCCGATGCGGCACCGCGCGAGGAAGAGCTGAACGCCCTGCGCGATGCCTTTGTGCCGGCCATGGTGCAGGTGAATGACAAGGGCGAATATGCCCGCCAGCCGGCCCGCTGGGATGAATTGCCTGCCAAAGCCCACCCGCTGCTCGATAAACTCGCCACCGCCCGTCTTCTCATCATCAGCCAGGAGGGCGACAACCGCATGGTGGAGGTGGCTCACGAAGCCCTTTTGCGGAAATGGCCGCGTCTTCGCAGCTGGCTCGATGAGGCCCGCGACTTCCTCATTGGACGCCAACAGCTCCAGCGCGACATGGCCGACTGGCAACGCGCCAGCAAGGCTGATAAAGCCTCCGCGCTTCTGACTGGACTCAAATTAAACCGTGCACGGACATATCTCAACGAGCGCGCCCATCAGCTGACCGATGATCAGCGCGCCTTTATCACCGCCAGCATTGAAAAGGCCGAGGCGGAAGAGAAAAAACGCGCCCGCGGACGACGCCGCGTCACTCAGGCCTCGGTCCTTGCCACAATGGTGCTCGCCGCCATTGCCGTCTTTGCGGGCTCGCAATATGTCCAGCTTCAGACGGCAACCGATGAACGTATTCGCGATGTCACCCGCTATACATGGGAGGACCTTGCTGCAAACGCTCGCATTCGGAATCGACTGAACCAATTTCTACCGCGAGCCGATAGCCGGACCCCGTTCATTCTCGGCATTGAAGACCAGCCAGATGGGTTCGATTGCAATACCCGACTGCATTCCGGCTTTCGCTATCTGTATTGCTCAATCCGGTCTGTGGTCAGCTATGAACGGATCAAGGCCATCTCGGGCATCAATCCTTATATCTCGGGTCCACATCAGGACGAACTCGATCTCTCAGCAGATCGTTTTGGCTATTATAACCCCGAATTTCTGGATTGGATTGATACTTATATCATCCCTCGTGAAATGGCAGATCCATTATTCGCCAGCACAGCCCAGCTCGTCTATGACGAGCAATTGCGCGAAATCGCACGTGCCATGTACTGGGTTCATGAAATCTATCTCGGGCCTGAAACCCATATGCAGAATTTGAAGGACTGGTATGCCGGCGAGCCTCCGCCGCGATTCCAGCAAGGCGGTGGCTGGGACATGTATAAAGAGGAAGTCGAAGGCCTCGACTGGCCACTCATGGTCGAAGCGACGCGTGATCCGAATGTCGACTTTCCCAATCCGTTCAACCGACGACCCGCCAGCACTCCGGCAATCAACGTTTATGTCGAACACGTGCTCGGTGGAGATGGCAATATGTCCGATACGGCAGGCCCGTTCTGGATCCGCCGCACCATTGACGGCACCGAGCCGCAGGTCTTCGCGCTTCTGGTGAAAGTGCTGCGTTGTTTCGATCCCGAAACGCTCGGTCCGGACGTCGAAAAAGTCTGTGACTCCGAAGACGCGCCTTCGATTACGAAGCTCATCCTCGCCGACCTCACCCGCTGGTGGCCCTTCGGCAAGGACGCGTGAGCACATCCCAAGCCACCCGACGATACCCGCGCAGGCGGGTATCCCTCACACCTCAGCGCCAGCCAGATACCCAAGCTCCGTCAGCAAGACCGGTTCCGGTTGCGGCGTCATCTTGCTCGCAAGATCACACTCCCACCAGCCGACATCATGCCAGGCGCCATTCTTGAAGCCGATATCGCGATAGACCGCGAAGGGCCTGAACCCCACCGCCTCATGCAGCGCCGCACTTGCCGGATTGGGCAGCGTCACCACGCCGTAAGCCTTGGTAAAGCCCTGCCGGCTCAGCACATTCAGCAACACCTCATAGAGCTTTCGTCCCAGCCCCTTTCCCCGCGCCTCAGGTGCCAGATACACCGTCACTTCAACAGCCCATTGATAGGCTTTGCGCTCCCGATAGGGCGCCCCATAGGCATAGCCCAGCACCACGCCATCCTCTTCGGCAATAATCCATGGATGGCTCGGCCAAAGCTTCTCAATCCGTCCTGCCACAACCTCCGCACCCGGAGCATCAAGCTCGAACGACACCGCGCTCCCGTCAACAAAGGGCCGGTAAATCGCAGCACACGCCGCCGCATCATCAGCTCTGGCAAACCGGATCAGCATACGCGTTGCATGCCTAATTGAGGTCCAGCGTTTTGGTCACGGTGAAGGCCCCGCGCAGATCCCCGGGCGCAAACCCTGTCGCCTGATCCTGCGGATAAGCCGCCCGTACCGCCTCCATCACATCGTCAGACACCGCATCACCATGACACATGACGCACATCTCCTGCATCACAATTGGCTTCATAAAGCGAAAGACGGTCTCGCCCTCCTCTTCCAGAGCGTAGAACCGTTCAATATCGGTAAGCGAATATCCGTTTGCGGAGGATGTGAGAAACCGTTCCATGCTTTCCACTTCCCAGGCATCGGGCGCGTTGGCCGAATTGCGGGTTTTGAGCGATGTCCGCCCCACCTCCATGCCGGTCTCGTCTGATATGCGTGAGGCAATCGCCGGTGCCATCTCTGCGCAGACAGAAATCGCCGCCATTGGCCCCCCAGCCTCCATCGCCGCAATCAATTCCGCTTTCAGCTCCTGGCCCAGCTGCATGGCTGCTGCGCGCGCCTCATCGGCATGCGCGTTCAATTCGTCATTAGAGAGGATCCGATCCGGATTTGAGGCGGAATAGGTGGTCTGTTTCGAAGGCGTATCGATTGTCGCCTCCTCGCCTTCAGGTGCGTTTTGCTGGCACCCGGACAATAAGAGCGCAAACGCTGCGACAGAACTCATCAATAAGGCTTGCTTCATCTCACACTCCATCCATCGGAATTGCCGCGGATGTATCATTTTCCGTTAAGTTGAACAGCCATTATCGCGCCAGAAGGTCATTAAAAATGCGTCCGGCACCGCCAATAAGGCCTGTGCCAGACGCACCCTCCTCCCCAGCTCTAATCCAGCATCGCGACTTCGATAGTCTCGAGCGCCTTGCGCACGGTATAGGCACCGCGCAGATCGCCAGCTTCGGCATCCGAAGCCGATTGTGCCCCATCAGCCAGAAGGCGCGCCGCGGCGGCTTCCACATCGGCCTCATGGCAAACCGCCGATGACTGACCCGCAAAAATTGGCTTCATCCAGCGAAATTCGGCGACGCCATTGTCGTTCAGCACCACTTCAGAATGCTCCATGAATTTCGGATTCACCCTGGAGGCCAGCGCCTCTTCGAACACGACCATGACATGGGATTCCCAGGCATCCGGCGAATGGCCCACGCCAGACCCGCTCAGGGTCATTTCAGAAATCTGATAGCCTGTATCAAGGGAAATGGTTTCAGCGAGCGCTGGCGCGCGCTCAGCGCACACCTGAACGGCCGCCGCCGGACCGTCTGCTTTGATGGCTGTCATCAACTCGGTGCGGAGTTCAGACTGCAGTCGGGACGCCGCCTCGGTTGCCCGGCCAATATCGTCAAAGCTTGGCTCCGGCATGTTGTCGACCTTTGCGCAACTCGCCAGCGTCAACAGCCCCAAAGCGCATGAGGTGAGAATAAAATTGCGCATGTCATTTCCCCTATAATTATTATGGTTATTGGGAAATATCATATCGCGATAGTCGACTACACTGCGCGAATCCGCGCAACTGAAAGGGTCGGTTTTTTTCCGAGAGATGTCATAAAAACTTAGAATGACACGATCGTCATTCAAAGCTATTTTTGTTTCATAATTTTTTGAAATGAATTCGTTGAACTGGGTAAGGGCGTATCACAGCAAATGGGAATTTTTGAACGTTTCCTATCCGTATGGGTGGGGCTTTGTATCATCATTGGCATCACGGCAGGCGTCTTCTTCCCGTCCGTCTTCTCCGCACTTGCCGGCCTTCAGTTCGCCAATGTGAACCTCATCGTCGCCGTCCTCATCTGGGCCATGGTCTACCCGATGATGGTGTCGGTGGATGTCTCCAGCCTGCGCAGAATCCATGAACGCCCCAAAGGGTTGATCATTACGGTCGTGGTCAACTGGCTTATCAAGCCCTTCACCATGGCGGCGCTGGGTGTTCTCTTTTTCCGCTATCTGTTTGCAGGCTTCATCCCGGCTGAAGACTCCAGCCAGTATATTGCTGGCCTCATCCTTCTGGGCGCTGCGCCCTGCACGGCCATGGTGTTTGTCTGGTCTCAGCTGACAAAAGGCGATCCGAATTACACCCTTGTTCAGGTCTCGCTGAACGACGTGATCATGGTGTTCGCCTTCGCGCCAATCGTCGCCATTCTCCTCGGTGTCACCGAAATCGCCATCCCCTGGTCCACCCTGCTTCTGTCTGTCGGGCTGTACGTCATCGTGCCTTTGATTGCCGGCATTTTCACCCGTCAATTCCTTGCCACTGAGGCACGCATCAGCCAGTTCACCGCACGTGTGAAACCCTTCTCGGTGATGGGGCTTCTGGCCACCGTCATCCTCCTGTTCGGTTTTCAGGGCCAGGTGCTCACCGCCAATCCGCTGCTCATTGCGCTGCTGGCGGTTCCGATCCTCATTCAATCCTATGGCATTTTCGCACTCGCCTATGGCGCGGCCTTTCTCTGGCGTGTCCCTCACCGGGTCGCCGCACCGTGCGCCCTGATCGGCACGTCGAATTTCTTTGAGCTCGCCGTCGCCGTTGCCATCGGTCTTTACGGCCTCAATTCCGGCGCGGCGCTCGTCACGGTTGTGGGAGTGCTGGTCGAAGTTCCCGTCATGTTGTCCTTGTGCGCCTTTGCCAACCGAACGCGCAACGCCTTTGATCAGAAGACAGAAAGGGTCGCCGCCGAATGAGCATTGTCATCCATCACAATCCCGATTGCGGCACCTCCCGCAATGTTCTCAAAACAATCGAGGCGGCGGGCTACACGCCCATCGTCATCGACTACCTCAATACCGGTTGGACCCGGCCCCAGCTCCTTGCCCTGTTTGCCGCCGCAGACCTCACACCGCGCGCCGCGCTACGCGAGACAAAATCCCCCGCCAAAGACCTCGGCCTCCTCGACGAGAGCGTGTCAGACGACACCCTCCTCGACGCCATGCTGGAACATCCTGTCCTCGTAAACCGTCCGATCGTCTGTGCACGGAAGGGTGTCAGACTTTGCCGCCCGAGCGAAGCCGTTCTCGACCTGCTGGACCAACTCCCACCCGGCCCGTTCTACAAGGAAGATGGCGAGATGCTGATCGACGAAGCGGGCAATCGGGTGGGTTAAATCCCAACCCCGCCCTGAACATCCGTCTCGGCCAGCCGTTCCATGCCCGCAATCATCGGCCGCGCCTTCGCAATCGCTGCCTGAACCTGCGGCAGCTGCAGCGACGCCAAATGGCTCTCTGACGTATCCCATACCTCAGTCACCCAGATCGTCACCTCATCCTCTGGCGCTTTCGCCACCACATAGGACAGACACCCCGGCATGTCCTGCAGCCCTTCCAGCAGATAGCCAATCAGCTCATCGCGCTTGCCCTCAGTCGAGGTGAATTTTCCAATGAGTCCGTACATCTAAGCCCCCTCTGTGCGGCGAGAGATGATCACATCCAACGGCACAGGGAAAGCATCATTAAGCGCACTGCTGACACGTTTTAAAGGCGCGATGCGAACCTCAGTTGCGCCGCTAATACGCCTTTTCTCGCCAGAAAATGACCAGGTTTACGACGAAAAATTGCCCCTCGGCGCGTGTGTGTATCATTCAGCCCGCGAAAATTTTGCAGTGGGCAGCGCCTGCTAAACTTGACGCGCCCGGTGCGCGATCAACTATTGTGAGGAACCGAGCTACAGAAGGGGGAAGCTTGATGACCAGTTTCAAAACCAGAAATTCATTTTGGACGGGCCTCGCGGCTCTGTCACTCCTACTGCTCGGCGGCCCTGCACTCGCCCAGAACACATCATCGCCAGATGAAATTTATCAACGTGCATCGACCGCCTATGAAGCGGGTGATTACGAACAGGCAAAAAACGACTCGCAGTCGGCCTGCGATCTGGGCCACGCGCTCGCCTGCTTTGATTTAGGTGTCATGCAGGAGCGGGCTCTTGGAGTCCCGGCTGATCTCCCAGCCGCGCGCATAGCGTATAAAAAAGCCTGCGATGGCGAGATCGCAGAGGCATGCGACCGGCTTGGCGAAATGTACTTTCAGGCTTTTGGCGGCCCCGCCGACAAAGAGAAGTTCTATGAGCTGCGTGAACGCGCCTGTAATCTTGGCTCGCCGGTGGGCTGCGCCGTCGTAGTAAGCCGCAATACAGATCTGGAAGAGTATTATGCGGCCACCCGGGAAAACTGTGAACGCGGAGGCACCGATAGTTGCGAGGTTCTGGCTGTTCTGTACAAGCGAGAGAACAATCCTGAGTGGGAAGAATTCTTTGACCGCACCTTGAGCCTCGGCCAGAAAGAATGCGACGAAGGCTGGTCTGACAGATGTTATAATCTTGACAGAATAATGCGCCCCGACCGCCTCCGCCCGCAAGATCAGGAGCTGGCCGAAACTGTGAAAAGAAAGGCGCAGCTGGTCCTGGTCAATGATTGCAACCGTGGCGATTTCATACGTTGCTATTATTTGGGCGAGCTCGTCGGGACTCGAAACTCAGGTCTCGCCAAGAAGGTCTATGGCCTCGCATGTAACGGCGGAATCGGTCAGGCTTGTGACCGTTGGGGCTGGTACCTGGAAGAAGGTTTCCTAAAAGACCTTGAGCCTGATCTGCAAGGCGCCCGCGAGGCCTATAAGAAAGGGTGTTATGCCACTGGCCCCTGGGGTCTGGCCTGCTCAAACTATTCGGATATGTTGAAAAGAAGTAGTTACTCCGACGCTTTGGTCGCATCGCGTCGCGGGTGTGAGCTTGGCTATGAATTTTCATGTAATGAAATCGAACGTATAGAAGCCCAGATCGAACGCTATGAGAGCGATTGCGAACGCGGCGAACAGTGGGCTTGCGAGTTAATCTGACGCCCCCACGATCCAGCGACACTAATCCGCCAGGACCTTCCTCCTGCACGTCCCCATGCACGCCATTTTTGCAGTTGCGTTTTCTGACAAGTTCAACATTATCGAAAGAAAATAAAAACCGCGTATAGTCGGGGGAAACGACAAGTGTATCAAAAGATTAAAGTCACGCTTTTGGCGTGCGCTACAGCCTTCATCCTGTCCGCTTGTGGCGGAGGTGGCGGCGGAGGCAGCTCGTCCGGAGGCGGTTCAGGAGGCGGCGGTGGAAGCTCAAACACACCACCAAGTTTCACCAGTGCGACCTCTTTCACATTCAATGAAAACGAGCTCGTTGAATTCTACCTGACCATCTCAGACCCCGACAGCACAACGGTCACCATCACCGTTCTGCCTGATGGTGATTTCGACTGGTTCGACTTTGATCTGTCATCAGGACTGGTGCGCGCACGGAATGGTTCATTCGACTTCGAACAACCCGTCGATAACAATATGGACAATGTGTATGAGCAGCAGCTCGAACTGTCCGACGGCGTGAACACTGTGCGCGCCACGATCCGGGTGACGATCAATGATGTCGACGAACCACCGGAGTTTGAAGATGCCGCCCCGGTCGAACTCAATGAGAACCAGACCGGCATCATCTTTACAGCGGTCGCGACAGACCCCGAAGGTGTCGCGCCCACCTCAAATTACCAGATCACAACGATTTCCAAATCCGGTGAAGTCGTTGACTCTGATCGCCTGCTGGCCGCCTTCGAAATCGACCCGGATACCGGCGAGCTGTCAGTTGTCATCCCGTTCGACTATGAAGCCGAAGAAAATGACTCCCCAATCTCGATCGGATTGTCGGCGGAAGCGGGTGGCCTCGTTGGCGAAGGTGGCCTTCAGGTCAATCTGATCGACATACCGGCAAAAGTCATCGAAGGCGTTGCCACTGCGGGCGATACTGACCTTCAGGGCCTTGGCGCACGTGTCGTCGAAATCGCTGATATTGATGGCGACGGCCTCAGCGAAGTCTGGGTCACCAAAGATCTGCCCGAAGCCTTCCCGACCAATGTGCCGGAGCCCGTTCCGACCGCCTACCTCATCTGGGGCAAGGCCTTCAATGATGAGCTCATGGTCGATGGCCTCTGGGAAGACGTCATTGACCAGCTTTCGGCCGACCAGGCCATCAAATTCACCTATGAGCCCTACGCGGCATTCGGCGCAAAACGCAGCGCACTCCATGCGCAGTCACTGCCAGATTATGATGGAGATGGCATTACAGACCTTGCCATTGGCTTCAGCGAATTGCGCGAGTTGGATGATGTCGAAGACACAATCGACGGACCGGTTCTGTCGATCATTTCAGGCCAGTCTCTGACAACCCTGGGCACGGGTGAATTCGACCTGACCGCCATCGGAAATGATGGCGTCTATGTTGGCGGCCTTTCCCGCCGGGAGGCAGTCGGCCTCGATCTCGCAACGGGCGATTTCGATGGCGACGGGATTGGCGACATCCTGTTTACAGGTGATCAGTCGGTAAATGCGCGCCTGATTTTCGGATCCACGCTTCAGACGGTTAACGCAGGCGACGAATATGATTTCTCGGCTGCACTCAGCGGAGACACCGTCAGCTTTGAAGCCAATGGCGGGTCCATCATCTATCCCTTCTCGGGCCGCGTCGCCGCACTCAGCGACGTCACCGGCGATGGCATGGATGAGGCGGTTCTGCTCACTCAGGACGTGGAATCACAGATTCATATCATCCCGTCATCGACCATCGCGTCTGTACGCAGCGCTCCGGCCATGACCGTCAACGTGTTTGGCAGCGACGTCCTCACCCTTTTAAAGGATGTGGGCCAGGTCACAGACCTTGTCACGGGTGGAGATATTGATGGCGACGGCCTGTCAGAGCTGGCTCTCGCGCATATCGGCTTTAACGCCTCCGAGACCGTCACCACGCTCGTCTTCGGCAGTGCCATCTCGAATTATTTCACCCTTGCACAACCCATCAGC
Organism: Ponticaulis sp.; assembly: GCA_002692725.1. Classification (GTDB taxonomy): domain Bacteria; phylum Pseudomonadota; class Alphaproteobacteria; order Caulobacterales; family Hyphomonadaceae; genus Ponticaulis. The sequence goes on along the minus strand of NZLU01000039.1, from coordinate 308,782 downwards.
ATCAAGGGCGATGATCCGGCCAGTTTCATCGATATCGTGCTGACCGGACAGATTGCGTCTCAGACCTCAGACCCGGTCGATACGCCGTCGGTCAGCTTCGTCACGCTGCCGGGAACAGGGGCGCAGACGCTCCTTTATGGCCTGCCGGAGGATTCAGGCGGCACCAATCTGGAGAAAACCGGTGTCTATTACCTCTTCAAGCCGGATCTGTTCCTGAATGCGACGAGCAGCGCGGTGACGCTGGATTATGACGCGCTGAGCCTCAACGACCTTATGCGGATGATCGGCATCGAACAGGAAGCGTATACCGGCGGGAATGGCTTCATGGCTGATCTGGACGGAGATGGAATTGAAGAGCTTATCTTTGCCAGCCCGCGCTCCGGTCCGAAGGTCAATCTCAGCACAGCGCCTGTCGGCTCACTCTTCGCAATTCCCGGCGCCACGCTGGCCGATGAAATTGCAAACGGAACGCTCAACTATCCGCTGTCAGACTCTGTCGCAAACGAAACCCCATAGCGCCTGACCAGCCTCATAAAAAAAGCCCCGGCACGTATCAGCCGGGGCTTTTTTGTCATCACAGTCCCAGACGCTCGCCACACCAATCCGGCTTGCCTTTGCCTTCGGGGTGTCCCTGCTCACGCCAGACCTTCAGCATGCCTGCCGCGAGGCCCGTCTCCCGCAAATCTTTCCCCTCAACTTCAAGATCAACCAGCTGACGTCCCATGGCATCCACGCCATAGGCGCCGGTCAGCGCGACTGGTTTACCGCGCGTAAGATTGTTCATGTAAGCGCGCGCCTCAGCCCCAAGCTCGGTCTCGGCCTCGCATTTCGCCCCGCGCAGCGCTGCGCCAACCGCGCCAATCTCCGGCGCATCCACTTTATAGAGCCGGAAGGGTCGGCCATTCAGCCGGCCACTCTCTCCATCCACCCAGTAAAGGCTCGACGGCACAGACGCCTCAACGGAAGGCATTGCGCACGCAATCGCAAACAAAAGGGCAAATGAAACTCTCATCTGCATGGCTTCACTGCTACTCAGTCCGCCCCGCCAGATGCTTCACGCGACTTTGAGCGCGACAAGACCGTCACGCCTTCTGCCCCATTCTTTTCAGGAACGGATCATTGAGGAAGGTGCCGAACGGAAACAGCGCCGCAATGAAAGTCCTCACCCATCCAAATGCCGGCATCGAAACTCCTGACAGGCAGAGTGGCATCGCAACCACATACGCCATCCAGGCCACGCCATGTGACATGCCCACAGGCGGCACCAAAGCGGGGTTTCCAAACGCATATTTCATCGGCATCGCCACCAGAAACAAAGCCAGCGTCGTCACGCCTTCAATCAACGCAATGATACGAAACAGATTGAGCATCAGATCTCCTAAAGCCGTCAGCGCTCCGATACTGGAAACCGGGCCGGATTTCCTATATACACACCCATCACACTTTGCACGGGCCCTTGAACCCGCTGGAGAGCGCAAAATGAATATCGCAGAGCTGGCCGCGCCATCGAAGATGGTGAACGGCCTCAATTCCCTTGGCATTCCAAAACCCCCATCAGAAACGCGCGTCGTTGCGGCCATGTCTGGCGGCGTGGACAGCTCCGTCGTTGCGGCCCTTCTGAAGGCGCAGGGCTATGACGTGGTGGGCATCACGCTCCAGCTTTACGATCACGGCGTCGCCATCCAGAAGAAAGGCGCCTGCTGCGCCGGACAGGACATTCACGATGCCCGTAATGTGGCCGACCAGATCGGCATTCCGCATTATGTGCTCGACTATGAATCCCGCTTCAAAGAGCAGGTGATGGAGGATTTTGCCGACACTTATCTCTCCGGCTCCACGCCCATTCCCTGCATTCGCTGTAATCAGACGGTGAAGTTCAAAGACCTTCTCGCCACCGCACATGATCTCGGCGCCGATGCCATGGCGACGGGCCATTATATCCGCCGCGAACAGGGCCATAATGGCCATGGCGAGCTGCACCGTGCGCATGATGACAGCCGCGACCAGAGCTATTTCCTCTTTGCCACCACCCAGGAACAGCTGGATTTCCTTCGCTTCCCGCTGGGCGGCCTGCCGAAAACTGCCGTCCGCGAACTGGCTGAACATTTCGGCCTGCCCGTGGCGCAAAAGCCGGACAGTCAGGATATCTGTTTCGTGCCGGATGGCTCCTACGCCAAGGTTGTCGAGCGTCTGCGCCCGGGTTCAGGCCGGGGCGGCGACATTGTGCATCTGGATGGCCGCGTGCTCGGCCAGCACGAGGGCGTGATCCACTACACAATTGGCCAGCGCCGCGGCCTCGGCGTCGCCACGGGCGAACCGCTTTTCGTGGTGAAGATCGATGCGCCCAACCGACGCGTCATTGTCGGCCCGCGCGAAGCCCTCCTCACGGCGGGCCTCTCCATGGAAGAGCTCAACTGGCTCGGCGAAGGCACGCTGGAAGAAGCCTGCGAGCGTCAGGCCCGCGTGCTCATCCGTGTCCGGTCTACCCGCCCGCCAAAGCCCGGGCATCTGGGCTGGCATAACGGCCAACCGGCGGTCTTCTTTGACGATCCGGAAGAAGGCGTCGCCCGCGGTCAGGCCTCCGTCCTCTATTCAGCAGATGACGGCACCCGTGTCCTCGGCGGCGGCTTTATCTCCGCCACCATCCCGGCCGATGAGCGGGTGCAATAATTGTCACCCCTGAATTGGCGCAGCCAATATCAGGGACCCAGCAAACACAAAAACTCTAGGTCCCGGATATCACCTGTGGTCATTACGGGATGACAATATCGAGCGCTTCGCGACGTGAGGCAAAACAAAAGACCAAAAACTAACCGTGCCGATTCAACTCGGCGCGGCCAACCCGCATCAAATAAAAGGCAACCCTGCGCGTGCTTGCAGAAAGGTAAACGCAATGAATCCTGCATAACTGGCTAGTGCCAACACGGTGAGAGGTAAAACTGCGCACCTTGGCAAAATCCTTTGCAAGGCGACCCGTATGATTGGCACGGCCTGCATTGCATGGGTGGCAAAGAAATGAGCCACCCTCAGGTCACCAACTTCTCGAGACCAACCCAGAACAGGCACTGTTAATGCGCCACTACCGGTTAGCCCGACATGGTGTCCACCATTGCTCGAAAGATAACCCGCCACCAATACGGTGGACACGAATGTGAGGATGAGACCTCCAGATAGTGCGACACGTTCAGCGGGAGCCATACCTGGCCCGATATTGAAAGCGATTTGCAAGCCATAAAAAATAGAAGCGCTTGTCAGGAAGATCGCGAGAATGCCCATCCACGGGTACAGACGCACCAAAAATGGAAGCTCAGAATTAAAATGCGACTGGGTGGCGTATGCTGCAGCACCAGTGATCCACACAAATTCTGCAATGACAGCTGCGACGATGCAAATGCTGTAAGCGCGGTAGATCACATTGATCCGCAACCGATCCGGCAACCACCGCGCAAAGTAAGCCAAACTCCCCAGATAGACTGAGAGTGCGACTGCGAATTTCGTCGGCTTGACCCACACATTCTGGCCAAGCACCTGGCGGGGATCAATGAAGCTGGCCATGCACAATATCAGCCCGCACATGGCTAAAGCAGAAGCGCAACTGGCGAATATCGGCTCATCCGTAAAGACAGAGCGAATGTTCGAAGCCGCCCGAGAATCTGCATTCACCATGCGTGTAAGCCAATCTTAACATCATTAAGATTGGCTTACACTCAAAACTTAACAGTGTCAAAATTGTTCTTTTGGTGTATGCAGCCACCATGAATTTTCGGCGCAAGACATCGTATCATCACGGCGACCTGAGAGCAGCTCTGTTGGAGACGGCTGAGGCTGAACTGACAGAATATGGGCTCGAAGCGTTCTCACTACGCCGGGTAACGACAGCGCTCGGCGTGACGCCTGCCGCGCCCTCCTATCATTTCGGAAACACAGATGGATTGTTAACCGAACTCGCCGCTCTGGGGTTTGAAAGGATGCTCTTGGCCCAAAAAACACGGCAACAGGGCGCTGAGACCGAACCGAAAGCTCAACTTGTTGCATCAGGTATCGGCTATATAGAGTTTGCCGTAGATAACCCAAATCTCTTTCAACTCATGTTCGGCTGGAAGAAACTCGACAAGGATAGCACGGCTCTGAATGCCGCACGGCGCGCGGCATATAACCACCTTGTATCAAATGTCGAAGAGATCCACTCGACGACCGAACGCACAACCAAAGATGTCATGACAGATGCCATGGCCGCATGGGTGACGGTACACGGCATTGCGAGTCTTGTGACGGCTGGCAAAACGAACCAGTTGTCTGCCCTCGAATCAGTTTCTAACAAAGATAGAGACACCCTGATCGGCGAACTCATTCTGCGGGCCATCTCCCGATGAGTTACGTGAAGGCGTCGCCCGCGGGCAGGCCTGCGTACTCTATGATGAACAGGACGAAAACCGCATGCTCCGCGGCGGCTTCATCGCCGCCACCATCCCGGCCGATGAGCGGGTGGGGGTTTAAGGTGTAGATGTCATCCCGCACACGCTGCAGCACAAAGTGATGCTGCGTAGATGCGGGACCCAGTACAAACAATGCGGCGGGTTACGCCCGCCCGGATCAGGTCCGGGCTAACCCGCCCTACGGCCCGGACGCAGCTCGACAGAGCCCGACCGGGCGACGGACGAAGTTCAGCTCGGCAGCCCTGAGCGCGACCCATCGCGAGAGCGCCCCGGACTCGATCCGGGGCCGAAGCGGGCGGTCAAAATAAAAAATCAAATCTTATCCCACGCCTCGTCCCCCACCGCATAATAGCGGCATGCATGATGCGCTTGCCCTTCGGATCAACAAGAACAGCCCCGCTGTCATGGCGGCACGGTTGGCGGGGTATCTGTCCGGCGTGCAGTCCATGGGCGAACGCCTGATCGAGCCCGCACCCACGCAGCGCGATATTCGCGAGGCCGAACGCGACGCTCATCCGGAGCATGTCAGACACCTCAAACTTCGTTTCGCCGAAGGCATTCCGCGCATTATCAGCCTCCAGTCGGTTGACCTCCTCACCCATATTCGCCGCGTCGAATATCAGCTTCGGTGTTTCATCCTCTGGCTCGCGGCCATCCTGGTCGAAAAGGCGCAGAACAACCTGGACTTTCACCGGTCTCTATTCAGAGATTCACAAGAGACCGCGCAGGCGCAGGGCGTTGAGCCGCAGGCGAAAAACCAGCCCGAGCAAATCAGTGACTTGGTTTGGAAACAAGAGCTCGAAATGCGCCGCCTCACCGCCAAAACCTACCCCATCGGCGGCTTCTCCATTATAACTCCGGTCATTGACGGTAAGCGCCGCGCTCGCCGCTCGCGCATGCGCCATCTCACGCCAGACAGCTCACGCATGGTCGATGCGAGCTATCTCGTCGCCCGGCTTGCCCGCCTGCCGCGCATTCTGGCCCGCGCCGATCAGATGGCGGAGCGGATGGCGAAACGGGCTTTAAGTTGTCATCCCGTGCGCAATGCGGAACACAGCCTTGAGCCCGTTTCAGGTTTGCCAAAGGCAAACGGAAACAACCCAAAAATGTTACGCTTTGCAGACACGGGACCTTATTCAAGATCCCACAGGCACGCAGGTCCCGGATCAGCAGCGCACCATTCCATGTTGCGCAGCATCCGGGATGACATCCCCACCATCTCCGTCTCTCTCGCCAGAACGCCCCCACCCAACCCGCTCTATTTCGAGCCGTTCACGCGCGCCGTCCCGCCAGACAAGCTCTGGAACTCCACCGAGGATGACGAGGAGCGCGGGGATATGACCTGGCTCCATTTCATCGCCAGCGACATCCTTCAACGGACCGGCTTTGCGCCCGGTCCGGACGCAGGCTCATGCCTGCCGGATTTCTCCCGCTTTGAGCCAGCAAAACCGCCGCAAGTGCGCTGCACTATCTGACGCGGATCACAACCTCGACACGGCGGTTCAGCGCTTCGCTCACGCCATCACCTGTCTCGACCGCTGGCTCTGCCTCTCCCTTGGCCTCAATCACGATCTGGTCAGCCGCCAGCCCGCGCGCGATCAAGGCATCCCGCACCAGCTCCGCGCGGCGTGCCGAGATCTGAAGATTATACGCGGCAGGCCCGCTGGTATCGGTATGGCCGGTCAGGACAATCGCTCCGATCGCGCACTCATTGCGCGTAAGGACTGCGGATATGGCTTCATCGATCACGGCGACATCCTCCGCATCCAGCATAAGATCGTCCATGCCGAAATAGACCGTGAATTCCTGCGATGCGGTGGTGCAAGGCGGAGGCCCAATCATTGGCGGTGACGGAGGCGGAGGAGGAGGAGGTGGTGGTGGAGGCGGTGTTCCGCCACCCTTCCCTCCGGCATTGCCGAGACCGGGGATTGTGCCCTCACCCGTGCCGCCACCGCCCTGCCCGGTTCCGCTCAGGCCAAGGCCATCGCTCCAGTCAAACGCCCGGGCGGGCATAAAGGGGCGCACAACTGAGCAACGCTCATCATCGGGAAGGATGGCCGGGTCGACCACAAAATACTGGGCTTCATCCGGGTCGTCCCGGCGAATGGCCGTCTCCAGCGCCCGGTCCGTTGTTGGCACATTCTGAAGCGCGCAGGCCATGTCACCCAGCACCGATTCCTGTTCATTGTAATAGCCATGCCCGATCTTCCAGAAATTGGTCTTCAGGCCCGAGGCATCAATCGTCGCATAGCCCTCTTCCTCCCGGATATAGGGTTTGCCGCGGCGGGAATCGCCCAGCCGAAACAAGGGCTTCCAGAAGGGAAACTCAGGTGTGAACCGCCCATTCACAATGGAGGAAATAAACATCGCCCAGTCCGAACTGGAGGTATAAATCGTGACATTCGGCTCAAGCTGGCTGATCGCATTGGCCGCCTTGTCGAACAGCTCCGTTTCGATATCCGCCGCCGCAATAATGATCTGGAACTCCAGATCGGAGTTCGGATTTTCCGTCTGATAGCTGTCGGCAAAATCCCTCAGTGTTTCGATCAGCACCCGATTGCCCATGGAGTGCGCGATGATATTGATCCGCTTCACGCCTTCGGTTTCGGTCAGCAGGTCGAGAAAACTCCGCAAATGGGGGCGGGCATTTTCGGCTGCGGTCTGGTCGTGCCGGTAGCCGAACAATTGCCCCTTTGAGGGCCAGGTAAAAAGAACAGGCACGCCGGCCTGAAAGCCAGATCCCGGTTCCACATCCTCATCCCGATCCACATTAGGCATATGGGTGAGATCATAAGACAGCTGCGCCGCCCGGATGATCATATGCTCAAAGGTCTCGTTAAATCCGTGCACGAACAAAAGCAGGCTTTTGCCGTCATATTCGAACAGCTCATCGCTCAGCTCACCTTTAAACACCGATCGGCTGATTACCGTATTGCCGCCATCTGCGACGGCCATCCGTGTAATGAAGAAATAATAGCGCTCATCAAATTCGGTGATGTCGTCGCCCTGTTTCAAAAGCTCGGTCTGCCCCGCCACACGCCCGGTTGTCGCCTCCCCCTCGCCCGTCTTCACCATCATGGGCAGCCAGACATCGGCCCGGCCAAGCGCAAGATCGCCGCCATCCATATTCGCGCTGGTCTCGATCAGCTGCCAATTGGTATCCGTCTCGCCGGGAAGCGGCAGCAGCTGCCGGTTCGTCCCGAAAAAGACCGACATACACTCAACGGGCTCATTGCCCATACTGCCTGCTTCAGGGCGGATATCCTCACAGGCCTCACCATATTTCGTGGGATGGGTATATTGGTAAGACTGGCAGGCCGAGATCGAAATGGCTGCAGCAGAAAACAGAAAACTCGCTTTTACCCCGTTCATCAGGTTCCCCGACCCCACAGAATTTACTTGGGGAAGCTAATTCAGGGCCCAACGGCATGCAACTGTTCTGAAATGATCCCACTTTCGCTTTTCACGTCTCGGCGCTACCGTTCAGAAACACGAACTCATCGGGGAAACGCCATACATGTCGACCAACGCTCAGGAGAATTTTCTCGAGGCCATCAAAAAGGAAGGCATTGTCGTTACGCATGTCGCTGATGGCGAAATGCCCGGAATTGGCTATCCCTACAGTTATACCACAGGGCTCTATGCACAGTATCGACGGCCCGAAATCATCATTTGTGGCATGAGCTCACAAATGACCCATCAGACGCTGCATGCCATGCATGTACATATTCGGAATGGCGCGAACTGGTTCGAAACCGGCAAACTGTATGACACAATTTTCAAGGAATTTCAGGTCACATTTATCGAGGTTAGCGAGGCGGGGCATGCCGCCCATCTTCACTGGGCGACCTGGTATTATCAGACCATGCAAGCCATGACCGAACTCGTACCGGCCATACAAATGGTCTGGCCCGCAACCACAACCAAAGCCTTCCCCTGGCAGCCCGGCTGGCCTGAGGAGCTGAACGCCTTTCAGCCGCTTCTTGGCCCGCCACCCGCCAATCTGGCAAAGATCTGAACTGACACGCGCCATGTTTCCTGAGATCTTTCGCCGGAAAAAGAAATCTCTCCCTGGCGCACCACTCGGTCAACTCCTCATTTATGGCGGCTTGCTGGCCGCGGGGGCTTTAGTCCTGCAATGGCTGGATCTGACCGGCATGACCCGCCAGCATCCAATGGAAATTCAGATCACCCTGCTGGCTGTCCTGTTTCTTGGTCTCGGCATCTGGGTCGGGGCACGTGTCTTTGCCTCACACGGCACGAAGGAGGCAGACGCCGAACCGGGCAACCCAAAAGCCCAGGCTGCTCTTGGTATCAGCGCCCGGGAACTCGAAGTGCTTGAGCTCCTCGCATCAGGTCTCTCCAATAAGGAAATCGCCCGCAAACTGAACATTTCCCCCAACACCATTAAAACCCACATCACCCGTTTGCTCGAAAAGCTGGATGCCAGTCGCCGGACCGAGGCCATTGCCCGCGCCCGGGAATTGGGCCTGATCCACTGACTCTCAGATCTGAAAAATGGGTGATTTGGCGAAAATCACCCTTTTGGGCGATAGCATACGGCCTGAATTTCCGTCCCATTCAGCCCAAGTTTTCGATTGGGAGACATAAGACATGTTGAAACGCATTTTTCTGGCAGGCCTGATTGGGGGGTGCATTTCCGGAGGATTCCTCCTCGCAACCTCAGTCTTCGGCCGGGACTCGGCCATGCAGGGCCATGAATATGGCGCGCTTTTTGGATATGCCGCCATGCTGGTGGCGCTGAGCGTGATATTCGTAGCGATCAAGCGCCAGCGTGATCTCGCTCAGGGTGGGGTCATCAAATTCCTGCCCGCCTTTGGAATGGGCCTCGCCATCACCGCCTTTGCTGGTGTCTTCTATGTCATCGCCTGGGAGATTACGCTTGCCATAACGGGCTGGGATTTCGCCACGGAATACATGAATGCCATGGTGGAAGCGAAAATCGCCGACGGTATGCCCGAAGCCGAAATCGAGGCCTATCGCGCCGAAATGCAGGGCTTTGCCGACATGTATCAGAACCCGGTTTTCCGCCTGCCCATGACATTTATTGAGATCTTGCCCGTAGGGGTTCTCGTTTCGCTGATCAGTGCCGGCTTGCTTCGAAACTCACGGTTCATGCCGCACAAGCCGGTGGTCTGATCCCCCTATTCGCATCCGTCCGGCACATAGGCGGTGACCATGATCTCGACGATTGCATCCCGAGGCAATCGCGAGACCTCCACCACCGCTCGCGTCGGACGGGCCTCCCCCATAATCCCGGCATAGGTTTCGTTCAGCCGGCCATACCAATCCATATCGGTGATAAAGACCTGAGCCTGGACAACATCCTCAAGAGACGCACACGACTGGCTCAGAATGCGCTCAATGTTTGCCAGCACCTGAGTCGTCTGCGCCTCAATCTCTGGTCCTGCAAATTCCCCGGTCGCCGGATCAATCCCGATCTGGCCAGAGACATAGAGCAGATTTCCCGCCTGTTTTGACGGCGAATATGGCCCCAAGACGCGTGGCGGTTCGTCTTCTGCCGTTGCCACACTCATACAACCGGCAAGCCCGAGCGCCGCAAGCGCGATTAGCCCGCCCAGAGGTTTTGACATGTTTTTCATTGCTGGAATCTCCGCTTCACACGAGCATGCTGCACCATGCTGACGGGAAGGAAAGCAAAGAACGAGAACGGCACCGCCCATCCATGCAGAGGTTCCGGAATTCGTGCAGAACCGCGCAGCGCTTGATCAGTGCAGAGCCGACCCAATGCCCTCACACACTCATCGCAAGAATCTGAGAGATCTCAGAGAGCGTTCGTCCGCTCTCTGAGCGCCATTTGCTGACCGCATCCTGCGTTGCGGCCATATCGCGTTTGGAGTTCGGCAGCTTCTCGACCACGCCGTTTGCAATAAGGGCGCGCACGACATCGTTGGAAAAGACCAGGCTCTCAATCCCCATCCGACGCAGAAATATCATGCCAGATGTTCCACCCAGACGGTGGGTCCGTTTCCGCATGGCAACAAGGTTTTCAAAATATTGATCCGGGTCCCAGCTAGCGAAAAAAGCGCCCACACTGCCATGTTCGGTGATGATGTCGCGGAAATAGACTGCATTCTTTCCAACAGATGCGAGCCGCATGGCGTTGCGGATAATGCTCCCATCCTGCATCAGCCGCCCCATTTCTTCATCGGCCATCATGGCCCAGTAATGCACATCAAACCCATTGAAGGCTTTTTCAAAGTTCGGCCATTTCTTATCGACCACATCCCAGTTGAACCCAGCCTGAAAAATCATCCGTGTCGCTTCTGCGAGAAAGCGGTCATTCGGCGTAGCGGCGATCTCGTCAGGGCTTCTCACAACGCATCGCCGGGCGAGCGTCTCTTCCAGTTTGACGCGGCCGTGTTTTGTGACGGCACGGTCTTCAATGACCTGAAATGATATCATTCATCCCCTCAAACTTATCTGCCTCAAGCGATCCAGGCTATACACTGAACCGTCAGGAATGTGTCAGGAACCCGATTTTCGCTTCACACTTTTTAGAAACAGGCCATCAATCAGAATGGAGGCACCAAGACAGAGAACCGCAACGACACCTGTCATCGTCAGATACTGCCGCGTCAGCGCCGGGTCCTCAATCGTGATCTGAACACCCGGTGACGCGCTCATATCGATCAGCCGGAAGATGAAGGCCATCAGCAACACACCACCAACACCCACGACATCAAGCAAACGGGCCAGATAGACCAGTCCCGCGCGAAGGAGCGAGTCTTTGGATCCGGGCGCTGCGCTCACGCGAGCACGTCCTGCCATTCAGGGTGTTTTTCGATCTGTGCTTTGGCGAAAGGGCAAAGCGGAATAATTTTGATGCCAGCTTCGCGCGCATCCAGAACGCCGCGTTCAACCAGTGCTTGTCCGACACCGCGGCCGCCCAATTCTTTAGGCACACCGGTATGGTCGATGATGATGCGTTTGGTGCCCGCTTTGGAGTAAGTCATCTCGGCCTCGTGACCGTCCACCATCGTGACATACCGTCCGCCAGTGTCCGTCTCTTCGCGCCTGATTTCAAAATCTGTCATGCCAGCCTCCCCGATCGGGTCCAAGTTTACCGTGCGATGTCAGAGAAGTCCCAATTCTTCATACACGTCTGGGATCACTTTTTTGAGCTTGAAGAAGCCTTTACTGGCGTGTGGCCAGAACAGACGATCCCAGTCGCGCTGCACATATACGAGCCGGATGTCATGCTCGGCCAGCCCAGTCTGAAGCCTATCAAGCTGTGGCCGGACCCAGCCAATCGGTGGCATGCCTGTCAGTATTTGCGAAACATTGAGGCCGCGCGCCCAGTCGATTGCCTGTGTGGTAAAGCCATCGCTCGAGAGTTTCTGGTGTGGACATTGATAAATCTCAGAGGCTCGGTCCAGCGCGTCAGACAATGCACCCTCTGCAAATGATTTCGGATTTGCAGCGCAGCCAAGAGGGGATCTGGCATCCGGAAACACAGCGCCCGCGACACCTTTGATGCCAGCTCCGCCATATGGGAGCGAATGAACGCCAAGATCGTCTTCCGTCAGCAGGAGACCTGCATCTTCAGCCGCAATGTCATCACCTTTTCGAAAGGCCTGGGCAGATGGATTTGAGAACCCCACAATGGGTTCAGCCTGATCGGCAAGATGGGTCGGCGCAAACCGGCCATTGGTGTATTTTTCAATATTGGATGTGCGCGCGAGATAGGTTTTGCCAGGTGTGTGAAGGCCGCCCACCCAGCGCCAGGAAAGCGTGTTGGACGCAGCATCGCCATCGAGCAGATGACGCAGAAAAAAGTCAGCCCCAAGTGTCCAGGGTAGCTTCAGAATGAACAGCCAGATTGAGGCAAACCACATGCGAGCATGATTGTGCAGATACCCCGTTTCGCGGAGTTCAACCGCCCAATCGTCAAATCCCTCAATTCCGGTGTTTCCACTAACCGCATGATCATAGGCCGTCTGGAGTCCGCTATTCTGTTCGAGCGCGCTCAAATCCTCGAGCAGTGTCTCCTGATAGCGGGTCCAAACACTGGGATGATGCTCCAACCAGCCTTTGAAATAGGTCCGCCAACAGACTTCTTGATGAAATTTCTCCGCATGATCATACCGGAATTGACAGAGCGCGGCTTCAGCAAGCTCTTTCTCAGTCAGCAACCGGGTGCGAACCCAGGGCGACAGGCAAGAGACATTGTCCCGCTCATGCGGCCCATAATCCGAGTTACGCTCTGCGGCGTATTTGACGCCCATGGCGGGCTGAAATGCAGCGAGCCGGTCAAGGCCGCATGCGCGGCTTGGTTCAAAGAAAAGAGCGCCTCTGTCATCCGTGCTGGGGGTCATCCCAGCAACTTAGATCAAAGCGCTCTTTTTCAAATGATCTCGATGGTCAGGGCAGAACTCTTGACGCGATCAGTCTTTAGATCCGCCCAGATTGAATAGGGTTTCCGCCGTGAGTTCGTCAGAGCGCTTGCTCTCTTCGAAATCATCTGCTTCGTCCTTCGGTGCTTCCGGGTCAATCGGCGCAAGCCCCGGACCATCATTGCCCGCCTCGGCTTCCATTTTGCGACGCTTTTCGGAAGCTTTCGCAATCAGTTCGTCGAGTTCGATCTGTGAGCAGAGGCCGAGGGTCACAGGGTCGACTGGTTTGATGTTGGCCGAATCCCAGTGCGACCGATCGCGGACTGCGTTGATGGTCGATTTGGTGGTCCCGATAATCTTTGAAATTTGCGCGTCCGTGACCTCTTTATGGTGGAAGAGGAACCAGGCAATCGCATTCGGGCGGTCACCACGACGTGAGATCGGAGTGTAGCGCGCGCCTTTGCGTTTTGGCTGAGGCACTTTGGTATCAATCTGGTGGGCAATGGCTTTCAGACTGTAATCAGGATCGGCTTCGCCTTTCTTGATCTCGTCACGGTTCAGCTCACCGCGTGCGACCGGGTCGACACCACGCATGGATTGGGCAACATCGCCATCGGCAATGCCTTTGACCTCAAGATGGTGCAGCTCGCAGAATTCCGCGATCTGTTTGAAGGTCAGTGTTGTATTATCAATCAGCCAGACGGCTGTGGCTTTTGGCATCAGAATATTTGCCATGAAGTACTCCTGAAAACGCGAGAACCCGGCACTTGGGCCGGGCAACGTGTCATTCCTATAGGGAAGTCGTGAAAGCATTATAGGTCGCATCGGGACAAAATGCAAAGCCTGAGACGCATTTAGCCGTTAACACCCCCGATAAACGGTCCCGGCCAAATATCCCGTAATTTAACCGGTAATCAACGCTGTTGTGCAAATTTTGCCGCAAACTCGGTTGGGGTATTGTCTCATGAAGTCCATTTTTGCACCGCTTTCTGCTCTTGCACTCCTTGCAGTTTCAGCTTGTAGCTCGAGCCAGCCAGCGAAAAATGTCGCTCAGGCGATGCCCTTTGTGATGAACCAGGACGACACGATCGCCGCGCAGCGCCCGGCTCTGCCAAATACCAAGCTGATCGCCTGGACGCCGCAAGACAGGCTCTATCGTTCAGTCACCATCGACTTTGTCGAAGGCATGTCTCAACGCTCTTACATCTTTAACAAACCCAATCAGCAATTATTCCGCCCTATGCTGACTGGTGCGCTGGACCGCGCAGGACTGCTTGCCCGATCTCATGCCGAAGCGCGCTATGCGCTGCAGATTCATTTCTCTGAAATCAAAGCCAATTCCTTTGGAACAGATTTCGCAGGACGCAGCCACGCAACCTATCGGATTGTCAGCCGCCTGACTGGTGAAGTCGTCTATGAAGGCGATGTCGGCGCGAACTTCCTTGTGAAATACCCGGAGCTGAATGAGCGCGACCTCGCCAAGGCTTATGATATTTCAGAACCGCTGCTGAGCGCGGCAGTTGGCCTTCATGCGGATGCCGCATTGACCGAAGGCTTGCTTGTTGAACTCATCAACAACAATGAAGAACTCACGCAGTTCTTCGACGGAAAAATTGAGGAAGCCTCCCAGAAAGACTGGGATTATTACAACCGGTCATTCTTCTGGCTGGAAGGCGTCTCAGCCGTCCTCGGACCGCTTGAGATTATTCGCGAACAGCTCGACCCGAGTAATTATTTCGCACTCGCCTCGGACCGTAACAAACCAAAAAGCTGGGTTTATGGGGATCGTCACGGCTATCTTGATGAGCAAGGCTTTGGCGCCCGTGATGGCAAAGAGCGGGCGCTTCAGGCGAGCGAACGCATGCTCGGTCAGAGCATCACTCGCTTCCTCATGGATTTGAACGCAGCAGAAGGTGCTGGCTTTAAAGTCATTCTGCCGTGCACCATGAATGATGAAGTCCGCGAGATGAAAATCCGCCTGATGGCCTCTGGTTTCGGCTATCGCTCAGAGCCATGCTCTCCGGAGCGGTTCGATGATTTTGAGCAGGGTTGGGCCTATACCGACTATCAATAGTCGCTAGCTCGGTTTCTCTTTCCGATACGGCTTGTGCTGATAATATTTCGGCTGGCTATCCAGCCGGACATGCAGCCAGGGTTCACCCGATCCGGCTATTGATAACCAGATCGGGCTGTCATCCAGACCAGATTGTATGGCGTCTGAAATGCTTCGCCAGAACAGGCGTTTATGCGTGAGTGACGCCGATTTGAGAAAATGTAGCAAATCCCGATAGTCAGCCCCATCGACCCATGACGGGATGATGAGACTGGCATCACCGCCCAGATTTCTGAAGGTTGAAACGCCTTCGCGCCCATCCAGGGGCTCAAGATAACTCCGGAAGGATGAGGGGTCGGGATTGGGATGATAGGGCTTGCCCGTATCGATCACGACGAATTCGAACTGACGGGACAGCGTTGCGCGCGTCACTGGCGGGCATTCCCAGACAAGCCCCGAAAACCCGGATTGAGAGATCAGCTCGCTCAGAAAATCGACAAAGCCATCTTCCCAATCCATCAGGGAAATCGCCTCACCAAAGGACAAGGGCGACCCGACCCATTCAAACGAATAGCGCAGAACTCTGCCATCATCCTGGCTGTCGATAGAGGCGGTAAAGTCGCCGCTGACTGAGAATGATCCACTCATCGCGCCTGCTCTCAGCCCGTCTTGATGACGATCTTTCCAATATGCTGAGACGATTCCATCAGCGCATGGGCCGCTTCAATCTCCACCATGGGGAAAACCTTATAGACCACCGGATTGATCTTATCCTCGGCGATCATACCCCAGAAGTCGCGTTCTACGCCGTCACGGACATGGCGTTTCTCCTCCGGCGTCCTGGCGCGCAGGGTGGAGCCTGTCATGGTGAGCCGTTTCAGCATGAAGGGCATCAGCATCAATTCGGTTTTCGGGCCTTGCATATAGGCGATATTGACGAGCCGACCGAGCTTGTTGAGGCAGTTGATATTCTTCTGAACATAATCGCCACCGACCATATCCAGTATGACATCAACACCGCCCTCTTCTTTAACGACGGCTTCAAAGTCTTCGGTCTTGTAGTTGATGGCCCGGTCCGCTCCGAAGGTTTTGGCGGCGATGCACTTTTCCTCTGAGCCAGCCGTGGTGAGCACCTTACAGCCCCATTGCTTCGCCATCTGGATGGCCGACACCCCAATGCCGCTTGTGCCACCATGAACCATGAAGGTTTCGCCGGGCTTCAGCGCGCAGACATCAAACACATTGGTCCAGACCGTCATCATGGTTTCGGTCAGCGCCGCGCCCTGTTCAAAGCTACACCCCTCCGGCAGAGGCAGGCAGCTGCCCGCATCCGCCACCGCATATTCGGCATAGCCGCCGCCGGGCAGAAGGGCGCAGACCTTGTCGCCGACTTTCCAGCGATCAGCCTCGGGGCCAATAGCTTCAACCACGCCGCAGGCTTCAAGCCCCATCAGAGGCGACGCGCCAGGCGGTGAGGGATAACGCCCGATCCGCTGCAGCAAATCTCCGCGATTAACCCCAAAGGCGTGAATTTTCACCAGAACTTCCGCGCCTTTCGCCTCAGGTTTCGGAAGATCAACCAGTTTGAGTGACTGATCGTCTTGGACTTCGACGGCGCGCATTGTTAGGGTCATGAAAGATACTCTTCTGGTTTCTGAATTTGACAAAGGGAGCGTGGCGCAAATGGATGAAGAGGTGCAACACCCGAACCCCGAAAAACAACGGGACATAGATCTTATGTCCGTTGAGGATCTGCAAGAGCGCATCGTTGAACTGAAAGCGGAAATCTCCCTGTGTGAGGCCGCGATCGAGAAAAAAGGCAGCGCAAAATCCGCAGCAGACGCGATGTTCAGTCTGGACAATAAAGCCTGAACCCTATGCCGGAGACAACCCACCTTGCCTTCCTGCGTGCCGTCAATGTGGGTGGAACCGGCAAGCTGAAAATGGATGAGCTGAAGGCCATGTGCCGTGAACTCGGCTTCAGGAATCCGCGGACCTACATCGCCAGTGGCAATCTGGCCTTTGAGAGCGAGCAATCGAGCAACGAGGTCAGGACAGCACTGGAAGCGCGGCTCGAAGCCCATGCCGGCAAGCCTGTCGGCCTGATCATGCGATCACGAGACGAAGTGGACGCCCTCATCAAAGCCAATCCTTTCTCGGACGCGCCAGGCAATAAGGTAATTGTGCTGCTTTTGAACAGCCTGGTGACCGATCTCCACACCAAGGACGTAAAACATCACAGCAATGAGCAGTTCAAAGCTGGCCAGCGCGAAATCTTTATTTATTATCCGGAGGGTCAGGGACAGTCGAAATTGTCGTTTAAATTGGCTCAGGCCGAGGGAACGGCACGAAATATGAATACGATGCTGAAGATGAAACAACTTGCCCTGAATGCATGAATTTTGAGGCTTTGTGTTAACGATTTAACACATCCTCAAGGGTCTGTGTGTCAGTTAAACTTCGGCATCAAGGAATGAGGCGCCAGGATGACAAAAGATAGCTCCACTTCAACGCAACCGATCAGTCCTGGCGTGCGCGATCGGATGGTGCAATTCGCCTCATCAGAAATGTTCCGCAAGCTGTTCGCCGACGGCATGGCGCTGGTCGAAGAAACCGCGAGCTATCTGGATGGCGATGGTCGTGAAGCCTCCCGCCAATTGTCTCGCGAAGCGTCACTCTCTTACGCAACAGTCTCCATGGAACTGACAACGCGCCTCATGCAGGCTGCGAGCTGGCTCGTGGTTCAGCGGGCCGTTAAGGAAGGCGATATGAGTGCGGATGAAGCCTCTGAAGCGCGCTTCCGCCTCGAAGATACCGCGATCAACGCCTTCACCGCACGTCAGAACCCGGAACTGCCGGACAGCCTGCTCACACTTGTCGATCAGGCCAAGGATCTGTTTGACCGCCTTCACCGCCTCGATGAAATCATTTTTGACGAGACTGAAGAGCCTCTGCCAAACCCGGTGACGAGCCAGCTGCAGGCTCTGCAGGACGCCGCCAATTCCGGCGCGTTCGACCCGCTTTCTGTCTGGCGGAAATAAGCCCGTTCAACGCATCGGGAACCGGATTGTAATCACGGTTCCTTTGCCAGGCTGACTCTCTATTTCAAATCCCAGCCCGAGACGTTCACATTCCTCCGCCATGAGGTTCAGCCCGAGCCCCTGCCCGTCAGATGCCTCCCCTCGGGAATGTTTTTCTTGCGCGCGAGTGAGCTGCGCTTCGCTCATGCCCTGGCCGTCATCCGAAATAATCAGCGCAATGCTCTGATCCGATCGCTCCGAGCGCAAATCGATCTGGCTTGCTTTGGCATGTTTGAGCGCGTTGGCGAGCGCATTGTTTAAAATTCGCATGAGGGTGACTGGTTCGCTATGAACCATCAGTTCGCATGGCTCATACCGAAGCCGCACACCGGAGGCTCCAGCGTCATCCTTGAACATGGCATAGGCGACATCCGTGACAGCCCTCAGCGCAAACGCTTCGAACCCGGAGGGCGACGACCTGGCAGGCTCGCCTTGCGGTGAATGCATGGAAGATCGGGCCAGCGATTCCAGATAATCAAATGCGTCATGCATGTTCTGGATGGCATCTTCATCTTTGAGATTGAGCGATTTCAGCCCGGACCGGAGCGATTGAAGCGGCTGAAGAATATCGTGACTGACCGCCGATAATTGCTCCCTTTGCTGCTCAGACTGGCGCTTGATGTGATCGTATTTCTCCCGGCTCTCGCGCAATTCCTCTGACAGTTCGAGCTTTTCCTGAGTGATGTCGAGCTCGGTTTGCAAGGCTCGATCGCGCTCACTTCGGATGCGGGCATAACGCTGCACAATCGCAAAGGCGATCACAACCAATTGCAGAAGAATAAGGTTCCGAAACTCTGACAGCTCAAAGATTGGCGGGCTCGGAATCTCAAACGAGAAGCCAAACAGGAGCGCATTCATGGCATAGACAAGCGGCACAATGGAGGCGAGCAGGAAGGCGGTGGCGCCAGGCTTCTTTTTGCGGACAGACAGAATGCCTGTGGTCAGATGCGTCAGAAAAGCCAGAGGCAGGACGGCGCGATAGAAGCTCAGAAGAAGGTTTGAATCATAGACATTCAGCCAGAATGAAAAGAGCGACAGACAGCTGATATAGCCGATGACGGCCATCACCCAAACCGCATAGCGCGGACGGTCCTTGTGCAGATCGAACAGGAATATGCCCACCGCCAGAAGAGAGGTCATGGTGTGGTAATAAAAGAAATCTGTGACGTTCCAGCCCCACCTGACTGGCAAATCGGACATGAGATACTGCGCCAATACGCCTTCTGCCGCCATGGTGGTGATGACCGCGCAACCGATCATGGCGAGGAAGGCTGCCGTGACGCGCCAACCGATCAGCGGCAAGGCCAGCATGGCCAGTACAAAGACTGTGATCATGCCGCCATACCAGAACAGCGACCAATCCTCATTCACCTGATCAAAAATGCGGAAAGTCAGTTCCGAGGCGAGCACGAAATGGTATCGGGTCGCGAAATAGGGGTCGACCTCCAGATAGAGCTCTTTCGTCTCGCCCGGCTCGAGGGAGACTTGCGCATTCAGCCGCGTCGCAGCGATGTCGCGCGCAGCAAAGACGCTATCCCGATCGGTTTCGATCAGCTGTGCAACCGTGCCATCCGCATCAATCGTAAAGGCCCTGAAATAATCATGCGCCGCTGCGCGCATATCCAGAACCAGATGTTCGGTCTCGGCCTTGGGATTCGTGACGCCAAACCGGATCCAATAGGATTTCGTCCCGTCGCGCATATCAAATGTGTCGCTCGACGAAACCTCCCACCCCTCAGCCTGCCGAACGTCAGACAGCGCCATCCCCGGGGCATCGGTCATGAGCACTTCGCTGTGTTGAGCTAACAGAAGAATGTATTCTGACGCGTCTGGCAGTGTGATCGCTTCGACAGCGCGTGGGGATGCGCCAGCCGAAAGCGTAAAGGTCAGCACCCCTGCCAACATCAGGCAGACGCTGCGAAGCCAGACTCTGAGAAATGCGATCGTCATAACCTCAGAAGGCCTGAACGCGATGAATGGCGCTATGGGTAGGACTACCCATTCGGAGCCTGCACCCGATCATAACTGTTTCAGCTCTTCCAGAAGACCACGCTTATAGGCCTCCGCCATCAGCTCAGCGACCGTTTTCACGCTGAGCTTGGCCATCAGGCTGGCACGGTGTTTCTCGACCGTCCGCTTACTGATGAAGAGCCGTTCGGCAATTTCATCATTCTGATTGCCGGTCACGATCAGCGACAAGACTTCGCGTTCCCGCAGACTGAGTGGTGTCTCATTCTGCAGATCGAGCAGCATGGTCCGGGCATCTTCCGTGATATATCGCCCGCCGGAGAGCACAGTGTGGAAGGCTTTCTCCATCTCTTCTGGCTGGCAGGATTTGAGGAGGATGCCCTCAACATCAGCTTCCAGCCATTCAGCCAGAATACCGGACGCCGTAAACCCTGTGAGCAGGACAATTCTGGTCTCCGGGCTCCAGCGCCGCGCATCGGCCAGCACTTCAATCCCGCGCGCCATGGGCATGGCAGCGTCCAGAACAAGCAAGTGTGGTTGATGCCGTTTGACGGCAGCGACGGCCTCTAAACCATTTACGGCTTCCTCGATATCCGGCTGGTCAATCAATTGGCTCAGGATCGAACACACGCCCTGGCGGACAATCGCATGATCATCAGCGACCACAACCCGCACCGGTGTGCCATCCCTGGAATATATTTTCAGAATTTTGCCCATGATCCACCCGTCACGCCAGAGACTAGCGAAGTTTGTCTTACGCTCCAATGGCGAATGGGTGGTGATACCCATAACCCGGAACCGAACGAACAGATACCGTTCAACCTGTCCATTCAGGTGAGAGGTAACGAGCCATGCTCAGATTATTGTCTTTATCGGCCATCGCATTTCTCAAGTTGAGCGTGCTGGTCATTCTTATGTCGATGTCACCCCCAACGGCCGAAGCTCAATTGTTCGGGCTGCCCGGCAAAAACGAATGTAGCGCCGAAGGCCAGGAGCCTTGCCCGGTGACTTACAGAGGGGAACGCTGCGATTCCTGGCTCAGTGAACAGGGCGGCACCTGCCAGCCATGCGGGCGTGAAGATCAGCCAAAATGCCCTGCGATCAAGAGCGGCTATCCCTGCAAGGGAAAGCTTGAGCCAGACAGCAGCAATGTCTGCAAGCCGTGCGGTGGCCAGGATGAGAAAGCCTGCCGGACCTTTAAGGAGGGCGCACGATGCGACGGCGACCTCGAGATTATTGATGGATATTGCAAAGTATGCGGCATTGAGGGCGCTGAGGCCTGCCCAACCCTTGCCAGCGGGTATCCGTGCAAAGGCAAGACCGAGCCCGATGGCAATAACATCTGCCAACCTTGCGGAGGTGAGGACCAGAAAGCCTGCCGGACCTTCAAGCCAGGTAAGCGATGCGATGATGGCCTTGCGAATTTCGACGGCACTTGCCGTCCTTGTGGCGGCCCGGATGAGCGCGCCTGCCCACGCCTGATGTCAGGCTATCCGTGCGAGGGCCATTATGAGCCGAACGATAATGGATATTGCAAACCCTGTGGCGGCATTGGCGAGAAAGCCTGTCGCTGGGGCAAGGCCGACAAGCCCTGCTTCAAGGAAGGTGCCGCATCAAAAGGCGAATGGGGTGTCGGTGTCTGTATTGAAGACCCGAATTATGTTCCGGTTCCAATCCGCTTCTATAATGGCTCGAACCAATCCGTCTGGGTGAGCTTCTACACCTGGAATCCGGGCGACCAGACCTATGAAAATATTGGCGGAGCTAACGTTGCAGCTGATACGGTAAGGGAAATCCCGATTGCTGGCCTGAATTGCGAATTCCAGATGCGCGATCAGGTGTTAGGCTCAGATCCCGAAACCGCCGGCACGACCACCATCCTTCGCAGTACGCTTGCCGATGAAGATTACTGCGAACCCAAAATCTTCCATGCGGTAATCTGGGACAAGGAATCTCACATGGTCGGCGACGCAATTGGCACGATGAACATGCTGAATGACGAAGTACCGGCAGGCGGCTCCACCTCTGATCTTTGGAATATGGCGGTTCACCAGAACAGCTATGTCTCGAACAGCAAGATCCGTGGCATCGCGCTTGACCTGCCACAGGAATACTCCTGGGTCAGCTTCTGGGGGCGCAATATTCACCCGGATACAGCGATCGTTGATGCCGAAGGCATATCGCCGAATGCTGTTGGCCAGGAGCTGTTCACCGCACCGAGCAACAGATCCACTCGGCATTACAAGACAATCGCCCTCACGGGTCGGGATGCTGATGACCGCCCGGTCGGCGATACGTTAAATGTCAATTGCGGCCCGGGTGTCTGCTGGTAACCCGCGGCAATCACCTCAAACCCCACGCCCCGTCCTGCCTGTCAGGACGGGGTTTTTCTATGTGTTTCGTCCGTTTCGCCCCGCCCATTGGGTAGTAGTACGCATATCGCCGGACGACCCGTTTTCTATTCTGGTCTCAACTGAAATAGATCGGAGTCCACACATGCTCAAACAGGTTTCAAGACACACTCGCCATCTGGCCGTTGCGCTCGCAGCATCAGTCACCTTCATAGGCGGCGCACAGGCGCAATCAGCCGATATGCTCGCAGGCTTTGTCGGCGACGTGCTGATCAAATCGGGCATCCCGCAAATCGATGGTTTCCTGCCCACCATCTACGAAGTTCCGGCCTCTCAGCCTCTACCGATCGATGGCGTCTACACCATCTCAACCATCAAGAAGAAAATCCGCATTGAGGGCGGGCGCGCCTATGCTGTCGATGGCTGGAACTTTGCGCTCTTCATGCGGATCCAGCCGAATATGGTCACTGGCATGAACTTCGTTCAGACTGGGCAGAACACCTATGAGTTCGATGACCTGCCCCTTATGGGGCGCGCAACCATGGTGGTGGATCCAAGTGGCTGGATTGATGTCAAAACACGCGGCGGCACCCCCTATGACTATAAGCTGATCCCCGCTGGCGGTTACGGCAATGGCTTTGTGCCGCCTATTGAACCATTTCGCCAGGGAGGACCACCGCCGCAGCCGCCAATGTATGGGCCACCTACTCAACCAATCTCGGAACAGCCTGTGCCGCCGCCTGCGAGCCCAACACCGCCAACGAGCCCTCCCATTCTGCCAGAGCCGCCGGTTAGTCAGCGCACCTATTACGATGCGCCTGATCCGAATTGCGGGCAGGAAGCCTTTTCGCCCTCGACCGGCAAATACACCTGCATGGATTGATAGCGTTTGAACCAGCCAATAAAAAACCCGCCGGGTGACCAGCGGGTTTTTCTTTGCCTTGTGGGACAAAAGCTTATTTGACGAAGCCTTTGAACTTGTCCTTGAACCGGGACACGCGTCCACCGCGGTCCATCAAATTCTGGTTGCCACCCGTCCAGGCCGGGTGTGTGTTTGGGTCGATATCCAGAGTGATCGTGTCGCCTTCTTTGCCGTAGGTCGAACGAGTCTGGTATTCGGTGCCATCGGTCATGACGACCTTGACGAAGTGATAATCTGGATGGCCTTCGCTTTTCATCGATCGAATTCCGTCGGTTAAAGAGTGTCTATTGGAAACTTGAAGCGGCGCTTCTACTGGAAAGAGGCCGTGCTGGCAAGGCCCAAAGGCGATTCTTTCCAGCCGACTGCACCGGCCAGTTTGCGAAGCGCGTATTCGCGTTTAAACTCCGTACCAACTGACGCAGTTCCGGGGGGAGAAAACATCATGTTTCGGTGGATCTTTATCGCATCATGGGTCGCCAGTCTGACCCTGTTTTCCGCCGCTGCGCAGATCGCCGCTCCCAATCTCGAACCGCCCGTCCGGGAAGCGTCGGATGTTGAGCGCGCATTCGAACAATACAATCGCGGCGAAATCCCCTATGAGGATGTGCTGGCGGTTCTCAAACGACAGGAAGACCTTGCAGCAGAGCATGGCCTGCCAATCGAACGGCAGGCGCGCGAAGAAAATCAGTTTTTGCGCGACACCATTCAGGCGGCTGCAACACGTGAAATACGCCGGTTCAATCGGCCACAATACACGTCTGTCGTCCTGATCTCGGACAGTGTCGAGTTTGTCGGGGACAGCTATAAATACTCGGCCGATGGCATGATTTTCTACATCAACCCGGATGGAAACCCCGAATACACGCAGAAAATCTCTTCAGACGGGACGGCCGGAGAGTTTGTGACCACCGCCTGGTTTCGATCCGCCAGGGCCGTGCAGACCGCCTTTTACAACATTGAAGATCGCGATCACCCCGCGCAATCGATCCGGCGTGGCCCGTTTGGCCATTATATCTACAAGGCGTCGGTTACCGTCGACGGGGTGCTGGCGGGTCAGATCTGGCTCAATGAAGAAGGCAAGCCCTATCTGATACGTTATTATGATGAACACGGTCGGCAGAGGAGCGAGCTGGACTATACCTATCAAGTTCCGAAGAGCCTAGGTGATCCGGAGGGCCCGCTCAGCCGGGTTTCCGCGCCAGCGCCTCTCGATCTGGATGATCTGTCTGAGACCTGCCGGGTCATTGGTACAGATATCAATGATCTTATCGCGCGGCTTGAGAGCGTTGTCGAACAGGTCGACGGAATCGTTGCAGAGCATGAGCGCCTTGTGCGTGAAGCCCTGAGCTCTGACCTCCCGATAAGTTTCAGAGCAAGTGCGCTGCGAACGCATCACGCCACACGCTTGACCGAAATGGGCAGTCTGAATCTCATGCTGGCCGACCGTCATAAGGATCTTGCCGATTGCGAAACGCCTGGCAATTCTGTGACCGCACCTGCACCCAGCACAACGCCTGATCCTCTGGCGACCCTCGCTCAGCCGCAGCTCACCCCCTATGAGATCGAACTTGAGATGACCGGTGTTATTGCCAATGGCGAAGCGCCGATCGTCGAAATCCGTCTTGATACAACACTCGTTGAACGACGCTCCGTCGCGGGGCAGTACAAAACCCTGATCAACGCCCTACCGGATCAGAAAGAGTTGAGCGTCCGTTTCACCAATGATTGGTACAGGGCGGGCCTGGGCGACCGGAATGTCGAGAATATTGCGGCAAGCGTGAATGACCGACCGCTGAAAGTGATCCGAAACTCCGGACGACATAGAAACAATCCGGGGCCAACGCTGGCCAATTCCGGCACACTCGTCTTCGATCTTGAAAGCTGGCGAAATTGGCCAGACCCCTGCCCGTTTCGCCCGCATATCGACACGCTCCGCAAGGACGGGCCGCTTGAATGCAGCTGCACAGATCCCACGGCCAGAGGGGCCATTTACGGGACGAACATCTATCGCAGTGAAAGCTTCATCTGCAAGGCGGCGCTTCACGCTGGCGAAATTGGCGTGAAAGGCGGGGTCGTGACGGTCTATCCTGTGAATGGCGCACCAACCTATGCCGCCTCTGAACAAAACGGAATCTCATCGCTTGGCGGCGGCGGAAGTGATGACGCCTTCACCTTCTCAGAAGAGCTTGCGAACTGAGCTCTCTTGAGCCTGCCCTGAAACTCCAGTACCAAACATTTCTGGTCTGGCCTCGTAGCTCAGCAGGATAGAGCATCAGATTCCTAATCTGAGGGTCACAGGTTCGAATCCTGTCGGGGTCACCAGATCTGCCTTACTTTATAGGTCGGGCAATTCACGCCGGGCGCGTACTTCATAGGTGACATATCCAAGCGCATAGCTTGGCTCAGTCGGCAGGGTGGGCTGCGGAGGCGCAATAACGGAAACATCCGGCGAGCAACTATAGTCCTCAGGCCCGCATTCCTCTGATTGCTCAACACCTTGCAAGGCTTGCGGTGCTTCATAACGATGGCGCACTGCCATGCCGTATTCGAACGAGAACTGCTCATAAACGCGTTCCATAAGGCGTAGAATATAGCGGGAAGCTGCTTCAATCGAGCCGTCGTCGGCGAGCTGTTCGCGTGATGCCAATAAACGTGGCGGATTGCCATTCTCAGGTACAACAAGCGGAGAATCTTCCGGCACGATGAGTACGATGGCCGTCTGACGTCCGACCGGCGGCTCCATCACAATATCAAAACTGAACTCACCCTTGGGAAACTCAAACAGCTGGTTCTTCTGGTATGTGGGCCATCCCCCTGGTTTCATGGCGTCTCGTTGCGATGGATAGATCTGGTTCAGTTCACCTAAAGAATTCAAATCAAGCAGATAAAGTTTCCCGGTCACCGGAGGGGTGATGCGAATGTCGACAAAGTCACCCAAGTTAAAGGACGGAGGTTCGCCGGGCTTAAGGTCTTCGAAGGGCTCTCCGTCGCGGATGAGCTCAATGTCGAGTGCCGCGATCGCCTCGGAATGTTCTGTTCGAATTTCATCGATGAAGGTGATGATATCGGCTTCCAGAGGCAGATTTTCCACTTTCTGGGCCGTCGACAAAACCTCTTTTCCAGCAATATCGATAATCCAGCTTCCGAAAGAGGAAACCCGAGTATAGATGCTCGGCGCACCCACATCTCCGCATTTCACACCCCAACTCACCAGACCGACTTGATAGGGGTGGCGATACGCATCGTATTTGACCAAAGGCCCGCCACTATCGCCGTGGCAAGCATTTCTCTTCGCCGCGCCTGCACAGATAACACGATCATCAATGACGAAATTCAGAGCGTCACTGATCATCCGATTTGACGTACCCACCTCAAGCAAGGTTTGCCTCATGCCACCCGAACACGCCACCTGTTGGAGAGTTGGCATTTCGGTCTCAAGAAGTGTAAGACTTCCGGCAATCGTCTGCATTGAATTGAGCAAAGGGTGAACGCTGGAGTCATCCTGGCCTGCAACTCCGGTTCGACCATATCCCGCAACTCGCACGAGATCACCCGCCTCAGATAGGTTGTCTGTTTTGCTTGAAAGAGACAATCGCATGACAGGCCCTGTATAGGGCCGTGCCAGCTTGATCAGACCAATATCATTGCCGAGATAAACGCGATCGGTCGTGTAGCCAGAATTGTAGTGCACTTCCGAAATTTCAAACTCAGAAGACGCCGATGTCTCACCCAAAAAGGCCTCACCGATCACTGCGACCATCTTCCCCAGGTCTTCTCTCGGTAAACCAGGGACGCTGGGTTCACCGTAATAGTGCCATTCGCCGTCTGAATGCCGCCGGAGATCATCGACGCAATGCGCCGCCGTCAGCAGCCAATATTCAGAAATCGCGGTAGCACCGCAATTGTGCACTTTCGACTCAGTGCCGATGATCTGAAGTGATGCGATTCCGGGCCAGCTTTTCGCAGGGGTTGCCACGCCACCCAACACTTTTTCGCCATTGCTCGGGGAATAGTGCTCGAAATAGGGCTTATCTTGCGCATGCGCCACTTTCACGCTGACCAGAATCATCAAAATCGTCAAAAAATCTCGCATGCGCCCCCCAATTGACTATGCAATTTCAGGGTTAACAAAGCGCCGGTTGACACCTAATGTCAACAAAGGGGTGCACAGAAGATCATGCGAATATTTATATCATTTCTGATCGGCGTGTTGCTGACTTTAGTGACGTCAGCGTTTGCTTTTTTCTGGGCACAAAGAAATCAGATTGAATTTCGTTTTAGCTGGCCCAGCTCTCCGGAGCGTGTTTCCGAATCGTCCATGACGTCGACCTCTGACGAGGCCGGGACATATGCCGCTATTCCTGATGAAAGCGCCATACCAGCCCCGACGCGTCTTGAATTTCTGAGTGGTCACCTCAGACAAGGCGGATTTCTGCGCGGCAAAGCTGAGAATCTAAGCGCCGTTCTCATGAATGGCGAGACCATTCCAACCCTGAAAGATGGTGGATTTTTCATTGGTTTCGACCGCGATCAAGCTGAGGCTTTTGAATTGCAAATGCTTTCAGACGTTTCGGAAACTGAGATCAGTCTGAAAGTCGCAGCTCGAGATTATGTTAGAGGACAGGTGATCGAGGGGCTTGAGCTCGACATGATATCAAATGCCAGAATGGGACCGTTAGGGCATGATGACTTTCTTCCCACTGACGAGCAAATTGCGGCGGACGTAGCAAATTCTTCTTCCCTGGAATTAAGCCAGGTGGAGCAGCAAAGACAGATCCAGACGACCAAAACGGAACGCCAGCAGAAAGACGAAGCTCTGGCCAGCCGCGCAGAAGCAGATGGCATTCTGCAGGACTGGCTCCTGCCCATGGACCCGGGATTTCGCATTTCCAGTCAATGGGGCGCAGGCCGGGTTATCCGCGGTGAAAACAAAATCCATTACGGGCTGGATATGGCGGCACCGACAGGAACAGAGCTTCGTGCTCCGGCCAATGGCGTCATCACATTAGCTGCGACGGGCTTCTACTATGACGGGGGTATCGTGATGATAGATCATGGATTGGGACTCACCAGTATTTATCTTCATATGTCTGAAGTTGATGTGCAAAAAGGTGATCGGGTATCAGCTGGCCAACGCCTTGGTGCGGTTGGTGCAACGGGCCGGGCCACAGGTCCACACCTTTGCTGGCGGTTATACTGGAATAGTGGTGCGGTGAAGCTCGATCCAGCTGGATTGGTGAAACATGAGAACTAAACTTGCTCTGATCAGCGGCGTCGCACTTTTCTACCTCACGAGTGTTGAGGCTTTAGCTGAAACGCGGCTCGCTCTGGTGATCGAACAGGGCGATTATCTCGGAAACCTGCCGGATATCGTGAAAGCAGAAGAAGAAGCAGACGCAGTTCAGACTTCACTTGAGGCCATTGATTTTCAGGTGACGCGCGTGACTGACCTCCGGCGCGGTGGCCTTCAAAACGCTCTCGATGATTTTCGCCGTGAACTTGATCGGTCTGGAAAGAACACGATTGGATTTGTCTACTATACCGGTCATGGCGCCCAGCATCCGGGAACCGAAGAAAGCTATCTTCTGGGCACGGAAACCGATCTCGAAGTGGCCTCAGATCTCGTACGTTACGGCATCAATCTGAGCGATTTGCATGACGAATTTGCCGCCACCGGGGCGCGGGCAATCTTTCTTGTGTTCGATGCCTGCCGTACCAATCCCGGCGTGCAGGGCTATAAAGCCGGCACCAAAGGTCTCACCAGAATTGACGCAGGTAGCAATGTTTTGATCGCGTACTCGACCAGCCCTGGCGATGTGGCACAGGAGGGCGTTTATGCGCCTGTTCTGGCCAAAGCACTTCTTGAGGAAGACGATCATCCAGGTGCTGTGTTTGCGCGAGTCCAAACACTTGTTGCCAGAGCTACCAACCTTAAGCAGCAACCCTGGATGGATAACCGCATCTTCGAGGAATTGTGCTTGGGGTGCGGAATACCGACGCCGCCTCTTCCACCACCACCACCTCCACCGCCACCCCCTCCACCACGTCCGACGCCGATCACGATATCACCCGCTTGCTCTACGGTATCGCAAGAATTTGTTGTTTATTTTGAGTGGGATAGCACCGATCTGCATTCAACTGCATTGGCCATAATCGACGAGGCAATTCGAATAACTCGAAGCAACCCCAACTGTGCACTAACTAGCGTGAAAATTGAGGGACACACACGCGGATCAGGCGAAACAACTTCCAGTGTAACAATGAGCGCCAAAAGGGCTCGAACTGTCCAGGCTGCAATCGTCGCACGCGGAATTCCTGGCGACATCATAACCACCGAAGCCTTTGGTGAAACTCAACCCGCCAACTCTACCGCCGATGGGGCCAGGGATCCGATGAACCGCCGTGTTGTCGTCGTGATGAATGCGGGCCGCGCACCTGCTCCAAACTCGCGTTATCCAATACGAATTGGGTCAGAATCGGCTGATCCAAAACAGACGATCACTATGGAATGACCTTTTGCCAACGTACCTTACCCGCCCAGAGAAGTTTTCTTAGCTGAAATAAGTGTTATCTAGTGTGCAGGAGGTCCTACGATTGCCCGATGATATATCACCGAACAAACCCGACAAAAAAGCCCAAATACAGGCTTGGCGCCATCAAATCCATGCCGAGCCGGAAATGGCTTTCAAGGAATTCAAGACCTCTGATCTTGTGGCGGAAACGCTGGAGGCGGCCGGGATTGAAGTGCATCGTGGGCTAGCGGGCACAGGCGTTGTCGGCGTTCTGAAGTCTGGCAAAGGCCCGAGCATAGGCCTGCGCGCGGATATGGACGCGCTGCCCATTAAGGAGGCCACGGGCTGTTCCTACGCTTCCACACATGATGGCGTGATGCATGCCTGCGGTCATGACGGACACACCGCCATGTTACTTGGTGCTGCGCTTGATCTGGCCGAGAACCCGAATTTTCAGGGCAATATCTATCTCATCTTTCAGCCCGCTGAAGAGAATGAAGGCGGCGGCACACGGATGGTGGAAGAGGGCCTGTTCAAGCAATTCCCCTGCGACGCCATTTTTGCGCTCCACAATTGGCCGGGGCTTGGCACCGGCAGGATCGCGGTTCAGCCCGGCCCCATGATGGCAAGCTATGATCGATGGGAGATCACACTCTCGGGTAAGGGCGGACATGCCGCCATGCCTGAACAGACGCGCGACCCCATGCCGGTTGCAGCGGAGCTGACCCTCGCCCTGCAAACCCTGGTCAGTCGCCGTGTCAGCCCGCATGAACGGGCTGTGCTTTCTGTGACGAAAATCGAAGGTGGCGACACCTGGAATGTGATCCCGGAAGAGGTTGAGCTGTGGGGCTGCGTGCGCTGCTTTAACGAAACCCTCCGCACACAGATTGAAGCCGAATTCCATCAAATTGTGAACGGGATCACTAGCGCACACGGCATGACGGCTCGGATCAATTATCGCAAGGATTATCCGGCCACGATCAATACGCCGGAAGAAGCGGAATTTGCCGCGCAGATCGCTCGCGAACTAGTGGGAGAGGAAAAGGTCGACACCGAGTCTGACCCCAGCATGGCCTCAGAAGATTTCGCGGTCATGCTACAGGAGGTTCCGGGCGCCTATATCTGGCTGGGCATTGGCGAAGATGCGGCACGGCTTCACACGCCGAATTATGATTTCAACGACGATGTGCTGGTCACGGGCAGCGAGCTTCTGGCTGAGCTCGCGCGGGGCTGGCTCGCGCGTTAGGCGCCTCTCAGCTTAACATGCCATGCCCAGGCGGTCTCGATGATGTCATCGAGCGAATGCCGTGGCGTCCAACCTAGATCGCTGGTCGCCTTCGCATTGTTCGCAACCAGAACAGGCGCATCGCCCGCGCGTCGTTCGGCGGGCGCCGCATCGAAGGCTTTGCCCGTCACGCGCCGGATTGCGTTGACGAGTTCGATCACGCTGGTTCCGGTTCCCGTACCGAGATTATAGGCCCCACCCTCGCCGCCATTCAGAAGATGGTTCAGCGCACAGATATGGGCGTCGGCCAGATCAAGCACGTGAATATAATCGCGGATGCAGCTGCCGTCGCGCGTGTCGTAATCCGTGCCCATCACCCGAAACCCCTCGCGAAGTCCAAGTGCATTGTCGAGCGCGATGGGAATGGCATGGGTTTCCGGATCATGCCATTCGCCGACACGGCCCTCCGGGTCCGACCCGGCTGCGTTGAAATAACGAAGCGCGATGGAGGGAAACCCACTATAAGTTCGCAGATCAGCCAGCACCTGCTCAATCATCAGCTTGGAATGGCCGTAAGGGTTGATCGGCTTTTGCGGATGCGCCTCATCCATGGGCATGTATTGCGGCTCACCATAGGTCGCGCAGGTGGACGAGAAGACAAAAGCTTTCACGCCCGCTTCCCTCGCCACATTGATCAGGGTAATCGCGCCGCCAACATTGTTGGCATAGAACGGACCAGGGCGCTTCACGGATTCGCCAACTTCGATCAGGGCTGCAAAATGGATCACGCCGATGGGTGAGTATTCGTCCATCACCTGTTTGAGTGCGACCTCATCGCGAATATCGCCTTCGACGAACGGTCCCCATTGCGCAAATTCGCGATGGCCGTTGGACAGATTGTCGAAGACAATTGGGGTATAGCCTGCCTCGGCCAGAGCCAGACAGGTATGCGAACCGATATAACCCGCCCCGCCGGTGACCAGAATATTGCCCGCCATTTGCCCCACTCGACCCGATACGCTCTCAGAACTATTGTCTCGCCTACCTCACCTCTTCTGCAAGGAAAAGACGAGTCCCATCTCTTTTCAGCCAATGGTTAGCCATTGCTCAAAGATCGATAGAAGATTGCATGAATCCCGGAAAGGGAGAGTGGAGAAAACTGAGCTAAACTCATTCATGTTTTTCGCTGGCAGGTCTGATCATGCTGATCAATGAACTCCGCTATACCGCCCTTCCGACCGCGCCGGCCAGTCCACCTGCGCAGGCTGCGCCTGTTAATGCGCCCACCACTTCCCGATCGACTGATCCGGTTGATCGTGTCGAGCTGTCCTCTGCGGCGCAGCTCTCCCTGTCGTCTGAAACCGCAATCGCCACCAGCGCAAACGGCACCACACAAACCGAAGAATGCGCAGAGTGCGCGGCTGGCATCTGCACGAGCTGCGGCGATAAAGCCGCCAAGAAAACCGATGAAACTGAGCTGAGCGAAGAAGAACAGGCTCAGGTGAAGGAATTGAAGGAGCGCGATGACGAAGTGCGCGCTCATGAGGCGGCCCATGCAGCCGTGGGCGGCGCTTATGCCGGATCACCCTCTTATGACTACCAGACCGGGCCTGATGGCAACCGCTATGCCATTGGCGGCGAGGTGAAGATCGACACGGCCCCAATAGAAGGCGATCCTCAGGCGACGATCGATAAAATGAGACAGGTTCAGGCGGCTGCGCTAGCCCCGGCTGAACCCTCCGGACAGGACAGGAAAGTTGCCGCTGCGGCTGCCGCCAAAATGAGAGAGGCCGAAGCCGAACTCGCGGCACAGCGTAGCGAAGAGCTTAAAGAACAGTCCGGTAAGCCTGACACACAGCAAGGCGAAGGTGTAGGCCTAACGGAGGAGCCTTCAGACATCACATCATCTCCCACCCCTGAATTGGCTGCCTATTCCATGTATGCACAACAGGCGGTTGGCAGCTATGAGAAAACTGCCGCAATGGCCTGACCTCGGTTTGAGCTAAGGGTAAAAAGAAAGGCCCTCGAAAGGGCCTTTCCTGTTTCAGCTTTGTTATTTGTCAGATCAGCTGTTCGGGCCATCCGGCAGTTCAGATGCCTTACCGACTTCGATCTCGTCGCCAAAGACCGCGACAGCGTCGTTTGCTTCGGTATAGGCTGGCCATTCAAAGCCATCCGCACAGGAAATCGTCTTGTCCATCGGGTCCATTTTGTAGAACGCGACCCAGCAGGAGCTGACGAGATCCGCATAAGCGGCTTCTGCATCCATATCCTCAATTCCATTCGCCCATGAAGATGTATCCAGCGTATCGAAAGTGTACATCAGCTCGGCTGAGTGAATTGGGCCTTTTTTCCACGTAGCATCTCGGAAAGCCGCCTGATGCTGGAAGTTATAAAGGAAAGCGCCCGCACCTTCGTCACCGGCCATCTGAGCAACGAGCTTCGCACGGTTGAACCCGCCCTCGCCCATATTCGAACCGAGCAGAACCGGCACATCAATCTCTGTTCCGGCTTCCATGGCAGCCTTGGTGGTTGTGGTAAAGAACTTGCCGTCGACAGTGCCACGAATGCCCGAACGGAAGACCGGATCATAAACCAGCGTCTGCGCAGACACGGCTCGCAATTGTTCGGCTGTCGCGTCCTCTGGTAGCCCGATATTTGGCAGGCCTTCCATGACTAGTTTTTCGGCGGAATCAAGCGGTCTGCCATCGGTCAGACCCGCGCCCGATTGAACCACAGCCTTATGGAACAAGCCTTCGGCTGACGGAGTAGACAGGAGATTCATCACGAGAAAGCCACCCGCTGACTGACCGGCAATCGTGACGTTTTCAGGATCGCCACCGAAGGATTCGATGTTCTCTTTGATCCATTCGAGGGCCGCTACGGCATCCATGTCGCCATAAGAGCCGGTGGCGTCACCTTCAGCACTGAGGCTTGGATGTGCGAAATACCCCATCGGCCCGAGACGATAATTCATCGGCACGGTGATCACGCCTTTTTTGGCGTTTTCCATACCGACATAAGAGCCAAGATGACCGGCCCCGAGGAAGAAGGCACCGCCATGCATCCAGAGCACAACAGGCGCTTTTTCAGCCTCAGCCGGCGCATAGACCTGAAGATAGAGGCAATCTTCCGATTTCACGCCCTGAACGCCGCCGCCGTTGGGCTCAGACGGGTCCTGCAGTTGAGGCTGCTGGCATGGCGCCTGGTATTCAATCGCGGTTTTTGTGCCCTCCCAGGCCTCGATCGGTTGAGGTGGTTTCCAGCGGAGATCCCCCACAGGCGGTTGGGCAAACGGAACGCCGCGGAAGACGTTCACATCGCCAACCTTTTCACCAATCAGCGTGCCTTTCGGCGTCTCGACCACAGCGGTATCAACCGGCTGAGTTGCTGAGAAGACGACTTTGGGTTGGTGTTTGCCTTCTTCGTGGCTCGCCGCAAATGTCGGCAAGACGAACATCAAGGCTGCGCCACAGGCAGCCGCCAGTTTCAAGCTCATATTTCCTCCCTCAAGGATCAGCTTCGTTATCGAAGTCAGGCTCAGCTCCAAGGCTGAGCGACGCCGTGAATCCAATGCCGAAATGACAAAGAGTCAATACAAGTTTGTGTGTTTCTCTCGCTTGTCTGGCGAAATGACGGAGAGGCTATTTTCCGAAATAGCGCCCCGGGCGGTGATTCATGGCGACAAAGACGTTCATTACGACCGCACCAATCACTGAATACAACAAATTCTGTAACGGAACGGCCAAAATACCAAATGCAAGAATGCAGAGGTCGATGGCCAGCAGAAACCATCCCGCGCGCATCAGCCCCTTTTCCTGAAGGAAGTGCGCCAGAATGCTGACTCCACCAATCCCTGAGCCATGCCGGAACAGGGCGATCATGCCCATGGCTACCAGTGTGCCCCCAAAAATTGCAGCGAAAACTGGGTGCAGTTCCTGAATAACCAGCCATCGCGGCACGAAGTCGGGAAACAGCGAAACGATCGCCACCGCCAGGACAGTTTTGGTGGTGAAGCGCCAGCCCATGCGC
Source organism: Ponticaulis sp. (assembly GCA_002692725.1). Classification (GTDB taxonomy): domain Bacteria; phylum Pseudomonadota; class Alphaproteobacteria; order Caulobacterales; family Hyphomonadaceae; genus Ponticaulis. Next base: position 273,825 of record NZLU01000039.1, on the reverse strand, counting down.
CAGATCGCCAGCGCATAGAACGGAATATTCAGCAGGAAGAAAAACAGGCCGAATTCGAATTTCGTCATATAGGAGAGAACCAGCGCCAAGCCTGAAATCCCGCCTGTAATCAGCTGAGCATGCGAATAGAAGACGATGCCCATGCCGATGAAAAGCGTGCCGAAGGCCACGGCGAGAAGGTCTTCATACCATTTGTGACGCACATCCGGATAAGAGGTTGGCGGCGCCATCACTTCGGTAGAATTTTCGTCTGTCACATCGCGCCCCGGCAGCTTATTGCACCCACCCGGCCGTTATTGAGCGAAATTCGCCTCGGGAACAAGCATTTTACGAAAAGCCATACTGATACGGCTCCCGCCGCTCGCTCAGGCGGCGGTTGTGCTCTAGTTGGGCACTTTCGCTGACCTGGGTTAATTTCCGAAATAACGCCCGGGTCGGTGATTAATGCCAATCACCACATTCATGACCACGGCGCCCAGCACCGACCAGATCAAATTCATAACTGGCAGAACAAAGACCGCGCCCGCCAGAATAAGAAGGTCCACAATCAGAAGGAACCAGCCCGCGCGGACCAGGCCTTTCGCCTGCAGGAATTGCGCAAGAATGCTGAACCCGCCAATCCCTGCGCCATGGCGCAACAGGATAATCAGTCCAGTGGCCGCGAGCGCGCCTGCGGTAAAGGCCGCAAACCCCGGATGCAGCTCCTGAATGACCAGCCATTCCGGAACAAGGTCCGGGAAGACAGCGACAATCGCGACGGCGATCACGGTTTTCAGCGTGAACCGCCATCCCATGCGAACAATCGCCAGAACGTAAAACGGCAGATTGAGCACCAGAAAATAAAGCCCGAACGCGACAGGGGTCGCATAGGAGAGGACCAACGACAGGCCGGAAATTCCGCCCGTGATCAGTTCAGCATATTCGAAGAACACCACCGCCAGGCCAAGGAAGAATGCCCCGAACACCACGGCAAAGGCATCTTCATACGGTTTGTGCTGCAGATCAGCCTCTGCGTCAGACTTTTCCGTCATCGCCATGTCTCTTAAAGTACGCTTTCCTGATCGCGCTGTTCACGACGACGGAGTCGACGCAGGCGCTTCCAGAAACGGCGGCGTTCCGGAACCGGCAACGGCTCAAGATTGGTAACGAAGGTCTCAGCGCAAGCCGTCCAGGAATAGCCTTCGGCATAAGTCCGGCACGTGGCGCGATCGATATCCAGGCATTCCATCGCTGCAGCTTTCAGGTCATCCGAAATCGCACCGGCATTCGATCCGGGGATCAGATCTTTCGGCCCGGGCACTTCATAGCCGGCCACTGGCGTGCCTGTTGCCATGGCCTCAAGGATGACAAGCCCGAATGTGTCGGTCAGGCTTGGGAAGACGAACACGTCGGAATGGGCAAAACAGGCCGCCAACTCGTCTCCGAATTTCGCGCCAAGAAACTTGACATGCGGATATTTCTTTTCGAGTTCCTCGCGCTGTGGTCCATCGCCGACCACGACACGCGTGCCGGGCAGATCAAGTTCAACGAACGCTTCGATATTTTTCTCAACCGCGACGCGGCCGACATTGAGGAAAATCGGGCGCTCCATCCCCTCATAGGGATCCGGCATTGTCGTACGCTTGTCCGGGTGAAACAGCTCGGTATCCACGCCGCGCGACCAGGCAACAACATTACCAAAGCCTCGGGACTCCAGCTCTTCGCGCATACTGGCGGTGGCAACCATGATATGGCCTGAATACCGGTGAAACCATTTCATGAAGGAATAGCCCCAGCTCAGTGGCACGGGCACGCGCGCAGACACGTATTCCGGAAATCGCGTGTGATAGCTGGTTGTGAAGGGCATCTTGTTCTTGAGACACATGGAGCGACCCGCCATACCAAGTGTGCCTTCTGTCGCAATGTGGACGGCCTCGGGCTCGAACTCGTGAAATCGCTCTTCAATCTGCTTGCGCGCGCCAATCGCCAGCTGAATTTCACTGTAAGTGGGCAGAGGTACGGTTTTGAAGCCATCATTAGGTGAGACGATTTCGAACTCGTGTCCCATGGCTTCGCACTCTTCGATGACACGGTTTAACGTGCGCACCACGCCGTTCACCTGTGGGTGCCATGCATCTGTGATCAGCATGATTTTCATGCGGGATAACTCCTGACGCGCGCCATCGGATCAGCGCGAGACAAGGTTTTTCAAAACATGACGCCAAAAGCAAGGCAGTCTGATAGGCCCAGATCGCCGTAAACACGAAAACGAGCCAGCCCCGGGGACAGGACTGGCTCGCTCTGGGACAGGCAATGCGGGGCAACACATTGCACTGGAGGTCTCAATTATCGGTTTGCGAATTGACGCTCCGCAGCGGCATCGAGCTGCTCAAGCGTGGTTTGCATGGTGGTCTTCACGCAATTACGGATGACAAAACGGTCGCGCAGGATAGAATACTTCATATCCATCGAGCAGGCCCCTTCGACTTGCTCATACAAACGCGCGACCAGTTCAGAGCGGCCTTCTTCGGTCACCAGCTCATCATGGTCATAACCAAATTCGAATTTGAATTTTGTTTCAGCCTGCGCAGCAGGGAGAAAAGCGACACCAGCAAATACCAGAGCAAAGAATTGAGTTTTCATCGTAGACTTCCTTCATATAGTTGAGCCGGGTTATCCGGCGGATGTCGACGGTATGATATCCCTGCGTGTGACTGTGCGTTTGAGACAGCGTTGAATTTTCCGCAGCATATTTTTTCTATAGATTTTGAGGATCGAGAAGCGTGTCTTTATTGAAGGCAAGAATTTTGGGAGATTTCACCGTTTCGCGCGACGAAACGCCATTAAGTCTTCCAAGCTCGAAAAAGACACGGGCGCTCATGGGCGTGCTGCTCACCTCTCGTTCGACACAGCGACGCGACCATCTGACCGAAGTCTTCTGGGATGTTCCGGATGACCCCAAAGGGGCTTTGCGCTGGTCACTCTCCAAGATCAGACAGATCTTCAATGATAGTGAGACCGAACGCCTTAAGGCGGATCGGGAACGAGTCTTCATTGATCATGCCACCATGTCGATTGACCTTCATGAGAAGATGGAAATCATTTCGAGCGACGACTCCTCGATCGAAGATATCAAGGCCGCGCTGGATTATCTGAATACGCAATTATTGCTCGAAGGCCTGGAACTCCCCGAACACTCGACCTACACGCTATGGCTCCGGTCCGAGCGCGAAAAGATCCGCAAATTTGTGGACACGCATTCCACCAAAGTCATCAATCATCCTGACCTGACGCCGGATGAACGGCTTGCCTTTGCACAGAACTGGTCTGAGCACTCGCCCTATTCCATGTCAGCTGCAAACGCCTTGCTGATCAGCCTGAAGCGCCTCAAGCGTCGTAGAGAATTCAGTGCGATGAGAACCGAGTTCATAGACAGATTTCGCGACGCGGATATGGATTTCGTGCCGGTGGATCAGAGCCCATCCGCCACGGCTCAGGTCACAGAATTGGCGGAACCCACCGAAACCGCTGAAACCGCCCGCATGCCCGATCAGGATATCCGGTTCTGCAAGACACAGGATGGAGTCTCGATTGCCTATGCTTCGGTTGGGTCGGGCCCTCCACTTGTGAAGGCTGCAAACTGGCTCACCCACCTTGAGCTCGACTGGAATGCGCCGATCTGGAGCCCGCTTTTTCGCGCGCTCGCCGAAAACCACACCTTTATCCGCTATGATGAACGCGGAAATGGGCTTTCAGACTGGGATGTACCGGAAATATCCCAAGCCGCTTTTGTGTCGGATCTCGAAGCCGTGGTTGACGCCATGGGGCTTGAACGTTTCCCTCTACTCGGCATCTCACAAGGGGCTGCTGTCTCCATAGAATATGCGCGCAAGCATCCGCATCGCGTCTCAAAGCTCATCCTTTTTGGCGGTTATCCGCAAGGCTGGCGAAAGACGTCATCTGCCGAACAACTCGCTGAGCGGGAGGCGGTGATGACTCTCGTAAAGACCGGCTGGGGGAGCGAAAACCCGGCCTATCGTCATATCTTCTCGACCACTTTCATGCCTGGTGCCAGCCCGGCCCAGCTCTGTTGGTTTGACGATTTCCAGCGTCAGACAACGTCGGCTGAAAACGCGGCACGTTTTCTGTCCGCCTTCGGCGATATAGATGTCGGGCATTTGCTTGGTGATCTGGCCGTTCCGACCCTCATTCTGCACTCGCGGAATGATCAACGAATCCCGTGGACGACGGCGCGCCGAATGGCCGCCGACATCCCGAAGGCGAGGCTCGTGACGCTGGAAAGCGCCAATCATCTTCTGCTGGAGGACGAACCGGCCTCCCAGGAATTTGTTAATGCGATTTCTCAGTTTCTGGCGGAATAGTCCTCCGGAAACCGGTAATTGAGGCGGCAGGTAACGACCAATGCGACCGCATACGCAACATTTTTGCGAAGTCAGGCGTTGAGCCCTTGAAGTCCTTTATGGTCGGGGCAAGGTAACTATCAATGGAGGAACTATGCCTGACGATATGAAGACCCTTTCTACGCTCGACTGGAACGAAATCGACCAGTACAAATTCGCCCCTGAAGAGGAGGTTGTCAGTTCGGTTCTGGACGCGACGCCGCTCAGCGAGGGACAGCGCAAGGAAGCAGTCAGGATCGGTCAGGAGATCGTTCTCACAGCGCGCCAGAATGCCCGCCGCAAAGGCATGATGGAAAGCTTCCTCGAAGAGTTTGGCCTCTCCAATCAGGAAGGCATCTCTCTGATGTGTCTGGCCGAAGCGCTCATCCGTGTCCCGGATGCAGAAACACGCGACGATCTGATTGCCGAGAAAATCCGGTCTGGCGACTGGTCGTCTCACCTCAACCAATCTGAAAGCTGGCTGGTCAATGCCTCCACCTGGGGCCTGATGCTGACCGGTCGCGTTCTCGGTCCATCTGCTGACGCTGTCCGCAGTCCGGCGAAATTCGTTCAGAGCCTCGTCCGTGAGAGCGGCGAGCCGGTCATCCGCGCCGCCATGATGCAGGCCATGCGGATTATGGGCGAACAATTCGTCCTCGGCCGCACGGTCGAAGCCGCAATCAAGCGCGGCAAGAAGATGATCCGCGAAGACGAAGCCGCGCATTTCTCATTTGATATGCTTGGCGAAGGTGCGCGCACCGCGGCCGATGCTGACCGGTATATGGAAGCCTACAAAACTTCGATCCGCTCGATTGACGATGCCACAGAAGGGCATCCGCCAGAGCTTGAGAACGGCGTTTCGGTCAAACTCTCCGCGCTCCACGCCAAATACGACATCTATCACGAAGACCGCGTGATGGAGGAGCTTTATCCGCGCGTGCTCGAGCTTTGCGAAATGGCCAATCGCCGCGGCATTCACCTCTGTCTCGATGCAGAGGAAGCCGATCGCCTTGTCCTCCAGATGGAGATTATCGACCGCCTGGCCCATGAGCCTTCGCTGAAAGGCTGGAAAGGCCTCGGCATGGCCATTCAGGCCTATCAGAAGCGCGCGCCACACGTGGTTCGCAAGCTGCGCAAGCTCGCAGAAGACACAGACATGCGCCTGATGGTGCGTCTGGTGAAAGGCGCTTACTGGGACACGGAAATCAAGCATTCTCAGATCGAAGGCGTTGAAGACTTCCCCGTCTTTACAACCAAGGACGCCACCGACCTCAACTATCTGTATTGCGCCCGCCTCCTGATGGAAGCGGCACCGAATATTTATCCGCAGATCGCAACGCATAACGCCCACACGCTGGCCGCTGTGCGCCTGATGGCGGAAGAACTCGGCGTTGAACAGTATGAATTCCAGCGCCTGCACGGCATGGGCGAAGCGCTTTACAAAGCGGCTGGCGAGGCGCACCGCGTCCGGGTTTACGCCCCAGTCGGCCGTCACCGCGACCTCCTGCCTTATCTGGTCCGTCGCCTGCTGGAGAATGGCGCGAACTCATCCTTTGTGAACACCTTCCTCGACCCGGATGTGCCCGTGGATGATGTTGTTTATGACGGCATTTCGAAACTTGAAGCTGGCCTGAAACGCCACCCCCGCATTGCCAAGCCGGGCGCGCTCTATGGCGGAGACCGGCGCAATTCGAAAGGCATGGACCTCACACGGAAAGTCGAGCGGGACGAAATCGCCGACGCCGTCAAATCGCTCGATAAAGGCTCAAAGCTTTCCGGTGGTCCGATCATTTCTGGCAAGGAGCATACTGGCGGCAAACACAAAGTCGTCTGCCCGCACGATCATGACCATGTGGTGGGCACCATCCGCTGGGCGGAAACCAAGGATATCGACAAGGCCTTTGAAGCCGCCAAGAAAGCGCAACCCGGCTGGGATGCAGAAGGCGGCGTGAAACGCGCCGACATTCTGCGTGCCATGGGGCAGGCGCTTGAAGACAATATGGCCAACCTCATCGCTCTGATGGCCCGTGAAGGCGGTAAAACCCTGAATGATGGCGTTGCCGAGGTCCGCGAGGCCGTGGATTTCTGCCGCTATTACGCCCATGAAGCAGAAACACATTTCAATCAGCCTGTCCGCCTGCCCGGACCAACAGGTGAAACCAACCATTTGAGCCTTCATGGCCGCGGTGTGTTTGTGTGCATCAGCCCATGGAATTTTCCACTGGCTATTTTCACGGGTCAACTGGCCGCCGCTCTGGCCGCAGGGAATGCTGTAGTGGCCAAGCCTGCAGAGCAGACGTCTCTCATCGCCTGCGAAGCGGTCAAACTATTCCAAAAGGCTGGGCTTCCAAAGGAGGTGCTACACCTTCTGCCAGGTGATGGCGAAACGATTGGCGCACCGCTGACCAAACACAAAGATCTGGCTGGCGTGTGTTTCACCGGCTCGACCGAGGTTGCGCGTCTGATCCATCAGACACTCGCGCACCGGGAAGGTCCGATCCTGCCGCTGATCGCCGAAACGGGCGGCATGAACGCCATGTTCGTCGACACCACCGCTCTTCGTGAGCAGGTGATTGACGACATCATCTATTCGTCCTTCGGCTCTGCCGGTCAGCGGTGTTCGGCCCTGCGGATCGCCTTCCTGCCCGATGACACAGCTGATATGCTGATCGAAGGCCTGAAGGGCGCGATGGACGAATTGAGTATTGGCGATCCGGCCCTGCCGTCAACGGATATGGGTCCGGTGATCGATGCTGGAGCGCGTGATACGCTTTCAGATCACCTCAACAATCTCGGCAAGGATGCAAAAATCCTGAAGCGCGTTGAGCTCGCCAAGGAAGCCGAAGGCAACACCTTCTTTGCGCCAACCCTGATCGAGATGAAGTCGATCGATAATCTTACGCGCGAAACCTTCGGCCCGATCCTGCACGTGGTGCGCTATGACCCGGACCGGATGGACAAGGTCTGTCAGCGCCTCGAAAGCAAAGGCTATGGCCTTACGCTCGGTATTCATTCGCGTCTCGAAAGCTTCGCCAAAGAAGTGCGGGCCAAGGTGAAAGTCGGCAATACCTATGTGAACCGGTCCATGACTGGCGCCGTTGTCGGTGTGCAGCCATTTGGTGGCGAGGGTCTTTCAGGCACGGGGCCGAAAGCTGGCGGACCACATTATCTGCAGCGCTTTGCGGTTGAACGGACAACCACCGTCAACACCGCCGCTCAGGGCGGCGATGCGGATCTTCTGAATTTGCATTAATCGATTGGGTCTGAGGGTTCGCCCTCAGACCTTTTCTGTTTCTTTGGGGCGTGACTGTTCTCGCGTCTTTGCCTTGAGTTTGGGCTTGGGCAGAAGCCGAAAGCGCGACTGGCACCAGGCAAAACCAACGCCGACATCCAAAAGCGCATCCGAGCGCCCGCAAGGACAGGCGAACAGCCAGAGATCATAAACCGTGTAAGTTTCGCCTGCGACCAGCGGAACAGGCTCGCCCGTTACATGGTTCGGGGCTGCGTTCACGCACAAAACCAGATCACCAGGGCCGACATCATAGCTCATATCCGCCCGACTATATCACGCCCTGCCTATCACCCAAAATGCTTGGACAGCTTCAGGCCCTGGCCCTGATAGTTTGAGCCCTGCCCGCCATAAGGCGATCGCGGGTTTTCGGACATGACCTCATAGACAAGCCGCCCCACCGGCTGGCCATGCTCCAGAACGAAAGGAACATCCCGGCCCCGCACTTCCAGTACGGCCCGGCCTTCCACGCCTTCGCAGCCAAATCCCGGATCGAAAAAACCTGCATAATGGGCACGGAACTCGCCGAGATCGGGCGCGATGGGCGCCATCTCGGCCGCCCGGTCGACCGGAATAGTCACAAACTCCTTCGAGGCGAGAATGTAAAATTCATCCGGGTCCAGAATAAGCCTGGAATTCTGCGCATAAACCGGCTCCCAATAATCCCTGATCGGATGACCTCCAATTTTCGAGAGGTCCAGAACGCGGGAATGGCGTCGCGCGCGATAGCCGATCAGGCCATCCTGCAAGGGCTCGAGATGCACGGAGAAATCAAGCGTCTCGGTTGGCGTGTGCTTGCCCGACCGGAACCGCATCTGCAACAAACGATCACCCGGCCTCGCCAAAACCGAATAGGTGCGAGGGGAAACCTCGGCATAGAGCGGCCCGGAATACCCATCCGGCACGCCATCAAAACGCGATACGCCGTCTGCGATCAGCCGCACAAACACATCGATCCGTCCGGTGGAGCTTTTCGGGTTCGCGGTTGCCGTGAGGCCTGTAGGCAGTGTGATAGTCTCCTGCAATGGCACGAGATAGACACAGCCGGTTTCCAGAACCGCGCCATCCGTCAGATCAATTGTGTGCATCAGCACATCATCGGTCAGGCAGTCTTCAACCGCCCGCCCATTCGGCAAAAAGCTTGCCCGCAGCCGGTAGGCCTTCGTTCCGAGCCGGAGATCAAGGCTCGCAGGCTGGACCTGTAAGGCCTCCAATCCCTCATCAGAACTGATGAATCCTTCGGCGATCAGCGTCTCTATCTGGTGGTCTGCAAGTATGCCGCTGGAAAAACTCACTATCGGGTCCGACTCATTTTGTACTATGGCTAACCCAACCTTCACCTTGACGAAGGCGGACGCAAGTCTCTATGCCCGCGCTCCTGTTCTGAAAAGGCCCGACTATGAGTTCTGACGCTGAGAAATACGGAAAAGCCACCAAGCTTGTGCATGGCGGCACCGAGCGATCTCAATGGCAGGAAACCAGTGAAGCGCTGATCCTGACCTCCGGATATTTGTATGATTCCGCCGAGCAGGCTCAGGCGCGCATGGCTGGCGAGATCGGCGGTTATGTCTATTCCCGTTATAACAACCCGACCGTCTCCATGCTGGAAGAGCGGATGCGCATTCTGGAAGGCGCAGAAGCCTGCCGCGCGCTGGCCTCTGGTATGGGCGCAATTTCCTCCATGCTGACGGCGCCGATTGAACAGGGCGACCGGGTGGTGGGCGCAAGCGCTCTGTTCGGGTCGTGCCGCTGGATTCTGGGCAATCAGCTGCCGAAATTTGGCGTTGAAACTGAATTCGTCGACGGCATGGATATGGAAGCCTGGGAGCGCGCGCTCTCCAAGCCGACCAAGCTTGTTCTGGTCGAAAGCCCGGCCAATCCAATGCTGGATGCCGTTGATATCAAGGCGGTCTCTGAGCTGGCACACAAAGCCGGCGCGCAACTGATTGTCGACAATGTGTTCGCCACCCCGCTTCTGCAAAGCCCGTTCGAGCTGGGCGCGGACTGGGTGGTCTATTCCGCGACCAAGCATATGGATGGCGGCGGCCGTGTTCTGGCAGGCCTCATTCTGGGCCCGCAGAAAGATATGGAAGAGATCATCGACCCCTATATCCGCCATATGGGGCCGAGCATTTCACCGTTTAACGCCTGGGTCGTTCTAAAGGGCCTGGAGACACTTAATCTGCGCGTTGAACGGCAGTCCCAGAATGCGGCAGCCTTGGCAGACGTAATGGCCGCGCATGATGCAGTCGCTCAGTTGCGCTATCCGGGCCGGTCCGACCATCCGCATTATGCGGTTCATTCCAAACAGATGACCTCCGGCGGCACGCTGATCGCCATGTCTCTGAAAGGCGGACAAGAGGCGGCCTTCAAATTCCTGAATGGTCTCAACCTGTTTGGCATTTCCAACAATCTGGGCGACGCAAAATCTCTGGCCTGCCACCCGGCAACCACAACCCACCGCGCACTCTCGGAAGAAGAACGCGCAAGCATGGGGCTGGACGAATCCTGGGTTCGGCTTTCAATTGGCCTGGAAGATGCAAATGATCTCATCGCGGATGTTGTGTCCGCACTCGATGGAGCCAAAACCGAATGACCGAAGACGTCGTTTTTCCATACAATCTGGAAACATGGGGTGTAACCGTACGGGTTCTTCCGGAATTCATGGATGAGGAATCCGATCCGGCAGGGCGTCGTTTTCTCTGGCGTTATACAGTCCAGATCGAAAACAATGTCGACCACACGATCCAGCTGATCGACCGTCACTGGGAAATCACCGATTCCGTCGGCCGTCGCCAGATTGTTGATGGCGAAGGCGTGGTGGGTGAACAGCCTGTGCTCGCGCCGGGCGAAACCTATTTCTATGTCAGCGGCTGTCCGCTGGCCGAGCCTTCAGGCATTATGTCCGGGCATTACGGGATGCGTCGGGAAGACGGTCTGGAATTTGACGTCACCGTTCCGGCCTTCTCCCTCGATAGCCCGCACGAAACGGCTCGCCGGAACTAACCAAACATGCGCGTCCAGCCCATATTGTCTGCTCTCGGCATCCTGTTGATGCTGACCGGTGGGGCTATGGGCCCATGCGCAATCGTCGATTTTTTCACCGAAGCCGAAAGCTGGGGCGTATTCGGACTGACGGGATTTATTCTCGTCGTCATCGGCGGCGTCCTCACCATTGCGACCGGGAAAAGCGATGCGAAATCCGGCCCGCGGGAAGCCTTTCTGCTCACCTCGCTGGTCTGGATTGTGCTGCCCATTGCGGCGGCGCTGCCCTTCCTGGCGCTGGGCTTTAACTTCACCGACGCGGTGTTTGAGACCGTTTCAGGCCTCACCACAACCGGCGCCACCATCATGACAGGCCTCGACGAGGAACAAAAAGGCCTTCTCCTCTGGCGCTCCATCCTGCAATGGATTGGCGGGGTTGGTATTATTGTGACCGCGCTCGCAGTTCTGCCCATGCTGCGCGTGGGGGGTATGCAGCTCTTCAAGGCGGAATCTTCCGACGTGTCAGACAAATTCCTGCCGCGCGTGGCCGAGATCGCCAAGCAGATCACCTGGCTCTATATCGCCCTCACTGTGATCTGCGGCATCTGCTATGTCATTGCCGGGATGACAATTTTCGACGCCGTGAACCATGCCATGACAACCATGGCAGCCGGCGGCTATTCGACCAGCGATTCCTCCATTGGAAAATATGCCGACAGTCGGGTGATCGAAGTCGCCATTGTGTTCATGTTCCTGGCGGGCCTGCCCTTCTCGACCATGCTGGTGGTGCTGTATGGGCGGTTTCAGTCGATCTGGCGTGACCCGCAACCACGCTTTTTTCTGGGCGTGGTCGTGCTCGCCGTTATCATTCTTTATGTCTGCGTCCGCTTTCACCCACAGACCTATTTCATCCGCCATGATGAGCATTTGCTGCGCGATACACTCTTCAGTGTCCTCTCAATCATCACCGGCACTGGGTATTCGACGACCGATTACGGGCAATGGGGCAGCCTGCCGGAAATCATCTTCTTCTCGCTCATGTTCATTGGCGGATGCGCAGGCTCTGCCTCCTGCGGGATGAACGTCTTCCGGGTTGAGATCATGCTGCGAACCTTCTGGACCTACACGCGGCAAATGCTCAGCCCGAACCGTGTTCTGATCGTGAATTATGGCGGCCGCCCCGTGCGCGAAGACGTGCTGCAATCGGTGATGATTTTCATCTTCCTCTATCTCTTCGTCTTCTCGATCGGCACGGTGCTTTTATCCCTCACCGGGCTGGACACGCTATCCGCGGTCTCGACCTCCGCAACCTCCATCTCAAACGTCGGGCCTGCGCTCGGCCATATCTTCGGCCCCTCCGGCACGTTCCAATCGCTTCACCCTTTTGCAAAATGGGTCTGCTCCATCTCGATGATCTTTGGCCGTCTCGAGCTTCTCACCATTTTCGTTGTGCTCACCCCTCGCTTCTGGAGAGCGTGATGGTGGGCGAAACAAATCTCGATGCGCTCATCCGGTCCATGCAGCCCGTGCTGAAGCCCAACACCTTTGTGTTTGCAGACTACAGTGAGACGCCCTGCCCACCCGAACTCGAACCGGTCATGGTATTTCAGGAAGCTGAAGGCCAGACCCTGATCATCACGCGCGAAATGGCCGAGCGCTATTCTCTGCCCTACAGTTTTCCCTGCCGCCAGATCACGCTTAACATTCATTCCTCACTCGAGGCGGTTGGCTTTCTCGCAGCCATCACGACCCAGCTGGCCCGGCATGGCATCCCCGTAAATGCCGTTTCCGCCTTCTTTCATGACCATCTCTTTGTCCCGGAAGACCGTGCCGACGAGGCGTTGAGCGCGCTCAAGGCAATGGCCGCGGATGCGGAACAATTCTAAACCAACGCCGCCTCTACTTGCTTCGTCCAACCGACATAGACTTCATTGCCCGCTTCGATCACTGGGCGCTTGATCAGGGTTGGATTGGCGATCAGAAGCGCCTCTGCGCCGCCGGTTTCAACGCTGGCCTTCTCTTCATCCGATAGCCCGCGCCAGGTGGTGGAGCGCGAATTCACCAGCGTCTTAACGTCGCTGGCGGCCAGCCATTCGGGCACCTTGCCGGCAAGATCGGCCTCAGTACGGATATCCACGAAAGTCACAGTCTTTCCGGCGCTTTCCAGGGCCTTCAACGCTTTTTTGCAGGTGTCGCAGTTTTTCAGGCCATAAAGGGTCAGGCTCATTTTGGATCTCCGCTTATCACTGCTGTGTGTGTTCCGTTTGATTGCCTGAAAACCCTTCCCATATCAGAATGGAAACGGCCAGATATCAGGGAGAACAAAGCATTATGGAGCTGTTCGACGCCATCAAACGCGAATTCGTCTATTTCAATGGCGTTCGAAAGACCCTGAAACGGATTGGCTCCATTCAGCCAGATGACCCCGTGCGGGTGGCCGATGTATTTGAAGAACGGGTCGATCAGTACAAATCCAATGTCGCTCTGCGCTATGAAGATCGTCTGTTCACCTATGGCGAGCTGGATCAACGCGCCAACCAGTATGCACATTGGGCCCTGAAACAGGGCTTTAAACCGGGCGACACAATTGCGCTTTTGATGGAAAACCGGCCCGATTACCTCGCCTTCTGGCTGGGCATGGCGAAAGTCGGCGTGGTGTCTGCCCTCATCAACACCAATCTGACAGGCTCGGGCCTCAAGCATTGCGTTGAAATCGCCGATGCCCGCGCCCTGTTTGTCGATGCCGCGCTTGATGCCGCCTTCCAGTCCACCCGCGCTGAATTCGCAGACAGCTTATCGGTCTGGTCGCTTGGCGGAGAGGTTAAGGGCGCCGAGGCCATCGAGCCGCATTTTCCTGCGCTGCCAACATCGCGTCCCTCGCCTACCCATCGCGAAAGTATTCGAGCACGCGATATCTGCCTTTATATCTATACATCGGGCACGACGGGCCTGCCCAAAGCGGCGAAACTCACCCAATCCCGCGTGCTGGGCATGATGCGCGGCTTCATCGATGCCTGCAAAATCACGGAACGCGACCGGATTTATCTGCCCCTTCCATTATACCATGCCACGGGTGGCATTTGCGGGGTGGGTCAGGCCTTCCTCACCGGCGCGACGCTTATTCTGAAGCATAAATTCTCAGCGAGTGAATTCTGGAGCGACGCAGTCGAACACAAGGCAACGAGTTTCGTCTATATTGGCGAGCTTTGCCGCTATCTCGTCAGCGCTCCTCCGCATCCGGACGAACGGGCGCATTCTATCCGAACCGGCTTTGGCAATGGCATGAGCGCTGAAGTCTGGAAACAGTTTGAAGACCGGTTCGGCATCAAACATCTGATCGAGTTTTACGGCTCGACCGAAGGCAATGTGTCCTTTGTCAATTTCAACGGTAAGATCGGCGCGGTGGGCCGACTACCGCCTTATATCAAAGACAAAATCAGGTCTCGGATCGTTCGTTTCGATGTCGAAACGGAACAGCCCATCCGCGGTGAGGACGGGTTTTGCCAGGAAACCGACGCGGGCGAAGTCGGCGAAGCCATAGGCGAAATCACCGACGCCCCTCGCCAGCGCTTTGAAGGCTATAAAGACCCTTCACAGACCGAGAAGAAGATATTGCGTGACGTTTTCAAGCCCGGCGATATGTGGTTTCGCACCGGCGATCTGATGAAGCGTGACGAGCATTATTTCATCTATTTCGTGGACCGGATTGGCGACACCTATCGCTGGAAATCCGAAAACGTCTCCACCACGCAAGTCTCAGAAGCGATTGCAGACTTCCCGGGAATCAGCCTTCCAAACGTCTATGGCATTGATATTCCGCACACGGAGGGCCGCGCCGGAATGGCAGCAATCATGCTTGAAGACGGCGCTCAATTCGACGGCAAAGCCTTTGCAGAACACGTCGACCGCGCGCTACCGCATTATGCGCGTCCGGTTTTCGTCCGTATACAGAAAGAAGCGACCACAACCGGCACACTGAAATTCCGCAAAATTGACCTGGTGGATCAGGGCTTTGATGTTTCGAAAATTGAAGATCCCGTCTTTGTGCGACTGCCGCAAGCCAACGAATATGTCGAGCTGACACCCGAAATTCAGACGAAAATCGAGGCCGGAGAAATTCATTTCTGATCCGAAACGATCGAGTCGCCAAAGGATCATACGTCCACGCCCTGTAGATAGGGCGTGGACGATCAGATTTTGACGCTGGTTAATCCACCAGGCCGAGTGACTGAGCCATGACGAAAAAGATCTCGTTCTGCTCCATCACACCGCCAACACGCTCAGAGCCTGCACCGGTCGACATGATCGCGACATCCTCGCCCGCATGCGTTTCAGACCCGCTCGGCACAAGCGCTTGCTGCACAAAGTCGTTCGCTTCTGTATCAACGTCGGAGAGATCTGCGCGCTCACATCCGTCAGCGCCGCACGCGCCACCCGGACCATTCGCATAGCCCAGGGTGGTGTAAGGCTTGCCATCAGCGCCCTTAAGGAAGGTTCCAATGCCTGCCGCCGCTTTGCCGAGGATCGGATTGCCCCGTGCCGGATAACCGGCAATCGTCAAGGTGTGGCTGTGGTCCGCTGTGACGATGATCAGCGTTTCAGACAAATCAACCTTGTCCAACGCGGCTGCGATCGCCTGATCGAGCGCGTATGTGTCTTCCAGGGCGCGCTTGGCATTGCCGGCATGGTGTCCGTGATCGATCCGACCACCTTCAATCATCAGAACATAGCCATTCTCTTCCTGCGAGACGCGGTCGATTGCTGCGACAGTCAGATCCTTCAGCGACGGTTCGCCGGACACATCACCGGCGCGATCCAGCTCATATTGCATATGGGATGGCTCAAACAGACCAAGAACTTTCACATCTGTCGAAAAGTCGATGGCATCGAACCCGGCCTGATCAAAAATGACGGTATGCTTGTCGGATTTTGCCGACCATTCTGCGGTCAGGTCTCGTCCGTCGTTCCGGCCTCCGGTGCGGTCGGTCAGTTCCGGATCAGCCTGATCCACGGTCATGAAGTTCCGGCGTCCGCCGCCCATCGCCACTTCAAATCCATCACCAGCGGGCCAGTCAACCAGCTGGCTCGCAATATCCGCGCAGCCAAGGTCTGCCTGCCGCCCCAGATCACGGTCGTTTTCCCAATTGCGGGATGCGGACTTGGCAAAGGTTGAGGCGGGCGTTGCGTGGGTAATCCGGGCGGTCGAAACAATACCTGTCGCCAGACCAGCATTCTCGGCCATCTCAAAGATGGTCTGCACTTCATTGCCGGCTGCACTCGCGCAATTGCCGTTCGAAACATTCTTGTTGAGACCCAGCGTCGCCACATCGGTTTTCACACCTGACACCATGGCGACCGCCGTGGCGGCACTATCTGAGACCTGCCCATCATGCGCATAAGTCTTGGAGAGGGCGACATTTGGGAAAGTCTCCATCGCCAGCTGGTAACTCTCACCATCCATCCCCTGCTTCTGCCCGGCATAAATGCGGCCAGCGGTGATGGTGGAGATGCCCATACCATCGCCGATGAAAATGATGACGTTTTTGGCTGACCCGGCTTTTCGTGCTTCAGCACGAGCTTTTACCCGCTGCTGCGCCGTCTTATAATAGGAATCCTCAGACTGAACCGGCACGACAGCCTGTCGGCCATAATCCTGAGTGTCCGTTGCACTCATGTTTGTCTTGCAGCCAGCAATCAGAAGGCTTGCCAGAAATCCTGTAGTGAGCAGCGCAGTTTTCATAATCGTTTCCCAATTGGGTTCAGGTGAAGATCGAGTGGTTGAACCATGTCAGTGTGACAGTTTTGTTGGGTTCTTCCGGTTTGGACGAAGCAAAATACCATTCATCTGTGAGATCAGCAGCGCGACAAGGATAAGTGCCGCGCCCGCAAGCTGCAATAAGGCCAGCTCCTCACCGAACATGGGCCAGCTCGCCAGCGCCGACCCCACCGGCTGCAGGATCACCATTATCCCTGCAATGGCTGCGGGTGCCTTGCCTAATCCGGCAATAATCAAAGCCTGTCCGCCAATATGAGAGAACAGCGCAATAAAAAAGGGCCAGGTGAGATCAGATGGCTTTTGCGGCAAAAGCGGCTCTGAGAATAAAATGCAGTATCCGGCGGCAACAATCGCCATAACAATGGTCGCCCAGAAAATGACGTCGAGCGCAGGCGTATTCCGACGCGCAATTCGGCCACACAAAAAATAGAAAGAAATAAAACACGCCGCGATGCAGGCGACGAGATCGCCGCGATACCCCCCGCTGCCAGATGCGCTTTGTCCTCCCTGGGACAACATCCACGCGCCACCGAGCGCGAGCGCAACAGCAATGCCCCAGAAAACACTTGGCCGTTCCCTCAGGAATATCCATGCCAGAAAGCCCACGCAGATGCTGCCAATGTTCACGATGAACGTCGCATTGGCCACAGAGGTCATGGTCAGCGCCAAATGCCAGGTGCCAATATCGAGACCGAAGAAGAGTCCGGTGAGCAGCACAAACAGCGTTGGCTTTTTGGGAAATCGCCTTTGAAACGCATAGATCACGCCAAACATGGGCAGTGCGAGCAGAAAGCGCCAGAGTGCAGTCGTTTGCGCCCCGACGCCATCCTGCACGGCAAGGCGCAATCCAATTGCAGCAAACCCCAGCATGAGACTGCCGACAAAAAGAAGCGCAGTTCCGATCAACAGCTCTCGCTGCGCTTGATCCTGTGACATGAAACCCTGTCCTATCCTGCCCAGCGAGCGATCAGAGTTTCGGGCCTTACACCATCTTCTCTGAGTTTTCGAAGTGTTTCCGATCCCCGGGATTTGGAAAGCTTGTTTTGCTGATCATCAAGAACGAGTTCATGGTGCGTGTATACAGGTGTAGGCCAACCCATAAGGGCTTGAATCAGCACATGAATATGGGTGGCGTGATAGAGGTCAGCTCCGCGAATGACGTGGCTGATCTGCTGTAAATTATCGTCATGACACACAGCCAGATGATAACTGGTCGGCGAATCCTTCCGCGCAAGCACAACATCGCCCAGCCAGTCAGGATGCGCTTTCTCCTCTGTTGTCTTTCGATATTCCAGATAACCTTCCTCCACGAACATAAGTGTATGGAAGGCGTCGCCCAGATAATCTCTGGCTCGGTCCAGCGACAGCCGCCACGCGAAGGCCTCCCCCTTCCCGATGCGGGACTGAAGTTCGTCCGCCGACATAGCGGCGCGCGGCCCCGGATAGGGTCGCTCTCCGGCAGGCGAGGTTTCGATTCCACGTGCCTCCAACTCTGCTTCGAGCTCGCGACGGGTCAGAAAACAGCGGTAAACAAGTCCCATATCGTCGAGCCGCTTAAGCGCTTTTTCATACGAATCAAAATGATCTGACTGACGCCGAACGGGCTGAGGCCAGCTAAATCCCAGCCAGGCAAGGTCTTCAAAGATAGCCGCTTCAAATTCAGGGCGACAGCGGGTTTGATCAATATCCTCTATCCGCAAGAAACAGGTGCCCTGTTCGCGATCCGCTGCGCTAAAGGCTTCATAAGCCGACCGGGCATGACCAAGATGCAAATACCCTGTTGGGCTGGGCGCAAAGCGTGTGCGAAAATCTTGCGACTGGGTCATGCCGGAATACCAGAATCATACCGGGCGCGCCGGTTCAGACAGAGCATAGCAGACATGTTGGAATTGACACCTGAAACCCTGAAACGCGCCTGTGAGGACTTGAGCGCCCGAGACCCTGCCCTTGCGCAGGCCTATAGCACCATTGGCGTTCCCGCCTGGCGCTCTGTCCCTCTGACCTATCAATCGCTGGCTCGCATTATCGTCTATCAACAGATCTCGACACGGGCTGCTGCCAGCATCTGGGAAAGACTTCTGAACTGGAGTTCGCATGATCTACTCGCATCAGCCGTCATGAACGCCACGGAAACTGACCTGCGCGGCTGCGGGCTGTCGGGGCCCAAAGTCCGGCATCTGAAATCAATTGCAGAGGCAGTTGAGTCAGGGACACTTCCCCTGAAAGCCCTAACCGACATGGAAGACGAAAACGCCCGTAACAGGCTCCTCAGCGTCAAGGGCATCGGCCCTTGGACAGCTGATGTGTTTCTCATGGGCGCACTTCACCGGATGGATGTATTCCCTGTGGCCGATGTCGGATTGATGGAAGCGCTTCGCCTGTTGAAAGACGCCGATACCCGTCTGTCCGCAAAGGAGTTTGCCGCGCAATCAGAAGCCTGGCGGCCCTGGCGCGGAATGGCGGCTCACCTGTTATGGGGCTATCTCAACCATTTGCGAGACACCACTCCATAGTCCCCGCAATTTATCGGCCGACAGAAAAAATGCGCCTAAACTCAGCTCTGTCACAAAGCTGTTGCAGGGAATCAGGTAAACACAGGACTAGAAATGCGAGGGGAGTCACTATACCCCTTGTCATGACGAAGTTGATTGAGGGTAGAGGCATATGGCGGCTTCCATATCAACAACCCTACCGAATGGGTGGCCCGCTCTGGTATTGAATGCGGATTACCGGCCATTGAGTTATTATCCACTTTCGGTCTGGCCCTGGCAGGACGTTGTCAAAGCCGTCTTCCTCGAACGTGTCGATGTCATCGCGCAATATGATCACGTTGTCCGCTCTCCAAGCTTTGAGATGCGATTGCCGAGTGTGATCTGCCTTCGGGAATTTGTCCGGCAGGATCGGTCTCCCGCCTTCACACGCTTCAACGTCTTTCTTCGTGATGCTTTCCAGTGTGTGTACTGCGGATCGCCGCATGATCTGACATTTGATCATCTCATTCCACGATCCCGGGGCGGCAAAACCAGCTGGGACAACATCGTAACAGCCTGCAGCCCCTGCAATCTGCGCAAAGGCGGACGCATGCCGAACGACATCGATATGCATCCGAACCGAAAACCGGTTCAGCCAAACAATCACCAGCTTCAGGAGATGGGCCGACGCTTCCCGCCGCACCATCTGCATGAAACCTGGATGGATTACCTCTATTGGGATGTTGAACTGGAAGCCTGATCCCAAATCCGCTTTTCTACGAAATCAGACGCATGAAAAACCCCCGCCGGACTAAACCTGCGGGGGTTGTTTGTTATAGCGGGTTGAGGGCAGACGGCCTACATCCACGGATTATACTTGTAGACCGTTTTTGTTGCCGCTGGTTTGACCTCTTCAACGGGCTCGGGCTCAGCTTCCGCTGCCACGGCCTCGGCCTCGGCCTCATTGGCCATCGGCTCAGCAGGTGTTTCATCTGAGACGGCCAGGGCTTCGTCTGCAGGCTCTGGCTCGGGTTCGAAGATTTCGGATACCTCTTCTGCAACTGGTTCTTCCGACGCGCCACTTGCCGTTTCTGCAGCGATTGTTTGTTCGCCATCTCCCATCATATCCAGAGACTCGGGTTCAGGCTCGGCCTCTACGGTGATGGGTTCCGGATTGAAGGAGGCAAACCCGTTTGCCAGCTCCGGGCCCGATTGAGGCGGAGGCTCAGTGTTTTCGGCCAGAACGGCTTCTCCCGAAAGCACCTCATCATCTGAAGGCGCTTCCTCAGCGACGTCCATGACGTCATCGGCGACGTCCTCGACAGCTGCGTCGACTGTCTCTTCGGTTGTGTCTGCGACTGCACCCGAAAAGGACGAAATCGCCCCAAAGGTCTCTGTTCCGGTTTCCAGACTATCCGAGAAGGAATCATTAGCGGCTTCAATCGGCTCACTGATCAAGTCGGCTGCGGTATCTTCAGCTTCGTCTGAGACCTCCTCGACCGCCTCACTCGCTACCTCGACAGTCTGGCTGACGAACTCATCCGCAGCGTCAAAACCGCCATCGACGGTTTCAGCCAACTCACCAGATACGTCCTCGACCATGTCAGACGCCTCATCATCCGGCTTTTCCGAGCTGAAATCCGATTGCGTGAGACCTGAACCGATGATTGTCCCAAATCCCGTCATGGAAACGGGTGGGCTGGAGACAGGCTCAGTCGGCGTTTCTGGTGTTTCAAATGTCTCAACCGCTTCTATAGGCTCAATCGCCTCTGGCACTTCGACATTTTCAGGCTCTGCAAACGTCTCCGTCACCTCTTCGACCGTATCTGAAGCGAAGCTTGTCGCCTCTTCTAGGCCGGTATCCGACATGTCTGCCACATCGGTCGGCTCGCCTTCCGCCGCGTCTGACATTTCAGGAACAAAGCTTGTCACTTCTGCAGCATCCGATGGCATATCCATCAGTTCCGGTTCTGGCGTTTCCTCAACATATGACGGCGTGGTGAGATCTTCAGGCGTCACCGCCTCCGCAGACACTGCCGGAGATGGATCGCCCCAGCTCGGCGCTTCATGAACGATCGGTTCGACGGGCGCGACATCTGCCATCTCAACCGGCTCGGCGGATTCGTCGTCCATAACCGGGGCGGCTGTTTCTTCCGAGCTGAAAGTCAGCGCCGCGTCCTCAGCATCTGTTGGACCACTCATTTCGACTTCGTCATCAACAGCGGGAAGCGTGTCCTCCGCTTCAACAGGTGAGAAACCAACTGGCTCCTCTGGCTCGACATAGTCTTCAACAGTTTCCTCAGACACCGCTTCGGCGGTTTCAGGAACAGACCAGCCCTCTTCTGACGACGCCATCTCAGCGTCATCCGCTTCGGAAGCAGAGTCATCTTCGTCCGAGCTGACGGAGTCAGTTGCCAGATAAGCTGCACCAGCGACCGCGGCGCCTGCTGCGCCGGCAAAAATGGCCGCGCCTGTTAAGCTGTTTGTGTCCTCTTCTGCGTCGGCTTCCGGAGCCTCTACAGCTTCAGCCGCATCTTCCGGTGCCGTTGTCTCTACACGCTCGGCGGCCTCTGAAGCGGCCTCAACAGGCGCTTCTTCTTCAACCGGCGCGTCTTCAGCATCAACCGGCGGAACAGAATCTTCCACTACGCTGGTGTCATGCAGACGATCAGCGAGCTGTGCGACACGAGAAGTCATTTCCGGTTGATCCGGATAGCTGGTTTCAGCGGCAGGCATCTCTGGTTCCGGCTCATCAACATTCGGAACCTCTTCCTCGCTACTGTCGAGGAAGGAGACCAGCTTATCCATCACATCCGCTGCGCCGGTCAGTTCGCGACGCGCATCGGACACAAGACCATCAACCTTGGCCGCGTAAGTCACGCCGTCCTCATGCTGGGTCGAAGAGAGCAAGGTATCGCTGACTGTTTCAAGAACCCGGCCGCCGACATCCAAAAGGACGACCCGGCTTGGCTGCTGGCCAATCGTGACGCGATAGCCTTCTGTATCGTAGAAGCAGGTCAGGTCATCACCCTCCTGCCAGTTAATCTTCGAGGTCGCCGTCATTTCGATCAGCTTGTCGATGAGTTTCTTGGTAGACGGATGCAACATGACGACACTCGCTTCTCTGGGATATTAAGAGAAAGTAAAACACCTAACAGTGTATGCTGAAAGGGGGCTTGCGCTTAAAACAGGTCTTCAACCAAAAATATTTTCAGCGCGCCCAGAAAGGTGTCTTGATTGCGGTCACAAACGGGCGGAATTCAGTCAAAAAAGCGGCAAAAAACACGAGTATGACGGTTTAGTGACAATACGCAGCGCCAAGGACGCTGCGTGCTCAGAATGGCAGCCGAAACTGCACGATATTCAAGCGTTTGAAGAGGCAGATCAGCCCAGCGCGTCTTTCACGGCTGAGATCAATTCTTCATCTTCCGGTGTCACGCGGGTTGCAAAAGCTTTTACCGGAACACCTTCTTTATTGAGAAGGATTTTGTGAAAATTCCATTTTGGCTCCGCAGCATCACCCAGATGTTCTTTCGCATATGCATAGAATGGGTGAGCTTGGTCACCGACGACATGGTTTTTCTCAGTTAGCGGGAAGTCGACCCCATAATTGAGCTCGCAGAATTTCTTCACCTCGGCATTGTCGTCAAACTCCTGCCCGGCAAAATCGCCGGATGGAATCCCGACCACAATGAGGCCGTCGTCTTTATAATCAGACCAGAGCGCCTGCAGCCCCTCATACTGAGGCGTGAACCCGCATTTCGAGGCTGTATTCACAACAAGAACCGCTTTTCCTGAATAATCAGCCAGCGACATTGGCTCGCCGTCAATTGTCAGAAACTGAGCCGCAGCCGTATCAACAAGCGTGCTCATGCTGGTCGACGCGTTCTCGACCGGATCTGCTTCGATAGAAGCGCCGCAAGCCGCGAGAGCTGCACCACCCAGAATGGATGCCATCAGTGCCCGCAGTTTCTGTCCTGTGTTCAGCGTCATCATGTGTCCTCTCCTCGTCGCCGCGCGATCGTCTCTGCTAATGAGTATGCGATAAAATGGATCGATCGAGAATGCCTGCCGCATTTTGTCACCGGAATGTGAAGTCTTTGAGGGCTTTTTCCTGATCCTGAGGCAGTTGGAGGCGGATTTCTCTCATTTATCCGCACTGTTGTATGGAAATTCTTACGCTTAGGGTCTATGGGCACAGGCTGTTTTACCCAATCTTCCGGAGTCGGCATGTCCCGTCAAAGCCCCCTCATCACCGTTATGGTCAAAGCTGCGCGTGCCGCAGGTCGCGGACTCGCGCGGGATTTTGGTGAAGTCGAGAATCTCCAGGTTTCCAAAAAGGGGCCGGGTGACTTTGTAACGGCTGCCGACCATCGCGCCGAGCAGGTCATATATAATGAGCTGTCACGTGCGCGTCCGGGTTATGGCTTCGTCATGGAGGAGCGCGGCATTGTCGAAGGCACCGACAAAACCAACCGCTTCATTGTTGACCCTTTGGATGGCACGCTGAACTTCATGCACGGCATCCCGCATTTTTCGGTGTCCATCGGTCATGAGCGCGAAGGTCAGCTGCATGCCGGCGTGGTGTTTGACGTTATTCGCGGCGACATTTACTGGGCTGAAAAAGGCCATGGTGCCTGGCTTGAAAACTGGCGCCTGAAAGTCGCAACACGGATCAAGCTGTCTCAGGCAATCCTTGCCACCGGCACACCATTTATCGGCCACGCCGAAGAGCGTCATGAATTGTTTGGTGTCGAACTTTCCACACTCACCCGGGCCACCACAGGTATTCGCCGCTTTGGCTCAGCCGCCCTCGATCTGGCCTTTGTGGCGGCTGGAAAATTTGATGGCTTCTGGGAACGTCAGCTCAAGCCCTGGGATATCGCGGCAGGCGTGGTTCTGGTGCGGGAAGCTGGCGGCATTGTCGAAGATATCGATGGCGGAGACTTGCTGAACACCGGCAATATTATTGCCGCCAATCCAAGTCTGACGCCCAAACTAAAGGCGAAAATTCTGGAGGCCAAAAAGGCGCACCAGGCTGAAAAACCCTCATAAGCATTGGATTTCTCCAGAAATTTCTGTGTCTTGGCAGCAACACTTCATGCTTTTTTGAAAGATTCTTCCGGTTATTTCATTAAGGTCAAACACAATAATTTCCTTCGTTTACAATAGAACCGCCTGATTTTTTAGAAGAATTCTCCTTAACCCCCAGTCTGGGCTGAAACAGCCCCCATAAAGACTCTCTATGGGTAAACATGTTAGCCTTATCAACTCTGTAGACGAGTGAGGTGGGAAGAACATGCTTAAGAAAATTCTCAAAGGTGCAGCTGTCATGGCAGCCAGCGCTGCTATCGCGACACAAGCACAGGCCGCTGAGTGGGAAATAAGTCTCGGTGGCTATGCTGAGCAATTCATCGCTTACGGATCGTCAGATTATAAAGGCATCACAAATGAGCCCGATTTCGATGGTGTCGATCTGGACACAGACATGGAATTCTATGTCAAACCCGAAATCACACTCGATAACGGCCTCAAAATTGGTGTTGATATCCAGTTGGAAGGATTTGCCGACGATAACGGGGGCGACGATGTCGACATCGACGAGGCGACTGCATTCGTAAAAGGCAGCTTTGGCGAAATCCTGATCGGGTCTCAAAACTCAGCCGGCTACAAATCTCACTACGGTGCTCCGATCGTTGGTGTTTCCGATCATCATCCTGAGGGCTTCGCACAGATCTTGGAACACTCGCCAGTGACGCGCGAGTTCGAAGGATCGCTGTTCCGGCACACACTCGGATCGACCTATCTCGAAAACTACGATTCAGATGAACCGGTTCGGATTACCTATTTCACACCACGATTTGCGGGTTTCCAGCTCGGCCTATCTTATGCGCGCGACGGCCAGCGCGATGACGATCGGTCGGATTGCAACTATAACACCTGTAATTTCTTCGATATCGGCGCAAACTATGACCACACATTCGACAGCGGGCTGACTGTTGGGCTAAGCGGACGCTATGGCGTGGCCGATGCGCCGAGCAACACCTACACCACAAACGAAAATGATCCTGAAGTTTATGGCTTTGGCCTTAACCTTGGTTATGAAGGCTTCCGGATTGGTGGCTCTTTCGCAGAAGTGAACGCGTTCTCGGATCAGGATGAATCCTCTTACGATGTGGGCGTCAGCTACACCACAGGGCCGTGGAATTTTGGTATCAGCTACCTCAATGGCTCCAACGAATATGATTATGGCTCTGGCACATACTCATCCAATCAGGATGTCGAAAACCAGGTTATCACTGCAGGCATTTCCTACGAGCTTGCAGCGGGTGTGAAGCTCAACACATTCGGTGCCTATGTCGACTATGATAATACCTACAGCGACCCGTCCTTCTCCAGCAGCTATGGTACGGATGGCTTTGTTATCGGAACAGGTATTGGTCTGAGCTTCTAATCGAAGCCGTTCGAGTATCGCAAAAGATTAACGCCCGTGAGCGCATTGTGCACGGGCGTCCACGCTTTGATAAAATCTAGCATGCTAAGCCGGAGGGCGGTCGCAATTTCCGATAGGGATTTGCCGTCACACTGAGCGATCAGATTGGAGCTGGCGTTCGAAACAGGCAGTGTCATGCCCATGCCACCGAGCGTGACCTTCAATCTTCCCTCTTTCGCAACCTGCTTGGCGAGCGCAGCAGCGCTGACACCACGGAGCCTCGGAACGAGCTTAAGACTCGAGGCACTGGGCAGTTTCATGTCATTTGCCTTATGCGCCAGATAGAAAATGTGCGTCTTCATATTGCCGTTCAAATTCTCAGCAAGCGCTGCCTGTTGAGACGTTGAAAGCTTAGCCGCGCGTTGGCGGATGTCTTTATCGGATGGCAGATAGATCGCCGGATCATAAAGGCGCGCCTCTATCAACGAAACGAGCCGCATATCCGCCGCATCTGCCAGTTCAAACAGCTCTTCCACCTGAAAGGGCTTGTCCTGGCTGTGTAAGAGAAGGTCCACAAATCCGGCATCACTCACTTTGTGATCCGACACGTTCGGATTGGCCAAAAACGGATGGGCCGTGTTGAGATGTTCAAGAACAGCCCGGGCGGGCTTGAGCTGCTCGGAAACAGGTCTGCCGCTCAAAAGCGTCTGAAATGCAGTTTGTAACGCATAGACACCTCGCCGCCCCAGCGGCGCATAAACCATAGCACCAAGTCCGCCATCCGGTTTGAGGGCAGAGGCAAGCGCCCTCAAACCAACCAAAGGGTCTTCCAGATGATGGAGCACGCCACAGCAATCGATATAGTCAAATGCCCCGTAGTCGGTCGCATTCAAAAGGCTATCGCGATGAAATGAGATAAAATCGATGCCACGCGCCTCGGCTCTTGCTTTGGCAATCTCGAGGCTGGCCTCGGACAAATCGAGATACACAATTTCGACCGGATGGCCTTTTGCCTGAAACTTACTGGCGAGCATGATCAGTCCGTCCCCAGTACCACCGCCGGCGAACAAGACCCGAAAAGGCTGCGACCAGTCCCGTTGGCCTCCATATATATAATGATCAATCTCGGCAGGATCGGACGGCGAGCCCTCAATCAGACGATCAGCCTCATCGGCGGGGTCGCGTTCGGGATAGGGAAAGGCTTCATATTGCGCCTGCACCTCATCCATTCATCGCTCCCCATCGACGTTCGAGGAAATATTGATCCCGGTCCGGGACCATCGTCAAGTCAGGCGAGCGCAGTCTGAGAGGCAGGCTGATAACGGGCCCGGGCCCGCTCAACTGTCTCAACGGAGTTCAGAACAGCCATTTCCTCTTTCGGACCGAGCGCCCCCAGAAATGCGTCGAGATCATCCAGCCGGTCGAGCTTGGCAGACGCCGTAGCAAGCGGAATATGCACTTCGGAATCGTCAAGCGGCCATTTCCGGTCGACCAGACCAATATGCGAACGAAACGCCGCCTCATCACTTTCGATCAGATATCTTAAATTCGCAGGAGCGAGCCCGTCATAATGTGCTCTCGCCGAAAGCGCCTCTGTGAAGCACGCTGGCGGATGACGCGCCTCACGCGTGGACAGCATCCGTGCCAGCGGATCCGATAAGGACATATCCCGTCCCAACGACCAGGACAGCGGAATTGCGAGCACCATGCCCAGTGTTGCCGGGGCAAGCCATGCCGCAAACACCGGAGAGATCCGCCAGGCCGCATAGGTGAGCACAATACCGAAAACGGTCGTCACAGCATGTCGGCGGGCGACGTCGACAAACCGATAGCCATCACTGCCCCGCTTTTGCGGCGTCCAGCCGCTATCACGCCCGGTCACAATCGACACCACCGATGCGGTCTGCGCCACCATCAGAATTGGCGCGATCAGGGCAGAGACAAGCGTCTCGAGCAGAACACCGGGAAGGATCAGGAGCCGCGATGTCCAGCGTTTCGCCTTTACCACCCCGACAATCGCGCCGAACAATTTCGGCAAGAGCAGAACGGCCATGGTAAAGCCGAACACGCTGAGCGCGAGTGCCGGGTCAATCACCGGCCAGCGGGGCGTCAGTGAAGGGTCTGTCGAAAAATATTCAGGCTTCAGAAAGCGGTTTTGCAGAGACAACGCCATACCGACCAGGATCAAGACCATCCAGAGCGGCGATGCCAGATAGGAGAAAATACCGATCATAAAGTGCAATCGGTTCGTCCCGGTAATTCCGCGCGCCCGTGCCAGAACGGCCGAATGCTGCAGATTGCCCTGACACCAGCGCCGATCGCGTATGGTGAGGTCAATAATCGTTTGCGGCCCTTCTTCATACGAGCCATTCAGGTCGGCTGCGATGCGCACCTTCCAACCGGCCCGGCGGAGCAGTGCAGCCTCAACAAAATCGTGGCTCATAATGTGCCCGCCAAACGGTGCACGTCCGGGCAAAACGGGCAGACCTGCGGCTTCAGCAAAGGCTTTGGTGCGAATGATGGCGTTATGGCCCCAGTAATTGCCTTCGTTTTGCGACCACCAGGCAATACCCCGGCCCAGAACCGGGCCATAGACCGCTGCCGCAAATTGCTGAACCCGGGCAAAAAGGCTGGTCCCGCCAATCAGTTTGGGCACAGTCTGCAACAAACCCAGACGCGGGTCAGATTCCATCCTGGCCGCCATCTCAACAAGCGTCTCGGCCGACATATAGCTGTCGGCATCAAAAATCAGGAAATGCTCGTAGCGCCCACCCCACCGGGAGACAAAGTCGTGAATGTTACCAGATTTCCGCGCAACATTGATCGTGCGCCGACGGTAATAAACCGGACAGTCTGACACCGCACCGCTGAAGAGGTTCAGAAATCCACTTTCCTCTTCTAAAGCCGTTGGCGCACTGACCGTATCGGAGAGAATGAAACACTCAAACCTGCCCGGCGCGATCTTCGCCAGGGCATGTGCTGTGGCCTCGACCGTCGCGAACACATCGCGGACGGACTCATTATAGACCGGAAACAGGATGGCTGTTCTGCCAGTGAGTGCCTCTGGTGCGATGCTGGCTGGACGCCTTTCCCGCATCAGGGACACCCAAAACCCGGCACACGCGCTGACAAAGGCAAAACTGATCCAGGCGATATTGATAATGAAAAGCGCCAGCAATCCCCACTCAAGATGGGTTAAGCCCATCACATTGAGCACTCGGAACATCAGCCAACCGAGCCACACCGTGATGGCCAGTGCGCCGAAAACGAGAAAGACTTTTCGCCAGTAAAACGACTTCTGAACGCCCTCAGGAAACGCCCTTTTCCGCGAAAAGGGCTGCTCAGGCATTTCGAGTGGCGCTTCAGGCGGACACGCTTCCGCCATTGTCAGGCAGCGCTCCACCGGAACAACCAGGTCTCTGACGCTACCCGCTCGCCCTGTTTCAAAACCGCGCGAAGCTCAGAATCACTACCTGCTTCCGGGCTCAGTTCGACGGTCAGTCGAACCCGGTTCCTGACGTCATCCATCCGAAGCGAGACCACTCGGGCAGTGCCGCTGGAGGCCGACAGGTCAGCGGTCAAATCTTCAACGCTTGTATTTGGCGGGATAGCAAAGTCGATGACAAACAACTCTTCACCGGTTTGTTCGCTTTGGCCCACCCGCGTTGCCAGGACTTCAGAAACAGGTGACCGCAGCGGACGTTTCATGCCCCAGTCCATGCGATAGGAGAACCGCATGGTCTGCCCCTCACTCAAAGGGTCTCTCAGTTTCCAGTATGCGACGATATTGTCATTGTATTCGTTGGGCGACGGAATTTCGACCAGCGTGAGTTCGCCATCCCGCCAGCCTTCTGTTGGGGTCACCCAGACGCTGGGGCGTACTTCGTAAGCGGCTTCCATGTCTTCGTATTGGTCAAAATCCCGATTGCGCTGCAAAAGCCCAAACCCTCGCGGGATGTCAGATGTAAAAGATGAGACTTTGAGCGTTTCCGGATTGGACAATGGTCGCCAGATCCACTCGCCATTTTCAAGCAGAACGGAAAGCCCTTCTGAATCATGGACACGCGGGCGGAAATCCTGGCCATCTCGATCGGGGTCGTGCGGCGCAAATTCAAACATGGACGTCAGAGGCGCAAGGCCGATCCGCGACGTGTCCTTGCGGGCATAAAGAACTGCCGTCACTTCCATTTGCGTTTCTGCTCCGGGTCTCAACCGGAACTGATAGGCACCCGTGACGCTCGGGCCATCAAGTAAAGCATGGAACACGAAATTCTGGTCGCCTGGTTGTGGTTCCTGGATCCAAAACTCCCGGAAGACAGGAAACTCCTCACCATCGGGAGAAGCGGTTCCGATGGCGAGCCCACGTGCGGACGCACCGTAATGATTATCCACGCCCAGCGCGCGAAAGAAACTGGCACCCTTCACACTTAGAACTTCATCGAACTTGCCCGATGTGTTGAGCGGGGTGAGCAAACGGAAGCCGGCATAGCCGAAACTCGCCTTTTGCTCTTCTGTCAGATCAAGCGCCGAGAAATCGAATTTCGCCGGATCAAACCCCATGACACTCTGGCCCGTTTCGCTGACCAGATTAATCTTCACCGGGGTCTGAAAGAGTGAGCCGCGCGAATCAAGGGCCATCTGATAGGCTGCCCCACTTTCGGCAAACAGAGTCGCCTCTCGTTTGAAACCAATCTTGCGATAGTCATCATAACTGAGCTGCTTCACGACATCTGGGGCGGGAGCGGGAGCCTTATAGGGGGTTTCAGACAAGGCACTCGCGACAGACTGGACATGCGAGAAAAGCGGGATGGGCTGTTCGTCCTCAAAATCGTCAAACCGACGAATATGATTGGTCGTCTGGCGGAATTCGGAGGCTGCGGGATCAAACATAACCCGTTGAACCGGAAGAGGCGCGGCGTCATACGGCTTGATATAAGTCGGCTCATCGACGCGGGACGCCTGCGTCGTGTCATGTAAATAGCCACGGGTTTCGGCTTGCGCCGGAACAAGAGCGGGCTCATCGACCCGGGATCCGCAGGCCGCCGTTAGCCCGGCAGCCATCATCAGAGCAGCTACGCCGAATACTTGCTTCATAATTACGTCCTGACCATGCGGAATCCTCAGGGTGCCCCCTGTTTCTTGCTCTTGGATCCCTATGACATGTTGGAGCGTAACGTCGGCACCAAGTATTCAGTTCCGACAACTCAGCTTGTTCTTTCGACGAATTCGCTATTGGTACCGATTTGCAGCAAAAATGAGGCTAAACCGGTCCATTTCAGGGTTTTCTCAAGACGTCGCCTGATTTTTGAGCGGTTATTCTTGGCCGAATGTCAGGAATTGATCGACACTATATATAGTGTGTCAGATCTGGGCGATTTAACCCGGTTCAGGCTTGATTCGGCCCGGATCAGGGTTTGCCCTGATCGAAGAACGATCACCTAATTGATCCGCAGCCCCACATTTTTCCCCGCAATGAAAATTTGCTGTGGAAAGCAGTCGGCCACGCCATGCCGTCGTCAGATCGCCTGTGATCACGGGTATATGGACAATCACCGTCCTCAGTGCTCGGAGGGTTTTTCGCGCACTGTGACAAAGTTGTTAACAGGCATTAACTATTTTTACACGGAAATCCCAATCTGATTTCCTCTGGCGTATTGACCGATGATTAACCTTAGACCCACTATATCTAGCGTCGGGTAGGGTTGAACACGCCAAATATGGCAAGTTACAGCTAAATCCCCATATTATGTTTAGGGCTCATTCAACAGGGAATTCCCATGTCCGCTATGTCGACTGCAGAACAGGTTCAAAGCGCTCAGAAATCCGCACTCCGCCGCGGTAAGCCGAAAAAACAGGCTGACCTGCGAGTCGTTGAAGGTGTTCATATTGATCCCTCTTGCGATGCCCTGCTGACCGAATTTGGCAAGAAGACCCTTGAAGACCGCTATCTGCTGCCGGGTGAGACCTTCCAGGGCATGTTTGCGCGGGTCGCAACAGCCTATGCGGACGATGCTGATCACGCCCAGCGCATTTATGACTATATATCGCGCCTCTGGTTCATGCCTGCGACCCCTGTACTGTCGAATGGCGGCGCTGAACGCGGTCTCCCAATCTCCTGCTTCCTCAACACGGTTGATGATTCGCTCGACGGCATTGTCGAGACCTGGAATGAGAATGTCTGGCTTGCATCCAATGGCGGCGGCATCGGCACCTATTGGGGCTCTGTCCGTTCGATTGGCGAGAAAGTCGGTCAGAATGGTCAGACATCCGGCATCATTCCCTTCATCCGCGTCATGGACTCCCTCACCCTCGCCATCAGCCAGGGCTCGCTTCGTCGTGGCTCTGCGGCCTGCTATCTCGACATCCACCACCCGGAAATCGAGGAATTCCTGGAAATCCGGAAAGCGTCGGGTGACTTCAACCGGAAAGCGCTGAACCTGCACCACGGCCTCAACATCACGGACGACTTCATGGAAGCCGTTCGCAATGATGAAGAATATGGCCTGAAAAGCCCGAAATCCGGTGAAGTGATCAAAACGATCAACGCCCGGAAGTTGTGGCAGAAAATTCTCGAACTCCGCATCCAAACGGGCGAGCCATACCTTCTGTTCACCGACACCGTAAACAACGCCATGCCAGCGCACCAGCGCAAACTCGGCCTCTCTGTGAAACAGTCTAATTTGTGCTCTGAGATCGTTCTGCCAACGGGCACTGACCATCTTGGCAATGAGCGGACGGCGGTTTGCTGCCTGTCATCCCTGAACGCAGAGAAATTCCTCGAATGGAAATCTGATCCTCAGTTCCTGGAAGACATTTTCCGTTTCCTCGACAACGTTCTGGAAGACTTCATTGAGCGTGCGCCAGATGAAATGGCCCGCGCGGTCTATGCCGCAAAACGCGAGCGCTCGGTTGGTCTTGGCCTGATGGGGTTCCACTCCTTCCTGCAATCTCAGAATGCGCCACTTGAGAGTGCCGCTGCGAAAGCCTGGAACACAGCCATGTTCCGCCATATCCGGAAGGGTGCCGATGCAGCTTCTGTGAAGCTGGCGAAAGAACGCGGCGCTTGCCCGGACGCCGCAGACAATGGCGTCATGGCGCGCTTCTCACACAAGCTGGCCATCGCGCCGACCGCGTCGATCTCCATCATTTGTGGCGGCACATCTGCAGGCATTGAGCCCATACCGGCCAATGTCTATACCCATAAAACGCTCTCCGGCTCATTCACGGTGAAGAACCCGAACCTAGAGCGCGTGCTCGACGAAAAAGGCATGAACACACCGGACGTCTGGGCCAGCATGCTGGAACATGACGGCTCCGTTCAGCACCTTGACTGCCTGACTGACGACGAGAAAGCCGTCTTCAAAACAGCCTTCGAACTCGACCAGCGCTGGATCATCGAACTCGCCGCAGACCGGACCCCATTCATCTGCCAGGCACAGTCACTGAACGTCTTCCTGCCGGGCGATATCAACAAATGGGATCTGCACATGCTGCATTGGACCGCATGGGAAAAAGGCCTCAAATCTCTTTACTATTGCCGGTCAAAATCTGTTCAGCGTGCTGCATTTGCGGGCTCAGAGGGCAAGAAGGAAGGCGCACTTAAAATAGAAGCGCCGACTGATTACGAGGAATGCCTTGCCTGCCAATAACGAATAGAATCAACCAATTGGAGAAAAGGCGAGCCACGGCTCGCCTTTTTTGTGTCTCCAGAATGGCGACTGTTGCAATACAGATTAAGCCATTCTGTTGAATTTCACCTTTACCATTAGCTTTTCGTAAGGTTTATTTAAGCTGCGTTAACGAACGTAAAGTAATGGTTGAAGCGTGATGAAATACGAAATGCGCCTGATGCTATCTCTCGTTGCTGCTGCTGCTCTCGGTCTGAGTTGCACGGCTTGCCTCGCCCCGTCTGCGCTGAATGATACCGCGCAGACCTCTGTTTCAACAACGCTTTACGCTCAATCTGATCAGACTGATACGGATCTGATACACACGGGAATGACGTCGCCCGTGTCGCTCTCACCGGTCCTGAACGAATCAGTCAGGAGACAAAATCAGACCCAGCTACAATCCAGTGTCGCCCGGCCACTTGGCGAAGCGAACGGCATCGATCTGGCCGTTGCAGGGTTTACACAATCTTTAACGGAAATTCCGGCCTATCGGAGCCGCAACACGTTCACACCTGAATATGAAGACCGTCAGCGTTTTGACGCCAGCTACACGCTCTATGCGAACAGCGATCAGACCGGCCTTGGTCTCGACCTTTCCGTAAGCCCACACATCTCTTTTGACGAAGTCGGCAATATGCAGTCCACGCGCGCAGGCGCAGAAGTGCGCATCGGCTATGATCTCGACCGACGCGGCAAATCCACAAAAAATTCGAACTGGTATCTCTTCGCTGGCGCTGATGGTGAAGCGTTGGTCTGGGATGTTCAGCGCGCCCGCACGCGCGGTATCGCAGATGGCCAGCTCACCCTTCAGGATCAGGTCACCGTCGGCGATGTTCAGGCCGGTGTCGGCTGGGAAACCAATGCTGGACATATGTCGGTCAGCTATATCGAGCGTGAATACCATTATAAAAATGGCGCGATCGCCCGAACAGGAGAAGAAGACTTCGTCGCCCTCACTTTGTCGTGGCGCCGATAGCTTTCTGACGACATTCTGATGTAAGCTCCTCCCATAAAAATATCTGGGAGGAAATTTTGAACACGCTTTACAAGCCATCGCGCCTATTGGCTGGCCTTGCCGCCCTGGCCTTATCCTCAAATTTGACGCCGGCCTTAGCCTCACCTCCCGTTCCCACCGAAGAAGAAGCCGCTGAGAAAGGCCTGCAACGGGTCATGTTTGTGGGCAATAACTGGGATGGCACCATCACGGTAATCGATCCTTCAAACGGCTATTTCCAGATCGGCCGCATGAACGCAATTCCCGATAATGATGAGCGCATGGCCGAGATCAATGCAGACCCGATCCGCAAGCGCGTTTTCGCCGCCATTGCCGCAGGACCGGGCGAAGGCAACAACCAATATGTCGACGATATGTACTCCAATCTTGAAGGCACGGAGCTGATCATTTCACGCCCGAGCTTTGCAGATGTCATCTCTCTGAGCCTGGAGACTGGCGAGATCGTCTGGCGCTTTCCGGTGTCCGGCTTTCGCTCTGACCACATGGCCATGTCCCCTGATGGCAAGGAAGTGGCGGTCTCCTCGTCGACCTCCAACACCGTCCATCTGATCGATGTCGAAACCGGCGAAGACGCAGGCAGCTTCCTCGCGGGCGACGCACCGCATGAGAACCATTATTTCAACGATGCGCGCTATATTCTGAATGCGTCAATCGGCTCAGTCTCCTCGGCCAATGATGCGCCCGAACAGGATGACACCAAAGGCGACCGGCGCTTCACCATTTATGATCGCGAGACGGGCGAAGTCGCACGAATTCTCGACATGCGCGAACGCCTCGATGCCTTTGGTCGAACGGACCTTTCTGACTCCATTCGCCCCTATGCCATGCACCCGGATGAGAAGATTCTGTTCTTTCAGGTCAGTTTCTTCAATGGCGTGATTGAATACGACTTCCAGACGGATCGCATCCTGCGCATCTTCCAGCTGCCCGATGGCGCAGCCCCGGACGACCGGACCAAATTCGTGAATGACAGCCGCCATCATGGTCTGTCGATCAGCCGAGATGGCACCAAGCTCTGCGTAGCTGGTACAATGGATGACTACACAACCATTATCGACGTCGCGACCGGTGAGTTCACTGAAGTGAAGTATGCCGGCAAGCCGTATTGGGCGACAGTGTCACCCGATGGCGAAGCCTGTGTGATTTCGGAAAGCGAAACAGACAGCGTTGCCGTGATCGACTTTGAAACCGGCGAAGTGCTCAACCGTGTCGATGTCGGCAATCACCCGCAGCGCGTCCGCAATGGCTTTGTAAAGCAGAATTGGAAAAGCCCGAATCCGGAATTGAGCAATTAGACATTCCCCCTGAACGGGTATGAGTTTTGCGACGACACGGTCTAAGCTCCTCTGAATTCTGTAATTTTGGGACGCACACATGAAATTTGCCTATCTCGCTCTGCCCGCTTTTCTGCTCACCGCCTGTGGCAATAGCACGCCTCCGCAAATCACTCAGAATACGTGTGAAGCGGTGGAAGTTGTGATCACCGAAGGAAGCAAAAAGAACGCCTTCTCCGCCTTTCGCGGTGAGCCAGTCATGCTGGGCGACCGGGAGCTGAATCATCGCTGGCACGCAAACACAAATGCCTTCGGTGATGATTGCCGGACCAGCATCATTCGCGACATGTTCGGAACGGATCTCTACACCTATCATTGTGAGCTGTACGCCAGAACCGGCAGCCTGGAAGCCGAGGCTCGCGAGGCGGAAGCCCGCGCCGCGATTGGCGAGGTGCGGGACCTTCTTTCGTCCTGCCTTGGTCAAGACTGGGTGATGAAGGAAACCAGCGAACACACTGACTTTGAAATCTATCAGAAATATCTGTTCGAGCCGAAATCAGGTCGTCCGGGTGCTGATGAATTCGAATTTACAGCCGATCCGATCTATATCGAAATGTCTTACACACCGTTTTCCCGAGGCCGATCAGGCCCATCGGGCTGGCTCGCCAAGGTCCAGTTCCAGGAAATGCGCAAGATGAATTAAGCGGGCGAACGACCCGCCCACCCGTTTGATACACAATGTGAAACCTCAAACCTGCCCCCATGCTCGGCCTGCGGCCGGGCATGAAATCGCCAACCCATCACACTGTACAGATGACCAGCGCAACCTGTCTTTCGTCGAGTTGATTAGCTTTCAGCGGATCAACTACATTCCCCAAGAAAACTGGCCACATTTGGGAAATTTACCATTGATGAATAACAGCTTTTTGGGTCTGCCTGCACTTATCGCGATCGCGAGCATTGCAGCAGGATGCAAGCAGGAACCGACAGAGTTAAGTTGGGCGTCATATGGCCAGCTAGGGTCATGGAAACTCCTTCGCTACTCCGCTGTCGATTCGCCAGACGATCCAATATATTGCGCCGCCGTCACCGAGAATATTCAAGGATCCTCACTTCGCATTGTGACGCATGATTCGGGTTTCAATGTGTCCGTCAACGGCGCGTCTCCGTCGACCGAGAATGAGCGCGTGGATATGTATGTCTACACCGACAGTCATATAGCCGATAAAACCGAGTTTTCCGGCAGCTTCACCGATGATCCCGCATTCGAATACGATCACTGGCTCGGCAAAGACCTGAAGCCAGATGATCCGCTTATGAAGAAAATTGCCGTTGCTGAGACCCTGTCGGTCTCGGTTTACAGCCCCGGCAATCGGTCCGGCAATGACTGGCCGGAAAGCCATTATGAGCTGCACGATGCGAGCGAATTGCTCTCAACGCTCAGCACCTGTGCTGGCGATTCTGAGGCGAGCCCCGTGGAACAGGCTCCTCCGTCCGGGGCCGAGTACTGCGCCGCGGGAGACCAATTGCCTGAAACAGGAATGTGCCCGTCTAAGGCGAGATATCTCATGCACCTGCCGAAAGGCGGCGCTGATGAGTTAGCCACAGACTGCCGTTGGTCAGTCAATGATGCGGCTCTGTCGGACAGTGAGTTTCTGATCTACCGAGCCATGAGCTGCGGTGCACAGACGTCGACGCTGAACCCTGGTTCGGAGGACTTCCCCGTCGCGCTCACAGCCAACGTCGCGCCCACCGGAGACTACACAGAAGGATTTGGCTTTGATCAGTCAGACAGCTGGTCAGATCCTGTCGTCACGGTTTTCCGCTATGATGCGGAAACCAGTTACATGACGGCAATACCCCGTATCGCTGAAGATGCTGCCATAAAGTCAGGCGCGACCTATTCCGATGAATGCCGTCTCGAATATGATGAGTTTTCAGGGCTTGAGGTGATAAATGACTATGCCGAACCTGATTTCGAAAGCTCAAATTGGGCAGCGCCTTGCGGTCCATTGGGCGCGCAGGAAGGGGCTACCGTTCTGTGGAGCTATTTGAGACCTGGCTATATCGCGGCGATCCACTTTCCGTTCGATGGTTTCTTCGGGATTGACTGGCAGACACTGACACTCGTGACCCAGGACGCCGACAATGAATGGAAAAGCCAGTAAGAGCCCACTCAGTGTCAGGCCGGTATTTGCCGGGCCGGTTTAACAGGATCGAATGGGGTATGAATTTTATGAGGGATTGTTGAACCAGTTGCGGTCATTCTAAACTGGAAGACCGAAGCCTGGTTGATCAGATGCCCCTGAAACTCAAACCCGATAACCTTATCCTCGGCCCCAGGCCGGGGAAGAAATCCCTTCCGCGCCTCAAAGAGCTGGGGCTGACACATTGCGTGACCCTGCTCAGCGAGCGGGAGGGCGGGCCGGCGATCGAAAAGCTCAGCCGGCAAATGGGGGCAGATTGGGTCTGGTTTCCGCTCTCGGGCGGCCACATGGAGACGCTTGGCCAGGTCGATCCTGCGGAATTGGCCGATACGATCAGCGCCGCCACCTCTGACACGCCCGCCCCGAAGCTCTATCTGCATTGCTCGGCCGGTATTCACCGGACGGGCTTTGTGGCGCATATGCTGCTCAGGCTGTCTGGCCTCACATCCGAGGAGGCTCAGTCCGCCCTGAAACAGATGCGCGAGGTCACATCCGAACAGGTTGGACCCGATCGCATTGCGCTCGCCGATCAACTTGTGGATGGCGTCTAAGGCCCGGGCCCTGGTGTCAGACGGGCTCAGCCATCCTGTTCCCCATTGGCGGGCTTTGTCGTGACATCATTTCAAACTGCTGATATCCGAAGACCTATGACAGGGTTTCGCGCATCCTCACTCTGGAAGTGTCTGACGGCTTTCTTGCTGGCGGTCGTCTTCATTGCAACACCCATTGCCGATGCGCACCATTCAGAAGACAGATTGACGATCGAATGTGAAATCGATCACGTCGAAATAGCCAATCCGCAAGGACAGGCTTCTGAGCATGACCACGAACATGATCATCACACGCATAAATGCGGGTCGTGTCACATCCATATGATTGGCCGCGATTGGGTTGCTAACATTATCTCGCCCGTTGTTTCAGAGGCGCTCCGCCCTGAGGGCAAAACACGGGTCGCAACGCGCCCGCCTGGCCTGCTCTACCGCCCTCCCCGAGCCTGAATTTGATCTCACAGCGCGCTGGCGGACCAGTGCGTTCAGTTTGATTCAAGATTCAGGATTATTCCAAAATGACAGAGTATCTGCGCAGCACGACTGCTGCACTGGCCCTGTGTGCATTGGCAGGTTTGCCAGCGCTTGGGCAGGACAGCGAAACACCTTCCGAACACCAGCACCATGATGACGATCATGATCACCATGCCCATGATGATGACGCCCGAATGGACACCGTCATCGTCTCCACCTCACGGTCGGGCCGGGTTGCCCAGGATGACCCGATGCGGGTCGAAACCATTAACCGCGAGGAAATCGAAGAAAAAGCAATCATGCGTCCCGGAAACATCGCGACGCTTGTGAATGAAACCGGCGGCATTCGGGTTCAAGTCACGTCCCCCGCCCTCGGTGCCGCCAATGTCCGCGTGCAAGGACTTTATGGCCGCTACACACAGCTGCTCGCCGACGGTCTGCCGCTTTATGGGGGACAGGCCTCGTCACTGGGTCTTCTTCAGATCCCGCCTACCGATCTGCGCCGCGTTGATGTCATTAAAGGCTCGGCTTCTTCCCTTTATGGCGGCTCTGCACTTGGCGGGGTGATCAACCTCCTTTCACGCCGCCCGGGTGATGAGGCCGAAGGCGAGATCCTCGTCAATGCCACGTCTCAGAACGGTCAGGATGTGACGAGCTATGTCGCCATGCCCGTGAATGACTCGCTCGGCCTCTCGCTGACCACAGGCGCTCACCGGCAGGGTATTGAAGATTTCGACCAGGATGGCTGGATCGACATGCCGGGTTATGAGCGCGTGACCGCACGCCCGCGCCTGTTCTGGGAGGATGACACTGGGTCGAGCATTTATGCCACGCTCGGCTTTATGAGCGAAGACCGTGACGGCGGCACGCGGGCTGGCCGCACAGCGCCCGATGGTCAGCCCTTTGTTCAGTCTCAGGAAACCAACCGCATGGATGGTGGCTTCATCGGAAGTACGCCGCTGACGGAATCTCTGACGGCTCAGATCCGCGCCTCCGCCATGGTGCAGGATCATGAACATCAGTTCGGCAGCGTCATCGAGGATGACAGCCATGAAAGCTATCTTCTTGAAGCTACGCTGGCTGGCGAGCACGACCAGACAAATTGGGTGTTGGGTCTGGCCTGGCAGTCTGAAATCTATTCGTCTGACACCTTCCCGGGTTTTGACTATACCTATGACGTACCCGGACTGTTCGGTCAGGTCGACCATGAGCTGACCGGAGACCTGTCGGTCTCCCTCAGCGCACGTCTGGATGAGCACAGTGAATATGGCACTCAGGTCAGCCCGCGCGCATCCTTGCTCTATCGGCCGGGGAACTGGACGATCCGCGCATCCATTGCAGAGGGCTATTTCGCTCCCACGCCCTTTGTGGAGGAAATCGAAGCGGCAGGTCTCTCCCGACTCGCCCCGCTCACGGGTCTCTCGGAAGAATCGGCGCAGACGGCCTCTCTGGATGTCGGCTATCAAGCCGGAGGGTTCGAAACCAATCTCACCCTGTTTGCCTCTGATGTTGAGGGCGTCACCAAACTCGCCCCCTTCGCCAGCATGCCAGGCGGGCCGCTTGACCGGGTCGAACTCGTCAATGTTGAGGGCAGTTCAGAGCTACGCGGATCTGAGCTGCTGCTCCGCTACATCTGGCGGGATTTCAAGATCACCGGCAGCTATCTCTATCTCGACTCCAGTGACCCCGATGGCCTAGGCGGTCGGCACGAAATTGCCCTTACGCCAGAACATTCAGCTGGCATGGTCGCGATGTGGGAACGCCATGGCGAATTCCGGCTTGGGCTGGAAATGTATTACACTGGCGAACAGCGCGTCGAAGACAGCCCATTCCGTATGCGGAGTGACTCCTTCCTCGATGTCGGCCTTCTGGGCGAGATCACCATCGGTCCGGCGAGTTGGTTCATCAATGCAGAGAACATTCTCAATGTCCGTCAGACGCGTGAGGAGCCGATCCTCCTTCCGGCCCGCGCGCCCTCGGGCCGTTGGACAACAGATATCTGGTCTCGCAATGACGGCTTCATCGTCAATGGCGGGGTGAGACTTCGGTTCTGATCCTGCTGAGGCTCCGGCACCTTGTCGGAGCCTCTTCGGCTATTCACTTTCCAGGGCGAGGGTCAGCGCGTCATCGCACTGTCGTCCCAACTGGCGCTGCGCAATGCAGTAGGTTTCTCGTGACCCTTGCTCCACGCTGAACAGATCCACCTGCGAAACCGGATAACCAGACATGCATTGCTGCGTGAAATCATTCAGCTCATTCTGTCCGGACAGCTTGTCACCATTCGTCTCAGCAAAACCTGTATTCAGCCGCTCAATCCATTCGTCAAACACCGCGGCGGCCAACACATTCGCATCCTCGGCGGTCCATCCGACAAGTGCCAGAGAATGGAAAATCGAGGCCAGATGGCCCTCAACCTTCTCGACGACAGTCTTCTCCTTTTCAGGATCAAGCCCGAGTGTTGCCGTGATCAATGTTCCGGCACAGGCCAGATTGTCAGGTCGTGTAAAACTGTAACCGTCTTTCCTCCCTGAGGTGCCCGGGCCATGCGTATCGGGCACCAGACCAAGCCGGTTATCGCATTTGGTGATGTCGACGCTTTTGAAATAGAACTCCACTGGACCGGCCTCAGGAAACGGCTCGGGATCGTCCCATTCTTGTGGTTCTCCCAATTGTTCAGCAAGTGTCCGCGCAGCTATTGCCCGTATCTCATAATCGACTGGAAGGAGCACCGGACTTTTAGAAAACTCTCCTTCCAGCACATACCCATCATAATGATCATAAAGGGCTGCGCATCGGGCCAGTGACACCTCGTCGGCTTGTGCTGCCCCAGCACCGAACAACGCCAGACTGCTGGTGACAAAAGTGATGAGGCCTTCCTTCAGACGCTGCTTCATATGCGTTTCCCTTGTTTCTTATCCTGAAACTAGCAACCCACTAGCCTTCACGACATCCCTTGAAGAGGGGGCTTCCTGACACTTTGCCCAATGCCAAGCCGCAGAACTTCTCCACAGGCAGTCGTTAACAGTGGAAAACTTTTGCCTGCGACATACCATCTCTTGCGTGATTGGGATAACCGGCGCACTATATCTTGTA
Organism: Ponticaulis sp.; assembly: GCA_002692725.1. GTDB lineage: Bacteria > Pseudomonadota > Alphaproteobacteria > Caulobacterales > Hyphomonadaceae > Ponticaulis. Next base: position 232,211 of record NZLU01000039.1, on the reverse strand, counting down.
GTTAACGCGACTCGTGGAGCACATCATGGCCGATGGCATCATCACCGACAAACCGGGACTCTTAATTCCTTCAAGGGCTTACAAGCCTTTCCGGTACCCGTGGGCCTATGATCTCTGGAAGAAACAGCAACAGGTTCACTGGATGCCCGAGGAAGTGCCGCTCGGTGAGGATTGTAAAGACTGGGCTGTGAAGCTGAACGATAAGGAGCGCAATCTCCTCACGCAGATCTTCCGCTTCTTCACGCAATCCGACGTCGAAGTCGGCGCGAACTATATGGAAAACTATATGCCTCTGTTCAAACCGACAGAGGTCTCCATGATGCTCGCATGCTTCTCCAATATGGAGACGATCCACATCGCGGCCTATGCACTCCTTCTCGAAACCATCGGTATGCCGGATTCTGAATTCTCGGCCTTCATGGAATACGAACAGATGGCCGCCAAACACGACTATCTGGGTCAGTTCGGCTGCGAAACCTATGAAGACATCGCCACGAGCATGGCTGTCTTTGGTGGCTTCACTGAGGGTCTGCAGCTCTTCGCCTCATTTGCCATGCTGATGAACTTCCCGCGCTTCAATAAAATGAAGGGGATGGGCCAGATCGTAACCTGGTCAGTGCGTGATGAGAGCCTCCATTGCGAAGGCATGATCAAGCTCTTCCACACCTTCTGCGAAGAAACCGGCATCATGAATGACCAGCTGGCCGAGCGCATAACGGAAAGCTGCCGCACGGTTGTGATGCTGGAGGACAAATTCATCGAGCTCGCGTTCGAAGCCGGCGAAGTGGAAGGCATGACGCCGGAAGATATCCAGCGATACATCCGTTATATTGCTGACTGGCGTCTGCAACAGCTCAAGCTTCAGCCGATCTTCGGCGTCGATAAACACCCAATCCCGTGGCTCACTGAAATTCTGAATGGCGTTGAGCACGCAAACTTCTTTGAAGCGCGCGCAACCGAGTATTCAAAAGGTGCGACCGAAGGCAATTGGCACGGTGAGGGCGGCGTCTGGTCCGAATTCGACAAGCGGATGAAATTCATCGCCTAACTGTTCGCGAGCTCAGCTTCGAAACGCTATTTCTCAAGACGGCTCAAAATAGCGTTTCGATTGTCCTCTGACGGCGGAATAAGGCCCTTCTCCAGAAGATATCCGCCTTCCGCCATAGCCGCATCACTAAACACCTCTTTAAGAAACGCCTTCACCGCAGGGCGTTTCTCGAGATGGACAGGTTTCACGTACAGGAAAAGCGACCGGGACAGCGCATAGTCTCCGCTCAGAATGCTTTCATAGCTTGGCAGCACGCCATCAATCCGTGCCGGTTTCACACGGTCACCTGACTGATCGAGATAAGAAAACCCAGCGACGCCGACAGCTTCCGGATTGCGCAGAAGCGATTGAATGATCTGAGTGTCATTCTCGCCGGCATCGAGCCAGCGACCATCGGTCCGGATCGTCTCATAGACCTGATGAAAACTGTCTGGGTCAGAGGATTGTAGCGCCTCCAGCTCCGGAAACGTCAGTGCGCCAGTTTTCAGTGCCAGATCGACCAGCGCATCGCGCGTTCCGGACGTTGGCGGCGGCCCATAAACTTCGATGCGAATATTGGGCAATTCCGGATTGACCTCAGACCAATACTGATAGGGGTTTGGCACCATCTCTCCGTCGACGGGCACTTTCGCGGCCAAAGCCTGAAAGATCTCCCGATCGTTGAGCGTAAGTTCTGGTCCGTCCAGCGCATTCATGAAGACAATGCCATCACTGCCAAACGCAAATTCCTGAATGTCGCTCACGCCATTCTCGGCACAGAGTTCAGTCTCACTATCTGCGATCGGACGGGACGCAGTGGCAATTGAACTGGTCGTGCCACTATTGCCCTGGCAGAAAATCTTGAATCCGCCACCCGTGCCAGTCGTTTCAACGACAGGCGTGCTGTATTCGGTTTTCACTCCGAAATATTCCGCCGCACTTGTGGCGAAGGGGGCAACCGTAGAACTGCCGGCGATAATAATCCGGGATTCATCGCTCGAATACGCGCCAACTCGGGTGACAGAATCGTCCGATCCACACCCGGAGAGTACGGCCAATGACAAAGCACTGATCACGGCAGAAATAAATTGTCTTTCCCGCATGTTTGTATCCTCGGCCCGTCTGAAGACTGACAGGTTTTTTCCCTCAGTTCATGCTGTCATAGCCAGAACTATCAGAGAATATTCATAATTTTACGTCAACGCGCCTCTCCGGGCAGGAAAAATGCACTTTTCCGACAAATTAAAGGTTTACTCCGTGGCTAAGACTAACTAAATCCCCCGTTCCGGCGGACATCGGATCCATGTTCCTTTCCCTGCGAAAGCAATATAGGTCTGCGGCCCGCACTAACGCCGGTTTAGGTTTCTCACTTGAACACGGAGCGTGTCATGTCGACATTCGACTCGCCCTGGGACCTGATCCGGCAAACTGCGTCCGACAGGCCCATTGCATGCTGCCGCCCGCACCTGGTGCGTCAGGCGGCCAAATGGTTTCTTTCCAACTTCTCTGGCGAAACGCTTTATGCCGTGAAAGCCAATCCGTCTCCATGGGTTCTGAAAACCCTGTTTGAGGCCGGAATCACACAGTTCGACACAGCATCAATTCCTGAAATGGAACTCGTGGCAGAGCATTGTCCAGATGCCCAGATGCACTTCATGCACCCGGTCAAATCGCGCACGGCGATTGCCCGCGCCTATTTTGACTTCGGCGTCCGGACGTTTGCGTATGACTGCCAGGCTGAACTCGACAAAATTCTCGAAGTGACAGGCCAGGCAAGAGACCTTGATCTGATCCTGCGTGTTGGCGTGTCCAACCAGGGCGCTGAGATGCCGATTGACGGCAAATTTGGCGCGTCCCATCATGATGTCCCTGCCCTGTTAATGGCGGCGCGCCCCAATGCGCGAAAGCTCGGTATGTCATTCCATCCCGGCAGCCAGTGCATGGATCCGTATGCCTGGTCGGTTCACATGGATTCGCTGTCGCGCCTTATCATTGATGGCGGCGTGGACGTCGACATTATTGATGTTGGCGGCGGCTTTCCTGTCTCCTATCCCGGCATGGAACCGGTTGCGCTGGAGCGTTTCCCGGTCGTCATTCAGGACGCGTTTGACCGTATGGGGCTGTCGCGTGAGGCAGAACTCTGGTGCGAGCCAGGTCGCGCACTCGTTGCCGAAGGCACATCTGTTCTGACACATGTTGATCTGGTGCGCGGAAATGCGGTCTATATCAATGACGGCGCATTCGGCACGCTCTATGATGCAGCGCACTGCAAATGGCCCTATCCGACGCGCCTCATCCGCAATGACGGCGAACATTCCCCACGGTTAAAGGCATTCAAACTGTTTGGCCCGACCTGCGATTCTGCTGATGTCATCACCGGCCCGATCTTCCTGCCGGAAGACATCCGCGAGGGCGATGTGATCGAGATCGGCACGCTGGGCGCGTATGGTGTGTCCATGCAGACCCGGTTCAACGGGTATGGCGAAACGCTGGACGCGTTCGCGCTGGATACGCCGTGGCAGTCTGTTTACGAGCCGCGCGCCGTTCAGACCACCAAAGCCGACTGGTTCAGCACAATATAGTGACAGCAGCCTCGGTCGGCTGACTTACCAAGCGCTGCGTCAAAAGCTAACCTCCCTCAAGCTGAATTGAGGGAGGTTTTTTCATGCTTGGATATCTGATGATCGGGACAAACGATCTGGAAAAGTCACTGGCCTTTTACGATGCGCTCCTGCCGATGATAGGTGGGCGCCGCGGTTCCCCCTTTCCCAAGGGGCAGTCTTATGTTTTCGGCGACAAGCCCGGCCCGATGTTTGTCGTGACCTCTCCATATGATGGCGAAGCGGCCAGCGCGGGGAACGGCACCATGGTCTCCTTTATGGTCGAGAGTCCTGAGAAAGTGGCAGAAGTTCATGCCAGGGCACTTGAGCTTGGCGCGACAAATGAGGGTGACCCAGGCCCGCGGGGCGGATTCGGCGACTTTGCCTATTTCCGCGATCCGGATGGCAATAAGCTCGCTGTCTTCCGCTTCAAGCGCGGCTAGCGGGATCGTCGAAGTCAATCTGGTGGTGTTCGGTAAAGCCGGACATCGCCCCGGCTTTGATCATGCGCTCCAGCGAGGGCGACGCCCCGGTGGTCAGCAATCGATCCGGCGAGAGAGATGCCTCAGAGCTTGCGCGCAAATCCTGCCCCAGCAAGCTCATAACGCGTCGCGCAATCGCTTGCCCGGAATCGATGAAATTTACACCTTCCAAAGCACAAGCCACCAATTCCTGGCGCAATAATGGGAAATGCGTGCAAGCCAGTACGATTTGATCCATCTCATCGCCGCCCGATTGGCTCAACAGGGCTTCGAGTTCGCCGCAGATCTCTTCACGCTCAACGGCCTCGCCAACCTGAAACCGCTCCGCCAGCTCAACCAGTTTGAGACTGCCATGGCTGAGTACGCGACAATGGCGGGCAAAGGCATCAACCAGTGCCTGAGTATAGGCGCGCCGCAAGGTGCCGGGCGTGGCCAAGACCCCAATCACTCCTGTTTGGGTTGCCTTCGCCGCAGGTTTAATCGCAGGGACAGTCCCGACAACAGGTATGTCCACAACAGCCCGCGTCACTTCCAACGCCAGCGTACTCGCCGTATTACAAGCAATGACCAGAATGTCCGGATCAGCAGCTTCAACCAGCGCCCGGCAGAGCGCGGGCACCCGACGAATGAGGTCTTCGTCGGACTTCTCACCATAAGGAAAAAACCCGGTATCGGCGGCATAACTCACCCGTCCGGCAAACCCGACCGCAGCCAATTCCTGCACGATGGTGAGGCCACCCATGCCAGAATCGAAAACAACACAATGCGGTAGGTCATCTCTGGAACTCATCGGCTCTGAACCTATTTATTGTGCAATGCACAATTTTGTGCTATGCAGCGTAAAAATAACGAAAGGTGAGTGGAACATGTTGTTTCCGACATTTCTGACCGATGCAAATAAAACCGCCGCATCTCTTTGGGAAGCAGGGCTGGAAAATGTTCGCAACACCCAACAGACGATGATCCGTCAGGGTGAGATCGCATCCCGCATGGAATCGCCATGGCAGGTCAAATGGTCGAAGGGTCCGGGCGCAATGTCCATGCCGACCTTTTCCTATAAAGCCAGCTCAGCTGACACCACACGCGAGGCCTTCCATCTGATGGCCGACGCCAATATGAAGGCCTGGGAACAGATTGCCAATTCATGGGCTGCCATGCCGAGCTGGGTGAAAGTGTCTTACAGCGCGCCCGGCGAGTTCTGGTCCAAATGGTTTGACCAATGGCAGGATGGGAAATTCACACCATCCACCGGGATGAGCATGGATAAAGTGCTCGACACCATGACAGACGTCATGAAGAAGAGCGCAAAAAAGGTCGAAGAACAGTCAGAACTCGTCTTCGATACGGTTGAAGACGTGCTTGACCACAAGCCTGCGCTTTACACAAAAGCGCCTGAGATGGTCGACGATCTGACGAAAATCAAAGGTATTGGCGCCAAGCTTCAAACCGTTCTCAATGAACTCGGCGTCTGGAATTTCGAACAGATGGCCAGCTGGACACCAGAAAACATTGCCTGGCTTGACGACCGCCTGACCTTCAAAGGCCGCATCTATCGCGAAGCCTGGGTCGAACAGGCTCAGAACCTTCTGAAAAAGGCCGCGTAATTCCGCCAAGGGGACCGCGAGGGGGAAGGCCCGACGCTCCGGCGTCGGGCTTTTTTATTAGTCTAAGAGTTTTCCGTAGAGATCTGTCCGGCGATCCCGGAAGAAGCCCCAGGCAGAACGTTCCCGTTGCAGCATTTTCAGGTCCAGATCGGCCAGAAGAAGACAATCCTCATCTCGAGGTGCCTCAGCGACCAGCTCGCCCGTCTGATCAGAGATGAAGGATCGCCCGTAAAATACTTGCCCCTCCTCATCGCCATAACGATTGGCTGCTGCAACGGGCATGCAGTTTGACACGGCATGCCCCTGCATCGCCCGCTGCCAGCGACGAGAGGTTTCAAGCGACGGATCATGCGGCTCTGATCCAATGGCAGTCGGGTACAGTAAGATCTCAGCGCCCTCCAGCGCCATGCATCGTGCGGCTTCCGGAAACCATTGATCCCAACACACCCCCACGCCAATCACGCCGAACCGGGTTGGCCATACCTTGAAGCCCGTATTCCCGGGTCGGAAATAGTATTTCTCCTGATAGCCGGGGCCATCCGGAATATGGCTTTTGCGATAAACGCCCATACGGGTGCCGTCGGCATCCACCATAACGAGCGAATTATATGTATGCGCGCCATCGCGCTCGAACACCGAAACCGGCAGCACAACGCCCAGTTCGGCCGCCAGCGCTTCAAACCGGCTGACCGCCGGATGAGTGTCCAGCGGACGCGCAAGATCAAACCGGTCCTCTTCCTGACTTTTGCAGAAATAGGGGCCTTCGATCAGCTCTGGCGTCAGAATGATATTGGCACCCTGCGCCGCGGCATCCCGAATTTTGGCATCCAGCCGCTCCAAATTCTCGTCCAGCGATCCGCCGAGCGCACATTGAACGACGCCGAGTTTCACTTGGGTCATGGCTTCGTCTCCTCCGGGCCGGTCGGTATCTGTTGAGAGATACAATGAAAAGAGCCGCCCTCAGATAGCACAATTGGCGAGGGTTTCGACACAATGGTCCGGCCCGGGAAGAGCGGCGTCAACACCTCAACCGCCTTTAAAACCTCGTCATTATAGCCCGGCACAACCACCGCCTGATTGGTCACGATGAAGTTCATATGGCTCGCCGGCATGACATCACCTTCCGCATCGCGCACAAAGCCAGGCGATGGAAGCGTGGTGACGGTCAGAGCCTCACCTGTTTGCGTGCGAAAAGCTGTCAGCGTCTCAATGATCGCGTCCAGCCGCTCCGCATGCGGATCGTCGACGCCGTTGGGCGACTGGCACACCACATGGCGGGGCCCGACAAAACGCGCCAGATTATCAATATGGCCATCGGTGTGATCATTCACGAGGCCTTTTGAAATCCAGATAATCTCCGTTGCGCCCAGCGCAGCCTTCAGCGCCGCCTCAGCTGTTTCCCGGGTCCAGTTGCCATTGCGGTTCGGATTGAGCAGGCATTCATCTGTGGTCAGAAGGCAGCCCGCACCATCCCAATCAACGCTTCCGCCTTCCAGAATAAAGTCGAATTGCGTGCAGTCAGCACCCAGTCGCACGGCCAGTCGATCCGACAAGTCAGCATCTCCGGGATAGAGGTATTTACCACCCCATCCATTGAAGCCAAAGCTGCGCGCATGAAGTCGGCCGGCTTGCCAGGACAGGATCGGCCCGGTGTCGCGCAGCCAGGTATCACCGCAGCCAATCTGAATGATCTCAGCGCCCGGCGCCAGCTCGCGCGCCCGCGCTTCGGCCTCCTCCCCCTCCAGAACCAGCTTTACCTGTGTCACCGGCCCGTCAAATGTCTGCCCTGCGTCTATAATGGCGTTCGCCATGGCCGCAATTTCAGCGCGCGCAGCCTCCATCACGGAGGTGCCACCCCATGGCCCGAGATGCGAAGGCCAGCCTATCAAAATGGCCTGTTGTGGCGCCCATTCCGGCGGCGGAGAAGGAAGGTGTTCGGTCATCCGCGCGACATATCACTTACCCCATGGAGCGCAAGGTCTATGATCAGGCAGCAGCCCTGAGCACGACCCATCGCAATAGCGCGAAGCGCGTTGCGGGTGGTCAGTCAAAACAGCCCTGAGCGCGACACATCGCGAAAGCGCAAAGCGCGCAGCGGGCGGTCGAAACAAAAAGGGCGGCCAGAAGGCCGCCCTTTTCATAAAATACACTACTCTACGAAAGAGGATTAGAATTCGTAGCGCGCACCGAAGCGGATCTCATAGCGAGATGCGTCGCCCTGACGGCTTTCACACGCACCAGCGTTGAAGTCGTCAATCTGGCAGACAGATGGGAAGCCAGGCTCGCGCAGGATGCCCCATTCGTCGTTCAGGAGGTTGGTGAAGTTGTCGATGATCACGAAGACAGACCCTTTGTGATCAGCAAAGCCAGGGAATTCCTGCTCGAGTTTGATGTCGAGCTTACCCCACCAAGAACCTTCCTGGTCGTTCCGGGAGAAGCCATTCGCGAGGAATGGGTTACCTTCGAGGAACGGCGTAAAGCCTGTGATGTCATTCGGGTTACCAGACAGCACAACACTGTATGGACGACCCGAACTTGCCTGACCGAAGAGAGACAGGATTGTCTCATTGTCACCGAAGAACGCTTTGCGATAGTTCGCCAGGAGCGTGAAGCGGTGCTTCGTATTATAGTCAGACGTCGATGCAGACACGTCTTGTGGGTCACCAAATGCGCGGTTCACATAGTTAGAGAACGCAACAGAAGAGGTCATTGGGTGAACATCTTCTGCATCGGTGTAAGCATAACCCAGGGCCCAATCGAGACCGAAGTCATGCTCTTTTGCCACAGAAGCAGACAGCTGCAGAGACTGTGGATCAGACTCAGAGTTCGTCAGGACGAAAGCCGGCTCACGAACGCTCGTGTAGGTTGGGTAGGTGCGACCATCAACGACAGTTGAACCTGTCTCCTCAAGGTCACCACGGATCCAGACAGCGCTGTCCTGGCCGAGTGTGTAGAGAAGGTCAGCGTTGAAGACATACTCGCCGCCCATGCCTGGGAGGTCCGCATACCATGTACCGCCGAGTGCGACTTTCCACTCAGAAGGGATGTCGAAGTCAGGATCAAGATAGTTGATCTCGAAGTTGGAACCCGCACCTGCAGCAACCGCATCAACCATAACCTGTGGCACACAATAGCCTGGGCCGTTTGGAACGCCGTCTTCACACAGACCGTAAGGAATGTCGAAAAGCGACGTCATGCCGTTTTCGAGACCAAACGCACCGCCGTCTGAACCAAACTGCAGAACGTTGTTTGCAGAATAGGTGTTCGACAGCCAGACGTTCGGGTTACCACCTGAATAGAGACCCAAGCCACCGCGCAGAGCGACGTCTGGTCTCCAGTCATAGGTGAAACCGAGGCGTGGCTGCAGAAGGCCTTTGCCGTCGAGGTTCTGGCCGTTTGTGAAGCCATAGTCAGAGGCAAAAGTTGGGTTCGTTACCGGAGCATCGTCCGTTGAGTACCAGTCAAACCGCAAACCAGCGATGACCGAAAGGGCATCCGTCACCTGGACTTCGTCTTGTGCGTACACAGAGTTCGAAGCGAAGCCCCAGTCAGCAGCCGCATCTTCCGGGTTACCGGATGGCGCGTTGTTGTAGTTCACGTTGTCCGCAAGGCCGAGACGGAAGTTCTCGATTGCCGGGTCCCACATGCTGGTGGGTTGGCCAGGGTTACGGTCAAAGTCGATCTCGGTTTCAACGTGCTGAACGAACATGTTGAACACGTCGATCTGCTCACGCTCATAACCGAAAGTCAGGTTGTGCACGCCTTCAGTGTAGTAACCTTTCAGCGCAAGACCGTAAGTTTCGTAATAGAGCTTGTTGGCCTGACGGCTGTCATCACCGCCGAGATAAACGTCAACATCGTCGGTCTCGATCGTGATCTCACCGAAGTCAGTGCCGCCGATAGAGTTCTGACGGTTGTCCAGCTCTGAATAGCTCAGACGAAGTTCAGTGGAAAAGTTGTCCGTCCAGTCAGAGTAAAGAGAACCCACATAAGCGTTCAGTTCAGCGCCACGCTCATAAAGGTGGTTTGAGAACTCAAGCTCATCGGAGTCACCATCAGACTGAGAGATGTTGAAACCGTCATTATAGTTATAGGTGAAAGACGCACGGTGCTGGTCAGAAATGTTCCAGTCCAGTTTCAGAAGGAGCTTCTCGTCACCATTGTCCGCGCTGGATGGGATCTCACCTGGATCATAGCCGTAAATGTCACGGGCGATCGCTGCGATCTCATTAACTTCAGCCTGAGTGATGTTCACTTCGTTCACGGCACCCGAACCAATTGGGCCGCGGTCGAACAGGTTCACACCTTCGAGCTTTTCGTAAGACGCAAAGAAGAACAGCTTGTCTTTGACGATTGGGCCGCCAAGACCGAAGCCATAACGGTACTCATCGTAAGAACCGCCGGTCAGCTCGTCGCCTTCAAGCGTGTCAGAGCGAAGCTCGTCATTGGTGTAGTCGCCAAACGCATAACCGTGGAATTCGTTAGAACCCGACTTGGTCACAGCGTTGATGTTACACGCAGAGAAGCCACCATACTGAACGTCAAACGGCGCGAGTTCGATCGCGACCTGCTCAATGGCGTCGTAAGAGAATGGGATCCGCTCTGTCGGGTAACCGTTAGAGTTCAGACCGAAATTGTCGTTCATGCGAACGCCGTCAAGCGTCAGAGAGTTGTAGCGAGAGTTTTTACCGCCACACTGAACTGCGTTGATGTCGCCACGAGACTCGTCGACATAAACACGTGGGTCGAGACGAAGAACGTCAGTGATGTTCCGGTTGATGGCCGGAGCCGTTGCCAGCGTTTCAGCGCTGAATGTCGCAGACGGGCCAACAGCTACAGGCGCTACATTCGCCGCTGACGCGCTGACGACGATGCGGTCAAGCGTGCGTGCAGCGTCGGAATTCAGAGCGAAGTTAAGAGCCGTCGTGTCGCCCAGGGTCAGACCAACGCCTTCAATGGCAGCTGACTGATAGTCAGGTGCATCAACAGAGACGGTGTAGAGACCCGAAACGTTCAGGCTTCGAATGTTGAACGTACCGTCTGCGCCTGTCGTCGCTGAACGGGTCAGACCGGTCGTCGTGTCGGTCGCCGTGACTGTAGCACCAAAAACAGGTGCGCCTTCAGCGCTGGTGACGATACCGCCGACAGCACCTGAGGTGACTTGCGCGACAGCAACTGGCGTAGCGAACGATACTGCCAGAGCTGAAAGAGCAACGCCGCCCTTAAAGATATTCCAATGTGACATGAGTAACCCCTCGGAGATGTACGCTCGCGCGGACACACGAACGCAGATGTGGGGGCCATAATCTTAACGAATGACGCTTAAGTGACGCGATTGTAAAGCTTTTGCGACACGCCTCACAATCCGCAAATATGCGACTTTCTAGCAACACCCCCACCACTGCCAATTCGCATACAAAAACGCAAAAAGCCGAGCAAGATTGCTCGGCTTTCAGGCTTTAAAATGGTTAATTTTTTATCGGCGCTCTCGGCGAACTGACTTTTAAACAGTCAGTCCCCGACGGTGTTCGGTGAGTCCGATACGCGACGGTGAGAAGGCTTCACGCAGAGCTTCAATCGTACGGTGAGGTTGTGCGTCACCGCACATGAAAACATCAACCGCTGCGAAGTCGCGTTCTGGCCAGGTGTGAATGGAGATATGGCTCTCTGACAGCACGATAACCCCGGACACACCATTGTTCGGCGTGAAGACGTGGAAATCAGAGCTCAGAATGGTTGCACCTGCACGGACGGCGGCATCACAGAGCGAACGCTCAATATGCTCAGGATCATCAATGCGGGATACGTCCCAAAGATCGATTATCAGGTGAGTTCCAGCGTACTCGACTCCATCACGCTTGACGAAGAAGTCCAGCCGGTCTTCATTATTTACCGCCGCGCCAGAACGATCGTCCGACGCGGCCTTACCCTGTTCGTCGAGGGCCTCAAATTCCGGGTGTCCCGGGGCTCCATATGCCATCTTCACACACCTTTTGTTTGTTGGGCTGACTATCAGCCACCGGTAAGAATGGAGGGCGGGAAATAATCATTTTGAACTTGCGTTGCAAGCATGATTTTCAGAGTGTCCGCAAAAAAGTCGAACTCAGTTTCCCGTCAGGATCCAATTGTGAAACTTTCTTCCGTGATCAACAAGGCCAAATGGCAAGATTTCTTCGGACTGGCCTGCATTTTCTTATTGGCTATTCGTCTGTATGCGGTCTTTCTGACGCCTCTGAATCTGGGGCCTGACGAGGCGCAATACTGGCGGTGGTCGACGGCGTTTGACTGGGGGTATTATTCAAAACCCCCCATGATTGCCTGGGTGATCGGGCTTGAAACCAGCCTGTTTGGGCATTCAGAATGGGCTATCCGCCTGTTTTCGCCGATTTTTCACATTCTCACCGGGATCGCGATCTTTGATCTGGGCCGGCGCGTTGCCTCGCCTGCCGCTGGTGTTCTGGCCGGGCTGATCTATCTCACCATGCCCGCCGTCTGGCTCTCCTCCATCATCATGTCCACCGATGTTCAGCTCCTGACATTCTGGGCACTCAGCCTGACATTGCTGTTCCGCTTTCGCGAGACGCCCGGGCTTATCACCGGGCTTTTGCTGGGCGCGTCAATTGGTCTCGGCTTCCTCTCCAAGTATGCGATGATCTATTTCCTCCTCGGAATGGGGCTCGCATGCATTTACGACAAGCCCCTCAGATCTGCCCTGATGTCGCTTTCAGGGACCTGCACGGCTGGCGCCCTGCTCGTCGTGCTCGCGCCGCACCTGATCTGGAATGCTGTCACCGGTTTCAAAACCGTGGGACACACAGCCGACAATGCGAACTGGCAGGGCAGCCTGTTCAATCTGGACAATGGCCTCAACTTCATCGGCGATCAGTTCGGCGTCTTCGGGCCCGCCAGCTTCGTTCTTCTGCTGATTGTCTTTGTGTTGCTGGCCTTCCGTATGACGCAGCTGGTTCAGAATGCGAATATACGGGTGCTTCTGGCCTTCACCCTGCCGCCCTTGGTGATCATCATCGTTCAGGCTTTTATCAGTCGCGCGCATGCGAATTGGGCCGCCACCGCCTCCCCCGCCGCTGCAGTGATTGTCGCTGTCTGGGTCTGCCAGTCTGACTGGAAAGCCAAAGCCGGACTCGGGCTGAGTTTTCTTATCAATTGCACAGCTGGCCTTTTGTTTGTCGGCGTGGTCTCGGCCCCTCCAGCGTTCGTCAATGATCTGGGTCTGGCGAATGCCGTCAAGCGTTTGCGCGGCTGGCCGGAAACGACGGATCAGGTCGCGCGCATTGCCGAAGCGAACAACGCAACAGCAATCATTATGGATGAGCGCGAGATCTGGCATGGCCTGGACTATTACGGACGAGATGGCGCGTTGAACATTCCAATCCGCGCATGGCGTCGCAATGAAGCGCCCTCTTCCTTCTCCGAGGAAATCCCGATTTCCGAGCAGGAGGCCAGCAATGCCATTCTTCTGAGCTATATGCAGGGTGAGCGCGAGAAGTTTCTGGCCGCTTTCAATCCCGTCGAGGAATTGGGCGAACTCCGGATTGATCTGGGCGGCGGCAAATACCGCGTCTTTCAGGTCTATCGCGTCAACGGATTCAGTCCTGAACAAACAAAAACCCGACCATAACAGGTCGGGCTTTTCGTGTCAGTCGAAGGTGAACGCCAGAAAGATCAGAAGCTTTCCGCCACCTCTTTGGCGGCATCCTCGCCCCAGATCTCTTTCAGCCTGGCATCGCGACCACAGCCAGCGCGATAGAATTTATATCGCTGGCTTCTTTTCTCGTAGAAATTCTGGTGCTTCTCTTCAGCAGGCCAGAAAGTGTCCTGATCAAGAATTTCGGTCACGATCGGCTGACCAAACCCTTCCTCTTCGCTCAGCGCCGCTTTGGTCGCTTCAGCAATGTCCCGCTCTTCTGCGGTCTCAACGAAAATTGCGGCGCGATAGCTCGACCCGCGATCGCAGAACTGACCATTGTCATTAAAGGGATCGATCGTGCGCCAGAAATACTCGACCAGCTCATCATAGGAAATCACGCTGGCATCATAAATCACGCGGACCGCCTCATAATGGCCGGTTGTACCGCTCACGACCTGTTCATAGCTCGGATTGTTTACATCGCCGCCGATATAGCCGGAAATCGTTTCGTGAACGCCGTCCAGCTTGTCAAAATCGGCTTCCGTGCACCAGAAACACCCGCCCGCGAAAACGGCATCCGCCTGCGAGCTTTCAATGACTTCGGCACTCTCCTGGCTGTTTCCGGTCTGTGCCAGAAATGCCATGCCCGCGGCAGCCGCACAGATCAGCACGGCCACGAGAATATTTGGTGACGTACGCATAATTGCTTTCTTACCATCGTCCGGTTGACGAACCGCCACCCACAGTTCGAAAATTTGATTGATCCTCCATGTGGGTAAATCTGAACCGTTTTCCACCCCTCATCTGCAGATCAGACCAAAGCCTGACGAATTGTCGCGCTGGTGTTGCGCGCAATCATCAGTCTGGCAATTTCATGAGTTGGCGCGAGGCCATCCAAAGCCCGCGCTGCGCGCGTTCTAAAAGTTCTGCACCCGCACGGCGACACGGCTCTCGCGGCCATATTCATCAACGGCGGACAGATCGTAAAATCCTGGCCCCTCCGGCACCCAGAGCGGTGCTCCGGCGGGATCAAGCCCGACAGGCACACCGTTCACAAACCAGTTGAGATCGCCCTCACCGCGTCCGGCCAGCACAAAACCGCGATTGGGATGATCGTCGCGCTTTGCCATCAACACGGCATTTTCGGGCGGGAACAGGATCATGGGAGGATCATCCCGCCCTGAAAAGCGCGACATCGCAAATTTCGGATCAGAGCTGTGTTCGGACATCAATCGGTCTTCCGCCGGGCCAGCAGGCGCAAGCTCGCTCGCCACCCGGTCGAAAATATTGAACAAAACCGGCAATGCGGATTTGCGTCCGGTCTCATCGGGTCTCGGCGCGCCATCGGCGCGACCAACCCAGACCACTACCGCATAGCCACGCGCGACACCGGCCGCCCAAGCATCACGAAATCCGTAAGAGGTCCCCGTTTTGAAGGCTATTTCGGGCGCATTCTGCGTCAGTTTTGATGGCATACGCCCGGCAGGGCTTGGCGCAGATTTCAGAACCTCAATCAATTCAGACGCCGAGGATGCACTCATGAACCGATGCCCCGGCTTGTCGGCTTTCGCGACGACATCCGCCTCTGTCCAGTTGAGTGGTTTCATCACGCCGTTATCACCCAGCCCGGAATAAAGAAGGCCGAGATCCTGAAGGGTCATACCCACACCACCCAGCGCCAGAGCCAGACCTGGATCGCGCGACGCCGAGCCATAAACGCGCAAGGGCACGCCCGCCAGCTCAAGCGAAGAGGCAAACCGCTCCGGCCCGATCCGCTCGAGCGCCAGCACCGCAGGCACATTCAATGAATGTTGGAGCGCATCGGCCACCCGCACCTGCCCTCGGAAAGACCGGTCGAAATTTTCAGGCCGATAGGTGTTAAACCGGGCGGGCAGATCCTCAATGAAGGTGTTGGGCAGCGCCTGACCATCATCAAAGGCAAGGCCATAAATAAACGGCTTGAGGGTCGACCCAGGTGATCGCGGCGCAGCCGTCAGATCGATCCAGCCACCGGGCCGGTTCCGATCAGCAGAGCCAACCATCGCCTTTACAGCGCGCGTTTCGGTTTCGATCACAATCGCAGAGAACTGAACGCTTCCGCCCAATTGGCGGGCCGAATCTTCCAGATAACTTTCCAGCGCTTTCTGCAGCCCGGCATCGAGCGTCGAACGCACATCCTTGATGGGCATGCCCGATCTGTCGGTCGCATCATCAAGCGCAATCGCCCGGATATGTTCAGCTGCATGCCAGGCGTGTGCCGGAAAGGCGTTGCGCCCCGGCAGATCAAGCGTCTTCGCTTCTTCTGCCCGGTCTGACGGGATCAACTCAAGCTCAACCAACCGATCCAGCAAGCGCGCCCGGGCTGCGATGGCGTTATCTGGCTTCAAATCAGGCCGCCGCACCTCGGGTGATTGTGGCAGAGCGAGCAATAACGCGATCTGGTCATCCGTCAGCCGGTCGGGCTCGCGTCCGAAATAAGCCCAGCTCGCCGCTCGGATTCCCTCCAGATTGCCGCCATAAGGCGTGAGGCTGAGATACAGCTCGAGAATTTCATCCTTGCTCAATCGCCGTTCAAGCTGAACCGCGCGGATCATTTCGATCAGCTTCGAGCCCAGATTACGTGGCCTGGGTTCGAGCAGGCGCGCCGTCTGCATGGTAATCGTCGAGGCACCCGACACAATCCGACCGTTCGAGATTGCCTGACCGGATGCCCGGACCACCGCCAGACCATCCACGCCCCAATGGCGATAAAACCGCTCATCCTCAACCTCGATCAGCGCTTTCACAAACAGAGGGTCGATTCGCGCGACATCAGCGCGCAGACGCCATCGCCCATCCTCTGTCGGAAACGCCCGTAGCGGAATGCCGTTTGTGTCGGTCACGATCAGCGAGCCTGATCGCGCCTTTTGAATAGGTGGCGGAAAGAGGAGGTCCAGCGCGATCAGCGCCAGAAGGCCAGCCCCAAGCGTGGCTGCTGATTTCAGCCAGAAGCCACGCGCCTGAAAGCGCCGGAAGATGCCGAGCTTATCCCGCATTGTCCCGAACAATGACGCGTTGGGAATCTGACCGGGCATATACATCAGGCCGGTACATATCTTCGGTCACAGCACCCGGGAAGGTAAAGTCACCTGCGGTCACTGCCCGCACGACATAAGCCAAAGCACGGCTCTCATCACGGACATCAATCGCAGCGACGAACCGGTCGTCGCGGGATTCAGCAATATTGGCCGTGTCGAGATCACCGAGCCAGCTGAACGCCCCGCGGTTATTCTGGCCATCAGACGAGGTCAGCACCGCTTCAATTTCGAACCCGGCAGGCAGCAAATCCTCAACAATCATCGGGTTGGTGCGGCGCTGTTCTGGTGTCAGCGTCAGACGAACGACAAACCGGTCACCCCGCTCGACATTGTCGAGTCTGGCGCGCTGACCGGACATGCTGAAGAGCTCCTTGGCGATACGGAATTGCGATGACGATGCAGCTGGCGGCTCAGATGGCGCACCCCGCACAAAGCTGGTCTGCCAGATCGGCGACGAGCCAGCATTGGTGAAGCTTGCAGCCCCTGCAGCTTCCACACCCGCCATCACAAAGCGCGCATCATTTCCATCCACATCGCTTTCGATCTGCGGCAGCGGTGTGCCTTCCGTCAACGCATTCCAGGCGAGCAGAAGGAAGGCTTTTTCTTGCGTCGTGAGACCCGCTGCATCCGGGATGTCTTCACCGAGCCGTGTCGACAGGCGCTCCACCACATCAGTCATGTCAACTTCGGCAGCCAGCGACAGAATGCCGGACAAATCCCGCAGTACCGTCTGATAATAATCGCCATTATTGTTATAGCCGATCGCATCAATCGCGGCCTCAAAGGCTGACACAGCACGTGACCGATCGCCCATCACAGCCAGCGCCGCGCCGAGCTGTGCCCGGGCCAGCGGAGACTGCATCTGGTTCAGCTCTCGGTCATGCATATACCGAAGACGAGACACATCTGCGCGTCCTGCCTTGGCCAGCACATAAAGTGCATAGGGCGCAGACCGCTTCATCAGCTTCTCTTCGGTGTCATTGTGCCAACGGCTTTCCCAGACGTCAGTGTCATAGCCATAAACGCGCCAGGATTCGCCCTGCGCCACATCCTCAAGTGCACCCATTGCCCGTTCCAGCGCCTGATTTGGCACATTGTAACCAGCCTCTTTCGCGCGGAAGAGGAAGTCAGTGGCATATGCGCCAAGCCATGGAGAGGCGTTTCGGTCACCCTCGCGCCAGAGACCAAGAGAGCCATCCGGGCTTTGACGATTGAGTATGGTGTTGATGCTCTCCTGCACCTGCATGCGTGCACGCGCCGAAGCATCAGCCTCCTCATCAGCTTTGCCCGCCAGCGTCGCCAATTGCTCGGAATAGAGAAGCGGCATGGCCCGCGATGTCAGCTGCTCGGTGCAGCCATACGGATACCGCGCAAGCGAGGCATAAAGCGAACCGGCATCAATCGGCAGCGCAGAGAAGGACACCACAGCTTCTTCCGACCCCGGCACAAAGCCTGTCAGCATATCCTCGGGCAGGGAATAATTTGCCCCGGCGGCAATCAGGGATTTCTGAATCCGTGTTTCCGGCAGGAAGCCAGAGCGCACCTGGATCGGATAGCTGCGATCAATCGCGAAATCCTGTGGTCCGTTCACCGCGATGGACAAGCTTGCAATGCCTTCTTCATCAGCACTCAGCGCCACAGGCTGATCCACTCGCTGGCCCTGTGAAAGGTTCACATCAAAGCTGTTATTGATGAAATCGACCGGGCCGGACGCGGCCAGACGCGTCGAGAACTCTCCCGCATTCAGCTCGACATTGTCGATACTCGCCGTTGCCGTCGCGTTATCACCCGGCGCAAGGAAGCGCGGCAGAGACAGTTCAACCGGCACTTCATCACGCACGGTCAGCGGCTTGTCGCCCGACCCGACGCCATTTGCCGACCAGGCCACGGCCATGAGGCGCAATTCGCCATTAAAGTCCGGGATGTCAAAATCCACTGTCGCGCGGCCGTTCCGGCCCACATCGACAATGCCTGACCAGAGCGCGACCGTTTTGGTTGGCACGACCGAAAGGCCTTCGCCGCCCAATTGGTCTGAACCAGACCGCACTTCGCTCGGCGCGGCCATATTCGGATCGAGCAACCGGCCATAATCATCATAGAGATCAACACCCAGCGCCATCTTGCCGAAATACCAGCTGGCCGGATCCGGCGTCTGATAATTCGTAAGCGCCAGAATGCCTTCATCCACGGCTGCAAGCGTCATGAAGACAGGCTCGCGCGGACCATCCAGACGCACCTCAATCGCGGTTTCGGTGCGGGGGCGGATCAGATCCGGCACATTGAATTCCACCTCAAACACGCGGTCAGATGTATCGACCGGCACATAAGAGACGCCAACTGCACGGCGCGGTTTTGGCTGTTCAATGGCATCGCGCGGTGAGAACACCGTCACCATCACATAGGCGCCCTCACCCCAGTCAGCCGTCACCGGCAGGCTGAGTTCCGTTCCGCGCTCAGACACAGACTGATAGCTGACCGAAATCACCTTGTCGGTCGCGACCACAATCTGCGCTTCACCGGAATACGGCGGCAGCAGGGTCAGCTTGGCCTGACCGCCAGCTTCCGGCTCTTTGTCGGCAACTGTGAGACGCACACGGTCCGGCGCTTCAACACCTTCAGAGGCGCGGCCACCCCAGCCAACCCAGAACTGATAGCTGGTCTCTTCATTCGAAGATGGGTCCGTCACGATCAGGCGATAATCGCCATACTCTTCGAGCGCATCGACAGAAATCTCGCCCGTGCGACCCTCGCGAATGCGCAGATCACCGGCATTGATTTCTTTCACATAGCGCGACCGGCGCCAGCGCCAGCGTGAACCATCCTTGTACCAGTCATAATTGTAATAGATCTGTACCAGACGCCAATTCACATTGGCCGCCATGGCTTCACCTTCCGGGCTGATTGAGGCGACGTCAAACTTGATCGGCTCATTCCGGCTCGGGCTGTAATCAAAATCAGGCTTCACACCCAGATAAGCCGCTTTCGGGCGGTATGGGATAATCACACTGTCACTGACCGCCCGGCCGCCCGGCTCAAGAACGCTGACCACACTCCGCAGACGAAGCGGGCGGTCGGCATTCACGCCTTTATTCTGCGGGTTAAGAGCCAGCGTGATATTGCCCGCACCGTCTGTCATCTGGTCATCGAATTCGATGATCTCCTGACGGAACACCTGATCATGCAGGCCGAAACTATAGCCTTTGAAATCTTCGAACGCGTTTTGGTCGACCTCCATCCGCGCCTCGGACTTCACCTCAAGCCCGGCCCCTGGCGCGCCATAAAGGAATTGCGCACTGACATCGACTTCACGCGTTTCGCCGCGTTTCAGCGGTGTGTCGGTATCGGCCTCAACCTCAACCCGAATGCGTTGCGGGACAAAATCCTCAACAGACACGCGGGTCCGGCCAACCTCGCCAATGCCATCAACCTCAACCGCAACAGACCATTGGCCGCGCGCGGCGGTCTTGGGCAGAGCGTAATCGAACGTCGCGCCGCCAAGCTGGGTTTCCGCAAAAGTGGAGCGGCTCGCCTCCATGCCGTTCGGACGATAAACCACGAACCGGCCTGTCCGGTCCGTCACGGCACGGCCCGCATCATCGCGCAACATCGCCGTTGCATGAATGGTCTCGCCTGGGCGATAGATCCCGCGCTCTGAATAGACAAAGCCATCCACCGGGAAGTTCGGCGTCCGACCGCCAATGTTTTCAGAACTCAGATCGATCGGCGCACGATCAAGATCGAGAATGGCAAAATCGCCGCGCGGACCAAACGCCGCCACCATACGCGGACGCAGATTGCCTTCACCTTGCAGAAGCGGCCCCTCGAAATGGACAGCGCGTGTGCCATCAGTGGATTTTTCGGCGAGCACTTCATTGTTCTGCGCCAGAAGCTGCAAACGCACCGAGCCGACCTGACGCGCGCTCTGCAATGACCGAACAACGACATCCATGCCGGTTTCGCCGATATAAGATGTCAGGGCAAGATCGGTTGTGATGATCCAGCGTTCCGCCTTGGCAGGCGGCCCATCCCGACCGAGATTTTCGCGCGCATCCTGAACCGAAACGAAATAGGCACCCGGCTCCAACGTGCCGATCACCTCTGCCAGCGGAAAGACGCTGACCACCGGCGCATTCTGGCGTGCCTCAATGTCCATCTCGCCTGACCAGACCGGCACTTCCACATCGCCGGGGTCTTCATCGCCATAGAGGTAGCCATATCCGCCCTGTGAGCGCGTATAGCCTTCCATGACGCGCTTGAAAGCCAGCGCCCGGTCATTGATGCGCGTGACGGAGATCTTCACCTTGTTGACGTTCACCGTCTCGATCGGAAGCCCGTCTGCATCAAGACGCGGCAGGATTACACCGCCGCCTTTAAAACCAACAAATGGCGGACGATCTGTGAAGTCGACAGACACGACTTCATCTTCGGCCAGTTCACGACCATCAGCCGCCGGAAGCCCGGCCTTAAGGGTCAGCTGGCGGGAGTCTGAAAAGGTCAGGCCACCAACGCAAAGATCCTCGCCATTGGCTGAAAAGCCGAGGGATTTTCGCGGGCTGACTTCGACATAAGGAGAGTAATCGGTTTCCGGATCGAGCGGCGACGAGAAAGAAAGACAGGCCAGGGGCGCTGCGCCGGACGTGTCCGTACGGTAACGCAAATAACCAAATTCGCTGTCATTTTTGTCTGCGGCAGCCTGTCGAAGGCGCTCGCGCTCGTCAATCCGTCTCTGGGTTGCGGCATCCCGCGTTTCACCCTGTGCCGGAACGGTGGATGTTTCATTCGTATCGAGGAGAGGCTGAGACTGAACTTGCTGCGTTCGGGTTGATGAGTCAGTTACGCTCTTTGTAATGAGCCCGATTGCCAGTATGGCAACAATTCCCGCAACAAACGCCTGTAGATATCTCATGTCCTTCGTTCCCTCCTCAGCCGCCCTCTGTTTGCTTCATCGGCGGCGTTTTGTCATCAAAATCTTGTGACATGTCTGCAGTTGGGTCAAATTCTGGCGAAATTTTACCGAAGAGGTTGAATCCAGACGTAATTGTGTTGGGTGCAGGCGCTGCCGGACTTTTTTCTGCCATAGAGTCTGCCCGTCGCGGGCGGTCCGTTCTGGTTCTCGACCATGCGAGCAAGCCAGCTGAAAAGATTCGCATTTCCGGCGGCGGCCGGTGCAATTTCACAAATCTGGAAACTCACCCCTCCCGTTTTATCTCGCAGAATCCGCATTTCGCGAAATCAGCGCTGGCCCGTTTCACCCCGTGGGATTTTATCGAGCGCATGTCGGCACATAACCTGACCTGGCATGAGAAGACCCTCGGCCAGTTGTTTTGCGATCAGAAATCACCCGCCATTATCCAATTCCTGTTAGATGATCTCGAAGCGGCCGGGGGCGAGCTTCACCTCGGCGTAAGCGTTTCCTCCGTCTCCAAAACAGATGGCCGGTTTCAGCTCGAAACAAGTAAGGGTCATCTCTCCTGCCAGTCGCTCATCATTGCGACGGGTGGGCTCTCCATCCCGAAAATCGGCGCGAGCGGTTTTGGTTATGATCTCGCAAAGCAATTCGGCCACTCAATTGTTGAAACGCGTCCCGGTCTCGTCCCCTTCACCTTCTCGGGCGACCTCAAAGACCGGTTTGCTGCGCTGTCAGGCGTTGCCACGCCCGTAACGGTCACCACCGAAGACAAAACCCGCTTCAGCGAAGCTATGCTGTTCACCCATCGCGGGCTGTCCGGGCCAGCCATGCTGCAGGCCTCCAGCTATTGGCAGCCGGGAGAAGACATTTCGATTGAATATCTGCCAGCGGAACGGGTTCGTTCCGAACTCTCTGACGCCAGGGACAAGACGCCGAAAAAACGCGTTACGGACTGGCTGGTCGAGTATCTGCCCGGCCGCCTGACCGCTGATATTTTTGACGAGACCGGCCTCAGAAATCTGGTCGCGACCCTGTCGAATGCTGACATCGACCAACTGACAAAACGCCTCTCAGCTCACAGCGTCACCCCCACCGCCACTGAAGGCTATCGAACCGCCGAAGTGACCGTTGGCGGCGTGAATACCGACGAACTCTCCTCTAAAACCATGGAGAGCAAGCTCTGCCCGGGGCTGTATTTCATTGGCGAAGTGGTCGACGTCACAGGCTGGCTTGGCGGGTATAACTTCCAATGGGCATGGGCCTCGGCCCACGCAGCCGGAAAAATCGCCTGATCAGGCCGAGACGGGCGCAGCCTTGCGCCGCTTTTCCCAACCCATACGGATCGCCTTGCGGCACGGCTCTTCGATCAGCTTGTGCACCGGCCAGGCAATCGCCGTCACCACCAGCACCATACCAAGAGACGTCAGGGCATTCACCTCAAGCGGCAGGCCAATCACGTCCAGCCCGTTTTTCAGAATCATATAGATCGGCACATGCAGAATAAAGATGGCATAAGACCAGCTGCCCAGATGGCGTAGCACCGGACGCGAGAGCGTGGTTGATTTGCCATGCGCATCGATCCGGGCGAGCCCCATAATGATCAGTGCACCGCCCAGTGCCACAAAAGCTGTGCCGATATGATTGATCGCCGCCAGGATTGCGCAGATCGCCCCGGCACCGGCATATAATCCAGCCCGGAACGAACTCATCTCAAACCGCTCAAACGCGACGCGCGCGCCCACGCCGACCAGCATCACAGCCGCGCCGCGCAGAAAGCCGCCCGACATGGTCGAGGCTGCCATGTCTTGCCCGGCAAAGCGGCCCATCAACTGGTCGATCACGAACACATTGAGCAGCGTAATCATCAGAAACGCGATCGGCCGCGCCTTCATCCGCGTGGCCAGCCAGAGAAACACCGGAAACGCCAGATAACCTGCAAACTCCGCGCTGATCGCCCAGGCCGGGAAGTTCCACATGCCCGCATCCACTAGCCCGGTCGATTGCAGCATGAAAAGATTGGCAAACAAGCCGGTCGGCGAATAGCCCTCCAGATCTGCCCCCTTCCCCATGATCAGGGCGAGGGTCAGAAACCCGATAATCGTCAGCAGCGCGAAGAGATAGAGCGGATAAATCCGCGCCACACGGGCCAGCATGAAATCCCCGAATTCAAAAGGCCGGCTACGCTGGGACCAGTAAATATGGGTCAGCACAAACCCGGACAGCACGAAGAACACATCCACCCGCGCCACGCCCAGCTCCAGAATGGGCAGCGCGCCAAACCCGTCATGGTCATACATATGACCCACATGAAAATACGCGATCCAGATGGCGAGCAGAAATCTGAGGCCCGTAAGCGACTCAAATCTTTGGCGTGATGGTGTCATTGCAATCTCCCGACTTCGCGCTTTGGGAGAATGCAATTGGCGTTCCACGCGTCAGGAGAGATTGGGAGAGCAAGCAATCATCCGGTGTTCACCGTGGCCAAACTGGCCCTTACCTTTGATTTTATTGCAAATTGCATGCGCCAGTTGCAGATTTTCCGGCGCATCGGAGCCGCCCTTTGCCCGGGGAATGATATGGTCAAAAGTGGGGCGCTGCTTCTTCCAGAGCGTCGAATGTGCCGTTTCGAACCGATGGGCAGGCATGACCTCACCACACAGCGCACACTTGCCGTCTTGCCCATCCCAAAGCTCGCTAAAAAGATTGCTATCTGAAGGTTTGTAAGGTTGGGCCATCAATTCACGTCTCGCTCATCCCTGCGAAGGCAGGGATCTGGTTCAACAGGCTGAACTCAAATCCCGCGACGGAGCTTCGCACACTCAAGCGTATTCACCAGAAGGCCTGCAATCGTCATCGGCCCGACGCTACCCGGAACCGGTGTAATCTGCCCGGCCACCTCTTTGGCGGCGTCAAAATCCACATCACCGACAACGCGCGTCTTCCCCTCGCCCTTTTCAGGCGCCGGAATGCGGTTAATGCCAACATCAATCACACATGCGCCGGGTTTCACCCAGTCCGACTGCACGAATTTCGGACGCCCGACGGCCGCGACCAGAATGTCCGCGCTCCGGCACACTTCGGGCAGGTCTTTCGTCCGCGAATGCGCAATCGTCACCGTGCAATTCTGCTCAAGAAACAAGAGCGCGGCTGGCTTGCCCACAAGGATGGACCGGCCAATCACCACCACATTCTTACCCGACAGATCCTCACCCAGAGCATACTTCGCAAGGATGACACAGCCCGCAGGCGTACACGGCCGAATACCCGGCTTGCCAAGCGACAGTCGCCCGGCAGACGCCTCCGTCAGTCCGTCCACATCTTTATCAGGCGAAATTTTCGCAATCGCCGCAGGCTCATCCAGATGCTTCGGCAGAGGCAGCTGCAGAAGAATGCCATCCACCGCCTCATCCTCATTCAGCGATGTCAGAAGCGCTTCCACCTCAGCCTGGCTTGCATCTTCAGCCAGACGGTGGGTGAAGGAATTCATCCCCGCCTCTTCGGTCATCTTGCCTTTATTGCGGACATAAATCTGGCTTGCCGGATCTTCGCCCACCAGCACCACGGCCAGCCCCGGTGTGAAGCCATGATCGGCCTTCAGCCGAGCAACATCACTGGCCACATCTTCACGCAGCTTTGCGGCAATGTCTTTTCCGGAAATCAGCTCAGCGCTCATCGGATCTATCCCAGCAATTGATGGCGGACCAGCAATTGCGCCGCGACAATATCGATAAACCCAAGCCCGAGCAGCAGAACGATCGGCGACAGATCAATACCATTAATCTGCGGCACAAACCGCCGGATCGGCGCCAGCGCTGGTTCGACCAGCCCGCCGCCAAAACGCAGAATGAACTGCACGAACTGATTATAGGCATTCACCACATCAAACTGAATGAGAATACGGGTGATCAGATACACGAAGATCACAATCTGAAAGAGAAAGATGACATTGTGAATCAGCCAGTAGACGGGATAACTCATCAGGTCCGGTCCTTTATAAGAATTGCCCTTCCCTACAGCGATACGGAAGGAAAACGCAATATGGCAGCGCGAGGCTGTGAAAACCGCACCCTTACCGCCCAAGGTGAACAACCCATTTAAGTCGGGTTCATCCGCGCTGGTTTTTAGTGGCCCGGCCCACTCTTGGCCGACCGGCAGCGCATTTCGCGCCCACACACACTCCCGCCGGTCGGTCTTTTTTGGTGTTTGTCCTGATTATGGCCTGCCATAATCCGCTTAACTCTCTCAGCCCGCTCATCCCTCTCTGAAGTCACTCATCCCTCTCTGAAGTCACTCATCCCTGCGACGGCAGGGATCTCGTTCGGGCAAGTCGCGCGAGTTTCCCGCCTTCGCGGGAATGAGCGGCCGCTCTCGGTGTCATCCCGGATGCTGCGCAGCATGAAATGATGCGCTGCTGGTCCGGGATTTTGTGAGTGGAAACCGTCCCAATAAGGCCTCTGGTCTACAGCGCGTGCATTCGTCACGCACGGCGCACGGGATGACTGCCCCCCATAGCCATTCTGCCCATTTTCCTGTATCGCCACTCGCTCGATATATGAGCCCCGAAAATGCACTTTGACGACACCCTGCCCGACACTGATAAACCCACCCGCACAGTGCGCGGGGCGGTGACGACGCTCGACGTCGAAAAGAGCTTCCGCGCGGCCTATGCGAACGCTCCTGATGGCGTCAGCTTCAAAAAAATCCGCAAGCGGCTTGTCCGTCAGGCGCTCGAAACCGTGCAAACCTATGGCCTCGACACCTCAACCCGGGACAAGCCCGCCAAATGGCTTATCTGCCTGTCGGGCGGCAAGGACAGCTACGCGCTTCTCTCTATCCTGCTGGAGCTCAAATATCTCGGCGCCATTCAGGCGGAGCTGCTCGCCTGTAATCTCGATCAGGTGCAACCGGGTTTCCCGAAAGAGACCCTGCCCACTTATCTCGACGGCCTCTCCATGCCCTATCGCATCGAGACCGAAGACACCTATTCCATCGTCACTGATAAACTGCCCGAGACGAAAACCTATTGCGCGCTGTGTTCACGCCTGCGCCGCGGTATTCTCTATCGCATTGCCCGCGAGGAGAAGTGCGATGCCATCGTGCTCGGCCATCATCTGGATGATGCGCTCGAAACCTTCTTCATGAACCTCTTCCATGGCGGACGTCTGGCCGCGAACCCGCCCAAACTTCTCAATGATGAGGGTGATGTGATGGTGCTGCGCCCGCTTATCCGGTCTGAAGAGGCCGACATTGAGAAATTCGCGAACGGCATGGGCTATCCCATCATTCCGTGCACACTGTGTGGCTCGCAGGATGGCCTGCAGCGCATGTTGATGAAGCAGATGCTGAAGGATTGGGAAGTGAAAAACCCCGGCCGCAAAGCCAAAATGGCCCATGCGCTCGCCACTGTACGGCCCTCACATCTGCATGATCCGGCGCTATTCGGGTTTAACGATCTGTTACCGGAAACAGACAAAAGCTGAGGGTGTCATGGCATCAGGCCTTAAGCCAGGTCTGTTAAATTCAGCGCTATGAAACTTAAACTGTCGCATCTTTTGGTAACCGGCCTGATCTTCCTGCCATCCCTGGCAATGGAAGCGCGGTCGGCAACGCCGAATTCTGACAATGAAGAGAAAGCCGCTTCGCGCGTCACGGGTTCACCCAATTATGTGGCCGTAACAAACCTCAACGCGCCGATTGCGAGCTCGGAAGGCTTCGACTCCATGATGGCGGTCGATGCCGGCCTTGAGATCGTTGACAATGCCTCCCGCCGGAAAGCAACGACGCAGGCGCCGCGCGTCCGCGATGCGCTGCGTCGCGGTGTCCAATCCTATCTTAATCTGAGCTATCGTCCTGGCACGGTCCCGGACCTCAACGTGCTGAGCGTTCGCATGCAGCGCGCAGCAGACGAAGTGTTCGGTCCGGGCGTGGCCAAGGTCACCATAGCCTCGGCCATCGTTCACAAATATAATTGAAGCCTAATGGTTGCAGCTGTTTTCGGCTGCGATCTCTGCCACAAGATCAGCATAGCGTTCATCCACCCGCTCGAACCGGCCATCCTGCTCATCCCACGCGGACACAACGCCGGTTTTGATGTCATACACCCAGCCGTGCAGGGTCAGAGAGCCGTTTGCGAGCTTCCGCATCACACTGGGATGGGTGCGCAAATGCTGAAGCTGCAGTTTCACATTTTCCTGCAACAGCAAATGCATTCTGTCCTCTTCGGATTTCTCGCCGGCTAACTCGTCGACAACATCCTTGGCGCCCTGCGCGAATCCCAGCCATTCACGGACATGGGGCAGATGCTGAACACTTTCCGGATTCATCGCACCCTTCATCGCTCCGCATTCGGTGTGACCACACACGACAATATGAGGCACGTCCAGAACCCGCATGGCGAACTCAATTGTCGCGGTCATGCCCCCGGTTTCATTCGTGTGTGGCGGAACAATATTCCCGGCATTTCGCAGGATGAAGAGCTCGCCGGGGTCGGTCTGGGTGATCATCGCAGTCTCAACCCGCGAGTCCGAACAGGCAATAAACACAGCCTCAGGCGACTGGCCCCGCGCCAGACGTTCGAACAATTCCTGTTTGCTTGGATAAACCTCGTTCTGAAATTTGATCACGCCTTTCAGAAATCCGGTCATGGGAACGCTCCTGCTGATGATTATATTTTTTTTGAGACTCTAACTCACAAACGGGTTCCGTCCAGCCACTCCAGAGTCCGCGCCAGAATCACATGGCCGAAATGCCGCCATCCACTTTCAGTTCGGCGCCCGTAACAAACTTGCTCTCATCCGAGGCGAGATACAGCACCGCATACGCCACATCATCCGGCTCCCCCACTTTGCCGAGCGGCACCTGACGGGCAAGCTTGGCCAGTGCTTCTTCCGCGCCAAACATCTGCTTGGTGCGATCCAGAATAGGCGTGTCGATAAAGGTCGGGTGCACCGAATTACACCGGATGCCATTCTTCTGTTTGGCGCAGTGAAGCGCGATGGATTTCGAAATCATCCAGGCGCCTGCCTTCGCAGTGTTATAAGCGACGTAATTGCCGCTCGCGATCAGCCCCGCAATCGAGGAGATATTGACGATTGAACCCGGCGCATAATCAGTCATGGCGGGAATGGCATATTTCGAGCCAAGGAAGATGGAATCAACGTCCACATCCATCACTTTCTTGAAGGCCTCATAAGGCAGATCTTCCACCGTGCCCGCATGGCCAATGCCCGCATTATTCACCAGAATATTGAGACCGCCCATTTCCTCAACGGCCGCCGTGATCACATCTTTCCAGCGCTCTTCATCGGTCACGTCATGTTGCATGGACCAGGCCGTACCGGGGTTGAGATCATTGATCAGCTGGGCGGTTTCTGCGGCGCCCTCATCATTGAGGTCGGTGACCATGACCTTCGCGCCCTCTTTGGCCAGCATCATCGCGATCGCCCGGCCAAGCCCTTGCGCTGCGCCCGTCACCAGCGCCATTTTTCCGTCTACGCGACCCATACATGTCTCTCCCTGATTAGTCCCGGCGGACTGTAATCAGCGAGGCAAGATTGGCAATATCTGCACTTGTAGAAGTGTGATGATCCCCACCTCTATCCTCCCCTTTCCAAGGGGAGGAAGCGCTGCTGCACCGCCTGTTCAACAGTCTCGGTCCACTCCCCCCCTTGAAAAGGGGGAGCGGGAGGGGGATCGAACTCAATCAACCAGACTGAATGTAAAAGGATATTCCGCCTTAGAAGTTTCAGTCGCGACATCCTCAAGCGTTTGAACAAGCCCGTAGAAGTCTTTACCCAATGCGACTCTTGCTGCGCCCGTATTGCGAATCACCATGTCTACAGGCTCGCTGAAACAACTCATCAGCACATCCGAAAGGGCATCCAGATTGCGACCATAATAGCCAGGCACGCCTTCTAAGTTCGCGACGAATTCATGGAAATCATCGATTGATCTGAGCGATCGACCATCAATTTCCACTCTCATCTTTCATCCCGCGATCTCATCCATGAACCCAGCCAGTTCCACATCCAGTTCAGTCACATCGCCTGCATCATGCGTGGTGAGGGTCACCTCGACCTTGTTATAGACGTTGAACCATTCGGGATGGTGGTCCATTTTGTCGGCCTTCAGCGCCGCACGGGTCATAAACCCGAAGGCTTCGTTAAAGTCGGCAAATTTGAAGGTCTTTTCAATAGCCTTGCCATTTTCGGCGACGCTCCAGCCTTGCAATTTCGAGATCGCAGCTTCAGCTCCGAGTGCAGACATTTCGTTCTCCTCTGATCAGTTGTCCTGAAGGAGATAGACCCAGACACCATCCTGTCGAATGGCCAGCCGGAATCCCGGATAGGCCTCTCCGTTTTGCAGCCGTTCCATGCCGTCCTCGCCCAACAACTCCTGCAGCTTCGCCCGTTCCGCGAAGGTCAGACGGGAAAAGGCCAGTTCAGAGGGCTGGCGAGCAGCAAAGCTCGGCCAGATATAATATTTTTCAGCGCCGAAATCCTTCACGCCGTATGGCTCGGCGAGAATGCGCTGGGTCTCGACAATCGGGTCAATCCCGGCGCGCTTGAGAATATACCAGTGATCATAATGGCGCAGATCCCCGTAATTCGAGCGGAAACCGTCAAAATCATCGGCCAGATTGACCATGCGGCGAATGGAATTTCGCTCCATTACTTCTAGGATTTCATCGCGCTTTGCAGCCACCGGCTCGGGCAGCGCGTTAATATCGGCCGATTCTTCAGTGGGCGATGATGTCGCCTGTGGCGTCGGTGTCGCGCCAGGCCGGTTCGCTTGCGGATCAATCCTGTCCGACAAATCGCACGCCTGCACACCAGCCAGAGCCAGCAGCATCACTATAAATGTCACCCCCTGTCGAATGACGGTCATCAGAACTCCAGTCCAATTGCCTCTGAAAGATCGCTGAGAAGCTGTGCCTCATTGAGCACTTTAATCGTCGTCATGCCCATGGCGCGCGCAGGCTTCAGATTGATCCCGAGGTCATCGAGGTACACACACTCTGCGGGCGCAACACTCAGCGCTTCACACATTAACTGATATATTTTCGGATCTGGCTTTCGCAAGCCGACCTTCGAGCTTTCGATCACATGATCAAAGCTTCCAAAGATCTCTTCCACCAGTTTTGCCTTCTCAGGATCGCTGGTCATGCTTGCGCCTTTGCCCACTGGGGCGTTGTTCGTGATGCAGCCGACTTTGAAGTGTTTTTTGCAGGCATGTAGGGCCTCAACCACCTTCGGGCGAATACGTCCTGACAGCAGCGCCAGTATATCTTTGCCAGGCACTGCATAGCCTTCCCGCTCAGCTTCGGCCGCGAACAGATCATCAAACTCGTCCGCGCTGACTTCGGATCGCTCAAGCCGCGCCCAGGCATTGGTGTCAGGGTCGATGGAATTGATCTTCCGGATCAGATCTTTCGGCAGGCCACGCTCGATCTCATAATGATTAAACGCTTCGAATGGCGATGTTGAAAACACGCCGCCAAAATCCCAGACCACGGCTTTGATATTCGGATTGACCATACTGGGCACCTCCCTGGCACCATATTCTTTGTTTGAAGGGGTTATTGGACAGCGATAGGACCAAAACAAGATGAACCGGGCTCCAAATCCCGGCAAATTTGTGTGAACCGCCGTGCATCCGATAAAAAACCCCGGACACTCGGACCGGGGTTTTCGGTTGGTTCAGATGACGAAACCCTATTCGGCTTTATTCGCCTTTTCCTTGTCGAAATAGGCTTTGGTCATGGCCGCCACGAGCGGTGACAGGACCAGAAGCGCAATCAGGTTTGGTGCCGCCATCAGACCAGTCAGCGTATCCGCCACCAGCCAGAACAGACTGACGACGTCCGTCACAGCGCCGCCCTCTTCCAGCATCAGGACACACGCACCACCAAAGACCACAACGATCCATGAAATCTTGAACACGAAGATTGACTTCACGCCGAACAGATATTCACAGCACCGCTCGCCATAATAGCTCCAGCCGAGAATGGTGGTGAAGCCGAAGATGGCAAGGCCGATGGCCACAATATGGCTACCAATGCCCGGCAGAGCTTTTTCGAAGGCCATAACCGTCAGCGGCGCACCCGTTTCACACCCCATGCCCTCCGGCAGCATGATCAGATCCGGTCTTACGAATGGCTCACAGGCTTCCGGAATAATACCCGCTGTGAGAATGACGAATGCGGTAATCGAACACACTACGATCGTATCGATGAACGTTCCCAGCATGGCGACAATGCCCTGGTTCACAGGGTCTTTGTTCCGGGCGGCTGCGTGCGCAATCGGCGCAGAGCCCTGACCCGCCTCATTCGAGAAGATACCGCGCGCAACACCCTTTTGCATGGCAATGAGAAGCAGACCAATTGTGATGCCGGTTGAGGCCTCTTTAAAGCCAAAGGCATTGGTTATGATCCGCATGAAGGCATTCGGCACTTCCGGCGCATTGATGCCAACCACGATCAGACCCGCCAGCAGATAGCTGATTGCCATAGCCGGAACGAGCTTCTCGGCCACAGCCGCAATCCGCGTAATGCCCCCCAGGATCACAGCACCTGCACCCAATGCCAGCACAACACCGGTAAGCCACGGCGTGATGCCATAAGTATCGTTCAGCGCGTCCGCGATGGAGTTCGCCTGAATGCTCGCACCCGTGCCCCAGGCCGCCAGAATGCCGAAGCCCGCAAACAAGCCGCCAAGCCAGATCCATTTCGAGCCCATGCCGTTTTTGATATAATACATCGGACCACCGACATGGCGGCCATCTTCATCTACTTCGCGGAATTTCACCGCCAGCACGCCCTCACAATATTTCGAGGCCATGCCGACCAGTGCCGTCATCCACATCCAGAACACGGCCCCCGGACCACCAATGGCAATTGCCACAGCCACACCGGCAATATTGCCTGTCCCGATGGTCGACGACAAAGCCGTCATTAAAGCGCCAAACGGCGAAACATCACCTTCTTCTTTCTGGTGTCCGCCGCGGAACAGTTGCCCAAAGGCGTAAGGAATTTTGAAAATCGGCATAAAGCCGAGCCGGACGGTGAGATAGAGGCCAGTGCCCAACAGCAAAAGCAGAATCGGTGGATAGTCGATCGCCCCAATCAGCGAGTCCGCCGATCCCCAGACCAGACCATTTACGGTCTCGAGAATAGCTACAAAGGAGTCCATGTGTGCCCTTTAGAATTTCAACGGTTCAGGCAATCCCAGTGTGCCCAACCCCCTATTAATTGAGAACGCAGCCTAAGCTGAGTTTTCAATCTGTCCAGCGGGAAGCAATTTTGACGGGGCCTCGGCCAAAAAATGGGCAGGGATGACGCAGTCAGTCGAATTCAAAGACATCTGCTTCATCGGCAACCATATCATCTGCACGCCGAAAGGGTCCGTTGTAGAATTTATCCTTAAATCGACGACGATCAGGACCGAAATAATTCTCGGCCCGGACAAATTTCCGACGCTTGAACGTGACCGCATCAATCCTGCGGGCAATGTCGATCGGCTTAACAGGTTTAACGAGAAACTCATCCACGCCCGCACCAATGGCGTCAAAGATCCGGGACCGCTCAGAATATGATGAAATCATGATTATGGGCACAAATTGCATGGGCGTTGTATTCGGGTTTCTGAGCCAACGTACGAACTCAAGTCCCGAACCGCGTTTCAGCAATTGGTCCACCAGGATCAGATCGAACGTGTTATCCTGGCAAATATCCTGCGCTTCTTCGACAGTTGCGCTCACAACAGGGTGGGGAAAGCCAAAGGCTTTTAATATAACCACAAAAAGTGTGGCCATTTGCCTGTTGTCATCAAGGATCAGAATCCGGACATTCTTCTGATAAGACACAATTCCCTCCGGCAGATGTCATCTCTCCCCTCCCACAGGGTTCAGATTGCACCTTCAGCCATAGCGATGATATTCTGCACAATATGTGTGAATAAAATTCTACAAGTTCGGTTGAGTAGCCGTTTACCACAGCCAAGAAAACCAGTTGGAGCAGAGCAAATGGTTAAGAAAAGTCTGCTCGCTGTTATGATTTTGATTGGCGCGCTCGGTGTGCTGATTGCGGTTCTGATCGTCCGGACACTGTCCTTTGGCGCGGCCTCGTCTAACAGCGATGTGACGCTTCCCCCGGTCCCGGCTTTTGACGATATGACAATCGCCTCCCGGCTTACCGAAGCCATTCAGATTCGAACCATCACCGTCACGGCAGGCGATCCCCGCCCCGGACAGGAAGGCCCCTGGCTTGAATTTCACGACTTTCTGGAACGAAGTTATCCGGAGTTTCACGCTCGGGTGAGCAAGGAACTCGTTGCCGATTACACGCTTCTCTACACCTGGCCTGGCTCAGATCCGGAGCTCGCGCCAATCCTTCTCATGGCGCATCAGGATGTAGTGCCGGTGAATATCGGGACCGAAGGCGATTGGGACGCCCATCCCTTCTCCGGGGAAGTCAAAGATGGCTATGTCTATGGCCGCGGCACGCTGGACGACAAAACCTCACTCATCACCCTGCTTGAGGCCGCTGAAGCCCTGATGAAAGACGGCTTCACGCCGAAACGTACGCTGATCTTCATGTTTGGTCATGATGAAGAAGTGTCCGGCTCCGGGGCACAGGCCGGGGTTGCACGCCTCAAATCGCGCGGCATTTCGCCTGATATGGTGCTCGATGAAGGCTTTATGATCGTCGATCCCTTCCCGCTAACCGGGAAGCCCGTCGGCATGATCGGAATTGCCGAGAAAGGGTATCTCACCATTCGGATCACCTCCGAGGCGTCGGGCGGGCATTCCTCTGTCCCGCCGCGCAACTCGGCCAATGTTCAGCTCGCAAAAGCACTCGTCGCCCTTGATGAGACGCAAATGCCTGCCGATTTCTCCAAACCACCTTTATCGGACATGATCGCTGCCACGGCCTCAGACATGCCCTTCATGCAGCGCATGGCCTTCGCCAATCTCTGGCTGTTCGAGGGCATGGTTGAAAGCGAATTTGCAAAATCCGGCGAGTCCAACGCTATGATCCGGACCACAACCGCGCCAACCATGCTGGCAGGTTCGATCAAAGAGAATGTTCTTCCTCAAAAGGCCACCGCACTGGTCAATTTCCGCGTCCATCCAAACGATACGGTCGACAAAGTGCTTCGCCATGTGCGCAAGGTTGTTTCAGAGTTTGATGGCCTCAGCGCTGATCTGTATGAAGCGGGCGGTATCAGCTCTGAAGCCTCGCCCGTCTCCGCAACAGACAATCGCGCTTACAAAATTCTGGCCAGTGTCTCCCGCGACGCCAGCGGCGGCGCACCAGTGGCGCCCGCACTTGTTCTGGGTGCGACGGATTCGCGCTGGACCACTGAAATTGCAGACAATGTCTACCGCTTTGCGCCAAGCGTGATAGACATCGCCGACCTGTCTGGCGCGCACGGCACCAATGAGCGGATCCGGCTTGATAACCTTTCGCGAATGGCCCGGGGCTATGCTCAGATCATGAAGGCAATGGCAAGCGAATAGGAAGAGGTGACAGCATGGCGACCGCCAAAGCGACACCCGGACAAACCGAAGAAGGCTGGCTGACGGATAGCTGGTATTTCATCTCGACCTCCAAAGACCTGAAAGCCGGCGAGCAGCGCCGCGAGATCATGCTCGGCCAGCCGGTCCTCATCGGTCGCACGAAAGAGGGCAAAGCCTTCGCTCTGCGCGATATCTGCCCGCACCGTCTTGTGCCACTTTCGGCTGGCAAACAGATTGAGACCGAAGGCGAACCCACGGTAGAATGCCCCTATCATGGCTGGCGGTTTGGCACAGATGGCGTCTGCAAGCACATGCCTTCCCTGGTCGAAGGCGACCCGTACGACCCATCCAAAGTGAAGGTCCGCACCTATCCCATCCACGAAGCGAACGGCATGATCTTCGTCTATATCGCGGACAATCCGCGCATCCCGACAGAACCCGTCGTGCCGCCGCCTGATTTCGGCACGCTGCCGGACAAACCCAAATTCGTCGTCTCGGAAATCTTCAACGCCCATATGGACGATGCCGTCGTCGGCCTGATGGACCCGGCCCACGTGCCTTTTGTGCATAATCAATGGTGGTGGCGTCCGCCCTCTTCAGGTTTTCGCGTGAAGGAGAAGCCGTTCGAGCCGATCACACGCGGCTGGACGATTGCCAAACACCAGCCCTCCGGCAATTCGCTTGCCTATAAGGCGCTCTTTGGCGGTAAAGTGACCACCGAAATCGCCTTTCAGATTCCCGGCTTTCGCTGGGAAGTCGTCGAGAATGAAAAAGTACGTCTCTTCACCCTCACCTGCCTGACGCCGATCGAACCAAAAAAGACCCGCATCACGCAAGTGACCTATTGGAACAGCTCGCCTCTGCTTGATGTCATGAAGCCCATACTCATTCCTGCGGCCCGCATGTTCCTTAATCAGGACGGCACCATGGTCGATCTCCAGAATGAGGGCATGAAATATCAGAAAAACATGCTCTGGATCGACGATATCGACGTGCAGGCGAAATGGTATCAGACCCTCAAACGTGCCTGGGTCAAAACGCGCACTGACGAGACCGAATTCGAAAACCCGATTGAACCCCGCACACTCCGCTGGCGGAGCTGAAACAAAAAACCGCGCGCCTTCTGGCACGCGGTTGGGGAAGCACTCTACTCGCCAGACATTCTTGCCTGAATGGGTTTGACCTACATCCGGTGTTTCTGCGCCAGTTTCTGACCGGCAAGCGCGACGGCTGAGGGCTTTTTCTCGTCCGGCTTTGGAGCGACCGGCTCTTCCGACTTCACCTCAACTGACGCGGTTGCGCCTTCGTCATCAGCCCAGTCAGACACGCGGCGACGCGGAATAATTGCGTCTTCAAGTGTCTCAGGGCGGTCCTGTGTACCTGTGCGGCGGTCTTCTGTTGGTGCCGCCTGCATGGCTTCCGCAACAGAAACAAGCTCGCGATCAACCGGCATAGTCGGCTCGACAGGTTTGCTGACGGCACTCGCCTCAGGCTCCTGTTGTGCCGGGCGCGCACTGTCTTTCCGCTGCGTTGCGGCCTTTACAGCGTTGCGCGCCTTCAGGCGGCGCTCTTTGCGGCCGAAGAACTGATCCCAATAGCTTTCAATGATCTCTTCGCGTCCCTGCAGCGTGCGCAGAAGATTGATCTCTCGAGAGCGAACGAGCTTAGCCCCTTCAAGGCGGATGCGCTCGTCATTCTTGATGAATTGGGAAAAACCGTTAAAGCGTCGCGCAGCTTTGGTGTTCATCTCAAACTGAACTTCGCCCACGCCTTCACGCTGACCATCAGCGCCATCAGACAGAGAATTCCGATATTTGAAGGTCAGGAATGGCCAGGAAAAATCAGAAAGCTCAATCAGCACATTCGAATTGATGTCCATATCCTCATCCAGCGTATAGCCTGAAAAGGTGAAGCTCTTGCCATTTGGTTGAATGTCGATCACGGCGATCCGTGGCCCGGACTGGCTCTTCTCGGCCTGCAACCAGGTGCCTTCGATATAGTATTTGCCAAGGATCAGCTTCCGAACCGCATTCATTCGGAACAGGCTCGGCAAAATCACTTCCGTAAAGGCCATCCAGAAGACCACAAGAACAGCAAGCAGGGCCGCCACACCAAGTGACTGGCTCATCACCGAACCTTCCAGAGCCGCAAACCCGTCCATCAAAGGGCGGGCGGAAAAGGTTAACAATGTCAGCATAATGGCAGCGGTGACGCTGCTCGAAAACAATCCGAAACGGTTATAGGGGTTCATAAATACTCTCCATCACGCAAGAAAAGGCGTTTCACGCTCTGAGAATATTCATATAAATTTAACGAAAATTGATCTACACGCAGTTCGTTAACAAAACGACTTGCTTTATTTACCAATATTTACCCGTCTTTACTTTATTTTAATGACTTTTGCTGGTCCAAGTCTTTCCGACCGGCCTCCAGCGTTAAAACCACCCCTCCAGGCGATGTTTTTGCGTTAACGAAATTGC
Organism: Ponticaulis sp.; assembly: GCA_002692725.1. GTDB lineage: Bacteria > Pseudomonadota > Alphaproteobacteria > Caulobacterales > Hyphomonadaceae > Ponticaulis. The sequence goes on along the minus strand of NZLU01000039.1, from coordinate 194,866 downwards.
GGCTGCCCAATGGTGTCGTCAGGTACGCCGGCCTGCCTCCGCTTTAACCCGGCGGCGCGTTGTACAACCCCTTCCATATCGTCGTGTAACTCATCCGCTAGTTGGTTGAATGGCACTTCCTCAGAGGCGGCACGCGCTTTTTCGGCCTGCGCAACAAACTCACCCGGTTGCGCCATCACCGGCAAGTCCAGCGTATAGCTCCCGCGTCCCGTGTAGTGCACGTCGCCATAGCCAAAAATTCGGCCGAGGAACCCTTGTCGCACATGGCCGCCTTCAATGGCGTCGAGCTCCAGCTCGTCCATACGTGCCGTCAGAAATCCCTTCTTCAGGACAATGCGTCGATTGGTGACGACAAACTCGACTGTGGCGAATTTGATCATCATTTTCGCCCAGATATAAATTCCGATGAGAAATATGCCGAGCCCGAACAGCGCAAACCAGGCGCCCCAGACCTGTAGCCAGTGAAACTCGCCGCGATGGCAGATGGTTTCGCCCTCATAGAGGCGCTTTTTGATATAAGACATTCAGGGCTCCATTCCCTGAACCTACGTGGCTAAGCCCGTTTCGTTCCGACTTCATTTCGGCACGTGCGACGAAAGCGTCACCTCTGAGTGCTTGAGTTTTGCCCGGACCGATCTAAAACGAGTGTTTCATTGCATTGCAGCACAGACATAAATATGCCGCTGCGCAAACACGTCACGGGGATGACAGGAGAGCGAGAATGAATCTGCCCGCCACAGAGGCCAATATGGCCACGAACAGTATAGTTATGCCAGAGCTTCTTTCATGCATGGCCGACGCCGTCACAGCCGTCGATAAGTATGTTGCAGATGCGAAATCAGCGCTCTACTCCCGGGTCTCCACCGGGGAGAAGGTCGACCGGACCAAGATGGACCTCGAACAACACGCCGCCCACGGCTTTGGCTGGATCGCCACTTATGGCGAAACTCTCCGCGAGGTTGAGCACTGGGCGCGGCGTCTGTCCGATGAGGGCAAGTTCGGCGAGATCGAAGCGCTTCTCTCTCAGATCCTGTTCTCGGAATACTGCGCCCAGCTGATTGGCGGCATTCCGATGAACCAGGGCGAAGTCATCCGCGCCTCAGACCTCGAAGTCACGGACGCGGCCAATACGCTCCAGTCTGCGCCTTCGGTTCAGCGCTTCCTCGCAGAAGGCAAAACGCCTGCGGTTATGGCTGCGGCCGCCAAACATCTACCCGATGCGCTTGGCCGTGCCACGGTCGAGAATACCGGGCTGGATGAAACCCTCGACATGATCCGCGATCAGTTCCGTCGCTATTCTGACGACCGTATCGTTCCGCATGCGCATGAATGGCACCTCAAAAACGACTATATCCCGATGGATGTCGTGAATGAGATGTCTGAAATGGGCGTGTTCGGCCTCACCATCCCCGAGGAGTATGGCGGTCTTGGCATGGGCAAAACCTCCATGTGCGTGGTCTCGGAAGAACTTTCCCGCGCTTATATCGGCACAGGTTCGCTCGGCACTCGCTCTGAAATCGCAGGCGAGCTGATCCTCATTGGCGGCACCGATGAGCAGAAAGAGAAATACCTTCCGGCCATTGCGTCTGGCGAAATCCTGCCAACAGCCGTTTTCACCGAGCCGAACACAGGCTCCGATCTCGGCTCGCTCAAAACCCGCGCCGTCAAAGATGGCGACACCTATAAGATCACCGGTAACAAGACCTGGATCACCCATCCGGTCCGCGCCGATCTGATGACAGTCCTGACACGGACAGACCCGGCCACGAACAATTTCTCCGGCCTTTCCATGTTCCTCTGCGAAAAGCCGCGCGGCGATGATGCCAATCCATTCCCGGCCGACGGCATGACCGGTGGCGAGATCGAAGTGCTCGGGTATCGCGGCATGAAGGAATATGAAATCGGCTTTGACGCGTTCGAAGTCCCGGCCAAAAACCTCCTCGGCGAAGTCGAAGGCATGGGATTCAAACACCTTATGGCCACTTTCGAAGGCGCTCGCATCCAGACTGCCGCCCGCGCCATTGGTGTGGCGCAATGCGCGCTGGAACTCGGCCTGCGCTATGCGCTCGACCGGGTACAGTTTGGTCGTCCGATCTATGAATTCCCGCGCGTTTCGAACAAGCTGGTCATGATGGCGGCTGAACTGATCGGCGTGCGTCAGCTGACCTATTTCTCCGCCCGCCAGAAAGACTCCGGCAAGCGCTGTGACCTCGAAGCGGGTATGGCGAAGCTCCTTGGCGCACGCGTCGCCTGGGCAGCCGCCGACAATGCCTTGCAGATCCATGGCGGCAATGGTTTTGCGATGGAATATCCGATTTCACGCGTGCTGGCTGACGCCCGCATTCTCAACATCTTTGAGGGCGCAGGTGAGGTACAGGCCATGGTCATCGCCCGCCGGGTGCTCGACACGGCGAACTAATTAAGAAGGGGGCTGCTCGCCAGCCCCTACTCCACCTTACCCACGGAGATCGGAAAGCCCTTCGCGGTCCAACCCGCATAGCCCTCATAAAGTACGGCCGTGTTCTCGTAACCAAGCTCTCGCAACTTGCTGACCGTCGCATCCGCCGCCGCGCGCGGACATTCGCAATAGGCGACGACCCAGGTGCCATCATTTGGAATATTGCTGAGAAACTCACTTCGCTCCGAATAATACGGCACGGGCAGCGAGCCTTTAATATGCGCCATCGCCCAGAAATACGGAACGCGCGTATCGATCAGAACCATTTTCCGGCCTTCCGACAACGCGCGATTCAATTGCTCTGACGAAATATACCGCCCGCGATCCAGCTCAAACTCCGGCGCTTCACCTTCCGGGTTGAGCACGATATTCTCGAGCGATGGCGGCGCGTCATAACTCGCCATTTCAACATCCCATCCCGAGGCGCGCGACCGCAGAAACGCCGTGATGGAGTTGATGTCCTCCTCCGTCAGCATGTTCTTGAAGGCCGGCATCTGCGTGCCCTCACGGCCTTCGGTAATGGCGATCTTCAGAAACAGATCTGGTGAGGTGGCCAGCATGGTCGGGTTCCCCAGCGCCGTCCCCGGAGCCTCAGGCCCATGGCCCTCCCCTTCCGAGCCATGACACATGGCGCAGTTTTCCTGATATAGCGCTTCGCCCTCAGCCAGATCGCCGACCACAGGGTCCAGCGCATTGGCCGGTGGACGCCCGGGCGGCACACCCGCTTCTCTCGAAAGCCACATCATCATCTGGTAGAGATCATCTGAGCTGAGCGGTCCGCCCATATCCTCTCCATAGGGCCCCATCGTGGTGCCGGGTCGGCCATAATAGGCAGCGTTGTAGAGCGGCAGGACAGACAGCGCGAACATGGATTTTGTGTTCAGAGACGGCGCATCATCATTGGCATATCCGGCCCTGTCTTCACCATGACAGAGCGCACAATATTGCTGATACTGAGCCTCTGGCGTGCTCGGTGGCTGGCTGGCAGCCTCAGGCCCGGCAGGCGTTTGCGCTTGCGCCAGCCCACTCACGCCTCCGCTGATTGCTGCCAGAATTGTGCAGGTCGCAATGGTTTGTACGAAACGGAACATGCCAGGCCTTTCGATGAAGTGACTCTCTGGCAAGTTCCTATATCTCATCAGGCTGTCAAGCTGACGGCACACAATCGACCGGACCCGCGACATGGCCTCTTCTCAGGAAACAGTGGACTATATTCTCGAACAACTCGCAGGCGCAGGCGAGGTCTCTGCGCGTAAAATGTTCGGTGAATATGGCGTCTATTGCGATGGTAAATTCGTCGCCTCCATCTGCGATAATGAGCTTTTCATCAAGCCGACCAAACAAGGCCACGCCTATACACCGGATCAGGAGATGGGCCCGCCTTATCCCGGCGCGAAGGATCAGTTCCGCATTAATGGCGACCAGCTTGAAGATGCCGAATGGGTCTCGGAACTCCTGCGCATCACCACGGCCGCCCTGCCATCGCCAAAGCCGAAGAAAAAGAAAACCGGCGAGCCTCGCGAATAACGCAGCTCTGCAAAAGATCTGTAAACGCTGTCTTTTTGCCTTGTTATCGCCTCGCTTTGCCGACTAGCTTGGATCTAAGGCTGAAGGGAAGTTCACCATGTTGAGACGATTTGCGTTTGTTTTCGCTGCAAGCAGTCTGGTCGCATATCCGGCGAGCGCCACGCCTCCTTCAGAAATCACTCAGGAGCGCACCACACTTGACGAAGACAGCTGCGCGCTTGTCTCAGGCGATTATGGTGCCCCGTCTGCAAGTCTGCATGTCATTTCAGACTGTACCGGCCCGGGCGGCTGGACGGCAGTGCTGCACGAATATGCGAACTCCACCTCTCTCGCCTTCAAAGCGCCGGATGGCACCGACTCGGGCACGCTCCCCTTTGGTGGCTTCGGCCCGTATGGCAAACCTTCACAAGGACTGGACTGGATCCTCGCGGGTGACGAACCGATTGGCGTCGTGGTCGGCTATGGTGAACAAGCCCCTCCCGGAAGCACAGACAGCGTGTTCTCCTACTATTCCGTCGCGCTGAAACCAGAGACTGACGCAATTGCCTGCCTCATCTCCCGCATTGAATTCGGCAAGAAGCGCGGCGTGGATGCGGGCGCAGCTGACATCATCGAGACCTACGCAGCCGACTGGGACTGTGACGAAAGCCATTATTTTGAAGTCGTGCCCCAGGCCGCCGAAGCCCGGTCGTTCGAAACACTCGCCGCAATCGCCTTCACCGAGGCCGGCAACACAGGCGACTAGCTCAATTCCATTGACCTTTCCCGCGACTAAGGGAAACTGATCACCAAACCCTATGGTCAGAAAGTTCACGCATGCCGCAGTTTGATATGAAAATCGTTCCCGCTGACGCCGTCGCGGCCAGCTCCATTCTTGAACACACCGCAGGTACACCGGTCAAAACCGGCGAGGGCAACGAAACCTATCGCTGCGGTGCCTGCAAAACCAAGCTGTTCGTCAACGTTTCACACCATGATGCGCATGGCCTTGTTGTAAAATGCGGCAAATGCCACAAGATCAACGCAGACCCACACCATTAGGCGGCTCGTGCGCCCGGTCGACATCAGTTGAATAGCCAAACAGCTCAAACTCGGCCCGCGTCGCGTCCAGAAACATGTCCAGCTGATCGCCGTATTGAGCCCGCAGTTCAGGCATGGGCTTGGGGTCAACATTCCGCCGCTTCAACCTGATTTTTTTCTCCAGTCCCAGCCGGTCCACGATCAGGTCGACATCCGCATCCATGCGTTCAAACGCACCAATGAAATCCATGCCGGACTCAAGGCTCTCCCATGCGCAAAAGAAGGGCGCTTGCGTGATCCAGTCCTCTTCAATCATCAGAGGCAGCATCTCCTCAAAGCGCTTCTGCTTTACCAGCTCAAACCAGCGATGTTCGGGTGAGCGCGTAATGTGGGAATAGAGACTATAGGTTCGGGAAAACGGATTGCGCACAAATGCAAATTTAAAAAGGTCTGCAAACCGGTCTTCACCAAATCGATGGGTCAGCTCGTGATACCTGACATGGGCGTCGAAACCGGTCACTTTCTCAATCATGTTCTGATCACCGGACCAGAGCTCAAGCATGCGGTTCACCAGCGGAATCCGCCCACCAATATGGGCAATCTGATCTTCCCGACGTGCAAATGGCGCCAGCGCCTCGGTCAGCGCTGTGCCGCCTGTTTTCGCCACGTGAATGAACAGGAATTTGTACTTCCAGGAGAGTAACATACAGCTTTGGATCTCGTCCCGTTACTTCAGATACATCATGCTCGGGTCGGGCCGACCGACATAACAAATCTGGCTGGCCCGATAGGCCGTAAGGACATCCATCGCCTGTTTCGCGTCTTCTGCATTATCAAATCGAACAAGCGACGAGGCGTCTGAATAGAGATAAAACATGCCGCCACGCTCTCTTACGTCGAGTTTGGTGGGCTCTATCGACAAGCAATCTTCTCCTCGCGCCCGCCCGGATGGCAGCCCGCTATTGCTCTTCCAATACGACAAAGGCGCGTTCGGACGACCCACAAAACACTGATATTTAAGCTCATAGCCATTCACCAAATTGCGGGCCTGATACATTTCTGCCCGCGCGGCCGTGCCCGATGACGAGATCAGAACAGTATTTCGGCCCGTGTCGACGAGGCGATAGCCGCCATTATTTGGCAGCGCCTGCACCTCAACAGGACCCGCAATACCGATACAATCTTCTCTGAGGCGCGCCTGAAGTCGGGCCGCCACGGCGTCTGAAATCACACCAGGGGTCTGGGGCGTCGGCGTGGGCGTTTCCGCGGCCGCAGCCAGCTTTAATCGCTCGATCAGGGCTTTGGCTTCCTCCACATACTCGCTGTCCGGAAATCTTCTGATAAACGCCTCAAACCCTTCAATGGAGTTCTGATCGAGCGCGCTCGAAAACATTTCTTTCGCCTGGGCGCGGTAATCCTCGTTTGTGGATTCCCTCACCTCTTCCGCTTCGGCAATCGCGTCCCGCTCCGGCTTGGTCCGCTGTGGCTCCTGCATGGCTTGAAAGACGAAAAAACTACCTGCGCCAATAATGGCCAGGACAAGCGCCGCAATCGCGACTTTCCCGGCGCCGCCTGAACCGGAATTTCCTTTTGGCGTCGAGGGTTTTGATGTCGTGGTTATGGGCATGGCCACTTTGGACACCGCCTCTTTCTTCGGCTTGCTGGGCTGACCGATCATGGCCTTCACGGCAGCGACGAGATTCGTCCACTCCACATTCTCGAGATCACCATCCCAGCCGACCAGATTGGCGCCTTCAATCCGGCTGAAGCCAAAAGGTGCCCGCACCGGATCCAGAAAGACTGGAATGATCTTGTCGCCCTCTTTGGCGATTTCGGCTTCTTCCTTCACCCAGTCTGACGCAACGCTTGCTTCAGACCACAGAACCAGAACGCATTTCGACTGGTCGATTTTGGATTGAATCACCTGTTCCCAGGTCGAACCGGGCGGCACAGAGACATCGTAAAAGACGTCAAACCCTTCGGCTTCCAAGGCCTGCACGATGGGCGTGACCCGCCCTTTTTGCTCTTCATCCTGCCGTTTATAACTGACAAAAATGTCTGCCATCTTGCCTGCGTCCCGATTTCCAACCCAATCAGCATATCAAACCAGACATTTGTGCATTTGTCAGTATGGCAGGGCACCCAAGCCATGAAACTTCGGCATCTGGCTTTCTTCGTCGCACCCCCTGTGAATTCAATCCGTTTCGGTCCATATCAGCATCAACACAGACGGAGCGAGCATGGAACAGACCCTCACAATTGCACTGTACTGCGCCATGGGTGCCCTTTTGGTCATTCTGGCCATGGGGATCATCAATCTGATCAACACTGATCCGGATCAGGCCTCCAAATCGAACAAGCTGATGCGCCTCCGGGTGATTATTCAATTCGTCGCCATCATCATTCTGGTGGCTGTTGGTTTTGTATCCGGCGCGATCAGTTTTTAAGTTTACTTTTGCTCGGCTCAGCCGTTTCGCATACGCTCAACTCGCCTGCGCCCGACCCTTGGTCGTGTAGAGCACCACACAAGCACCGCGCAGGCGCAGTTTTGGGATATGCTCGGGCGGTTTCCTCGCTTTCCGCTCGGACGCCTTGCGCCTTCGCTGCGCTCGTAGTTCATTGCCCTCACAAGCAACGCGCAGGCACAGCTCTTGAGTTTGCTCGAATGCTGTGCTCTCAAGTTCGCGCATTCTGCGCCTTCGCTGCGCTCGTAATTCTGCGCACCACACAAGCACCGCGCAGGCGCAGTTTTGGGATATGCTCAGGCGGATTCCTCGCTTTCCGCTCGGACGCCTTGCGCCGTCGCTGCGCTCGTAGTTCATTGCCCTCACAAGCAAGGCGCAGGCACAGCTCTTGAGTTTGCTCGAATGCTGTGTTCTCAAGTTCGCGCATTCTGCGCCTTCGCTGCGCTCGTAATTCTGCGCACCACACAAGCACCGCGCAGGCGCACTTGCGTCGAGCTGAAAGCGAGACATCGCAAGGAGCATCTTCGAAATGGTCAAACTCGACAAAATCTACACCAAAACCGGCGATAAGGGGCAAACACGACTGGCGACAGGTGAACCGGTCGACAAATGGTGCCCGCGCGTTGCCGCTTATGGTGCCGTCGATGAGACAAACTCTGTGCTCGGTCTCGCCGTTCGCGAAACCGGATTTGATGCCTGGATCAAAACCGCCCTCACCCGCATTCAGAATGATCTGTTTGACCTCGGCGCCGACCTTGCCACACCCGATCGCGGCAAGGATCTCGGCTGGGAGCCATTGCGCGTCACCCTTGGGCAGGTCGAACGGCTTGAGCGCGAAATTGACGAGATGAATGCCGATATCGCACCGTTGGACAGCTTTGTCCTGCCGGGCGGGTCAGCGCTGGCGGCCCATTTACACATGGCGCGATCAACCGCACGACGGGCGGAACGCCATGTCGCCGAGGCCTATCAGTCAGACGATGAAGTTATCTCAGATGAGGCCATGGCCTATATCAATCGGCTCTCAGACTGGCTCTTCGTGGCCGCCCGTCGCGCCAATGAGAATGGTAAGCGCGACGTCAAATGGGTGCCCGGCGCGAACCGCTGAATTAATTCCGCGACGGAAACACGCCCTCTGTGACAATACAGTATTTCAGCGCAACCGTTCCGACACTCGGTGTGTCGTCGGCTGTGGTCTCTGCCAGTTTGCCTTCTTCCCCCTGAGTCACGGACGGTCCGTTAAAGATAGCACCCGCACCGATGGGAACCGCTTTTCGCAGATCTGGCAGCGCAAAAGTCGTCCGACCATCGCCGCCATATTGCGTCCCCAGAAGGGAGAACAAGGCCTGGTTCTGGGAAATCGCCATGATCTGCCCTGCAGCCTCAGACGAACCGCGCGGACAAAAATTGGCCGCTGTTAAGAACACATTCGCCAGATAGGAATCATAGGACTGCGCGATGGCCGCTGGAGCGGCCATGCCAGATACCAGGGTCGCCGCAGCGATCAGTTTCACGGACTTCATCTCATTCCTCCCAATGATTGAGCCCAGTCATTTGAGCCAGTTTCAGGAGAAATGACAAATCCTTGTATCACGGCATCAATTCGATGAAGCCGCTTAGTTGCGAGACGGATAAATGCCGTCGATGACAACACAGTAATTCATCACCAGCACAGGTGGTATATTGTTGAAATTCTGATTTAAGCCTGTGTTTGCGGTCGAAGTCGTCGAATCTGTAGACGGCGTCATCACCTCAATTTCCTCTGAACCCGGTGCGACCATAAAGGTCTCAGGTGTCCCCGCATTCGGCGTCTGGTGAGTGTGCGAAGGCATGTTCGACACGGTCAACGTCGTCGTTTCAGCACCGAACTTTTGTCCAAGCCTGCGATCCGTCAGCCCGGGTCCGCGCCCCTGATGCATGGGCGCGCGTCCTCGAAGATCAGGCAGACCAAATGTCGTCCGCCCATCTCCACCATAATTGGTCCCGTATAGTGAGAACAATGCGGAGTATTGACTGATAGGAAGCAGTTGGCCATCAGCCATCGCCGTACCACGAGGGCAGAAATTCGCGCCCGTCATGAATACTTCACCGATCAATTTTTCCTGCGCCTGCGCGGCGGAGCTGATTGCCATCGCGCCGATTGCCAGTGCACTCGCCAGAATTGCTGTCTTCATCTTTGCCTCCAGATTCTTTTTTCTGAGAAAGATGTGAGCGTTAAAAGTTCAGTATTGCAAGGGCGGTATCAGATTAGGCTAGCCATTTCCGAAACCGCATTTCACCTTCCGGGCTGAACACCACGACGCGCGATTTTGCTTCACGACGCGCCCAATTGCGCCTCTCTCGCCGACTACGAACAATACAAACTGAAGCTCAAGACAGATGACAAAGCCCAGGCCGCTCTCGCCTATGCCGCCCGCGAGGGCTTCATCCGCCATGAGGACCGGATTTTTGTGAAGAAGGTTTGAGGTTGGCGAAGAGCGCCTCCCTCTCCTCACTGGGGAGGAGAGGGATCGAGGGTGAGGTGGGGGAAATTGGTAAGGGTCTTATGTTCGACCTCACCCCTGCCCCTCTCCTGTCCAGAAGAGGGGTTCGGAACCGGGATCTGGTACCAACATAGCCAACCGTGCCTACGCAGTCGCTTGCGTGGAGAGCCCCACGAGCAACGCGAAGGCGCAGATGACCTGACCCGGGACTTGTTCTGGGGAAAGAAATGTCATCGAGCAGTCGTAAGGACAGCGCAAACACAAGCCCGTTCTCATACGCAATATCCGGGTGGTGAGCGATGACACGTCCCGCCATACTCGCCTCAGAAACGGGAGACCCACAATGAAAACGCAAAGCGAAAAAGCCGCCGAGTTTCAGGCCCTGCACGAAAGCGGATGCTTTGTCTTTCCGAACCCCTGGGATGTCGGGTCTGCCCGCATGCTTGCAGGGCTTGGTTTCCCTGCCCTCGCCACCACCAGCCAGGGCTTTGCCAACGCTATTGGCGTGCTCGACTATCAGATCACCCGCGAGATGAAGATGGAGCATTGCCGCCAGCTCTGCGCCAGCGTCAATCTGCCCATGGCAGCCGATCTTGAGAACGGTTATGGCCACCCGCCGGAAGACTGCGCTGAGACCATCCGACTCGCAGCAGAGGCCGGTCTTGTTGGCGGTTCAATCGAAGATTACGACCCCGAGAACGACGTCATTTATGCCCCTGACGCAGCGACCGAACGCGTCCGCGCAGCTGTTGAGGTCGCCAATGCGTTGCCCTTTCCTTTTCTCGTGACGGGCCGGGCGGAAAATTATCTCCATAATCAACCGGATCTCGCTGATACAATCAAACGACTTCAGGCCTATCAGGAAGCCGGCGCCCATGTGCTCTACGCCCCCTTTCTGCCAGACCTTGATGCGGTCAAATCCGTCCTTGCCGAGATTGACCACCCTCTGAATGTGCTCGGCCCCTCCCTCGCTAAGCACACAATTGAGGAGCTGGCAGACATCGGCGTCCGCCGCATCTCTCTCGGCTCAAGCCTGCATACCACCATTCTCGGCACGCTCGTGTCTGCCGCAGAAGAGCTTCAGGGCCCCGGCTCATACGGCTTTCTCAAAGGCATGCTCTCAGGTGCTCGCCGCGACGAACTCCTCGCCAAAGGCACCCCGGACTAAGGCCTGTGGATAGTGAGGGCGCATACTGTCGGACGAGATTCGGTGGAACTACCGCTCTGCCATGTGGCCATAATACAACGCATTCTCAAAAGGCGGCTACGCTCATTGAGAATGCGTTGCATAATTATTCTCAATGAGTCTAAGGACGCGGCTGATAATCATTCTCATTCAGAGGCCGTCCATGTTATTTTCCCACCCCCTCAAACTCAGCGCCAGTCTTATCCTCTCTACCGCGCTGACCAGTGTCGCATTGGCGGATGATGCTGCTGATGGTGAGCGGCGTCTGGATCCGATCGAGGTTGAAGGGACTTACCTCACCAATGAGAAATTCTCCGGTACCAAAACCCTGACTCCGATTATCAATGTACCTCAGTCACTTTCCGTGGTGTCAGCAGATCAGATTGCCGAACAAGGCTTCACCAATGTGGGCGATATTCTGCGCTATACGCCCGGCGCTTCAGTCGGCCAGGGCGAGGGCCATCGTGACCAGATCACCCTGCGCGGCCAGACCACAACCGCGGACTTTTTCATCGATGGCCTGCGCGATGACGTTCAATATTTCCGCCCGCTCTATAATATTGAACAGATCGAAATCCTGCGGGGTTCAAACGCGATGATTTTCGGTCGCGGCGGCGGTGGCGGTATCGTTAACCGGGTCACCAAACGCCCACAACTGGATGAGAGTATTCGCGGCGTCTCACTCAGCGCTGACACATTTGGCGAGCTTTCCGGCACGCTCGACTTCAACACGCCACTGACCGAAACCTCAGGCTTCCGCGTGAATGCTTTCGCCGAGGCGCTGAACAATCATCGAAACCAGTTTGACGGCAATCGCTTCGCGATCAACCCGACCTATCTGCAGGAACTCACCCCCGACACCGACCTGCTTTTCTCTTACGAATTCGTCGATGATGACCGTGTGGTGGATCGCGGTGTACCGTCCGAAAATGGCCGTCCGGTCGAGGGCTTTGAAAATTTCTTCTTCGGCAGCCCGTCTGAAAATCGCACCACCCTGCAGGCGCACATCCTGCGCGCGCGTCTCGACCATTCATTCACTGAAACCTTATCCGGTAATGCCACAATTCAATATGCTGACTATGACAAGCTCTATCAGAACCTTTACCCGGCCGGTATCGACACCAGTGCAGGCCTCGTCACGCTTGATGGATATAAAGACACAACCGAACGCCAGAACCTAATCTTTCAGGCAAACCTCATTGCCGAGGGATCTCTGGGCGGCACAGATCATGTCGTCCTTGTCGGTCTGGAATATGCCGATCAGGACACGACAAATGCCCGCAAAGACAATGTCTTTTCGGACACTCAGGACGACCAGACGACTATTGCCATCACCTCTCCGCTCGATATTCCGGCCTTCGCCTTCTCTGATCCGGTCCGTAACCGCGCCTCTGATGTTCAGGTGCTCTCCCTTTACGCGCAGGATCAGATCGACATTGGCGACCATTTCAAAGTCATTGCCGGCCTGCGCTTTGACCAGTTCGAGATTGACGTACAGGACTTCATCGCTGGCATGCCCTTCTCCCGGACCGATGAAGAGGTCTCTCCGCGACTTGGCCTGATTTACAAACCGGTTGACCATATCTCGGCCTATCTCAGCTATTCGAAATCCTTCCTGCCAAGATCTGGCGACCAGTTTCTGACCCTCAGCGCCTCTACCGAGGAACTTTCACCAGAGGCATTCGAGAACACAGAAATCGGCCTCAAATGGGATGTCGCGTCAGACCTCAGCCTCACAACCGCGCTGTTCCAGCTCGACCGCGACACCAGCCTCGCGACCGCTGATGCCGAGAACCGTTTCCTCGCTATCACCGAAACGAAAGGCTTCGAAATCCAGCTCAGCGGCAACCTTACCGAGCGTTGGACCGTGGACGCCGGCTATTCCTGGCTCAACAGCAAAATTGTTGGCGGCAGCGATGATGGCCGCGAAACCGGCCAGGTGCCAAAAAACATGTTCTCTATCTGGAACAGATATAACGCCACCGAAGCACTTTCGTTTGGACTTGGCCTCACTTATCAGGATGAGTTCTTCGTCAATTCCGGGAATGCCGTCACTATTCCCGACTACACTCGCGTGGACGCCGCCGCAATTTATGAGCTCGATAACGGCACGATTTTGCAGCTTAATATCGAAAATCTTTTCGACGAAGCCTACTTCCCGGATGCCCACTCGAACTCCAATATTTCGACCGGCGCCCCTCTGAATGCGCGTATCTCTGTCCGCACAAAATTCTGATCCAACCGTGTGCCGAATAGTGCAGCGCGGAGAATATGCCTGCGAGGAATAGTCGCGCTTCCAACCGTTCGCTTGACGCCTCACGCCCGAGCTATTAGCACCTGCAGCGAACGTTTGCTGGAAACCCGGACAAACGCACATAAATATAAGTTGGAAATCCATTCCAGCGGTGATCACGGAGAACGCCATGAAGGTCCTAGTCCCGGTCAAACGGGTGATCGACTATAATGTGAAGGCCCGCGTCAAGCCGGACCAGTCCGGTGTCGATCTTGCCAACGTCAAAATGTCCATGAACCCATTCGACGAAATCTCCGTCGAAGAAGCGGTTCGCCTGAAAGAAGCCGGCACAGCAACGGAAGTTGTGGTCGTATCTATCGGCCCGCAACAGGCGCAGGAAACCATCCGCACAGCCCTCGCTATGGGCGCGGATCGCGGCATTCTGATCAAGACCGACGAGATGCCTGAGCCACTCGGCATTGCCAAGCTTCTCAAAGCTGTCGTCGAAGAGGAAAGCCCTGAGCTGGTCATCCTCGGCAAGCAGGCCATTGATGACGATTCCAACCAGACCGGCCAGATGCTCGGCGCTCTGCTCGACTGGCCACAAGGCACATTCGCCAACAAAGTCGAAATCGCTGACGGCAAATGCAACGTCACCCGCGAAGTCGATGGCGGTCTGCAAACCGTTGGCCTCGACATGCCAGCCATCGTCACCACTGACCTTCGTCTGAACGAGCCGCGCTATGCGTCTCTGCCAAACATCATGAAGGCGAAGAAAAAGCCGATCGACATGAAAGAGATCGGTGATTACGGCGTCGACGTAACTCCACGTCTCACCGTCGTGAAGGTCACTGAGCCGCCTGTCCGCGAAGCTGGTGAAAAAGTCGAAGATGTCGACGCGCTGATTTCCAAACTCAAAGCTAAAGGAGCGATCTGATATGGCTGTTCTCGTAATTGCTGATCACGACAATTCCGCTCTGGGCGATGCCACGGCGAAAACTGTCACTGCTGCTGCCGCGTTCGGTGGCGATGTCGACGTCCTCGTCGCTGGCAAAGGCGCTGGTGATGTGGCCGCTGCTGCTGCGAAGCTCGCAGGCGTTCGCAAAGTCCTCCACGCTGAGGGCGATGCCTACCAGGCTATGCTCGCAGAGGCTGTTGAAGCCCTCGTCGTTCCGATGATGGATGGCTATGACGCGGTCTTCGCGCCGGCCACCACAATGGGCAAAAACGTGATGCCACGCATCGCGGCCAAGCTGGACGTCATGCAGATTTCCGACATTATCGGCATGGAAGGCACAGACACCTTCGTCCGCCCGATTTATGCCGGTAACGCCATCCAGACTGTCAAATCTTCCGACGCGAAGAAAGTCGTCACCGTTCGCGGTACCGCCTTTGAAGCCGCAGATGAAACAGGCTCTGCCGCCGTTGAAACCGTCGACGGCGCAGCTGGCTCCGGCAAGTCTGCCTTCATTTCTGAAGAGCTGGCTGAGAGCGATCGTCCGGAACTCACCTCTGCCAAGCGCATCGTCTCCGGTGGTCGGGCGCTCGGGTCTGAGGAAGACTTCGAGAAATACATGACCCCACTGGCTGACAAGCTGGGCGCCGCCATTGGCGCGTCGCGTGCGGCGGTTGATGCGGGCTATGCGCCGAACGATTATCAGGTCGGCCAGACCGGCAAGATCGTTGCGCCAGAGCTTTACATCGCCATCGGCATCTCAGGCGCCATTCAGCACCTTGCGGGCATGAAAGATTCCAAAATCATCGTGGCCATCAATAAGGATGAAGAAGCCCCGATCTTCCAGGTGGCTGATTATGGCCTCGTTGCCGACCTCTTCAACGTGGTGCCAGAGCTGACTGAAAAGTTGTAGGTCGGATCAAGGGCGAAGCGCGGATCCGACATGACCGTGTTGGCTCCGCTTCACTTGAGCCAACCTACCGATCATCCCCGCGAAGGCGGGGATCTCGATCAACATGCCAAAACACAAAAGCCCGGGCACCGCCCGGGCTTTTTCATGTGGAGCACCCCACAAGCGACCGCGCAGGCGCAGACTGCCCTGAGCCGCAGGTGAAGGAAACGCAGTCGAGCAAAACAATAAAAACTACCGCCCGGCGCCAAACACCAGCAGCCACAGGCCCAGCCCCACCTCGAACAGAAACGCAGGCAGATAAACAAGCCCGCCCACGCTGCCAAAAACCTCCGGCGCGTTCAGCCACACAAAATGCGCCACCAGCCCGCTCACCCCGGCAAACACGCCAAGCGCAGAGAGCGCCTTGGGCACGAGGAGCGACTGGAACAGCGCCAGCGCAAAAAACATCGTGCCGAGCGACCAGAAGATCAGGCCGAAATGATAGCCGCCATTATGCAATCTCAGCAGCAGAAACGCCATCTCATCCAGCCCGTCGGCTGATGCCGCTGGCGTCATGCCGGAAATCGTCAGCAGGCCAACACTGAACACCGCCACGCACACCATGGTGATGGCTTCCCCCATGCGAAAGGCCAGCCCGAAGCTCGCCGCCAACCCGTTTACCGGGTGCAACAATCGGAACAGGATCATGCTGATCGCCGGGATCATCACAAAGCATAACAGGTCGAGTGTGATGGACAGGCGAAACTGCGCCTCATGCGCAGCGAGGCTCGCCCTCATCGCCGCCCCATCGGTATAATCGAGCAATCCGGCGCGGATAAAAAACTCGGCCAGAACTGCCGTCACCATAATGGCGAGGAACAAACCGCCCGCCAACCGCGCCAGGCTATGGCTCGATAATTGACCCGCCATGACGCGCTTCCCCGCTCAACAAGAATTTATTGTTTATCGATATTTTCTCGATGTGTAAAGCGGGAATCTGTAGGGTGTGGTTAGCCCCGGGAGCAGCCCTGAGCAAGCTCAATGCGAACCGCAGGTTCGCGAGAGCAGACTTAAAAACATCCGGGGCGTAACCCACCAGCAACAACGTAGGTCGGGTCAAGGCCGCTGGCCGAACCCGACATTGGTTATGAAAAACTGTCGGCTCCGCTTTGCTTGAGCCGACCTACATTTCCGGTCTACAGTGTTCGGTCATCGCGTGCGCAATGCGGCATGAAATGTCGCTTCGCAGACACGGGACCTCGACCAACATTCCAAACACAAAAGCCCGGGCACGCCCCGGGCTTTTTCTTATCCTTTGCCAATTAGTTAATTCGTGCTTTTCTACCAAAAATAGGTGGGGAAGATGGAAGACCTGTGGATAGCGTTTCAAGGATTTATGGCCGAGATCGAAAAGACTTGGCTTTATCCGGGAATTATCGTGGCGATCGTTGGTGTCGGCATCAAAATTGGGCACTATCTCGGCAAGCGAAATGATCGCAACTGGCGCGAACTTCTAAAAACTCGAGAACTGCTTCAAGGCGCTGAAAAAGCGCAGACCCTCTCCATCAAGAAAATTGATGAACTGAAAGCAGAGCTGGCAAACGCAAACAAGGATCTCAGAAAATACTATGCGTTGAAAGACTCTCTTTTAGGTCGGGACACCGACCTTTGGACTCTCCATCTACCTGAACCTTATACAGGCTATGACACAGATGTTCTGTCCAGTGACTTGGAGGTGATGACGGTCATGAATCTCAAAGGCGGTGTTGGCAAATCAACACTCGCCACGAATTTGGCCGCCTATTTTGAGAAAGATCTGAACCGCAAAGTGCTTCTCGTCGATCTCGACTTTCAAGGGTCCGCAACCACGGCGATGTTGAACTTGTCAGGACTCGATTCCCTCGAAATCAACGGGGCAAGCGCATTGTTTAAAGGCGACCCAGTTGAAAAGGTCCATCATCTGGATGTCCTGCTTCGATTACATGGTGATCAATTGCCAAACACGCGCTTGATCCCTTGTGGATATGGCTTCACCAGTCACGAAAATAAGTTGATGGTCGCTTGGATGCTGCGAGAAACAGACGAAGATCCGAGATACCTTTTGTCTCGCTTTCTGCACACTTGCAAAACGAAGCACGGCATGGACTTCGATACGGTCATCATAGATGCCCCACCAAGGCTATCACTTGGGTCGATCAATGCTCTAACCGCTTCGACAAGCTTAATCATTCCGACCATTCCTGATCGAATGTCGACTGAGGCGGTGAGAAACTTCGTTCAAAGTATCAACACCTTGTTGCCGGTCTTGAATCACTCACTTCAGAAAACTTTTTTTGTGATGAATCGGACAAATCAATCTGTACTGTCGGGCTCGGAGGAAGCGATCAAAACGCAACTCCATGAGTTCGCTCGCGATTTCAAAGGCATAGCCCGCGTGATGAAAACAAATATCCCCAGACGCGCCGCGTTCTCAAAAGCCACTTTTGAACGAACGCTCGCATGGCATTTGAACGACAATGTTCAATCAGGAGAAATTCGTTCGATATTGCGCGACTTCGGTGATGAAATCGCTGACGAACTGGGGATGCAGATTCCCAAGAGAGAGTCTTTAGCGGCAACAGAAGTAAGCGAGGGCTGAAATGTTCGGAAGCAAGAAAAACGACGTTGAAATATTCCAAAAAATTCTCGCTGAAATTGCCTCAGACCCGCCTACCGGGCTGACGAAAACACAAGTCAAAGCACTCAGCGATATCAACGCCAAACTGACCGACTTCAAGGGCAGCACAATTTCCGAAGTCCGCACTCACCTGGCGAAGCCCGCCAAAAAACCTCGGGCTGCTAAAAAGTCATCCTCGGCGTCGACCAAAAAGCCCCCGAATTCTGCTGAGCTCATTAAAAAACTCCTCGACGAGCTAGTGTCTCTGGAGAATGATCGAACCGCCTTTGAAGCAAGAGTGGATGCCATAAAGAAAGAATATCTGGCATCAACACTGAAAGGCGTGACAAAAGAATTTGCTCCAGGGGCCTCGCCTAAAACAGTCGCTGACGCTGTCCGGATCCTTAAAGCTGAAAGAAACGATCGCCGCCGTGCCGATCAGAAAGCTGAGGAAGCGAGTAAAGCTAATCCTTGGTAATCTTATCCCACGCCTCTCACCCCACCTTAAACTCCTGGCATGGCAACGAACCGGGACGAGAGCGAACTGACATTTGAGGGCATGACAGCCCGCGTGGGTCGATTCCTTACCCGCGTGTATCGCTTTCCCCGAGACTGGGGCGTGCTCGAGCCGAAAGCGCCAGACCCGCAAAACAACCGCATCCGCCGGCGCCTGGAAGAGCTACGCATTTATGGCTGCTCGCCGGTGCCGGACTGGATGAAACGGAAGCGGGAAAAGAGTGCGGAGGGCGCGGTGTCATCCCGTGCGCAGTGCGGAAAGGATTTACGCTCTGCTGACACGGGACCTTCTTCAAGCCCTCTCACACGAGGTCCCGGACCAGCATTGCACAACTCCGTTTTGCAAGGCATCCGGGATGACAAAGATGGTGGCTCACCGCCCCCTCACGAGCAACGCGAAGGCGCAGATGCTCCGAGCGGAACGCGAGGAAATAGCGCCGAGCATTTTTTCCCAAAACGCCCCCGCCTGTTCCGATATGACGCGAAGCGCCTCAAACGGATGATTGCCAGTGCCGAGCATATGATCAGATGCCTGATCATCTGGCGGGCCTATCGCGCCATGCGGGATGAGAAGATACCGGCTCGGTTCCACCCGATCCCGTCGCCGCCACCTGCGGGCACACCCCGCAGACCTCAACCCTCCATACACCCACATTTCGCCGTGCGCGGCCTGCCGCTTTACGAGCCCAGGGCCCCGGCTTTTCGAATCTCCATGCCGCTGGACATCAAAAGCCCCTCTCCTGGACAGGAGAGGGGTTGGGGTGAGGTCGATGGCACGCCCCCTCACCCTAAATCCCTCTCCCCCATGAAGGGGGCGAGGGACTTCAGACGGCCCCGCAACGACGAACTCTCAACTCATGAACGCCTTTATCTTCGTCTCGAACGCCTCGACCAGCTCTATGAGGAGGTAGACAAACGCGGCCGACGCCTTGCCGCCCGCTGGGCTGATCAGATTCATGGGCGGGACCAGGGCTCCCCTCTCCCCCACGAGCAAAGCGAAGGCGCAGGTGATCCGAGCGGAACGCGAGGAAATATCACCGAGCAAACCGAAAGACTCACTTCAGAGCCCGACCGGGCGACGGGCGAGAGCCCGCCCCATCTCAGTCCTGGCTCACCGCACCCACACGAGCAAAGCGACGGCGCAGACGCGCTGAGCCGAAGGCGAAGAACCGCGTCGAGCATAAGGCCTCTAAAATCCCATGATCCGCCTCCGGACCTTCTCGAAAACGCCGATGAGGACGAGGCTGAAGACCTCCATATTTTACATGATGTTGCGATCCGCACCGCAGAGGACTTTGAGAGCCTCTGCGGCTAAGGGCGCATGTGCGCGCAAACAGCCAATTTTCTGGCATTTGCCTGCTTCGCTTCAGAACCTCCTGTCGCACAGCTTCCGTTCCCCTGTGCCGGCGGCTAGGTTTGGGACAAGACTGAACCGGAACACGCGCACCCATGGGCCTTATCTCCTCTTTGTTTGTGCACAAGACGATCGCCATGGCCGTGGAGGGTGTCGCCAATGCCGACGCTGCCCGGAATGCGCTGCTACAATCTGTTGGCCTCGACCCGGCAGCCGCGATCGACCCGAAACTGATGGTGCCGGACACAGATTATTATGCGCTGTGTGAACGCCTGGCTGATCACTATCCTGGGCAGACTGACCTCACCATGCGGGTTGGCGGGTCCATGACATGCGATGATTATCGGGCTTTCGGGCTCGCCTGGAAATCAGCCCCAACTTTGCGGGCCTCCTATGATCGCGCGGAGCGCTATGGCCGCATGCTGACCAGCGTCTCCACCTATGAGCTGAAGACCGGGCCGAGTGCAAATTACTTCATCCATCATCGCGCGGGCACGCCCTCGCGCGGCATGGGTATTTCGAATGAGCAGACTTTGGCGGCCATTGTGGCGATCAGCCGTGAAGTCTGTGCCGGGCCATTTGCCATACGGGCGGTGCATTTCAAGCATGAGCGGCCGGAAGCTGAAGCCGCGCATCAGGCCTATTTCGACTGCCCTATCATGTATGGTGCGAGCATGGACGCGCTCGAGTTTACGGCGGAGGTTCTGGACCTTCCCAACCGGCTGGGTGATGAGGCTTTGTCCCGCTTTTTCGAAACCCATCTCGAGCAGGAATTAGCGTCGCTGGAACACGATATCGGGCTTGAGCACCGGGTGCGGATCCAGATCTCGCACTCGCTGTCGGGCGGTATCCCGACGCTGCATGATATTGCGCTGGCGCTCGGGCTCAGCGCGCGGTCGCTTCAGCGGCGTTTGTCTGAGAAGGGTCTCTCCTTTCAGACGCTGATCGATGCCTCGCGGCGCGAACTCGCCATGCGGCTGTTGCAGACCACGGAATACTCGCTTGCGGAAATCGCCTTTCTCACGGGCTTTTCGGAGCAAAGCGCCTTCACCCGGGCCTTTAAGCGCTGGGCCGGGCAGACGCCGCGCAATTACCGGCTGGAGGTAAAATCCTGAACGTCACGACAGGCTTTGGCGCGGTCTGTCAAAACATTGGCATGCCGGGTCAAGAAGCCCTGAGCCTGCTCCTGCATATCCGGTTCACCACCAGAGAAAAGGAGCACATGATGAATTTAACGTTCAAACCTAAGAAAGCTGACCCGGCCCTGACCCTTGTTCTGGGCGCAACAGGAAAAACAGGTAGCCGTATTAGCCACCAGCTCTCACAGCGCGGCATTCCGGTTCGCAAGGGCTCTAGAAGCGCTGCACCGGCATTTGACTGGGAGAATGAAGCCGGTTGGGATGCGGTGCTCGACGGGGTGAAATCTGTCTATATCAATTACGCGCCAGACCTCGCGGTGCCGGGCGCAACAGACAAGGTCCAGGCTTTCGTCGACAAGGCGCTGGGGCATGGCGTTCAACGGGCAGTCCTCCTCTCCGGGCGCGGCGAAACCGAAGCGCAGGCCAGCGAAACCATCGTTCAGGAGAGCGGGCTGCAGACAACCGTCATCCGGGCCAGCTGGTTCAACCAGAATTTCTCGGAAGGCATGTTCCTGTCCATGGTCCAGTCAGGGCGCCTCACCCTGCCTGAGAATCTGGTTCCAGAGCCCTATGTCGATCTCGACGATATTGCCGAGATTGCCGTCGCGGCACTCACCGAGGAGGGGCATGCAGGTCGCCTTTACGAAGTGACCGGGCCACGCGCCCTGACCTTTCACGAGGTCGCCGAAGAGCTCTCTAAGGCGACGAACAGGACGATTGACTATGTGCCTGTGCCACATGACGCCTTCATTGACAGCATGCGCCAGTCTGGTGCCCCAAAGGATGTTGTCTGGCTGCTCGATTATCTGTTCGCGACCGTACTTGATGGCCGGAACAGCGAGATTCAGCATGGCATTGCCGAGGCGCTTGGCCGTCCGCCGACAGATTTTGCGCAATATGCCCGGCGCGTTGCAGCATCAGGTTTATGGAGGGCCTCCGCATGAAACGCCCCCTGACCCGCACCCTTCTGGGCCTTTCGGGAGTGATCTTGTTCGGGCTCGCAGTCGCTATCCTGTTCAATCCGGTCGACTTTTTCGCGTCATCAGAGATTGAGCTTTCGCAAAGCGCAAGCCTGATGTCAGAGATCAAAGCCCCGGCAGGCTTGTTGCTTGTCAGTGCACTTATCCTGTTTGCAGGCGCCATAAACACCCAGTTAATGCCGGTTGCCCTCTGGCTGAACATTCTGGTGTATGGATCCTACGCAGTCGGACGGCTCATCAGCATAACGCTGGATGGTCTTCCCGATCAGTCCCTGCTGATTGCCACAGCGATCGAGTTGGCGATTGCACTCTTAAGTGCCTGGGTCTTGCCCCGACTGGCCTGACCATTTTGAAACCGTCTCAATATCCTCCCGAGCCCTTGAGCTTCGGGAGGATAACGCTAAGAGGCGGCCCCGCCTGTAACCATATCTCCAAACCGATGAGTCAGTTTCCGGGCATAACCTTGAAATAATCGAGCACCACTTTTGGCGGCATGTCGGCCGACAGGCTCAGTGTTCCGACAAAAATAGCTTCATTCAGCCATTCGTATTTGCTGGCAGGCGCTGCAAAGGTCGGACTGGTCATGGTGTAGCTGTCCCGGGTCTCACTCGCCTGGAAGCTGATGCCGGCATTCCGCACCTTGATAAATACGCCATCATCGGTCTTCAGCGTGTATTCCGCCACGATCTCAAGCCCGCCATCGGCGCGTTGAAGCTGCCAGTCAGAGCCGCCGGGAAGCACCTCGGCGCTGAAGTCCGGGCCAGTGAAACGTCCGCCCATGATCGGAATTTCCCGGCGAGACCCAAGCGGGGTGTCGCCCATAGCGCGGGGCGGGCCGATATCGACCCGACCTGACATGACATGGGTCAGCTCAGGCGTTGAGAATTCGGGGGTGTCTTCGGCCATGGCATATCCTCCGCTAAGGCCAGATGTGAGCGCAAGGGCGCAGCCGGTCAGAGCGCTTCGGATCGATTTCATATTCATGGGGCCTCACAGGTGAAGTTTGCAGCGTCAGTTTCGTCACCTTCACCGGAATACGTCACGATGTTCGGATAGGTGCAGACTGGGCGGGTATAGCCAGTCTCTCCGGATTTGGTGGCGACCAACTGCTCTGGCTTCTCGCCGGTCTCCACCCAGTCTTCCATGGCGGTGAGCCAGTCGATTTCAGAGGCACCATCTCCGCCACTGCAATGACCCATTCCGGGAACGGTGAAGAATTGAATGCTGCCCTCAACGGTAGAGGCGTCCATGGTTTCGAGAATGCTCTCATAATAATTCATGGTGTTGCCATAGGAGATAATGCCATCGGCCAGACCATGATCATGATAAAGAAGGAGTTTACCACCATTGGCCGCAAAGGCGGATAAATCCGGGTCCATGGCGGCGGTTGCGCCCTGCTCGACCTCGATGGTCCGGGCTAGGTCAGCGTCGACATCCAGCGTGGCAGGGTCCCAGTCCGGGTCCTCAAACACGACATTGCGCAGATAGCTGGTGCCAATCTGAAAGAAGGGCGTGCTATAGGCGGCCCATGCGGGTTCGCTGCCAAAGCCAGTGCCCGGAAAGACGACAGACCCGTCACTCAGGGTTACACCGGCATAGACCCGGTTGGCGGCGGCAGCTTCACTTTGTGACAGGCAGGACTTCGCATCAGCCCCCGCCTCGCAGACCAGGTCCTGTGGATTGAACTTACAGCCCTCCGGATCGGCAATGACGCCGTCTTCAAGTCCGTCCTCGCCGTCACAGGCCGCAATCGCAGCCTGTTTCAAAAGACCGAGCTTCTGAACCGGAAACCCGCCCGGACCGAGATTTTTGGTGATGTGCACACTCAGGAGCTGAAGTGGCTCCCAATTGTTGGCAGGCGCACCAGCGACGATCGCATCATAGTCTTCCGGGTAACGTTGGGCCTCCAATAATCCCTGCCGACCACCGGTCGAACAGCCATACCAGAAGGCTTTATCCGGCGCCTCACCATAGCGCGTTGTGGTAATCGCCTTGCCGGTCAGCGTCAGTTCGCGAACTGCACGGTATTGATAGTCGGTGAGTTTTTCAGGCTCACCTAATGCCCAGCTGAAATCACCCGTCGCGCCTTTATGACCGGTGTCGGTGTGAACCACAGCATAGCCGCGCTTCAGAGGCTCAACCATGGAGCTATAGAGAAGCGAACCTGCTGCGCCGCCATTGCCGACCTGCATGAAATGGCCATTCCAGCTTTCTGTCAGGGGCAGCCAGGCTTCAAACTGGATGTCTGAGGCTTCTGTGGGTTTGATGGATCCTGTCACGCGGCAGAATTCCGGCAGGCTGGAATAATCGGCCGGACGGCTGCCTGGTCCTGTTGAGGGAGGTGGTTGAAAGCTGCCAGCGGCCATCAGCTCAGCTGACTGAATGACAGTATTCTCGAGCTGAAGAGACGCAAGTCCATCGCATGACAGAGCTGTTGTTTCGGCCTGCTGCGTTGCCGTCGGTTCAACAACAGCCTCTCCAGACTTCGTGCAAGCTGAAAGGAGCACAGCTCCGGAAAGCGTTACCGCAAATGCTGACAAATACGAGGTTTTGACCATGCTGTCTCCCTGACCTGCAGACCGCCTGGTCGTGCCGGTTTATAAGTATCGAACTCGCTGTCCGGTGGAATCGCGATGACCTCAACGCCGCCCGGTGTATTGACGTGCCCCCAACGGCCCTCGAAGGACGATATAAAGTTTCTCAATACTTGAAACAAAAACAATCAATTATTCCTCGTCACAGATCTGAGGTAGTCTGAGGCAATCGAAAGAGTGGTCGCGATCAACGCGCAACACTCTCGATTCCTGTTGCGTTGGTAGAGTGCGCCCGCCTAGCGGGATCTTAAACAACGCGCATAGTCTGAGGAGAGAAATTATGGACGGCAATCAATCCACTGGAGGCAAATGCCCCGTTATGCACGGCGGCCTGACATCACGAGAGACCGGCGTCACATCCTGGTGGCCGAAATCTCTGAATTTCGACATCCTTCATCAGCACGACAAAAAGGTTCAGCCCTATGGTGAGGCTTTTGAGTATCGAGAAGCAGTCAAAGAACTCGACTATGACGCACTTCGCAAAGACCTCCACGCGCTCGTGACAGACAGCCAGGATTGGTGGCCAGCAGACTGGGGCAGCTATTCCGGTCTGTTTATTCGTATGGCCTGGCACGCGGCCGGGTCTTACCGTCTCGCCGATGGACGCGGTGGTGGCGGCTCTGGCAATTTGCGGTTTGCACCTCTCAATTCATGGCCGGACAATGCCAATCTCGACAAGGCGCGCCGTCTGCTCTGGCCAATCAAGAAAAAGTACGGAAACAAACTTTCCTGGGCCGATCTGATCATTCTCGCCGGTAATGCGGCGTATGAAGTCGCCGGTCTTGAGACTTTTGGGTTCGGGTTTGGCCGCGAAGATATCTGGCACCCAGAGAAAGACACGTATTGGGGTTCTGAGAAGGAATGGCTGACCGATTCCCGTTATGAGGAAATCGACGATCGTGCCTCCATGGAGAACCCGCTCGCCGCCGTCGTCATGGGTCTGATCTACGTCAATCCGGAAGGTGTGAACGGTAAGCCGGACCCGGCCATGACTGCTAAAGACGTGCGTGAGACGTTCAAACGCATGGCCATGAATGACGAAGAAACCGCTGCGCTGACCGCAGGCGGTCACACCATCGGCAAATGCCACGGCAATGCAGATGCCTCTAAGCTCGGCGCGGAGCCGGAAGGCGAAGAAGGGCTGCACCGTATGGGCTTTGGCTGGCACAATCCGCATGAATCCGGCAATGGCCGTTTTACGCTGACCGGCGGGCCGGAAGGCGCATGGACCACCAACCCGACCAAATGGGATGGCGGCTATTTTGAGATGCTGCTCGACCATGAATGGGAACTCACCAAAAGCCCGGCCGGTGCCTGGCAGTGGAAACCCGTCACCATCGCAGAAGAAGATATGCCGGTTCAGGTCGACGATCCATCAGAGCGCACCATGCCAATGATGACGGATGCGGACATGGCGATGAAGGTGGACCCCATCTATCGCGAATACATGGAGAAATTCCGCAATGATCATGCGTATTTTTCTGATTGTTTCGCACGGGCCTGGTTTAAACTCACCCACCGCGACATGGGCCCGAAAGTGCGCTATCTCGGACCATGGGTGCCATCTGAAGACCTGATCTGGCAGGATCCTGTGCCTGTGGGCTCAACCGGTTATGATGTTGATGCCGTAAAAGCAAAGATCGAAGCCAGCGGTCTCTCAGTATCTGATCTCGTCTCCACTGCCTGGGACTCAGCGCGTACCTATCGTGGATCAGATATGCGCGGCGGCGCAAACGGCGCACGTATCCGTCTGGCCCCGCAAAAAGACTGGGAAGGCAATGAGCCCGAGCGTCTGGCCCGTGTGCTCAGCGTTCTTGAGCCAATTGCCCGCGAAACCGGCGCCAGCATAGCCGACACGATCGTGCTTGCAGGCAATGTCGGGGTCGAACAGGCTGCAAAGGCGGCTGGTCATGACATTACAGTGCCGTTCACTGCGGGTCGCGGCGATGCCACCGACGAAATGACCGATGCGGACTCTTTCGAACCGCTCGAACCCCTCGCAGATGGCTATCGCAATTGGGAGAAAGATTCCTACGTTGTGAAAGCTGAAGAAATGCTGCTCGACCGGACACAGCTACTCGGCCTCACAGCGCCCGAGATGACCTGTCTCATTGGCGGCATGCGGGCCATGGGCACCAATCATGGCGGCACAAAACACGGTGTGTTCACCAGTCGCGAAGGCGCGCTGACGACAGATTATTTCGTCAATCTTACGGATATGGCGAATATCTGGGAGCCGGTAGAAGACGATCTTTACGAGATCCAAGACCGGAAATCAGGAGAGACGAAATGGACGGCCACACGCGTCGACCTGGTCTTTGGATCGAACTCCATCCTTCGCGCCTATGCCGAAGTCTATGCCCAGGATGATGCCAGCGAGAAGTTTGTGAAAGACTTCATTGCGGCCTGGGTGAAGGTGATGGAAGCCGACCGGTTCGACGTCCGGACCTGATTTCCCTTTCGACACCGGACGTTATGACGCCGGCCCCCATTTCAGGGGCCGGCGTTTCCGTCTCCGGACCAATTGGAACCAAGTCGCAAGGTTGATTTATGTTTCACATCTTGCGGTAGGTTATCGCTAGTGTTTCAAATCTGTGTTTTAATGCGAATGTCGCTCTAACGACCTGAGAGCCAACTCGCGTCTGAATATTCCAATTTTCAAACATGTGTGGGGCTGCAGGCGTTACAGAGTTGCACGAAGGAGGTGACCAAGATGGCTACCGGTAAAGTAAAGACATTCGATCTCAACGAAGGATTCGGATTAATTCAGCCAGACGACGGTTCTGCCGACGTGCTTGTTCAGATCAGAGCGGCAGAGAGGTCCGGACTGTTCGCACTTCTGGAAGGTGAGAGCCTGTTCTACGAACTGGATCACACCAGTCAGCCCGGCGAAGTTCTGGCCACCAATCTCCGGCCGATCGCAGACTGATGCCCACGACACCGTTCCACTCTGCTGGTGATCTCACGCCAGACAGAGCTTTGGTACGGTGCAGATACTCAGCTTGCCAAAAGCCCCTAAAAACGATACACGGACCCAATCGATTTTCAGCTGACACTATTTGGCGACGCGCAAACTCCACCCTGCGCAAGGCTGAAGACCTCCTCTCAATTTCGGTGATACTCAATCTACCCGCAGGTGAATTGCGCCTGCCCTGAACTTTTAAAGGCACCCCCAAACATGGCAACCGGAACTGTGAAGTGGTTTAACACCACCAAAGGCTATGGATTCATTCAGCCGGAAGACGGCTCTAACGACGTTTTCGTTCACATCAGCAAAGTCGAAACTTCTGAACTCGGCATGATCAACGAAGGCGACCGGATCTCTTACGATCTCGAAAAAGACAAACGCTCAGGCAAATCTGCTGCGTCAAACCTTCGCGCTGCTGAAGACTGATTTTCCGAAAGGGGCTCGATTGAGCCCCTTTTTTCTATTCGGTGCGTCAACCGCCGACTGACTTGACTCCCCTTACGACACCTTTGATCTGCAGACAGTATTCCAACCCAACGGAGCGTCTCTGCATGGATCCCTATTTCGAACTGAAAGGTGACAAGGTCATCGCCAATGATGCGACGGCTGGCCCATGGGATCCGACCATGCAGCATGGTGGCTCGGTAGCGGGCCTGATCGCGCATATCGTTGACACCTATCCGTCGAAAGTTCCGATGCAGGTGTCGCGCCTGACGATTGACCTCAAACGCCCTGTCCCGCTTGGTGAACTGGACATCCGTACAGATGTTATGCGCGAGGGCCGGAATATTCAGGCGCTGGATGTGACCCTGATCGCGAATGGAAAGGAATGTGCGCGCGGCTCGGGCCTTCGCATTCGGGAAGCCGAGTTTGACATGCCTGAGCGCGTTCTTCCGGCAGAGAACCCACATGCCAGAAAACCTGCCCCTATGCCATCACGCTATAATGAGGGGTTTAATGAGCACCTCACTCTCCACGAAGCGATCAGTAAGCCGGACCATATGCGAACAGCGGTCTGGTTCCATCACGCCCGCCCCTATTTCGCGGCTGCGCCGACCACGCCACTCATGCGTGCCGCCGCAACGGGCGATTACTGCAATGGCTTCGGCTCACGCCTCGATTTTAATGAGTGGACATATATCAATGCCGATCTGACGCTTCAGTTTGCCCGCCGCCCGGTTGGCGAATGGATCATGCTCACGGCAAATGCCTGGATCGACAAGAACGGCTCCGGCCTCTCCTACGGCGAACTCGCCGATGAAAAAGGGTTTTTCGGTCGTGCCAGCCAATGTCTGGTGATTGGCAAGCGTTAGCCCTCAAACCCCACACCGGCAGAACTTCCTCTTGCAATTGCAAACGCATAGAGAAGAATGAGGTGAGTGACGGAGGTGGCATCAATGATCGGATTTCTCAAGAAAGCGCTCGATAACTGGCCGAATAGCGACCTCCTGCTTGATGATGCGGAAGCGAATGCGTTCAAACATGAAGCGCCTCGCCTTTTCAGAGTGCTTCACTTTGAAAAACTGCAGAAAGAGTTTCGCGAACACGACGTAAAAGCCATGGCGCTGAAGGACAAAACACACGGCCGTGCCCGCACAGCGGTCGCCTTCAGTATTTTCGGCTCCACGCTTCTGGCAATTTCCGCGTTTATTCCTCTGGAATGGCTCACTCCCTGGATATCTCGCATCGCCCTTTTGTGCACCATCGTCAGCCTGATCTGGATCGGCTGGCAGTCTTTCTGGGGCGGGAATACACGGTCTGAATGGCTGAAACTGCGCTATCACTGCGAGCGACTTCGCCAGTTTCATTTCCAGTACATCATTCAGAATTGGAATGCTGCCATTGCGGCCATGGACGGCGGTGACGACCTCAACGCGTTTCAAAAAAAACGAAACACCGCACTGAAAGAACTTTCGACATCGCTGGGGAATTCCAATCATCGCTATAAAGAAGCGATCAACGATATCGCTCAGAAAAAGCTCTGGATGTGTGAAAAACCGGACTCGGAAGGTTCACCTGAGCTTTTATCAGAAGATGCGAGCGATATGCTTCACGCCTTCCACGAATTGCGCATTGGCATTCAATTACGGTACTCGAACGAGAATCTCAGAGAAGATCGCCGCGGCGCTGGCGCGAAGGCGAATCTGGTAGAAGTCGCGTTTCGGGCCTTGCCATGGATGCTGCTGATTTTCGCGACCATCGCATTCATCACCTCATTCAATGATCAGGTCTGGCACACAATGTCGTCTGTGATTTCCATCATAATTGGCGCCATGGCGCTATCCGCTGGCGTTTTCATTAAGGTGGATCGCGCCATAGAAGAACGTGATCGCAATGAGGCCTATCACGCGCGTCTTTTAACGTTGGAGGCCGAATTCAAAAGCGGCTCGCCGGAAGTGAAATACGCCATTCTCCGACAGATGGAGGCGGTCTCCTATGAGGAGATGCAGAGCTTCCTAAAAACCCATGAGCGCGAAACGACCCTGCTTTAAGCCGTCGTGTCGACACTCACTTTCACGCTTTTGAAGGCCGGGGTTTTGCTTCGAGGGTCGACCTCCGTGGCTGTAAGGACATTTGCCTCGGGGTAATAGGCCAGCAGATTACCCTCGGGCACATCAAAGGCGTAGATTTCGACCGCCTCCATGCGGCCAGCTTCTGACACAAGATCAACCGTCTCGCCTTCCTGTTTTCCAAGCCGCTCAATATCTTCGGCATTCATCATCACCACCCAGCGATGCGGCGTACCGCGATAGCTGTCTTTTTCTTCGTAAATGATGGAGTTGAATTGCCCTTCTGACCGCAGAGTCGCCAGCGTGAAGGGCCGGTCTGAGCTAACAGGCGGCAAAGAATTGACCTGAAACCGCGCCTTGCCTGAGGTGGTTTTGAAGTCCGGCTTATGAAGCAGGCGGCCTTTGATGTGAAACTCGCGTTTTGCGACCTCAATCTCTTTCAGCTCATCAAGCTCCGGCAGGACTTCGGCAATGGCCTTGCGCACGCTGGCATGCCGGCCAAATGCCTCAAAGTCGAAGGGCAGGTCTGGTAAAATTCGCTGCCCCAGATCGGACAGGATCCGGCTTTCCGGGCGCACCCCGTCAAAGCGCTTAATCCCGCCATCTGACAGGCGGACATAGTTGAACATGCTTTCCTGTGTGGTCGGCTCCCATTCCTCATCGCGCGCAGTCACTGGCAGGATGAGAACATCACCGGCTTCACAGCCCTGAAAATGCCCCTGATTGAGCGTTGTGGTCAGGAAAAGCTTGAAGCCGATCCGGTCGAGCGCTTCTCGCGCAAACTCAGAGTTCGGATTGGCCGCGTAGAGGTTTCCGCCCATGATCAGCGCGGCCTCCATTTCACCGGCATGAGCGGCCTGCATACAGGCCATGGTATCCATGCCGGTTTCCTCTGGCAGGCTGACACCGAACCGCGCCTCAATGCGCTGAACGACATCCTCGGCCAGCACTGGTTTGACGCCAATCGTGCCAATGCCCTGAACATTTGAATGCCCGCGCAGCGGCAAAAGCCCCGCACCGGGACGGCCGATCATCCCTCGGAGCAAGGCAAGCGCGGCAATCTCTTCGATGTTTTGTACGCCATGGAGGTGATGGGTCATCCCCATTCCCCAGGCGAAGACAGCGTTCTCAGATGCGAGATAAAGTCCGGCAAGTTTTTCGATTTCGGGCTGAGCGACACCGCACCGGCGTGTGATTTCGTCCCAGCTCAGAGCCTTGATCGCGGCGATATAATGCTCGGCACCCTCAGTTTGATGGGTCAGGAAGTCCTGTGCCTCACCCTTCTGCTCCAGGACGGCTTTCGCGATGCCTTTGAACAGCGCCATATCCTCACCGATCTTCGGCTGGACATACAGACTTGCAATGTCTGATCCGCCGGAGAGCAGTGATTTCGGACTTTTCGGCAGGGCAAATTTCTGAAGGCCGGGCTCTTTGGCGGGATTGATGACGATCACCTCTCCGCCGCGTTCACGACAGGCACGAAGCTGGTGAATGAAGCGCGGGTGATTGGAAGACGGGTTCGCCCCGATCACAAAGATCAGATCCGCGCGAGTGAGATCAGCCAGCTCAACTGTGCTGGTGCCCGTACCAATCGTGCTCCCGAGCGCCACGCCGGTGGCCTGATGGCAGTAATAAGAGCAATTATTGACGTTATTCGTCCCATAAAGCCTCGCCAGAAGCTGCAGCACAAAGCCAGCCTCATTGGATGAACGGCCTGACGAATAGAAAAAGCTGCGCGATGGGTCTGTCGCCTGAAACCGCTCTGCCGCGAAGGCCATGGCGTCATCCCAGCTTATGCGGGAAAATCGATCCTCGCCTTTGCGCTTGAGCACCGGAAAACCAAGCCGTCCGAGCCTTTCAGTTTCGCGCGGGGTGAGATCGCGGAAATCGCTGGTGGGGTGATCGAAGACCTCGACCGGGATCTCGTCCTGAATATCAGTCGATTGCGCCTGAACGGATTTGTTACAGACGGCCGGGAACTCGCCCAGCTCGTTCGTCATGCCGCCCTTCTGGCCACCCATGCCGAGCGCGCAGGCTTTGCAGGTATTATGCGCGGTCAGCGCCTTGGCAGCCTTGGCGACGCCAATGCGGTTCACCGTCGCAAGTGTGTAGAGAATCTTCTTTGCGCCGCCTCCGGCCTGAGCAACCGGCATGAACGCTCCTTAAGTCTGCCGCAGCAGAGCCAGGTCATCGGCTCTGCTTTTATTGAATGTCCGGTGCAGACTATTCCTTCAGCATTTCCTTGCGCAATGGGCCAACGGTGAGAATGAGCAATACCCCACAGATCACGTAGAATGTGCTGGTCAGAAGCATTGAGTTCTGCAAGCTGGCCGGATTAGCCTCGGCACACGCCACTGCCAGTGCGGAGGTGTCACCCGCCGCAAGCGATGTGCAGGCCTCACGTGCAACATCCGAAAAGCCCGCTGCGCCAAGCTGCATGTTGAAGAACACATCGCTTGCCGCCCCAATGAAAAGCGGCCCGAGCCCATAGCCCAAAAGGTTGACCACAAAGAGAAGGATCGCTGTCGACACAGCCCGGAAGCTCGAGCTCACCACGCCCTGGGCAATGGTGTATTGCGCGGCGAGATAGCCGAATTTGATGAAGGCTCCGAGCGCGAGACCAACAAAGCAAATGTAAATGTTCGAGGTCATGAAGGCGACGAGATAGAACGGCACACAGATGATGAGGCCAAGCCCGGGAAGCCAGGCGATGGCTGTCGGATATTTCGCAGAGAAACGGCTGACCAGCCAGCCGGTCAGAGCTGTTCCGGCCGCCGCAGCGAGCGCCACTGGCGCATTGAACCAGACTGCCGTTTCGCCAGCCGTCAGACCAAAGGTTCGAACGATATAGAGCGATTGGAAGGTCGAAATGCCATAACCGCAAAACGCGGCGAGCGTGCAGGCTGCTGTCATCAGCCAGAAGGATTTTTTGGCTGCCAGAACAGACAATCCGCGCGTAAACGGCACGCGCTCTTTTTTCACGGTACCGGGCGGATCAGAAAACCCGCGCGGCGGCTCTTTCACCGTCAGAAAGAACACAATACCGATCACGACCCCTGGCAGACCAAGAATCACAAAGGCCCAGCGCCAGCCGAACGCATCGGTAATCGGACCACCGAAAAGGTTTGCCAGCATGGTACCCAGCGTGACGCCCATGGCGTAATACCCGAGTGCCGCCGCGCGCTTATTGGCCGGAAAATAGTCGGCGATCAGGGAGTTTGCGGGCGGCGTACAGCCGGCCTCACCAACCCCGACGCCAACCCGAAACACCAGCAACATCCAGAAACCACCGATCACGATGCCGCCAATGGTGATTTCCATGGCAAGCCCGCAGAGCGCAGTCATGATCGACCAGACCGCCAGGCAGATGGCGATGATCGCGACCCGGTTTCGTCGCTCGGATATCTGCGCCAGCGGAATGCCGACAATCGTGTAAAACAGAGCGAAGCCGAACCCGGTCAGCAAACCAAAAGCGGTATCGGAAATCCCGAGCTCTGGTTTCATGACGGGCGACACAACGCCGAGAAGCGAGCGGTCGATAAAGTTCAGAATGTAGATGAGGAGCAAGGCATTGAGGACATAAGTCCGGCTGAGACGTGTCCCAAATCCGGTTTTCCAACCCTCACCCGCCGCTGCATTGGTATCAACACTGGCCAATTTTCTCTCCCTAAGTCCTCCGCCTCATTGGGCGCGGATCTGTATGAAAGAAGATTAGTCAGCACTTGATCGGAAAGGCAATGCACGCCGCCGTGATGATGGCGCGAGCACGCCTCGCAGGTTACAGGTTTAATCCTCTAATGCCGCTTTGATCAGCGCGACTTGCATTTCCCAGGCGTCAGTGCCCGGCGAGATGAGTTCGACATGCCCGCTATCAGGTATCTCCACATATTGCGCCTTGCCACCTTTGTCTTCGACGCGCGTTGTGAATCCCTTGCCAAGCTCAGGCGGGGCGATGCGATCATGCGTGCCATTCACGCTGATCTGCCGGCTTCCTCCGGGCTGTAGGCGGGCGGAAGACGTATCAGCGTAGACATCAGGACGGTCATCGTCCGCTGTGCCCGTCAGCTTGTCTTCGATCGCAGCCAGACAGGTATCGAGTGTGACCGGGCTGGACGCTTCAAGGTCCGCCAGCCCGCCCGAATTGATCACCGCCTTCATCTGATAAACCTGTCCATTGGAATAGGCGGCACTGTCTGGACTGAGATTGCTACGCGCGTCGAGCCATGTGATCAGATGCCCACCAGCCGAATGCCCGAAACCAACCACGCGACTGGTATCAAATCCCATCTGCTCGCCAACCTGAAACAGGGGTTGAGCGGCCTGTGTTACATCTATGAACGTGCCGGGATAACCGCCGCCTTCTTCATCGACACCGCGATACTCAATATTCCAGACGGCAATTCCACGCTGGCGCAAATCCTCGGCGGCGTAGTTCATCAAAGTGCGATCGGCGATCGCCTTTTGCCAGCACCCGCCATGCACCATGAGGACAACCGGGTGCGGCCCGTCACCCTCGGGCATCCAGACATCAACGACCTGATGCTCTTCTGGCCCCCAGAACATGCTCCGGGTGGGCTCGGGTCGCTCGCGCGAGAGAAGGTCAGTCCACGTCATTAAGACTGGTTCAGCTTCCGTCACACTTGCCCCCTCATCGCTCGCCGACTCACTTTTACTCTGCTCAGGCACCTCAGCCATCGGGGCGTCGCCATCTGAGCAAGCCGCAAGCACGCCTGCCACCGCCAGAACCAGTATCGATCGTCGAAATTGCATTTCGCTCGCCTCTCTTCCAAACTGCACCCGGACGCAGTCATCCCTGAGTAACGCCCGAGGCCAGAAAAATGTCTACCGCTCGCTTTCCCAAAAGCCTTGAAGAGGCCGAAGCGTTTGATCAGGCCGATCCGCTGGCCACGGCACGTGAGGCCTTCGCACTTCCGGATGACATCACCTATCTGGTCGGGCATTCTCTCGGCCCTGCGCCCCGCGCAGCGCTCGCTCAGATCGAAACGACTGCGCACTCTGACTGGTCGAGTGGGCTTGTCGGGTCGTGGAATACAGCCGACTGGATCAATCTTCCGCAGACGACCGGCGCAAAGATTGCACCACTCTTGGGGGTGCAGCCTGATGAGGTGATCGTCTGCGATAGTGTTTCTCTGAATATCTTCAAACTCGCCTCTGCGCTTCTGGAAACCGGGAAATACCGGCCACGGCTTTGCGTTGAACAGGGCGAATTTCCGACCGACCAGTATATGGTCTCGCGTCTCGGCGAGCTGGTTCATGCTGAGTTTGTGCATGCGAGTTCTGAATCCGGGCTTTATGCCCTGCGCGAGGGCGGCATTTTGGTGAAGAGCCTGGTCGACTATCGCACCGGCCGGATTGCTGACGTTATGGGCTTCGAACAGACCGCGCTCGAGTCAGGCGGCGCCATTATCTGGGATCTCAGCCATGCGACGGGCATTCTCGACCTGAAACTTCCCGAATGGAATGTGATTTACGGGGTGGGTTGCACCTATAAATACCTGAATGGTGGCCCCGGTGCGCCGGGCTTCATCTATGTCAGCCGCGACTGGCAATCTGGCTTGACCACGCCTTTGCCAGGCTGGTTGGGACATGCGCGCCCCTTCGCCTTCGAACCCGGTTATGAACCCGGCGCCGGACTGAAACGCTTCGTGTCCGGCACACCTGGCATTCTTTCCATGTCGGCTCTTAATGCTGCACTTGATGTGTTCGAAGGCCTCGCGCTCTCAGACCTTCAGAAAAAGGCGAATTGTCTGGGCGATATGTGCCTGTCCGCCTTTGCTAATCTTGGCCTTCAAAGCACTTCGCCTCCGATCGGCACCATGCGCGGCGGACATGTCAGCGTACGTCACTCTCAGGGCTATGCCGTCTCACAAGCGCTTGCTGCGCGTGGGCACAAGACAGATTTCCGCACACCTGACACCATTCGCTGGGGGCTGTCTCCGCTCTATCTAAGCTATGCCGAAGTCTGGCAGGCTTTGAAGGATTTCGAAGATATTCTGGTGACAAAGGAATGGCAGGAAGAGCAATTCCAGACACGCAATCTCGTGACCTGAGCGGGGGACGGAAGCGGCCAAAGCCGCTTCCGAGCTAACAGTTTAGTGCGCGAGGCTTAGCCGCACGAATGCGCCGCGCCCCGGTCCCGGCACTCGCTGACCAACCGGCACATCGCCAAACCCATTGCGGTTATATCCCGCCAGATGGTCCTGATAGTCTTCGCTGAACAGATTTTCGATGCCCGCTGAGAGATGCACGCCCTCGCGAATGTCCCAGTCAACATAGGCGTTGAACACGACATATCCCTCAGTCGTCGCTTCGCTATTGGTGAGGGAGACCTCATCCTGTTCGGCAAAGGCCCGGGTTTCCAGCGTTGCCATCCAGGTCTCGCCTTTCCAGCTCAGACCAAGTGCGAGGTTAGGTGGCGCAATCCGATAGAGATTGTCATCAATGTCGCGACGCTCACCGCGCACATAGTTGAACACGCCGTCCAGACGAAGCGGGCCTGCAAAGTCATACCCGGCATCGAGATCGAACCCGTAGAGACGCGCATCCACATTTGCCCAGCGTAGCGGCGTCGGATCGCCATTCATATTGGCGACCATTTCGACCGGTGAATTGATCACGCCCGGCGTATCATCAAACGGCACACCTTGGATGTAATCATCGATCTGGCGGACAAAGACACTCGGTCGGGCGTAGAAATTCGAGGCCGCATAGTCGAACCCAACTTCAGCAGACGTCGCGATTTCCGCGTCCAGATCTAAATCGCCGACATAAATATTGCCATCGGCCAGACCACCACTGGCATTGATGGGCAGCCAGCCATAGCGCTGGATATAGCCTGGCATCTGGTGCTTGCGGGCGAAGGTTGCACGCCATGACAGGCCGTTCTCTTCAGGCGTCCAGAAACGCGCCACCAGATCATACTGTGTTTCCTCGCCGGACTTGTCCGCCGCATTAAACGCCGCCGCAAGATTTCTCGGCATCATCGGCAGAGCCGTACCCAGGGTCGCGGGCCCTGCATCGAAAGAATAGCCGTCCACACGCGCCCCGAGCTCGGCCTCAACAAAGCCCAGACCACCTGTCCATTCTGCAAATCCGCCAAAGCGTTCGAAATCGACCTCCGGGAAGGGCGTGACAAAGAAGTTTGCGTTATTGGGGTTGGAAATCCGCGCATTGTGATCGACCAGTTCGCCGTCACCGCCGACCTCCAACTCACCGCCGGCAAAGCCGAAGGTCAGAGAAGCCTCAATGCCTTTCGTATTGGCCGAGGTGTAGTTCTGCCGCTGTCGCATGGCTGGTGGCGCCGGACGCAGACTGAAATTATCCATCAAATGCTCAACCTCGACCGAATAGGCGGCGGCCTTCAGCTGCACCTCGCCGAAATCCTTCGCATAGCCGAGGCGATAGAAGTCGGTATCCACGAATTGGATATCCATTGGGAAAGGGGGGTTACCTGATGGATCCGTCGTCTGACGGCGCGCTTCGAGTGTGAATTCACCAGCTGCGGTTATCAGGCCTGTCGACAGGCCAAACACGCTGCGCTGGTATTCCGAGCCGCCAATGACACCATCGGGAAAATTGGTGTCGCTCCCCTTCTCGAACGCACCGAGGAGATTGAACCGCCAGCTATCGGTTGATGCACCTGCCACGCCACCCATGGTGATGCTGTTGTTCACTGACCGAAGACCCATAGACACATCATGCCCGAAACGGACATCATCTGAGTTGGTGTAGTCGATCTTTTTGAAGATGGCATCAGCGCCGCCAGCCAGGCCCGGACCTGCGGAAACCGGACTTATACCGCGA
Source organism: Ponticaulis sp. (assembly GCA_002692725.1). GTDB lineage: Bacteria > Pseudomonadota > Alphaproteobacteria > Caulobacterales > Hyphomonadaceae > Ponticaulis. The sequence continues at coordinate 157,106 of NZLU01000039.1, read as the reverse complement.
TCAATCACAACTTGTGCGACGAGCGGAGCGGGCGCATAGCTTAATGCCGGATCCATAAGGTTCGGCCCGCCAGAAGCAAAGCGCATGCCGTTGACGCGCAAATTGAGGCGTTCGCCAAACAGTCCACGATACTGCATCTGACCCGACATTTCGCCATTGGCGATGCGGGCCCCGCCGGGCGTCCGTGCGGTGAGGTAAGTGACATCACCGCCCTGTTGCAAGCCGGTCTGGGTTGAAAGCGCGGTTTCGGTTTGCGTGTCCTGGCGCTTGCCAGTCACGATGATCACATCCTGCAAGGCAGGAGTATCGGATTGTGCGCAAACCGGCGCGGCCATCGCCAAACCGGCGACGCCGCACGCAAGCGCGCGGTTGAAAGACAATTTCATTTCTAAAGCTCAATTCTGAAGTCGGGGCATATAGCCCAAGGGTCCGGCATGCCGGTTCGGTTCTAAAGACAATCAGATTGAACGGGGTGGACCGCGAGAGCCGACAGGCGGACCGCGGGTTTCATGGACGAATGCCGGTTCGTATGAATTGAAGCTGACATGGCGAAGAAAGACGATCGCGGAGACCGAACGCTGTGTCTCGACCAGTGGTGCGCCATGGCCCAGCGTACAGAGTGGGCAATGATCACCCTCATCCATTTCATTTGAGTGACCGGCCGTGTGCCCTTCCACCAGGCGCGCAAATTCCATAGCTGCCGCCATGGCTTCTGCGCTCGGCTCTTCCTGTGAGCCGAAGCACATGACGTGGGAATGCGAGTGATTCTCCATCTCGGCATGCGCCATCGGCATGGGCAAAAGCCCCTGCATACAGATGGCGAACACGGCGAAAAGCCGGGCCAGAAGGGAATAGCTACGGTGCATCAAGCTATCCTAATAATCGCCATGCCCGGAAATCCAAGTCACAATTTGCGGCCTATTTTGTGAACTCCGACCTGCAATGTCGGTCACGCCGGGCGCTCCGCTGTCTGGTCCGATGTCATTGCCTCGTTGGAGGAATCGGAAGCTTTACGCCGCTCAATACCAAAAAACAGAGCCAGAAAGCGCGGCAGGTGTCGACCCAATTCGTAGAACAAGTGACATCCAATCACAGTTATCAGCGCGACCAATAGAAACTCCACCCATCCCGGCATTGCGTGCTGCGTCAGATAATAGATTGCCGCAATCAGAACGGTCTGGTGCACCATATACCATGCGAATACAGCGGAATTAAAATAGGTCAGGATCGGACTTGGCCGGTTCAGGAATCGCTGAGCTCCGCCAATTAGTGTGAGGATCACCAGCCAGGCATACCAAACGCGGACCACCCTGAAGAACTCGACCGTCCACATCGGTACTGTCTCAACCACTTCATCCCAGAACGCCCAGACCGGCCCCATGGTGAGGACCAGCCCGACAGTCAGGCCGAGTGCCCAGGGGAAGACTTTGTCCACGGCCATCCAGAACCGGTCATGCTTTGCAATGAAATAGCCAATCCCAAAAATCGTCAGCCGGTGGGCGTGATTGGCCCAATCCCAAACGAGATTATGCGTCGTCTGAAACTGGGTATCGAGCGTGAACCGATACACAATAAATGGCACGGCAATTAGTGTCAGCGCGCGCATAGGGCCAGCACTAATCACATCAAAGAACCGCTTTGCTGGTCCTTCCGCCAGAGCCTTCATAAGCGGCAGAGCGGCGGCAAACATTAGCGAATACACAAGGAGATAGACCACATACCAGAGATGGTTCCAAGTCGGCATGATGAGCCCGAAATCTTCACCCGGTGCCAGGTAAATACTTAGAAAAGCCAGATAATCTGCATCGGTAAGGCCCTGCTGACGGAGTTCGAAATAGCTTTGCGGCGCGACAACAACCAACATGGCAAAAACGATTGGCAGACCGAGACGGATCAGACGTCGGCGCGCCACAGTCCCGCCGGTCAGCCTGTCTGATGCAAACCGGAACGCCACACCGGAAATGAAGAACAGCAGCCCCAAACGCCATGGATTCATGAGCATCATGGCCCATTCAATCTCGGGCCCGGCATGCGCACTTTTCACATGGAAGTCCCAGGTCACATAACCCATCCCCACATGGTAAAAGATGAGACAGGCAAATGCGATGACACGCAGCCAGTCGAGATCATAGCGACGTGAATGTGTCAGGTGAGAAGGAATACTGGTCATAATCGGCTCCGGTGTTTGGCCAGCATGTCCTGCGGGAACTGCCGCTCTGCCGCGAGTGGCATGCCGTGAAAGGCAGCTCCAGGGGATAAAACCGGCGTGTCCGGGACGAGCTGCAGTCAAGAGGGATGAAATGCAGCGGCTTTCAGATTGCCAAGTGACGTGCCTCGGCGCACAAACCGGATATGACCAGACATCAGGATTTAGAGCGCGAAGCGGCGGCTGACCGCAAGGCATTGATCAGTGCCTTTTCTCTCCTGATCATCTTCACCCTGTCTTATGTCGTTGTGAACAGCCTGTCCGCATTGGATGAGCGTCGTCGAAACGGCCTTGACGGTAGCTCACCTGAGCCGTGGATTCTTGAGGGCAGCAGCGCATTTGCGCTACTGGTGCTGTTTCCATTGGTCTATCTCTGGCTGCGCCGGTTTCCTCTGACGCGGGAGAGCTGGGCGGTCTGGGTGCCGGCGCATTTGCTTGGCAGTGTTGCCTTTTCGCTCGCGCATGTCCTGATCATGGTAGCTATTCGGAAGGCGCTTTATCCGCTGTTTCTCGATTGGACCTATACCTTCTGGGACGATCCATTCAGCGTGCTTCTCTACGAATACCGGAAGGATGCGGTGTCTTATGCATTGATGATTTGCATCTTCCACATGACGCGCACATTTGAGGCCCGCACACTCGAACTCGAGGTCGCCCGCGAAGACGCGCAAACCAAACAACGCCTGACACTGAGATGTGGCGGACGGATGATCTGGCTCGACATCAAGGAAGTGCTCTGGATTCGCGCTGCCTCCAATTACGTCGAAGTGCATACCGGGCAGAAGGATCATCTGGCCCGAGCAACGCTGAAATCCCTTGAGAGCCAGTTGTCTGATGCCGGCCTGCCCATTCAGCGCGTGCATCGTTCTTATCTGGTAAATTCCGAGCATGTGACTGAGCTTGTGCCCACCGGTGATGGCGATGCCCGGCTGCGGCTGAGCGATGGCAGTGACGTGCCCGCCAGCCGGACTTATCGAGAGAACTGGCCCGGAAACTAAACAGCACCGGACAGATTATGCCCGGTGCCGGTTGGAGATCAGGGGCTCCTGATCAGATTGCCACTTTCAGGACAGTGCCATCAACATCTGTGACTTTTACTTCCGTGCCTGTGAGAATGCCCGCGCTCTCGTCTGAAACCGCCATCCAGGTTGTATCGCCAATCTTCACCCGGCCCTGACCAGCTGAAAAATCGGTGACAGCGACAGCATGTTTCCCCACCAGAGATTTGCCACGTTGATTGAGGTTGGGACGATCGGTCTTGGCCTTTCGCAAGCCCGAAAAGGCGGTCCGTCCGAGCACGACCAATGCCACACCTGCAAGAGAAAAGACGACCAGATGGCTCTGCCATCCATTAAACCCTTCCGGCGCGACCACGACAAATGCGGCGGTTATGAATGCGGCAGCAGATAACCAAAGCAGATCATAGGTTCCGAACATCATTTCGAGCCCGATCAGGATGAGTGCCAGCCCCAGCCAATGCCAGGGCGTGATCACCTCAAATGCCGCGAACAGCATCTCCATTATTTCGGGTCTCCCCATGGACCAGCCGGGGTCGATCCGCCATCTCCCTGAGACTTGGTGGCACTGGTCGCCAGCGACCGGATACCTTCAATCGTACCAAGGATGGATGAGAATTCAGCCGGGATGATGACTGTTTTCTGCTGGTTGGATGTCGCCAGTTTCTCAAAGGCTTCGACATAGCGCTGACCAAGGAAGTAGTTCACGGCATTCACATCACCGCTCGCAATGGCTTCGGAGACGAATGCCGTCGCTTTGGCCTCAGCTTCACCTTCACGCTCCCGCGCCTCAGCATCACGGAATGCGGCTTCCTTGCGGCCCTCTGCCATGAGAATGGCAGACTGTTTCTCACCTTCGGCGCGAAGGATCCAGCTTTGCTTTTTACCTTCCGCTTCCAGAATCTCAGCCCGCTTCATCCGCTCGGCTTTCATCTGGCGCGCCATGGCTTCCGTGATATCGGCAGGCGGTGTGAGGTCCGCAATTTCGATCCGGGTGACTTTCACGCCCCATGGATTAGTAGCGGCATCAATGACCGACAGAAGCCGCGCATTAATATCGTCGCGGTTCGACAAAACTTCGTCGAGATCCATAGAGCCAACCACAGTCCGGATGTTTGTCAGCGACAAATTGGTGATGGCGCGGTTGAGGTCATTCACCTCATAGGCCGCCATAACGGCGTCCACGACCTGAATGAACACGACGGCATCACACGATACCATGGCGTTATCCCGGGTGATCACCTCCTGTTGAGGCACATCCAGAACCGTCTCCATCATATTCATTTTTTTGCCGATGCCATCCATGATCGGGACGATGACATGCATGCCTGGGCCTAGCGTGCGCGTGTATTTTCCGAAGCGCTCGACCGTCCAGTTATACCCTTGAGGCACAAATTTTACGGCGCTCCGCACCGCGATGAGACCAACAACGATCGCAATCAGAACAAATACCAAGTTTTCCAATTTTCTCTCCCTTCAGACAGTCACCACATGAACAATATGTAAGAAAAGATTATTGTTTTACAATAATTATTTATTGCGCAACAAAAATTCTCATATTATTTCAATGGCTTCTCCGGATTAATATGTGATCGCTCGCTTACCATGTGTTGACTGAGCTTGAGCCTCAGTCGCCTTTTATACCCCGGCCTAAACTCCTGGGTTCGACTAAGGCCTGTCCGAGTATAAATGGAAAGGAGAATCTGCGCAGCGGAAAACGCTCGCTCCGATCAGTGGGCGTAATCCGCATAAGGGATTTTGAGCTCGAGAGCGTAGCCGGTTTCGTCTATGGACCGCTCCATTTGGCCGGCAATCTGAGAGACGGCCGCCTCTTTCAACCGTGTGCCGAGACGCTCGACGCGGTTGCCCGACGAACTGACTGCGAGCGACCCCAAGCCATTGTCCCGACACCTCAGCACGATTTCATCCTCCTTGTGCTTCAGGAGGCTGATCGAAATCAGGCCTGCTCTGGCGTCAGGAAAAGCATGCTTGATCGAATTGGCCACAAACTCACTCACGACGATACCAATCGTCGTTGCGATTGCAGAACCTACTATAAGCGTCTCGGTCTCGACCACCAAATCGATGCCATCCGGTAGGGTTTGTCTCAACTGTTCCGTGATCCGCTCTAGAAAACGGTCGAGCTGTATCTCCTGGCCCATACCAGCATCATGCAATTCTTCATGCAGAGCACTAATGGCCCGAACCCGCCGTTCAATTGCATCAAAGGCCTCACCGGGGTTGGCAAAATCCGCATTGCGTCGATACAGACTGATGAAGCTCGCAATGGTCTGGAGTGAGTTTTTGACCCTGTGATCCATTTCTCGCCGCAACGTATCCTGCAGCTCCAGCGACCGGCGAAGTTCCAGTTCCCGCATGATCTGATGAGACAAAACCCTCAACGCATCGCGCTGTAGATCATTCAATTGGCGCGGCTTGTTGTCGAGCACGCACAGTGTTCCAATCGGCAGGCCGTTCGGCGCAATCAACTGCGCACCCGCATAAAACCTCAGATGCGGGTCGCCCGTACATAGCGGGTTGTCAGCCATGCGTTTATCAAGAAGTGTATCCGGGATTTCCACGAACGCATCGCTGAGAATGATATGGGAGCAAATTGATGTCTCGAGAGGTGTTTCGCGCACGCCCAGACCGGTTTCCGCCTTGAACCATTGGCGATCAGCGTCGATCAGATTGACGACTGAAATCGGCGTCTCGCAAATCCGGGACGCCAGGTGAACGATGTCATCGAAGAGTTCTTCACGCTCGGTATCGAGGATCTTGTATTTCCGAAGAGTTTCAAGTCGTTCTGCCTGTGAAGGGTGTGGTTCAGCCCGCATTTCACCAAATCAGCTGCCATAATAATGATCTCGAGTAGAACACCGTCTAACAGACATTTGCAACTGTTTCTGGCTCCTCGTAAACCCTCGCAGCTTGCAAGTGATTATAGTATCGCTCAAACAAGATGAGGGAAGCACGGAGCAGAGATTTGAACGGGTCAGACACGATTATCGGGATTGATCTGGGAACGACCAATTCACTGGTCTGCGTCTTCACGGCGTCAGGCCCGGAACTCATTCCCAACGCGCTTGGCTCCTTCATGACACCGTCAGCCGTTGGACTTGCCGATGATGGCTCCATGCTGATCGGCCAGGCTGCAAAGGACCGTCTGGTCACCCATCCGCAACTGACGACCGCGCGATTCAAGCGCTATATGGGCACAGACCATGAAGCTCGACTGGGCAAGAAATCCTGGCGTGCCGAGGAACTCTCAGCCTTGATCCTGCGCTCCCTGAAGGAAGACGCAGAGGCGCATCTGGGGCATCCGGTAAATCGCGCCATAATTTCCGTCCCGGCTTACTTCAACGATGTTCAGCGCAAAGCCACCATGGCAGCGGCGCGTATTGCCGGACTGAATGTGGAACGCCTCGTCAATGAACCGACAGCGGCCGCGCTGGCCTATGGCCTCCAGGATCGCGACGCCGAAACCACCTTCCTTGTGGTCGATCTGGGCGGCGGCACATTCGATGTCTCTATTCTGGAGATGTTTTCAGGTGTGATGGAAGTCCGGGCGAGCTCCGGTGACGCTTTCCTCGGTGGCGAGGATTTCACCGACGCCGCTCTGAAACATCTGGCACAGCAAGCTGACATCAATGTCGAGAAGCTTGAGCCCGAGGCCTATTCCCGGTTGCGCTCAGTCGTCGATAAAATGAAGCACCGGCTCACCGAAACACACCAAGCGAACGCCAATTTCTCGCACAAGAAGTCTGACTATCAGCTATCCCTCACGCGTGAGATGTTTGAGGAGATCACAGCGCCACTCACCAAGCGCATTCGACTGCCTATTCAGAGGGCGATTTCAGATGCGGGCCTCAAAGCAGATCAGATTGACCGTATTCTGATGGTGGGCGGCGCGACCCGAATGGATTGCGTGCGCAGCCTCATCACAAGATTATTCAAGCGTTTTCCCGAACATGATCTGAACCCCGATCATGTTGTCGCCCTGGGCGCAGGTGTGCAGGCGGGTCTTGCTGCCAGACATGAAGCGCTGGACGATCTCGTCATGACAGACGTTGCGCCGTTCACTCTCGGCTATGAAGTCGCGGTCGAGGTGAAAACCGACACGTTCGAATTCGGTCATTTCGCTCCCCTGATTGAACGCAACACCGTGGTTCCCGTCAGTCGGTCTCACACGGTGAACCCTTTGAAAAAAGGGCAGGATCGGATCGAACTGAAAATTTATCAGGGCGAAGCGCCGTTCGTGAAAGACAATGTCAAAATCGGCGAACTTCAGGTGCATATTCCACCGAACAAAAAAGATCTCGAATTGGTGGATGTGCGCTTCACCTATGACACCTCCGGCATCCTCGAAGTGGTCGCCAAATCGATCTCGACTGGCAAGGAGAGTCGGGTGGTGATTGAGGGCAATCCGGGATCCATGACTCAGGATGAGGTCGAAAATCGCCTCAAGGCGCTTGAGGGCCTCAAAATTCATCCTCGCGAGCAGCAGGAAAACACAGCCTTTCTCGCCCGCCTCGCAACACTTTATGAGGGCCTGTTGGGCGATGAACGCCAATTGGTCGCACGCTTCATTCAGGAATTCGAAGCCGCTCTGCATTCACAGGACGCCAAACTGATCGCCGAGTGCCGCAAGGAATTGGAGGACCCTGTGTCTCGCCTGGAATCGCAAGATGTCTTCTAGCGATCCCTTCCAGTATTTTGAACTGGATCGGAAGACCGCGACGCAATCAGACGTCAAACGCGCTTATGCCAAACGTCTGAAAACCACCCGCCCCGAAGATGATCCGGCCGCCTTCATGACGCTTCGGAGCAAGCTGGACTCCGCGCTTCAACAGGTGAAATGGCGTGAGCAGAATGAAGCGCTGACCCCGGATTACGAGGATGAGGACTTCGAAACCGAGGAGGATGACGAAGACACAGACGAAAACGAAGCCGTCCTCACAGACATCGCATCCGGAGCGCCAGAAGAGACACCTGATCGTGCTACCGCCGAAACTGACATACCAGCGAATGAAAACGATTTAGATAATTCGTCCGCGTCAGACATGGATTTGCCTGATCTGACTGGGGCATCCTGGGACGAACCAGATGATGATCCGTGGGCAGAGGAGCCAGATCTCGAGCCGCAGTCCAGTTCAGCCCCCGCGCCCGCACAGACTCCCTTTTTTCTGACCGATGCCGAGCGTGTCCGGTCTGCGATTGAAGACATAACGGACCTGCTCAACCGGCCTTCAGATCGGGTAAAATGGGCGAATTGGACCGCCATTCTGGATCGCGAAGCCTTTGACGGCCTCGATGTCTTCCAGCTTCTTTCTTCCGAGCTTCGCGCCTTCCTCTGCCGTCACACTGGCATGGGAGACCCCGATAGGCAGGTCAGCCTGCCACCAGACATTCCTGCCAGTATCCTGATCAAGATTGACGACCGTTTTGGGTGGTCCCAACAAAGTCGCGCTGATTGGTATTCGCGAGATCAGAATATCTGGATCAGCCGGTTGATTGATCTTGCTGAGCGCGCCACGGGCACATCAACTCAAGCCAATCAGCAGAAGAAAGCCTGGACGGCCAAACCCGTTACGGGAAAGATTCAGCCTGGCCGGATGGGATTTGCGTCTGCCGGCTGGCTGATTTTCTGGATATTCATCCGTATTTTGATCATCATCACCGTCATTCGTCTCATCATCGACCTGTTCTGAGGCAGAAAAAAAGCGCAGCCTGGCAAGACTGCGCTTTTCTCGTTCTGATTTGTGTAAAGCCTAGAACCGCAGGCGGATCTGACCAGACAGGGAATCATAATCGTCGCCATGTCCATAGGTCAGACCGGCGGCGAAATAGTCATTTCCACCAACGAGGAAATCCAACTCATGCTGCGCGTCGACGGCCAACTCATCGCCGTGGAATTCCGTCCGACGGATCGCGCCCTCAACATACATGCCATTGTCGAAAGTATATTCGCCCAGAGCACCAAATGTAACGCCGGTGATGTCCAGATTATAAGTCTGGCTGAAGTCATCGATATTTATGTCAGGGCTGCCGAAATAGTTCACGCCCAATTCCCAGCCAAGCTCAAGCTTGTCGTTCACTGGCGACATGAATCGGTTTGTAACACCCGTGGTGCTCACCAGCGCGGTGTCCACCAACGCATCAGACGTTCCGGCAACGGCGCCAATGTTGCCCTGAAGTGTCCAGGTCCATGGCATATTCTGGATGAAATCGTTCATGGTCAGACCATAGCCGAGGATCACACCCAGATGACCGACTTCCTCGCCGCCATCATATTCGACATAAGCGACCGGAACCTCGACAGTCAGAGCGCCCGGACCGAGGTCAAACATGGCGGCCAGATCACCACTAATCACCTGCGCGTCGCCGGATGTGTCGTAATTCACGGTTTCATATTCAAGCTTGCCAAAGAAACCGAATTTCCTGCCCGGTTTAAGTTCACGACTATGCATGTCGACCAGAATGCCAGGCATGCGGCCAACAACACTCGTTGGATTGCCCGCAATCGGGTCATCATAAGTGTTGGAAATTGAGTTTGGCGTGAACAGGCTCAGCAATTGTGACAGTTGGGCATTGTCCATGTCGATTTCGTCCAGACGGTCGCCGAGTGCGTTCAGAATGGCCTGATCGCCGTCTTCGCCAGCACCCGCTGTGAATGCCTGCGGTCCCTGGCCATCACCTCTCACTTCAATTGTACCGGCGGAGGACGCGTCGTCGTAATTAATGACAATGGCATTGTCGCCAATCACCATGCGGGACATACCGCCTTGTTCATCAATGGTGATCTCAAATGCATTGCCCTCGAGAATAGCCTCGTACAGGCGAAGATCATCCTCATCGATACTGGCATTCGGGTCGGCATCCTTGATACCGGCAAAGAGCGCATCAACATCATCAACATTCATCCCGAGTACGATGTTGTCGTCGCGGAAATCTGTGTAGCGGAACGCCTGTCCGGCAAAGCTGCCTTCAATTCGGATTGTATCCACTTCATCAAGATCGTCATAGCCAAAATCAGCCAGAATTTCGTCGACGCTCGTTGCTTCGACGTCGTCATAAGTCTGGAATTCATATTGACGAGTCTGATTGTCCAACGTGATGTCTGCCACAATCAATTGGGCATGGGCTTTGCCGGTGAGCGCCAGGCCAGTCAAACCGAGTAATGCCAGTGATGACTTCATTATTTCGTTCCTATCGATGCGTGATTAGGGGAAGTGCTAGAATTGTTGGGGCCGCGCCTAGAAAAACGCTCCCCTGCGATAGGGCAAATAAGTCTTACCTTTATATCAAAGAAATATAAAATTTTGGACTTATCCCAAGTTTCCTCAGTTCCTCTTGATCCAGGTTAAGTGTTTTAACCTATTGTTAGCGATAATATTTCGGACTGAGCGCTTTTTCTGGAAAGTTAACCAAACACTGCTTGCCGGGGACGGAACACCTTAACGCGTTCATGGTTCCAGAATTTCTGCTGAGTTCATTGCTGGCGAAATTGGCGCGCACTGTTCTGCAGAAATCAGATGTGCGTAAACCACACAAACCCACAGTTTTTTCAGAAGACAACACTCTGCTATTGCAGTGCAGCACGCGCGTGATAGCGTGCGCCTTTACTTATACAGCTGGCGGCTCTGGGAATGACAGAAATTAGACAAATCGGTGTAGTCGGCGCCGGGCAAATGGGAAACGGTATTGCGCATGTCTGCGCCCTTGCAGGATACGACGTAATTCTGAATGACATTTCAGAAGATGCGCTTGAGAAAGCCAAAAAGACAATTGAGCGTAATCTGCATCGTCAGGTCTCAAAAGAACTGATCACACCAGACGAAATGACCGGCACCATCGATCGCATCTCGATGAACACCGATATGGCGTCTTTTGCCGCTGTTGATCTTGCAATCGAGGCGGCCACAGAGAAAGAGCCGGTTAAGGTCAAAATCTTCGAATCGCTGGTACAGGCGACGCCGAAATCGGCCTATCTCGCCTCCAATACATCTTCCATCTCGATCACACGTCTTGCGTCGACCACAGACCGTCCGGAGCGGTTTATCGGCCTTCATTTCATGAACCCGGTTCCGGTCATGCAACTGATCGAGGTTATTCGCGGTCTGGCGACCAGTCACGAGACATATGAAATGGCCCTCGCGCTTGCAAAGCGCCTGAACAAGACCGTAGCAAACGCCGAGGACTTCCCGGCCTTTATTGTGAACCGCGTTTTGATGCCAATGATCAATGAAGCCGTTTACACCCTGTATGAAGGCGTCGGCACCGTTGAAGGCATTGATACGGCGATGAAGCTCGGCGCGAACCATCCTATGGGACCACTCCAGCTTGCAGACTTCATTGGCCTCGACACCTGTCTGTCGATCATGCAGGTCCTTCATGACGGCCTTGCCGACACGAAATACCGTCCGTGTCCATTGCTGGTAAAATACGTCGAAGCCGGTTGGCTTGGCCGTAAGACCGGGCGCGGCTTTTACGACTATCGCGACGAAATTCCCGTCCCCACCCGCTAGAAGCGCCGAGGTGGGATTCGCGTCTCAGAAACAAATATTTGAGTGCTGCCACGAACTTTGCCACCATGTGTGTCTCAAGCCTGATTCTTCAGGCTAACCTGCCTGAGGATCGCATGCATGAGCGAAGAAACGCCCAGCGTCAGTCTTGATATGTTAGCCACGCGTCTGGGTAAGGCCGAGGACGAACTTCTTGTCGCGCTCGAAAAGCGGACAATGGCAGCAAAATATTTACGTGACGCGCTTGAGGGTGACGGCAATCCTCTCTCTATGGCGATCATCACTTCGCTGGAACGCATGGCGCTTCAAGGTCAGACGGGCAATCTTGATGAATTGCTGCTGCGCTGGGCCGTAGAATTTCAGATGGTCATGGCTGATGTCGGACTGGAGCGTGTTTTCGTCACCGGTTCAGAACCGCTACGTATATTTGATCAGGCACGCAGCATATTTGGCCACCGCGTTCCGATGAGTTTTGAGAAAGACCCGCGTGACACGCTGACCTTCTGCCTGGAACAACCGTCAACCGCTGGTGTGCTTGGCTGGATGACCCAGGCAGGTTCTGGTCAATGGTGGCCTGCGCTCAATGAAAGCCGGTATCACGACTTGCGCATTATTGGTGGCTGGCCGGTGATTGGTGGCGAAGCACCGCTTGCCGCTATTGTTTCGAAAGGCCCCCTCACGCGAACCACGACCGGGCATTCGGTACTTATGGCGCATGATGACCAGCACAGGCTCAAGCGGATTTTCAGCGATCTGGAGCTTGAAACAAGCGAGTTTGCGCGGGCGCGCTCGCTCGTTCTCTTCAAATTGTCAGTGTCGTTATCGGAAACCGATCCGCGCCTGACATCCGCCCGGTCGGCTGGTCTGGACGGGCTACGCGTCGTCGGAACATTGCCAGACTGGACCGAAGCCAGTCACGGGCAAACAGGCGCTTCGGCCTGACCTGCTTTCAACTTTGCTCTGATTGGTCTAGAGCGTCTTTCTGAGAGTTGACCCAGGTCAGGAAGGATGACGCATATGGCCCCGGAACCGCTACCAAATGTTCTTGAAATCACGCCTTATGTCCCGGGATTGTCACTCGAGACGGGGTATAAATTGTCCTCGAATGAGAACCCGCTCGGCTGCTCGCCAGCCGCCCGCGATGCCGCGCTTCAAGGGCTGACCCAGCTCGAAGTTTATCCGGATGGCGGCGCGAATCTGCTGCGTAACGCGATTGGCGAGCGCTATGGAATCGATCCGGAACGCATTGTCTGCGGCGCAGGCTCTGATGAGATTTTTCAGCTTCTTGCCCGCGCCTATCTGCAAGCCGGTGATGAGATCATCCAGTCCGAGCATGGCTTTCTGGTCTATCAGCTTGTGGCCCAGCAATCCGGCGCAAAGACGATCAAAGTGCCCGACGTGGATATGACCGCACATGTCGACGGCATTCTGTCGGCCGTCACAGAGCAGACCAAAATCGTCTTTCTGGCCAATCCGAATAACCCGACCGGCACTTATCTGCCGTTTGAGGAGGTACGTCGCCTTCATGCAGGGCTTCCATCCAATGTTCTGCTCGTACTCGACGCCGCCTATGCGGAATATGTCAGCAAGAATGACTATTCGTCCGGTCTGGAGATGGCCGGCAGTCTCGAAAACGTCCTGATGACGCGAACCTTCTCCAAGATATACGGCCTGGCTGCGCTTCGTTTGGGCTGGGCTTATGGGCCCGCAAAAGTCATCGATGCCATCAATCGCGTGCGCGGTCCGTTCAACGTCAACGCCCTGGCGCAATTGGCTGGAATTGCAGCGATTGAAGATGATGGCTTCACCAGTAAGTCGGCCGAGTTCAATCGTCGCGAGCTTGCGCGCCTGTCAGAAGCGATCGAATCCACCGGACTGAAAGTCTATCCGAGTGTCGCCAATTTCGTTCTGGTCGAATTCCCATCAGAGGGCGACTACACGGCAGAGAAAGCCGATGCCGCACTTCAGAAAGACGGCGTGATTGTGCGCGACGTGAAAGCCTATGGCCTGCCGAACTGCCTGCGCATCTCCATCGGCGTTAAAGAAGCGAACGATCAGGTCATCTCTACCATCAGCACGTTCATGGCTGCCCGCTAAAGCCATGACTGTCTTCAATCAGATCGCCATTATCGGAATCGGCCTGATCGGCTCCTCCATCGCCCGCGCAGCGAAGGAAACGGGTGTGTGCGAGAGAATTCTGTTGACCGATGCCAGCGCAGAGGTCTGTCAGCGCGCCGGTTCTCTGGGCCTTGGGGACGTTGTTGAGAGCGTCAAAGACTGTGTTGAGACCGCCGATCTGGTTCTGATGTGCACACCTGTCGGCGTTATGTCTGATCTTGCGCGAGACATGGCGCCCCATTTGAAACCAGGCACGATTGTCAGTGATGTCGGTTCGGTCAAATCTGCCGTCTATGACACCGTCCATGCGTATCTGCCTGAGACCGTCCATTTCATTCCTGGTCATCCAATCGCCGGAACGGAGAAATCTGGCCCCGAAGCCGGGTTTTCCAGCCTCTTTCAGGATCGCTGGTGCATTCTGACCCCGCCTGAGGCTGAAGAGGGAGGTGATGCATTGGCTCAGTTAACGGCCTTCTGGGAAGGTCTTGGCAGTAAGGTCGAGATTATGCCGATCGATCGACATGACCGCGTGCTCGCCATCACCTCTCACCTTCCGCATCTGATCGCCTTTAACATTGTCGGCACAGCCCATGATCTCGAAAGCGTGACTGAAGGCGAAGTCGTCAAATTCTCCGCAGGTGGTTTTCGCGACTTCACCCGGATTGCGGCCTCTGACCCGATCATGTGGCGCGATGTCTTCCTCAATAACAAGGAAGCGGTTCTGGAAATGCTAGGACGGTTCAACGAAGACCTGACCGCGCTTCAGCGCGCTATTCGCTGGGGCGAAGGCGAACAGCTGCGCGCCTTTTTCGAACGCACACGCGGCATCCGCAAATCTATTGTCGATGCTGGCCAGGACACGGATGCCGACGATTTTGGTCGGGGTGGCCCTAAAGACTGAACCGCCACATTCACGCCCCATTTAGTGAGTATTTGCTCACTATTAATTTCGGAGGCGAGAGTGAAACCGAACGCATATCGTCAAAAGGTCGAGAAAGACCTCTCGGACTGGATTGAGAGAGGCTGGGTGCCTGCCTCCAGTCGTGAGCCTATTCTGGCCAGTCTGCCCAAAGCGGCGGGCGGTGATGGTCGCGGCTGGATTGCCATGGCGGCGACCATTCTTGCTGGCCTCGCGGTGATTACCTTTATCGGTGACAACTGGGCTGCGATACCACGCGGGCTGAAACTCATCATGCTGCTGAGCCTGTTTGGAGGTACGGCAGTCGCGTCGGGGCTCTTGCAGGAAACACGCAAAAAAACGTCCAATGCCCTCGCACTTCTGTCGGCGCTGATTTTCTCCGGCAGCATCGCCCTTATCGGGCAGGCCTATAATCTCCCCGGTGAACCTGATGGCGCGGTCTTCCTCTCAGCGCTCGGTGCTGCCCTGATCGGCCTTGCCGGACGCTCGGCTGCCTCGAGTTTCGCAGCATTGGTCTTTGGCGGCATCTGGATTGGCATGCAATTGGGTGAGGGGCAGCTGACCTGGTTGAGCCTGAGTTTTTGGGGCATGAACATCGTCGCAGGGCTTGTGACCTTAAACGCCTGGCTTCTGCGCTCCCGCGTGCTCTGGCACAGCCTGATCCTGAGCTTCTTGCCGCTGAGCAGTATACATCTGGCAGAGCTGTCATCGCTTCTGACCATGGGCCATCTCGGCGTGTTTTCGACCAATTGGGATTTTGATCCGAGCCGGACTTTTGGCTTCACATTCCTCTTCATCACAGGCGCAATGTGGGCGGCTTTGACAGCTTATGGCGTGCGCCGGGATGAGGCAGATTTAACCGGCGGCCGCACGCTGGCAGGCTATAGCGCCTGGTTTTGCCTGGCCGCCATTGCGCTGCTTGGCCTGCCGGCACATCCCGAAGGCGATGTCATCCATCGGTTCTGCCTTCTAGGCGCCAGCTTCCTTGCGCTCTGGTATGGCGCGAAGCATCATTATAGCTGGATCGCGGCGGCTGGGATTCTGTCCTTGTTGACCGGCATTTCGATCCTCCTCGTTGATATCGGCATGGATATGTCTGCGGCGGCCATCATCTTCGCTGTCACCTCTGCGATTGCGCTGGGAGTCGCCTATCTTCTGAAGAAGCAAGCCTCGGATCCTGAAGGAGCAAGCCAATGAAATCGCTTCTGACCCCTCGTTTTGCCCTTCCGATGACAGCCCTTTTGCTCGCGCTCTTGCTGCTCATTGGTGTGGTTTCACACATGACCGCCATCAATTCAGGCCGGGAAATCTCGGTAAAGGCACAAGGCTATGACCCACGCGCTATTCTTCTTGGCCATTATGTTCGCCTCACACCGGATGCGAGTGTGCAGCTCTCGGCTGAGCAATCCTCCGACCTTGAGGCGAGCTTTGACCTACCCGAAAGTTTCTGGAGCCAGCGTGTCGACGGTTGGGTCAGTTTCAGACCGCTCGATAACGGACTTTGGGAGCCTGTGAATGTTAGTCGTACCCGCCCTTCAGTGGATGATAAATTCGTCATTGTGAAAACGTCTGTCTTGATCTCAGCCAATGATCGAAACGCTCGACCTCGGCTGTTCACCGTCAATCCCCGTCTCAATATCGACCGCTATTACGCCAACAAACGCGAAGCCCTCATGATAGAGGATATGATCCGCGAGAATGAGGATGTGCGCCTGCTCATCTCGGTGACGTCAGATGGCAAACCACGACTCAAAGGCATTGAAGCCAATGGCGACCGCATGGTGATGACCTGGTGGTGAGTGCCAAATCGCCCCAAGTCTGTTAAGGGACTACCCACTGTCTATTGTCACGTTCGCCGTCCGGCCCCAAAAAATCCTGTTCAGACTCGCCGGTCGATCAAATCGGTGTCCCATGATTCTTGAGGTGCCCACAGGCTGATGTCACATCCCTCTTACAAAGATCCTGAAGGATTTCGGTTGCTGCTTGTTTGAGCGTAAATTGACGCGAAGAGTGCCAGAGTGAATCAGCAGCAGATACACACGTTTCATCGTCCAGACCATCGCAGGAAAAATCAATTATCTCACGAGCTTTTCGTTCGTTTCGTTCGACACCGGTACCAGTCTGATAATAGTTCGAAACGGAGTAACAGGCCCCCCAATTATTATTTTCACAGGCCATCAGATATATTCGAAAGGCTTCTTCCAGATCTGGCTCAACGCCTCGACCGGTCTGATACATATAGGCTAAATTCGTACAGCCATTAGTCTTTTCATCAGTACAACCGAGCTTATAGAGCTCAACGGCACGTTGATCATTTCGCTGCCCGCCCATGCCGTCACGATAATGGTTACCGACATTAACGCAGCTACCGACATCACCGGCCTCACAAGAAAGCTCCAGTTTTTCATTCAGATAATTGATATCAACCCAGCTCGCGTTTCTATGGTAGACTGAATCGAGATCAGCACACGCTCGCAAATAGCCGCCATCGCAAGCCTGCACAAAATACTGACCGGCTGTTTTTACGTCTGGCTCTACGCCCCATCCATAAAAATAAGCTAAGCCAAGATTTCCACAGCCGATAAAGTTGCCCATCCGACAGGCTATTTCATAGTATTCGAAAGTTTTGGAACGATCTTCAGTTACGCCTCTGCCGTCATAGTATAAATTCCCGAGATTAACGCAGCCGCCCGGTTCGTGCTCATCACACGCCTGTGTCAAGTATCTGAATGCCATCGGGTAGTCGGTCTGACGTTCGGAGGAGCTGTCCATGAACGCCCAGCCAACAAGCCGGGCAGCACGAGGATCGCCTCCGTCGGCAGCTTCCTGAAGATATTCGAAG
The DNA here is from genome assembly GCA_002692725.1 of Ponticaulis sp. Lineage (GTDB taxonomy): Bacteria > Pseudomonadota > Alphaproteobacteria > Caulobacterales > Hyphomonadaceae > Ponticaulis. The sequence goes on along the minus strand of NZLU01000039.1, from coordinate 139,480 downwards.
CTCACCTCTTTCAAAACGGATTGATAGAGATCGAGAGAATTTGCGGAGTACCAGACATCATCCTCAATCTGGTTCCAAGGTCGCCATCGGTCAGGATTCGCCGCTGAAACCATCGCTGGCTTTGTCTCTTGGAGGTCAACGATTTTTGCCCGGGCTTCGGCAACGTAAGAACCGGACGGATACTGCTCTATATAGAGCATGAAGCCACCGACCGAATTGAGCGCTGATAATCGCGTCCAATCCTGCTCCTCTCGAAGACTGGTGAGACGAGATAGTCTGTCTCGTGCCTGAATAGCGAAGCGACCATTTGAGTAAAGATCCAGGTAAAACTTGAAGCCCTCAAAAGTCCCGTGCTTCAGAGCCCCTTCCCACACAACTTCCTCTTCAGACTTACGACATCCCGCAAAGCAAATACCGTCTGGCAACAGCCCTGGAGCCATAATCGGTTGACCAGAAAAGGAGCGTTGGACGGCGATCTTTTTTACCGCATCCAGCAGGCTGTATTCCGCCAGCTTTCCGGGTTTGAGGATTTCCTCGGCTACAATCGTTGAAAACAGCCCATCATCAGGTGTGGTCGCCCCAGGTGATGTCGCATAAGCCACCCACATTCCGCGGCGTTGTTCAACACGCGTCGCACCCTTATTTGCCGATTTGGTGAATCCCGTGGACATTTCATCCCGGCAGGCATCCAGCAGTACAAAGAACGCGTGAGCGTCCGTTAAGGAAAAACCTCGCAGGAGCGAGTTTACCTTCATGCCTTTTCGTTCAAGCGCACCAGCATTGGGAATGTCTTCCTTGGCCGGAATAAGAAAATTCTGCGTTTCTCCGTCCACGCTCATGGATGCGCCATGACCAGAATAATAGAAGAAGGCGATGACCTGATCGCCAGCTTCAGTCAAACTGGATATGCGAGCCTCAAAATCCTGAAGTGCCGTCTCCATTGCATCATCGTCAGCGTCCAGAGCGCTGCTGACTTCAAACCCAACAACATTCAGCGCTTCAGCCATCCGGCTGACATCGGCATGTGTGTTAACCAATCTGCCAACGCTCGCCGGATAGTCCTGATTGCCGATGAGGAGAGCAACGCGTCGCTCGGCGGCCTCTGCTGTTGAGCAAAAGCCCAAAACGATCAAAAGAACCGCAAGCCAGCTTCTCATATTGTCCCCCTTCAGAATTTACTGGGAGCAATCAAACTGTGTTTAATTCAAAAATCAACTGGTTGTCGCAGCGACGAGAAGAAACCGATATGACGTTTATCAATCCGTCAGGTCGAAATTGTCGCCATAGTCCAGAGCCTTGTCGCGCCAGATAGAATGGATATTCACATCGCTTGTCGCATCGCCCGCGACCAGCGCCAGCTCAATCCACACCCGTGGGCCGTCAATCCGGATATAGGCACCCTGATCAGCCAAATCCGCATCACCCGACCAGAGAATGAATGTGTCGTCGAGCGCAGAATCCGTCGTGTAGTCAGCTGACAGCGCACCACCTTGCTGGTCGTCAGAAAACGCCGTGATCGCCGCGACGACAAGCGCTCTCTTAGACGCGTCCAGCGTGTCGACATCGAGCCCTGAAGGTGTTGGGAAGTTTCCATCTTCGTCATTCAGAAGCACAACGTCATCAAACACTTCAGATGTTTCTGCCGTCGACAGTTCGGTTGAAGACAGACTGGCCAGCAAAGCAATCAGCGCATCGCGGCGCGGCTTCATGGGTTCATAATCTACGCTGTCAAAAGTGAAGCTGATCGGCTCAATCCCGACAAAATGCGGTGTCAGGCCGACATAGTCACCATTAATGCTGGCAAACAGGTTATAGTTGTGGCCCGAGAACTGAACCATCCACGGATCAGAATAGGACGGCGTGCCGTGGAAAGAGATATAGTACAGTCCTGACCCAAACCCGGTGGTGGTTTCGCCGAGGAACCCATCCCCTGCCCTGACGCCGTCCAAAAGTGTCTGGCCCTGGTCTGACAGGATTGCATCCAGCAATTCGTCAAAAATGACAACTTGTTCGTCCGACAGGGATGCCGGGCTAATCCCGAGCCGACCATCGGTCGCAACGCCTTTGTCAGACCAGAAATCGGTGGCATTGCCTTCGTCGAGCGCACGCAGAATGGCGCTGCGCTGGGTGTTTGTCATATCCGCAAGAAGATTATGCGTCTGACACGTGATGCGGCCGCCATCGGTTGTTTGCAGCGCGCAATCTGTTGTCTGGAACGGGTCCGACGGTGTCGCAGAAACGGTCACGGCCGGACCGTCGCCCGCCGTGTTCGAAGCAACAATGGTGCAGGTATAAGTTACATCATTGACCATGCCGCTGATCGTAACCGGGCTTGCCGCGCTAAAACGGCTGGCGGTTTCCTGATCGTTGGCGTCACAAGTGACCGTATACCGGTTAACCCGCCCGCCTGTGGTTGGCGCATCAAAGGTGAAAATGACGCGTTCATCACCTTCGGTCACAACGATGTTGAGGGGTGTGCCGGGAATTTCGACCGCTGGCGTGTCTGGAGTATCATCCGAAGAGCCGTTGCTACAGGCGGCCAAACCGACCAAACACACAAAAGCCAGACCAAGTTTGTGCGCCGAAAGCCAGCCACGAACAGAACTCAACATACGTCTTCCCCATTTTGCGGACCGGAGGGCAGGCCCGTTAGGCATCAATCTTCAGACTGACGCATACCAGTAAAAAGCCTCGAAAGGCCAGACTCGTCTGACGGCCTTACAACATCTTCATGCACTGAGCCGTCACACATGCGGATATGCACGCGTCAGACGCCTTAATGCCGGAAATGGCGCATGCCGGTGAGCACCATGGCAAGGCCTGCCTCGTCTGCGGCATCAATTACGTCCTGGTCCTTGATGGAGCCGCCCGGCTGGATCACGCAGGTCGCGCCGGCCTCAGCCGTTTGCAGCAAGCCATCCGGGAATGGGAAGAAGGCATCAGAGGCTGCTACGCAGCCTTTTGTCTTCGGCTCGGCCCAGCCTGCGGCTTCAGCTGCATCGAGCGCTTTGCGGGTCGCGATACGCGCTGAGTCGATCCGGCTCATCTGACCGGCGCCGATACCTGCCGTCGCGCCGTCCTTCGCATAGACGATGGTATTGGATTTGACGTGCTTTGCGACGCGCCAGGCGAAGAACAGATCATTCCATTCGGCTTTGGTCGGCTGACGCTTGGTGACCACTTTCATCTCATCGCGTGGCACAAATCCGCGATCCTGATCCTGAACGAGCAAGCCGCCTGCAACCGCCTTCATGAACACGCCAGGCGCACGCGGGTCAGCCAGACCATTAGTGAGCAACAGACGAAGGTTTTTCTTTTTGCGAAAGATTTCGCGCGCCTCTTCGTCAGCCCCTGGGGCAATCACGACTTCAGTGAAAATTTCGGTGATTTTCGCAGCCGTCTCACCGGTCAGCGGGCGGTTCAGCGCGACAATGCCGCCAAAGGCTGAGGTGCGGTCGCAGTCATAAGCCTTCTCATACGCTTCAAGCGGGGTCGCACCCAGCGCCACACCGCATGGATTGGCGTGCTTGATGATGGCGACCGCCGGTTCACCTTCGCTCGGGAACTCACTGACGAGTTCAAATGCGGCGTCCGTGTCATTGATATTGTTGTAAGAGAGCGCCTTGCCCTGGATCAGCTCAGCGGTGGCCACGCCCGTCCGCTGTTCCGGCGTTTTGTAGAAGGCTGCCTGCTGGTGCGGGTTCTCGCCATAGCGCATGACCGAGATACGCTTGCCGCCAAAGGCGCGCCATTCCGGGCTCTCTTCGCCGAGTTGCTCGAAATACCAGTTGGAGATCGCCGCATCGTAGGCGCCGGTCCGGGCGTAGGTTTTCGCACAGAGCTTCTTGCGGGTTTCGAGCGAGGTTGCGCCGCTGTTTGTTTCCATGTCGGCAATCACCGCGTCGACATCATCCCCATCGGTGCAAACAGAGACGAAAGCGTAGTTCTTAGCTGCTGCGCGCAACATGGCAGGGCCACCAATGTCGATATTCTCGATACAGGTGTGGAAGTCTGCGCCTTTAGCGACCGTCTCTTCAAACGGGTAAAGGTTCACATAAAGAAGATCGATGCCTTCAATACCGTGCGCTTTGGCCTGTTCAACATGTTCGGGATTGTCACGCAGATGAAGCAGGCCGCCATGAACCACCGGATGCAGTGTCTTCACCCGGCCATCCATCATCTCAGGAAATTGCGTGATCTCAGAGACATCCTTCACAGGAATGCCCGCATCGGCGATCGCTTTCTTTGTGCCGCCCGTCGACAGAAGCTCCACCCCAAGCTCGCTCAGCTTTTTCGCCCGTTCGATAAGGCCGGACTTGTCGGAAACGGAAATCAGCGCGCGCTTGATGGGAAGATTGGTGGTCATGAGAGGATGTGGCCTTCAAAGCTCTGGAATCGGGAAAGCCGCTGTTTAGGGCGTTTACCGGCACTTGGCCAGTAGTAACCGGACCTGATCAAACCACTTTCACGAAAGCCCATTTAACGATGTTTGAGTCGGCCGTCGCATCTCCGTTCGGATCGGCTTCGCCTGACAGCACCAGCTGCCAGCACTTCTCCACCGTGCCCCGCGCCAGATAGACTGAGCGGTCAATGCTTTTGCGCTTGTGCTTGGTCTTGAAGACCCAGGCCGCGCCGCTCGGCAGAATGATGCGCAGATGCTCGCCATCAGGTTTCAGACGCACACTCGGGTGCAGATGAAACCGAACATCGAATGGAATTTTGTCGGTGTCTTCAGTTACACCGGCGGAAATCGGACGGAACAAGCTGTCCTCGCCGGTGAGACGCGAGCCATCGCCATCCAGAAACAGGCGACGCCGGAAGATCAGACCGAAACTGTCTTTCCATCCACCATGCTGGGAATCGATCCAGACTTGGCTTTGCTCTTCCATACGCTTGGCCGTCACGCCGGTTGGCCCTGTCGGCGCCTCGAGCCCGAGTGAGCGTATCGGCACAAATTGGGAGCAATCATGTCCGGAAAGGACCAGCGTGGAGTGTCCATCCGTGCGCCGCGTCGCCGCTTGCCAGACCGGATCGACATCCCTGTCTGACCCGCAATTCACCACCATGCGCTCGCCATGGTCTTCAAGTTCAAAAGACAGACAGCCCGCATGGGCTTCATGGCCATATTCAGGAGACGGTGCGTGGCCCGCATCAAGCAAAAGTCGTGTATTTGCAGCTTCGAGCTTCTGAATGCCGGTTTTTGTCGCGAAGGCAAAGGCCCGCATATTCGCATAAGGGAAAAGCGCGTTCTTGAGGTCCGACCGACGCCCCTCACCGCCACCATTCATGATTGGCAGGCCGCCATCCCCCATGCGCAAAAATTTGAGCATGCCTGATATCCGCGGCACCGTTTTCGTCACGAATGCAAGAGAAGGCCGGCCGGTTCTGAGATAAAGGTCATCAATCGTCTGCAAATCCAGGAGGATATCCAGCAGCGCTTCAGGATTACGGCTCACATGCCCGCCATCGGCGAGGATCTGGTCGCCCAGAGTGAATTCAAGCTGCGCTTCGAGAGAGGCTATGCGGCGATCATCTTCGCCGGTCGCAAACGCAAAGGCGAGCTGGACGAACAGAGATTTCAGTATGGCGCGTGGCTCGCCACAATTGGTCGTGCCATGCTGCAAATGTCTGACCTGACGTGACAATGAAGCCAATACCTCACTGTCAGGCGGCAGATTGTCGAGCAGATTAGGCCCACCCACCAGCCAGTTCCAGACGCGATCTGCCGTCACCGGGATGCGCCAGACAAACCCATTCCAGCGACCGAAATTCTGGACCCAGTCAGCGATAAGCGCCCGACCCAGCCTCTGCCCCTCCGGACCGATCGAGCACAAATCTGTCAGCCAGTGAAATCGGTGCAACCGGTCGGCAAAATGACGAGATGGGCCCGGTCGTGACCAGGGCGGAACACCAGCCGGGATTTCCAGCCGGTTACGTCCAATCTTCCACATGCCTCCGAGAAGGTCGCTGCCGCGCCCTTCATTCCCGGTTCTGACATTTTGAGGGTAGAGGTTCAGCTCATCGGGCACAGGCCCGTTCAGCTTCATTTTATAAACAGGAGTGCTGCGCGCATCATCTCCGATACGTCCGCGATATCGGCGCCAGTCTTCAAGATCTTTCTCAGCCGCAGAACTGCCCTGTATCAAACTCACCTCACTTCGGTCTGAGCGCCGCGATATTGGCCGCATACGCCTCGGGTCCACCCTTGAACACCGCAGACCCTGCAACAATCGCCGTCACTCCGGCAGATATCGCAGCCTGCGCGTTTTCCGGCTTCAGCCCGCCATCAACTTCAAGGATTATATCACGGCCGGTTTGGTCAATTTTGTGGCGAAGCGCTTCGATTTTTCTAAGCTGGCTATCAATGAAGGACTGCCCCCCAAATCCGGGGTTCACCGACATCACCAGGATGAGGTCCACATCATCCATCACATAATCCACTGCGTCGACTGGCGTAGCCGGGTTCAGAGCGACGCCGGCCTTCATGTCGTGAGACCGTATGCTCTGAAGTGTCCGGTGAAGGTGCGGCCCTGCCTCGGGGTGCACGGTCAGTATATCAGCGCCCGCATCTGCAAAGTCGGCGATAAAAGGATCCACCGGCGCAATCATCAGATGCACGTCGAACCGCTTTTGTGAGTGCGGTCGCAGAGCTTTGATTATGGGAGGCCCAAGGGTGAGGTTTGGCACGAAATGCCCATCCATCACATCGACATGAATCATGTCGGCGCCGGCTTCATCAATAGAGCGAACCTCTTCGCCAAGTTTGGCAAAATCGGCAGAAAGAATCGAAGGAGATATCAGAACAGAAGACATGCGATTCTGATATCAGCGTGCGCCCTCCACCACAAGCAGAAGGCGCACGGGAAATTGTCACATACCAGCGATCAGAGCCGGCTGCGACAAAGCTTAATAGCTTTGCGGATAGCCCTGTGTTTTCGGCCAGACGCGAACCCGGTCGGTACCGAAGCTCACATAGACCGGCGTCCCAGGCGCAATCACGACATCAGCGCCCTGCACGATCTCCTGGATCTTGCCGTTACCAAAGTCGATAATATAGGCGATGCCCTGCCGTGTGTTCACACCTTTGGACACTTCATTGCCGAGCACACCGCCAAGCACGGCACCGGCAACGGCACCCGCTGCGCGTTCGTCATCACCGCCACCGACATTCGATCCGGCAATACCACCGAGTACGGCACCGGTTGCCGCCCCCAGATAGTTCCGGTCAGGGCGAATGGTGACCGCTTCTGAGGAGATCACAATGCCCTCGCGGACTGTCGCTGTCTGGCCAACGCCAGAGGCTGTGCGCTCTGTTGCACCATATCCGCCGGCACATCCTGAAAGTGCGACCATTCCGCCGAGACCAACAGCCAGCGCAAGCGAACGAGAAGATTTAAAAAGGGCCATAATCAGCTCCGTAAAAAGAAACCCAAGTCTGGATTTTCATCCCAGCTAGCTGAACGCTGTATGAATTGTTTACGGCAGTTTGATGATGCGACCCAAGAAACCGACAAGCTTGCGAAAGTTTAATCTGAGTTACGCTCGAGCCGGGCTATGAAAAAGGCGTCACATCCTGCCGGGTGTGCGAACAGATGCGGCAGAGTTAGAAAATCTCCCTTTTCCGTCAGACAGTTCGCAAAGACCTCTGACGCCTGCTCATTCAGGCCGCGCCGCGACCAGCCTTGATGCGCGGCCAGAAATGCGTCGACAATTTCGACGCCCTCTTCCGGTAAAGGCGTACACACACAATACACCAGACGTCCGCCCGGCTTCACAAACTTGGCTGCCGTCTCAAGAAGACCTGACTGTATCTCCGGAAACCGCGACAGATCAGCGGGGGATTTGATCCAGGGGCCTTCGGGGTGGCGTCGCAGTGTGCCAAGCGCGGAACACGGCGCATCGACCAGCACAGCGTCAAATTGGTCCTCCGTCGTCCATTTACGCGCATCCGCGACGACGCATTTCGCCTCGAGCCGGGTCCGTTTCAGATTTTGCTCAACCCGACGCATCCGTTTGGCGGCGCGATCCAGCGCGGTGACCTTTGCTCCACTCGCCGCAATCTGCAGAGTTTTACCGCCAGGCGCCGCGCACAAATCGAGCACCTGCTCGCCCGTTTCGGGCGCCAAGACGTGAACCGGCAGGGTTGCCGCGACATCCTGCACCCACCAATTTCCAGCTTCATAACCGGGAAGCGCTTCCACGATCCCCTCACTCAGGCGCACCGTGTTTGGGGCGATCTGCTCGCCCGCCAGTCGTTCAGACCAGAACTTCGTGTCTTTCGGGCAGGTAATATCAAGCGGTGGAATTTCGGTGGTCGCCGCAGCGAGCGCTTCGCTGGAGTCTTCGCCGATCGCCGCTTTCAGCTGCGCCGCGAAGGCCTCAGGCCAGATGGCAGAGAGTGGCGCATCCAGGGCCGCCAGCGCCTCGGGTTCTATTTTTCGAAGGACTGCATTCACAAGCCCGCCAGCCTTGCGCGCGGCCTCGACATAGCGCACCGCCTCAACCGTCTCAGATACAGCGGCATGGACCGGCGTTTCCAGAACACATATCTGCGCCACACCAATGCGCAGGCTTTGCTGCACCGCCGGATCCAGTTCTCTGAACGGGCGCCCCGTCACAAAGGGCGCGATCAATCCATCAATCAGACCGAGCCATCTCAGGCTCGCCGAGACCATGGCGCGCGCAAATCCGCGATCCGCCCCCTCCAGAGACCGGAAGGACTCCTCTTGAGACAAGGCCTCATCGAGTGTTTGTTTGTGTTCCAGAATTCGCGTGAGAAGCGAAATTGCCGCGATGCGGGGATGAATGCCTGACATCAGCGCCCCGTATCACAGGCCAGCGCAGCTGTCAGGCTGCATTTGGGAGTGCGAGGCGCCTTAATTCTGCGACCCGATGCGCCATCGGTGATTGCTCAGGGCGCTCATAGCTCAGACGGGCGTGGATCGGGTTCACAATTGCGAGCTGACGCAGCGTCGGTGTGCGATCCAGCACATCCCAATGGGTCGCGCGTACGCCGCGCTCCAGCTTGTGAAGTGCGCTTGCCATGATTGAACTATCCTTGCAGAGCGTTGCGGCAAAAGCATCAGCCCGACAATCTGGCTTGAGACGGCCTGGAGACACCTGATGTGTGACGCTCGTGAGAGTCGCTGGCAGATGGTCTTTTCTCGACTGAGAGCTCAGTGCCGTCCAAACAGAGGCGAGCACCAGCGAGAGGCCCAACCACATGGCGGTAATCTCGCGTTCACCGGCACGGATATGACCCAGCTCATGCGCAACAACAGCCGAAATTTCGGCGCGAGAGAGCGTCTTGAACAGGCCGGAAGTCACGATGATACGTCCACCAGACCGTCGAGATCCGAGCGAGAACGCCAATGGCACGTCGTTCTGAATGATGGAAAAGCTTGTGCGCGGAAATCCAGCCGCTGCAATCAGCTTATAAGCGTCCGACAAAAACAACCGATACATGGTACTCGCTGCAGACGCTTCGGTCAGAGTGATGGCATTGAGGCGCTGGAGAAGCAGTTCGGTCGCCAGCGTGTACCAGATCAACACAATTGCGCACAATAAGGCGCCGATCGATATGCCCAGAAAGAAACCCCCGAGGCCCCAGCCTACGAGTAATCCGGTGATGAAGACGAAAAGGTTGACCTTCAACAATTGCAAGGTGTCCTCCTTCAACTATGTTTTTCTGGTAAACAAACGAAACTGTACGGTTAGGTTTGGCCTTTAAACCTTAACAAAAACTGTCAAAATTTTTTGTTCTGTGACAGATCGTTGAAAATAATTCCGATTGGACCGTCATGACCTCAAAACCCCTGCCGGAAGGCGCCGCAACTGACAAGGAACTGCCCGACGACGCGCTGCGCGCGCTAGAAGAAGCGGCTGAGCGTCGCCGACAGGTAGAAAGCACAGCCGCATCCCGGCCCAAAGAAATTAACGGACCGAGAGGCCTTGAACCCACACGCCATGGCGAATGGGAGAAGAAAGGCATCACTTACGATTTCTAGTCATGGGAGAATGTTTGGCCCATTGATTGCAGCGCCTGATATGAAATTGCCATTTCGGCCATGTCAGGAGCTGAGGCTATGCCAAAACTGAACACTTTCTTTGCTGCCGCGCTGGCCGCAACCACATTGCTTTCCCCGGCCAATGCCGGCGAACCCGCTTACCATGCGGGCGGCAATGTTCATCCGGGTGGTTATGCACAATCCGGGCAATCCCACGGATATGCACACGCGTCGGGCTATTCGAGCAGCTATTCGCACTCATCTGCAGCTTATGGTCAGACACAACTCGCCGGTGGTTCACACCCTCTGCCAAACTACACCATGTCGACTGGCGGCGTGAACGTGATTTCAGACAATATTGTTTGTGTCATGGCCGACCAGGAGGTTCCTTGCGACACGATTCCAGGTCTGGCCGAAGCGCTTCGCCTGCAAGGTCTCGACTCGGTTGCTGATCAGCTCCCTGTTTATCGCGGACCTGCGGGGGGTGATCCTTATGCGGGCTATGGTTATGCTGGCGTCGCAACGACTGGCGGATACGCATCAACCGGTTATGTAGATGCTGGTTATGCCCCAGCACTGACCGGCGCAGTTTACACGCGTACGATCCCGACACAGACTACCGGATCAGTCGCGTCTACGGTCCGCAGCTACAGCCAGGCGGGCCCAACATCTTCAAGCATTTATGCACCAACAGCTTACAGCCACAATGCGTATGCCAATCAGGGCGCTGAAGTCTGGGTCACACCATGTGGTGAAGTCGTCACGCGCCGCGTTGTGCATGCGCCACCACCTTGCGCCGCACCGGTCCAACGCCGCTATGTTGCCCCGGCACCCGTGAGCGTTCGTCTGTCTGACGGAACAGTCTATGCATTGAATGGCGGCGTTGGCGCTGGCATTTACGGCGAATTCTACGGCGGTGGAGGAACTTACATCTCAGGTGGTTCTCGCTATTCCGGCGTGCTGAACGCATCTGCGTCTCGGTTCACTTTCCGCGAACGAACACCACGTCCAAAAACGCGAAACCCTCGCCCGAAGCACCGGTATCCGAACCCGAAGAACCGTTATCCGGGACATGGCGGCAAACGCTAAGGGGCCGCGACGCCCAGCAATCCTGACAATCAGAAACCCGTCCAGAATTCTGGACGGGTTTTTTGTTTGTACGTCAGCAATCAGATACAAAAATCCCCTGAAGGCTGGGGACCTTCAGGGGAGGTTCAAAGCCCGTGAACGGGAATGTATCTTAGGCTTCGATCGCCTGGTTATCACGCTCGCCGGTACGAATACGCATGGCAGCTTCCAGGGGTGTGACGAAAATCTTGCCGTCGCCGATTTTGCCGGTGTTGGCGGTTTCAGAAATCGCAGACACAATTTTGTCGACAGCTTCGCCTGAGCACGCGATCTCGATTTTCACTTTCGGGAGCAGACGAACTTCATATTCGGTGCCGCGATAAACTTCTGTTTTGCCTTGTTGACGACCGTAACCGCGAACTTCTGTGACGGTGAGGCCGGTCACGCCAAGCTCTGTGAGCGCATCAAGAACGGCGTCAAGTTTGGATGGTTTGAATACAGCAGTAACGAATTTCATTGCTCAATCTCCTTGCCTTGTGTTAGGTGTGTAACATACTCAAATTACTTCCGCAAGCTCGATTTTGGAGAAATCGCCGGTTTCAATGCATCCGGCACAACGACGCGTACGCGCTCAGGCAAAGTCGGGTCGATACGCACCCGTTTTACCCCTTCCACCAAATTCACCCCGCCAAAATTCGGCAGGAAGAACTCGCCCACTCGCTCCCAGCCCTCAGAGGCAGAGGTGAACATTTTCCAGTTCACGGGAGGTGTATATAAAGCGCGGGTCCAGGCGGCAGGTTCCAGAAGGGCGTCACGCATCAATCTCTTAATCTGGCGCTGTGAGAACGGTCGACCATGACCAAACGGGGTCTGATCGGAGAGGGACCAGGCGCCCGATCGGTTTGGCACAACGATCAGAATATGCGCTTCCGGCGCGCTGACCCTCCATATCTCTCGAAGGAAACGTCCATAATTCGGCATTTCTTCCAGACCATGAATGACCAGTATGCGGTCGAAGACGGAGTCCTGAAAGGGCAGATCCTGTTCATCACAGACCAGGCTCGCCGAACCGCGTTCGGTTGGTGCCCAGGCGTGCCCCCCCTGACCTGCAGGCATCATGTTGACGAGCCGTCTTGGCTTCCCGTTGATCTGGTCCAGATAAGGCCCGGGATATCCAATGCCGAGCACATCCAGCCCGGAGAGCGATCCCCAGAGACCATTAACGCGTTCGAACACCGCTTTCACCGCACAATGGCCAAGCGGCGTGTCATAGAATTTCATCAGGTCTGTGACGCCCAGTCTCATCTCGACCTACCTGCATTGAACATATAATGATCCCACGTATATTGATGTCCCAAAAGGGAAATATTCTTCATGTCCGCGATTGAAATTCACATGTTTCCCTGTCTGTCAGATAATTATGGCTATCTGGTGCATGAACCCAAGTCTGGCGAAACGACATGCATTGATACCCCCGATGCGGACCGTATCCTTTCAGAAGCCGGCAAAAAAAGCTGGAACATCACTCAGATCTGGAACACGCACTGGCATCCTGACCATGCGGGCGGCAATCTTGCCATCAAAGAGGCAACAGACTGCATGATCATTGGCCCGGCTGGCGAGGAAGAAAAAATTCCAGGTCTGGATCGCGCGGTACATCAGGACAGTCTTGTAAATCTTGGCCATGTCGAAGCCCGTGTTCTGGATGTGCCGGGGCATACAGCTGGTCATATCGCCTTTCATCTGCCTGACGAAGACGTCGCTTTTGTCGGCGATACGCTTTTTGCACTCGGATGCGGACGCCTGTTTGAAGGCACGCCCGAGCAAATGGTTCATAGCTTGGCGAAACTTAAGGCGTTGCCGGGTGAGACAACCATTTACTGTGCGCATGAATACACTGCAGCCAACGCCAAATTCGCGCTTTCGGTCGAGCCAAACAATCCCGCACTCAGGAGTTATGCCTCAGATGTCGCGCGTTTGCGTTCTGAACAAAAGCCGACCGTGCCGACAATCCTGTCGAAAGAGCTGAACGCCAATCCGTTTCTTCGGGCTGATGTGCCTTCACTTCAGACCGCCATGGGGCATGTTGGTGATGAAGTCGCGACCTTTGCAGAAATCCGCAGCCGAAAAGATAATTTCTGATGTCGCTCGCGCGATCTGGTGATCTGGGCGTAAAAGAAATCATCCGTATGCTGGACATGTCTCCACACCCGGAAGGCGGCTGGTTCAAAGAAACCTTTCGCGACACATCGGACGTGTCAGGTCGAAGTGTTGGCACCGCAATCTATTTCCTTCTGGAAGCCGGAGATGTCTCTCACTGGCATCGTGTCGACGCAAGTGAGATCTGGCATTGGTATGCGGGCGGACCGCTTGTTCTTACCTGGTCGGTGGATGGTACCCGTGCCACGTCCCAATCAAGCACACTCGGACCAGACCTCCGCGCCGGACAGCGCCCTCAGATCGTGATCCCCTCCGCCTATTGGCAGACTGCAGAAACGTTGGGGGCCTGGACACTTGTGGGGTGTACGGTCGCTCCCGGGTTTGAGTTTTCAGGTTTTGAACTCGCTCCGCCAGATTGGCGACCACGCTAGCCATGAGTGACTTGCAGGCGCTGCATGTGCCCTGAATTGCTGCTATTGGTTGTGGATAGCTTGTTATTTCCGAAACGGCTGAGCAGTTTATTTACTTCATCCCGCTATGCATCAGGCTCACGCTCAGGCCAGATAAATCGATGAATCAGACCCTTCAATCCCGCCTCTCGCATTTCCTGATCCTTCTGGGGGTCGTGGCGTCTTTGGCCGCCGCAGCCGCGGCTGTTTGGGCGGTGAACCGAAATGTGCATCACGATCAACGTCAGGCGTTGTCGAAATACATCGTTGAACGCGGACAGCGCGAAGAACAACGCTTTGAGGCCGTGAAAGACATTCAGCACGCCGCCATCATTTCATTCTGGCACTATTACAATAATCTTTCGGACGCTGAAATTTCACAGGGCATGGCGGCTTATTTTCCGCGCCAGGACGACGGCACGCGCAGAAGTGCTGATGTACTTTATGACGGCACCTATCTCCAAGGCATCGGAAACGTGCACGGGTTGGGAGCCTTCATGAAGGATGGCCCGGAATGGACGGAAGAGCGGTATCGCGTTTTCTATGCAGCATTCCTCACCATTGTTCGACACAGCGCCAGCGTAAGCAACGCCATGGAAAGCCTGTGGGTGTTCACACCGAATGATGACCTGATCATTTATGCGCCCGGACGCGAGGATAATCTCGAGTTTTATCGTCGCCTTGCACCGTCCGACTTTGCGCTCTCGGAGGAACCCCTGGCGGAAACCTCAAGCCTGGAAAACAACCCGGAAGGCAAGACCGTCTGCACACCGCTGACGCGTCTTGCTTATATCGAGGAAGGTGACGCCCTGACCACCGGATGCCAGACCCCGATTCGAGAGAATGGTCGGCAACTTGGCGCATTTGGCACCACCATGCCGATGGGACAGGTCTTTGCCGCTGCGCTGGGAGATCTGCCAAAGCCCGAGGCTGATCTGATGTTCATCTCAGCCCGGTCCGAGGTCATGGCGCATAAATCTCTGCTGAGTGGAAACCGTGTCACGCCCGACATGGTTCACGCAGCAGAAATGGATCTCAAGCCTGGCGAATTGATTGCACGCGTGTCAGAGCTGCCCGAGCGCTCGGATGCCATCGCGACCGAACCCAATCGCTTTTTCTCCGGTCTGACGGCCTATTATCACCTGTCCATCCCGGATTGGTATCTTGTCATACGTATCCCAAAAGCCAGCATCTTCGCGGACTCGATTGAACAGATCATCCCCATTGCGACCTTGCTCATACTTATAGCGCTCGTTCTGATCAGCCTCTTGGTCTGGTATGTGCGACGGTTTGGGATCCGTCCACTTCGTCTGCTGGCAAAAGTGTTCAACACCGATCAGGAGCCTGACGAAAGTGAGATTCGCGAGAGTTTCCTCCTTCAATTTCGTCGCGATGAAATTGGAGAACTCGCGAGCCAACTTCAGGCGTATAAATCCACGACTGACGCCAATCTTCAGACCCTTGAGATGAAGGTATCGGAACGCACAAGCGAGCTTCAGAAAGTCAACGAAGCCAAATCGACCTTCCTTGCGACCATGAGTCACGAGATGCGAACACCCATGAACGGCATTCTGGGTGTCGCCGGTGCACTGAAACGGACAGAGCTGACCGACGAACAATCTGAAATGATCGAGCTGATCGAAAACTCATCTGAAGTTCTGGAACGCCAGCTGTCTGACGTGCTCGATATCTCGAAGGTTGAAGCCGGACGTCTGGAGCTTCAAAAAGCGCCGCATAATCTGGCCCATTGTCTGGAGTCAGTTTGTGACCTCCACCGGCATTCAGCCGACCAGAAGCGTATCCGTCTGGCACTCAGCGTCGATCAGCAATGCAACGCGTTCTATCTGTTCGATGAGGTTCGCCTGAAACAGATCGTCGGCAATCTTCTGTCAAATGCCATCAAATTCACGGAAACCGGTCGCGTTGACCTCGTAGCCAGCGTAAGCGAGGCATCGGAGACCAAGCGTACCATCCGCCTGGATGTCAGCGATACAGGCTGCGGCATTGATGAAGATCACATCACGCGGATTTTTGAGCCGTTCAGCCAGCCTATCCCGAACAACTCAAAGCCCCGGATGGGTACAGGCCTCGGTCTGACCATCACGCGCTCTCTGGTCGAATTGTTTGGCGGCACCATCAAGGTTGAATCCGATGTTGGCAGAGGCGCACGCTTCACAGTTGAGCTTAGTCTGACAAAGTGTGAAACCATCGACTCCGTCACCTCAGAAGATGCGGAAAGACTGTCTGAAACACGCGAGCATCTCACCGATGGTGTTCGGGTTTTGCTTGCAGAAGACCATCCGGTCAATCAGCGTGTTGTTGAGCTGATCCTCGCACCACTTGGCGTCGAAGTCATAAAGGTGATTAACGGGCAGGAAGCGGTAGACCGGTTCTCAGAAGACCATTTCGATGTGATTTTGATGGATATCCGAATGCCGGTCATGAACGGTCATGAAGCGACACAGATGATCCGGACCATCGAAGCCGAGAACGGCCTTGCGCGCACACCGATCATTATGCTCAGCGCCGACGCCATGGTGGCGCATCAGACCGCGGCACTTGAGTCAGGCGCTGATCAGCATGTCAGCAAACCGATCACGCCCGAGCGCCTGATCAATGCCATCAAAACTGTGCTCCATGAGGCCAGCGAACCCGATCTCGCCGTTGTTACCTCGACTCAGATCGGCTGAAAACGTAAAGATTGCTTAACGACTCGTTAACTGAAACAGCGCATTTCGTTAAACTGGCCGAATCTGTAAACTATCGGCAGCGATTCGAAGTGGAGTTACCGTATGGTGTGGAGTGCAGATCAGATACCAGTGATGGTGGCTGTCGGAGCGTCTGCGCTGGCACTGTCATCCATGCTGTGGTCGCTGCGCGTCACGGACGGACACCGTGGGGCCGCCAACCGCTTCAAACAGCGCGCTGACAAATCTGACGAAAACCTTGCGCGCGCGGAAAGCATTTTCGACGCCCATCCCGGTATCATTCTCGTCTGGGAAGATGAAGCGCTTGATTCTGACGAAATCGGTGCGCCTCAAGTCTACGGCTCTCCGGTCGCGCTTGCAGGCCTCCTGCGTTTCACTGACGATTCTGTTTCTGATGATCCGGCCATTCGTATTCTGGAAGGTCTGGCCGACCTCGAAGCACGCGACGCCTCCGGCAAAGACACCTCGCTTCGCCAGCGCCTGAGAGAGCTTCGGCTATCTGGCGCACCATTTTCGCTGACCATCATCGGCCCGTCTGGCCGTTTTCTCGAAGCCGATGGCCGCACAGCCGGCGCTCGCGCCGTTATGTGGCTCACCGATTCGACCATTAAAGGTCTCGAAGAAAGCTCAGCCCGCTTCCGTATTGAAGAAGCCCGCCAGGTGGTCGCGCGCGATCCGACGGCTTTCCTCGATATGCTCTCTAAAGCGCCCTTCCCAGCCTGGCGGCTGTCCGGCACAGGTCGTCTGCAATGGGCCAACACCGCTTATCTCGACGCGGTCGAATCCAAAAACCTCGATACGGCGCTCGATAAACAAGTCCATCTCGACTCTCAGGTCAGCGACCAGGTCAAGCAAACCCTTGATCAGAATAAAGAGATTGTGGAGACCCGCCAGATTTCCATCAATGGTGAGCGCCGCTCCGTCCGTGTTCTGACATTCCCGCTGTCCGGTGGTGCCGGCGCAATGGCCTTCGACATGACGGACGAGGTTGAGGCCCGCGAAACCCTGACGCGCCATGTTCGCGCCCATGACGAGACCCTGAACCACATTGATGAGGGCGTGGTCATTTTTGGGGCCGATCGCCGCCTTGTTTACTACAACCGCGCCTTTGCCCGTATGTGGGAGCTGAAAGAAAGCTTCCTCATCGAAAAACCCGGTCATGGTCAGGTGCTCGATGAGTTGCGCGCAGCCCGCAAACTCCCAGCCCGTCCGAATTTCGGTGAATGGCGCGCTGAAGAGCTCGCTTATTACCAGATGAAATCCTCCACGGCAGAAGACATCTGGCGCCTGCCCGATGGCCGGACGCTGAAAGTCACGCGCCAGCACCACCCGCTTGGTGGTCTGTTGGTTCTATTCAAAGACATGACCGACGAGCTGGCGCTTGAGGCGAAATACAATCAGCTCATCAAAACCCAATCGGCCACGCTCAACAATCTGCACGAAGCCGTCACGGTGTTTGGCCCTGATGGCCGCCTGCGCCTCTATAACGAAGCCTTTCTGCGCCTTTGGGAACTCGATTCGGCGAAGCTTACGGGCGAAGTCGATTATTCTCAGATCACCGATTATTGCCTCAAACTCTTCCACGATGCTGACATCTGGGCGAATATTAAAGGCCATATCACAAACCCGTCTTCTGAAGCCCGTCGCGAGACCACGGGCGAGATGAAGCGCTCGGACGGCTCAGTCGTCACCTACCTTACCCAGCCTCTTCCGGATGGCGCGACCCTCGTTGCCTTTGTTGACATGACGGCCGCACGCCGCGTTGAGGACGCCCTCCGCGAACGCGCTGAAGCCTTCGAAGCCGCTGATCGTCTGCGAACGGAATTCGTACGAAATGTCAGCTATCAGCTGCGCTCCCCGCTCACCACCATTCTTGGCTATACCCAATTCCTGGAATCCGGTCAGGTCGGCGAACTGAACGAACAGCAGTCGAACTTCCTGGGCTCCATTCTCACGGCGTCTAACAATCTCTCCAAGCTGATTGACGACATTCTCGACCTCGCCATGATTGAGGCGCGCCGTCTCGATCTCGAAATCTCCGAAGTCGACCTCAAAACCGTGATTTCCGACAGCGTGAACCTTGTCGTCACCAATGCGGCTGACACCGAAATCAACGTCACCTCGGACATTCAGGATGGCATTGGCACCATGATGGCCGACGAACGTCGCCTGCGTCAGATCCTCTTCAACCTGATGACCAATGCGCTGCGCTTCACCGACTCTGGTGGTGAGATCAAAATCCGCGCGCACAAGCAGGAAGACATGATCTGGCTGTCTGTCAGCGATACCGGCAAAGGCATTGAGTATGAGAAACAGGCCTCAGCCTTTGACAGCTTCAATTCCGGAGACCGTCAGGGCGCTGGCCTCGGCCTGGCGCTGGTCCGCTCTTTTGTCGAGCTGCACGGCGGTCAGGTGATGATGCAATCGGCGCCGGGCAAAGGCACGAAAGTCATCTGCATGCTGCCGGTTGATTGCTCCGGCGCCCAGCCGAACAATGGCAATGACCAGCTCGAACAAGCGGCCTGAGGCGACCGACGCTTCGTCCTGAAGACAGACTTGGAACCCGCGCCCGGCTGCGCCATTATTCATTGGTGTGGAGCGGCTGAGTTTTTGTGATCCGATTTATTCTTCTTCTGATAGGCCTCAGCCTGTGTCTGGCTTCACCAGTCAGAGCACAGGATGATCCGGGAACAGAACCGCGGATTGAGCTGAACAGCGAAGCGCCGTCAGACTCGGTCATCGCCGAACGCCTCTCAACCATTTTCGACGAAATCGCCACACTGAGCGCTGTTGAGATCAATGTCCGTGCCGGCGTTGTCACGCTGTCTGGCACCACACAAACGCTTGAGGCTGCGGATCGCGCCGTCGCGCTCGCAGAGCGCGTCGATGGCGTTGTGGCCGTCGAAAACCAGATCACGCGGGATTTGTCCGTTTCTAACCGCGTCAGCCCCGCCTTCGAGGCAGTCCAGACCCGGCTTCAGGACTTTGTCCGTTATCTGCCTCTGTTTGGTCTCGCGCTCGGTGTCTTTGCCATCATCTTCGCCGCAGGCTGGCTGATCTCCAAATTCGACGCACTCTGGCAGCGCATCACGCCGAACCGGTTTGTCTCAGACCTTCTGTCGACCAGCATTCAGATCGTCTTTTTCGCCATCGCGCTGATCGCGGCCCTGACGCTTCTCGATGCAACCGCGTTTCTCGGTACTCTGCTCGGCGCGGCGGGGGTGCTTGGTCTTGCTATTGGCTTTGCGGTCAAGGACACGATCGAGAACTATATTGCCTCCATCATGCTCTCGGTCCGCCAGCCATTTCAGCCGAATGATCATGTTACCATCAATGATCAGGAAGGTCGCGTCATCCGTCTCACCTCCCGCGCAACTGTACTCATGACGCTTGATGGCAATCATCTCCGGATTCCGAACTCCACCGTCTTCAAAGGCATTATTCTCAATTATTCCCGCAATCCGGAGCGGCGCTTTGATTTCATTCTCGGCATTGATCCCGAACAGGATGCTCTATCCGCGCTCGCCACTGGCAAGCAAGCACTTGAGGCGCTGGACTTCGTTCTCGCCGATCCGAAAACAGTCGCCGTCATCGAAGAGATTGGCGAATCCACCACCAATCTCTTCTTTGCTGGCTGGCTCGATCAACGCTCCAGCGATTTTGCCAAAGCCCGCTCGGTTGCCATTGCCTCTGTGAAGGACGCGCTGGAAGCTGCCGGGTTCGTGCTGCCAGATCCGAGCTATCGCATCTCCATCAAAGGCGCCGCCGCCCTGCAAACCGAAGCGATCTCCGCGCTGATCGAACAGACAGACGACTCTTCGATGCCCGCTCCGCCAGCGTCATCGCTCCCATCATCGGACATCGCCGCCGATACCGCCCCTGACACTTCCATTGAGCGCCGGGTGGAGGAAGAGCGCCGCGAACACTCCGGCGACCTCCTCAGCGAACAAGGCCCCAGTGAGATCTGATCAAAAAACCGGCGGTTCGTATTGACCTCATTGATTGGCCGGGACAGACCAATCACTGAACGAACCAAAGGAAAATTCATTGTGAAGACACTCGCCATGCCCGCTGCCGCCCGCTATCTCCGCCCGGTTACGATCGCAATTTGCGGCATCGCGCTTCTCACGGCCTCGTCTTATGTCGCCGTTCCGATGATGCCGGTTCCAGTCACCATGCAGACATTGATGGTGCTTCTGATCGGCGCAGTCTGTGGGGGCGGCATGGGAGCTGGCGTGGTTCTGGGCTGGCTGGGCCTTGCTTTTTTGGGCGCGCCGGTTCTGGCTGATGGCATGGGCGGCCCGCAGGCCTTTGTTGGCCCGACAGCTGGCTATCTCGCCAGCTTTCCGATTGCGGCCTTCCTCGCAGGCTTTGTGACAACAAAGAAAAACTGGGCTGGCATTGGCGTGCGCTTTGCTGCGTTTACCGCGCTTCACGCGATCATTCTGGGCCTTGGCTTTGCCTGGCTTGCGAACCTCTTCGGTGCTGAAACAGCCTGGACGACCGGTGTTTATCCCTTCCTGATCGGCGCCCTTCTCAAATCTGGCCTCGCAGCTCTCCTCGTGAGCGTCATCCCGAGCTTCCGCAGCCGATGAGCGTAGAAATTCGCCCCGTCACGCAGGCTGACCGGCCTGTCTGGGGCGAGCTCTGGACAGGATATCTGACGTTTTACAGGTCCGAACTGCCGACCTCGGTCTACGACACCACATTTTCCCGCTTTTTCGACGATGGCCCCTACGAGCCACGCTGCCGCATGGCCTGGAAAGGCAAAGAAGCTGTCGGTCTCGTGCATTTCCTACGGCATCGCCATTGCTGGCGCCCTGAGGACGTCATTTATCTGCAGGACCTTTATGTCTCCGAAGCCGTGCGCGGCACAGGCGCGGGCCGGGCGTTAATCGAGGCCGTTTATGCCGAAGCCGATGCGCTCGGCTGCTCGACTGTTTACTGGACCACAGCAGACAACAATCACACCGCCCGACAGCTTTATGACCGGGTGGCCACAAAAACCGAGTTCATCAAGTATCAGCGCTAATCGCACGGCTTGCCTCGAACCGATAAACGCTCGAAAACAAACATAAAATCGGGAGAGGATTGGTGATGGTGAGAGTTTTAAAATGGAGCGGGATCACCCTGTTTGCGGTGCTGATTCTGGCAATCATCACTCTGGCCGTCAGCCTTTATGCGACGCGGCCCTCCCCGCCACCGCGGAACAGCGAAAGCGCGGCCCGTCTGGCCGATGGACCATTTGAGGTCGGAAAAGCAGACTTTGACTGGGTCGATACAAGTCGCGCGACACCACCCAATGGAGACTTTAAAGGCGCAGACACCCGCGCCCTTCCAACAGTCTTCTGGTATCCCAAAGACCTGAACGGTGCAGCGCCTCTGATCATCTATAGCCATGGCTTCAGGTCCGACCGGGAAGGTGGCGCATACATCGCAGAGCATCTCGCCAGCCACGGCTATGTTGTCGCCTCTACGCGCTTTCCTCTGTCAAATGGCGCAGCGCCCGGTGGCCCAACAATAGATGACGTGCCCAGCCAACCCGGTGATGTGAGTTTCGCCGTCGACAAGATGCTGGCTTTGTCAGGTGAAGCGAAACCTTTCGAGGCAAGCATAGATCCGAACCGGATTGGCGCGATCGGTTTGTCACTGGGTGGACTGACGACGACGCTCGTCACTTTTCACCCCGAATGGCGTGACGACCGCATTAAAGTCGCAATTTCCATGGCCGGGCCAGCGGATGTCTTTGGCCCGGGCTTCTTCACAACAACGAACGTGCCCTATCTGGTCATTTCCGGCACAGAAGACGCCATTGTTCCCCACAGGGTAAACGCAGCGCCCATGCCGGACAAAATCGCGACCGGCGGCCTGCTCGAAATAGAAGGCGGCACACATGCCGGTTTCGCCAATCTTATGGCCGGCCCTTTACGCCTTTTGGGAAATCCCGATGCTCTGGCCTGCTCGATAACAGAGTTCGGAACCGATACTCATCCTTTCGACGGCAAATTTGGTGGACCTGAACTTGGTTTGGTCTCACCCGATGAATATGTACCGGCTTGCTCGTTTGAACTGGGCGAGACCATCAGCGCGGGGCGTCAACACATGATTGCGAAACTGGCTGTGCGGGCGTTGCTGGATACTGTGTTTGCTGACACCGCAGCCGACTGGCAGAACAGTCGGACCTATCTCACCCAGACACTACCTGAAGAGTTTCCAGAAGCGTCGTATACAGCCGCCAGAAACTGAAAACTCACTTCATCTGATCTGCCAGCGACTTCGTTTTCTCAGTGACCTCACTCCCCGTGTGGAGGGTGGACGCAGGTTCAATCAGCATCACCCAGCAGTCTTCTTCCGCCACCGGATTATGCCGTACGCCCTTCGGAACGGTGAGGAAATCGCCTTCGCGGAGTTCGACGCTGTGGGTCTCAAACTCCATGCGAAACCCGCCTGCGATGACATAGAACATCTCGTCTTCGTCGTCGTGTGCGTGCCAGCACAGCTCTCCTTTCAGCTTCGCGACTTTGATAAGTTGATCATTTACCTTTCCAATCACCCGCGGAGACCATGTCTTCGTCAGCGCATCTGCCGCGGCCACAAGATTTGTTCGATCAATCAGGGTCATAATCTCCCTCCCTATATCGGATAGCGCATGGCGACATTCGCCCGCTTATACTTCGCCGCGAACCGCTCCATCACCTCTTCCGAGTGATAGAACCCGACTTTCTCATAAAGGCTGATCGCCGCAACGCAGTCTTTATTGGTGAGCAAATGCAGCTTCTTCACTCCCATCTGTCGGGCGCGCAACAACAGCGCATGCATGAGGAAGGCTCCCACCTTCAGCCCGCGATAGGATTCATCCACCCCCATTTTGGTGAACTCATAATCCCCCTCATCGCCCACGGGCTGGAGCGCGCCGGTTCCGATGATCTGACCCTCCGCCGTTCGTACGAAGAGGATCTGTCCGCCTTGATCTATGACGAACCGTTTGGGATCGCGCAGCACCTCTTCATCCGCCTCTTCCATAACGAACATTTTCGAAATCCAGTCTGCATTGATCCGGTAGAAATCATCTGCAAGCGCATCTGCATAATTTACGATTTCCAGCCCGTTCACCGTGCCTTTCCTGTCCATGAGCGGCTTGTCCGCCAGGCGCTTTTCCAGCGTTTCAAGACAGCCAAGCACATCGCTCTCCAGGTCTGCGCATATGTCGGCTGCGGCCTCAGTGATTTCTCGCCAGGCCGTCGGTCGGATGATCGCAACCAGCGCGCGGCCTTTTGCAGAGAGACGTGCTATTTTCTGCCTCTGATCATCAGGTGACGGGCTGAGCACCACCAGATCTTCTGCCTGCATGCCAGACAGCGACCGGGTGACGGCGGGTTGGGAAATCCCAAGCCGCAACACCACTTCGCTGACGCTCAGACCATCTTCTTCGGCCAACGCGCAGAGAATGGGCATATGTGCCGGCGTGATTTCGCCGAAGCCATTCCGTTCGAAGATTTTCAGGGCGTCAGCCTGCATGCGCTCAGCGAGCCGCTTCATACGAGTCGCCAAAAACAAATATCCGCTCGATGCAATGACATCCTGGCTCAACGTTACCTCCATAACACGTTATATAACGCGTTATGTTATTGACTTTAGCTTGTCAACCTTCGGCTTTCCAACTGCTCAGTAGGCTTCGGGTTTTGTCCAACGGTCAGTGAGATACAGCGCGAGCCTGAGTAACACGATCGCTGCTAAATGGCCGAGAAACGCAATCAGAAAGGTGCGATAGACGACAATATCAAACACCATTCCCTTTGTCTGAGCCGGGCAGGTCGCCCCGCCTCGCGCGCAGTCAAACAGGATATAGCCGCTCAGGCCCACGAACAGGCCGACATTGATGGTGGTATGGAAATTTACGGCACCACTCTGTCGTCCCTGGCGCATCTGGCTGTTGAGAAAACAGCCAACAAAAAGAAGCGTGTAAAAATACGGGATTGGCAGATAATATGGCCCGCCAATCACAACAGAGCTGGCATCCAGAAACAAGCAAGCAACTGAAAATAAAAAACAAATCAAAATTTTAAAGACCAGACCATCCGCGCGCGGACGCTCCGTCCTGCTCTGCAGGTCGTGCATGAAATATTCCACCCTTGATCTTGCTGATAAGCGCCACCTTTCGATCCGGTAGCAGGCAGATCAGCAAAATTTGCCCGAAACTTTGTTAGAATGTGTCGGCGGCACTGCAAAGTCAGCTCACCCATGACGCGCAATTCAGAGGAATCATTCGCCCAAAAGGGGCATGACTACTTTTAGGACTGCCTTTGCTTTGCCTCTGCTTAGTCTTTGGTTCATGCGCGATCAGAACAGACCCAGATTGTAAGAGTTCTTGCACTTCGACCGTCCCTGGCATACTCGACAATCGGAGGGGGATGTCATGGCGAAATGGCTCTATATTTACGGTCAGGATCTTCCGAACGCTTTTGCGAACTCTGGCGCAGTACTCAATCTCTGCAATGCGCTGGTAAATCACGGTGTCGACATTCAGCTCGCCTGCCCAGAGTCCAGCACCAACACCGAGGAAATCCGCGCAGCCTATGAACTGGATCCCAGCATTGAAATCCTGCCGGTTTTACAGCCCAACAAATCCCTCGCTGCCGTCTGGATGCTATTGACGTGCCGCAAACACTCTGACGCCGATATCTATATCACGCGCATGCCAGCGCTTGCCGTGCTGGCATCATTGCTGGGCAAGACAACTGTTCTGGAGCTTCACCAGCGCATCGACACGGCGCGACATTGGTCTTTTTGGCGGAGATTTCTGCGCTTCATTTCTGTCCGGCGTCTGTGTTTTGTCGCAAATTCTGTTGCACTCTCGAAAGATATCGATCCAGTGGTAGACCAGAAGCGGTTTAAGGTCTGCCACGCGCCGAGCTCAGCCCGAGACTTTCAGCCAGACACCGCAAGCCAACACAGAAAATACGACGTTGGATATGTCGGCAGCTTTATGCCGGGCAAGGGAATTGAAGTCGTCCACGCCATTGCGTGCGCGCATCCAGCCCTGTCATTTGTTATTTACGGAAATCCCGCGTCAAATCCTGAAATCGCAGAAGAATTGCGAAGTCTTGCAAATGTTACGCTTGCCGGGTTTGTGAATCAGGCAAAGATCTCAGACGCGCTTCAGTCTTTCAGAATTGGTCTGGCGCCCTATTCCGACAAGGGCTTTGGCGGTCCGAACGCGCCGTTTATCCCGATAGAGGGTCTGTCTTCACTCAAAATTGTCGAATACATGTCGGCCGGCTGCGTCGTTGTCTCCTCACGTATTCCGCCGGTTGAACATGTCGTGACAGATGGCGAGAGCGCCGTTCTGTGCGACGCCAACGATATGGACGACTGGATCTCAAAAATAGGCGAGTTGGCCAGCGACCCGGTGCGCATTCAAACCTTGTCGGACACGGCGCGACGGACTTTCCTGGCGGATTACTCTTATGACGTCCGTGCAAGGACGATTAAAAGTCTCGTTGAGAAGCTTTAGCGCACCCTAGATCACGCCTGCTTTTGCCAGCTGGTCAAGTTCGCGCTCATCCCGGCCGAGCAGCGAGACATAGATCTCTTCGTTAAAAGCGCCGGGATCTGGCGCGCACCAGCGCACATTCCCCGGTGTTTCTGAAAATTTGGGGAAGACATTCTGCATGGGGATCTCACCAAAATAAGGATGCGACACGCGCGTAATCGCCTCCCGCGATGCGTAGTGCGCATCGGCCAACATTTCCGGACCGCGATAGATCGGTCCGCAGGGCACACCATGGGCTTCACAGGCTGCCATCACCTCTTCGGACGTCAGCTTGACGCTCCAGCGCGAAATGTGCTGGTCCAGCTCGATCTGATTTTCACCCCGCGCATAATGATCTTTATAGTCGGGGTGATCTGCAAGTTCAGGCTCGCCCATTGCCGCAGCCAGACGTCGCCAGACTCTGTCCTGATTGGCGCCAATAATCACCATACCATCCGAGGTCGGATAAATATTTGATGGCGCCACACCCGGCAGATAACTGCCTGTGCGTTCTCGTACATAACCAGCGACACCCGCTTCAGGAACCAGGCTTTCCATCATCGCAAGGCACGCCTCGTAAATGGCCGAATCCACGATTTGTCCGCGTCCGGAAATATGGCGGTGGTGAAGGGCTGCCAATGCGCCCAACGCGCCAAAAGTGGCCGCGAGGCTATCGCCGAGTGAGATGCCTGCCCGACTTGGCATCCGGTCTGGCTCGCCCATCACATAGCGAAGGCCGCCAAAGGCCTCTCCCACACTGGCGTATCCTGCCTTTTTCGAGTGCGGCCCTGTTTGTCCGTATCCGGACACTCGTACCATGATCAGGCCGGGATTGATTTCTGAAAGAACATCATAGCCCAGCCCCCATTTTTCCATCGTGCCGGGACGAAAATTCTCGACTAGAAAATCAGACTTTGCGACCAGTTCTTTCAGGAGCTTTTGCCCTTCCGCCTCCCGCAAATTAAGGGTGATCGTCTTTTTGTTTCGGCCTACCACCGGAAACCAGAGTGATTTTCCATCCGGTTTGGCCTGTCCCCAGTCACGGAGCGGATCAGGCTGACCTGGTGGTTCTACTTTGATCACCTCCGCCCCCAGATCACCGAGCAATTGCCCGCAAAAGGGCCCGGCGAGCAGCACACCAAGCTCAATCACGCGGAGGCCCTTCAGCGGGCCGGTAGGGTCAGGAGAATTGTCAGTCATCGGCTCACTGTATGAAACTGGCGTCTTTACGCAATGCGTAATCCGGGGTTCTTATCTTGAGGTTCAGGGAGACAGTTCATGAGTTTTGATCTGATGTTTTTCGATCCTGCGATCGTTCGCTATCAGGATCCGAATGAGTTTATGGAATGGTATTTTGAAACGACGGAATGGGAAGCCGCCGTCGACTATAACGACCCGGCGACGGCCAGTCCCGCACTGCAGGCCTGGTTCCAGGATGTGATAAATCTGAACCCGCCCTTGAGTGGCCCCCTGGCCTCTGAAGATGTAGACGACCCGAATGTCACAGACTATTCGATTGCTCCTGACTCTATCTATGTCGGTTATAGCTGGTCAGCCGATGGGCAGGGCATTCTGAACGCAATCAATCAGGCCGGAATTCACAATATCGGGCTGTTTGATACGTCTGACGGTACGCTTTACCTTCCGGTGGACGATAGCGATGAACTTGAACCGCTTTACCAGGTACAAGAATGATGACGCGCCATTGAGGCGCGTTGGGAGGACAAATGAAGATCATCACAAAGGCTGCCGCATGCGCACTTCTGATAACAAAGATGCCGTTAATGGCGTGTGCGCAGGAGACTTCATTCCCGGCTGGTCATACGGATGAAGATCACTGGATATGCGGTTTTGAAATCATGGAATGCCCCGACAAGGGCAGATCACTTGAACTCGCGGCTGAGCATCCGGTGGTTCGACTCGGACTGGGCAAGGTCGAAGTCCGACCAACTTTTGAGCCTTTCGAACCGAGGAGCGCTTAGTCTTTCAGTCGCTCGGCATGCCAGTCGAGGTGGTCGGCCATGAAACTTGAGATGAAATAATAGGAATGGTCATAGCCAGGCTGATAGCGGATGGTCGCTTTCTGCCCGGTATCCTCACAGACTTCTTCCAGCAGATTGGTTTTCAGCTGTTCTTCAAGAAACTGGTCGTCCGTCCCCTGATCAATCAGCATATCACTCACTCTCGCGCCGCTCGCGATCAGCGCCACCGCATCATATTCCGGCCAGCTTGTTTCATCGGCGCCGAGATAGCCTTTCAACGCTTTCTCACCCCATGGGCAATTGATCGGCGACACAATCGGCGCAAAGGCTGACACGGCTTTGAAGCGTTGCGGATTGCGCAGAGCGATGGTCAGCGCACCATGGCCACCCATGGAGTGGCCCATAATTCCCTGGCGCGTCATGTCAGCCGGAAAGTTTGCCTCGATAACTTCTGGCAGGTCTTTTTCGATATAATCCTGCATTCGATAATGCGTAGCATAAGGCGCTTCAATCGCATTGAGATAAAACCCGGCACCCAGTCCGAGGTCATAGGACCCATACGGATCATCTGGCACGCCTTCTCCGCGCGGGCTGGTGTCCGGCGCGACCAGAATCAGCCCCAGTTCAGCACAGGCCTCCCGGAATTCGCCCTTTTCTGTCACGTTCGCATGCGTGCAGGTCAGACCGGACAAGAACCAGACCACTGGCAAAACATCGCCGTCTTCATGGGGTGGGACGTATACGGAGAATGTCATCTCTGTCCCCGTACTCGACGCGTGGTGCTTGTAGACACCTTGTACGCCGCCATGCGCTTTATTGGTCGATACAGTTTCGATGGCGGTCATGGCGGTCTCCAGTTTTGCGAACCTTCATTGCATGCCGGAGTGACGCCGCGATGACAACACTTCAAGCGCGCATGCCCTTCAGAATTTGTCGCGTCATCGATCAGATACAAGGGGGCCTTAGGCAGCGACACCACTCGCGCATAGGCGTTTGGGCACATGCCCAAGGACTCATGTCGCCCTCATCATTATGCCTCATTGCGCGCCGCAAATGCGCTCAAACTCGGTCTTTTCACGACCTGAAATCTCCAGATTGAAGGTCATCGGATACATGATGCCGGGCACAAGGACCGGCTCGCCCTCAAAGGTGTAAGGCTTCACACGCATTGCGCGCACGGCTGTCTGCGCGTCACGGGTGAACACGCCATTCGTGCAAGCGGATGCGATATTGGTCGGCACGCCATCGGCGGAGAGGTCGAAGTAAATGTCACAACGCCCCTCAACTCCGGCCATGGCCGCTTCCTTCGGATAATTCGGACGCGGTGGTTTGGTGAAGTCTTCCCAGTCAATCTCCTTGCCGTCCGAATAAGCAGAGAGACCAATCGCCTTCCGCGCGTCTGCCGCAGACGACACACGCGCCACGATTTCGGGGCAAGTTAGGGTTTCACCAAACCGGTCTGGCGTGCGACCGACTCCCTGATCGCTCGCGCAACCCGTAAGCGCCATCACCGTCACCGCCACTACGCCGCAGACGGACTGTCCTGAACTTCGCATGCCACTCTCCCAATTTTTTATCATGATCCAACGAAGTTTCTTGACTGTCTACCTGAAGTTTTTTATTATGTTATTTTATTACTTTTTGTTGCATTATGACCAACTGCGTAGATACTGTCTGTCGGCTTTCATTTTCGGGTCGGATCCCCATCCTGGGCGTGCTGGCGCTTTCAATCCTCGTCTCCTGCTCGCCCGACATTGATCACGACACGGAGACGGCACGAGCGGAAGCACGTTACAGGAATAGCCCAAACCTCAGTGACGTCCTCGATGCCGTAAGACGCGATAGCCGCGAACTCCTTGCCGAATCCCATTCACCTGACCGCATGACCATTCCAGATGACGGCTTCACGTTTAGCCACCACGATGGCTGCCGCCCTGCAAACGTTGAAGAGGTCATGACCTTCCCGACCTTTCCGGGCGCAAGTGATGCTGAGTTTCCAGTCGAATGCACAGTGAACTTGAGCATTCATGGTGCTGAGTCTGCATCCATCCACGATGTGTCCTGCAGCAACCGCGCGTTCGAACCGCACACACGCAGTGCGTTTGAAAGCATGACCTGGGTGATCACCCCCCACCATTCCGGTTGCAAACCTCAGCAGACATATCCCATCACATATGATCTGGCGCAGCCCTGAGGCTCTAAGTTGCGCCATTCACCAATTCCGGCATCTCAGCTTTCAACTGTTCGACCAGTAAATAGACGCGTGGCAGCAAGTGCCGCCGATGCGGATAGACCGCCCAGATCGGCTCTGGCGGCGGCTGCACCTCATCTAGCACCGGGATGAGCCGCCCCTGCGCAATGCCTTCCCGCACATAGAAATCCGGCAACTGACAATACCCCAGGCCTGCCCGAACCGCGTCGAGCACGCTCTCCCCTGAATTACACCTCAGGCGACCGGATGGGCGAAACTCTCGAGCCTCGCTGTCTGGTCCGAATTGCCAGACTTCAGAACTCCCGATCACGCAGTCATGGTCAGACAAGGAGTCTACGCTGTCAGGAATACCTCGTTGAGAGACATAATCTCTTGAGGCACACAACCGCCATTTTCGGGTGGTGATCAGTGTACGGATAAGGCGCGAGTCATCCAGTTCACCGGTTCGGATCGCGAGGTCAAAGCCCTCCGCAACCAGATCCTTTTGCCGATTTGACAAATCCAGGAACACATTTACGCGCGGATGATCCTGCATGAAACGCCGAACGATCGGCGACACAAACCGCTCCCCAAGCGCTGAAGCGCAGGTCACCCTCAGCTCACCTTGCGGCGCCGTATCTCCGCCCACCAATGCAAACGCTTCGTCACGGTCCCGGACCATCTGGGCGCAATGGTCCAGCATGGACCGCCCTGTATCAGTCAGCGTGACCTGTCGCGTGGTGCGAAAAAAAAGTGGCTCGCCAAGTTTTGCCTCCAGCCGCATAACCGCCCGACTGACATGGCTGGTCGACTGGCCTAGCGCTTCAGCTGCAAGCTTGAAACTCGCATACTGCGCGACCGACACGAACTCTTCGATCCCATCCCAACCGCTCATATTATCCCATTACTGCAATGATGTATTTCAATAGAGCACCTTTATCGCAGGAATGCGCCTGAATAAAGTGGCGCCAGATAATCTGGAGACACCTATGAAAACCCGCGCAGCCGTCGCATTCGAAGCCAAAAAGCCGCTTGAAATCGTTGAACTTGATCTGGAAGGCCCGAAAGAAGGCGAAGTCCTGGTCGAGATCATGGCCACCGGCATTTGCCACACGGACGCCTACACGCTGGATGGCCTCGATTCCGAAGGCTTGTTCCCGAGCGTGCTGGGCCATGAGGGTGCGGGCGTTGTGCGTGAAGTTGGCGCGGGCGTGACCTCCGTTAAGCCGGGCGATCACGTTATCCCGCTCTACACGCCGGAATGCCGCCAGTGTAAATCCTGCCTGTCCGGCAAAACCAATCTGTGTACGGCCATTCGCGCGACACAAGGAAAGGGCCTGATGCCAGACGGCACCTCTCGCTTTTCCTATAAGGGCGAGACCATCTATCATTATATGGGCTGCTCAACCTTCTCGAATTTCACGGTTCTGCCAGAAATCGCCGTGGCCAAAATTCGTGACGACGCCCCGTTCGACAGGGCCTGCTATGTCGGGTGCGGGGTCACAACCGGCGTCGGCGCTGTGACCAACACGGCCAAGGTTCAGGTCGGCGATAATGTCGTCGTCTTCGGCCTGGGCGGTATTGGTCTCAACGTGATTCAAGGCGCGAAAATGGCCGGCGCGGACATGATTGTCGGCGTCGACATTAACAACGACAAGAAAGAATGGGGCGAAAAGTTCGGCATGACCCATTTCGTCAATCCGAAAGAAACGAAAAATGTTGTGGCCGCGATTGTTGAGCTCACCGATGGCGGTGCAGATTATTCATTCGATTGTACCGGCAATACCGATGTCATGCGTCAGGCGCTGGAATGTTGCCACCGCGGCTGGGGCACGAGCGTGATTATCGGTGTCGCTGAAGCCGGCAAGGAAATCGCTACCCGTCCATTCCAGCTGGTGACTGGTCGTAACTGGCGCGGCACAGCCTTTGGTGGCGCAAAAGGCCGGACGGATGTTCCGAAGATCGTTGACTGGTATATGCAGGGCAAGATCCAGATCGACCCGATGATCACACACGTCATGCCGCTTGAGAAAATCAATGACGCCTTCGACCTCATGCATGAAGGCAAGTCGATCCGCTCTGTTGTGACGTTCTGATCGCGAACACATCGGCCAGCCCGAGGGTCTCCATTTTAAAACGGAGGCGCAGAGCGGCTGGCCGAATTCTTTTAATTCCGACCATATGATCGCTGTGCTCGTTTTGTTTTCAGGCCGAGACGCCACGCAAAGGGCGCACGCACCGACGCCAATGCCCTCGCGGCATTACACTTTCCGGCCGATCCACCCTTAAAAATCTCAAAAAATCCAGCCCCGAAGTGTTAATTTTCAGAGCGTTTTTTTAACGCTTTCCACAGCCAGTCCGCCAAACTTGGCCGATTGCAGAAAGGTTAAATTAAGCGCTGGAACACAGATTTCATATGAGATTTGCCTGCCCTATTTCCGCGGGTCGATTCCTTGAATCTTATGGAGCGCCTGGCTTGGATAGCCCGAGAAAAAACGTGGTTCGCCGCTATATCGATGGATTCAATCGTCTAGATGAAGCGCAGGTAAAGTCTTGCCTTTCGGAGTCTATGCGCTGGACGCTTTTCGGCCATTTTCAGATCACCGGTAAGTCCAAACAGCACAAACAGATCAATGGATTACCGGATTGCGAGGGACCGCCCCGCATCACCATTCGCCACTTGGTCGAAGAAGGCGAAACCATTATGGCCGAACTGTTCTGCGAACTGGATCGCAAGGATGGCAGTGTCATGCGGCTCGCCATGGCGGAGGTCTATATTTTTGAAGACGATCTGATTGCCGAGCGCCGCGCCTTTGCAACGCCATTGGTGGAAAACGCCTTTCGCTGACCGGCTATTTCATGCCCCAGGCGAGGGTCAGAAAGCCAATGCCGGTAATCATGGGCGGAAAGCTCAGATTTGGAAATGGCAATAGCCCCAGAACAACCATCACAATGCCAAGCACGGCCATGGTGGACGTAACGGTTTTCTTTTTACGGCTGGCGATAAGTGACATGCGGGGCTCCGTTGGATGTGTTCACGGAAACAACGCCGCAAGTGCTGTTTGGTTCGATGCCGCGAAGATATTTCACGGACCTCCCGTTTTCTATCTGGCAAACCCTTTTCGAATGGGGCACTGATCATTCCCAAAAAGAGGAGAAACTATGTTCAGTCACATGATGGTTGGGTCTAATGACCTCGACAAAGCCAAGACATTTTATGATGCCCTGTTTACGGCAGTGGGCGGCAAGGAAGGCGTGATGGATCCCAAAGGCCGTTTGGTCTACGCCCATAAGGGAGCGGTGTTTCTGGTAACCAAGCCAATCGATGGCGAACCAGCAACCTTCGCGAATGGCAGCACGCTTGGCTTCGCCATGGACAGTGAAGATGAGGCGAATGCCTGGCATGCTGCGGGCGCAGCGGCTGGCGGCACACCAATCGAGGACCCTCCGGGCTGGCGCGAAGGCGGCGGCAGACGGCTCTATCTTGCCTATCTGCGCGATCCGGACGGGAATAAGCTGTGCGCCCTGATGCGGGGCTGATCCGAGGAATATTTCATCGGGCCGTCAGCGCGTACGGCCCGGGCCCCGGTTCAGGCAATGATCGTCACCCAGTTCGACGGTGACGTAATTTTCAAGCCCTTTGCCGTAATATGACGAAATGCCCTGCCCTTCTTCGAGCTCGCGCGTGGCGATCGTTCGGGCCTTTAGGCAGGGCCAGTGATAATTGGCATAGGCTGAGAACACATTGGCGAGAACCTCTTCATTACAGAGGTTCTCTTCCACACATATATAAGAGACATCAAAGAACTCGATGAAGGCAAATTCGTCGATTTCGGATATCGGTTCACCGCGAAAGACATGGTCATACATGGTTTTACGGACGTCTCTGAAACCCTCTTCCTGATAGGCCATGATGAACTGGATCGAATTGGCAGACCGGTCATCGATCGTTTTGTCATTGAGAAGCTTCACCTCGCCAAACGCGAACAAACTGCCGAATATCGCAGCGCCCACGCCCAGCCAGCCTGGGCCATACCTCATCAAGCTCACACGATTGACCATCAACCCCTCCGCACCTCACGCCTATCTCTGCCCCAGCTCGCTGGATGCGATCAAGGGAGTTGCGATGCGGGCGCAAACCGGTAGAGGATGAAATTCACCCATTTAAACCGGACTGCCCATAATGCGCCGATACGGTCTCAGCCTTCTCGCTCCGCTCCTTTTGTCTCTGGTCGCCTGCGGCCCCGGCCCTGAACCTGAAACCGAAGAGATAGAAATCTATGAGCCGAAAGAGCTGAACGCGCCCTTCTATGTGATCAAGGAATACAGCCCGGAACGCGACCCGGCGGCAGATCTCGCCTTCACCGCAGAGCATGCCCAGGCCGAAGACAAACGCATTCTTCTGATTGTCGGCGGCGAATGGTGTATCTGGTGCCATTATCTGGCGGACTTTCTCGAGGAAGATCTCGAGGTGCAAAAAGCCTTTGATGAGACTTTCGTCGTGACCAAGATCAACTGGTCAGAAGACAATAAGAACGAGGCGTTCCTGAATCAGTTCCCACCCGCCGAGGGCTATCCCTTCTTCATCATCACCGATTCATCGGGCAATTATATCGGCACACAGGGCACAGCTGAGCTGGAAGAGGGCAAATCCTATGACTCGGCGAAAATGATCGCCTTCGCTGAAAAATGGCGGAAGAGCTGATCAACCGCCATAGCACACAGGTCTCAAACGCGTTGGACTGCGCCGGTTAAGCCGCCATCACACGTTCGACCTCATCCACAAGCTCACGCAAATGGAAGGGTTTGGAGAGTATTTTTGCGCCCGCCGGCGTGTTCGCCTTGTTCGACAAGGCGACTGCGGCAAATCCGGTGATGAACACAATCTTCATGGCCGGGTCGAGCTCAGCGCCGCGCCGGGCCAGTTCAATTCCGTCAATGCCGGGCATTTGAATGTCTGTCAGCAACAGATCAAACACTTCGCGTTCCAGCGCCGACAGCGCTGTATCGCCATCTTCGTAAGATTGAACATCGTGTCCTGCACGACGCAGGGCCGATGTTAAAAAGCTGCGCAGAGAGTCATCATCCTCTGCAAGAAGAATCTTTGTCATGTTCTGACCTGTTTTCCACCATTCCCTTAGGGAGTATCCTTCAGCAATGTAAATCGACCCTAAACAACGCTTTGCTCTTGACGGAATCTTTTCTGTAAAAACCATAACACGCATGGACCATATGCACACGAATTCAATCACACTTGCTGAAAAACCCGTCGAGATCCCGGGTTATCGGATTGTGCCGCCCAAAAACGGGTGCGCTGTTGTGTTTTCGTCACCGCATTCTGGTCGGTATTATCCGCCGGACTTTGTCGATCTCCTGAAAGTTCCCTTGATTGACCTGAGGCGCGTCGAGGACGCCTATGTTGATCTGCTCATGTCGTCCGTCAGCCGACATGATGCGGGGCTGATCAGCGCCGTCTATCCGCGCTCCTATGTCGATCTCAATCGCGCGCCAAATGAGCTGGACGAGAATATGTTCCAGGATGGGCCGCGGGCTCCCGCCGGGGAACGCAGCCCTCGTGTCGAAGCGGGCCTGGGTTGTATTCCGCGCGTCGCCGCCTCCGGCGATGACATTCACGCCCGGAAACTGACACGCATTGAAGCCGATGACCGGTTGAGCCGCGCCTACACCCCCTATCATGCCGCACTCGACACCTGGCTGAATTCACTTCGGCATTATCTCGGACACGCTGTTCTGGTCGATTGTCATTCCATGCCGTCTGTCATTGGCGGACGACGCATTCAGGCTGATATCATCCTCGGTAACCGACACGGGAAATCCTGTGATGAAGGCCTGACCCGCCTGATTGAGGACGAATTCACACGACTTGGCTATCGGGTTTTACGCAACGCCCCCTATGCCGGTGGCTTTCTTACTGAACGACATGGCAATCCAGACAATCACGTTCAAGCGATCCAGATAGAGATCAATCGCCGACTTTATCTCAATGAAGACAGTGTTCGCCAGACCCCGAGCTTTCACAAACTGCAATCCCATCTGACCCGCGTGGCGCGACAGATCACAGCCTGGAGCGCAAAAAAAAGGCCGCGCCATTAAGGCGCGGCGTAAAGTCATAGGGAGGAAACGCCCCAAATGAGGGCGACAACGCGAAACGTTGTGAATTCAATTTACGCTGCATCGCAAAAAATGCAAGTCATTTAGCTGCGCATTTTTGCATATTTGCTGCGACAAATGGGATAAACCTTCGCATTTGCATGAAAAACACCTCCCATTTTTGTGCGCCGCAACAATTTGACGCAGAAAACCGGTTCGGCACGCCGCTTGCTCACCTCACTCCGAAAAGTACCCAAATGGGACAGGGCTAGTTTCGGAGACACACTCATGGCCACAGATATTGACCTTCATGTTGGAAAACGCCTGCGCTGGCGTCGCCGCCTGCTTGGCCTCACCCAACAGGAACTCGCCTCTCAGGTTGGCGTTCGTTTCCAGCAGATCCAGAAATATGAGTGCGGCGCAAACCGCATCACCTCCGGACGTCTTTTTGATCTGTCTCGCGCGCTGAACGTTAAAGTTCAGTACTTCTTTGATGGTCTCGAAGCGCTGGAAGGCGATGTGACACCGGCCAACGACACTGAAGCGCTGGAAGGCGATATCCTCTCCCAGAAAGAAACGCTCGAACTCGTTCGCGCCTATTACCGCCTTGAAGAACGTCCGCGTCGTCGTCTCCTTGAGCTGGCAAAATCTCTGGAATCTTCGTCCTCAGACGTTGCCTGATCAGCCCGGCTGAGGCAGTGGAATGGCATGCAATTGCCTTTCACGCCTCGGACTGATCTTACGCAAGACTTTCAGGACCGCCTGAAACTGGCCGAGCGGCTTGGGGATGCCGCTCGCGCCATTACGCTTTCCCTCTTTCGAAACCATGGTGACACGGTCAACAAGCTTGGCGAGGCCGGTTTTGATCCCGTAACGCAGGCTGATCGCGATGCCGAAGCCGCGATGCGCGAAATTCTTGACCGCGACGCGCCGGATGACGCCATTAATGGTGAAGAATTCGGCCTGAAAGCCGGCAGCTCCGGCTGGACCTGGTATCTCGACCCAATTGACGGCACACGCGCCTTTATTGCTGGCCTTCCCTCCTGGACAACGTTGATTGCCTGCGCTCATGGTGACACGCCCGAAATAGGCATTATCGACCAGCCCTGGCTTGACGAACGGTATATTGGCTGGACGTCTGGCGCCGAAAGCGACATTCGCGGGGAAATTCAAAGGCTCAGCATTCATCCAGAAACCCATCTCACCAACGCCATTCTCTCGACCACTGACCCCTTCATTCTCACGCCATCAGAGCGCGGCGCCTTTGAACATATCCGCCAGACTGCCCGGCTGACACGTTATGGCCTTGATGCCTATGCCTATGCACGGGTTTCGGCCGGCGACATGCATATGGTGATCGAAGCAGGCCTTCAGCCGCATGATGTGGGAGCGCTTATTCCGGTTGTCCGAGGCGCGGGCGGCATTGCCTGTGACTGGACCGGCCAGCCCGCAAAGCTCGGCCCGCAACTTGTCTGCGCGTCGACGCAAAACCTGATGGATCAGGCGATTGTTTCTCTTCGCCGGTCAGCTGGCTCAAAATCCCGCATCGGGATTGATTGATCGGCAGACCTCGCCTGAGTTCGGCGGCGCACCTCAAATCTCAGCTCAATCGTCAAACCAGCCGGTTTCATAAATGCCCATACCGCCAATCGGCCCCCCAGGCGGCAGGGGCTTGGCGTCCACCACCGGCGGAATTGGCGCAAATTCCCGGTCTTCAAATGCATCGATCTTCTCGGCCAGCCAGGCTGAGCGATGATTCTCTTGCCCTTCGAGCGCATCTTTCAGGTCAGACAGCGCCGATGACGCCGCCGATTTCACAGCTGAACTTGTATCGGCATCAGCAAGGTCCATCAGCGCATAGGCATATCGGGCACGTACAGTCTCCAATATTTCCTGATGACCGGCATTGGCTGGCGGACCCGACATCAATTGCATCTGGATTGTGCTAAACATGTCCGCTGCGCTGAATTGGTCCGGATCGCGGCGATGAAACTCAATCAATCGCGCCACGCGCTGCGGATGCAATAGCGCACTGAAGGTGAGGTCCGCTGCGGTATCGGCCGCCGAGAGCGTATCAAAGGCAGGATAAGCTGTGCGTTTGAACAATTCGCGCTGTGGATCGGCTGCCATCCAGGTGTCGAGCGATGGCGTCAGAAGGGCCAGCGTTTCTTCCGGGATGTCGAGGAATTCCGGCCGCACGGTTTTCAGAATTTCCATCAGCGCAAGACGCTGTAGCCCGGGATTTACGGGCTCGCTTGGCGGCTGACCATCACCGACCACACTGTAATTGAACTGCAAACCGCCGACGAGTTTCGCTGCCGCAGGAACCTGATAGCGGTGGAACAGATAGATCGGCACGAACACGTCATTCAGCTCATAGCGCGGACGCCCTTCAGCCAGCCGGTCCTCACCAAAATTCTCCATCGCAATCGCACGCACATTGATGGCTTCGCGCAATCCTTCATAGGGGTCATCGCCATTGTCCCAGATATTGCCGAGCGGATGACCCGTGCCGACATTGCGCGCATGGCTGTCATCCACAAAGACCAGTCCATCTGTGATGGATTTCTGGATCAGCGCCTCGCGTTCCTCCGGCGTCATTTCACCATAGAGC
Organism: Ponticaulis sp.; assembly: GCA_002692725.1. GTDB lineage: Bacteria > Pseudomonadota > Alphaproteobacteria > Caulobacterales > Hyphomonadaceae > Ponticaulis. The sequence continues at coordinate 100,658 of NZLU01000039.1, read as the reverse complement.
CAGGTCGCGGCGAACTTATCCCATTCGCCAATTCCGACGCCATACGCCTCGCTGAAATCAAGCTCTCCCGTCATGACACGTATGTCTGGCGCCGGATAATCCATGACAGACCCCTTGCCATAGGTGCTGGCCGCGAAATTGTGCGCAAAGCCAAGCGAATGGCCAATTTCATGTGCCGAAAGCTGGCGAATACGGGCCAGTGCAATTTCAATCGGGTCGTCTGCCTCACCCGTGCCGGAGTTTTCGGTTCCGGCCAGCCCTTCAAAAATCATGATGTCCTGTCGCACGCGGAGTGAGCCCAGAATGACATGGCCTTTCAGCATTTCACCTGTGCGTGGGTCGTGAATGCCGCCGCCATAGCTCCAGCCACGTGTCTGGCGGTGCACCCATTGCACCACATTGTAGCGAATATCGAAGGGATGCGCGTCTTCCGGCAACAGCTCCACACGATAGCCATCCGGGAAGCCTGCGGCAGCAAAAGCATCCGCCCACCATTCTGCACCATCCACCAGCGCCGAACGGATTGGCTCCGGAGCGCCGGGATCGATGTAGAACACAATCGGATTGATCGTTTCGCCGGCCTCATTCTTCTGAAGGCGGTAGCGTCGCGCGATCTGTTGTTTGATCGGTTCTCCCAATGGTGTGCTGTAATCATAATGTGTGACCGAGATGGCCCCTGTTCGCGGATCGGCCGGCAGCGGCGTGTAGCCCTCTTCTGGCAGACGCACAAAGGAATGGTGTTTGATCAGTGTCGCATCCTTGCCATTCGCCGCAGTGGTGGAAACTTCGCGCCCGGCATTCTTGCTGGAGAAGGTCTGGAAGACGTCGATTTCGACATTGTCTGGAAAGGCAAAACTGTTTTGCGCGTCGATCATCGTGCGGTCTGCCGACAGGCTGAAGCTACCCTGTTTGGCCTCCTGAAGTGTGTGCGCCAGATTGAGCGTATCGCTGGTCAGAAAGGGTGTGAGATCGACCGTCAGGCTCGTATCACTTGTTTTTTTGATTTCGACGCTGGCCGCAAAAGAGGTCGCAAAGCTTTCCTTCACTGCGCGCGCTTCCAGCGGATTTTCCGGGTCCGCACGATAGGAGAGGTTTTCGACTTCAAGAATAACTTTGTCACCGATTTTGCGGAAAGCGAGGATTTCACCTTCGCTCCACCAACCGCGATCAAGCCCCAACGGGTTGGAACCCAGACCACCCGTGAGGCCCTCAGTGTGGATCATTCGCAGGCTGACACCATCTTCGCCCGGCGCAGGGATCTCGGCGTAAATCTTGGATTTGTCGGCGTCGACCAGAAGGGTGAAGAAGCCCTCATGGCGGGCGCAGGTCTCACATGAAAACGCGCTGGGGTCTTCTTCCGTTTGCGCAATGGCGGGCGAGACCGCCAGACTGCAGCTCCAGAATGCGAGTGTGACAAGTGAAAAGAATGAACGGCGCATAATCTCTCCCTGAAGCTCTGGATGAAACTTTGTCTCAGAGGACACAGTCTGTCGAGCGTGCGTCGCCCTGAGCACGAATTCCAGGGCGCAGTGTTCAGAACTTGATCAGAACTCAGGGGTTTGAGACTTCGCCGTCTGAGCCCAGGGCGCAGACTGGAGACTTGTCGTTCAAACCGTGGCGCTCACCCCATATTATAGCGTGGCGGCAACCGTGTGGGATAAAAGGCGTTACCCCTTCAGCCGGTTATGGTAAATAACCGACGCCTGAAGGAGGACAACTTATGAAACACCTGACGCTATTGCTCGCTGGCTCTGCGCTTATGCTGGCAGCCTGTGGCGGGTCTGATCCCGCACCCGAACCAGTGCCGACACCGGAAGCCGAAACGCCGACACCCACCCCGACTCCGGAAGAAACGGCCGCCGAGGACGAGGCCACACCGCCCGCCATTGAGTATGACCAAGCCGGCCGGACCGAAGCTGACAAAGCCCGCGATGGCGATCGCAAGCCACAAGAGACGCTTGACTTCATTGGCGTTGAACCCGGCGCAATCGTGCTCGAAATGGAAGCCGGCGGCGGTTATTTCACACCGATCATGGCCGAAGCGGTTGGCCCTGAAGGCATGGTCTATATGCAGAACCCGGCGGCCTTTGCCAGCTTCTGGGGCGGTGGCGAGCCACCGCGTCTTTCGGCCCTGCCTGATCAGGTGACCTATCTTGAAGCCGATTTTGACGACTTCTCGAATGTGGCCGATGGCTCGGTCGACGTGGTCACATGGTTTCAGGGGCCCCATGAAATCTGGTACGCGCCGGAAGGCATGACCGAACAACTGGCTGACCCGGACGCGACCTTTGCTGAAATCGCCCGCGTTCTGAAACCCGGCGGCCTGTTCATTGCGCTGGATCATGCAGCCCCGACTGGCGCGCCGGAAAGCACGGGTGGCACGACCCACCGGATCGACCCGAATGTTATCGACAAGCTGGCCGCTTCCAAAGGCCTGACAAAGGTCGACGAGTCAGACCTGTTCGCCAACCCGGATGACGATATGACCTCGAACGTGTTTGATCCGGCCATTCGCGGCAAGACCAATCAGTTCCTGTTCAAATACGAGAAATCGTAAACCGATCCTTTGAGGACAGTCCGGCCCCGGAACCGACTGGAGCCGGACTGTTCTGCCTGTTTTACTCGCCGGTTGCGGGTGTTGCCGAAATCTCATTGGTAAGATTGTCGACAATCACGGGCGACTGAAAAAACTGAATGTTCGGCTCAGCACCCAGCCGCTCAGCCAGCGACGCTTTCCATTCATCCGTGTAGAGCGCATCAGCAGCTGACCGGCTCTCCCAGAGATAAACCCCGCCGCCCTTCGCCGCTTCGCCGTCGAACAGATAATACTTGCGGATCAGGCCGTCAGTTTCCTGAAACTGAGGCGCGGACGTCATGTATAGGTCCCGCGCCTGCTCAGTCGTCATACCAGCCTGCAGCGGAAAACTGACAATCGCAGTGACGGGCACGCCTTCCGCGAAGACAGGGGCCGTCGCCAAAAGACTGGCAGCAGCCAGGACACTTGCTTTTAAACGCTTCATCTGTTGCTTCCTCTCCATCAGACCTTGCTGATAAAAGAGTAACAGACGCGACACGTCCATGCAGGTCTCGAAGAAGTGACCCGAGACCCGCAAAGCCTGTGAGCCTACTTCTTCAACAAATCACGGATTTCTTCCAACAGGACCTGTTCGCGCGGTGGCGGAGGTGTTTCCGCAGGTGCCTCGGGTTCAGGCTCTCCTTCCATACGACGCTTCAAGGTGTTGATGCCCTTCACAAGGAAGAACAGAGCCAGCGCGACGATCAGGAATGAAATGACATTGTTGATGAACAGGCCAATATTCATCGTGACGGCCTCAGTCACGACCGTTTCGCCATCCATTTCGGCCGCCTTCAGCGTCCATTTCAGGTTTTCGAAATCCACGCCACCAATCAACAATCCAATCGGCGGCATGATAATGTCACTTACCAGTGATTTGACGATGGTCGAAAACGCACCGCCCAGAATGAAGCCGACCGCCATATCGACCACATTGCCCTTGGCCGCAAATTCTTTGAACTCATTCATCATGCCCATACGCATGGCCTCCAATACCGGGGAAAAGCCCCCATAATCAGTGATCTAGCGCCTGTTTCGAGTCCGTCGTCAAGATTGCGAAACTGACCCGTGAAAGTGAGTGGTCCACAAAACGGAAAAACCCGGACCAATGGCCCGGGTTTCTGATCTCAACCTCACCGCCGCGTGGGCGGAGAAATGTCTATTCTTCGGAAGCGCCGTCAGCGTTCTCGGCCTCAGCCGCCGCTGCAGCCGCTGCTGCTTCTGCTTCTTTGGCTTTCGCCTGAGCTGCGCGCTCTTCAGCTGCGCGCGCTTTCCGCTCTGCTTTGGCTTCCTGGTTCTTCCGCTTACGCTCAGTTTTGCCGAGGATGTTCTCGCGAACTTCAATACCGTGACCGGTGGTCCGCTCAGCGATACGCGCAGACTTACCGCGACGATCACGCAGATAGTAAAGCTTGGCGCGGCGAACGCGGCCCTTACGCTTCACTTCAATGCTTTCAAGGTTTGGAGAGTAAAGCGGGAATACGCGCTCAACGCCTTCACCGAAAGAGATCTTACGGACGGTGAAGCTCTCATTGAGGCCACCGCCGGACCGCGCAATGCAGACGCCTTCAAAGCGCTGAACCCGCTCGCGGTCACCCTCTTTAATGCGCACATTCACAGTCAGCGTGTCGCCAGCTGAGAAATGCGGATATTCTTTGCCTTCGCTGACGCGGGCAATTTCTTCTTGTTCAAGCGTCTCGATGATGTTGGTCATCTTCACTACTCCGGCTCGTGCCTATTTATCGTCGTCATATGCTTCCCAGAGATCTGGTCGGCGGTTTTTTGTCAGCGCCTCTGACTGTTTGCGTCGCCATTTCTCAACAGCGCCATGATCGCCAGACAGCAATACGTCCGGAATTGCCCGCTCCTCCCACACACGCGGCCGTGTGTATTGAGGATATTCGAGCAAGCCGGACTCGAAACTCTCATCTTCGAGCGAGCCGTGATTACCCGCGACACCCGGAAGAAGCCTCACCACTGCCTCAAGAAGGACCATGGCTGCCACTTCACCGCCAGCAAGGATGTAATCTCCAATACTGACTTCTTCGATGCCGCGTGCCTCAATGACACGCTCATCCAAACCTTCAAAGCGTCCGCAAATCAGGATAACCCCTGGTTCAGCCGATAATTGCCGGACCCGGGCCTGAGTGAGCGGTTTTCCTCTCGGGCTCAGATAAATCAGCGGCCTGCCCTGGGGCTCAACCGCATCTACTGCTGAGGCGACAACATCCGGTCGCAACACCATTCCGGCGCCGCCCCCGGCAGGGGTGTCGTCAACAGAGCGGTGCTTATGGTCGGAAAATTCCCGAATGTCCAGTGTTTCTAGCGACCAAATGTCATTTTCCCGCGCACGACCGATAATAGAGGTATCGAGTATGCCCGGAAATGCCTCCGGGAAGAGGGTGAGAATGGTTGTTTTATAAGTCATGCTCGATGGCAATTCTTCACTGCGTTCAGGCCATCTGCGCCTTCGCTTTGCTCGTGGGGTGCTCTACACAAGCGACCGCGCAGGCGCAAGTGATCCGAGCGGAACGCGAGTAAACATCACTGAGCATACAGAAAAAACAACACGAGCGCAGCGAAGGCGCAGGCGGGGTGAGCGGTACGCGAACCACAAGCCGAGCATAAATAAAGGGTTTTAAAATCATGCTCGATGGCAATTCTTCCCCCGGATCAAGCCCGGGGTCAGGCCATCTGCGCCTTCGCGTTGCTCGTGGGGTGCTCTACACAAACAGCCTTGAGCAAGTTCTATGCGAACGCCAGTTCGCGAGAACAAACAAATGAGCACTGCGCAGGCGCAAGTGATCAGAGAACGCTGTAGAAGTCTACTTTGTCAATTTGTCGATCAGTCTCTCGACGAATTTGAAAACTTCTTTTGAGTCGCCGGCAGCTACGTCGGCTCCGGTCGCTCTTCCAAAGAAAACGGGTGCCATATCTTGGTAAAGCTTCGTCCTCGCTTCATCATTTAGGCTACTAGCGAAATGGGGAAACGATTTTATTCGGAGCTCGATTTCTCTAGCAGCGCGAGCTTCCCCCTGAAGTTTACGCGCCTCATATGCAAAGAATGCAGAGGGGACAAAGAGAATGAAGGCCAGTTGAGAACGCGCCAAAACGTGTTTGAGTTCTGCATCTGCGGCAATTGCGATAAACGCATAACCCATAGCTGCAGCGGCGATCACAAAACCAGCATAAGAAATCCAGCGGTATCTGCCGGCTATCTTGTCCTTTTTGTTCGCTTGGACATGAAAGTCGCCCACCATGGCTTCCGCTCCAGAAAGACCGGCAATTTCTCTGATTTCATCTCGAAATGTCTCCGCTTCCTGCATCACTTGAGCATGTCGATCCTTTGATTCCGCTAGAAATGTATCGAAATCCGAGCTGAACCTTTCGCGTTGGGTATCATTTGTTTCACTGAAATGGCCTTTTTGATCATTGAATGCCTTGATCACCGCCAACTTGCGTTGCTCGAAGTCATCGATGCTCGACGTGAACTCTGATGAACGGTTTCTTTGGGTTTCTTGAAATTGCTCATTGAGCTCGGTCAATTCGGTCTCAATGCGTTTTTTTTCATCGTGAAACGCCGCGTCCAGCTTTTCCGCATAACTCTTCGCGTCGGAATGCAGCCTATTTACTCGGTCTTGCAGGCCCGCGACTTTCGCCTCCAGTTCCGCAACCAAGTCAGAGAATTCATTCTTTGAATCGCTCATTTCAGCGACAATTTCATGTGCTGTTCTTGGGTCTTTGATTCTGTAAGGGTGCGGAAAATGCCTTAGCGTCATATCACATTGTTGAAGAGCATTTTGTAGTGCCGAGGCATTCTTCGGGTTCGCGATATACTCATTCAAATAGTTCAAGCATTGTTTCAGATGACCATACCCTTCCACAACGGCGAATGATGGAATCCATTTGGGATAGGATGTTAAAACATTGTGATTTAACAATTTCGCCATTTGGGTGAATCTTTCCCACCGCTCGGGATCGTGTGGCTCGAATTCGTTTTGATCGATCTTGTTTGATATCTGAGTCACAATCGCAAAAAAGGGATGTGATTGTACCTGAGTCTCTGTTTCGAGCATTGCTCTCTTTCCGCGTGAATTTTCCCCGAATTATACTTATGATTCTCTCTGTGCCGAAACACGCCGTCGCTAAGCGGTTACCTAGGCGATATCATTGCGACTAATTTCTGAGAATTTTTCTACCTAACCACCACTCTTCTACCTGCGAAGAGATGCGTTCTCATCCACAGAGCTCATGAAAAGCCTCTGTGGCGCGGAGGGCCACGTCGTGGAGTTCTTTTAAATCTTCGGCCTCGTCTTCGGCGGCCTCATTCAAGAGGTCTGGTGGTGGCCAACAGGTTTTGAGGGGGTTTAAAGAAAAACTTGATCCCCCTCCAGCTCCCCCTTTCCAAGGGGGAGAGCACACCGAGCCCGTTTCATGAGTCTGTTTCTTCTGCTCGGCCTCGTTTTTTCGCCTTCGGCTCAAACGGCCTGCGCCTTCGCGGTTGCTCGTGTGGAGCGAAGAATTAGGATCAGCTTTCATTTCCCCCTCACCCCCGGCCCCTTGAGCTAAAAAATGATTCACTGGATCATTTTCACAACGCTCAAGCCCACCAGGGGAGAGGGGAGTCTCACCATCGGCATCGGAGTTGGTCAGATACCCGGCCCAGCGAGCGGCGAGGCGACGGGCGCGGGGGTCGATTTCGTCGAGCAGTTTTGAGAGACGGTGGGCGCGTTCGACCAGGAGATTGCAATCGAGAATCTGGTCGTTTCTGGGTTTGAGTCTTTTTGGTTTGCTCGAGCCTGTCGCGCGCAAGCTCATTTTTGTTTGACCTCCCGCTTCGCGGCATTCTCTTTCGTTCCCGCGAACCAATGGTTCGCATGGAACAGGTTCAAGACTGCTGCCGCTTTCGCGATGGGTCGTGCTCAGGGCTGTTGCGCCTACGCAGTCGCTTGTGTGGTGAGGAAGGCCGGCTTCCTGCCAGTATGGGCTTTTTGGCTCCGGCAGGCTGATCAGAAATGGCGGGAGTCTGGGCTCGCGCAGGGGGAGTGCGCGAAGTCTGAAGATTGGGTCCATGGGCGGCTCTGGCGAACGCGGGCCGCGTGGTCCGCCTGAAGGAAGCCTGTAGTTGGCGGGCTGGACGCCGTCATCGCGATAGGCGCGGAGCGCCATCCAGATGATCATGCATCGGATAAGGTGCTCACAGGCCAGAACCATTCGTGTCATTCGGTTCGCATCAAAGCGGAAGAAATGACCGAAAAAGCCATCGGGCCGCTTGCCGCGCCCAGGAATGCCCCAGCCCGAATTAAAGGCAACAATCCGACGAACATAATTACCGATGCGGTGTTGTAGCGCTTCAGGTGTCCAGTCGTTTTCATCTGAGGGGGCGGTTAGCATGACCAGAGTGTAGGTTCGGTCGTGAGGGGTGGGATAAATTTCTTTTATCTCGCGCCAATTCGCTTCGCTCGCGGCTCCGATGGGGCGGGCTAACGCCCGTCGCCCGGTCGGGCTCTGCTGCCCGAAACTAAGATGAAAAAACCAGCCTTTACTTTGTCATCCCGGACCTGATCCGGGATCCATGACAGTTTGCGACTCCATTGTATCTGGATCCCAAATCAAGTTTCGGATGACAATGTCTGGGTTGGGCAAGGAGAGGCCGAACGGATCCGTCGAGTGTGATGATTGCCACCACCCGACCGACGCCCGTTCAAATGGTTTCGAACTCGGCCGTGCGACTAGTCGGCGAGCTCGAGACCGCCCTCTTTCCAGGCGGCAAGGCAATCATCGGCGTCATGATAAGCGTCAGATGCGAGCAGCATACTGTCGGTCTGGCCTTCCCCCTTGAAGCGCGGATCATCGCATTCGCCATCATTCGCCCATTCGCTGGAATTGTCGCCGAAATTCACGCCATTAAAGATGACACCGTCTGCTGGCGGGTCGTCATAAAGCGCCGAGTTTCCACTGCCCAGCAGCATCTCGTCGAACACATCGTCAAAGACCCCCTCGTCCTCTGCTTCCGGGTCATCCGGGCCGCGCAACCGGACAGCGCCTGATTTGTAAAGGCTGAGACAATCCGAAGCGTCGCGCTTGATATCGTCGTCCGAGAGAATGCCCGCCATACCCTCGCCAATGAAACGCGGGTCGTCGCATTCATCATCAAACACCCATTCGCCTTCATCCGTACCAAAGTCGATTTCGTTGAATATGAATCCACTCGTCGCTGGCGCGCCATCGCCTGACCCATCCGGCAAAGCACCAGCGGTTTCGATCAGGCTGATCCGACCTGCCTTGAAGGCCGTTTCACAATCGCTGGCATCATGGCCGATATCTGAGTCCAAGAGATCACTTTGCGCCATTCCCGGACCCGAAAACCGCGGATCATCGCATTCATTATCATTCGGCCAGCTGCCCGCATCGTCGCCAAAGTCGATCTCAAGCGCAGCGTTGCTCAGCTCAAATACATTGGCACTGACGACAAGATCGAGACCTCCGGTTTGATAGCCGTTCAGACAATCATTGGCGTCATGATAGGCGTCCTCAGCCGAAAGGATGCCGTCAGCCGACGCTATGCCAGAAAATCGCGGATCGTCACATTCGTTGTCATCGGCCCATTCACTGGTGTTGTCTCCGAAATTAATCCCATCGTACATCACGCCATTCTCAGGAGGTGGATCGAACTCAGTCGGGTCGACCGTCTCAGCGATGGCATCGAGCAAATCGCTATATTCGTTCAGAAGTTCATCGAGTTCCATATCTGTGTCAGGAGGCGGATCGTCTTCTGTGCGGAGGCGGATGCTGCCAGTCTGGAATGCGGATTGGCAGTCTGACGCATCATGGCCAATGTCTTCAGGGAAAAAAGGCGGTTCCGCCATGCCGTCCCCGATGAAGCGGGAATCGTCACATTCAGAATCCATGGCGAACATGCTCTCATCATCGCCAAAATTCACATCGCCCTGCCCATGAGCACTTCCCATCAGCGCGGCAAAGCCAGCTGCCAACAGCACTTGTTTAAGCGCAGATGTCATCGTTTCTTCTCCCAGAACGGCCCCGGTCTGTGTTACTGTTCCTGCCAATTGCCAGGAAAGCAAGGCCGGGTGTCAGCCCATTTGCGGCTAGGTCTCTCTAAACGACTCCCGGCTGGACAGATGCATGTTGAGCGCTCACAATCTGAACGAGAGAAATGGGAGGGGTACATGCAAATTGAACGAAAAACGCTGCCAGAACAGCACTATCTTTATGTCGAGAAAGAAGTGAGCATGATGAATGCTCAGGCGATTGGCGAGGCCATGGGTTCGGCTTTCATGACGGTGTTTGGCTTTACGGGTCCGAATGGCATTACGCCGCTCTCCATGCCGATGTCGCTTTACATGGAAATGCCGAATGACGGCTTGATGCGCTTTCGCGGTGGCGTGTTTGTCTCCGCCGAGGACGCGGCAAAAGCGAGTGGCGAGGTAAAAGCCGGGGTGATTCCGGCCGGCGATGTTTACGCCGCCACACATGTCGGCCCCTACTCCAATATGAATGTCAGCCATAATGCGCTGTGGACGCATATGGACAATGAAGGCGTTGCCAAGGATATGCCCGTCTGGGAGGTTTATGTGGATGACCCGGCGACCGTGCCGGAAGCCGAATGCCGGACGGAGATTTTTCGGGCGGTTGGCTAAGTCCGACTGACGCCAAGCCCGTGAGGATTGGAAACGCTGAATGTATCGACGACTCGTATTGATTGCCCCGCTATGTCTGATCGCGGCCTGCGCTTTAAAGACCACAGGGACGGCGCCTCGTGAGGTGACATTCAGCGATCTCACCGACCTGGAATGGCGGGTAGAAAATCTGATGGATGCGGGTATTCCGGACCGCGCACATGCTACCTTGAATTTCACAGACGATGGTGGTGCGTCCGGATCGACAGGATGCAATCAATATTCCGGCAGTTATAAGCTGAATGCGTCCAGACTTTATTTTTCAGCCTTCGCCGTCACGAAACGCGCCTGTGTCGGATCCCTGATGGATATGGAGCAAAAGTTTCTCCGGACACTGTCCGGGACCGTTGAGGCCAGCCTTGATCCGACCGGATTGCTGCGGCTGGAGTCTGAAACCGGATCGCTGGAGGCGCGATAGGCGCTGTGTAACCTGCAAACAGCGAGACTGGCGATGAAACGCCGAGCAGGCGCCGCGTAAAACTGCCCGCTCAGCCTTGAGCTATCGGATAAGTTCCCCGATATATGGACGAATTCAGAACAGTCGGGAATCGGGACATGTCAGACCTCGTCGAAAAAAATGATGATCCAGCCATTCTGGTGAGCGGTGCGCTTACTTCCATGCATTTGATGGCGGCGGCGGATCGCTATTTGTCCGAAGAAGAAGTCAGTCTGATTGCTGATCTGCTTTATAAGGTAACGGGCGTGGAAGTCGGGCCAGACGAAATCATCGCCTCTTCGCGCGAGATTGACGAGAAATCGACGGGCGGTTCGATATTCTGGCAATCGGCGTTTGAGCCTTATCGGAATCTGTCCCTGAGCAGCCGCGGCATTATTCTGAAAAGTGCGATGATGGTGGCCCTGTCCGACGGCGAATTCCATGATGAAGAAAAACGCACGCTTGGAGACCTCGCCGGTTGGCTTGGCCTGACACCAGACGAGTATGTCAGCGTGCTCGAGCAAGTCCGCGACGAAACGCCAGGCGACGCTTAGGCTTTCCAAAGACTTAAGACCGGGTGGTCAAATTTTGTTTGCGCACACATCTGGCGGGCTTTTTTTGCCCGCCAAGACTGCGACAAAAACGCTCGAATCGCAGGCGAGAAAAGTGTTTATTTAATAAAAACAATAATTTATTTTACACTGCTGGGACGAAACTGAAATTTCGAAACCTGATTTAAGGGGTCGGAAATCATATCCGGCCACAATCACTGATGGATGGAGGGACAGTAAAATGTCCGAGGTTCTACAGTGTTTAATAAAGGTATTGTTCATTCAGCACTTTTTGTGATTTCAACCGCAATCTGCCAGTCAGCTCAGGCTGAAAATGAGCTGAATATAAAAGTCGGCGCTCACGCCTTCTTCGATTATGAAAACGTCGAAATCGACTCCAACAACGTCGTCGATGGAACCAATCTTCGACTGTTCCGAGTCGACGTCAAAGGCAGTTATGGCGATTACGCCTTCACCAGCAATGTCGACCTGCACGGCGATAATGTGAAGGTTCAGGACCTGTTCATTCAAACAGGTAAAACCACAAAACTCAGGGTCGGCAATTTCAAGATCATGAATGGTCTTGAGCAGTCCTCCTCGCTTTATGCCCTTCCCTTTGTTGAAGGAAACTCAGTCAGCAAGGTGAACGGACTGGGCCGTGTTCTTGGTGTTGGCGTGTTCCACTCGTTCGATAATGTGCATGTGTCCGGCGGTCTGTTCAGCGCCAATGTGAACAATGTCGGCGATGATGACGAAATGTCGGTCGCGGGCCGGATCGCTGCTGAATTCCACCCGGGCGGAGAGCCAAACACGCTCCACCTTGGCGCCTCGGTCCGCCATCGTGAAAATGCAGACATGTCTTATTACAGTTACGGCCAGAAGCCTTTCGCATCCTCTGCGCCGAAAACGGTGAAAACGCCCGGATTTGCCGGCTCAGATGATTTTCTGGGGCTGGAAGCCGCCTTCGTTCGCAATGGTCTGAGCCTTCAGTCTGAAGTCGGACTGACCCAGGCCGATTGCGACACCTCCGCCTGCAGCGATGATCCGAGCTTCAGCACCTATTATGTCGATGCCAGCTATATGTGGGGCGGCAACCGGGTTCTGAAAGACGGCTTGTTCAAGCGCGATAAAGTGCACAACCCAGCCAGTGAAGGTGGCCCTGGCGCCTTTGGCCTGTCGGCGCGCTATGATGTAGCCGATCTGACCGATGATGCTTTGAATGGCGGCCGTCAGGAGAGCTTCATCCTCGGTGCCACCTGGTATCGCGACAAGTATATCCGCGTCATGGCGGACTATATCCATGCCGAACTCGAAGACAGCCCTGCTTATGGTGACGCTTCGGTCAATTCCCTCGTGTTCCGCCTTCAGGCCGAACTTTACTGACAGAGACCTGTACCATGAATAAATTTCTGCGGTTTCCCCTGCTGGCTTCATTCGCGATGGCCAGCTTGACCCTCCCGGCCCTGGCCCGGCAGAACACTCCCGAGCCGTCGGTCGATGCGTTGGTATCTGAAGCGTTAATGACAGAGCTGAGCGAAATGGTGTCTCATCCGGTCGTTGTCTCAGCGGTTCGCGCTCGCAATGTACGGACCTATTCGCTGTCTCAGACTGAAGTTGATGAGCTGGATCAGGCCTGGCTTCGGGAAAAGGACGGTGATGGGGCCCAACCCTATATTGCTGCCGCCCTTGGCAGCCCGGTTTCGACTTATCTGCTGCGTCAACAGGCGCAGTCCAAAGGCCTTTATAACGAGATCTTCGTCATGGATCTGAAGGGCCTCAATGTGGGGCAAAGCTCCATCACCAGTGACTTCTGGCAAGGCGACGAAGCCAAATTCCAGAAGACCGTGCCGCTTGGAAAAGGCGCCATCTTCATCGATGAGCCCGAATTTCTTGAGGATACAGGCATCTGGGTCGTTCAGGTCAATATGACACTGGATGATGAGGGTGAAGTCATCGGGTGCAGCACGATTGAGCTGAACCTCACCGAACTTTCTCGCAGGCAGGAGCTCGGACTGTGAAATTTCTGAACAAAATGTCGATTGCCCAAAAAACATTCGGGGCATTTCTGCTGTTGGCGCTGATCTGTTTCAGTGCGGGTGCAGCAACCGTGGTCAACATTCTCTCAGCGTCGAGTGCGTCTGAGAGAAACCTCTCCCTGTCAGCCCTCCGCGAGCAGGTCAGCGATTTGCAAAGTGGGCTGATGGCTCAGGCGAAAGTCGGCGACAGCTTCATGCTGTCTTCTGACACCGCCTATCGTGATGACTTTCTAAGTCGGACAGATACGCTGAGCCAGAAGTTCGACACGCTCGAAGCTCATTTCGCTGACGTCGCGCCGGAATATTCCAGCCAGATCAGCGAAGCCAAAACCGTCTGGCTGACCTATTCCCGTGACTGGATGACCCGCCAGCTCGAAATGATGGAACGCCTTGATACGGTCGATTATGCCCGTGAGCGTGAGAGCGAAGGCGAAGGACGTCGTCGTTTTAACAAAGCAGACAGTATGCTGATTGATGTGGTGAATGAGGTCCGCGCCATGGGGGCGGCGGCTTCGGCAGACGCGAAAGAAGCCTCAAACTGGATCCTGATCATCGCGATCGCAGGCGCGGTCATTACGCTGTTTGCATCTATCTTCCTTGGTTGGACGGTCAATATGATGGTGGCCCGCCCATTGCGTCGCATTAGCGATGTGACCATGGATCTCGCATCCGGAAAAGCCGATGTGCATGTTCCGGTTTATGAGGCTAAGGATGAGGTTGGTGAACTGTCTCGCGCTTTGATCGTATTCCAGAAGAACCTGCACCGCACAGCAGAACTGGAGCAGGAACAGGCCGAGACGAAAGCCCGCGCGGAAGAGGAAAAGCGCGAAACCATGCAGAAGCTCGCCCGGTCTTTTGAAGACACGGTGATGTCGACCCTTTCTGAGATTTCGGGTTCGATCGAATCTCTGAAAAGCGCCTCGCAGTCCATGATGGAAGCGGCAGAAAATACCGGCCAGCGCGCAAATGAGGCAGCCGATTCGACGGCCAGCGCGGCAAGCAATGTGACGGCTGTTGCCAGTGCGGCAGAGGAGATGTCGGTGTCTATCTCCGAAATCTCCAACAAGGTGACCGATGTCGCGTCGATGGCTCAGAAAGGCGATACGGCCGGGCAGGCCGTGACCTCTGAAGTCCGCAAATTGTCTCAAGTGGTCACGGACATTGAATCCGTTGTGCGACTGATTGCAGATATCGCTGAGCAGACCAATCTTCTCGCGCTCAACGCCACGATCGAGGCGGCACGCGCCGGTGAGATGGGCAAGGGATTTGCCGTGGTTGCGGCGGAGGTCAAAGATCTGGCGTCGCAGACTGCGCAGGCGACAAGTGATGTGGCCGATCAGATTGCGGCGGTTCGTCGGTCTGCAGGAGATGTAGAGTCTGCCTCTGATATCGTCGGAGACATGATCCTCAAACTGAACGATGTTTCGACAGAACTCGCCGCTGCCATGAACCAGCAGAACAGCGTGACGCGCGAGATTGCTTCGAATGTCGACGGTGCGGCTTCGTCTGCGAGTTTGGTGACGGGGTCCATTCAGGAAGTCGCCGGCATCGCCAACGAAACCGGCCAGGCCGCACGCCGCATTGGCGAGGAAGCCGACAGTCTGGTGGAACGTGCCCGCTATGTGCAGTCACAGTCTGCCGCCTTCGTGCAAAGCCTGCTCGCAGGATAAGCCCATGCGGATTTCTGCCTGACTTTCCCAAACCGTCGCCGCATGAATGATTCAGTGCGGCGACAACGGGCGAATAATTTGTAATTATTCCGATCTCTCCTTTTGGTTTAGTCTGCAAGTCTGAAGGAGAGCGCTATGAAACTTCGAAATGCCTTACCCATATTGGGGCTCAACCTGGTTTTGAGCTCCACAGGGCTTGCACATTCTGAGCCGACCGGTCCCGCTTCGACGGATACGGTGTCAAAAACCGACTGCCCACAGATCGGGGTTCCAGACGTACAGTATGCAGGCAAGCCCGTTTCGGCACCACTATTTGACGATTCATCGGAAGTTCCCCTTGCCACCCCAATATGGGAACGAATGTTACCTTCTTCCAACTTACCCGCCCGCCCGGCCGAGTGTGTTCATTCCGGATATTCGGATGAGGAAGGCGACGTCTGGGAATACAAGATCGGATTGGGCAAGTAAGGACTGGATTGCATCCAGGATGGGCGTCGGTTTAGACAGCCAGAAAACTTCACCCCTTGGATGCTCGCATGTCAGACTCACTCGACCCGGAAGACTGGGCCCAATCCCGCGAACGTGCGCGAGCCATGCTGGACGCCGTAATCGACCGGATGGAGCGCTATGACGAGGGGGCTGTCTGGAACGCACCCGAGGGGGTTCAGCCCGACCTCACACCGGATAAGCTCGGCCAGGGCGAAGCGGCGGCTGACGCGGCGCTGAGAGGCCTCCTGCCCTATGGCGTGGGAAATACGCATCCGCGCTTTTTCGGCTGGGTACATGGCGCAGGCACGCCGTCTGGCCTGATGGCCGATATCATCGCCGCAGCGCTGAACGCCAATTGTGGGGGCCGCAATACCGGCGCCATAAAGGTTGAGCGCGCTGTCATTGACTGGGCGCGGCAGCTGTTTGGCCTGCCGGATGATGCGAGCGGGCTCATCACCACAGGGACCAGCGCGGCCACCATCATTGCGCTGAAAGTGGCGCGAGATGAGGCTTTGGGCGCGGACGTTCGCGAGACAGGCGTGCGGGACCAGAAATCGCTGGTCGGTTATACCTCCGCCGGTGGGCATTCCTGCCTCGACCGGGCCTTCGATCTTCTGGGGCTTGGAAAATCGGCTCTGAGGAAGATTGAGATGGATGAGCGCGGCCGTCTGGATCTGGCCGCGCTTGACAGCGCGATAGAGCGGGATCGCGCTGACGGGCTAACGCCATTCATCGTCTGCGCGACGGCCGGAACGGTCAATCGGGGCGCCATTGACAACCTGTCCGGCTGTGCGGATATCGCCGCGCGCGAGGCCTTATGGTTTCATGTGGATGCGGCGTTCGCGGCAGCGCTGCAGCTGAGCGACGCTCATCGCCACCGCCTGAGCGGGATTGAGCGGGCCTCGTCGATCGGCTTCGATTTCCATAAATGGATGCAGGTGAATTACGATGCCGGGTGTGTGCTGATCCGGGATGAAGCGGCCCATCGGGCGGCGTTTTCGGATGATCCGGACTATCTTACCGGGCTGGAGCGTGGCCTCGGGTCCGCCAAGCCCTGGCCGGTGGATTACGGCCCTGAACTCTCACGCGGGTTTCGCGCGCTGAAAGTCTGGGCGCAGTTGATCGAACATGGCCCGGACAGGCTGGGGCAGATTGTCGATGCGAATATTGCGCAGGCGGCCTATCTGGCCGACCGGGTGACGCGCGAGCCGGGGCTGGAGCTTCTCAGCTATGAAGAACTGAATATCTGCTGTTTCCGATATGTGGGTGACGGGTCCGCTGATGATCTGGACGGGTTTAATCAGGAGCTGGTGATCCGGCTGCAGGAAAGCGGGATCGCGGCGCCATCAACAACCCGGATTGATGGCAAGCTCGCCATTCGCGTGAACATCACCAATCACCGCACGCAGTTGAGCGATATGGACGTGCTGGTGGAGGGTGTGCTGGAGATGGGTGGATAGCAAACCTTGTAATAAAAAATCCCACTCCCGGACAGGAGTGGGATTAAATTCAGTTCCTTCTCGTGAACCTTTCGGTCCACATAGAACGGGCTCAGGGCTGTCTAATACCGATAATGCTCTGGCTTGAAGGGGCCTTCGGGTGAGACACCGATATAGGCCGCCTGTTCCGGGTCGAGTTTGGTGAGTTCGACGCCGAGCTTGTCGAGGTGGAGGGCGGCCACTTTCTCGTCCAGCGCTTTTGGAAGCGTGTAGACTTCGTTTTTATACTGATCGCCCTTCGTCCAGAGCTCGATCTGCGCCAGCGTCTGGTTTGTGAACGACGCTGACATCACGAAGCTCGGGTGGCCGGTTGCGTTGCCAAGGTTCACCAGACGGCCCTGAGACAGAAGAATGATACGCTTGCCATCCGGGAATTCGACCATGTCGACCTGTGGCTTGATGTTCGTCCATTTAAAATTCTTCAGAGCTTCGACCTGAATCTCATTGTCGAAATGGCCGATATTGCAGACGATCGACATGTCTTTCATCTTGCGCATGTGATCAACAGTGATGATCGACTTGTTACCGGTGGCCGTGACGAAAATGTCTGCGCGGTCAAGCGCGCTTTCGAGCGTTTTGACTTCAAAACCATCCATTGCCGCCTGAAGCGCACAGATCGGGTCAGCTTCCGAGACGATGACGCGTGCGCCGGAGCCCGCGAGAGACGCCGCAGAGCCTTTGCCGACATCACCATAGCCAGCGACGAAGGCGACCTTGCCGGCCATCATCACGTCAGTACCGCGACGGATCGCGTCGACGAGGGATTCCTTACAGCCATATTTGTTGTCGAATTTCGACTTGGTGACGGAGTCGTTCACATTGATGGCCGGGAAGGGCAGTTCGCCCTTTTTCATGAGCTGATACAGGCGGTTCACACCCGTGGTGGTTTCCTCAGACACGCCCTTAAGGTTTGCTTTCACCTTGGTGAACCAGCCCGGAGACTGTTCCATGCGCTTTTTGATCTGCGCTTTGAGAACTTCTTCTTCCTCGGATTCAGGATTTGGTAGAACGTCTTCACCGGCCTCAGCGCGAGCACCGAGCAGAATATACATGGTCGCATCACCGCCATCATCGAGGATGAGATTGACGATCTCGCCATTTGGCCATTCGAAGATTTTGTCTGCGAAATCCCAGTATTCTTCGAGTGTTTCACCTTTATGGGCGAAGACTGGCGTGCCTGCATCCGCGACAGCCGCCGCGGCGTGATCCTGGGTGGAGTAGATGTTGCAGCTCGCCCAGCGGACGTCGGCACCGAGCGCCTCGAGCGTCTGGATCAGGACCGCTGTCTGAATGGTCATGTGCAGAGAGCCGGCAATGCGGGCGCCTTTCAGGGGCTGCGATGGGCCGTATTCAGCCCGCGCCGCCATGAGGCCCGGCATTTCGGTTTCAGCAATTTCAATTTCCTTGCGTCCGTATTCAGCGAGGGAAATATCGGCGACCTGATAATCTTGAGACATTAGCAGCTTCCTGTTGAGCAGTCGGATGATAGTTTTGAGGTGCTATAACAGCCTGCTTCATAATCAGCAAATCATATAAACATTTCTTTATATGGTTTGCGAAATGACCGTCGCATCAGACCGTTAAACTGGTAAAAACTGCTTCAATCGCGTCTTCACTTCGTTCTTGATCACCTGCATCCGCGTTTGAGCTGAATTCAATTCAGCCTCAAACAATTGATGGATCCGGTTCCGACGCTCAGGCGAAAGGCCAGGATAGGGCTCTAAGTCACGCTCTTTATCCGCATCAAATTTGAATAAATCACCTGAGAAATCTGGGAAATACTCCGATCTGATAGCTTCATTCTCTTGACGACAATCTTCCAGCAAACTGAGTCGCTGGTTATAGGTCAAACTTCGTTGCCAGGACTTTCTGATTTCGAATTCAAGCAGGAACTTTTGAGACACACGCCTAACAACATCCGCTAAGATCGATTTTCTGATCGGTTCAACTCCTCCGTTTTCGGCGAGAAATATTCTCAAATACTCATACACATCCCGAGGTGTGGTGATGTTGTTTGAACGAAAGGTCTCGGCGTGCTGGACCACGTCCGTACTTGGAACGTCTAATATCTCATAAAAATCGGTGCGCACATCTCCATCCGTAAACCGATCCGCTTCATACAATCTGAGCGCAAGGTTTTCAGGACCGCACAGTTTGGCCCAGGCATCGATCTGTTCTTTATACAGGGGAGGCCCGAATTGTTCCCGATAGGCCTGAAAATCGAGACCCAATTTTGACAAGGCGTAAGGATACTCAAGATAGAAGGATTCCATCCAGAGATCCTGGCGCCGTAAATAGCAAACAACCCGTATATGATCGTACCCCTTCAACATGCTGCCTAGGTCGTCGATGTAACTAAGAGTTTCTGATTGCCCGTGGACATTTGGTCGGTATGGCACAAAGAAATTTTCAGCGGATAATAAAAGGTTCAGATGGTTTTGAAGTGGATTGGCAATGGCGCGTCCGATATTCGTGAGGACCGACTTGTCCACCTTCAACCTTAGATTCCCTGCGATGTGATCGTGAGCCTTTACTCGCAGAGCTTTCTCATTCGGAAAGAGCAGATAGTCATACCCATATTTGTTCAGCACCTGCCTGTTGGCTAGCAAGGAGTTCTGGATCGCGGTTGTGCCCGTTTTGTGAACACCGATGTGGATGATTGCTGTCGACATTCTGGAACGATCTATCCTGGTCGTATTATAGTGGTGACCAAATCCGACATTCTGGACTTTGTCTAAACGTATTAACCGCGCATTCTCGATCCTGACTAGAACTCCAGTCAATAAATCCGCCCAATTTTTCGATTGCCTCCATTTTTGACAGACGGATAACTGCTGTTCAAACGTGACAATTCAGCAACCTGCAAACAAAATGGATTGGTTGAACGGCTGGTCCGGCCTAAGGTGAATGAAGTCTTACTGTGGAGAACCTCGTGTCACGCGTTGTAAAGAACAAACTCGGATATCTCGTTGCGACCGTCACAGGGCTTGTCTGTCTGGCCGCTCCCATGGCGTCAGCACAGGAAAGATTGCCGATCCGACTGGGCGGCGCGGGTGATCTGAATGGCGCGCGCTATATCAAGCCTGGCGCCTTGTTGTTTGCGACTTTCGATACCAATCAGGACTTTGTGATTTCCGAAGAAGAAATCGAGTCGGGCGCGCGCCGGACCTTCCAACTGGCCGATGCCGATGGAAACGGCGTGATGACACCGCTCGAGCAGCGCGACTGGGCCCTGAAGATCGGCAGCGATACAGATGTGATCGCCAATCCGACAACGTTTCCGTCCGGCATCCCCGGTCAGGTAAATGAAGAAGAATTCGTGTTCGGCCTTCAGACCTTTGCCCAAAGGTTTCAGGATCCGGATGATGCTGACCAACGCATTCTGGTGAAGAATTTCACGTTCGAGCCGGATCGGTCACGCCGCCAGGATCGCAAGGACGAGGATGAGCTGGAGCGCGTTCGCCGGCCGGTGATTTCAGATCGCCGCGATGCAAATGGTATACGTTAAAACCTGACGCTCAGATGTCTTCGCCAAACCGGGCTTCGACCAGATCAGACAACGCCGTCACTGCGGCGTCTGCATCCGGGCCTGTGGCTGAAATCTCGATTTCCAGCCCCTTGCTGGCGGCCAGTGACAGCAGTTCCATAATGGATTTGCCGTCGGCCGTGATGCCCGCGCGCTCAACCGTAATCCGCGCGTCAAAGGAATTGGCCATGCGAGAGAAGGCCGCAGATGCGCGGGCATGCAGGCCTCTCTGATTGCAGATTTCAACGCGACGCGAACTCAACGGACTATCCGGACTTAACAAGCACCTTGGAGGCGATGGAGATGTATTTCCGGGCAGCTTCCTGCGCCGCTTCAGCCGCTTCTGACAGCGACAGCGAATTGCGGACTTCCGACAATTTGATCAGCATGGGCAGATTGACGCCCGCCAGGACTTCAATATTGCCCTGTCCCATAACGGAAATCGCAAGATTGGACGGCGTGCCACCGAACATGTCGGTCAAGAGGATGACCCCATCACCGTCATCACAGGCCTGAGCGGTTTCCAGAATCTGGGTGCGCCGTGCATCCATATCGTCGTCAGGTTCGATTGAGATTGCGCGAAAGCGCCTTTGTTCGCCCACCACATGCTCAGTAGCGGCGACCAGCTCACGTGCGAGCTTTCCATGGCTGACCACGACAACGCCAATCATTTTCGGCCTCAATCCAGTTATTCTGCCCAGAGAGTGAAGTCAGACCTGAGGTCTGGCAAGAGGAAAGCGACAGTGAACGGGAGTATTCGGAGACTTTAGAAGGGTATTAACACAGATCATCTCTGTCTTGTGTCAAATGGGTGACAGTTGCCACGCCCTATTTGTCGGGTTCGACGGCCGGCAGGGTCACGACGAAGCGCGCACCACGAATCTCGCCGCTGCCCGACAAAATATTTCCCGCCTCGACACTGCCGCGATGGCTTTCAATGATCTGCGCAACGATTGAAAGGCCCAGCCCCGAATTAAGACCGAATTTTGCGCCTTCCGGGCGGTCTGTGTAGAAGCGTTCGAAGATTTTTTCGAGTTTGTCGTCCGGAATACCCGGGCCCTGATCTTCGATGACGATTTCAGCTGTGAAATTTGCCCCGCTGAAATAAGTGCGTCCGGATATCCGCACCAGGCCATCTTCGGGACTGAATGAGCGAGCATTTTCAATCAGATTCCGGAACACCTGGCCCAGCGGACCTTCACGCCCCGTCACCAGAAGCGCCGTGATGTCGTCTTCGAGTTCAAACGAGACTTTGGGGTCACCCTCATTCGCGATGGCATCATAAGTGTCTGCCAGGTCCGTCAAAAGCTGACCGAGATCAACGATTCCCATCGGTGATCTGGCGGCCTCGGCTTCAGCACGAGATGCGTTCGAGATGTCTGTGATAAGCCGATCAAGGCGTTTTACATCTGAGGCAATCACGCGGCGCAGTTTTTCGCGCGCGTCCGGATCAGTGACACGTTCTGCTGTTTCGACGGCACTGCGGATTGAGGTGAGCGGGTTTTTGAGCTCATGCGCCACATCAGCAGCAAAGGCTTCGTTCGCGACGATCCGGTCATGAAGTGCACCAGTCATCGCCTCAAGCGATTCAGCCAGCTCACCAATTTCATCCCGCCGACTGGTCAGTTTTGGCAGTTCGAGTTTCTCAGCCGCGCCGGAGCGAACCCTGTCTGCAGCCAATGCGAGGCGCCTCAAGGGCCGCGCAATCATGAAGGCCAACAGGACGGCAGACAGAATCGAGACAAAGATCGCAACACCGATAAAAGGCAGAAGCGCGGCTCTTTCTTTCCGAACCACGTCGGCCACATCGCCAGCCTCAATGGTCAGCACCCCCACTACGGCGGAGACGCGCTGGATCGGGAGCGAAACCGAAACCACGCGCTCGCCCTCATCAGTGATGCGTTCTCCGGCAACACGCTCGCCGCGACGTGCGGCGTCGAGTTCTTCTTCAAAGGTCATGGTCTGGAGAAGCGACCCACGCGCCCTGTTTTGCAGACGGCGAGCCATGGAATCAAAAAAGTCGGAGACCGAACTGGCAAAGACTTCGAGCACATTCGGGTCCTTCAGGGAACCGAGCGCCTGCTCATCGACCCGGTCTGATAACAGGCCATAATCGCCGATAAGGTCACCCTCTGCATTATAGAGGCGTGCGCGGACTGTATTGGGGAGTTCAAGACGTTTGAGAATGCGCCGTGCACTTGCATCGATCATTACCGGCTCAGGTTCACCCTCAGTCGCGCCTTCAGCCAGAATGGACACGATGAGTTCGCCCTGGGTATTGAGACTGTCAATGCGGGCCTGGACAAGGCCCACACGCATCTCATTCAGGACAAGTGCACCACTGATCAGAATCAACAGACCGGCCAGATTGGAGGCAAAGATCAGCCTCGCAATTCTGGAGTTCGAGAAAAACGACCGGTCCGGTTTACGAGCCAGCTCTAGCTCTCCTTATAGCGATAACCCACGCCGTAAAGTGTCTCGATTGCGTCGAATTCGCCATCCACTTCCCGGAATTTTTTCCGCAGGCGTTTGATGTGGCTGTCGATTGTCCGGTCATCCACATATATCTGGTCATCATAAGCCGCGTCCATCAGCTGGTCGCGATTTTTGACGAAGCCCGGACGCTGGGCGAGCGCGAGCAGGATCAGGAACTCCGTCACAGTGAGACGGACAGGCTCGCCATCCCAGGAACAGACATGACGGTTCGGATCGAGTACAAGCCGACCGCGCACGATTGGCTTCTGATCGCCTTCCAGTTCAACATTTCCGCGCGAGCGACGCAGCACCGCTTTCACGCGCTCTGACAGGAGCCGGTTCGAACATGGCTTCCGGACGAAATCGTCCGCACCGATATTGAATCCGATCACCTCGTCGATCTCTTCATCTTTGGATGTCAGAAAGATCACCGGAATGTCGGATGTCTGACGCAAACGACGCAGAACCTCCATCCCGTCCATTTTCGGCATTTTCACATCCAGAACGACCAGATCCGGCGGGGTTTCGGTCAGCGCTGTCAGCGCGGACTGCCCGTCATGATAGGATCGAACCTTGTAACCTTCTGCCTCAAAAAACATTTTCAGCGACTCGACGATGTTCTCATCGTCATCAACCAATGCCAGCGTAGCCATCCCAGCTCCTCTCAACTTTCCCCTGTTCGAAACGTGAGTCTTTAACAATACCATAATGCCAATACCACAACCTTGAAAACCGACTTTCATGCGGCCTTAAACAGGCGCTGGTAAGATAATCCCGTAAAAACAGGTGGGTTATGGCCGCACGCGAGACACATTTCGAGCTTTTTCTGCGAAAAAGCCCAAAGGCCAGCTGGGTACTGGTCGAAGCTGTGCCTCAACGTGCAGCAGCGATTGAACATGGAAAAAAGCTTCTGAAAGCCCATCCGCATGGCGGAATTCGGGTGATGAAGGAGGAGCGCAAGCGTGACGGGTCCTATGAGTCCATCATGGTGATCACGCTCGGCGATTGCGAACAGCCCAGAAAAAAGCCTTCAAGAACGATCATACCGCATGCGACATCGTCCTGCGTTTCTCCGTCGGATTTACGCGAAACACCGGCGCGCAAAACCTATATCGAGGTCATGCCCCGCTTTCTTGAACGTCACCGCGTTTTGCCTGGAGAGCTGATCTTCCGAACTGACCTCCTGGAAATGCTGGAAGCAGATGGCTCTGAAATCACACAAGCCATCCAGCGCGTCGCAATCTCACGCGCCGAAGACAATGATCTGCACTCCATCGCCCGCCAGCTTCATGAAATGGTACAGCAGGCCATAAACGGTGTCTTTAAGGAGAAAAAAAGCGGAGTCTTCGTGAAATGGGAAGGCGATCTCGCGTCCATTGTCCGCCAGTGTCAGAAGCGCCCGAATTTCAAACTGGCATTTGGGTCTGCTCTGTCAGACCGGCTGATGAAAGAAACAAGCTGGGAGAAGAAGCTCAAGGGTTTGATCACTGTCTGGCAGGAAACTGAAACGCTGTCTGATGCCGACCAGAAGCTGGTGAATGATTGCCTCTCAGACTATTTTGTCGAATGGCTGGGTATGCCGGGTGCTGTGAAAGCCATTCTGGGCGAAACAGAGTCGCTTGCCGACATGATTGACCGGCTGATTGCGCTTTTAGAACCTCGCGGCAAACCCGCAGAAGGCCGTGACCCACTGGCCAAACTGCCCGCTGCGCGGGATTTGAACAGCGCGGTTCAACAGGGCATGCTGCCTGGCGCGACCAACACAATTCTCAGCCAGATATTTGAAGAGATTTCTTCGAACCGCCGCCTGTATGAGAAATGCTTGCTGACCGAATTTCGCATGCTGAAACAGTTCGGCGACCGGCTGGTGAAGATCCTTCAATCCTCGCGCCGTGCTGAAATGTATGATGCGTTTTGCGCGCGATCCAAGCGGCTGATGTCGACGGATACGGTGGACGGCTATCTTGAGCAATTTGACATTCTGGATCGCCCCAGACGACTTTTGGAACTCAAGGACAATCTGGTCGGCATAGATGCCCGCCAGAAGATGACCTCTTTGGTGCGCGGCCTGCTTGGCCAGCCAAGGTTTGAGGCTGAGGCTTTGAACGGTCAGGGCAACCCCGTGCAGATTTTGCTGACGCTTCGCGCAATACAACTGGATTTACTGAGTTCTGATCTACCGGAACAGGATCGTATTCATGCCGCGCAGGACCTCGACACATTGGGGGTCAGAGCAATCTCTGGCCACAATCTGTTCAAAGCCATCGCTCAGAAAGCCAAAACCCCAGAGAATGCGGCGCTTGCGCTGTTCCGGCTGGCCGCAGAAGTGATGCCACGCGGTCAAAGCGCGATGCTTGCCGGCATGGCCGCCCAGAAAATGCTGAAAGAACCAGCTGCGCTCGAAGTGATCCGCAACAATTCCGAGCTTCAGGCAACCTTGCGGCACATGTCTGAGAAAGCCCGCCTTGCCGGCGAGCTTGTCCCTGCAAACGCCGCCTGAGCCGGCTTAGCCCTTCAGGCCTTCATTTTCGATGACCGCATCAAAAAAGGCGAGCGATTCTGGCGCCATCCAGTCCGCCTCGCCTTCATAGCGGGCAATCTCTTTGCCGTCCGTGCCGTAGACGATGGTGGTTGGAAAACCACCCACCATGGAATCATAAATGATGCCGCGCTTGGGATCATAAAAGAAATCGAGGCGATCATCTGAAAGTTTGGCCAGCTCGGTGCGTGCCTTTTCAAGGTCCTGGCGGTTGTCAGCGGTAATCGCAACAATCTTGACCTCGTCGGAATAATGCTCCTGCAATTCGGCCAGGGTTGGCATCTCAGCGACGCACGGCGCGCAGAAGGTGCCCCAGAAGTTCACAATCACGACTTTGTCGTTAAAATCGGACAGGCGGACTTCCTGATCATCCGGTCCGAGGATCGGCTCGCTCGGCTGAGGCGGAACCTCATCCAGAAATTTCAGAAGCGTCATCTCGCCGACGGCAAGCCGTTCAAGGCCGATTTTGGTCTCATTTGGCGATCCAGCCTTGCTGCACGCATGGACAAATGCGCCAAGGCCAATCAAAAGCAACACAGGAATTATATAGCGGGTGAGGTAAGCCATAGGTCTCTTCTCATCTGTTTCAGTTGTAGAGATAGCAGAAATGGCAAAAAAGCCAGAGTCAGGTCAGGAAATGTGGGGCGGACGGTTTGCCGCCAAGCCCGATGAGGTGATGGAGGCCATAAATGCCTCTATCGACGTGGATAAACGCCTCGCTGAAGAAGATATTCGCGGCTCAAAAGCGCATGTGCACATGCTGGCTGATCGCGGAATTGTGACCGAAACTGATCGTGATGCGATACTGGACGGGCTCGATCTGGTGACCGAAGAGATCCGGTCCGGCCAGTTTCCCTTCCGGAAAGACCTTGAAGACATTCATATGAATGTGGAAGCACGCCTGAAAGAGAAGGTCGGCGAACCTGCGGGTCGCCTGCACACTGCCCGGTCGCGGAATGATCAGGTGGCGACCGATTTCCGTCTTTGGGTTCGTGAAGCACTGACTGTCCGCATGTCTCAAACCGAAGCGCTGATCCACGCGCTTCTTGACCAGGCCGAGCTACATGCCGAAACGGTTATGCCCGGGTTTACCCATCTTCAGACAGCCCAGCCGGTAACCTTTGGCCATCATCTGATGGCCTATGTCGAAATGTTCTCACGCGACCGGTCGCGGTTTTCGGATGCTGCGAACCGACTGAATGAAAGCCCGCTGGGCGCGGCCGCACTGGCCGGGACAGGCTTTGACATTGACCGGCACCAGACCGCCGAAGCGCTGGGTTTCTCCGCGCCAATGGCGAACTCGCTTGATGCGGTATCGGCGCGGGACTTTGCGGTGGAATCGGTTTCCGCCTGCTCGATCTGCGCCATGCATTTGTCGCGGCTTGCCGAAGAGATTGTCATCTGGGCGTCAGCTCAGTTCCATTTTGTGCGCCTGTCTGATGCCTGGTCGACCGGTTCGAGCATCATGCCGCAAAAGCGGAACCCGGATGCCGCCGAACTGGTGCGCGCCAAAACAGGCCGGATTTATGGCGCGTTGCAGGCTCTTTTGACGGTTCTGAAAGGCCTTCCGCTCGCCTATTCCAAGGATATGCAGGAAGACAAGGAACTGACCTTCCTCGCCTTTGATGCGCTTGATCTGTGTCTGGCCAGTATGACCGGCATGGTTTCAAGCTGGACGGTCGACACAGATGCCATGCGCGCTGCGGCGGCCAACGGGTTCTCGACGGCCACCGATCTTGCCGACTATCTCGTCCGCGAACTGGGCCTGCCCTTCCGGGAGGCGCACCATGTGACCGGCGCCACAGTGAAGCTTGCTGAGGTTAAAGGCTGCGATCTGCCGGATTTAACTCTTGAAGATCTGCAAAGCATTGAGCCACGCCTTACTGATGCCGTATATTCTGTGCTGACTGTAGAAGCGTCGGTCGGATCGCGCCAAAGTTATGGTGGCACCGCGCCAATTCGTGTGAGAGAACAGATTGCCCGCTGGAAGGAAATTCTGAAATGAAGTCGATTACCCTCTTTCCCGTAATCCTGGCGCTCGCGTCGCTCTCGGCGTGCGGGCTGCGTGGTGATCTGGAAACTCCTGGCCCTATGGTCGGCGAGCCGCCTGAAGATGCGCCGCCGCCGGCAGAACTCGAAGAATTGTCACAGAACGATTTGCGTCCGCGCAATGAGATCGATCGCGAGCCGGGAACCTCTTATCGCGACCCTGACACCGGACGCACCGTCTGGGTTCAGAATGAAGGCGGCGGCCTGAAGCCGCTCCCATCCCCAACCACGAGCCTGGAAGAGAGCTCTCTGCCGCCTTTACAGGAATAGAGTTTCTGAATGCACCATTTTACCTATCGCGACGGCGAGCTCTTTTGTGAGGACGTCGCCGTAAGCGAAATCGCGGCGCAATTCGGCACACCGCTTTACATCTATTCCTCCGCAACGCTTGAACGCCATTATCGGGTTCTGTCAGATGCGTTCGCTGGACAATCCTGTCTCATTGCCTATGCGATGAAAGCCAATAGCAATCAGGCTGTTCTGGCGACGCTGGCGAAGCTTGGGTCCGGCGCGGATGTCGTCAGTGGCGGTGAAATGCGTCGGGCGCTGGCGGCGGGTATTCCAGCCAGCCGGATCGTTTATTCAGGCGTGGCCAAATCCAAGCCTGACATCCAGGCGGCACTAAAGGCAGGCATTCATCAGTTCAATGTCGAATCTCTGCCGGAATTGCATCGGCTTTCGGAGATTGCGAGTGAAGGTGGACACACAGCCTCCATCGCGTTTCGCATAAACCCACATGTCGAGGCGGGCGGACACGCCAATATTTCAACTGGCGGGGCGGAGCATAAATTCGGCATTGCCTGGCATGAAGCGAAATCTTTTTATGCGCAGGCCGCAGATCTTCCGGGTATTCAGATTGTCGGCGTGGACGTCCATATTGGCAGCCAGATTACCGATCTGACGCCGATGCGGCTGGCCTTTGAGAAAGTGGTCGGACTGGTGCGGGAGATGCGCGCAGAAGGCCTGCCAATATCCAGAATTGATCTGGGCGGCGGATTGGGCATTCCCTATCGCGAAGGCGAAACACCCGCCTCTCCTGCAGAATATGCCAGTATGATCCGCGAGGTTCTTGGCGATCTGGACGTGGAGCTTATTCTGGAACCGGGGCGGATGATTGCCGGAAATGCCGGGATCTTTGTGTCCAGGGTCGAGTATATCAAGGAACGCGACGACCGGGAATTTGCCATTCTCGATGCCGGGATGAACGATCTGATGCGTCCGGCGCTCTATCAGGCGGTGCACGAACTTCGGCCTGTCCGGATGGATCCTGCACGCTCCTCGCGCACTTATGATGTGGTGGGGCCGATCTGTGAGAGCACAGACCGTTTCGCGAAAGGATATTCCGTGCCAGAATTGCGCGAAGGAGAGCTTGTCGCCTTCATGTCGGCAGGAGCTTACGGAGCTGTAATGTCAAACCAGTATAATACGCGGCCATTGTGTGCTGAAGTGCTGGTGAGAGGAAACCAGTCGGCGCTTGTGAGACGTGTGCCGACATTTGAAGAAATCATAGCGAGCGAAACTGTACCGGAGTGGCTGACGTCGTAAATCTGCCGATCATTAAATCGAAAATCAGCCGTACGCATGCGCGGCTGACACGGTTGCGCTTGTTCAACGCATTCGCGGTTCCTGCCGGAATTTTTCTGATCGCCTTGATTTTGGTCGTGTCCGGTATTTTCGAGACCTTCTCCGGGTCAACGCAGGCATTGCTCTGGTTTGCATTTCTTGGGGTCTTCATTGCGAGCCTGGTGCGCGGGATAATGCGCTATCGCGGTCCAAGCCGGGCCGAGGCTGCTGACCGGCTTGACCGGAACCATCCTCACCGTCTGATTTCATCGCTGGCTGACCGGCCCGCGAGTTTTGGCGCAGAGACACAGAAATACTGGGATCAGCATCGCTCGCAGCTGATGCGATCCCTGCGAACGCTGAAATCTCCGACTTTCTCTGCGGAATGGCGCAAGACCGACCCGTTCTATCTGCGCTACGCTCTGCCCATTCTGGTGGTGGTGTTCCTCGCCGTTAATCAGACCAGCGCGCTTAATCGGATGCAGATGGCCGCCGGGACGGATCTCGGTGCCCTGTTCGGCGCAGACGAAATGGAAGTCACCGCCTGGCTGACACCGCCTGATCACACTGGCGAGGCGCCGGTATTCCTGACCTCCGATCTCACGGAAACCGATGTGCCGATTGGCAGCATTCTGACCGTACGCGTGAACGGACCGGGTGAGCCTAAGGTGAAGCGCGAAGCGATTGGCGATGCCAAACTAAAAGGCTCGAAAACGCGGTCCATGGAAAAAATGGAGGATGGCGCCTGGCAGCTGGAATTGCCGATTGAAGCCTCACAGCGCGTGGCGGTAACCTATTGGGGCGAGCGAGCGGCCTGGTCATTAAGCACCGAACCAGACAAAGCGCCGACCATTCAATTCGACAGCGAGCCCTCACTGGGTGACGAAGACATGCTTGTCTTCGATTGGTCTGCCGAAGATGACTATGGGATCGAAACTGTGTCTCTGGTCATCACCCCCACCCCCGAAGAGGGCCAGCCACAGTCTGAGAGCGACGAAGTACGGGTCGAAATGACCGTTGCGATGGCGAAGTCCACATCAGACGACGCTGCTCTGGACCTCACACGGCATAAATGGGCGGGTTTGCCAGTCACGCTGAACCTGCGGGCGAAGGATGCGGCTGGGCAGCTCGGCGAGAGTGAAACTATTGAAATGGTTTTGCCGGAGAAACTCTTCCTGCAACCGCTGGCCAAGGTGAGCCAGGAAATCAGGCTGGAAGTGCTGCGTGAATCCGATCGCTATGAGCCGGCGCCAGATACAACCGAGGGCCGTGAACAGGAGCGTCAGGGCCTGGGCGATCGTTTGGCGCGCGCGCCGGAAGGCTTTCAGCGTGCCTCGCTGATGCTCGATTCCATCACCTATGAGCCGGAATTCTTCTTCGAAGACCTGACCGTCTATTTTGGCCTCCGTCGCGCCCATGAAATTCTGCGTTTTGCGAAAGCGGAACCTGATGTTGCGCCGATTGATGACTTGCTCTGGTCAGTCGCCTTACGGGCTGAATATGGAACGGTGGCGGATGCCGCGCGTCGTCTCGCCGCCGCACGTCGTGCGCTTGAACGGGCGCTGCGCGATGGAGCGAGCGAGGAAGAAATCCGCCGATTAATGGAAGCCTTCCGGAACGCCGCCGAAGACTTTATCGCCGCGCGCATGGCCGAAGCCATCATGAATGGCGGATCAACCGGTGAACAGGGCGGCGAACCACCTGATGATATGCTGGGCGGTCAGGATCTCGCCGACATGCTTGAGGCGCTTGAAGACCTGACTGAGACCGGCGCGACAGACGCCGCGCGGCAATTACTGTCGGACGTCACCAACCTCCTGAACAATCTGCAATTCCAAAGCGGCGGAGAATCCAACGATATATTCGGCGAACAAAATGAGGGTGAAGAGAGCGAGGACAGCGACGCGCCGCCCGAGGAGCGTCGTCTGGAACGGGCGCTCGATCGCCTCGCTGAGATTCTCGAAGAACAGCGCAGATTGAATGACGAAACCATTCAGGAACGGTTCGGATCTGATGACGGATCGGCGCAGGAAGGTCAGGGCGAACAGGAAGGCGACCAGCAGGGCGAGACTGGTCAATCTCAACCCGGCGGACAGCAACCCGGCAGTCAACAACCTGGTGGGCAACAGCCGGGCGGTCAGCAAAATGGCCAGCAGGGCAATCAACGCGGAAACCAGTTCGGTCAGGGTCAGTTCGGCGGCAATCGTTTCGGCCTTGCAGAACGTCAGTCTGATCTGCTCGAGCAGCTCGAAATGTACACCGAAGAAGGTGAGCAGAATGGCAGCATTGGCTCGGGTGAAGGTGAAGGGAATGAAGACCTCGACGAGGCGCGTCGCGCCCTTCAGCGCGCTGAAGATGCGTTGCGACGTGGCGACCTTGGAGGTGCGCAATTCTTCCAGGATCGCGCCACGCAGAATATGCGCGAAGCCTTTGGTGATCTGTCGGAAAATCTCGACGATATGCGGCAGGCACGTCGCGGTGAAGACGGCGATGCAGGCCAGGAAGATCCGCTGGGTCGCTCAGGCGGCGGGCAGGATAATAATGGCGATGACGTTGCCGTTCCGGATCAAGTTGAGCGCCAACGCGCGCGGGATATTCTCGATCAGCTCCGTGAGCGCCTGAATGACGCGACAACGCCGGAAGAGCGGGAATATCTGGAACGGCTGTTAGACCGGTTCTGATTTAGAACACACAGCTCGGTCTCAAGCCCGGGCTCAATTCCGGTGAAACCGACTTATGGTGTTCTGGGTGTGGCAAAAATGGTGGGCCGAGCCCCACATAACACGCGCTTATTCTTTGACTGCGCCCAGATAGGGTAAGCCACGATACAGCCCGGCATCATCCATGCCATAGCCGACCAGAAAGCGATCCGGGGCATCAAGAGCCCAGGCGTCGAGCCCTTCACGCGGGGCTTTTGGCTTTCGCGCGAGTACGCAGGTAAGGACCTCACGTGCGCCTTTGGAGAGCAGGTGTTGTTTCGCGAAGGCAAGCGTGCGGCCAGTGTCGAACACATCGTCCACCAGAAGCACACCGCGGTCTTTCACGCTGCGGGAGAGGTCGGCCCGCACCACAACGCGACCAGAGCTTTCGCGCTCATCGCGATAGCTTTCCAGCCAGACTGCATCCAGCATGGGATGAATGTGATGAGCGGACAGATGACGCATCAGATCGGTCGTGAAGGGAGATGCACCGAGAAGAATGGTGACGGCGGTCCAATCCCCCGTGAGACGCGGTGCCAGCTCAGCGGCGAGGCCCGCTACACGTGACTGCAATTCGGTTTCGTCCAGAAGAACGTCGAATTCCGGCGTGCTCATTGTGTCGACATGACCTCAGGGCTTTGATCAACTATGCTCGTCATGGTGCTCATTTTCGACCGCATGAGGATCGTTGGCAACCGTTTCGTTTTCCGTGTGATCGCCCTGGTGCTCGGCATTATGAGCCTCCAATGTGGGCTCCTCATATCCATCCGGAGCGGCAGAATGGGTGTCGATTTCGCTGCCAGGGGCTGCGAGCCGCGTGGTGTTTCCGCGCTCAACAAAGGTCACGGCCAGATCATAGGCATCGAGCGACGGACTATCGACACGCGAGGTGAAGATGACTTCCTCGCCCGGGCCGATTTTTGTGGCCTCTGGAGAGATCAGAATGCTCTCAACATCGCGGCCCTGATCGTCGCGCAGATCAACGCGGACATTTGGAACCGCCTGAAACTTGTCGGTGATGTTGAGGATGCTTCCGGAGACGGTGAGGACGGGGATAGTTCCGTCAAATTCGCGGTCTGCAACCATGTCAGAAAATTCGAGACCGAACCGGTTCACATCCAGACCGGCCATGGCGTAGGCGCTGGAGGCTTCTGGAAAGACTTTGACGACATCATCGCGTTTCGCAATGGCGAGCACACCCAGCGCGAAGAACACGCCCGCTGTGCCTGTCCAGGCCGCAACGGCAGCCAGCCGCGAGCCAGTACGACGACGGGACATTTCTTTTTCACGATAGGCGAGATGTGGCGCAATATCTGCGGACGACGCGCTGGCCATTCTCATGCGCTCGACCTTCTCGCGCGAGAGATCGGACGCGTTGATTTCTTCTTCCAGCGACAATTCCGGCTGAACGAACCATGAGTGCGAGCAGGACGCACATCGCACAGTTCGACCGTTTTCACCGATGGCTTTTTCATCGGCAAAATATTGTGCTGAACAGGATGGACATGTGAGGATCACTGAAGTCTTCTCCACTCCGTATGGCACGCAATTGGGCGGCCTGACCTGAACACCCTGAACATCCGCAAGGGACCGGGACCTGACATGACTACCGAGCCTGTATTCTCCATGGACGAGCCGACAATCCGGTTAGACGGCGTTAACCATGGGTATATGCCTGGTGACCATGTGTTAGGGGACATTAACATGGAGTTAAAATCCGGCTCATTTACATTTTTGACAGGTCCGTCTGGGTCCGGAAAAACCACGTTGCTACAGCTCCTTTACGCCGCGCAGAAACCTCGCAACGGACGTGTATATCTATTCGGTGTTGAGACGACCGGCGCTTCCAGAAAAACTCTAACGCGTCTGCGGCGGCGAATCGGTATCGTATATCAGGATTTCCGGCTTCTGGACCACCTTTCT
Source organism: Ponticaulis sp. (assembly GCA_002692725.1). Taxonomy (GTDB): domain Bacteria; phylum Pseudomonadota; class Alphaproteobacteria; order Caulobacterales; family Hyphomonadaceae; genus Ponticaulis. The sequence continues at coordinate 66,928 of NZLU01000039.1, read as the reverse complement.
GCCTATGAGAATGCGGCGCTGCCCCTGCGCGTGACCGGGAAACAGGAAAAAGATTATCAAAGTGATGTTATGGATCTTCTGCACTGGGTCGGGCTTGGAGACCGAATCAACGCAAAGCCCACAACCTTGTCCGGGGGCGAACAACAACGCGTGGCGATCGCACGGGCGCTGGTCAACAAGCCGGATTTGTTAATCGCGGATGAGCCTACCGGAAACGTGGACCCGGAGATGGGCGAGCGACTAATGCGGCTTATTCTCGAACTGAATCGTCGGCTTTCAACAACTGTGATGATTGCCACACATGATAAAGCACTTGTTGAACGTCTTGCAGCGCCTATCCTGCGTCTGGAAAACGGTATGCTGATGCATGATATAAACCGGGACCGATGAGGACACGCCAGATCCATGCCCCAAGCCCGCAAATCACCATTGTTGCCCAAGGAAGACGCCCGCGAAGCGGCGCTTTTTTTCGTTGTGGCGGCCTTGTGTTTTCTCGCGGCCCTGACTGGGCTCGCGACGCGGGCGGCCTATGGCGCGGCAGAGAGCTGGGCCGGACAGGTTCAGGGAGAAGTGACGATCCGGCTTCTGGAGGGCGGTGAGGAAACCTCACAATCACTTGCCAATCTTGTTGTCGAGCTGCCTGGCGTCCTGAGCGCAGAGCCGGAAAATCGGCAGGATACAGAACGACTTCTGGTGCCCTGGCTTGGCGAGAACCTGCCAGAAGACCTGCCCGTCTCCCGATACATTGCCGTTCAGATTGATCCGAGTGTCCCGGACATGACCGAACAGATCAGGGACGCCGCCGAGGGCGCTGGATTTCAGGTTGAGGTGGAAGATCACGAATTATGGGCGCGCGATGTCGAGCGTAGTCTGGGCATATTGCGCCTGATTGGGCTTGTGGCACTCGGACTGCTTGTCACCATTGTGGTCTCCGTCATTGCCTTTGCCACACATGCCGCACTGCTGGCGCGACGCGACGTGGTCAATGTACTGCATACCTGTGGCGCATCGGACCGGTTTATCTCGCGCCTGTTTGAGTATCGCTTCTTCGGACTGGGTCTGCGCGCCGGCATTCTGGGAGCGCTGTTCGCCTTGTTCGGCGCGATGCTATTGTTTTTTGCGGCGAAACAATCCGGCGACCGAAGCTGGCTTTTGCCACAAATGTCGCCTGATCTCGGGACGTTTCTTGTGCTCATCATCACGCCGTTTATCTCGGCGCTGGTCGCGATGATAGCTGCACGGCTGACCGTCACCCGTGCATTGGGCGAGCTGAGTTAAGCCGTGTTTCGTCCGATTGGCGTCTTCCTCTTCCTGGTCATCCTGATCTCGCTGGCAGATTTTCATCGCTTTGTGAATCAAGCGGGAAATCTGCCAAAGCCGGATTCGCCAAAAGCCGATGCGATTGTCGCGCTGACGGGTGGGTCTGGCCACCGGATTGCTGCCTCACTCAAACTGCTTGAACAAGGCGCGGGAAAACGGCTGCTCGTGAGCGGCGTTCATGAGAGTGTAGATGTTGAAGCGCTGATCAAAACAGCCGGCGGCACCCAGGCGCTTTATGATTGCTGCATTGATTTTGGACGGTCCGCGCATTCGACGGAAGGCAATGCCGAAGAGACCGCAAAATGGGTTCAATCGCATACCTATGAATCTCTCATTCTGGTCACATCCAATTATCACATGCCGCGGAGCGCACTCTGGTTTGATGAAGCGCTGGACGGTGTCGAGATCATCGCTTATCCGGTCGATTCCGTGATCCGTCCGCGGGAATGGTGGAAGAGTTGGACATCTGTGAAAGGCCTTGCTCTGGAATGGGCGAAGTATCGCGTAACCTGGCTGATGAAAGTAACCGGAAAATGATGCTTTTTCGCTCATGGCTTTTTGTGCTCTGGCTCTATGGCAGCATGGTTGTGATGGGCCTTGTCTGGCTGCCCGCGCTGTTATTGCCGCGACGTGTGACCATCCTTGGTATCCGGATCTGGGCGCATCTGGCGCGTTGGGGTATGCGCGTGATTTGTGGCGCGACGACAGAAATTCGCGGAAAGGACCATCTCACCTCTGAACCTGTGCTGGTCGCGAGCAAGCATCAGAGCACCATAGATACGCTGATGCCATTTATCTATCTTAAGGACCCGTGCATCATCCTGAAAAAGGAGCTGTTATGGTATCCCTTTTTCGGATGGTATGCCCTGAAAGCAGAGATGATCGCGATTGACCGTGCCGGTTCGACCAAGGCCTTGAAGGCCATGAATGCCCAGGCCAAAAAGGCCGCCAGCCAGGGACGTTCCATACTGATTTTTCCCGAAGGCACGCGCATCGAACCTGGCGTTCCGGGCAATTATAAACCCGGCATCGCACTGATGTATAAGGATCTGGGGCTGGAATGCCTGCCGGTCGCGCTGAACACGGGGTTTTTCTGGCCGCCCAAGGGTGTGCCGCGCTATCCCGGACATATGGTGATCGAGTTCCAGCCAATGATTGAAACCGGACTGCAGAGAAAAGCGTTCATGAAAGAATTGGAAACCCGGCTGGAAACCGCATCCGAGCGATTGGTTGCAGAAGGCAAAGCCGCACGTGCCGAAGCAGGAACACCCGTCGAATGAACGATTCTGGAGCCAGCAAGAGCGGCTGTTTCAGCCTTCCCTTCATCATGTTTGGTGTGGTGGGCCTGGTCGCTGCGCTTTATTCGGCCTATTGGGTCTGGATGTCGGGGGAAATCCGGAAAGGAGCCGTCGACTGGGTGGAAGCACAGCGCAACTGGGGCAGCACGGTCGAATATTCTGACCTTTCCGTCAGCGGGTATCCCTTCCGCTTTGTCCTTCAGGCCGATGACCCCGTTATGCAGAATGTCTTGCCGCAGACACGCTGGGAAGGTGAGACCCTTCAGCTGATCGCGCAAAGCTGGAATCTGAACCACATTCTGATCCGGATACCGGGTGAAAATGATGTCCGCTTGCCGGATCGTCAGGAGGTGACGTTCTATCCGGGTGATAAGACGATTGGCAGCCTGGTCTTCAAGGATGGCCGGCTGAAGCGGCTTGGATTAGAGGCGCCGGAACTGAATGGTGAATTCGGCACAGGCGAGGCGTTTGAACTTGCCGGCCTGAGCCTCGGGCTTGCACCCATGCCAGATACGGCCACGGACCTCAAACTGGCGCTTTCACTGGACGAGCTGAGTCTGCCATCCGCTGTCGACGGCGCGGAATGGCTGGGGGATCAGCTTGATCATCTGGTCGTGTGGATTGAGGTCGAGAATTTCTACCCACTCGTCGAGGGCGAATTGACCGAGACTGAGTGGAAAGTGGACCGAAATCAGATCCATCTGCGCCGTGGCGAGCTGGAAATGGGGCCATTAAAGGCAGCCAGTCAGGCGAGTGTGACGCTGGACCGGGACAATAACCCCGATGGAACAGTTGGCGTGCACTTGCTTGAGCCCGAAACCCTGAAATCGGCGCTAGAAGCCGAGGGAGTCATGACGCGTGACATCGAAACCGTGATCAACACACTGAAGGCCATCAATTCGAATGGTGCGTTCGCAACCGTGAAAGTGAAAGACCGGAAATTCTCACTCCCGATCATCGGAACGATCGGAGAATACTAAGCCTTTACGCAAAGCGGGGGAACTTGACGCTCGCTTTGAACTTCTCAAAGGCCATAACGTCTTCAATGCGGCGATCAAGGAAGGCCATCCAGACGGTTTTGTCGTCAGCATTCTTCCGCCAGACCGCAAGCGTTGAGGTGATGACGGCGGAAAGCGTGGTCCGCTTGGAGGCATAGGTGAAGCCGGTCGCGTCATCACCAATCCCGGTCCAAATGGCGTCGGCCACGGACCAGATAAGCGCAGGCAGAGAGCGTGACGCCAAAGGCCGGACCGCGAGCCAGTCGAGCGCTTTACGCAAGGCCTCCGGGTGTTCGGACAGAAGATCCAGCCAGATTTCAACGCCTTTTGTGACGCGTTCGCGAATCTTCATTTCGCCAAGTGGGAGTGCCTTCAGAGTGGTTGAGATCTTCGAAATCTGCAGATCCAAGAGTGCCGGCACCAGCGAGTCACTGCCATTGGGCAGCGCCAGAGCCGCTTCAGAAAGTGACACCCCTGCCTGGTCGCAGGCTTTGCGATAAACAAGGGGAGTCCAGCCCTCAATCGCCGCCAAAGGCAGCGCCTGGGCTAAAATTTTTTCGGTTAGTGCGACAGATGGTGCATCATCAGGTGTAGGCATAACGGTTCTCATATGTTATGAGCGCGGCTTCCGAACAAGAGTGCCAGTCAAAACGGCGCAATTTTATGGCGCGGGCTTAGCCCGTTGTCCGAAACAGAGTGAATGGAGAGAGTCCCATCGTACAGATTGTTGTGCGCGACAATAATGTCGACCAGGCCCTTAAAGCGCTGAAGAAAAAAATGCAGCGTGAAGGCCTTTTCCGCGAAATGAAACGTCGTAATCATTTCGAGAAGCCATCCGAGAAAAAAGCGCGTGAGCGCGCGGAAGCTGTCCGCCGCGCCCGTAAGCTTGCACGCAAACGCGCTCAGCGCGAAGGCCTGCTCGGTAAGTAAGCCGCTCTGAAGTTTAGTCATGAACCCCTCCGCCGATGGCGAGAGGGGTTTTTGTGTTTGTGGAGTCAGGCGGCTTTCCGCTTGAACAAGCCGCCAAACCAGGCGCGCACTTCATTCATGCCCGCGCCATGAACCGCTCCTGCGCGATAGACACGAGACGCCGCCCAGATAATCAGCGCCGTAAACACCCCCATCCAGACAATCAGCAAGACCAGCTCCCAGAGCGGCGGGTCATTGGGCACACGCAGAATGATCAGGAAGGGCGAGAGCACCGGCACCCAGGAGAGGATGGACAGGACGATTGAGTCCGGATTGGCGAGCGAGACGGGGATGATTACAAACGGGATGATCATGATGATGATGATCGGCGCCATGAGAGACTGGGCTTCCTGAATTGTGTCGCACAGAGATCCGAGCGCCAGGAAAATTGAGCCAAACATCAGATAGCCCAGAATAAAGCTGATCACCGTTGGGATCACCAATCGAGGGTTGATCGCCTCATTCAGGACGGAGGCCAGTTCAGGTGGCAGGGAATCGCGCATGGCCAAGGCCATCACGCCCGCCGATCCTGCCCAGATGCTGATCAGAGTGAGGCTGAGCATAAGAACGCCAATCAGCTTGCCTGACAATAATTGCGGCAAGGAGACACTGGTCAGCAGGGTGTCGAATATCTTGTTGGAGCGCTCTTCGATTGTGCCGGTGAGGAGATAATTCACCACCGAGAAAATCAGCATCCAGAGAAGGAAGGAAAAGCCGACTGAGATAAAGAATGGCGCTTTATCTGCGGCGGAGACTTCGTTGTCCTGATTGAGCGCGGTCGGGCTGCGAATAGACATGGGCCAGACCGAGGCCCTTGCCTGCTGGAGAATGTTTTCATCGACACCCGCGGCGGTGAACACATCTGTACGCGCCATACGCTCAAGCGCGCGCTTCCCCGTACCGGACAGGCTGTCGTTGACGACATCCTCACTCCAATAGGCGACTTCGCCGTCCGAGACGACGAACACCGCAAAGAGCGACCGGTTGCCGGATGGACCGGGCACTGTGCGCTGGCCGGTGAGGTAGGGAAACAAGCTTTCAAGATCATTGGCCGGCGCGACAACTTCAACAAAGTCACGATCAGACACCAAAGAAGGAAGCCCCGGAAACAGGTCAGACAAGGCCTGGTTGGGCGTCCTTCCCTGCTCTCTGAGCGCCTCATACTGGTCGAGCTGTTCCTCGGGGTCGGATGCGCCAAGGAAACGGGCTTGTTGCTCGACAATGCCCATGGCCGCGCGATCAGCCCGATCCGTAAACTGCCGGTCTAGTTCCTGTGAAAAACGGCCATCATCGCCGATCACCGCATAATACCGCACGGGCTGTGTATTCTCGATCAGGCTTGGCAGCGAGAGACCAAGGAACAGCGCCAGCGGCGTGATGAGAATACCGAACCAGAACCCCCATGCCGTGATATAGGCCAGGTATTCCCGGCGCGCGATAAGAAACAGTTTACCCATGTCGGCGCCCTCCGAACTCGGCCTCAGCCTGCGAGACAAGCGACACAAAGACATCGCGCAGACGCTGTTCACCGGGATCGAAGCCTTCAATGGGAATGCCAGCTTCGATGGCACGCTTCAGCGCATCCTGCGCCGACGCGCCGTTTGGGAGCGTGATCAGCCACCAGACCCGATCACTTGTTTCATCATCCAGGGGCAGTCTTTGTATCGCATAAGCGCTATCCGAGAAAGTCGATGTCAGATCTGTATTCATCGATGAGGCGATGCGGACATGCTGATCCTGGGTGGCGTAAGCCTGCGCCAGATTGCCTTCGAACAGTTTCCGGCCATGGGAAATCAGAATGAGACTGTCGCACAGACGTTCGGCGTGCTCCATCACATGCGTGGAGAAGAGTATGGTTGTGCCGCGCGCATGTTGTTCGCGGATCAGCTGCTCAAGTTCGCTCTGATTGACAGGATCGAGCCCCGAAAAGGGTTCATCCAGAATGAGGACATCGGGTTCGTGGACGAAGGTCGACAGGATCTGGACCTTCTGAGCCATGCCTTTCGACAATCTTGAAATGCGCGTCTTGCGAAACTCTGCCAGACCGAACCGCTCCAGCAGGGCATCCGCGCGTACGAGCGCGTCTGACTGAGAAAGGCCCTTTAAACGCCCGAAATAGGCGATGACATTGCGCGCTGTCATTTTCTTATAGAGGCCGCGTTCTTCGGGCAGAAATCCGACACGTCGCAAGGCGGACAAGCTGGGCGGTCCTCCGAACAGGTCTATTTCGCCCCGATCAGGCGACATAATGCCGAGAGCGAGCCGAAGAGAAGTGGATTTACCAGCTCCGTTCGGCCCGAGAAAGCCGACAATCTGACCGGACGGAAGAGAGAATGAGACGTCGTGAACAGCGGTAAAACTGCCAAATCGCTTGGTCACATTCGACAGCTGCAATGGATGTTGCACGCGTCTCCCCCTTCGTTTGCTCAACGGCCCGGCAAATTCTGAAGCGGTATTATCCCATAAAGTGTCTTAAAAATTTTTCTTGCTGAACACGTAAATCAGACGCAGCATACCGGTGTGACCAAAATTCATATATCTGATACGCCCTCAACCACAGGGCCCGGGACCACCGACAACCTGCCGGTCGGTTCTGTCACGCGGGGCAGATTCCCCCACAAATCAGCCAGGCTGACGGGGAAATCAGGCATGCTTTTTAAGGTAGAGCTCGCGCTTTCCCGCATGGAAAACGGCGATTATGGCTATTGTGTCACCTGCCGGGGTGAGATCAAGATTGAGGAGTTGGAGGCCGACCCCTCAATCATTGTCTGTCATGAGTGTCGGCACTCAGATCATTGATCTGAGGCGGGCACTTACAGCGCCAGCTGAGCCAGCCAGATAATCACCTGCACGAAAACACCCGTGACGCACAGACCAATGACGGTTGCGATCCAGGCGCTGCCCATGCCCAGGAATAGTCCGCCACCAATGCCAACGACTGCGAGCAACCCCATAGCGACAAGCCATGGCATAGCCATTGTGAGAGTGAAGGTTGCGTAAGCCACCACAAGGATGATGATGAATGCGGACCATTTGGTCACATTCATGAAACCCGTCCAGGTATTTTCCTGATCCGTGATGTCCATTTCGCCGCGAACGTAGTCTCCGCTCATCCGGAAAGCCCTTTCAGCCAGTAATCATTTGGGCTTCGATAAAATGAAGCGCGATTTTGAGCAAGTGCTGGATTGATAATCCGGTCAATTTACCGCGCCTATTGCGCCTCAGACCGCTCAATTGCCCGGTTTGGTGCCGAATGATCCCAGTCCGCAAGCAAAGCGCGCAATGCAGACACAAAGGCGAGCGGCTGATCCAGCATCACATGGTGATAGGCGTGAGGGATGGACACGAAAGGGACCTTCCGATCCAGCAATTGCTCCATATAGTCCCGGACTTCATCGGGAAAGATCTCTGACTCCTCGCCCCGAAACAGCGCAATCCGGCAGGCCGTTTTGCGAAGCAGCTCACTTGCAGGCTCACCGAACTCGAAGCGCTGCCAGATGTCGGGGTCGAATCGCCAGCTCCAGCCCTTTCCGCGCTCATTATCGACCTGTTTGAGGCTCCAGCGGGCGATGTAATCCATGGCGAAATGATTGTCGCAGGGCTGCTCAGGCGCCAGACGGAACCGGCCTAGGGCTGTTGTCAGATCAGGATAAACCCGGTTGCCGCGAACGCGAAGTCGGTTGCGATTTCGTTCGCGCTCCGGAGGGTTCACCGGGCTGTCGACAATCACTGTGCCTTCGAGGCGATGACCATAGCGCGCGCCGGTGAGAATGGTGACAAAGCCGCCAAAGGAATGGGCCACAATAATGGGCTTTTGCGCATGTTCGAACATGCCGGTCGCTTCACAGACGGCAATCTGCTCCTCTGAGAAGGTGTCCATATCGTAGTTTTCGCGCCAGTCGGACTCGCCCATGCCCGAAAACGTCATGGCGACGACATTGTATCTTTTCGCAAAATAGGGCGCGATAAAGTCATACCAGTGCGCATGTGCGCCGTTTCCATGAACCAGCAGCAGGCCAGGTTTGTTTGGCGACGACCAGGATTGGTAGTGCACACGCGCGCCCTTCACACGGACGAAGCGAGTCTCATATCCCGTAGAAATGGCCTTGGAGAACCAGTCCGGGCTGGGCGGAATATCGCCCATGAACTGGGATAGCGGACCAACCTCCCTTGGCATGTCATCGGTGTGTTCGTTATCGCTCATCGAGCCATCCCAGACTTTTTTACCGAGTATAGGCGCATTATCTGACGCGCATAGAGAGAAACGTTTCGGTTTCCGCAAAGTAAAGGTAAGAAATTCAGATCAGCCGAGCGGATATTCCGCTTCTGAGACATATCGCGACGGGCCTTTTCCGCTCCAGCTGGAATAGAGGTGGAACCGGTCCACCCAAAATGGACCCAGATTGAGCAGCGCATGTTTTTGACAAAAACTTGCCGCTTCACTGAGCGGCGTGCCGTGCAGATAAGCCAGAGTGACGTGAGGACGAAAGCCGCGCTTTTCCTTGGGCAATCCGATCCGCCGTGCGGCGCGCTCGCATTTTGATGCTAGTGAGGTGAGCGCATCATTCGGCTCGACCCCGGCCCAGAGCGCATGCGGTTCAGACGAACCGAACCACCCCGCCCCTTTGAGGGTGAGTTTCATCTGTTTTGCGGAAATCAGCCCGAGTTCATGATCCAGCTCGCGCGCATCTGTGCCATCAAGCTCGCCAAAAAATCGCAAGGTGATGTGGAAATTATCGATTGGACGCCAGCTGGCACCGGTAACCTTTTCGCAAATCACCAATAGGTCTTCGCCGATTTCTTCCGGAATTTCCAAGGCTGCAAACAAGCGGTAATTCATGTCGCCAGTTCTATCGGTTCAGCTCGGCGCATGCGAGAGTGGATCTGCGTCATTTCAGCAAAAAATATTGATGCTTATTGCGAGAACGAGCAACGCAATCCAAGATGACCCCAAATCCATAAACTCTGTCAGGTTACTTTCATGAGCGCACCACTCGGCTCCAAAGCCAACCCATCACAATATGACGTGTACAAAGATCTGCCGGAAGACGAGCCGTATTTCGTGATCCGTGCGCGCGATCCGCTATCCTCAGCACTGGTCGAGCTGCACGCCTATATTGGCGCGGGTCAGTCCGGCGCGGCGCACAACAAGCTGGCTGAAATCATGAATATGACCGGCAATAAGCCGCCGCGTCCCTCTGATAGCCCGAAATACCGTGAGACGTTTCAGATTTCACTCGCCATGGAGAAGTGGCGGGAAGGGTAAGGTCAGGGTTTGACGTTCTGAATGACGGCCTTCGACGTATCGTGTTCCGCCTTCTGAGCTGACCTGGCGAGCTGGCGGATACGGGCGGCCTGTGACATCAGATCCTGGATTTCAAAATTCATCATTTTGTCTTGCGCTTCGAGATCACCATTGGCGGTTTCGAGGTCATCGCACAATTTCCGGATTGCATCCTGAAGCGTGAGATCAGACCGCACTTTTCCCGAAAGGTTCGGCGAATAGCTTCGCTTTACGAACTCGATATGGAGTTCGCGGCAATGTCGCAGGCTGGATTTCAGATCAAGTTCAGCCGGTCCGGGATCGGTCGACAGGGAAGGCGGATCGATCTGGGTCATGCCGCCTTCAATCATATCGAGTTTCTGATCAAGCCAGCTGAAATTATTACCGCGCAGCGTGAGCGCCGCGCGCGGCGTTACCGGTTTCTGAGGAAGAGCACTTGCCTGCGGAACAGGCTTAAGCTGCCGCTGGTCGACCGATTGCGCGGAAGCAGTGAAAGCGGCGCCTAAACAAATGACAGTCAGCGTGAGCGTTTTCATGGAGTAATCTCCCTTTCCGCCTCCTGTTCTGATGTACTGTCTGTGAACACACCCTGAACCGGCACTTTTGGAGGTGGTGGCACGTCGTCATTAAAGACGAATTTGAGATACATGTTCGTGCGAAACATCCAGGAATAATAAATGGTGCTGCGTGCCTCTTCAGATTGGCGCTGCAATTGGGCGATGTCCTGAATCCTCACCGGCGCGAGCGTCTGAATGCGATTTTTCTGCTGTGCAATTCGCAGGCAAAGATCCTGAACGGCCTTACGCGAGGATTGAGAGCGTTTCATTTCAACTGGAACACGCCAGGATTTCTGCGGGTGCCGCAATTCTCCCTGAAGGGTCTCGCACGCGGTCTGGGCATTGCGGATTTCCATCAGTGGATAAATGACCGGCCGGGGCATGAGGTCTTCGTCAAGATAGGTTTCAATGCGATGAAGGGCATGTTCGACCTCTGTCAGTCGATTATCGACCCAGCTCAGAGCCACTTCCGGTGTTTCGGTATGCCAGCGGCCTGACGGTGCCGCCTGCGCTGATAATGGCGCCAGCAGGAAACCAAGCAGGACTGCTAAACAGCCCCGATTCATTGTCATTCTGATCCGACCAGCCCGTGTCATGTGAACAGAGTGCGCGGCAATTCAAAAGCTGGCAAGCAGCAATCCAAATGTTTTGGTGAGGTTTTGGCGCGTTTGACGCCAAAAGGCTCACACTAGCTGGCTTCGGCCTCATCATCTTCCGGTTTTACGCGCAGATCATGCTCGCGAACTTTCCGGTAAAGCGTCGAACGGCCAATGCCGAGTTTGCGGGCGACTTCTGACATGTGACCAGCATAGAAATCGATCGCATATTGAATAAGGTCGCGTTCGACCTCTTCCAAAGATCGGAGTTCACCGGTCTGGTTGGTGACTCGCACCGGATGTTGCTGGTCATCCTCAGACACCGGGCCAAGCGACAGCGCGACGGATGGGTTGAACTCCTGCTCGACTGGAGCACTCGCCTCTGTGGCGGCGGGTTCGATGTCGGGAAGGTCGTCCATCAGAGCCTGAAGCTGCGGGAAATCCTGCGGCTGAAGGTCTTCGGTTTCACACAGAACCACTGCGCGGAAGATCATGTTTTCGAGCTGACGCACATTGCCCGGCCAGTCATAAGTATTAAGCAGGGCCATGGTCTGCGCGCTGACGCCGCCGACCTTGGTGCCTTCCGAGGCATTGAAGCGGCGCACGAAGTGTTCGACGAGCGCCGGAATATCATCCTTGCGTTGGCGAAGCGGCGGCATGTCGATCGGGAATACGTTGAGACGGTAATACAAGTCTTCGCGGAACTGGCCTTCAGAGACCGCGACCGACAAATCCTTGTTAGTGGCCGAAATGATGCGGACATCGACCTTGGTCGGACGACGCGAGCCAATGGCATCGACCTCACCCTCCTGAAGCGCGCGGAGGAGTTTCACCTGAATATCGAGCGGCAATTCACCCACTTCATCAAGGAAGAGCGTGCCGCCATCGGCCTCAACAAATTTACCAAGCGATTTGGACACGGCGCCGGTGAACGCACCCTTTTCGTGGCCGAACAGAATGCTTTCAACGAGATTTTCCGGGATTGCGCCGCAGTTCACGGTCACGAACGGACGGCCGGAGCGCTCGGAGGCCCCCTGAATACAACGGGCGATGACTTCCTTACCAACACCGCTTTCACCGAGAATGAGGATCGGAATATTCGAGGATGCAGCGCGCTGGCCCAGACGTACAACCTGGCGCATGGTGGGCGCGGAGGCGATCATGTCGTCAAAGGACAATTCACCACCAGCGGTCTTTTTGAGGCGTTTTACCTCGCCGCGCAAATCAGACATTTGCAGCGCGTTTCGAATGGACACGACAACACGTTCGGGTGAAGCGGGCTTCACGAAAAAGTCGATCGCGCCGGCGCGCATGGCTTGGACCACTGTATCAATGCTGCCAGAAGCAGTCAGAACCATAACCGGCAATTCCGGGCGGGTTTCCTGAAGGCGGGCCAGAACATCCATGCCGGACACCCCTGGCATGACGAGATCGAGCAGCATGACATCCACGCCATCTGACGGATTACGCGCCATTTCGAGGCCGGACTCACCATCCGGAGCCACACGGCAGGCAAATCCTGCGCGTTCAACTGCGGCCTGCAACAAGCGTCGTTGCGTCGGATCGTCATCTACGACCAGAACCGTCTTAGCCATGCTTAATCACCCTCATCCCGCCTGTGCGGCGTGTCTTTGTCAGGGTGCCAAGATGGCACACTCCTCTGAAATTATGTTTAAGAGGGTCGAGCGAATTTCGAGAGACGCGATTTAAGGCCTGTAAACGCTTTTCCGAGCGTGATTTCGACAAACTTTGGCGCGTAGACCGCGAGGGGCTGTTCGATCCAGTAATGCGCATACCAAGCGACCGGAACACAGCCCAGCGTCAGGAAACCAACCACACCGACCACCATCAGATCGCTGGATGGCCCGGGCAAATGAAGCCCCGAGACCAGACCGATAGCGTTCGTCGCGTAAATCGCGAACGGCATGTGAACCATGTAAAGCGCGAAGGCAGTGTTGCCGAGTTTGAGTGCGAAGGGATTATCGTAATAGCCATTTCGCTCGCTCGAGAGCGCGCGCTCAAAAGCGGCGCCGGTAAACAAGATGAAGATCAGAATCGCAATAATCGGCGGCAGGCCGACCAGACCGATGCTGGTCATCAGGATCAGATAGAATGTGGATGCGCCCCGGAAGCGCGTGAAGGGCAGACTTCTGGTGCGTAGATATTCCCGGATGGCATAGCCCAAGAAGAAATCCACGCAGACCCTTACGAGCGCGAATCCCTCAAGATGTGGATAGCTATAGCCGGTGACGCCGAGGGTGAGCCCATACCAGAGACAAAGCAGAAAGATTGACGCAATCAGCAGGATCCCAACGCGAGTGGAGCGCGCCAGAAAAAGGCAAACAGGCATGAGCAGATAAGCAAACCATTCGGCACTCACCGACCAGCTGGGCACATTAAAGGTGATGCTGGGGTCAGCCGGCCAGGCATGCAGTAAGGTCAGATGCATCCAGATTGAGTCGAGCTGATAGCGTTCGGGATTGCTGGCCTGAACGCCCAGCCAGCCACCAACCATGGCGATCAGAACGAGCGAAAAGAGTGTCAGCACATGGAGCGGATAGATGCGGAAAAAGCGCCGGAGAATATATTTGCGGTAACTGAACCGGTCCGGGTCGTTATAGGCGTGCGCCATAACGAAACCGGACAGGATGAAGAAAAAGTCGAGCACGAAGGCGAGGTCTTCGAGAAGCGTCAGGCCAGTCTGCTCATAATCAGCAAAATAGTTCGTGAAATGGTAGAATGCGATGGCGAGCGCGAACGGAAAGCGCAGCGTCGTCAGCTCATTTATATTGCCCTGAAACTTTGCTCGCATTTGCTCTCTCCAGATTGGACGAGATTTGATGCAAGCCCCAGGCCAGTTATTTTTTAATCAATCGCCGCCAATGGCATTCTGAGTCAGTTTCACGACACCATTTTCGATCCGGGCGCAGACCTGGCCGGCGTCGTCTATTTCAAGAATGTCCTTGTCAGACGCCGCGATAAATCCTGTCGTGCCGTCAGGAAGAACAACTTCACGCCATGTATAGCCGCCCCCTTCAGTGACGGCATCGAAATCTGGAAAGTGGATCGCCTCGTTTTCTGCATGCCCGACAATTTCTGCTGACGCGTCCGGGGCTGCACGCACGTTATATCGGCTGATGACGCCTTTGAAGCTCGACCAGAGCCAGTCATGGTCAGTATTATTTTGCAGATTCAGTTGTTCGGCTGCGGATTGGTACATCTCAATGCCCGCGTCCCAGTCTTTGAAATAAGCGCGCGCCTGACAGAAACCGAACTCATCTCGGACGACCGGTGTTCCGGGCGGGGAAAGCTCTGCGAATGACAGAGCGATTTTGCTGAGGTCGATATCCGCTCTGGTTTTCTGCCGGGCGGCTTCTGCACTGTACCAATAGCCGTCGCTGAAACCGGAAAAAGCGATGAAGAACGCTTTGTAGGAATAAAGATCGTCCGGCGCCGCGCAGATACCGCCATGGTCTGCGTGGCAGCGGAAATCGTCAGCCCGGTGTTTCAGCGCAAAGGGAATGGCCGCCTCGCCGCCAAGAACATCTAGCGGCTCCAAGCCAGCACCTGCTTTAAAATGCCCTGCTGCCTCAAGCCCTTTCAATTGCAGGATCAGACTGTCGAAAGCTTCCGGGGAGGGTGAGAGTGTTCCGTTTTCACCGCCATAGAGAATGGGTTGAGGCTCATAGGTGAGGCGCGTTTCAGTCGGCGCAACCGTCTCAGCCTTTTCGGGCATGTAGTCTGACAAATTATCATGTGTGACCGAACAGCTTTGGGTGTAACTACGTTCGCCTTCATTTTTTGACCACATGAATTCGCCAGTGCCATCAGGATTGCTTGTGAAGTGATGGCGTTCGGCAAAATCTCCAATCGCAATGCCTTTAAGCCCCGGCTCGTCACGAAGCCAAATCAGGTCGGACGATGCGGGAACTGGATCATCGACATAAGCAGAATTGGTGACTGTGCCGGTTTGGTCTGCCTTGCGGTAGACAAAGCCCGGCTCACCAGACACAGGAACAGAACAGACCGAGTTGATACTTTGGTCGCGCGTATCAAGACAGCTCCAGACGACATCTTCCTGAGCTTTACAGGCTGTCGCCCCCACATCAGGACGCGCGCCAGGCACGATCTGCAGCTGATCATCGTTGCGGCCGCCCCAGAGATGCCCTCCGATTGTGCTCATAAACGGATGGGTTGTTTTGCAGGTGAGTTCGAACACCCGCTCTTCATTCCGGATGACGGACACGACCGCCGTGTCAGTAAAGATCTCGTCTTCAATGGCGTAATTGTAGTCGCCGTTCGTAAATTCGAGCGTCGATCCACCATAACGCCAGATGTCGCGGGAGAAATGGCCCTCGCCCGCCATCATGGCCTCCTCGCTGGTAAAGTTTGGCGCTTTGGTTTCCGGGTAGGTCAATTCCAGATCTCCGGGTTTGCCAACACGATACTGGACCCAGGATGTTGCACGATCACTGGTGCCTGAACCACAAACCGAGAGATAACGGTCCCGGTCCTCGTCAGCACAGGACCAGAAGATCGCCTCGCCCGCTTCACAGAGATTTGGTGCGTCGTGCACGTCGAACAGCATTTTAGCGTAGGCGGTTGGCGCTTCCTCGCCAACCAGGCCATCGAGGCTTGAGCGGTTCCACATCTCCATATAGATGCGCTTCATGATCCGCTGGTATTCGCCGCGATAGCTGACGGGCGGGCCCCAACGGGTCGTGACAATGCCTGTATCGTACACAGCCAGCGCCGCGTCAGGTGAGAAACTGAGACCCGAGGCCGACTCGCCGCCGGAATAATTGAGCGCGACCATTTGCAGTGCGCCGACTGGCACAGGGAGATCGCCAGGTTCCGCGCCGGACTCTTCAATAAAGCGATCAATCTCAGTGACGACCGTTCGCGCCGCGTCGATATAGTTTGAAGAACTGCCGCCAAGCTCATCCCATTTGGTCAAAATCGCTTCGGTTTCGGCAATGAAGTCCTCACCGCTCAGGTCAGGCAGTTCCGCTATCGCGGCCTCAGCAGTTTCTTCGGTGGTTTGCGCATACACAGATGTTAGCGATGTCAGAACCAGGTAGAGTTGAACGATGGCGATCCGAAACACTGTCATAATGGATGTCCTCTTTTGCATTTGCTGCGCTTTGCAAACACCGACTCAATCCATTGGACGATTGCATTCTGACCAGGACAAGGCAATTCCTTGACCGCCCGCGTCGGGCTTTGCCGGGTCAAGTTACAAATCCCTACATTACAAACAATTTATTGAATAACGATAAATTCACTTGAGATTGTGAGGGGTATCAGAGACAAGACCTTCCAAGGGCGCAGTGAAGCAATGGAGCCGGCAATCAGAGAAGCCGGACTGGGAAGGACTGAAACATGAAGACTTTGATCACAGCTATTGCACTCACCAGCCTGATCGCGCCCCCTGCAGCGCTGGCGCAGGATAAATTCCAAATCGACTTTTCTTATGACAAAGCGGAACTGATGTCCGCTGATGGCACAGAGGCCCTTTATAAACGGCTGCAGGACGAAATTCGCGACGCGTGCGATCTGACTTCTTCGCGTAAAGGTCTGAAAATGCGCCAGCTTGAGAATGCGTGTGTGAATGACACCACCGAAACTGCCTTGCGATCGATCAGTTCTTCGCGACTGACCGCATATCACCAATCGATGACAGGCGTCGCGGCGGGCTGAACCTCTATCAAACCTGAAACTGCAACCACTTCCTTGGCCGCTATCTTCGCGATGGCGGCTTTTTTTTGAGACCGAGAAACAGGAGATTTGCGCGGCCCGAAAAGCCCGGTCTCTCCGGACTTTTTTATCTTATAGCGGCGCAATTTTTCATCCGAACTCATTTCGTATTACAATAAAATAATATTGTTTTTCGATACATTCGACTTGAATATTTATTGTTTTGCGATAAATATCCTTTCATCGAGAACGCAACACAAGATCGCGTCTCTTCTTAGGAATGAAAGGACATAGAAATGAAAACCACACTCGTCGCACTTGTCGCCTCAGCTGCAATCCTGACCCCGACTGCACTGGCTGAAGACAGTTTCCCGTTCGTCTTCGAATACGACACGGCAAGCGTTCAGACTGAAGATGGCGCCCGTGAAGCTGCTGAACGTTTGCGGTCAGCTGTCGAAGCGGCCTGCAAAGCAACCATGCCTGGCGCAAAAGGCGTCACGAAACAGCGCTATGAGAACAAATGTGTTCAGGAAACACTGGAAGACACGCTGGCAAAAATCGAAAACGGCCAGAAAGTCATTCTCGCTGCCAACTAAGAAACAAGGCGTTTCCTCCCGACGCCAGGCCGCATCCTCTGGGTGCGGCCTTTTCTTTGTCCGTTGTGTCAGTCGGAGCGAAGGCCAAGCAAACGGCGCGGGTCGGGGCAGATTGCCTCCCATTTGGCCCGCTCGGATGATCGACAGACACCAGGAAAGTCTCCTCGACGACCATCGAGATCCAGCATGATCTGAAAGTGGAGATGTGGCGCCCATCCGCCATTGACGTCAGAGCCGCCAAGTTCGGCCAGCGTTTCGCCCATAGAGATTGGATCGCCCTCTTCCAGCCCGAGAAGCGAGTCCTCCGAGAGGTGCCCGTAAAGCGTCCAGAAGGTGAGGTCTTCTGTCGGCGAATGTTCGAGAAGGATGGTTGGCCCATAATCGAGCTCGCCATTATTGGTCTGAAAGCTGTGAACAAGGCCCTCGAGCGGCGCAAAAACTGGCGTGCCGGCTGGCGCAAAAACATCGAGACCGAGATGCAGATTGCGCGGTTCCTCGCCGGGGGTCGCGAAGACCGGGCTGTCATAAATCGAGCGGTTTTCAAGATAGCCACCCATCAGGACGCCTTCATTTTCCGGCGCGAAGTCCAGTGGCAGATCGGACCAGCCGCGCTCGGCCAAGCCTTCCGCATCGAGGCGCAGTTCACCAGTCTTATGGGTTAGCCCTGGCATGAGTTGGACGGGTGAGCGCGTCTGGTCGGCGAGCCAGGCGTCATAGCTTGATCGGATATTGTGTGCGCTCATGGCGTTACTCTTCTGGCTATTCGGGTCGGTAGACAAAAGCGCCGCATTGGAAATTCGGTCTGACCGCATATCTCTTCAAGCGAGGAGAGATACATGTCAGACGATCCGGAACGCAATCGGTTTTCTGCCCGGCTTGGGCGCGCAACTAAGGTCGGTACCAATTTGTCGGGTGCCGCTCTTCAGTTAGGTGCGAACCGGCTGTTCGGTGGCGGAGATGAGAAGCTCGCTGCGGCTTTGGCGTCTGCGCTGGGCAATACCAAAGGCCCGTTAATGAAGGTCGCGCAAATGCTGTCGACCATTCCGGACTTCCTGCCGCCGGAGTACGCCAACGAGCTTAGTCAGCTTCAGGCGCATGCCCCTGCGATGGGCTGGCCTTTTGTAAAACGCCGCATGCGGGCCGAGCTTGGGCCGGACTGGCAATCCAAATTTGGAAGCTTTGAGAAAGACGCGGCCCATGCTGCCTCGCTCGGTCAAGTGCATCAGGCGACAACAATTGAGGGGCAGGCCCTGGCCTGCAAGCTGCAATATCCCGATATGTCGAGCGCCGTCGAAAGCGATGTCAGCCAGCTGAAATCACTTCTCGGTCTGTTCAAACGCATGGATGGCTCGATCGACCCGAGTGAAATGGTGGGTGAGATCACAGACCGACTGCGTGAGGAACTCGACTATGAGCGCGAACGCAAAGCCATGCGGCTGTATAAGCGGATGCTGGCCGAGAAAGACTTCGTTACCGTGCCGACCCCGCATGATGACCTATCGTCCGGACGACTTCTCACCATGGATTGGGTAAGCGGCAAGCCCTTGCGCGAGTTCGAAACTGCGCCGCAGGAAATCCGCAATGGCATTGCAGAAATGCTGTTCTGGACCTGGTGGCACCCGATGAACCGGTATGGTGTCATTCATGGCGATCCGCATTTGGGGAATTATCAGATCACCGGAGACGGGACGGGCATTAATCTGCTCGACTTTGGCTGCATCCGGATTTTCCCGGCAAGCTTTGTTGAGGGTGTAGTGCGCCTACGCGAAGCCATTCGCGCCGATGATTTCGATGGCTGTATGCAAGCCTATGAGATCTGGGGCTTTAAGGGACTAACGCGGGAGCTGGGTGAGGTTCTGAACCTCTGGGCGAACTTCATCTATGGACCTATCCTGGATGATCGGGTGCGCAAGATCGCAGAGGGCGTGAAGCCGGGCGAGTATGGCCGGAAAGAAGCGTTTCAGGTGCGCAAACTGCTGAAGGAACGCGGGCCAGTGACCATTCCGGCAGAATTCGTGTTCATGGATCGGGCCGCGATTGGTTTAGGGGCGGCCTATCTGAGACTGGACGCAGAGCTCAATTATTGCCGCCTGTTCGAAGAAAGCATTGAGGGCTTCAATGCCGATGCCATGGCGGCCCGGCAGGCAGAGGCGCTGAGCGAGGTGGGGCTGGCTGGCGCAGGCTGATCAGAAGAAGAAAAAGCGTTTCTTTTTCCTGGCAGTCTCAGCTTTCAGCTGATCACGCAGTTCGGCATCATCGATGATATCATTCACCGCGACCGGATCGCTGGCAGGGTTTTCCTCTGAAATCGCCTCATCAAGGCGTTCATCGAGTTCCTTCGGATCATCGGCATGCTTGTTCACGCGCACCTCCCGTTCAGCCAGACTGGCGCCACTGTTTGGTATGTCCGCTTAGTATCGCAAAAATTGGTGTCAGCACCGTGACAGCGCTAACACCACGCAATCTTCAGCCGTCAGCTGACCAATAGAAAGACAGCGATTCCGATGGCGACGATGCCGACCAGGATCAGCCCTGCCGCGATCGTGATCTGTAGCGCCTGATCTTTCTTGGCCCGGGCAATCGGCTTTGTCTGGTGCACCCAACCTTGTCTGTTCTCACCAATCTGCATGAATTTGCCGGTGTATCTCGGTTTTTGATCTTCCGGCAGGTTCAGAACAGTGGTCGTAATATTAGGGTCACCCCCATCGGCGCGAACAATGTCTCCGGCGCGCGGGCCCTCCAGAACTTTGTAAATCGGTATGATCTGCGTTCCGGGCTCAGACCCACCGGATTGAATGATGACCATATCGAGCACATTAAGCTCAGTCGCGATGCCCTTCTTCCGAAAAGAGAGGCTCTGCCGGAACAGGTAAATACCTATCCCGCCGAAAGCGCCCGCGAACGCCAGCGCAAAAGGAATAGCAATCCAGAGAAACTCATCAGACATGTCTATGCACCCTCCCCGAGCGATAGCCTTGTTCATGGCCAGCCTGTCGCCAACCCCCGGCGAAATCAAGGCTGTGTTATGGTCTTAAAGTCTTGTTCAAGTGTCGTTATCCGACATCAGCCCATAGCGCTTTCCCATAATCTTATCGACCATTCGGGTGGGCAGAAGTCGCGGCAGCGTCCAGTTCATCAACTTGTTTGGTACGGGCGCGTAACGCGTTTTGGGTGAGTCGTCTGTGAGGGCGATTTCGATGACACGCGCGACCTCGACAGGTTCGAGACCGTCTTCGCCGCCCTTGATGAATTCGTCAGCAAACTTCCTGAGTGACGCGCCCCATGGCGTATCCTTGTAGGGCGTGTCTTTGTTTGTTTCGCCCGCCTTCTCCCAGATGGGCGTTTTGACGGAACCGGGGCCAATGGTGATGGCATCAATGCCATACATCATCAGCTCACGCCGGAAGGAATCCGTGAGGCTTTCCACAGCGTGCTTGGTGGCACAATAGGCCCCAAGAAAGGGCGCGGTCAGCTCGCCGCCCATGCTGGTGATATTGATGATCCGCCCCGGTTTGCCATTGCGCGCTTTGTCCATTCCCAGAAGCGGCAAGGCGGCCTGGGTCAGCGCCAGCGTGCCAAAGCAATTCACCTCAAAATGGGCTTTGAAGTCATCCAGCGACTGGAGCGCGATCGGCGCCATATTTGCGATACCGGCATTGTTGACGAGGCCTGAGAGTGTTTTGCCCTGAAGTGCCTCAGAGACGTCGCTCATAGCCTCAGAAATCTGATCGGGTTTGGTGACATCGAGAATGATGGGATGGATCGATGAATTGACCTCTTTCAGGCGGTCACCATCTTCGGTTTTTCGAACCCCGGCAAAGACGATCCAGCCATGTTCGGCAAGGTATTGAGCGGCTGCGAGGCCGATGCCTGTCGAGGCACCGGAAATGAGGACTGAAGGCATGCGGGTCTCCGAATAGCGCGTCTTTCTGTACGCCCGAAGCACGTGAATGGTTCACGGCCGTCCAGATACGCGTCAGGAACTCTCCGTTTTACCGCCTTCTATAACCCGGAATGTAGGTCGCTTATTAGGTGAACGGTTCGTTCCAATTCTCGTCTCCGGAGAATTTTCTGAGCCTTTTTCGGGCTCTTCAGGATTAGGTAAAGCTCTGATTAACGGAACGGAGCGTTCTTTAACACTTTCGGGCGGCTCCGGTTCGAAATCCTCGATGTCATCGGAAATATCACGGTTAACAGGCGGTCGGGGTTTGAAGCCTTTTTTGGCCTGAAGCGGCTTGCGTGTCTTGAAGCCACCATTGGATTTGCCGCGACTTTTCTTGTCGAGCTGCCGGAGAATTTCGGTCTGAGCCGATGAGAGCGCCTCTTCCGCACCGCCTTTGGACAGATCATTGAAGGCCGAACCAAATTTGGTGAGACGCTCATCCACGCCCTCGACAAATTCCTGTTCCCAGTCTGTGAGTTCAACCCCTTCAGCTTCAGCACGTTCGGCCGCCTTGCGAAGTTTCCGCAAGGCTTTTCGCGTTTTCTTCTTGTCGACATCTCTTGGCAAAGGAGGAAGTCCCAGGGCTGTTTATTCCAACATATAAGGGTTCCCAGAAAATCTCCAGTCAGTGGGTAATGCGAAAATGTTTAACGATATTATGCAATTACGCATATCTTGTTTTTCGCATTGTGCGTTGCAGCAATCTCCGTGTGACGTCATTCTACAACCAGTCCTGCATCAAGTCCGGAGGTCATGGGGAGTTTCCTTTCGTAATCGTCTGAGGACACTCTAAAATGCAAAAACTTATTCTTTCCGCTTCTCTCGCCGCTCTGTGTGCTTTCCCGGCTATGGCTCAGGACACACAACATGTTGAAATTAAGGTTCCTGTTTCGCCCGCGTCTGCTGATGACGTGGTTGCTGCGCACCAAAAGGTGCTCGACGCTGCCAAGGAAGCCTGCGCCGTACTGGATTACAAATACGAATACCTCCGCTCTCGTGCGGTTGCTGAACGTAAATGTGTGAAAGCCGCTTACTCTGAAACCATCGAGCGTGCACGCGCTGACCAGCTCGCAGTCTTTCTGGACGATGCGGCTCTGGTCGGAACACAATTCGAGTAATCCTGGTTCTTACAGATCCAGAGAGGACTTCAGAAAGGCGCGTTCCGACGCGCCTTTTTCTTTTTTTGCATAAAGGAAATGGGTCTGACCGGAGACTTTCGAACACAAAAGCGCGATCCCTCGCCTCACTTTTCGTGATGCGCCGCAGCATTTTTTAGAAAAATGTCCAAGTTTCATAAGATAAGCGATCAGAAAGCGCGATTTCAGATCAACCAAATAGCCGTTCAAATCGGGATCACACCGATTTGAGCCGGTCGCGATTTGAAAATGATGCAGTTGCGAACAGATCAATGGTGTGGCCGCACAAAAGCCGCGTCTCGATCAACACTGCATCTATCGCCTAAAGGGGTCTACATTATGAAAAAGCTTCTCGGTTTCGCTCTTCCGCTTGCACTTCTCGCATCTCCGGCCATCGCCGAAACGCGTACTGTTGAGATCAAAGTCCCAACCGGTCCGGTTTCAGCTGAACAATTCTCAGAAATCCGCGACTCGGTGCTCTCTGCCGCCAAAGAAGTCTGCGCGCGAGAGCAGTTCGCATCCTCTGAAACGCTGACGCGCAGAGCCCTGGAAACCCAATGCGTCGAAGACACGTTTGCCGCCACAATAAGTGAAGGTCAGGCGCGTAACCTGCCCGCTTTCACCAACTTCTAATCGACGATCAAAGTCGACAGTCCGTGAAGACACTCAGAAGGGAACGGCGTCAGGTACGCCGTTCCTTTTGTTCAAATACTGACGATCAGATTTCGCCGAGTGCGAGCAGATAGGTTTCCAGAACCTGTTCCTGCTCTTCGCGTTCCTGCCGGTCGGTCTTACGGATCTTGATGATCTGGCGCAGCGCCTTCACATCAAAGCCAAACGCTTTCGCTTCAGCATAGACATCTTTGACCTGCTGAGCGACCTCAGCCTTTTCTTCTTCCAGACGTTCAATCCGCGCGACGGTCTGCTTCAGCTTTTCCGCCGTAGCCTGATTGAGCGATTGCATGGAAACCGTGGAGGTATCGTCGTCCATATTCTCTAACCTGTTTCAGAATTTTCAAAATCCGATGTCTGCACCGATTCGCCTCTGGCGAGGCGAGAGATCGTCTCAGCCATCAATCCGGCTTTGCGGTGATGAGGCATATGCCCTTCATCATCGAGTTTAACAACTATCACATGGGCAGGAAGTTCGCGTTTCAGGCGAGCCACATGAAGTTCCGGTTTGATCACAGTGTCCTGGCTGCCCGAGAACACAATAATGGGAAGGTTGAGTTCGGTTGCATACCGGGTCTGTTGTGCGCCGATCTCAGCCTGCAATCGCAAAACGTCTTTGGCGTTCGCGCGAAAAGCGGCGGGCCGGAAGAGGAGGTCCACGCCAAGATTCTCTGCATAGCCTTCGGGAACGGGTGCCGGGTGGAAGAGATTGTCGAGGCTAGATCGGGCGGCCGATGGTCCAACCAGAGGCGCAAACTGCGAAAACGCATGGCCAATCAGCGGAATGGATGCGATTTGATTATACCAGGTCATACCGCCGCCACCCCAATCATGGGTGACCGGCGCGCTCAGCACCACCGCTTTGGTCGCCTCGGGATAGTCGAGCGCGAAGCGCAATGCGACCGCGCCCCCAAAGGAATGCCCCACCACGACAACCGGCTGATCGGTTTTGGCGGCCACAATGGCCGACATGGCTTTTGCCTGCGCTGCGAGGCTGTGGCTATTGTCAGTCTGCTCGCTATATCCATGCCCCGGTCGGTCGGCCATAAGGAGCTCGAATTGTCCGGCCTCGAATTCTGGTGCCAGGGTAAAGGTGAATTCCCGCGCGTTAGCACTGGCGCCATGCACAAGGAGCACGGGCTGACCTTCACCTTTGGAAATCACATGAAGCCTCGCATCCTCATGGGTGACGAACTCACCTGAGGGCGGATAGCGCGCTTCAATTCGAGATGTGTACATGGAGGAAACGCAGGATGGCAGACTAAAGAGGGCGGCCAGAAGACCAATGGCGAGCGGAAAACGTCTCAAATCGAGCGGCCATCAACCTGCGGCGCAAGGCGTCTGATTTGTGCATTCGCCGTTTCATGGCGCGGATAGATTTTGAGAACTTCACGATAGGCTTCGAGCGCCTCGCGAGGCTGGCCCAGCGCTTCGAACAATCCCGCCAGCGTCAGCCAGGCCTGGAAATGTCGCGGCTCGTGCGTGAGGGCTTCATTGAGATCAAACAGCGCCTGATCATAGAGATCTTCGTTCAGATAGAGGAGCGAGCGCTGAAACCATGCCTCAGCGAAATCTGGCTGGACGGCTATGGCACGATCAAGCATTTGACGGGCAAGATCGTATTTTTCAACGGTCTCAGCCGTCAGCGCGCGTTCCAACAGGAGATCTGCCGTAGCAGAGCCCGATTCCTGCATGGCGGCAGAAATGTCGTCAGCGACGGATTCCGCCTCAATCTGGGACGGCGCTGACTTGAGTTCATCAAACATTTCGTCCGACGGCCCGGCCGTCGCGGACGCAAGGAGAAGGCTTGCGAGAAGAGAAATAAGTGTGGCCTGCATGAGCGTTCGGGCTGATCCTGAAATTATGTCAGAGACATAACATTGAGCCGCACAGTGAGGTCGTCAATAGACTTCCTGCGATTACCGGGTCACGAAATCTGTGATGGTTCAAACCGAAACAGGCGTCCGAACATAAAGCCCGACGCCTGCGCTGAAAGATTTATTGTGCCGATCAGGCCGGAGCGTCAACGCCAAGCGGGCGGACTTAGCCCTGCTTTGCCTTGAAACGTGGATCAGTTTTGTTGATCACGTACACACGACCTTTACGACGCACCACTTTGCAGTCCCGATGGCGCTCTTTGAGGGCTTTGAGGGATGACTTCACTTTCATGGTTTTACTGCCGTCGGTTGATGAAACGAAGCGCGGTGCCTACAGGCAAGCCCCACCAGAGTCAACTGCTTTGGATGGCATTTCAAAGACAAAGAGCATTTGGCAGAGACCTGATTCGACGGTATCCCTGTTCAAAGGCTTCAGGGGAGCCAGGTTTGATGACTAAGCTGAATATGTCCACACTCTTTTCTGTTGCCGTTTTTGTCCTTGCGTCCTGCCAGAGCACCGGACAAACACCTCCACCCTCACAACCACCACCTGTGGTGACCCCGCCGCCAGTCTCAACTGGAGTCGGGTCATTTCGATCCAGCGGCCATTTGAAACTCGATGCCTGGCGGGAGGAATTTGCGGCCAAGGCATTGGCGGACGGCCATTCGGTTGAGATCATCCGGTCTGTGCTGGAAGGCATTGAGCCGATGAGCCAGTTCCTGGAACAGAAAAGCGCACCCGTGGATCAGGCCGAATTCTCAAAACCGATCTGGGAATATGTCGATGACACGGTGAGCCGCAGCCGTCTGACGAACGGACGACAGCGTCTGGCTTCAGATGCCAATTTGTTTTCCGCACTGGAAGCGGAATATCAGATCCAGCGCGAATATCTGGTCGCAATCTGGGGCATGGAAACCAGTTATGGCGCCGTGATTGGCAATTTCGATGCGCCGTCGGTACTGGCCTCAATGGCGACCGAAGGCCGCCGCCAATCCTTTGCGGAGCGCGAGCTTTTGGCGTTGATGTCCATTCTGGCCAGCGGAGATGCGTATCGGCACGAATTGATTGCGGGCTGGGCAGGCGCAATGGGCCAAACGCAGTTCATGCCAACGACCTATCTCGCTTATGCCGTCGACTGGACGGGTGATGGCACCAAGGATGTCTGGCGTGCGCGGGCAGATGCCCTGGCATCTGCTGGAAATTACCTCCGGGCATCAGGCTGGCGCTGGGGCGAACCCTCACTCGTTGAGGTCACGCTTCCCGACTCCTTCAATTTCGCGCTGGCCAATGGCGAGAAACACTCAACGGCCTCCTGGGAGACGCTGGGGATCGCCCCGGTGACCCAGCCAAGTATTGATCCGGCGGGTGTCGGTCGGTCTGAACTGTGGCTACCGGCAGGCGCAAGCGGCCCAGCCTTCCTGCTGTATCCCAATTTTAATGTCATCAAAACGTATAATCGCGCAGATTCCTACGCATTATCGGTCAGTCTGATTGCTGAGGGTGTGAAGGGCAATCCTGCGCCTGCAGGCAATTGGCCCCGGACGATTGATCGACTGAATATTGAGGAAATCAAACGGCTTCAGGCGGGGCTCAACCGGCTGGGATATAATGCAGGGCCCGTTGATGGCATTGCGGGCCGTGGCACGCGTGGCGCACTTCAGGCCTTTCAGATTGACCATGGTATGCTGGCCGATGGTTTTCCGACCCGTCGCGCCCTGTCAGCCGTGGAAGCGACCGGATAGGCTTGATACTCGTTTCTGATCGCTAGGATGCGTCTTCAGAGCTTTCTGGTGAGCTGTTACTTGCCTGAAAGAAGGCATAGACGCCCATCAGCCCGAGCATGACCGCCGAAAACAAAAACGGAAAATTGGGGTGAATGTTCTCATACGCCCACAATCCGAAAAAGGGTGAGACCACAAAGCCCATGGCATTTGTAGCGGTCACAAGACCTGCAACATTTCCTTGAAGACTAGCCCCAACCGCGAGCGACGCTCCGGAGGTAAAGCCCGGCCGAGAAAAGCCTTGGCCGATACCATAGAAAATCTGCGCCATGCCAAACACGGCAAGGCTTGGAATGCTCACAGTGAGTACAGCCGACGCCACAAGTAAAATAGCGCCTGACACCATAAGCGCTTTGGGTGAGAGCTTCAGTCGCGGGATCAGAGCCAATTGCGCCGTCAGCATAGCCAATGCGCCCAGCGTCATCACAATGCCAAGCTCCTGGGCACCGGGGTTTTCATTTTCCGGAGAAGGATCCGGCAGATAGCCGACGTCATGCAACCGATCGAGCATGAAATAGGGGAAGGTCTGAAGCATCACACCCGAGACGAGCGACAAGCCAACGCCATAGACCAGAAAGGGCAACACGCTCTTGTCGCGCCACAAGCCTTTCCCTTCTGAGGATTCAACTTGCTCAATCTCCGGTTCGCGATTTTCCGGAAGGGTGAACCAAATAGAGAGCCCGATCACCAGCGCGACGCCGGCAATCACAAAGACTGGCGCGAGCAGATGAACCTGATCAATCAGTACACCAGCAAGGCTCGGCCCTATGGCCGTGCCAAACGTGAAGCCGGATGTGAGGGTTGCGATCTCTTCGGTTCGGTTTGAGCCATCTGTCCGATCGGCGATATAGGCCTGCGCCGCCGGGTTTGTACCCGATCCAAACACGCCGAACAATGAACGGCTGGAGATCAGAAGTATGAAGATCAATGGCCAATAGGTGATCAGTCCGGCCAGACTAACAGCGCCAACTAGCCCGAACAGCACCATGGAGACGGTGAACCCGGCCATGCCGAGCGCCGCGACGGGCCGTCGTCCCCATTTGTTGGATTTGGTGCCCCAATAGGGACTCATCAGCACCCATAGGAATGCGGACAGTGAGAAGATCGCGCCAGCTGTCCAGGCCGGTAACTCGAGCCGACGCACCAAAAGCGGAAGAACCGCTGTGATGAGCATGGTGTTTCCGGCCCCGACGGCCAGCAGTGAGAAGAACAGAAGTCTGAATGCGCCGCGCCGTTTGACCGGACCGGGTCGGGAGGTGTCGATGGACATGGCGGCTATTTGCGCCGGTCATCTCACCTGGTCAATGACTTAAATGTTTCGGAGGTTCAGCCCGCTTCACCGAAAGTGGGGTAACAATTGCCCGCAAACCCCTGCTCACCTTTGACCAGTGCGGCATCATTGAATGCAAAACAGGTTCGACCAAATTCCCGAATGGTTTCGGTGACCTGATCCTGAGCCCAGGAATGCGCACAAGCCGCTTCGTCCGGTTTGGTCGAGGTGGCGTCAGCACCGGGGCGACGATAGGAATTGATGAATGCGGTGACGCAATTGCCATAGTCAGTCACTTCCTGACGGAAGGCATCCCGCTTTTCTTTCATCGAACGCAAATCAGAGAGTGTGGTTTGGCCTTCCACTTCGAAATCCGGCTTGATGATGTCACCACAGGCCTCTTTCACGGTTTCAATACCGATGGCAGTTTGTTCGGCAGGACAAACCCGATACTCTTCAGCAGATGCCATCATTGGCGCGAACAAAATGGCTGCGCTCAGTCCGAATGTGAGAAAATTGGTTCTGACAGTCATAAGCGGCTCCTCAAACTCGGCTTCCTCTAGCCTTGCGTGCATTTAGAACGCGTAAAAATGACGCTGAAATTCCTTTTATTCGTCCAGGTCA
The DNA here is from genome assembly GCA_002692725.1 of Ponticaulis sp. Classification (GTDB taxonomy): domain Bacteria; phylum Pseudomonadota; class Alphaproteobacteria; order Caulobacterales; family Hyphomonadaceae; genus Ponticaulis. The sequence goes on along the minus strand of NZLU01000039.1, from coordinate 38,309 downwards.
TCCGCGTCTGAATCGCTCATATCAACGTCTGATGCAGAAGGTTCTTCCGACAAAGCCTCCAAATGGGCTTCCGCCATCTCTTCTGACGTCACACGCTGGTCTTCGGCAGCTTCTGCAGCCCGCTTTTCAGTTGCAGCAAGAAACTCATCAGAGACTTCCACATATCGCTCATAGACTTCGGTCTGGGTGGCTGAAGCCTGATTGTAGGCGCCGAGTGCGTCGACCCAGCCCTCTTCCCGTGCTTCAATCGCGACATCCAGACAATTGCGATAGGCAATGGATTGTTCGTCAAATTCTATCAGCATTTCGGTCAATGCGGTAAAGCCAGCCACATCAAGATCTTCGCCCGCAATTTCAAAGACGGGCCGCGGCGGGGCTGCACAATCATCGGCGAGAGCACTTATTGGCATGGCCATGATAAGAGCAGCAGGAATGACACAGAAATTTCTCACAGGTCAGGTCTCCACGGGAAGCAATCCGGGCTCGCAAGTCTTGTACCAAAGCCGATAGCGGCCAGCAACGCGCGATACCAGTTGATACTGAAGATTACTGATGATGGCGTTAATTCCGCATCCGATGAAACCGAGCGTTAAGCCTAATCGGCTAAAACGGCATCAAAGATAACAACAGAAAAGTTGTGTGTGATGTTTCAGATCATCGGAATCGTTGTCGTAATGGGCATGGTGTTTGGCGGGTTTCTGCTCGCTGGTGGCCATTTCGACGTGATCATCAAAGCTGCCCCATTTGAAATGATGATGATTGGTGGTGCCGCGATCGGCGCGCTGCTCATCGGTAATTCATTCAAGACGGTTCTCGGCGTTGGCGCCGGGCTGGGTAAGGCCATGGCTGGCCCAAAATGGAAAGCGAAGGACTATACCGACTTGTTATCGGTTCTATTTGTCCTGACGAAAACCATGAAAACCAAGGGCGTGGTGGCCATTGAGGCGCATATCGAGAATCCGAAGGAAAGCCGTATTTTCCAGGAATATCCGAAGATTCTGAAGGATCATTTCGCGATTGATCTGATTTGCGACACGCTGCGCATGATGACGATGAACCTTGAAGATCCGCATCAGGTGGAAGATGCGATCGAAAAGCAGATCGAAAAGCACCACCATGAAGCGCATGAACCCGCCCACGCCCTGCAGAATATGGCGGACGCCCTGCCCGCGCTTGGTATCGTCGCCGCGGTTCTGGGTATCATCAAGACGATGGGCGCGATCAACCAGCCTCCAGAATACCTCGGTAAGCTGATTGGTTCGGCGCTTGTTGGTACCTTCCTCGGCGTGTTTCTCGCTTATGGCTTTGTTGGACCGCTGGCTGCACGCATGGCCGCCGTCGTCGATGAAGAAGGCAAATTTTATCAGATCATCAAGGATGTTCTGGTCGCCCATCTGCACGGCAATGCTGCGCAGATCTCGGTTGAGATTGGTCGTGGATCCATTCCATCAGGCGCCCAGCCAACTTTCCTTCAGCTGGAAGAAGCGCTCAACAATGCACCGGAGGCGGGTTAACCGGCTCTGTACCGCCTTAACCGCCTTCAGCACCGCCTGAAGGCGGGTCTGGCATCAGGCGCATCCAGTCGCGTTTTTCATACCCGTAAAGCATATCCATCACTTCAAACACGATACCGCGTGGACGGGTCAGATTTGAATTCCACAGCAGCCCGACACCGGTCTTGCGTTCGGGATCGAACATGACCATTGCGCGATAACCGCGCACTGCGCCTGCATGGCCGACCACAGTATGGCCTTCATAGTCGTAAACGCGCCAGCCGAGCGCATAGTCGGCATCTTTGATCCGATCAAAATTGCGGCCCATACCACGGGCTTCACGAAGGGTTTTGACGACTGGTGTGTGCGACACCTCCAAAGCCTGGCCACTAAATACGCTCGGATACATGCCCATTTGCGCCTGCATATAACGCGCAAGGTCTTCTATGCCTGAGCTAACCCCGCCGGCGGCGGCGACGCGAAAATAGGGAAGCGTAATGCGATCGGCCTGCATGGAGCCGCGACGAAGATTGTAGGGTTTTGCGTAATTGCCAGAGCCCACCAGCCCTTCATACGTCGTGGAGGCTGTGGTCATGCCAAGCGGCTGAAACACCTTCATCTGCACGAGGGTTTCGAAGTCGAATCCCGTCGCCTCCTGAAAGACTTCGGCGATCGTATCAAAGGCGACGTTCTGATAGCCATGACAGTCGCCAATCGGACAGATCAGCTTCAGCTCACCCAACATACCGCGGATATCGTTCGGCTGCTTGCCGGATTCGAGAATATTGTCATACGCGTTCGAAACGAGGCCAAGCCGGTGCGAGAGGACATCTCTCAATGTGGCTGTTTGCTCGCCAAAGCCGGGTAATTTCAGCGTTGTTCGGTAGGATGAGACCGTCTTTGAAAGTGACAATTGTCCTTCGGCCTCAAGCTCCGCCGCCAATGTGCCCGAGAGCCCTTTTGAGACGGATGCCCAGCGAAACCGAGTCTGCGCATTTACAGGCTGACCGCCTTCTTCTGTCAGGCCATATCCTTCCGCAAATGTGATCTCGCCATTTTCGACAACTGCGACACCCAGGCCCATCATGCCGTCTTCTTCCATCAGGAGATCAAGGCGCGCGCGCAGATAATCATAATCAATCGGGTCGGCGGCAACCGGCAGCGCCAACACGAAAACAGCGGCAAAACTCGCCAACAGGCGAGATAGCATTTTGCAGAGCATGTCTGTCCTCATTTTTATCTTCATGCCGGGCTTTGCGAATCTTGTGAAACAGATTCGCCTGTCAGTGGGTATTTGAATGCAAACTTCGGGCCGTCTGCTAAGGAATGAACGTAGCAGCGGTCAAGCCGTAGGCACATAATGCAGGTTAATCTCATGTCAGATAGCAGTACAGAACGTGCTCGCATCCGAACGCTTCTGGAGTATGACGATATTATCGGTCGTCCGTTCTGGTTTTTGCCGATGGGCCTATTGCAGTTTGCGATTGTGATTGGCGGCGGAATCTGGTTCGCGCTGTATGATCGGCCCGGTCGCCCTGACGTGATGGGATACAATATCCTGGAAGGCATTCTGGCAGGTACCTTCCTGCTGATACTGACGGGCAGTCTGGTCTACCTTATTCAGCTCCTCTATAAAGCCATTCGCCGCATGGCGAAAAAGGCTGAGTTATCGCGCCTTGAAGCCAATGCGCGCAAGATCCTGAAAAACGATTACAAGCGGGCTCTCAAAGCCATATTGCGCGCCTCTCAGCTGAAACCTTCTCAACTGACACCGGTCAGCCGCACTGTACCGGTCAGATTCGAACAATTGCTGTTCTCTGACGAAGAGCTTTCAGATTTCCTCGGTCCGCTCGAGACACAAAGTATCAGGTCGGCGGTTCCACAGGGGGTTAATCCCGGGTTTCTGCCAATCGGGCGAAGCCGCTATTCGGGTGACGAGCATTTCAACGCTTTATTCGTCCCATTTCGCGTGACCTGCATCATCTTCTCAACAGACTCGATTATTCTGGGTGAAGCTGTGTGTGATCCTTCGACCGGGAAGATCCAGAGACGGGTCCGAACATTGGCGCGCGAGAGCATTCAATCTGCTGACTTTCAGTCAACGATCCGAACTCTGCCGATCACCCGCAAACAACTCGATGGCTGGCTGCAAAACCGTCGACTTGATCGTGAGGAACGCGCCCGCATTCGAAAAACTCTGACACAACACGACCGTCTCAGAGACCGCGCAAAGCGTTATAATCAGTTTTTGCAGGATCTGCCTTATGCCTTCCTTCAAAAGCTGACGGCGATGGACGTGGTTCTGAAGTCAGGGCAGCACATATCCCTGCCCTTACTGGTCAGCCAGAAGCTCGTGCATGCGCCGACGACCTCAATTCAGAACAGCTCCAGCGATTTTGAGGAGATGCGGGAGGATTATCCGTTTTCGCTGAAAGATGATGTTGTCGATAACTTGTTCAGCGGTGACGGCCAGCGCGTGAATGAAACAGCCGTCACGCATTATAAGTCAGCCCTCTGGTCGACAGGCCGACAATCAACCTTCAGGGAGTTTTCAGCTGTCTGGTCGTTTATCCGGTCGACGTTTTTCGCGGTCATGCTGGGCGTTTCCATCATTTTCCTGATGACCGCGGTGACCTCGGACTGGACGGAACGGGGCGGCTCGACTGACGAGGACCGCGTCAGAACCGAGCCAAGATAGATCAAGATAGGTACGGAAAACGCGCCGCCGGAAAGCGGCGACGCGTTATTGATTTCAGAACCATCCTGACCGGTCAGACCGCAGGACGTTCGCGCTCTTCACCGGTTGATGGCGTTTCCCATCCACGGATGAGCGATTCAGCGATCTGAGTCGCATCCAATGCCGCCTGTGTCGTCGGGAATTTATCCATGATCGGTGTCTGGCTGCGCAGACATTCACGCACCTTGGGATCACGTGTGACAACACCTGCAAGCGGCGGTCGGAACCCAAGAAAAGTCTGGCAGGCCTTGGCAATGGCTTCATAGGTCTGACGCCCGCGCTGGCGGTTATCAGCCTGGTTGATCACCACAACAGGCTGAACGCCTGGTGCATATCCGCGAAGGACTTTGATGAAGGCATATGCGTCCGTCATCGAAGCCGGATCATCGGTGATCACAACCAATGCCCTGTCGGAAGCGCGAGCCAACCGCATGACATTGGCCTCGATCCCTGCTGCGAGGTCGAGCAGGACATGATCATACTGAAGCGCAAGCGCTGTCAGGCCAGCGGCCAGTCGGGCGACTTCCTCGTTTGGCAACTCAGCAAGGGCGCCGGAGCCGGAACGCCCCGGCAAGACGTCAAAGCCGCCCGATGCGACACCGCCAGACACTGGCGTAACCGCATCCTCGAGCTCGACCCAGCCGGCAATCACAGCTGCGAGGTCGGTCTCTGGAGCAATGCCCAGATGAACGTCCACATTCGCCAAACCCAGATCACCATCAACAAGGAGGGTTCTTCGACCCGCCTTGGCGAGGGCACCAGCGATGGCTGTTGAAAGGAAAGATTTGCCAACACCGCCTTTACCGGAAGCGATGGCAATAATGGAGGCCGGGTTGACGCGCGAAAATTGCGACGGGCTCTCCTTTTTACGACGAAAGCCGATACTCATTACGCGGCTCCTTTCAGAATTTCAGCTGCAGGCGCTTCTTCGAGAAGAATGCGTGCCAGACGATTACTAGTTGCGGGGATCAACCCCCCGCCAATAAAGGGTGTGAGTGCAATGTGAGAGAGGTTGAGGCGGGCCGCAGCCACAGCAGTAAGGACACCGCCACGTCTGCGAACAACATCAAGTTTGGTGATAATGCAACGGCGAATTCCAAGATCAGCAAAGGCCTGGACACTCTCTTCGAGATCCATTGGATGGCCCTCTGCCGAGATAACAAGAACCGGCTCTGCCTTCACCACGCTGATCAGGTCCCGGAGGCGATCCATGTCTTCGGTATCGGTCGGATTGATCGGCGGTGTATCGATTGCCAGACCCACGCCATTTTGTGTTTCCCGTTCAATCGCAGAGATCAGATCATCCGGCGATTGATAGGATTGGATCACATCGGTTTTGGTCTGCAGATACGCGGCGAGTTGCGCGCCACCCGCTGTCGCATCGAAGTCTGCCACCAACGGCAGTGCATTGGCCGATGCCGCGGCAGCGCGCCGAACGAGCTTCGCCGCCGTTGAGGTTTTGCCCGAACCCGGAGGCCCGACCAGCATGACAGGCTCTTTCAATGAGGGCTGGATCGGTGCGAAACCGATCATGCCTTCAAGCGCCGCCGAGAACCCACTTGCCGGGTCTTTGGCAGCACCGACCAGCCGAGATCCGCTATTAGCGACAATGTCGGCAAAGCCTTCCGGCGTCCCGTGCCAGACCATGATCTCTTTCAGCTGATCCCGATATCGGTTCAGCTGAAGAACAGGTGCCGGGCGCGGTTCGGCTTTCAGTTCGAATGCAGGCGCAACACGCTGGGTTGCCCGTTCAACCCCGGCGCGCACCTCATAGGCGTCTTCCCCCTGGCATTCGGACAGGATGATCGCATCCTGCCCCATATCGGCAAAGGCCTGTGCGACGGCCTCCTCCCGTGTGGGTGCCGAGTACATTTTCATCCTCATCGGCGATGACCTCCTGTTCCATGATCCATGTTCATGACCTAAACCGATCCTGCGGCCTGCAGGCGCGCTTTGGGGTGAATTTCATTTTGCGACATAACCGGCGTTTTTGGCCGGAACCGATCAATCAGAGACTGCACGAATGGCCTGATGCCGGCGCTGGTGAGAAGCACAGGCGTCTGGCCTTTCTGAGCGGCCACGTCGAACGCCTGACGAACCTCGCCCGCAAAGGCATGCAGACGGGATGGTTCAAGCGCGAGCTGGCGATCACCGCCATCGCCAACAATTGCATTGGCAAAAGCCTGCTCCCAGCTTGGTGACAGGGTGATGACGGGCAATTGACCGGTATGATCGGAATGTGCAAAGCAGAGCTGGCGGCCAAGGCGCGACCTGACGTGTTCTGTGATCGACACCAGATCGGATTTGCCTGTGGTTGCCTCAGCAATGCCTTCCAGAATGGTTGGCAGATCGCGAATGGAGACGAACTCGCTCAGCAGGTTCTGCAGAACTCTCTGGATTCCCGAATAGCTGATCTGGTTCGGCACGATATCGTCCAACAAGGCTTTTTGCTCATTTGGCAGATCATCAAGGAGTGATTTCACCGCCGCGAATGAGAGCAGTTCCGCCATATTTTCCTTAACGATTTCTGTAAAATGCGTCGTAAGTACTGTTGCGGGGTCGACGACCGTGTACCCGCTGACGGAGGCTTCTTCCTTACGGTCTTCGTCGACCCAGATGGCTGGAAGCCCGAAAACAGGCTCTGTTACGCGTTCTCCCGGAACGGATCCGGCTCCGCCGGTCGCATCCATTGCAAGATGGTGATTCAGCTTCAGACGGCCCTCACCGGCCATCAATTCCTTAACGCAGATGTGATAGGTTTCAGACGGCAATTCGAGATTGTCCACGATTCGTACCGATGGCGTGACAAAGCCATAGTCGGAGGCAATCTGTCGGCGAACCGCCTTTACCTGATCCGTCAGCTTGCGGCCCTTGGATTCATTGATCAGCGCGACAAGACCAAAGCCAAGCTCGATTTTGAGCTCATCCACAGTGAGCGATTCGGAAATCGGAGCCTCTTGTGGCTCTTTGCTTTTCTCGTTCGCGATCGTGGAGGCAATGGCATCCTGCGCCTCAGCCTCCTTGCGCGCCTTGGTCAGTCGCCAGGCCATATAGCCAAGCCCGCCTGACAACGCGAAAAATGGGATGATTGGCATGCCCGGCAATACACCGGCAAAGGCCGCAGCACCGGCGACCATATAAAGGCCGATCGGGTTGCTCATCATTTGCGTCGCAAAGGCTTTGTCCGCCGCGCCATCGAGCCCCGCCTTGGACACAAGAAGACCTGCAGCGATCGAAATGATCAGAGCCGGGATCTGGCTGACCAGACCATCGCCGATGGTGAGGCGGGTGTAAGTGTCGGCCGCCGATTCAAAGGGCAGCCCCTCCTGCGCCACGCCAATGACGATTCCGCCGATAATATTGATGGCGGTGATCAGGAGGCCAGCGACAGCGTCGCCGCGGACAAATTTCGACGCACCATCCATGGCCCCGAAGAAATTACTTTCGCCTTCCACTTCTTTCCGTCGGGCGCGGGCTTCTTCTTCATTGATCAGGCCAGCCGACAAGTCCGCATCAATCGCCATTTGCTTGCCGGGCATGGCATCGAGTGTGAACCGCGCCGCGACTTCTGCGATCCGGGACGAGCCTTTCGAGATGACAATGAAGTTCACCAATACGAGGATGATGAAGATGATAACCCCGATCACGTAATTGCCGCCCATGACGAAAGAGCCGAAGGCCTTGATCACATCTCCGGCTGCATCCGGGCCTTGCGCACCATTCGACAGAATAAGCCGCGTAGACGCCATATTGAGTCCGAGCCGAAGCAGGGTCGCAATGAGGAGGACAGCCGGGAAAGCACTGAACTCAAGCGGCTTCTTGATCAGAAGCGCTGTCATGAGAACAAGAACTGAAAACGTGATGGACACGGCCAGCATCATGTCGAGCAGAAGGCTCGGCATTGGCATGATCAGCATGATGATCAGGGCAAGCACCCCGATCCCCATGGCGACCTCGCCCTTCAGACCCGAAGTCAGAAGGGATTGCACATTCACGCCACCAATCGAGAACCCGCCCGATTGAGCGCCATTTGCGTCAGATGAAGTCGTGTCTGTCACGCGCTTTGGTTTCCTTCAGACGTCAGACGGCTTCGCGGGCTTCACCCGGAGCTGGAATATCAACACCCGCCTCGGAATAAGCTTTAAGCTTATTTCTCAGTGTACGGATTGAAATGCCAAGAATGTTGGCCGCATGGGTGCGATTACCAAGGCAGTGGGTGAGCGTATCGAGGATGAGATCCTGTTCGACTTCGGCCACTGTGCGACCGATCAGAGATCCGCCAACCATACCGGCCGATTGCGTCGCAGCATCGACGACCGGATTGCCTGTGCCCTGCGCCTGGCCCGCAGCGGAGACTTGCTCCAGGCCGTCAGGTGAACGAATGGCTTCGACGCCAATGAGATTGTCCGGAGCCAGAAGAACTGCGCGATGCATGGCGTTTTCGAGTTCCCGCACATTGCCCGGCCAGTCATAAGACTGAATGCGTTGCTTTGCATCGTCAGAGAGTTTTTTGGCAGAGAAGCCATTCGCGGCAGAGTATTTTTCGACAAAATAACCGGCGAGCTTGACGATGTCCTTCACACGATCGCGAAGCGGCGGAATGCGAAGGTTCACTACATTCAGACGATAGAGAAGGTCTTCCCGGAAGATGCCTTCTTTGACGGCCACGCTGAGATCACGGTTTGAAGTTGCCAATATGCGGATGTTGACTTTCACCGGCTTGGAGCCGCCAACACGGTCGATTTCACGTTCCTGCAGGGCACGGAGCAATTTTGCCTGAAGGCGGGCATCCATTTCCGAGATCTCGTCCAGAAGGAGCGTGCCGCCATCGGCCTCTTCGAATTTACCGACACGCCGCGAGATGGCGCCCGTAAACGCGCCTTTCTCATGGCCGAACAATTCCGATTCGAGAAGGTTTTCCGGAATAGCCGCACAATTCACCGAGATGAAGGGCTTGGAGGCGCGACGCGATTGTTTATGGACATAGCGCGCCATCACTTCCTTACCGACACCACTTTCGCCGGTGATCAGAACGCTGGCTTCGCTTCCGGCAATCTGGTCGGCAAGACTGAGTACCTGTTGCATGGCCGGGTCTTCTGCGATCATCGGGCGGTCATCATCAGAGACCGCTTCCAGCACGGCTGCAATTAGATCCGGGTCCGGAGGAAGCGGAATGAACTCTCGCGCGCCGGCATGGATTGCATTTGCCGCGCCATTGGCGTCGGCTTCGACACCACAGGCCACGACGGGCACGGCAATGCGTTCGGAATCAAGCGCAGCGGTCAGGCTGGCGATATCAAGATTGTAATCGGCCATGATCAGATCTGCACCGCGACCGGCACGAAGCGCCCCGAGCGCCTGATCCATGGTATCGAAATGGGTGACCTTTGCGCCGCGATCAAATGCGATCTTGGACGCGACCGAGAGCTGACCCCCGAGATTCCCGATCATCATTACACGCATTGGAGGGCTCCTGGACTTACTATTTTCAAAAGGGTTTCAGAATGGAATCCGGACATTAGTTTACGCCCTCCCCATCCTTGATGATCTCAGTCATCGTCACGCCAAGACGGTCATCGACGGGAACGATCTCGCCGCGGGCCACAAGGCGGTTATTCACATAGATATCGATGGCTTCCCCGACGCGCCGATCGAGTTCAAGCACTGATCCGGGGGCCAGTTTCAGCAGTTCAGATACTTCAAGCTGAGTTCGTCCGAGTACGGCTTGAATCTTGACCGGAACGTCGAACACCGGCTCCAGATCGGCCGCTGCCTTTTCTGACTGGCCAAGCTTATTGCCCGCCTGGACAGCTTGGGCCTGGTCAAGTTCCGGCAGGTTCATTGCGTCATCATTACTCACGGTCAAACTCTCTTTCGACTAGGCAACACTGGCGAACAGATCGCCTTGGGGGTTCAGGGGTTGGGCAAGGTATTCCTCGACCAGTTTTTCAAGATGTTCAGTGAGCGCCTCGGGGCTGCCGGAAATACCGCCGGTCTCCCAGGCGATAGACCAGGCGCCGGGCGACACGCTGGGATCGCCTTCAACACTCACCATGTCCTCGCCGGGCAGGAGCTCCGACAAGCGCGCCCGCATCTCATCCGCGATTTCAGGCATGACCTTCACGACCAGCGCCACGCGTTTGGGCAGCAAGTCCAAGGCTTGCTGAATACAGGCTGTGACCGAATGTTCCGGAAACTGACGAAGCGCTTCGCCGCCGATCTTTCGGGCAATAGCCAATGCCAATTCCGCGCTTTCCCGGCGCATCTGTTCAGCAAGCGACATGGCGTAAGGCAGGACTGGCTGGATGTGTGCGGCAATCTGTTCGGCGCTGGCTGCAAGGCGGCGATTGGTTTCTGCTTCTACTGACGCCAGCGCTTCATTCCGCGCCTCATCACACGCCTGTTTGACTTCGTCCGGGCGATAGCGACGATACTTCTGATGGCCCTCATTCAGAACGCTGCCATCTTCGCCAAACTCAGTATCGAACGGATAGTTTTCGGAGTTAGTAGATGAGCTCATCATCACCTCCACCGTCTGACAACATGATCTCGCCACGTGCCGCGAGGTCCTTGGCCATGAAGACCATTTCCGTCTGCGCCTGATCGACATCCTTCAGACGGACAGGACCCAGGCCCTGCATGTCGTCTTTGAGAAGCTTGGCAGCCCGTTCCGACATATTGGACAGGAAGAGGTCGCGCAGATCGTCGGAGGCGCCCTTGAGCGCGAGTGCCATTTTGTCCTTTTCGACGCTGCGAAGCAGGGTCTGAATTCCGCCAGGATCGAGCTTGGACAGATCCTCAAAGACAAACATCAGTGCACGGATTTTATCTGCACTCTCGCGATTTCGTTCTTCGAGGCTCGAAATGAACCGGCCCTCTGTCTGGCGATCAAAGCTGTTGAAGATCTCGGCCATCAATTCATGGCTGTCGCGCTTGGAGGTCCGTGCGAGGTTCGACATGAATTCTGAGCGAAGTGTCAGCTCGATCTTATCGAGAATGTCACGCTGAACCGGTTCCATACGGAGCATTCTCTGAACGCACTCAATTGCAAACTCTTCCGGCAGGGCAGCCAGAACGCGCGCCGCATGATCCGCCTTTACCTTGGAGAGCACAACCGCAACCGTTTGCGGGTACTCATTCTTCAGATAATTGGCGAGAACGACTTCATTCACATTGCCAAGCTTATCCCACATGGTCCGGCCTGCCGGGCCACGAATTTCTTCCATCAGGGATTCGACTTTTTCCTGTGGCAGGAAATTCATGAGCAGTTTCTGGGTCTGCTCATAAGTGCCCATTATCATGCCCTGATTGGTCATTTTCGATACGAATTCGCCGATCAGGGTCTCAACGAGTTCTGCCTCAACAACGCCAAGGCTCGACATGGCATGGGAGATTTCACGAATCTCGTCTTCGCCCAGTCGTTCCCAGACCGGCGCCATATTCTCACCAAGCGCCATCAGAATGACCGCAGACTTTTCTGCGCCATTCATGGATTGGAGCTTGTTGCGGACTTTAATGGATGTGCCTTGATTACCCGCCCCGCCTGTCCCGCCAATTGCGGCGGTTGCCATCTGCGCAAGAGCGTCTGTTTCTTCACTCATCAGAAGGCCCTCTGATCGGACTCATTGAGCCAGTTACGAAGAATGGACACAGATTCATCCGGATGCTGATCAATCATGTCAGCGATCTTTTTCATGGATGATGCTTTCACCTGGCCAGAGACGTTCGCCACATCAATGGAGTGTTCAAGTTCGCTGGAAGATGACGCAATCGATTCTGTTGCCGGGTTAGGCAAGGCCGCAACACCGCCGGGCGCAGGTCGCCCATCTGGCAATAGCGCGACTGACTTCACGCCAGGTTTCAGAAGGCCTGATACCAAAGGTCGGACAACAAAGAAAATCAGCGCAAGTCCGCCAAAGAACAGTGCAGCCAGTTCAACCGATCGCATAATATCATTCTTGGTGAAATCCAGAAGCGGCGGTTTTGAGGATGTGCCCATCATGAGATCGGGCTGGGCGAATTTGATATTGACGACTTCAACAACGTCGCCGCGCGCCTCATTGAACCCAACAGCTGACCGAACCAATGTCGCGAGCTGAGCGATTTCGGCTTCGCTGCGAGGCGTGTAGACCGTCTCTGCAAGCTTCCCATCTTCACCAGCGGCGCCGGGCGCACCGACATGATCCACGGCCACAGCGACAGAGAGCCGCTGTATGGTGCCGCCTTCGATGATTTCAGTTTGGGTGGTTCGGGAAATCTCGTAGTTGACCGTTTCTTCAATGCGCGAGGCTGAACGATCTTCAATTGGACCTTCCGCACCCTGATTGGGCGGGTCGGGAAGGTTTTCGCCAACCGTTGTTGCGTCCTGCCGACCGCGAATCCGGTCCTGTTCTGTATCTTCGACCGTCTGTGTTGACCGGACAACCCGGCCATCAGGGTCGAACAATTCTGATGAGCGCGTCACGCGATTAAAATCAACATCTGCACTGATCTGAACACGCGCCGCCCCCGGACCAACGACGGGCTCTAGCTGAGCGAGGACTTTCCGACGCAATTCTTCTTCGATCATGGCGCGGCGTTCGTCCGCCGTCATACCACCAACGGACCCGTCTTCGCTGATATTGGCCGCCGCAAGCAAGCGGCCCTGCCCGTCCAGCAGTGTGACCTGATCGGGCTGGAGACCGGGAACGGCACCAGCAGCGAGATTACGAAGTGCGCGTACCTGTCCGCCATCCAGCGAGCGGCCGACAATGTCGACAACGATGGAGGCTTTGGCTTTGCTTTCATCGCGCTCAAACAGCCGACGTTCGGGCAGAACAAGACTGACCCGCGCGGTGCGGACATAATCGAGCGAGGCGATGGTGCGGGCGAGCTCTCCTTCGAGAGCACGCAGGCGGTTCACATTCTGAATGAATGTTGTTGCGCCAAGCGCATCCTGCTTATCGAAAACTTCATAGCCAATTGATCCGCGCGACGGGAGACCTTCGGCGGACAGCATGATTCGCGCGTCCATGACCTGGTCGCGGTTGACGAAAATGGACGAGCCATCTCCGCGCATTTCATATCGGATGTTTGCCTGATCCAGCCGTTCAGAGATTTGCGCGGCTTCTGTGAGATCAAGTCCGGAATAGAGAAGGGATTTCTGCGAACCGCCTGTTTGCAAGAATAATGCAGACAGAACGCCGCCAACAATCGCCAGAACCATCAGACCGGCAATGATGCGAGTCTGACCGATTCCCGCGATGGAGAACCCTTTTTTTGCTTCGTCTTCCTGAGCCATTTGTGCCTAGCACACCCCAAAACGGTGAATTACTAGGCAGGAATTTCCCACCTCACCGTAAAGGAGGGTTTAACGGCGAGGCATCAAAATGACTTTTGCGAAGAAATCAGCTTCGGTATTGCTGTACGCGCGTGACGCGTAGCCCTTTAGACCCATGGCGGTCATAGAGGTTTTCCCAGCCAGCAAACTCTTCTTCGCTGAGATTGTAACGCTCGCAGGCTTCCTTGAGTGTCAGCAATCCACCGCGAACAGCAGCAACGACCTCTGCTTTGCGACGGGTGACCCATCGCCGGATTGAGGGGTCTGGCAGATCCTTCAATGTGATCTGGCGTCCGTCTGGTCCCGGTACCGAATCGATCACGTGGTTATGTTGCACCATCTCTAAGCCCTTCTGTTTGTGGCTTGGTTTTGTGATGCGACCTTTATACGCACAGAGTTTTTAAGACCCTCCTCCTCCGCTTTGGTGGAATTGATGAAAACTTAATACAAATTTGACGACGGCATTATCCACGAAACAAGCCGGCAGCTTTCGCCACCGGCTTGGATTCAACGTGTTATTTAAAGTGGCCTGAAGGCCCGATCAGGTTAACGTTTGATCCGGATCAGTTCATCAAGCATCTCATCGGCCGTCGTCACGATTTTTGACGAGGCAGAATATGCCCGCTGAGTCACAATCAAATCTGTGAATTCTTTCGCGAGGTCCACGGTCGACGCTTCCAGGGCCCGGGACTGAACAATGCCTGCCCCGCCTTCATTGGCCGCCTTCATGTTCAGCTGACCTGCTTCTGGCGAAGCTGTATACGCCCCGCCCTGAGCCTGGTTGAGACCCGACACATTTGCAAAGGTCGCCAGCGGCAATTGATAGATGGCGCGCGACAGACCATTCGAGAAGAGCGCATTCACGAACCCATCCTGATCAACTTCCACAGAAGACAGAACGCCATAGGCCCGGCCATTGACCGCTGATTCGTTCAATTCTGACGGTGTATCATATTGCGTGAGGCCGCCTGGCGTGATCGCACCACCAATATCAAGGCTGATCGTCTGTGCCGCCAGGCCCGAGCCTGCAGCCCAGCCGACTTGCGGATCAGTAGCGACCGCATCAGACGCCAGAATATCAATTGTCGTCGGCAGTGTGGTGTTCGCCGTATCAAGCTGGCCGAATGGTGTGAAAGCCACGGTTCCGCTGGCAACCAGGCCATCCGGGCGACCCGTACCCTGCATATCGCTGGCCGGGACAGCATGAATTTCGGCGAACCATTCATTCGCATTGGTCGCCGATTTCAGAAACGAAACCGCGAGCGTTCGAATACCGCCAAGTGAATCATACATCTGGATGGTGCTTTGAAAATCCGGCGGGAAATCCCCGGACGCCATGCTGACGCCCGGATTGGCCGTCAGGTCATAGGTCGCCGCAGCCGGGTTCACTTCCTGAGAGGCTTGCAGGTTTGCAGAGAAGGACAGACTGGACGTTGCTTCGGCAGCGCCGCCAATGTTCGAAATACGGACGGGCTCAAGCACATCGAGATCGGTCGGGCCCGTCGGGATCGGGTTGTTCTCATCGATCGGCCAGCCGTGCAGATAATATCCGGATGTATTGACCAGATAGCCTTCGGAATCCGGTTGGAACTGGCCCGCGCGCGTGAAGAAATAGCCATCCGATGCCGTCGCATCAGCTGCCTTGCGGCGCGTCACGAACATGCCATCGCCGGAGACGGCCATGTGCGTCGACAAATTACTGGCTTCGAGCGCGCCCTGTTCACTGACCATGGCGCGATTGCTTGTGAGGACACCCCCCGCATTATAATGAGAGAAATTGTCCTGCTGAATCAGAAGAGCCGTGAAGTCACTCTGCTGGCGCTTAAAGCCAACCGTGTTGGCATTCGCAATATTGTCGGACGTCACGGCCATTGCGGTCGCGTTCGCTCTAAGTGCGGACGTGCCCGCCAGAAGGGCTGTATTGATACTCATTACGAGTCACTCCTTGAAAGATCACCATCTTGATTGTTTTTGGTTCGACCCTTCGAGTCGGATTTCGCTGTGCGAGGTCGGTCATTCAGACCCACCTGTTTTTATTCATCCGAACCGATCAGCTTTCCGCTGTCAGTCTCAGAATCTGGTTGAAGTCGAAGACGCCGTTTGGCGTTGAAAGCGAGGTTGATCCGTTTGACAGATCAACACCGGTGACGCGGCTCAACACCCGAACAGGCACGTTTTGGGTTTCCCCTTGACCGTCTACTGCCTGAATGATGAGCGAATAATTACCGCTGGTGAGGTCATCTCCAGATAGAGCCTCACCGGACCAGTCATAGGTCGATTTACCTGCGGTCTCACCAATATCTTCTGACCAGACGATTTGCCCATCGGATGACTGAATCGCGAGCCTCGCCTCATCAATGCCTTCGGGCATATCGTACTGCCAGGTAATGCCATCCGCGCCGAGATCTGCAGAAAGCGAGTCGATCTCAATTGATTTACCCAGATAACTGGCAAGGCCGGCGGCCGTGGAACTCGCCGTAATGGAGATGAGATCAGCAATATTCTGGTTGGTCTGGATCTGCTGTTCCACGCCGGCGAACTGAACGAGCTGGTTCGTGAACTCGGTCGAGTCGACGGGTTCAAGCGGATCCTGGTTCTGAAGCTGCGCGGTAAGCAAAGTCAGAAAGGTCTCGAAGTTTTCAGCCAGCGTCGCAGAAGATGTCGTATTCTGGTTCTGGATGTTGGAAAGGGTGGATACTGCATCAACCATTATCGGCTCCTAAGCCCGCATATCCAGTCGCGCATGCGACCAGACCTGAATTTCGGGTGTCATGTTGCGGGGAAGATCGTCCTGAACGTCATCCGTGTCCGTGCCGGACCCGGAGGATGAGCTTCCACCGTCGAACGTGTTGGTGTTGTTAGACGATCGTCCTCGCTCTCGCCCGGCGAGTTCAATCTGAACGCCGTTTTCCGAGAGTGAGAGGCCAGCCTGTGTGAGGGCGTTTTCAAGCGAACGCAGACCGCGTGTCAGCGCATCGGCTGCCGTCGGATCCTGAGCGGCGAGTACAGCCTGAATGCGACCATCCGCATCGACCCGAATACGGACATCGACCTTGCCCAGTTCTGCCGGGTCCAGACGAATTTCAAATCGCGAGGATTTACCGTCAAACCGTTCGAGCAGTTTCTGCCCCGTCTGCGATACGATCTGCGCCATTTGCGGCGAAGTTGTTGTCCGTGTCTGGGCGGGTTGTACGGCTTCAGACCGTTGCAGCGCCGTTTGCGTCTCCGGAAGTGGCGCGTCGAATTCGGCTTCTGGTGATACAGTTTCGCTGGCAGCCGCACCATCAGATGACGGCGCGAGAAGAGAAAAGTCCCCAGTTTTCTGATCGGGGCGAACAGATACTGAGGTTTGAACACTCGAATTTGCCATGGCTTTAGATAAATCAGGCGCCGAAAACGTTGTGGATTGGGCCTTGCCGGTTTTATTTCCAACGCCGTTGGTGAGATCAGCAGGCTTTAACGCGCCGATTCGGGGCGGCAGCTGACCGGTAACCGTCTGAGGTGGGACGACCTCAGCAGATTTCATGAGCCCGGACATGATTTGTGGTGGAATGATTTGGGGGCCTGTCGATTTTGCCTGAACCGCCTGAAGATCGGCTTTGGCCGACTGAGGTGGCGGAGCGCCCTGTCCCAACGTCACCGTCTTAGCGGCGAGGTGCCCTTGAGACGGTGCAGGAGAATTCGACATGGCAGAATTTGGTGTTGCCAAATTTGCTTGCTCTGCTCTGGCGGGTGTCGCCATGGCTTGGGCAGGAGCGTTTATGGTCGCTTCGGCAGTCGAAGACGGTTGAGACTTGAGACCCGTATCAGAACGGTCCATCGGCAGATTTTGGAAATTTGTTTTCGCGCTGACGATATCGTTGGTTTGAGCCGCGGCTTCGAAAGACTGCCCCTGAACAGGCTGAAATGCCTCACCGGGTTTTGTTGGCAGGGCCGTTGGAGATGTCGGCTGATTGGCAGAGACCGGAGCATTCATCGGGACAACAGCATTTACTGCCGTGTCGTCCGAGGCCGGACGTTGCTCCAGCTTTTCGGACTCACGGCTCAGCATTTCACCAAAAGAGAAGCCTGTCTGCGCATCTGCAGATAGTCTTTCTGGTGACTGGCCGATTTCTTTCAAATTGCCGACTGGCAGAACAAACATACAAAACTCCGGACACGTCGAACGTGCGACTGGATTTTCGTGAGCAAGCGCGCTGCCAGATGTATGACCGGGGCGTTAACTGTTTTTATATCATAAATTTCAAGGAGTTACAGAATATTCAGTCGGCTTGGCTGATTCGGTGGTAACGAAAAATGTCTATTCCTGCCGGGTCACTCGGTAAATGTTTCCCCGCAAAGCGCTAATCCTTTCAATGCTTTACTATTTCCGAGGTGCGAAGTTTCCCGATGCTGTAAATATTTGCGAAATCTCTGCTTAATAAAATGCTGTTTCTAATCAACCAGACGGCTGGGAGAGAAGCACAACGCATTTTGCGACTTTGGCAGGACTGAACGATGAGCGTGAACAGTATAATGAATACGGGCTTGAGCGCCCTGCTCGCCAACCAGTCGGCGCTGCGTGTCACGTCCAATAATATCGCGAACGTCAATACGCCGGGTTATGTGCGACAAGATCCCCGAATGGAGCAAATTGTCCTCGATGGACGAGGCTCTGGGGTTGAGCTTGTCATTCAGCGCGCCGCCGATCGCTTTCTCGCAGCGACCCACCAGTCAAGCATTTCGAACGCCAGCCAGTATGCGGCATCGGCCAACATGCTGGATCGTGCACAATCTGCTTTTGGTGACCCGACAAGTCCGAATTCCTTGTTCGCGTCACTTGATGGGATCATGGAGAGCGCGGCCTCTCTGACGAACAACCCGTCTTCAGCACTTCGAAAAGCCGACTTTATTTCGTCTGTTCAGACAGTGTTCGACAGCGTTCAGGGTACATTCGCCAAAATCGACGGGCTGAGGGATGAGGCCAATCAGAAGCTGACCGGCACAATCGAGACCGCCAATGCTCTGATGACTCAGATTGCTGATCTGAACTCGGAAATTCAGAAATTTAGCCTGAATGGATCTGACGCGAGCGGCGCGGAAACCGAACAAAGCCGACTGCTGGATGAACTTGCTGAACTCATTGATTTTAAAGCGATCCCCCGCGATCAAGGCGGCGTTGAGCTGCGGACGAACTCAGGCTTGCTATTGGTAGACCATCGTGCGGCTGTGCTTTCAGTTGGCGATACAACCAGCGGAACGCGCTATCCTGGGCTCAATATTTCTCCTGCCGGTTCCGACGCCCAGCTCGATGTCACGCGTCAGATTGAAAGCGGAGAAATTCGTGGCCTCCTGTCTGCGCGTGATCATGACCTGCCGGACATTGCGTATTCCCTGGGCGAGTTCGCGGGCGCGCTTGCAGATTCTCTGAACCAGGCTCACAACGAGGGTACAGCATTCCCTCCGCCGACCAGCCTGACCGGCCGAAATACGGGGTTGCTGGGTACCGATAGTCTCAATTTCACGGGTCAAGCGACCTTTGCCATCGTCGATTCCGATGGGCGAACCATTGAAGCGGTCTCTGTCGATTTCGATGCGGGTACGCTGACAAATTCAAGCGGAACCGTCTCGGCAACCGGCACAACAATCGACAGCTTTGTAACGGCTTTAAATGGCCAACTCGGCGCCGCAGGCTCGGCCAGTTTTACGGATGGCGTTCTGAGCTTTTCTGCTGCCGGCACCAATGGCGTCGCGATTGCGCAGGATGCGGACAATCCATCCGATCGGGGCGGCCGGGGCGTCTCAGCCTTTTTTGGCATGAACGATATCGTTTCATCTTCATCCCCCAGCTTCTATGATACCGGCCTGCAAGGCAGTGACGCCCATGGCTTCACAACCGGCACCATCACATTCGGTGTTCGAAATAGCGCTGGCGATCTCCTTCAAAGCATTGATTACACGCCGACCGGCACGACACTGAACGATATTGTCAGTGAACTGAATGCCAATAACGTGCTGGGCAGCTACGCGACAGCCAGCATAGATTCGAATGGTCGATTGAACATCAGACCCAATCCGTCCGGCTCTGTTGCGATGGTCGACGTGGTCAATGACACAACACTGCGTGGCGGCACTGATATCGCGATGTCATCCCTGTTTGGCCTCGGGATAGAAGGACCATCGGAAAGAGCCCGGTCTCTGGATGTGAAGAACGAAATCACTCTGAACAGCGCACGCCTGGCGATCGCAAGCTTCAACACCGGGGCTTCAGCGGTTGGCAGTCTCGGTGTCGCGCCGGGCGATAATAGTGGTACAATTGCCCTGCAGAACGCTTTTTCGGCACAAATTGATCAGCGCACAATCAAAGGCGAAGACTTTCTGAACCTGTCACTG
Organism: Ponticaulis sp.; assembly: GCA_002692725.1. Lineage (GTDB taxonomy): Bacteria > Pseudomonadota > Alphaproteobacteria > Caulobacterales > Hyphomonadaceae > Ponticaulis. The sequence continues at coordinate 18,388 of NZLU01000039.1, read as the reverse complement.
ACGGATGCTGCATCGCAACTGGCGTCACAGGCCGGAAGCCGGGCGAGCCTGATGGAGAACCGTGCTGATGCCGCACTTGCCCTGCGCGGCGAGGCTGAAGCGCGACGGGCCTCCGCAGAGGGCGTAAATCTGGACGAAGAGATGGTCCGCATGACCGTCTATCAGCAAAGTTATTCAGCCGCTTCTCGGCTCATTCAGGCTTCGAAGGATATGTATGATGTCCTTCTGAATATGGTGTAGACTCATGACACGCATCGCCACCAGCATGATTAATAATAGCGCGCTGACTGACCTTCAGCGGGCCCAACGGGATCTGTTCGAGGCACAACGCAAAACCGCGTCTCAGAAAGAATCGGATGACCTCAAGGGCTATGGCAGAGATGCCCGCAGTGTGGTCAACCTCGAGCGCATGCGCGCCAAGAGCGAGGCATTCAAGTCTTCCGCCGAAGAGCTCACCACACGGTTGGAGCTTCAGGACACCTATCTCGGGCGCGTTACGGATGTGACGGCAGATCTGAAGGAAAAATTGACGACCGCTTTGTCTTTAGGGGATATGGCCTCTGTGAATGGCGAGCTGACCAGCGCCTTTGCAGACATCAAATCCGCGTTCAATGCCTCGCTGAATGGCAAGTATTTGTTTGGCGGAACAGCCAGTCACGAGCCGCCCATCACCGCAGGCAATGTCGACGATCTTTCCGACGTCCCCCTGACAAATAGCATTTCTGCAGATGGTGACATCGTTCAGATCCAGATTGATGAAAACCGCAAGGTGAATGCGGGGCCGTTGGCCCGCACAGAAGCGGTCGGCATTCTGACGGTGTTGCGGGATTTGAAGGTTTTCAACGATGTAAACGAACCTTTTACAGACACCCCATCGCAAGCCCAGAAAGACGCGGTCGCCCAGGCCATTTCAGCGCTCGGTACGGTGCATAATGACTTACTGACCACTCAGGCGCAAAATGGCCAGGTGCTGAACCAAACAGATGCGGTGATTGAGCGACATACCACCGAAGCTGACCTGATGGAATCGCTTACGGCGGACATTACCGAGGTTGATCTGGCCGAAGTTGCCGTACAGCTAAATCAGGCTCAGCTGCAATTTCAGGCAACGGCATCGGTATTCCGCACAATTCAGGGTCTCTCTCTGGTCGACTTCCTGAGGTAATCGCCGTCAGTTCACAACACGGAATTTCTTCCGGTCGAAGAATGTGAGCAGTGTCTTCAAGTCCTGGCCACGTTTGAGTATCACGCCCTCTGCAGACAATATGGACCAGGCTCCCTGTTTGCGTGCGAGGGCGGGTTGCTTTTCAATCCGGTAAATCGGCATTTCGGTCGCGCGCTTAAAGATAGAAAAAATCGCCCTGTCTTTATGCATATTGAGGGCATAATCGCGCCATTCACCCGCAGCAACCATCCGTCCATAGACGTTCATGATTGCATCCATTTCGAGGCGTTCGAAATGGACCGGAACAGCGCGTTTCTCTGAAAGGGGTCGTGTTTGCAAGCTCATTCTGTTATCATGCTCTCCTGAATTTGCGTGACCAACGTCTGATATAGATTGTGACAGAAGTTTAATCGAAAACACAATCTTGCCGCAAATCGCCCCCTTCAATGTCTATCATCATTCCCAATATCTTAAGTGTCGGGCACCAGCCGGAAGCGCTCCAGACCCATCAGCCCCCCCAGCCCCCTGGGCGTTCCATGCTGGCTGTCCGACAACCCTTCCAAATAAATCTCCCCCAATGGGCGCGTTGCTTCGGCAACGCGCTTTTTGGTAAGTATTTTCTGGCAGTCTTTTGACCTCGTCCGGGGAGACTTCAAACGTGTCGAGCGTGTTATCCGCCATAAAGCTCAGCAAACGATATGGCCGACATACCGCCTTGAATGGTGTGAGCTTTGAACTGAGAGAGGGCGAGATTACAGCGCTACTCGGTCGCAATGGCGCGGGCAAGTCTACGACACTGTCTTTACTAACCGGGCGACTGGAGCCCGACGGCGGTGAGGTTCGCATTCTTGGCCAGCCGCTCACATATGATGCGACCAGTTTGCGCGGTTATTTCGGGTTTTTGCCGGAAGGCGCGCCCTTGTTCAACGATCTGACGGTTGATCAGCACCTAACGACCATGGCTGGTTTACGCCCACTTTCCAGAGAGGACCAAGCCGCCACAATCGCCGATATGCTGGATCGGTTTGAGCTGATCGATGTGCGGCACAAGGTGATCGATACGCTTTCCAAGGGTTATCGACGCCGGGTGGCCTTGGCTGCCGCCTGTCTTGGCCAGCCAAAAATTCTGATTCTCGATGAGCCGACGGATGGACTGGACACATTTCAGAAGGACCGTGTTCTGGCTCAGCTCCGGTCTGCCAAATCCAGCCAGACGCTTTTGATTTCCACCCACAATCTCGAAGATGTCGCAGAAATCTGCGACCGGGTAATTATTCTGAATGACGGTCACCTTGTGTTTGATGGCCGTGTTTCTGAGCTGGCAAGGCGTGCACCGGAGGGCCATCTGGCAGACGCGTTTAAAACGCTGATCATCTCGGAAGGCATCGAGTCGTGACAGCCTTTTCAGCGATCACTCTGAGGGAATTGCGTGCTTTCTTCGGAAGTCCGCTCGCCTATGTTTTCTTCGGCGTCTACATCCTCCTGTCCGGCCTGGCGACGTGGAATCTTGCGCGCTTTTTCGATACGGCGCGGGTGGAACTCACCCCCTTCTTTCAGTTCCAGCCTTGGTTTCTGGCCGTTCTGGCACCCGCCATCGGCATGCGCCTGTGGAGTGAAGATCTGAAATCCGGCGCAGCGGATCTCTATCTCACGGCACCCGTATCTCTTGTCAAAGTTCATCTTGCGAAGTTTGCCGCCGGATGGATTGTGTTGATCGCAGCGTTGGCAACCAGCCTGCCCTATTGGGCGATGGTCTCATGGCTTGGATCACCCGATCATGGCGTGATTTTCCTTTGCTATCTCCATCTGATCGGTTTGAGCGCTGTTTTCCTGATGATCACCCTCGCCATCTCGGCAGCTAGCACCCAACAGGTGGTTGCATTGGTGATCAGTGTTGCGATTTGTCTCATTCTGCTGGTGTTACAACTCAATCTGGTGACCGATGGCCTCGGCGCATTTGCCCCTCGATTTCTGCTCCAATGGGTAAAGGGGTTTGGCCTGTCCGACCTTCAGCTCAACGCTCTGCGCGGCAATTTACTGATATCTGATCTGATTGTTTATGCCGGGCTGACGGCGCTGGCCGGGCTTATGGGTTTGTTTCTGCTCCGCCGACGGCGTCACACTGGCAGCCGCAAGGCTGAGCATGTCTGGCTGGCTGGAACGCTGGGGCTCGTGCTGGTCGGATTTCCCATTGCACGGTTCGTTCTGGAACGGGTCACAGCGCCCATTCGGATGGATATGACCGGCTATCAGCTGAACACTTTGTCAGACCCGGCGAAAGACCTGGCGAGACATCTCAAAGAGCCCGTTGAGCTGACTCTGTTTTATTCAGCCGGAATTGGAGCGGATTATCCGAATATCCGGACCCATGCCGAGCGTGTGCAGTCGCTTTTGAGTGAATTGGTACGCGCGTCGAAAGGAAAACTGGAGCTTCGCGTCATTGATCCGCAACCGTTTTCTGAAGGCGAGGATCTGGCCATCACCTCGGGTATTACCGCTCTGCCAACCGAGGGTGTGGACCCGCTTTATTTTGGTCTCACCGGACGCAACGCAGTCGACGATCTGGACATCATTCCATTTCTGGCACCCGAACGAGACGCAGAGCTGGAATTTGAAATCACAAGCCTTTTGTCCCGCCTCGACCGGCTCGCGACGCCGAAAATCGGGATATTATCCGGCGTGAGCGCTCTGTCTCAGACGGCGTCAGAGGCCGAGTTATCGACCCTGCAATCGGCAATCGAGGCCCAGTATCAGGTCGAATGGGTGAGCCCGACCGGCTATGCGCTGCCCGATGACCTGGACGCGCTGATGATTGCTCAGCCGCCATTTGTGAGCCCTCAGATGAGTTATCTGATTGAACGCTATCTCGCCTCAGGTGGCCGTGCAGTGGTTTTGACCGATCCTGCGGCGATCATTCACGGTCGTGAGGGTGTTGCGCCGGCGCTTTCAGCGCTCGCTGACATGCTTGGGGTTGTGCTGTCTGACAAAATGCTTGCCGACCCAGACCTTGGTCTGCCCGTCTCGGTTCAGACAAGCGCCGGGGTTCAGAATATTCGTCAGCCAATCTTTCCAGGCCCCGGTCCTGCGCAAATGAACTCGGATGATTTCCTGACATCCTCTCTGCAAAAAGCCATACATTTTGGTGGTGCGGGATGGATCGACCCGGCCGAAACACAATTGACGTTCACCCCGTTGATCATGTCAGGACCGCAGCCCTCAGATGTCGATCCGGCAGCGTTTCAGGCCAGCGATCAGTCACCAGGAGCGGTGAGACAACTCATGACACCTCTCCTGTCTCCGCGCGCCTTGGCGGTGCGTCTCAGTGGCAGCTTGCCCTTTACCGGGGAGGCGGCGCCTGAAATGAGTTTCCCGGATGATCCGGTGTTACGCCGCCTCGCTGAGGCAGACTGGGCGCGCCAGACGACCGAACCCTTGGAGCGCGCGCCGGCCGAAATCGTCTGGATCCATGATGCCGATTTTCTGTTCGATGCGTTTTACGTTCACCCGCAGACTGGAGACGCGCTGGCTGACAATGAGTCTCTGGTGATGAGTATTCTCGACCAGTTTGCCGGAAATCCGGAACTGGCACGCTTGCGTGCGCGCCCTCCTGCCATTCGACCAATGACCCGGGTGATCTCCATGCGAGAGGCCGCAGAAGCAGAATATCTGGAAGAACTCACGCGCCTTGAGAATGAGCTTTCAAACCTCCAATCCAGTCTGGATGCAGCCGGAACGGACGAACGCGCCATGCTGAGAGGCGATTATTTAAGTACCCGGCGCGACCTCAGAGCCCTGCAAGCCAACTTCCGAAGCCGGATTGATGGGCTGGAAGCGTGGTTGCGCTGGTTGACCATCTGGATTCCAGCCGGGCTCGTCTTTCTGATGAGCGCAAGTTTAAAACTGTTATCCCGGAGGCCGCGATGACAAACGCGACACCCCGGAAAGCCAGGGTCCGCTTTGTTGGCGCGCTCGTGTGTTTGATTGGTCTGTGCATCGTCGCATTCAACATGACGCCAAGCGATGCAGGTTATTCGGCCAAGACAAATTCGTCCCAGCCCGTTTTCGCATCGCTAGACCGGGAAAATCTCGATCAAATCAACATCGTCACATCGGAGGCGAGTTACTCGATCGAAAGAACAGGTCGGCGATGGATTGTTCCAGAGAAAGCACACCTTCCCGTCAGTGACGACAAGATGGATGAATTGCTCACCGCTCTCGAAACAGCGCAGTTCACCAGGGCGATGACGAAGCTTGCCGAGCGGCACGATCAGCTTGGTCTCGGCGCGCCTGAAACCGACGGATATGGCGCACGGATTGAGATTAACGGTGTGAATCGGGCACTGACACTTGGCTTGAAAGCGGGCCAACAATACGGGCGATGGTCAGGCGAGAATCAGAGCTGGCAGATCAGCACGCTGTTTCCGCCGCTTCACTCCGCAAATTGGTGGGTCGGTCTGGACAGTCTGGTGCCTGTCTTCGATGACGAGGCGTTCGTTTCCGCCAAACTCTACCATCGGGGCGGGATGATCGGCCCTATCGAAGGTGATGCCGCATTCCTCGCGGAAATCTTTGCACAGATGAAATTTGAAGATGTCCGCAGAAAGCCATTGGTTTTGGATCCATCCTTCATTGAGGTTGAAACGGTGAGCTCAGGAAACTTCACCCTTCACATGCTCACAAACGATTCCGGAAGCTGGCTCTCTTTTGAGGTGCCGGACGCGTTTCCTTTCTCAGACCTTTATGCAGATCGAGAATTCCGAATTGACGCACTGTCGGCGTCTGAGTTGGACTTCTGGATGGACAATTAGCCCGAGACGGCTGGGACCACGCTGAAATCGAGAATTTCGCCCGATTCACTTTCCTGAACGATCACAACACACGCCAGACTGCGGCATTCAAAGTCGAACCAGGCTGGTTCAATGCCGTCCCAGTTTCCAATCTTGTGAAGGCTGGTTGCCATATGCGCATGACGCAGGGTTTTACCGGCATTCTTGCCCTTCTCAGGCGTCAATTCCGTGATCCCCGGAATATATCCGACGAGCCAGACATTGGTTGGGTTGAGCACTTCATCACTTTTCAGCATGACGTTCTTCGGCGACACCGACAGGCTGACCGGGGGTGAACGCTCTTTAGAAGCATGTTCGAGATTTGCGCTCATGCTCTCAGTTCGCAGACCACTACTTTGACGGCAGCCATCAATAACGACTTGTGGCGTATATGGACCGCGAAGCTGAAAATGATCGGCATAACGGCGCTGGCGCGCCTGCACTTCCGGTGTGGCGTAAGGTTCCTTCACGCCGGTATATTCCCAATAGGATACAGACCAGACGAGAGGAAATACGTTCGGGTCTTCTGCAAGCGCGATCAGATTCTCATTGGCTTTCGGACAATTGCCGCAATTCTGGCTGGAGAACAGCTCCACCATGACCTGCTTATCCGCCGGATCCGCAGCTAATGAAGGTGTCAGGGCGAACAGGCCACACACAATCAGAGCAAGAGATGAGAGAATCTTTTTTGGTGTCATAATTATCTTTGTACCGAAGCTCTATGACACATACGAATCACTAGCCTGTGAGCAGGAAAAATGTCGCACGTCTGATGAAAATTCACCCACGGCCCGGATGGACCGTGGGTGAGGTGGTTTCTTAAAATCGTGCCAATCAGTCGATTGACCTAGGATTTTGCAAGATTGCGCAGCACGTAATGCAGAATGCCGCCATTCTTGTAGTATTCGAGCTCGTTCTCAGTATCGATCCGCAGTTTCGCACCGATCACCGTTTCTTCGCCATCCGGGAATTCAACAAGCACTTCAACGGTTTGGCGCGGCTTGATGTGGGCAACGTCGCGGATCGTGACAACCTCATTACCCTTCATGCCAAGATCCTTCCAGCCATGCCCTTTCGGCAGCTGAAGCGGAAGGACACCCATGCCGATCAGGTTCGAACGGTGGATCCGTTCAAAGCTGTCAGCGAGAACCGCACGAACACCGAGCAGAACCGTACCCTTGGCCGCCCAGTCACGGGAAGAGCCTGTGCCATATTGCTCGCCCGCAAATACGACCAATTCCTTGCCTTCAGCCTGGTATTTCATGGCGGCGTCATAGATCGGCATGACCTCGCCTTCCGGCCAATGCTTGGTGACGCCACCTTCCGTACCCGGAACCATCTGGTTCTTGATCCGGATATTGGCAAACGTGCCGCGCATCATGACGTCGTGATTACCGCGACGCGCACCATAGGAGTTGAACTCGCGGACAGGTACGCCTTTTTCCTGCAGATATTTGCCTGCCGGGCTGTCAGCTTTGATGTTACCAGCCGGAGAAATGTGGTCGGTGGTGATCGACTCACCAAACAGGCCGAGAATATTGGCTTTGACCACATCCTTGCTTGCCGCAGGCTCCATACCCATACCGGTGAAGTAAGGCGGGTTCGCAACGTAAGTGGAGTCCGGCCAGCCATAGGTTTCGCCGCCCTTCACTTCGATTTTCTGCCAGTGCTCATCGCCTTTGAAGACGTCGCCATAACGGGCGTCAAACATTTCAGGCGTCACGCACTCGCGAACTATTGCGGTGATTTCCTCATTCGTCGGCCAGACATCTTTCAGATAGACCGGGTTACCATTCTGGTCTTCACCGAGCGGGCCGTTGACGATGTCCATTTTCATGGAGCCCGCGAGCGCGTAAGCGACAACGAGCGGCGGAGAGGCCAGATAGTTGGCGCGAACGTCCGGGTTTACCCGGCCTTCAAAGTTCCGGTTGCCTGAGAGAACTGATGTTGCAACCAGATCCCCTGTCGCGATGGCTTTGGAGATTTTCTCGGGCAGCGGACCAGAGTTACCGATACATGTTGTGCAGCCATAACCAACGAGGTTGAAGCCCAGCGCGTCCAGATCGTCCTGAAGACCTGCTTTTTCCAGATAGTCGGTCACGACCTGAGACCCGGGTGCGAGCGAGGTTTTCACCCAAGGCTTCACTTTGAGGCCTTTTTCAAGCGCTTTCTTCGCCACCAGACCCGCGGCGATCAGAACCGATGGGTTCGAGGTGTTCGTACATGAAGTAATGGCCGCGATGACGACGTCACCATTGGTGATGTCATAGTCTTCGCCTTCTACCTGTACGGATTTGTCGAGTTCGCCAGATTTTTTGAACTCTACATCCATGGTTTTGGTGAAGGCGGTGGCAGCATCGTCGAGCGTGATGCGGTCTTGTGGGCGCTTCGGACCGGCAATGCTTGGGCGGACCGTTGAAATGTCGAGTTCAAGCGTTGAGGTATAAGTTGGGTCGCCCATATCTGCGCGCCACATGCCCTGCGCCTTCGCATACGCCTCAACCAGCGCGACTTCGTCAGCCGTACGGCCAGTTGTCTTGAGGTAATCAAGCGTTTCGTCGTCAACCGGGAAGAAACCGCAGGTCGCGCCATATTCCGGCGCCATGTTGGAGATGGTCGCTTCGTCTTCGAGCGAGAGGTTCGCAAGGCCAGGGCCATAGAATTCAACGAATTTGCCGACCACACCTTTTTGGCGGAGCATGTCCACACATGTCAGAACGAGGTCTGTTGCCGTAACACCTTCGGCCATTTTGCCGGTGAGTTTGAAGCCAATGACTTCCGGGATCAGCATGGAGACCGGCTGGCCCAGCATAGCGGCCTCAGCTTCAATGCCGCCGACGCCCCAACCCAGAACCGACAGACCGTTCACCATTGTGGTGTGCGAGTCGGTGCCGACGCAGGTATCCGGGTAAGCGACGGTTTCGCCGTTTTCGGTTTTCGTCCAGACGGTTTTCGCAAGGTATTCGAGGTTCACCTGGTGACAGATGCCGGTGCCGGGAGGTACCGCACGGAAGTTCTCAAATGCGGTCTGACCCCATTTCAGGAATTCATAACGCTCTTTGTTACGCTCATATTCCCGCTCAACGTTTTTGACGAAGGAATCCGGACCACCAAAATAGTCGACCATGACGGAGTGGTCGATCACGAGATCAACAGGCACTTGCGGGTTGATCGCTTTCGGGTCGGCGCCAAGCGCTTTTGCTGCGTCACGCATGGCTGCAAGGTCAACAACCGCCGGAACACCTGTGAAATCCTGCATCAGAACGCGGGCCGGACGATAGGCAATCTCGTGCTGAGCTGAGCCCTTATCGTTCAGCCATGCCGCGAAAGCCTGAATGTCTTCTTTCTTGACGGTATCTCCGTCTTCAAATCGGAGCAGGTTCTCAAGCAGCACTTTCAATGAGGCTGGAAGGCTGGACACATCGCCCAGGCCATTTTTCGATGCTTCTTCGAGACTATAATACGTGTAGGTCTTATCCCCTACTGTGAGGGTTTTCTTTGATTTGAAGCTATCAAGAGATGCCATCAGCCTTTGTCCTTCCGTCGCGTGTAGCTTGCCTACACAGTGTCTAAGTGGATATGGATTTGGCGTGTTCATATCGTCCCACTTAACGATCTGCAATTCGTCTAATGGTCTGGAGAGTTAATTAGCGTGCCCAAAAGCCATCATCAGGACGAAAATTTTCTCAAATTGGAGAATTTAACGGCGGTCCGCGGCTATGCGCTCTTGTTTTCCAATCTGAATTTTAAACTCGATGCTGGTCGATTCGCCGCGCTCAAAGGCCCAAACGGATCTGGCAAAACCACACTCCTTCGTATGGTGGCAGGCTTTATTGAACCTGAAACAGGGTCAATGACTCGACCGAGCGAGGAGAAAGACCGTGGCCCGTTTTATCTGGGGCATGATCACGGTTTGCGCGCGACTGAAACCGCGATCAGTCATCTGCGCTATTGGGCAAGGCTCCATTCTGTGCCCATGGATACTATACCGGATATTATTGAGCGCCTTGGCCTAAAATCTCGCGCTTTGGTGCCTGCGCATTCCCTCTCTGCTGGTCAGAAGAAACGCCTTGGCCTTGCCCGGGCTCTGCTGACCCCGCGAAAACTCTGGTTGCTGGATGAACCTGCTGCCGCGCTCGATACAAAAGGACAGGCATTGTTGTGCGACGTGATCCGTGAACATCTGGCGGCTGGCGGGCTTTGCCTTGCTGCCCTGCATGACCCGCTTGCGCTTGAACCGGATGACTATCTTGATGTCTCGGAGTTTCGGCAATGATCGGGGCGCTCGCTATTTTCCGCCGTGAGCTCATGCTCGCATGGGCGGGTGGGTCAGGCCTGTTTCTGCCGGCCGCATTCTTCGCGGGTGCAATTTTTCTCGGGCCTCTGGGGATTGGCACAGAACCACGCCTCCTCTCAGCCATCGCACCTGGCATGATTTTCGTGGCGCTCTGCCTGGCTTCTCTCACCACGCTGGAGCGTATCTTTCAGGCTGATCTGGAAATTGGCGCGCAGGATCACCAGCGATTGTCCGGTGTTTCCATGGAATTGGTCGCTGTCTTCAAAGTCCTGGCGCATTGGTTGATTTCAGGACTGCCTCTGGCGCTTCTGACACCTGTGGCTGGTGTGATGATGCGCGCCGAAACAGTGACGATCACATCCATACTGCCGGTTTTGATCGGCAGTCTGACCATTTATCTGTGGGGCGGCGTTGGCGCATCACTGACAGCGGGCCTGAGGCGGTCCGGGCCGCTCGTCGCCTTGCTGGTCTTGCCGTTTTTCGTCCCCGTCGTGATCTTTGGCGCGGAAGAACTGACCTTCTCATTCACGGGAGAACCGTTCGGTGCCGGGCTTACACTTCTGGCCGCAAACATGCTGGGCGCATTGGCGATCTCACCCTTTGCTATGGCAGCCGCCCTGAAACTGGACTAGATAATCTTCATGTTTTCGACTTTTGCCAATCCTCAGCGGTTTATGAATTTCACGCGCCCCCTACTGCCCGTGCTGGCGGTGTTGACGATTGTGATGTTCATTATTGGCTGGACCTGGGCGCTCGGTTTCGCACCAGAGGAGCGCTATCAGGGGCCAACCGCGCGCATCATGTTCGTGCATGTGCCCGCCGCAATTATTTCGCTGTCTGTCTATCTGGGCATGGCGATTGCCAGCCTTCTCTATCTGACCCTGAAACACAGCCTCGCTGACGTGGCCGCGAAATCCATGGCGCCCATCGCGGCGGCCTTATCCTTTATCTGTCTGGCCACGGGATCTCTCTGGGGTAAACCGACATGGGGCACATACTGGATCTGGGATGCACGCCTCACCAGCATGCTGTTTCAATTGTTCCTGATCCTGGGATACATGGCGCTGCGATCTGCCTATCAGCGTGAGCAGGATGCCGCGCGCGCCGGAGCAATTCTGTGTCTGGTTGGCGTGGTCAATCTACCGATTATCAAATGGTCTGTAGACTGGTGGAACACACTCCACCAGCCGGCGGGCCTCATCACGATGAGCGGGTCCACTTATTCTGCTGAGTTCTGGTATCCGGCCATGTTCAATCTGCTGGCGACCGGAATGGCTGTGGCGGCCTTCACGATCGCGAGCATGCGGGCCGAGGTCTATAAACGGCAATATGAAGCCAAGCTTGCGCGCATGAACAGGAGCGGCGAATGACTGGTGAAGTGACAGGTGGTTACACCTTTATCCTGCTGAGTTATGGAATAGCCGGTGTCACACTTATAGCGCTCGCGGCATGGACATTCAGTCGACTGATGAGTGCAAAAAAGCGGCTGAAGATGCTTGAGCAAGGCGACGCCTAGCTTTAGCTCGCCGGGGCCAGCCGCAAGACGCCGCACGTTAAGACGCCTCAGTCTTTTTTCTTTTTCGACTTTTTGTCGGACTTGTCTTTTTTCTTCTTCTTTTTCTTTTCGTCGTTGGTTTTCTTTTTCGCCTTCACGTCGACCGGGGAGTCGAGTTCGTTGAAATCGACGCCATCTACATTGGCGAGAAGACCGAGAATACCGACAAATGCACGGCGGCGGTTCTTTGGCAGCATGGACAAAATGGCTTCGTCCGCCTTCTGAACAATCGGCGCTGACTTATCGAGCGCTTCACGACCAGGATCTGTCAGATGGACCGATTTGGCGCGCGCATCATGCAATGCCGTGCGGCGTTCGAGCAGGTCGCGTTTCTCAAGACGCTGAACCATGTCGGCCAGCGTGGAGCGATCAATGCCGGTGGTTTTAACCAGATCTGACTGCGAGCAGCCTTCCTGTTCCTGCACTGCGGCGAGCACGGCAAATTGGCGAAGCGTGATGTCAGCATCGCCCAGGCCTTCAAACTGTTCCGCCGCAAATTGTTGTGCGCGATGAAGCAAATGACTGGCCGAACGATCGAGGCTGAATTGCGTTTCTGTATCCTGTGGTGTCAACGTACTCTCCCGATCTCGCGGCATTCCAATTTGCGTTTTCCAATGCCAGTATAAAACTCAAATGTTTCAGTCTGGTGAAACTGATCGTGTGCGGACGTTTTATACAAAAAACCAGGAATTGAAAGTCTGGCGCCGGAGAGGGTGAATATTGTGACAAAGAATAAATCCGAATTCCGGATGGAAATACCCGAAGGCGATGATCGCGAGCGACGGGTTTGTCAGCAATGCGACTTCATCGATTATATTAATCCACGCATTGTGGTCGGGTCGGTTGTCACCTTTAAGGACAAGATCTTGATTTGTAAGCGCGCCATTGAACCGCGCCTCGGGTTCTGGACCCTGCCTGCAGGATTTATGGAAAACGGGGAAACCGTGGAAGAAGGCGCCATGCGTGAAGCACAGGAAGAAGCATGTGCCGATATCGAGATTGAGCGCGTGCTTGCGGTTTATTCCATTCCGAGGATCAGCCAAGTGCAGGTGATGTTCAAAGCCAGACTGCTCAATCCCGATGTCGCTCCGGGTCCGGAAAGTCAGGAGGTAAAGCTTGTCACCTGGGACGAGATACCCTGGAAAGACATGGCCTTTCCGTCTGCCGTCTGGGCACTCAAAAACTGGAAGAGCGTTGAAGGGCGCGAGGACTATCCGCCCTTTGGAAACCCAGCCGATAGTGATCACATGACGCGCTAGGCACCCGGCTTTTCACCCTGCCAATGTTTCATCGTATAGGGCAGGTTCGCCAGCATGAAGGCTGCGACCACAAAGAAATTACCAAGCTTCATCCAGGCCCAGACGGATTCCTGATCGCGCGTGCCGAAATCCACGCCGAAGAGGGAATAGGCTTCGGTCGGCACAAATGTAATGCCAAACAGCGCAAGCGGGGAGTCTGGAAGCGGGCAGAAATAACGCCAGAGAAATTCATTGAGCAGCGCCAGAAAAATAAAGAACAATCCCCAGCGGAAGGTCAGTGTGTTCCAGGCAAAGTCCGGCAGCTCGAAGGCATGTTCGAGCATCATTTTCCAGAAGTTCCGGCCCATGGCGAGCCCACCCAAAAGGACGATTGCGAACAATGAATTGATAATGGTCGGCTTGATATAAGCAAAGGCTTCCTGCTGGAGCGCGATTGTCAGCACACCGAAAAACCCGACCACACTGCCCGTAAGGATCAGCATTGGCGGGATTTTTTCCTTATTGAGCAGCTTGTAGATGATCACAACAGCCGTTGAGACCATAAGCGCGCCGGTCGCCCAAAAGATCGCAGCGTCTTTGGTGAATGCGCCATCGCCTTCAGGGAAGAAGCGGCCCATGATGGTGTAGGTCGCGATGAAAGCGATGGTCGGCCCAAGCTCCGCCCACAGATTGGTGGGGTTTTTGCTCTTGGCGTCGCCGGAAGTTTCTGGTGTTTCGGTCATGATGCTGTTTACGCACCATTCTGACAAAGAGTTCAATCGATTTTCGAATTCGCGCTGATATTCCTCAGGCGACTGTGCCCGAATGCTTTGGTGGCCGGACCCGATGGATCAGCTTTCGCACCATGTCCCTCGCGCCAGCCGCATTGAGCGCCACCACGCTGAAGCCATAGACCACAACACCGACACCCGCTTTCAGAATGAGCTCGGGCAGTCCTCCAAATGACGGGATGAGCTGGACTGACCCAGCCATGGCAACACAGCCGATAATGATTTTGGCCAGATCCATTGCCGGAATTGGCAGACGGACATGACGGCGTCCAAAGGCAGCCAGCAGAGCCACGCCAAGCACGTAACAGCCGACAGTCGCGTAAACTGCGCCCATCAGCCCGATCATGGGCAGAAGAATGATGTTGAGCACGATATTCGCCAGAGCGGGTACGAGCATGATCAGCGCACGTTCAAACGTCTTGCGTGAGAGTTGGAAGGCTTCTGAAAAATAGTGAATGAGCAGGCCGTTGAAGAGTCCGGCGACTGCAATCCACGGCATGATCCGGCGGGCCTCATCGCGCAGGGCTTCACCGATCATCACCTGAGAGAGTGGCTCCGACGTCACCCATATTCCGACGGCGGACGGTACGGCGATGAGCAGAAGTGACTGGGCCATGCCTTTAGCCGCAGAGTCGATCTCGGTCTGATCGCCCTTTTCGTAAGCGGCCATCAAAAGCGGAGAGGCGGCCATAGCGGCCCAGGCGCAGATCATCAATGTGGTTTTGTCCGCAATGCCATAGCCTGCTGCATAGGCCCCGACTGCGGCTTCATCTATGAAGAACGCAATCAGGAATCGGTCGGATGCGGACAAGATCAGATCGAGCACGAGCGCGCCGGCGATTGGCAGGCCATAAGCCGCATAGCGGCGCGCCTGTTCATGATCGAACCCGCCCCCTTTGGAGTTTCTGAACAGCCAGATGCCTTCAGTGATGCAGGCAATGGAGTAGGAGACGGTGACGCCGATAATGGGCGCCGCTGCGCCTACGCCCCAGAACCAGGCGAGCGCGGTGCCAATGACAAATCCGCCAATCAGACGTCCCATTTCGACCATGGAATAGCGACCGATTCGCTGGCCCGCCTTATGGGTTTGCTGGGCGAGATTTCCGATGACAGAGACCGGCAAGAGGATCAAAAGCCAGGGCAGAATAGACTGATAGCCCGGCGCATCGGACGCCATGAACCAAACGATGACCAGAACAAGAAGGGCCGGAAGCACGGACACCACGCTGAGTGCCATGCTGGTGCGATAATGAACGGGAATGGTATTCTTGGCCTGAGCCTCACCATTAAAGCGGTAACCAGCCGCCTCAACCCAGGTCAGAGTGAATGTGTGTACCAGATGCATGGTCGAGAGTGCCAGCGCATATCGTCCGTATTCGGCGGCTCCCAAAAGCCGCGTAAACACATAGACAATGCCAAACTGAACCAGCGCCGCAACCAGATTGACCGGTAGATATCCGAACAGATGTTTGACCAGATTGGGCAATTCGAGCCTCTCCCTTACCGGGAGAGCCTTATCGCAAAGGCCTCAAAACCAGATTAATCAGAAGTGACAGATTCACGCTCATCAAAATTGGTTCGTGCGCTGATGACACATCCCATATTGGAAATTCCCCAATCTGAAATGAGTTGAATGGGCTCGCAAAGGGTTTGTCCGAGATCGGTCAGGCTATATTCGACGCGCGGCGGCACTTCCTGATAGTCTTTCCGCAGGATCAGGCCATCGCGCTCGAGAGAGCGGAGGGTTTGTGTAAGCATTTTCTGGCTGATGCCAGATATGGTGCGCATTAGTTCACCGTTTCGCATGACCGATTGCTGACGAAGAGAATGAAACACCAATAGCTTCCATTTGTCTGCCAACATCTCCAACACCATACGCGATGGGCACGCCTCAATCTCCAGAACTTCGGCGCGGTCTGGATCAGAAATCTTCAACATGGGCCATCTCCGGAAAACATTTTTCCATAGTTACCAAAAAGTGTGTACTAACACAACCGATACTGTTCGCTAGATTTGCTGCGTCACGCATTTAATTCAAGGGAATTGTCATGACGAAAGTAGCGATAGTTTATCATTCCGGATACGGACATACGGCGAAGCTGGCCGAAGCCGTGGAAGAAGGTGTGCGGCGGGCTGGGGTCGATGCTGTCCTTCTGAAAGCAGATGACCTGACCAAGCCCGATGAAGGCCCATGGGATGAGTTGAACTCTGCAGATGCCATCATTTTCGGCGCGCCGACCTATATGGGCTCCGCGTCTGCGACGTTTAAAGCCTTCCAGGACGCCACGTCCAAAGTGTGGATGACGCAAGGCTGGGCGGACAAATTGGCCGCCGGCTTCACCAATTCCGGCTCTGTCTCCGGCGATAAGCTGCAAACATTGCAGCAATTTGCCATTCTGGCCGCGCAACACGGCATGGTCTGGGTCGGCCTCGGTGTGCCATCCGGCTTCAACATGAAAGAGCATCGCTGGGATGATGCGACCAATCGCGGCGGCTATTGGCTGGGTGTTGGCGCACATTCACCGGTGGATACATCCCCGGAGGAAGCGCCAGTGGCATGTGAACTTGAAACCGGTCGTCTGCTCGGCGAACGCGTTGCCAAATCGGCGATCCGGTGGACGCAAACTGCTTAAGCGCCGAGCTGCATCAGCGCCAGACCAAATACCAGAATGACCGAGGCGATGATTCGCCTCGGTCCGATCCCTTCTTTCAGGATCAACCAGCCAAGCAATGCGCCGAAAACAACAGCCGTTTCACGGATGGCGGTCACACGCGCCGCTTCAATCATGTTGAGCGCGAACAGGGCCGCACCATAGCTGACCACCGAAAGCACGCCGCCCGACACGCCATTTCGTATGACAGGACGCGCGGCTGCGAGGAAACGATCTTTCCGGACAATCAGTGCCACCAGCATGGTACCTACCCAATCGAGCATGAACAGCCAGACCACAAAGGTGAGCGGGTTCTCAGCAAGACGTACACCGCGCGCATCGGCGACATTGTACGCCATCACGCCAAGCGCCGTCATGCCAGCCCAGAAGAGGGCTGAACGGCTCACGGACTTGGTGGAAGAGGTCTTTGCGCCCTGAAGAAACCCAAAGCTGATGACGGCCACGACAGAAATCAGTAGTCCGACCAAGGCGATGGGTGAGAGTGTTTCAGAGAGAAAAACGAACGCCCCAATCGCGACAAGAAGTGGTGCCAAGCCACGCATGACCGGAAAGACCAGTGAGAGATCCCCGCGGTGCAGAGCGCGGATCATGCTCATCTGATAAAAGAAATGTGTGGGGATTGAGATCGCGATCGCTGCCCACAATTCCGGCGTTGGCAAGGGCACGAAAAAGGCAACCGGCGCGACAAGAAGGGCGCAGGAGGCTGACAAAATGGCCCGCGTGACCAGAATGTCGTTTGTGGCTTTGACCACCAGATTGGCGAAGGCCAGAGTGAAGGCCGAAACCAGCCCCAGGCCAATCGCAATCAGTTCCGTGCTCAATCGTCCAGCCCGACAAGTGCCCGCGCAAAGGTTCGCGCCGAGAAGGGCTGCAGGTCTTCCGCGCTTTCACCCACGCCAACGAAATGGATAGGCAGATCGTGCGCATCAGCGATGGCCACGAGTACGCCACCCTTGGCCGTGCCGTCGAGCTTGGTCATGACAAGGCCTGACACCCGTGCCGTATGGCGGAAGGCTTCGACCTGAGACAGAGCATTCTGGCCGACCGTTGCATCAAGCACCAGAAAGACATCATGTGGGGCATCCGGATCGAGTTTCCGAACCACGCGGATAATCTTGGCGAGTTCGTCCATGAGCTCGGCCTTGTTCTGCAGACGACCAGCTGTATCGACCAGGACGAGGTCGAGATTTTCGGCTTTCGCCTTTTCTACAGCCTCGTAAACCAGACCCGCGGCGTCAGCGCCGGTTGGCTTGGACAGAACGGGAATGTCCGCTCGTTCGCCCCAGACGGTGAGCTGCTCAATCGCAGCCGCGCGGAAGGTATCACCCGCGACCAGCAGAGCTTTGGCGCCCTGCGCCTTCAGCTTTGAGGCGATCTTGCCAATCGTCGTTGTCTTGCCGGAGCCATTCACCCCGACAAACAGAACGATGCGCGGGCTTGGGCCGTCGGCAAAATCGACATGCACTTCGCGCGGGCGGAGAATGTCTTCAATCTCGGTTGCCAGTGCCGTTTTGATTTCGTCTTCGGAGACTTCTTTATCGAACCGGTCTCTGGCAAGATTGGTCGTGATCCGGCTGGCTACCTTTGATCCCATGTCGGAGGTGATCAGAAGATCTTCGAGCTCTTCAAGGGTCTCATCATCCAGCCGTTTCTTGACGAAAACGCTGGTGAGGCCCTCGGTCAGCTTGTTTGACGACCGGGAGAGGCCAGACGTCAGACGCTGGAAGAAATTCTGTTTGGCCACAGGCGCGGGAGGCTCTGGCTCTGGCTCTGGCTCTGGCTCTGGCTCTGGCTCTGGCTCTGGCTCTGGCTCTGGCTCTGGCTCTGGCTCTGGCTCTGGCTCT